>NZ_JAPUBU010000004.1:0-648482 GCF_030397705.1 Janthinobacterium sp. SUN100 | reverse complement strand
GCGCTCGTGCACGAGGGCATCGATGGCTTGCCATTGCTGGGCTGACATGCTTTCCAGCTTCCACCATTCCGGGTAAATGCCCAGGTTGTACAGGCGCTTGACGGCGCGCAAGACCGTGTCGTCTTGCTGCGGCAGCGACTTCGCAGGAATAATTTCCAACAGCAACTCATGCCCCGTGATTTGCGCCGCGTCGTACAAGCCCTTGATCTGCGCTTCCTGCTCCAGGCGGTTTTCCGGCGTATCGTCCGGGTGCAACTGCACCAGGCACTTGATCACGTGTTCCTTCGGCCACTGCGTCAGGCGCGACGCCAGCGAGCGGCCCCAGTCGAACTGCAGCGGGTTCGATCCCGGCATCTCGACAGGACGGCCGATCCACCAGCCGCGCCCGGTCGCATCGTTGAGCGCATCGACGCCATAACGGTCATCGATCAGCACGCCCGTGCCGCCCTGCAAGCCACGCGCCGCTTCCGTCTGGCCCACGGCTTGCACGAACAGTTGCTTCAGCGTTGAAATCCGCGCTTCATCACTAACGCCCTGTTGCGCCAGCTCAAAGAATTGCGTGCGATGATCAAACGCGAACACGCACAGCTCGTCCCACTGCGGGCGCGCCACCGTCGTGCGGTGCAGGCGCGACAAGGTGGCGTCCCGGTCCGGTTGCGTCAGTTTCGCCGCATTGGCGAGGAAATAGTCGAGCTCCACGGGCGACGGCATGGCCGGTGCGCAGCCGTGGCGCGACACGACGAGGGCGCCGCAGCCATTCGCATAGCGGCAGCACGCCTCGTAATCCTCGCCGCGCAGCCAGCCTTTCAAAAAGCCCGAGAGAAACGCGTCCCCGGCACCCAGCACGTTCAGCACTTCGACGCGCACGCCCTGATAGTTGAAAGCCTCATCGAGACTGGCTGGAATGGCCGCGTCGATGACGGCGCAGCCCAGCGGCCCCCGCTTGACGACCAGCGTGGCACCGCTCACGGCACGCACGGCACGCAAACTGGCCATGATGTCGGCGCCGCCGCCGGCGATCATGAATTCCTCTTCCGTGCCGACGATCAGGTCGAATTGCGGCAGGATCGCCTGCAGGTGGCGCGTTACGCCGTCGTTCGAGACGAAACGCGTTTCGCCGTCCGCCTTGCCTGAGAGTCCCCACAGCACGGGCCGGTAATCGATGTCGATCACGGTGCGCACGTTGTTGGCGCGCGCCAATTTCAGGGCCTGCGTGCTGACGGCGTGCATGGCAGCCGTCGAAAAATGCGTGCCGGTGATCAAGAGGGCCTTGCTGGAAGCGATGAAGGCGGCGTCGACGGCGGATGGCTCGATGGCCATGTCGGCGCAATTTTCACGGTAGAAAATCAGGGGAAAGGTGTTCTTATCCTTGATGCCCAGCATCACCAGCGCCGTCAAACGGTCACCGTCGATGCCGACATGGCTGACGTCGCAACCCTCTTTCGCCAAGGTGTCCGTCAAGAAACGCCCCATGTGGTCGTCGCCCACTTTCGACAGCATGGCGGACTTCAAGCACAGGCGGGCCGTGCCGAAGGCGATATTCGCCGACGAGCCGCCCAGGTACTTGGCGAAACTGGTCGCGTCTTCCAGGGTGCTGCCGATCTGCTGCGCGTACAGGTCCACCGCCAGGCGGCCCAGGCAAATGACGTCCAGCGCGCGTCCCTGGGCAAATTCAGTCGTATTCTTCATGACATGCATTCCTTATGACAATTGCACGATGCGCTGTTCGCGCCATGACACGGTAGCCGCCTCGGCCAGTTCCAGTGCCTTCAAGCCATCATGGACGGTGGTGCGCAAGGGCGCGCCATGGGCAAAGGCGTCGAAAAAGTGCGCCATTTCGCTGGCGTAGGCGGCGCGGTAGCGTTCCAGGAAAAAGTCTTCCGGCCTGTCGACGCTGACGTTCACCGAACCATAGGCCGTCACTTCCGTCGGCTTGTGGTTGCCTGCCTGCAGCATGCCGGCGCTGCCCAGCACTTCGAAGCGCTGGTCGTAGCCGTAGGCGGCGCGGCGCGAGGCATTGATCTGGCACAAACGTCCCTTGGCCGTGCGGATGGTGACGACGGCCGTGTCCAGGTCCCCTGCCTCGCCGATGGCGGGGTCGACGAGGCAACTGCCCGTGGCGTGCACGCTGACGGCTTCATCGTCGAGTATCCAGCGGAAAATGTCGAAATCGTGGATCAGCATATCCTTGAAGATGCCGCCCGAGACCTTGATGTAGCTCACGGGTGGCGGGCCGGGATCGCGGCTGGTGACGACCAGCAATTCGGGCGCGCCGATCTCGCCCGCTTCGATGCGTGTCTTGACGGCATTGAAAGTCGGGTCGTAGCGGCGCTGGAAACCGATCATGCACAGCACGCCAGCATCCTTGACGGCAACGGCGGCGGCGCGCGCACGCTCCGGCGTCAGGTCGACGGGTTTTTCGCAAAAGATGGCCTTGCCGGCGGCCGCCGCGCGCACGATCAGGTCCGCATGCGTATCCGTGCTCGACGCGATCAGCACGGCCTTGACTTCAGGGTCGGCCAGCACCGCTTCCACGCTGGCGACGCTGGCGCCATGCAGGGCCGCCACTTCCGCCGCCGCACCCGCATGCACGTCAACCACGTATTTCAGGCGCACGCCAGGCTGGCGCACCAGATTGCCGGCGTGAATGCGGCCGATGCGCCCGGCGCCGAACAATGCCACTTGAATCATTTCCATCTCCTTGATAGTCGGGATAATGCTGCCCGGAAATGCACACGTGTGCATTTCCGGGCAAAAAAGGTTAAAACAGGTGGATGACGCCCAGCATCACACCGCTGAGCTTGGCACCCTTCTTGGTGGCGGCGAAGGCATTGCCGCCAAACGTGTAGTTGGCGTTCCTGTCGTTATTCGTTTGCGTATAGTAGGCGTAGACGGTGCTGCGCTTGGACAGGTAATACTCGTAGCCCAGGGTGGCCTGCTTGGCGCCGCTGTCGTCGCCGCGCACCAGGGTGGTCGCCTTGATGGTCACGCTGCTGCCGTTGGGCGCGCTGCCGGACACGTCGCCTGCCACGCCGAACCGGCCGATGAAGGAACCGCCGCCCGCCTTGTAGGCGCCCGTGATGGTGAAGTAGTCGCGCTGCAAGTCGCCGCCGGCCACGTCATACACCATGCGGTTCCAGGCCACGCCCACGTCGCCGCCGCCGCCGCCGAAGTTGTAATTGCCCACGGCGCGGAACATCTTTTCGCTGAAGCCGGGACGCAAGTCCTTGTGCTTTTCATAGCCGACGGCTCCCTTGATGGGGCCGTTCACGTATTGCACGATGCCCGAATAGATGCGGTCGCCGTTCGATGCCTCGTTTTCGCTGGCGCGGTAAATCGTGGCGCTGAAGCCTTGCAGCACGGGCGTGCGGTAGCTGACGGCGTTCGAACTGCGGCGGTTGAAGCCTTCGCCGCCCAGCTGGGAGATGTTGGCGTCATCCTGGATGCCTTCGCCCACGAAACGGTTGGTGTAGCCGTTGATCTGGCGAATCGGCGTGGCGAAGCGGCCCAGCGCGATGCGGCCATAGGCGGGGTTTTCCAGCCCGACAAAGGTATCCTTGCTATTGATGACGCCCGTTCCATCGTCCAGCTTGGCATTGCCCTCGATCTGGAAGAAGGCCGTGTTGCCATTGCCCAAGTCTTCCCTTCCCCGGAAGCCGATCTTCGAGGAATTGTCCGATACGCGAGAAATGGATTCGCCATTCGGCGCCGTGGCCGAGCTTGACGTTTCGATACGGTCGAAGCCCGCATGGATGCGGCCGTACACGACGACGCTCGATTCAGCCAGCACGCAGCCTGGCACTGCCAGCAAGAATACGGCGGCGATCTTGTTCAACTGCATGGTGTTCATCTCGTTTTTCATCCCGTTTTTCATTTTGTCTCCTGCTTGTTTTTATGGTGGTGGATTACTCATGATGCTCAACAGTGTGTTGCCACTCCGCGCGCCCCTCGCCGGACGCCTGTCCTCCCTTTCAATAAAATGTGCTCAGGCACAGCGCGGCAAGGCCAGCGCTGCCAGTTGCGGATACAGGCGGGGGCCGCCCACCAGGATGGGATTGCCCTTTTCCAGGCCGTTATCGGCCAGGAAATCATTGCAGCGCCCGCCCGCCTCGTTGACGAGCACGATACCGGCCAGGCAATCCCAGGAATTGATGTGCGGCTCGAAATAACCGATCAGGCGCCCGGCCGCCACATAGGCGATCATCAGCGCGCCGGAACCGTTGCGGATGAACATGCCGCCCTCTTCCAGCACGTCGAGCAGGAACGGTAAAAAGGTGTCGGTGCCCACGCGGTGCGAAAAGCCCACGCCCAGCACGCCGCCCTGCAAGCTGGCCACGTCGTTGACGCGCAGCCGCGTTTCGCCGGCCTTCGCCGCCACGTAGGCGCCCTGCCCCTGGCAGGCGTGGAACAGCTCGTCCGCATTCGGGTCGTACACGGCGCCGATGGCCGGCTTGCCGTCGACCAGCACGCCAATCGACACGCACCAGGCCAGCATGCCGTTGACGAAACAGGCCGTGCCGTCGATGGGGTCGATGACCCACACGCAGTGCGCGTCCGACGCCCCGCCGCCCCGCTCCTCGCCCACCACGGCGTCGTCAGGAAAACGCGCGGCGATTTGCGCGCGCACATAGTCTTCCACCATGCGATCGGCGATACTGACCATGTCCTGCAAGCCCTTTTCCTCGATCACCAGTTCCGTGCGGCGGTGAAACATGCCCAGCGCAATCTCGCCGGCCTGGCGGATGATGTGCCGGGCGTAGGCATAGCGCTCCAGGGTGGCCGCGTCGGCCAGTGCCGCTGCCTGTGTCATATCTGTCATGCTTGTCCTCCAATGATGGCTGCGCCATGTTCGTGTACGGTCATGGCGACCGATGTGCCTTGCGTGAAAACCTGGCTCAAGTCGTGCGAGACGGCAAACAGTTCGCCGACCGGCGTGTCGAGCGTGTATTGCATTTCGCGTCCCAGGTAGGTGGCGCGCGCCACGCGCACCACCATGGCGCTGTCGGGCTGCGCAGGCGACAGCAGGATCGCTTCCGGACGCACGGCGAAACTCGCTTCGCCGCTGCGCTGGCTGCGGCATGGCAGACGCAGCCGCAACTTGCCCATGACGCAGGTGGCCTTGCCGTCGGCCACCGCTTCGATCACGCCATCGACGATGTTGGCGTTACAGATGAAGTCGGCGACGAATTTGTCGGCCGGCGATTCGAACAGCTCGTGCGGCGTGCCCTTTTGCGCGATCACTTGCCGGTTCATCACGATGATCTGGTCGGAAATGGCCAGCGCCTCTTCCTGGTCATGCGTGACATACACGGCCGTCAAGCCCAGCTTGACCTGGATGTCGCGGATCTCGTCGCGCACGCGGCGGCGCAGTTTCGTATCGAGGTTCGACAGCGGTTCGTCCAGCAGCAGCACCTTGGGCTGCAGCACCAGCGAACGGGCCACGGCCACCCGCTGCTGCTGGCCGCCCGACAACTCGTTCGGGAAGCGCGCGGCAAAGTCGGCCAGGCCCACCAGGCGCAGGCTTTCCTGCGCCCGTTCCACGGCGCGCGGCTTGGTTTCACCAGACACGATGAGGCCGTAGCACACGTTGTCGAGCACCGTCATGTGCGGAAACAGGGCGTAGGACTGGAACACCATGCTGACGTCGCGCTCGGCGGCCGAGGTCAAGGTGACGTCCTCGCCGGCCAGCAGGATGCGTCCGGCGCTGACGCGTTCCAGGCCGGCGATCAGGCGCAGGGTCGAGGTCTTGCCGCAGCCGCTGGGGCCCAGCAGGGTGACCATGGTGCGCGGCGCGATGGTGAACGAGACGTCGTTCACGGCCAGGGCCTTGCCGTAGCGCTTGGTGACGCCGTCGAATTCCAGCGCGGCAAGCTCTGTTGCTTGGGTAGTAAAGTGGTTCATGCGTAGCTCTTTTCCAGGTTGGGAACGGCGGCCGGCAGCGTTTTTTCGGCGCTCACGCGGCGAAGGCGGCGCTTGCCGACCAGCAAATGGATCAATTGGATGCACAGCAGGATGACGACGATCAAGACCGTGGCGTAGGCAATCGCCGTGCCGTAGTTGCCGTTCGACACCAGGCCGATGATGTAGGACGTGGCCATGTCGTAATCGGCGCTGACGAGGAAGACGACGGCCGAGATCGACGTGATCGAACGCACGAAGCCATACACGAGGGCCGAGGCGATGGCCGGGCGCAACAGCGGCAGGATGACCTTGCGCATGGTGGTCCAGCTGCTGGCGCCCAGGGTGATCGAGGCCTCGTCCAGGCTGCCGTCGAGCTGGCGCATGGCGGCGATGCCCGTACGCAAGCCCATCGGCATGTTGCGGAAGACAAAGCACAGGATCAAAATCGTCGCCGTGCCCGTCAACTCGATGGGCGCCGAGTTGAACGCCAGGATGTAGCTGATGCCGATGACGGTGCCGGGAATGGCAAAGCTGAGCATGGTGCCGAACTCGAACGCGCTTTTCAGGGCGAATTGCTGGCGCACCAGCAGCCAGGCCGAGAGGATGCCGACAAAGGCCGTCAAGGGCGCGGCGATGGCCGAAATCGTCAAGGTGGTGAACAGCGACGGCCAGGCCTGGCCCGTCCAGTGCCAGCCGGAAGCGCCCGCCGTGATGCCGAAAGCGTCGATGTAATGGCGCAAGGTGAAGGCGTTGTCCTGGCCCCAGTTATTCACGAAGCCGCCCGCCACCACCGTGCCGTAGATCAGGGCCGTGAAGGCGAACCATGGCAGGGCGATGGTCCACAGCGTGGTTTTCAGGCGCGGGTTGAGCGAGGCGTGGCCGCCGTGGTCGGCCTTGCCCGTCACCGTCACATACGATTTCTTGCCCAGCCACAAGTTCTGGATGAAGAAGGCGCCCACGGCAAAGGTCAGCAGCACGATGGCCAGGGTGGCGGCACGGCCCTGGTCGTTCGAGGCGCCCACCACGGAAAAGAAGATTTCCGTCGACAGCACGTGGAAATTGCCGCCCAGCACCATCGGGTTGCCGAAGTCGGCCATGCTTTCGATAAAGCACAGCAAAAAGGCATTGGCGATGCCGGGACGCATCAAGGGCAGCGACACCTTGACGAAGGTTTGCCAGCTGCTGGCGCCCAGGGTGCCCGACGCTTCTTCCAGCGAAGGGCTGACGCCCTCCACCACACCAATTAATGTCATAAAGGCGATCGGCGCAAAGGCCAGCATCTGCGACAGCCACACGCCCGTCATGCCGTACAGCCAGCGGCTCTGCTCGATACCGAACAGGTCGCCGACGAGGCCCGTGATGGCACCGTTGCGGCCGAACAGCAGGATCAGGGCCAGGCCCAGCACGAAAGGCGGTGTGACGATGGGGAGTATCGTAATGGCGCGCATCGGGCGTACCCAGCGGCCATTGGTGCGCGTCACCAAGAGGGCGAACACGAGACCGAGGAAGGTGGCCGACACGCCCGTTAGCAGCGCCAGCGCCAGGGTGTTCCAGGCCACGCCGCAGCGGCCGGGACCGGACACGCAATTGAGGCTCCAGATGCCGGGGTCCGCCAGGCGGCGCGCCAGGGCCGCGGCACCCGTGCCGCCATCATCCATGGGCTGGCCGGCGCTGACGAGGATCAGCGCGACGGGGAACAGCACGAACAGGGAGATCAGGCAAATAATGAGGCCGATGGCGCCGGCGACGAAGGCGTCGCCGCGGCAGACGCCGCAGGCTGCGGCGCCCGAGGTGAGGAGGAACAGCAGGCACAGCGCCAGCAGCAGCGCGCCAAAGCCCAGGCCCGTGCTGGCGGCCAGCGGCCCCCAGCCCAGCCATGCCAGCCACAGCAAGCCGGCGCCGCCGATGGCGATCTGGCCCAGGCCCAGGGTCTTGCGCGGCACATTGCCGGCCACCAGCGCGGCGCTGGCGGCGATCAGGGCGAAGAACACGCTCAGCGGCCAGGCGCCGAACGACAGCAGGTGCAGCACGGCCGGTGCGCCACGGTCACTGAAGAACTGGCCGTCGCGCAACCATTCGCCGGCAAACAATCCCGCTTCCTGTTGCTGCCAGGGCAACAGGCACAACGCTGCCAGGGCGGCCAGCAGCCAGCCGTAAAATATCTTTTTCATGAGGTCTCTATCCAGCTAAGTAGACCCGCCGGCATGGCCATTGCGGCATGCGGCAGGTTCGGTACGATGACAGTCTTTACGCCTTAATTGCCGGCAGAATAAATCTGCGTCGTCCAGCGCTGTAATAAGCGCTTGCGCGTGTCCGAGGCGCCATACTTGGCGAAGTCGTAGTTGATGGTCTTGATGTTTTCCAGGCGGGGCGAGGCGGCGGGAATGGTGGCGGCCACATTGGACGGGATCTGGAACGCCAGCGCTTTCACGGCTTCGCTCTGCACGTCGGGACGCAGGGCGAATTCATAGAATTTCTTTGCCTGCTCCATGTTTTTCGCGCCCTTGACGATGCTCATCGAGCCGATCTCGTAACCCGTGCCTTCGCAGGGCGGCAAGACTTTCACGGGGAAACCGGCCACGGTGAGCTTCATCAGGTCATGCATGAAACCGATGGCCACGCCCGCTTCGCCGCGGCCCACGTCCTCGCCGGGCGCCACGCCCGCGTTCGGATACTTGCTGACGTTCTGGCCCATTTTCGCCAGGAAATCGAAGGCTTCCTCTTCGCCGAACAGCTGCACCACGGTGGCCAGCGCGTTGTAGGCAGCGCCCGAGGAGTTCGGGTTGGCCATCTCGATCTCGCCCTTGTAGGCGGGCTTGACGAGGTCTTTCCAGCATTGCGGCGGCGGCAGGTTTTTCTTCTTCAGCACGTTTTCGTTGTAGGCCAGGCCCAGGATGCCGATGTAGATGCCGACGGTGCGGTATTTGGCCGTCTCGGCCTGCTTGAGCGCCCACGGCTGCAGCTTGGGCAGGGTGGGCGACTTGTATTCTTCCGTATAGCCTTCGGCGGCCGCTTGCAGGTGCGGGTCGCCCGTGCCGCCCCACCAGATGTCCGATTTCGGGTTCGACGCTTCGGCGCGGATCTTCGCGTAGGCCTCGCCGGCGCTCTTCCTGATCATCGATACCTTGATCTTGCTTTCCGCCTCGAAGCGGTTCTTCATCAGCTGGCACCACTCCATGTCGGCCGAACACAGCACGGACAGGCGTTCCTCGGCGGCCATGGCCGTCATCGGCAGGGCCAGGCTTATAGCAATCGCAACATTGCGCATCTTCATCGTCTCACTCCAAGTTTGTTGTCGTTGTGGTACTTCAGACCGCACCGCTATCTTGCGGTGTCACTGTCCAGGGATGTGCTTTTTCAAGACTTGCACTGCATTGCACACGTGTGCACACCTTACCACCAGCCGATTTTGACTGTCAACAAGAATCTCGGCAGGCGGGCGGCGTGGTGTTTTACCGACAAAAAAAGCCGCCAGCGTTGCAGCTGGCGGCTTTCGGGACCGCTGGGGTCAGAGGGGTGTTACTGCCAGGCTTCCTTGCCCTCGCGTGGCTTGCCTACCATCAGCAGCGCGCCCAGGGTCAGCACGGCTGCCAGCGACAGGTAATAGCCCACGTACTGCAAGCCATAGTTCGTGGCCAGCCAGGTGGCGATGTACGGCGCCAGCGAGGCGCCCAGGATGCCGGCCAGGTTGAACGTCAGCGACGCGCCCGTGTAGCGCACTTCGGGCGGGAACAGTTCGGACAACATCGTGCCCAGCGGTCCGTAGGTCATGCCCATCAGGCCCAGGCCGACGGCCATGAAGACCGTCACTTCCCACGTCACGCCCGAACCGAACATGGGCGCGAGCACCAGGCCGAAGATGGCAATGGCGACGGAGACCCAGATCAGGGTGGCGCGGCGGCCGCGGCGGTCGGCCAGCACGGCCGAGAATGGAATCGTCAGGGCGAAGAACAGCACGGCAAACAGCTGCACGACGAGGAATTCCTTGCGCGTGAAACCCAGCTTGGTCGTACCCCAGCTCAGCGCGAACACCGTCATCAGGTAGAACAGCACGAAAGTGGCCAGGGCGATGATGGTGCCCAGGAACAACATGCGGCCATGCTGGCGGAACACGGTGGCCACCGGCAGTTTGACGACCTCGTTCTTGTCGATGACTTTCTGGAAGTCCGGCGTTTCCGTGATCTTCAGACGCACGTACAGGCCGACAATGACCAGCAGCGCGCTGGCGAGGAACGGGATGCGCCAGCCGTAGCTGAAGAATTGCTCATCGGTCATGGTTTCGCTCAGCAGCAGGAAGATGCCGCCCGACAGGAAGAAGCCGATCGGCGCGCCCAGCTGCGGGAACATGCCGTACCAGGCGCGCTTGCCCGGTGGCGCGTTTTCCGTGGCCAGCAGTACCGCGCCGCCCCACTCGCCGCCCAGGCCCAGGCCCTGGCCGAAACGGCACAGCGCCAGCAGCAGCGGCGCCAGGGTGCCGATGGCGGCATACGTCGGCAGCAAGCCGATGATGACGGTGGAGATACCCATGGTCAGCAAGGCGGCCACGAGGGTCGCCTTGCGGCCGATGCGGTCGCCGAAGTGGCCGAACACGGCCGAACCGATGGGACGGGCGAAGAAGGCGATGGCGAACGTGGCCAGCGACTGCAGCACGGCGGCCGACGGGTCGCCGGCGGGGAAGAACAGTTTCGGAAACACCAGCACGGCGGCGGTGGCGTAGATATAAAAGTCAAAGAACTCGATGGTGGTGCCGATCAGGCTGGCGAACAGCACCGTGCCGGGGGAATTTTTCTTGGGGGGGGTGCTCATTTACTGCGCTCCTTGGGGAGGGTGTCTAAAGGCCATTCTCTGGATGTTTTTTCAGGCAGCAGCACAGCACGTTGTCTAGGCGCGCGGTTCACATATCATAGCCGTGCGCGGACGTATTTGCTGTGAATTTGCTATTAAATTCGCAAACAAATTCCACGCAGCAACACGCCGTTGTTAACGGCAGACAACGGTGAACAAACGCGCGCTATCGCGCTGCGATCAGTGCTGATTTAGAGAAACAACGGTCGTGCGCCATCCGGTTACCCGGGGCACGGCAGGAAAGGCGTCAGGGGATGGGCGACGTGTATCAGGCCCGGCGTATCGCCAGGCATTCCGTACCAGACCCGCGCGTCGGCATCGCGGCATCGGTCATTTGTGGTGAATCCTTGCCTGCGGCCCCTCCGGGTGGAGCGGGCCGGCGATGATCGCGCCTGCATCACGAAGGATGCGGTTGATCTTGCTGTAAGCGGCTTATGATACGCGCAGTGGTGCGGTGCGGCAAGAAATGATGGAAACCGCCTACGCGTCGATCAGGGCGAACGCCTTGGCGATCTCCGCGCTGTCGAGCGGGCGCACGAGGCGCGCCACTTCCTGGCCATCCTTGAGGAAAATCAAGGTCGGCCACAGTTTCACCCGGAAGTAACGTCCCAGGGCGCGGCCGGGGCCGTCTTCCACGCGCAGGTGCGGCACCTCGGGGTGCTGTGCAAAGGCGGCAGCCAGCGGCGCCTGGGTGGCGCGGCAGTGGCCGCACCAGCCCGTGCCAAATTCCAGCAGGGCCGGCCCCGCCAGGGCGTCGATCCCGGCCCGCGTGGGTTGCGCCACAGCATACGTGTCATTCATCATGCCAGTCTCCTTGACAACTTAGACCACTTTCACGCGCAAGGTCTCCAGGCCATCGATGGCCCCAACCAGTTCGTCGCCGCGCTGCACGGCCGCCACGCCGGCCGGCGTGCCCGTGTAGATCAGATCGCCGGGCTGCAAGGTAAAGTAGGTCGACAGGTCGGCGATGGTTTCCGCCACATTCCAGATCAGCATGTCGATGCTGCTGCCCTGGCGCAACTCGCCATTCACGTGCAGGGTGATGGCGGCATGGCTGACGTCGCCCGCCTGCGCGGCCGGGGTGATGGAACCGATGGGCGCCGAGTGCTCGAACGCCTTGCCCGTCTCCCACGGACGGCCCTGCTTTTTCGCCGCGCCCTGCACGTCGCGGCGCGTCATGTCCAGGCCGATCGCATAGCCCCACACGTGATCCAGCGCATCGGCCACGCCGATATCGCTGCCGCCCTTGCCGATGGCCACCACCAGTTCCATCTCGTGTTGGAAATCCTGCGTCTGCGCCGGATACGGCAACTCGCCCGTCGTGCCGGCAGGCACGGGCAGCACGGCGTCGGCAGGTTTCATGAAGAAAAACGGCGCCTCGCGGCCCGTGTGGCCCATTTCCTGGGCATGGTCGACATAGTTGCGGCCCACGCAATAGATGCGGTGAACGGGAAAAGTATCAACGCTGCCGCTGACGGGAACGCTGGGCTGGATGGCTGCGGCAATGACATACGACATGGAAACTCCTGTTCGGCACGATAAAAAGGCGGTGATGAAAAAGGGGACACCGCAGTGTCCCCTTATTTTACGGCAAGCTTACTTCAGCAGTCCCGAGCGGCTCGGGTCCGGCATGCGGATGGCCACGATGAAGGAAATCAGGCACATGATGGTCACGTACCAATAGAAATACTCTTCCACGTGCCAGGCCTTGAACTGCAGCGCCACGTATTCGGCCGAACCGCCGAACATGGCGTTGGCGACCGCATACGACAGGCCCACGCCCAGCGCGCGCACTTCGACGGGGAACATTTCCGCCTTGATCAAACCGCTGATCGACGTATAGAAGCTGATGATGGCCAGCGCGATGATGATCAGGCCAAACGCCGCGTACGGGCTGGTGATGTCTTTCAAGGCATGCATGATCGGCAACACGCACAGGGTGGCCAGGCCGCCGAAGAACAGCATCGAGGTGCGGCGGCCGATGCGGTCCGACAAGGCGCCGAACACGGGCTGCAAAATCATGTAGACGAGCAAGGCGCACGTCATGACAGCGCTGGCCGTCTTGGTATCCATGCCGGCCGTGTTGACCAGGTATTTCTGCATGTAGGTGGTAAACGTGTAGAACACGAGCGAGCCGCCGGCCGTAAAGCCGAGCACGGTGATGAAGGCGCGCTTGTGCTTGAGCAAGCCGCGCAAGCTGCCCGCGTCCTTGTCCTTGCGCTCGCTGGCGGTGGTCGTTTCCGTCAGGGATTTACGCAGGTTCAGCGACACGAGGGCCGCCAAGGCGCCGAAGACGAACGGGATGCGCCAGCCCCAGGCACGCAATTCTTCCAGGGTCAGCAATTGCTGCAAGACCACCAGCACCAGCAAGGCCAGCAACTGGCCGCCGATCAGGGTCACGTACTGGAACGAGGCGAAGAAACCGCGCTTGCCCGATTCCGACACTTCGCTCATGTAAGTGGCGCTGGTACCGTATTCGCCGCCCACGGACAAGCCCTGGAACAGGCGCGCCACCAGCAGCAGGAACGGGGCGAAGGCGCCGATGGTTTCATACGTGGGCAGCACGGCGATCATCAGCGAGCCGCCGCACATCATCAGCACGGAAATCATCATCGACTGGCGGCGGCCGTATTTGTCGGCGATGCGGCCGAACAGCCAGCCGCCCACGGGACGCATGAGGAAGCCGGCAGCAAAGATGCCGGCCGTCTGCAGCAGCTGCGTCGTCGGGTTACCGGAAGGGAAGAAGGCGTGCGAGAAGTACAGCGCGCAGAACGAGTAAATATAGAAGTCGAACCATTCGACCAGGTTACCGGAGGAAGCGCCAATGATGGCCTTGATGCGCTGCTGGGATGTCAGCTGCGCAACGTCATGCGGAGTATCGTGGGATGTCATATCAGTCTTCTTGTTCGTGTGAAAAAGCCAACGCCAGCCGGGTTTCCCAGGCTGGTTTTGCATCATACGCCCTTGATCAGGGTCAAAAAGCCGCCCGGCATACGCGTTAATACGTATCACCGGCAACTTTTTTCACCTGCAGGCGGGCGGAATCAGACCCGTTCCAGCACCAGCGCGATGCCCTGGCCGATGCCGATGCCGCATCTTGTGTCAGTGCACAGTGCATGGTGCCTGCCCGGACGCGCTGGAGGTCAGACCCGTTCCAGCACCAGCGCGATACCCTGGCCCACGCCGATGCACATGGTGCACAAGGCATAGCGCCCGCCCGTGCGGTGCAGCTGGTTGACGGCCGTCATGGCCAGGCGCGCGCCCGACGCGCCCAGCGGGTGGCCCAGGGCGATGGCGCCGCCATTCGGGTTCACGCGCGGGTCGTCGTCGGGTAAACCCAGCTGGCGCAGCACGGCCAGGCCCTGGGCGGCAAACGCTTCATTGAGTTCGATGACGTCGAAATCGGCCAGGCTCAAGCCCGTCATGGCCAGCACTTTCAGGGTGGCGGGCGCGGGGCCGATGCCCATGATGCGGGGCGCCACGCCGGCCGTCGCCATGGCCACGACGCGGGCGCGGGGCGTCAGGCCAAAGCGGGCCGCGTTGGCTTCATCAGCCAGCAGCAGGGCCGCGGCGCCATCGTTGACGCCGGACGCGTTGCCGGCCGTGATCGTGCCGTCCGCGCGCACGACGGGCTTGAGTTTCGTCAAGGTTTCCAGGGTGGTGGCGCGTGGATGCTCGTCGCGGGCAACGACGACGGGATCGCCCTTCTTTTGCGCGATGCTGACGGGGCAGATTTCACTGTCGAACACGCCCGCCTGCTGCGCCGCCAGCGCTTTCACCTGGCTGGCCAGGGCGAACGCATCCTGATCGAGACGGCTGATGCCGAAATCGCTGGCCACGTTTTCCGCCGTTTCCGGCATCGAATCGACGCCGTACTGCGCCTTCATCAAGGGATTGATGAAGCGCCAGCCGATGGTCGTGTCTTCCATTTTCATGCCGCGCGAAAAGGCGCTGTCCGCCTTGCCCATGACAAACGGCGCGCGGCTCATGCTTTCCACGCCGCCGGCGATCAGCAAGCCCGCTTCGCCGCTCTTGATGAAGCGGGCGGCGCTGCCGATGGCGTCCAGGCCCGAGCCGCACAGGCGGTTCAGGGTGGCGCCCGGCACGCTGTCGGGCAATCCCGCCAGCAGGGCCGCCATGCGCGCCACGTTGCGGTTGTCCTCGCCCGCCTGGTTGGCGCAGCCGTACAGCACGTCGGTGACGGCGTTCCAGTCCACATTCGGGTTGCGCGCCATCAAGGCGCGGATGGGCACGGCACCCAGGTCGTCGGCGCGCACGCCGGCGAGTCCACCGCCATAGCGGCCAAACGGCGTGCGCTGGGCGTCGCAAATGTAAGCATGAGTCATGTTCTTTCCTCCAAGAAAGTGTATTGAATGGGCGGTAAATTAACGTCCGTCCGTCAGCGGCACGGCCGTCAACGCTTGCAACTGCTCGAAACTCAAGCCATCCACCAGTTCGACGACCGTGGCGCCGGCGGGCGACAGGTCGAGCACGGCCAGGTCGCTGTAGATGCGGCTGACGCAGGCTATGCCCGTCAGCGGATAGCTGCAGGCCTGCACCAGCTTGCTTTCACCCGTCTTGGTCAGCAATTCCATCATGACCCAGGTTTTTTTCGCGCCGATGGCCAGGTCCATGGCCCCGCCCACGGCGGGAATGGCGTCAGACGCGCCCGTGTGCCAGTTGGCCAGGTCGCCCGTGGCGGAGACTTGAAACGCGCCCAGCACGCAGATATCCAGGTGGCCGCCGCGCATCATGGCGAAGCTGTCGGCATGGTGGAAGTAACTGCCGCCGGCCAGCAGGGTGACGGGCTGCTTGCCCGCGTTGATCAGGTCGTAGTCTTCCTCGCCCGGCGCGGGCGCGGGGCCCATGCCGATCACGCCGTTTTCGCTGTGCAGGATGATGTCCGCGCCGGCCGGCAAGTGGTTCGCCACCAGGGTCGGCAAGCCGATGCCCAGGTTGACGACATTGCCTTCATGGATGTCGGCCGCCACGCGGGCCGCCATTTGATCTCGATTCCATTTATTCACTTGATATTCCTCAGGCAGCTTTGAAGCCGGCGGGGCCGGTGGCCGTGCGCGGCACTTGCACCAGGCGCTGCACGAACAGGCCCGGCGTGATGACGTGCTCGGGATCGATGCTGCCCAGCTCGGCAACTTCATGCACGGAAGCAATGCTGACTTTCGCGGCCATGGCCATGATGGGGCCGAAGTTGCGCGCCGTCTTGCGGTAAGTCAGGTTGCCCCAGCGGTCGCCCTGCTCCGCCTTGATCAGCGCGAAGTCGGCGTGGATCGGCGACTCGAACACATACATGCGGCCGTCGATCTCGCGCGTTTCCTTGCCCTTCGCCAAATCCGTACCGTAACCCGTGGGCGTGAAAAAGCCGCCGATGCCGGCGCCGGCGGCGCGAATGCGCTCGGCCAGATTGCCCTGCGGCACCAATTCCAGCTCCAGCTTGCCCGCGCGGTACAGCGCGTCGAACACATGGGAATCGGCCTGTCGGGGGAACGAGCAGATGATCTTGCGCACTTGCCCGTTTTTCAGCAGGGCGGCCAGGCCCGTGTCGCCATTGCCCGCATTGTTGTTGACGATGACGAGGTCGCGCGCGCCCTGGGCGATCAAGCCGTCGATCAGCTCGGCCGGCTGGCCCGCGCCGCCGAAGCCGCCAATCATGACGGTGGCGCCATCGTGGATATCGGCCAGCGCATCAAGCACGCTGGAACGCAGTTTGTCGATCATTGCCTGTCTCCTCCCAATCAAACTCATCAGACATTTGTTCGTATAACGAACAAATATTCGTATTTAGAACTTATTCGTGAGAATATGCCTGATCGGGGCGCTTGTCAATTTGCCGTTTTCGCCGGCGCCATGGCTATAATTGCCACCTTGACCAATTGGAATCGCCATGACCGCACGCAGCAGCACGCCCCTTTCCGCCGAAGAAACCCTCGATGCCGACGGCGCGCCACGTCCCGGCGACAGCTATGTGCAATCGTTCGCGCGCGGCCTGGCCGTGCTGCGCAGCTTTGGCGCGGACGCGCCGCAACAGACCCTGAGCGAAGTGGCGGAGCGGGCGCAGCTGACGCGCGCAGGCGCGCGGCGCATCCTGCACACCTTGTTGCATCTTGGCTACGTGGAAGCGGATGGGCGGCTGTTCCGCCTGACGCCGAAGGTGCTCGACCTCGGCTATGCCTATTTGTCGTCGCTGCCCGTGTGGACGCAGGCGCAGCCGCTGCTGGAAGAATTGATGCAGACCTTGCGCCAGTCGTGCTCGGCCACCGTGCTCGACGGCGACGACATCGTGTATGTAGTGCGCCTGTCCGCGCACCGCACCATGTCGATCAACCTGGGCATCGGCAGCCGCCTGCCCGCCTACTGCACCTCGATGGGACGGGTTTTACTGTCGGGCCTGGCGCCCGAGGTGCTGCGCGAACGGCTGTCGAAGATGGCGTTGCTGAAAATCACGCCGGCGACCAAGGTCGATATCGACCTCTTGATGGAAGAGATTGCGCAAGTGCGGCGCCAGGGCTGGTGCCTGGTGCAGGAAGAGCTGGAACAGGGCTTGATCGCCCTGGCCGCGCCCGTGTTCGACCGAGCCGGCAAGGTGGCGGCGGCGATCAACGTCAGCGGCCAGACGGCGGGGCCGTCCGTCGCGCACCTGCTGGAACACAGCTTGCCGAAACTGCTCGATACGGCAAGCCGGGTCAGCGCCCTGGTGCGCGTGCAGCAGTAGGAATTATTTCCTGAACCTTATTTCTTGAATTTGGCGCACGGGTCCGGGCGCGGTTGCGCCGGCATCGTTTGCGTCAGGTCAAACGTGCCCTTGTAGCCGCTGCCGCCCTGCTCCAGATAGCCGATGCTGCGCACGTTCAGCTGCGGGTCGGCCAGCTTCAGCCAGCGGGGCACGCCGATATCCTTGCGCACGTGGTCGTTGCCGGCGATCAACACCACGTCGCGCGGCGCCTGGTCGCGGATCAGCTTGGCCATCCAGATATCGCGCGCCACCTGGGCGTTGACGACACCTTTGATCATCATGTCGGGCAGCATATTGCAGCGGGCCGCCTGGACTTCCTTCTCTTGTCCGTCCAGGATATCGGCCGGCACGGGCGCGGCCAGGTACGTGGCCACCATGGCGGGCGGCATGGCCCACTGGATGCCGTCGCGCACGATGCGCGAGGCATCGGCGGGCGACAGGTTGCCGGCGACCAGACTCAGCTGATAGCTGACGACGAGGTCCAGCACGGGCCGGTACAAGCTCCAGTCCCAGCGCGGCTGTTCCATCACGCGGATGATGCAATCGGGGTCGGCGCAATCGCGCGCGGCGCGCGTCAGCAAGGCCTGGTTTTCGCGGTCGAACTGTTCCATGACAATCACGGGACGCCAGCCGGTCGCCAGGCGGCGGCGCAATTCCTCGACGCGCAGGCGCTGGCCTTGCGCATTGTCATGGACTTCGCCCAGCAGCAACACTTGCGGATTGGGCAAGGTGTCGGCCACGGGCACGGGAGCGGGCGGAGCATCTTTCTTCAGCAAGCTGCCGCAGGCGGCCAGCGCCAGCACGCTGCACAACAGGGCGGCGCGCGCGCCGGCGCGGAAAATCACGGTTTTCATGTCAGGCGGGTATCTTCAAGTGGCGATGCGCCAGATTGTACCGTCTCAGGCCGGCGCCGGCAGCTTGCGGCGCTCCAGCACTTCAAAGACAAGCATGCCGGCCAGCATGGCGCCGGTAAACAGCCACGCCTTCGGCTGGCCCGCCAGCAGGGAGACGAGGGCGGGGCCGGGACAGAAACCGGCGATGCCCCAGCCCGCGCCAAAGGCCAAGCTGCCCAGCAGCAGGCGCCGGTCGATGCGCCGCGATACTGGCAATTGCATGGGTTCGCCCAGCAGCGCCGTGCTGCGCCGCCGCGCCAGCCAGAAGGCAGGCATGGCCACGCCGATGGCGCCGCCCATCACCAGCGCCAGCGACGGGTCCCAGGCGCCGGCCAGGTCGAGGAAGCCGAGCACCTTGGCCGGGTTGCTCATGCCGGAAACGATCAGGCCCAGGCCGAAGACGAGGCCGCTCAACAGGGAAAGGATCAGCTTGCTCATAAGCTTGCTCACAGATGGCGCAACAGATAGACGGTGAGGAAACCGGCCGCCATGAAGGCGATGGTGGCCGCCAGCGAACGCAGTGACAGGCGCGACAGGCCGCACACGCCGTGGCCGCTGGTGCAGCCGGCGCCATAGCGCACGCCCACGCCCACCAGCAAGCCCGCCACGATCAGGGCGGGCGTGCCCGCATCGATCCGCACGGGCGGCAAGGCTTGCCACAGCGAATACAGCAAGGGCGTGCCGACCAGGCCGGCAAGAAAGGCGATGCGCCAACCCAGGTCGCCACGGCGCGGCCGCAGCAAGCCGCCGACGATGCCGCTGATGCCGGCGATGCGGCCATTGAACAGAATCAGCAGGGCCGCGGCCAGGCCGATCAGCATGCCGCCGGCCAGCGAGGCCCACGGCGTGAAATGCTGCCAGTCGATGTGCATGGAAATACTCAGTCCGCTTCGTCGTTGAACGTGGGGCGTGGCGCGCAAAATTGCGCGTACAGCACTTGCAGCACGGCCAGCACGGGCGCGCTGGCGACGCGGTAATAGATCTGCTTGCCGTCGCGCCGCGTGGCCACCAGCATCTCTTCGCGCAGCACGCCCAGCTGCTGCGACAGGGTCGGCTGGCCGATGCCCACTTTTTGCTCGAGGTCGCTGACGCAATGCTCGCCCTGCGATAGCTGGCACAGCAGCATCAATCGGTCGGCATTGCCCATGGCCTTGAGCAGCGAGCTGGCCTTGTAGGCCGAGCCACGCATGGCGTCGAGGTTGTATTCGGCGTGTTGTGTTGCGACTGTCTCCATCGTGCCCTCCCACAGGCGGTCATATTGATCATCATGCGATAAACAATATACTAATCAATATACTGTTTTCCTGCTGGCGATTCGCACAAAAAAACAACAGTGTTTTTCGGCGATAGCGTGCTCATGCGAAGTGTGCGGCAGCGATAGCCATCACGCTATCAAAATGATAAATATTCGTAATTTAAAGTAAATAAACGTAGCAAAATTGCCACGACTTGTGCTGTAATAAGACCTCTTCAGAAAAATCGTGATACGCCCCCGTACAGGCGCATTGTCCGTCCAGGCGCAGGCCGGTTTTCGACCGCACCGCACGGTGAACCAGGGAGTCAAAGATGAAGTTACTTCAGCCGCTAGGCATGGCCATGCTGGCGCTGTCGGCGTGCGCCGGCAGTGCGGCGGCCAGCGCCCCGCCCACGACACACGCCCAGGTCGTGAGCGACGACAGTCTCGGTTTCACCAGCACTGCCGACAATCCCGGCTGGGACACACCAGACTTGCCGTATGCGCGTCTGCTGGCGCAGGGCACCATGCTCAACGCGGCCCCGCGCTGGAGCAGCACCGGTGCGCGCCACGGCGCACTGCCTCCGTCCGCAGCCGCCACGGCCCCGCCCGTGCAGCAAACGAACGTGCCGCCGCCCGTGCCCGAAGCGAGCATGGTCTCGATGTTGCTGGTGGGACTGGGCTTGCTGGCCTTTAGCATGCACGGTGAAAAACAGGAAAAATTCGATAGCTGACCCTATTCCGGCAGCCGATGCCGCTGCCTTAAAAAAAATTCCGCCTTGCGCGGAATTTTTTTTGCCTGCCTTGCCTGGGTTGATGCTCACTTGATGCTCACTTGTCCAGCAAGCGGCAAACCCGTTCGATATTGCCCACAGGAATGCCCGACTTCAGGGCGCGCGCGATGCAGGCTGCCTTGTCCGTGCCCGAGGCGGAAATGAGCACGAAGGCCGTGCCCAGGACGCTGACGGCGACCAGCAATATCAGCACGCCCTTGACGATCTCCCAGTTCATGGCGTGTCAGCAATCTCATACGTGAAAGCATAGTAATGCTTGCCCTCTTCGATGCGGATGGCCAGGCTGCCCGACAGGCCTTGCAATTGCTCCGTCCCCGTATCGGGCACCACCGTCACCGACAAGGCGGGCGCGCCGCGCGTCATCGTGCCGCTGTGCTGCAAATAAAAGCTGCCGTGACGCCCGTCCAGCGTGCCTTCCACCCGCTCCAGCGCCACATAGCCTGCCGAGCCCGCCACGCTGGCGCGCGCGCTGAGCATCTCGCCCCGCGCACTGGCGTCGAGGGCGCCGTGGTAGCGCTTGTCGAGCGACAGGCGTCCCAACCCCGATTGCGCGGCCGTGTCCGACAAGGTTTCCGGGGTGATGGTGACGTCGAAGGTACCGTGAATGGTAGGCATCAGTACTCCTTGGAAAATGAAGAGGTGGCGGCCGCCTCCGGCCCGTTCAGCAGCACATGTAATTTTTGCATGGTGGCCCAGTTGCGCGAGGTGACGCCATCGCCGAGCAGCACGCCCAGCGCCGCCACCACCTTACTGGCCAACACGCCGTCGGGACACCAGGCATACGCGGCCCAGCGCCCCAGGACCAGCGCTTCCGGCTGCCACGGCCGCTGCGCCAGGGGCGCCAGGCGCTGCATGTCGGCCGGATTGTTCAGCACCAAGGTCAGCAGACGCGCCGCATCGGCCGCCGGCGCCAGGGTGTTTTGTTCGATCAGTTCGGCAAACTGCCTGGCCGACAGCACCGTCACCCGGGCCGCCACGCCCAGTTTCAGCACCAGCGCTTCCTCGATGCGGGCAGCGGCGTCGGCCGGCGCGACCTTGCCTCCGTCATACACGACGTTGCCGCTGTTGAGCACGGTACGCACCTGTGCAAAACCCAGGTCGCCCAGCAGCTTGCGCAGGTCGGCCATGGCCACGCGCTTGGCGCGGCCGACATTGATCCCGCGCAAAAGCGCCACTTGCTGACTATTTTCCATCTGTGCCATGTGTTGTCTCCTTGCCTATGCCTGGCCGGCCGGAACGCTGGCGGCGCCTTCCGGCAATGGCGTCACCTTGGGCAGGCGCAGCAGGAACGTCGCGCCCTGCCCCAAGGTGCTGCTGACCGTGATGGTGCCGCCAAACTGCTTGGCAATCAAGTTGAATACGATATTCAAGCCCAGGCCCGTGCCGCCCTGTCCGCGCCGCGTGGTGACAAACGGGTCGAACACGCGGTCGAGCATGTCGGGCGCGATGCCGCGGCCATTGTCGCGCACCTGCATGGCGATCCAGTCGTTGTCGCCGTGCACGCCGATATGGATGTGGCCGTCCGTGTCCGCATCGAAGGCGTGCTCGACGCAGTTCAGGACCAGGTTGGTCAGCACCTGCGCCAGCGCGCCAGGATAGCTGTCGAGCATGATGCCGGGCGGGCAATCGATATCGATGCGGATGCGCGTCTTTTTCAAGGTCGGCTGCAGGCTCGAGATGACTTCGCCGATATAGTCGCGCAATTCGAACAAACGGCGCGCTTCGCTGACCTGGTCGACGGCGATCTGCTTGAAGCTGTGGATCAGGTGCGCGGCGCGGTAGGCATTGTTCATGATCAGGCGCGCGCTTTCGCCGGCCGTTTCCAGGTAGCGCACGATATCGGTCTTCTTCACGCTGCCGCCCGCCACCGCCGCGCTGATGTCATCGGTGGCTTCCTTCAGCACCGAGGCGCTGGTCAGCGCGATGCCGACCGGGGTGTTGATTTCATGCGCCACGCCCGCCACCAGGCTGCCCAGCGAGGCCAGGCGTTCCGACTGCAGCAACGATTCCTGCGCCCGGCGCAACTCGTCCATGGCCTGCGCCGTCTCCTGCTGCGAGCGGCGCGCCATGTCTTCCGCCTCGCGGCTGCCCTCGATGATGGACTTGAGCTTGCGCTGCACGGCATTGAAGCCGCGGATCACGTCGCCCAGCTCGTCGCGCCGGTTTTCCGGCAGCTCTTCGACGTCATCGCTGCCGCGCGTGGCCAGATCGAACAAGCCGTCGCGCAACTGTTTCAAGGGGCCAAAGACGATGCGCAGGCTCAGCGCCAGGGCGCCCACCAAAATGATGTCAAGTAGCAACACTTCCAGCACCTTGCGCCGCACTTCGCCGCGCAGGGCCGCATCGATCTGGGCACGGCTGAAATTGACGATGACCTTGCCGACGATCACCGGCTTGCCGCCCGTGGCCGCGGCCACGGCGTCGCGGAACACCAGCGGCGCCTCGACGGGCGTGCCGCCCATGGCCACGTCGGAGGTCAAAGGCACCAGGGTGCCGGCCGCGTCGCGCACTTCGCCCGCGAACAGGCCGACGGAGGCGTCGTAGACGCGGATGCCGACCAGTTCCGGCGGCAGCATTTCGGCCGCGACGATGCTGTCGACCTTGGATTTGTCGAGGTCCCACAGGGCGGACGGCAAGCTGGTCTGCAAGCGGGTCAGCACGCCGCTGCGCAGACGCGCGCTGCCCGATTCGAGTTCCTTGCTCAAGGTATATTGGGTATAGCTACCCGAAATGCCCAGCACCAGGGTGACGATCACGACAAAAAGCAGGGTCAGCCGGACTTGGATACTCACCATCAATCAACACTCCCCGGGCCAGGCCGCCAGCCCGCGGCGCGGGCGCAGTGACGTCAACGGACAACAGCCTGAATCAAATGTACGGTATGACATGCTTATTGGCAAGATTTACAGCAATGCCGTTTTCCACCAGGCCTTGATACAGGTTGAGACATTGCGTCATGGCAATGGTAATATCCCGCAATCATCTAAGGAGTCGTCATGGCGGTCATGCATCAACATCTACCCCTGGAACAAGTTCGTCCTGGCATGGTCTTGTCGGATGTCTTGCTCGATGCGCATGGACAAGTGCTGTTGCCGCAAGGCGCGGTATTGACGGAAAACATGCTGGCCCTGATGCCGCGCCACAACATCGACATGCTGCCGATCCAGGCGCCGCCCCCCTCGCCCGAAGAAATCGCCGCGCAACAGGCGGCCGACAGCGAACGGCTGGCCTACCTGTTCCGCAAGCATGACCCCGAGGATCCCCTGGATGCGGCCACCACCTTGCTGCGCAGCTATGTCACGGCTTACCGCCTGGGCACGGGAGAGGCAGCATGAGCACCCAGCTGACGCTCGACGATATCGTCGCCCACCTCGACGACCTGCCTTCGCTGCCCGCCGTCGTCATGGAACTATTGAACAGCATCGACCAGGAAGACGTCGATATTTCCGTGCTGGCCAAAAAAGTGTCGTACGACCAGGCGCTGACGGCGAAAACCCTGCGCCTGGCCAACTCCTCGCAATATGGCTTGCAGGTGAAAGCCACCACCATCCAGCAGGCGATCACTTACCTGGGCTTCCAGACCACGCGCAGCCTGATCACGTCGGCGGCCATCACGGGTTGCTTCCCGGAAGGACGCTGCCCCGGTTTCGACGACAAGGCCTTCTGGCGCCATTCGGTGGCGACGGCCGCCTGCGCCAAGGTGCTGGCGCGGCAAATCCGCTTCAACCAGGATTACGCGTTCACGGCCGGCTTGCTGCACAACATCGGCCGCCTGGTGCTGGTCAGCAGTTTCCCCGCGCACTATGCGCAAGTCATCGCGCACCAGGCGGCGCACGATTGCAGCCTGCTCGAAGCGG
The DNA here is from genome assembly GCF_030397705.1 of Janthinobacterium sp. SUN100. Classification (NCBI taxonomy): domain Bacteria; kingdom Pseudomonadati; phylum Pseudomonadota; class Betaproteobacteria; order Burkholderiales; family Oxalobacteraceae; genus Janthinobacterium; species Janthinobacterium sp. SUN100. Next base: position 624,207 of record NZ_JAPUBU010000004.1, on the reverse strand, counting down.
AGCAAGCCGTACTGGGCGTGGATCACGTGCAAGCCGGCGTGGCGCTGGCCGAACACTGGAATTTTTCCGACACGATGCGCCTGGCGCTGGGCAACTATCTGCAGCCGGACACGCCGGGAGCAGGCTTCCTCGCGTCGCTGATCCACGTGGCCAATGCCGTCGTCTGCGCGCTCGACCTGGCGCAGGCGGGCGACGACATGGTGCCGCGCGTCTCGCCGGTGGCCTGGGATGCGCTGGGCCTGGGCGAAGACACGTATCTGCAGCTGTTCCGCGAGACGGAACTGCGCTATGACGAAATCACCTCGGCACTGCTGAGCTAAACATGGCCGCAAACGCAAACGGCTCTCGCTGCAAAGCGAAAGCCGTCAAGGGTACTGCGGTGTGTCCATGCTGCCCGGTCCACGCCGGCCTGTTGCCGCCAGCAGCTACGCAAGCGGCACAGTCAGCGCGCCACCGCCGCATCAGTGCGCGTAATTCGATTCTTGCGCATCGCCGCGGTCTTCCGCCTTTGGACGGCCCTGGGCGTCGGACAGACGATACTTGGTGCGGCGGTCGCCCATCAAGTCGCGCAGGTCACGGATGCTCATGCCCGTCACTTCGTGCATGCGGATCAGCAGCGAGGCGCCGACCGGCAAGCGGTGATGGCGGATCTTGCTGATGACGGGTGGCGCCACTTCGAGCAGACGCGACAGGGCTGCATCGTTTTTCAGCTGCATCTTGCTCAGCAGAATATCCAGCAGGTGGTTCGGGTTGTAACTCTCTTGCGATGCTAATGCATGATGTGCCATGATTTTTCCTCGTCTGGTGAATGTAGAAAATAATGCCGATACGAACTTAAGGCTGGCTTAGAGTGTTCAAATAAACGTCTGTCATCGGATTCAGCCCTCCCCCGCCTTTCCTCCGTATCGCACTGCCTGCACAGGACTCGCACAGCCACGCCCAGCCAACGTACGCAATTTGCCGCGTGAGTAAAAGCACGTGCAATTCACTGAAATGAATTGCATATAAGGCAATATACTAGCCCAAACACGCGGCATCTGCGCCTCGCGCAAACTTCCTGATTGTTAAATATCAATCAAGCTGCTGGTTGGCTTGGCAACGATGCTATTTCAACACATTAGGATGCCAGCGGGCGCACACAAGGCTTTGCAGCAACTTGTTACAAATCAATGGTGTCACACGGCAATAAATGCTTTTGAGCATCACGACTCAGGGCCGCATATACAGGCGACAACCTTGTCGGCAAGGTAAGCACAACATGGCCCGCCCCGGCGATTTACGCTAAACTATGGCCTGAACTTGCAGCGAGCCTGCCGCCGGGCAGCCAGAGGCGCCCGGCCGGTCATCCACCGCCTCCCGCCCCGAGCGGCGCACAGCGCAAGCCCCCTGCCCAGCTTATTTGCAGCCACACTGATTTGCTCCATTATTTGTCCCACTTATTTGCCGCCACATTTACCGATAAGCACCCGACGCCATGCAGAAAAAAGTATTCATTAAAACCTTCGGCTGCCAGATGAACGAGTACGACTCGGACAAGATGGCCGACGTGCTGGGCGCCTCCGATGGCCTGGTGCGCACCGACACGCCGGAAGATGCCGATGTGATCCTGCTCAATACCTGCTCCGTGCGCGAAAAGGCGCAGGAAAAAGTGTTTTCCGACCTGGGCCGCCTGCGCGAGCTGAAACTGGCCAAGCCGCACCTGCTGATCGGCGTGGGCGGCTGCGTGGCGTCGCAGGAAGGCGACGCCATCGTCAAGCGCGCGCCGTATGTCGACATGGTCTTCGGCCCGCAAACCCTGCACCGCCTGCCGCAGATGATCGAACTGCGCCGCGCCAGCGGCGACGCGCAAGTGGACATCAGCTTCCCGGAAATCGAAAAGTTCGACCACATGCCGCCGGCCAAGGTGGAAGGCGCCTCGGCGTTCGTTTCCATCATGGAAGGCTGCAGCAAATATTGCAGCTACTGCGTCGTGCCCTACACGCGCGGCGAGGAAGTGTCGCGCCGCTTCGAGGACGTGCTGACGGAAGTGGCGGGCCTGGCCGCCCAGGGCGTCAAGGAAATCACCCTGCTGGGGCAAAACGTCAACGCCTACCGTGGCGCGATGGAAGGCGGCGAGATCGCCGACTTCGCCCTGCTGCTCGAATACGTGGCCGACATCCCCGGCATCGCGCGCATGCGCTTCGTCACCAGCCACCCGAAAGAATTCACGCAGCGCCTGATCGACGCCTATGCGAAGATCCCGCAGCTGGTCGACCACCTGTATTTGCCCGCGCAGCACGGTTCCGACAAGGTGCTGGGCGCCATGAAGCGCGGCTACACGGGCCTCGAATACAAATCCATCATCCGCCGCATCCGCGCCGTGCGCCCGAACATGGCCATTTCGTCCGACTTCATCGTCGGCTTCCCCGGCGAGACCCAGGCCGACTTCGACGCGATGATGAAGCTGATCGCCGACGTGGGCTTCGACAACAGCTACAGCTTCATCTTCAGCAAGCGCCCCGGCACGCCGGCCGCCAGCCTGGAAGACGACACGCCGCATGACGTCAAGCTGGCTCGCTTGCAACAGTTGCAGGCGGCCATCGACGCCAACACGCGCAAATACAGCCTGGCCATGGTCGGCACCGTGCAAACCATCCTCGTCGAAGGCCGTTCGAAGAAGGACACCAATGACAGCGAACTGCAAGGCCGCACGGAAAACAACCGCGTGGTCAACTTCGACGCCGGCCCCGACGGTTTGCAACTGATCGGCCAGCTGGTCGACGTGCGCATCACCGAAAGCCATTCCTACACCCTGCGCGGCGAACTCGTCGCCAGCGCACCCGCATTGAAAAGAGCCAGTTGAAAACCAAAGCCCCGATACAGCCGCATTACTTCATCCCCGAGCCGCTCGACAACACGCGCCTGGCGCACCTGTGCGGCCCCCTCGATGAAAACCTGCGCCAGATTTCCGCCGCCCTCGACGTGACGATCTTCCGCCGCGGCGAGAAATTCATCGTCGGCGGCAGCAATGCCGAACGCGCCGTGGAAATCCTCGAACAGTTCTACGCCATCGCCAACAAGGTCGTGCCGCTGGAAGAAGTGCAGCTGGCCCTGGTGGAACAGCGCGCGGGCCTGTCCGCCGCCTCGGAACACCACGCCAACGCACCCGTCAGCACCTTCGTCGAGCCGGACATCGCCAGCCCCGTGCTGAAAACGCGGCGCGCCGACCTGCGCGGGCGCACGCCGCACCAGATCGCCTACCTGCGCGACATCCTCGAACACGACATCAGCTTCGGCGTGGGCCCGGCGGGTACGGGTAAAACCTACCTGGCCGTCGCCTGCGCCGTCGACGCGCTCGAACGCGACGCCGTCAAGCGCATCATCTTGACGCGCCCCGCCGTCGAAGCGGGCGAACGCCTGGGCTTCCTGCCGGGCGACCTGGCGCAAAAGGTCGACCCATATCTGCGTCCCCTCTACGATGCGCTGTATGATTTGCTGGGCTTTGACCGCACGCAAAAACTGTTTGAAAAACAGGTGATCGAGATCGCCCCGCTGGCCTACATGCGCGGACGTACCCTTAACCACGCCTTCGTCATCCTTGACGAGGCGCAAAACACCACCGTCGAACAGATGAAGATGTTTTTGACGCGCATCGGCTTCGGCAGCAAGGCCGTGGTGACGGGCGACGTCACGCAAGTCGACCTGCACAAGAGCCAGACGAGCGGCCTGATCGACGCCGTGCACGTATTGAAAGACGTGCGCGGCATCGGCTTCACGCAATTTAACAGCACCGACGTGGTGCGCCATCCGCTCGTCGCGCGCATCGTCGACGCCTATGAAACGGCGCAGGCGGCCAACGCCGACGCCGCCCAGTTACTTCCCTTGTTGAAACCAGCTGCCGCCAAAAATGTCCGAAAAAAATAAACTGTCCCTGTCCGTGCAATACCCGGACGCCCGCCTGGAAACCCTGATCACGCGCCCGAAAGTGCGCCGCTGGGTCAAGGCGGCCCTGTTCGCCCCCGCCGAATTCACCATCCGCTTCGTCGACGCGGAAGAAGGCCGTACCTTGAACCGCGATTACCGCGAAAAGGACTACGCCACCAACGTGCTGACGTTCGCCTACAACGAAGGCGAAGAATTAAGCGACGACGAGCCGACGCGCGCCGACATCATCCTGTGCACCGACGTGCTGGAAAAGGAAGCGGCGGAACAGAAGAAAAGCGTGGAAGAGCACACAGCCCATCTGATCGTGCACGGCGTGCTGCATGCGCAGGGCTACGACCACATGGATGACGAAGAAGCGGCCGAAATGGAGGGCCTGGAAACGGACATCCTGGCCAAGCTCGGCATCACCGACCCGTACAAGGAGTAAGACCATGGGAACCTGGGCCACTGACGCCTTCGGCAACGACTACGCCATGGATTGGGCGCAGGACTTGCACGAATATAAAACCCTGGAACTGGTCGAGACGACGCTCGACAACGTCATCGACAGCCAGGAAGCGGAGCTGGAAGCGCCGTTCGCCGCCGAAGCGCTGGCCGCGCTGGAAGTGATCGCGCGCCTCTTGGGCAAGCCGGGCGAGGACGATCCGGCCACGGCGGAAGTGGACGAGTGGGTGGCCGCCTGCAAGAGGAAGGTGACGCCGCCGCTGCTGGACAAGGCGCGCCTGGCCTTCGAGCGCATCACGGCCGAGTCGTCGGAACTGCGCCAACTGTGGCAGGACAGCGAGCATTTCGCCGACTGGCAGGCGGACGTGGCGGCCTTGCGCGCACGCGTGCTGGGCCCGGACGCCGCGTAAAACATCGGGCAACGGCGCACTTCAACGTATTAAATTTGCATCAAAAGCGGGGAAATCCGGTATTCCCCCACTTTTGGTGTATCCTATATCCCTTCGCAACAACGGCTCACGCCTCCTATGCCCGAGCACCCTAGTGGCGTCAGAACTGACGTCAAGCCCCACCGGTCACTGTTTGAACGCCTGACCGCACTCATTTCCCCCGAGCCAGAGAACCGTGCAGAATTGCTCGATGTTCTACACGATGCGCATGAACGCAAGCTGATCGACGCCGACGCCCTGTCGATGATCGAAGGCGTGTTTCAGGTATCGGATCTCTGTGCGCGCGACATCATGATTCCCCGCTCGCAAATGGATGTCATCGACATCAGCAAGCCGATCGAGGAATGGATGCCGGAAGTCCTGTCCACCGCCCACTCGCGCTTCCCCGCGATAGAAGGCGAGCGCGACAAGGTCATCGGCATCCTGCTGGCGAAAGACTTGCTGCGTTATTACGCAGAAGAAACTTTCGACGTCCGCGACATGCTGCGCCCCGCCATCTTCATCCCCGAATCGAAACGCCTGAATGTGCTGCTGCGCGATTTCCGCGCCAACCACAATCACATGGCCATCGTCGTCGATGAATACAGCGGCGTCGCCGGCCTGATCACCATCGAAGACGTGCTGGAACAGATCGTCGGCGATATCGAGGACGAATACGACTTCGACGAAGCCGAGGACAATATCCTCTCGCTGAAGGAAGGCCAGTTCGGCCCCCGCTGGCGCGTCAAGGCGCTGACCGAGATCGAACAATTCAACGAAGAAGTGGGCAGCCACCTGGTGGACGACGACGTCGACACCATCGGCGGCCTCGTGTCGAAGTACCTGGGCCGCATGGCGCACAAGGGCGATATTTTCGACCTGGGCAACCTGCGCTTCGAGGTGCTGCGCGCCGATGCGCGCCAGGTGCACGTGCTGCTCGTCGAGCGCCTGCCCAACGTGCCGGAACTGGAACTCTGACATGCGCGTCCTGTAAATGCGTTTCAGACGCGCCGACCCCAACGCCCCCGCCAAACCGCCCCGCAGCACCTGGGCGCGCATGCTGACTGCCGCCATCGCCGGCGCCGTCGCCGTGCTGGCGTTCGCCCCTTTCGGCTACTGGCCGCTGCAAATCCTCAGCCTGGGCGTGCTGTTCTACCAGGTGCTGCGTTCGTCCAGCGTCAAGGGCGGCGCGCTGATCGGCTGGGCCTACGGCTTCGGCTGGTGCGCGGCCGGCACGCACTGGCTGTACATTTCCATGCACCGCTATGGCGACATGGCCGCGCCGATCGCCGCCGTCGCCGTGGCCCTGCTGGCCCTCCTGATGGCCATTTACGTGGCCCTGGCCATGGGCGCGGCCGCCTGGCTGCGCCAGCGCTGGGTGCTGTCCCTGCCCGCCATGACCCTGCTGGTGCTGCCCGCGACCTGGACCCTGTTCGAATGGACGCGAGGCTGGCTGTTTACGGGTTTCCCATGGCTGGCCACCGGTTACGCCCACAATGCCAGCCCGCTGGCCGGCTTCGCCCCCATCGTTGGGTCATATGGCCTGGGCTGGCTGGCGGCGCTGTCGGCCGGCGCCCTGCTCTTGCTCACGCACCGTACGCGCTGGTTCGCGCTGGGCGGCCTGATCACGCTGTACGCGGCCGGCATCGGCTTGCAGTACGTGGCGTGGACGCACCCGGTCGGACGTCCGATCACGGTGCGCCTGCTGCAGGGCAATGTGCCGCAGCAGCAGAAATTCGACCCCGGCTTCGTGCTGGGCGCCCTGCAAATGTACCAGGGCGCCATCACCAGCGCGCCGGCCGACCTGATCGCCACGCCGGAAACGGCCGTCACCGTGCTGCCGCACCAGCTACCGCCCGGCTATCTGGATAGCCTGGCGACGTATGCGCGGCAGACGGGCAGCTCGATTTTGGTCGGCATGCCCGTGCTCGACGAGCAGCAGCGCTTTTACAATGCAGCCGTGGGGATCACGCCCAACGGCACGCCGGGACCGTATTACCAGTACCGCAAGCACCACCTGGTGCCGTTCGGCGAATTCGTGCCGCCCGGCCTGCACTGGTTTGTCGCCATGATGGCCATCCCGCTGGGCGACATGGGCCGCGGCGCCGAGGTGCAAGCGCCTTTGGCCGTGCGCGACCAGCTGGTGCTGCCGAATATCTGCTACGAAGACCTGTTTGGCGAGGAAATCGCCGGCCAGCTGGCCAGCGCCCACCGCAGCGGCAAGCAGTCGGCATCGATGCTGCTGAATATCTCGAACCTGGCCTGGTTTGGCGACTCGATCGCCATCCCGCAGCATCTGCAGATCTCGCAGATGCGCAGCCTGGAAACGGGCCGCCCGATGCTGCGCTCGACGAATACGGGCGCCACCGCCGTCATCGACGGCAAGGGCGTGGTGCAAAGCCTGCTGCCGCCGGAACAGCAAGCCACCCTGGCGGCCAAGGTGCAAGGCATGGGCGGCATGACGCCATACATTCTTTACGGCAACAAACTGGTACTGGCCCTGGCCGCGCTGGCCCTGCTGACGGCCTTCCTGCTGTCGCGCGCCGCCCGCCGTGGCCGCGCCGCACAGCAATAAGCGGCCGATATTGCCCGAAGAGTCACAGTGGGCCCGTAAAAACCGCTAAAATTAGCAAAACCCCGGCCCGGACGCGCTGCCAAGCATGCGCCCGGGCTTCAAGCAAACCTTAACAAAGCGCAGCCTCCCGCGCGGCGAACTCATACGATGCTCACATTTCAACAAATTATCCTGACCTTGCAAACCTATTGGGACAAGCAAGGTTGCGCCCTGCTCCAGCCTTACGACATGGAAGTCGGTGCCGGCACCTTCCACACCGGCACCTTCCTGCGCGCGATCGGCCCGGAGCCTTGGCGCGCCGCGTATGTGCAGCCGTCGCGCCGCCCGAAAGATGGCCGCTATGGCGAAAATCCGAACCGCATGCAGCACTATTACCAGTATCAGGTGGTGCTCAAGCCGGCGCCGGAAAACATCCTCGACCTGTATCTGGGTTCTTTGGCCGCCCTGGGCCTGGATTTGAAGCAGAATGACGTGCGCTTCGTCGAAGACGACTGGGAAAGCCCGACCCTGGGCGCCTGGGGCCTGGGCTGGGAAGTCTGGCTGAACGGCATGGAAGTGACCCAATTTACCTACTTCCAGCAAGTAGGCGGCCTCGATTGCAAGCCCGTGCTGGGCGAAATCACTTACGGCATCGAACGCCTGGCCATGTACCTGCAAGGCGTGGAAAACGTGTATGACCTGGTGTGGACCGAGTGGGAAGAGAACGGGGTCACGAAGAAGCTGACCTACGGCGACGTCTTCCACCAGAACGAGGTGGAGCAATCGACCTACAACTTCGAGCATGCGAATACGGACCTGCTGTTCGAACAGTTCGGCAACTACGAAGCGGAAGCGAAGCGCCTGATCGAGCTGCAACTGACCCTGCCCGCCTACGAAAAGATCATGAAGGCTTCGCACAGCTTCAATATGTTAGATGCGCGTGGCGCCATCTCGGTAACGGAACGCGCCGCCTACATCGGCCGCGTGCGCACCCTGTCGCGCCTGGTGGCGCAAGCGTATTACGACTCGCGCGAGCGCCTCGGTTTCCCGATGCTGCCCGCCGCAGACCAACCCGCCGCCGCTTGATTGCCTAGCTCATACACCGCCGTACCAGACAAGAACACCATGAACCAAACACTGCTCATCGAACTGCTGACCGAAGAACTGCCGCCGAAAGCGCTGGCCAAACTGGGCGCCGCCTTTACGGCCAGCATTGTCAACGGACTGAAAGCGCGCGACTTCCTGGAAGCCGACAGCGTCGCCACCAGCTACGCCTCGCCGCGCCGCCTGGCCGTTTCCATCACCAACGTGCGCGAAGTCTCGCCCGATAAATCGATCCGGGAAAAAGTCTTGCCCGTCTCCGTGGCGCTGGACGCGAACGGCAACGGCACCCCGCCGCTGGCCAAGAAACTGGCCGCGCTGGGCTTCCCCGACCTGACGGTGGCCGAGCTGGAACGCGCCGCCGACGGCAAGGCTGAAAGCTTCTTCTATACCTACACGGCACCCGGCAGCCAGCTCGCCACAGGTGCGCAGGCTGCATTAACCGAATCTTGCGCCAAGCTACCGATTCCAAAACTGATGAGCTATCAGCGCCCGGACGGTAGCACCGTACAATTCGTGCGCCCGGCCCACAGCCTGATCGCCCTGCACGGCATCAATATCCTGCCGTTGACCCTGCTGGGCTTGACGGCCGGCCGCACCACCCTGGGCCACCGTTTCCTCACCGACGGCGAGCCGATCACCATCGCACACGCCGAAAACTATGCGCCGTCGCTGATCCTCAACGCCAGCGTCATCGCCAGCAACGAAGAACGCAAGGAACGCATCCGCGCCCAGTTGCTGGACAAGGCCGGTGCCGACCAGGTGCTGATGCCCGAAGCGCTGCTCGATGAAGTCACGGCCCTGGTCGAATGGCCGGTCGTGTATGAGTGCCACTTCGAGGAAGAATTCCTGGCCGTGCCGCAGGAATGCCTGATCCTCACCATGCAGACGAACCAGAAATACTTCGCTTTGACGGACAGCGAAGGCAAGCTGCGCTCGCGCTTCCTGATCGTGTCGAACATCGAAACGGACACGCCCGAACACATCATCGGCGGCAACGAGCGCGTCGTGCGCCCGCGCCTGTCCGACGCCAAGTTCTTCTTCGAGCAAGACAAGAAGAAAACCCTGGCATCGCGCCTGCCGCTGCTGGCCAATGTCGTCTACCACAACAAGCTGGGCACGCAAGCGGCCCGCACAGAACGCGTCAAGTCGCTGGCCGGCGCCATCGCCGCAAAATTGGGTGGCGACGTAGCCTTGGCCGAACGCGGCGCCCTGCTGGCCAAGGCCGATTTGCTGACAGACATGGTGGGCGAATTCCCCGAGCTGCAAGGCATCATGGGCACGTACTACGCGCGCCATGACGGCGAAGCCGAGGAAGTGGCGCTGGCCGCGTCCGAACACTACCAGCCGCGCTTTGCCGGCGACGCCCTGCCATCGACCGCCACCGGCACCGCCGTGGCCCTGGCCGACAAGCTCGAAACCCTGGTCGGCATCTGGGCCATCGGCCTGGCGCCGACGGGCGACAAGGACCCGTTCGCGCTGCGCCGCCATGCCCTGGGCGTGCTGCGCATGCTGCTGGAAAAACGCTTGCCTTTGTCGATCCAGGGCTTGCTGGCCGATGCCGCCGCGCAGTTCGCAGCCGTTCCCGGCTTCAAGGACCCGGTGGCGGACGTCACCACCTTCATGCTGGACCGCCTGCGCGGCATCCTGCGCGAGCGCGGTTTCTCGCCGAATGAAATCGAAGCCGTCGTGGCGCAGAATCCTGACCACCTGGACGACATCGTGCAGCGCCTGGAAGCCGTGCAGGCGTTTGCCGCCCTGCCGGAAAGCGCCTCGCTGGCCGCCGCCAACAAGCGCATCACGAACATCCTGAAAAAGAACGAAGAAGCCGTGAGCCAGGTCGCCGCCGGCGGCGTCAACGTGGCGCTGCTGCAGGACGAGGCGGAGAAAAAACTGGCCGCCGCCGTCTCGCGCGTGCAGCCGGAAGTCGACGCGGCCTTCGCCAAGGGCGACTTCACCAGCACCCTGCAAACGCTGGCGCAGCTGCGCGACGATGTCGATGGCTTCTTCAACGACGTGATGGTGATGGCCGAGGATGTCGCCCTGCGCAACAACCGCCTGGCCTTGCTGTCGTCGCTGCACGGCATGATGAACCGCGTCGCAGACATTTCGAAGCTGGCGGCATAATGGGCACGCCGGCGCTGAAGCTGATTATTCTCGACCGCGACGGTGTCATTAACCATGACTCGCCGGACTTCATCAAGTCGCCCGCCGAATGGCTGCCGATCCCCGGTTCGCTCGAAGCGATCGCCCGCCTGAACCAGGCAGGCTATCGCGTCGTCATCGCCTCGAACCAGTCGGGCATCGCGCGCGAATATTTCGACATGACGGTCTTGAACGCGATCCACCAGAAGATGCACACATTGGCGCAGCAAGTGGGCGCCGATATCGATGCCATCTTCTTTTGCCCGCATGCGGGCGCGGACAATTGCGATTGCCGCAAGCCGAAACCGGGCATGTTCCATGAAATATCGCAGCGCTACAACACCAGCCTGAAAGGCGTGCCCACGGTCGGCGATTCGCTGCGCGACCTGCAGGCAGGCTTCATCAGCGGCTGCGTGCCCTACCTGGTCTTGACGGGCAAAGGCGAAAAGACCAATGAAACGGGCGGCCTGCCGCCTGGCACCCAGGTCTTCCCCGACCTGGCCGCCGTCGTCAGCCACCTGCTCAAGGCGCCGGCGGCAGCGGTGCCCACCGTGGCATTCAGTATCTAATCTTCGGAGAACCGCATTGCGTAATATTTCCCTGTTCCTGCGATCCCTGCTGTTCATGATCATCATGATCGTGGCCACCATCGTCTGGGCCTGCGTGTGCTTTTTTGCCGCGCCATTGAGCTATAACAAGCGCTATTGGGTCACCTCGCGCTGGAACGTGTTTATCCTGTGGTGTGCCAAGGTCATTTGCGGCATCCGCTATGAAGTCAAGGGCGCCGAGAACTTCCCCGATGCGCCGGCCATCGTGCTCTCGAAGCACCAGTCGGCCTGGGAAACCATCTTTTTGCTTCCCAGCCTGCCACGTCCGCTCGTATATGTGTTCAAGAAGGAGATTTTGTACATCCCCTTCTTCGGCTGGGCCATGGCGCTGCTGCGCATGATCCCCATCGACCGCAAACAGGGCAAGCATGCGTTCAAGAGCGTCGTCGCGCATGGCAAGCGCCGCCTGGCAGATGGCCAATGGATTATCATGTTCCCTGAAGGTACCCGCATTCCCGTGGGCCAGGCGGGCAAGTACAAGAGCGGCGGCACGCGTTTGGCTATCGCCACGGGCGCCGTGGTGGTGCCGATTGCGCATAATTCAGGCGAATGCTGGCCCAAGCAGTCATTCCTCAAACGCCCGGGACTGATCACCGTCTCGATAGGCAAACCGATTTCGCCGGAAGGGCAAACCCCGGACAGCATGATGCAACAGGTGGAAAATTGGATAGAATCAGAAATGCGCGTCATTTCGCCTCACGCCTACAACGCTGGCTAGACGGCATCAGCGCGGTCATCCAGGAGCCGACACTGCGCCAGCAGATGAAGACCATCAGGGTCGGCGACCAGCAACTGGATTTGTTCGCGCATGACGCCTCGACCAGCACGCCCCCGGCGGTGCGCCCCACGGCACCGCCAGCGCCGCCCGTGGCGCCACCGCTAGTGGCACCCGCGCCCCCCATCGCTCGTCCTGCCCCGCCTCCCCTGCCTTCCCCGCCACGCACCGCCGATGGCCCGCCACTGCGCCAGCTGCAACTGGACAGCCACCTCGTCGAATTTGCCCTGCGCCGTTCCACGCGCCGTTCCATCGGCTTCATGATCGACGATAACGGCTTGCGCGTCACGGCGCCCAAGCGCGTCACCCTGGCCGAAATCGACAACGCCATCCGCGCCAAGCAAGGCTGGATCGTCTCGAAACTGCTGGAACGGGGCGAGCGCAAGGTGCAGCGCCAGCAGCGCCCGCCCGTGGCCTGGGTCGATGGCGCCGTGCTGCCCTACCTCGGCGGCGACATTACCTTGCGGTTGCACCAGGCGCCGCGCCACCGCGCCAGCTTCCAGCGCGAGACGAATGAGCTGCACGTATGGGTTACGCCCACGGGCAGCGAACAGCAGTTGAAGGAAAAAGTGAAGGGCTGGTTCCAGCACGAAGCGCGCCAGCTGTTCGAGGCGCGCCTGGACGTGTATGCGGACAAGCTGGGCGTGCGCTACGATTCATTGTCGCTGTCGTCGGCCGGCACGCGCTGGGGCAGCTGCACCATCGAGCGCAAGATCCGCCTGAACTGGCGCCTGATCCATTTCGCCCTGCCGCTGATCGACTACGTGGTGGCGCACGAACTGTCGCACCTGCTGGAAATGAACCACAGCCCCCGCTTCTGGGCCACCGTGGAATCGATCTATCCCGATTACGATGGCGCCAAGCAGGCGCTCAGAAAACGCTCGCAGGAATTGCCAGTCCTGTTCAATTAAGCTGGCAGCAAAGGCTGGATCGCAGCGATCGTGCGCGGCGTGGCGCCCCGGTGCTGGCTGGCAAACGCCAGCGCTTTTTCTCCCATCGCCGCCAGGCGCGCGGGATCCTGCAGCAGGGCCGCCGCCTGCGCCATCAGCGCGTCGGCGTCCGCCACCAGCGCGGCGCCGCCGGCGGCAATCGCCTGTTCGGTCACCAGCGCAAAATTGAAGGTGTGGGGGCCGATCAGCACGGGCTTGCCCAGGGCCGCCGGCTCGATCAGGTTTTGCCCGCCCAACGGCAGCAGGCTGCCGCCCACGAAAGCGCAATCACAGGCCGCATAATACGCAAACATCTCGCCCATCGAGTCGCCCAGCAGCACCTGCGTGCCCGCAGCCACGATGCCATCCTGGCCCAGGCCGGACCTGCGCTGCACGGCCAAGCCCTGCGCCGCGATGAGTTTTTCCACCTCGTCAAAGCGCTGCGGATGACGCGGCACGATCAACAGCAGTGCATTGGCAGGCAGGCTGGCGCGGGTATAAGCATCGAGGATCAGCTGCTCTTCCCCTTCGCGCGTGCTGGCGCACAGCAGCACGGGACGTGTGCCGATGGCGCCGCGCAGCCAGGCGCCTGTCGCCAGCGCCGTTTCGGGCACGACGACGTCGAACTTGATGCTGCCCGTGACCACCGCGTCCTGCACACCCAGCTGACGTACGCGATCGGCGTCGTCCTGCGTCTGCGCCGCGACCAGGGTGATGCCGCGCGCCGCATCGGCGATGAGTTTCCCCAGGCGCTGCGCCTTGCCCAGCGATCGCTGCGACAGGCGCGCATTGGCCAGCACCACGGGTACTTTGTAGCGATTGCATTGGTGGATCAGGTTTGGCCACACTTCCGTCTCCATCAGGATGCAGATGCGCGGCGCGAAATGGCGGATGAAACGGGCCGGCATGGCGCCCGTGTCATACGGCAGGTAGCTTTGCACGAGGCGCGCCCCGTGTCTGGCGAACAGGGATTTTCCCGTGGCGCGCCCCGTCGGCGTCATGTGCGTGAGAACGATGCGGCACGCGGGCCATGCGGCCAGCAGCGCATCGATCAACGGCTCGGCCGCGCGCGTCTCGCCGACGGAGACGGCGTGCAGCCAGATGGTGTCGGGGGCAGGTGTGGCCTGGCGCCCGTAAAAGCCCAGACGCTCGCCCCAATGCTGGCGGTAGCCGGGTTCCTGGCGTCCGCGCAGCCACAGCCGCGCCAGCACCAGGGGCAAGGCCAGCCACCAGGCAAGGGTATAAAGAAGTCGCATGTTTGTTTGATGTTGAAGTCAGGCGGTTGAAGTCAGGCGGGAGGGTGGTCGGCCAGCAGGTGCTGCGCCGCGGCCAGCACTTCCGGCACGCCGGGCGGCGCGCCTTTGTCGCCCAGGTTGATGATTTTCGGCGACCAGTTGCCTTCCGTTTTCCACAGCGGCGAATCGGCATAGATTTCCACCGTCGGACGCACGAAGGCGGCGGCGATATGTGTCAGGCCCGTGTCGACGCCGATCACCAGCGCCGCATGGCGTGCCAGCAGGGTGGCGTCTTCCATCGACAGCTTCGGCAGCAGGCGCGCGTTGGGCAGGCTGGCCGCCAGTTGTTCGGCTTCCGCCTTTTCCTTGGGCGAACCCCAGGGTAGCAGAATCGGCATGGGCGCGAGCGCGTGGCCCAGGGCGACCCAGTTTTCCGGCGCCCACTTCTTGGCGTCGCGCGCCGTACCGTGGAAATACACGCAGTAAGGCGCCTCGCCCATCCAGTCCGGACGCGCTTCGCTGGCCGATACTTCCGGCAAACCGAAATCGGCCGGCGTGTCGACCGTATAGCCGAGTGCCGCGCCGGCCACCAGGCGGCCGCGCGCTACCGCATGCGTGCGCGGGTCGAGCGGAATGCTCTTCGTATGAAAAATGCGCGAGATGCCTTCGTACCCGGAACCTTCGCTGCCATTGGCCAGGCCGACTTTCTGCCCGCCCGGCGCCAGGCGCGCGGCACCCATGATGATGCCCGTCTTGAGCAAGCCCTGGGTATCGAACACATAATCGTAATGCGTCTGCCGCAGGCTGCGGAAGAAGGCGGCGATTTCCGCGCGCGTCTCTTTCTTGCCCAGGCTCTTGCGCCAGCGCCGCAGCGCGAACGGGAAGATGGTGCCCACGCGCGGGTTCAGGCGCACCAGGCTGACGTAACCCTCTTCGACCACCCAGTCGATGGTCGCATCCGGATAGTGGCGGGCGATATCCGCCACCATCGGCAGGTTATGCAGTACGTCGCCCAGCGAGGACACCCGCACCAGCAGGATTTTCAAGGGCGCCTGTGCGCCAGCTTGGCCGGCCATGCTGTCAGAACGGCAGCACAGCGTCTGGCTTGGCGGCCAGGATCACGCTCTTGAACTGCCCCTGGATGCGCGCCAGCGCTGCCGGCGTTTCCGCTTCGAAGCGCATGACGATCACCGGCGTGGTGTTCGACGAGCGGGCCAGGCCGAAACCATCCGCATACTCCACGCGCAAGCCGTCGATGGTGATGATCTGCTCATTGCCGGGGAAGACGGCGTCGCGGCGCAGCATGTCCATCAGCGCGACGTTCTCGCCTTCCTTCAGTTCCAGGTGCAGTTCCGGCGTGCTGTCGGACTGCGGCAGGGCGTTCAACAGGGCGGAAGGATCGGCTTCGCGCGTGAGGATTTCCAGCAGGCGCGCAGCCGAATACAGGCCGTCGTCGAAACCGTACCAGCGATCCTTGAAGAAGATATGGCCGCTCATTTCGCCGCCCAGCGGCGCGCCCGTTTCGCGCAGCTTGGCTTTCACCAGCGAGTGGCCCGTCTTGTACATCAGCGGCACGCCGCCATGCTTGGTGATGTAAGGCGCCAGGTGGCGCGTGCACTTCACGTCATACAGGATTTGCGCGCCAGGATGGCGGGTCAGCACGTCGGCGGCGAACAGCATCATCTGGCGGTCGGGGTAGATGATCTGACCATCCTTGGTGACCACGCCCAGGCGGTCGCCGTCGCCATCGAAGGCGATGCCGATTTCCGCATCCGTCTCGGCCAGGCAGCGGATCAGGTCTTGCAGGTTTTCCGGATGCGCCGGATCCGGATGATGGTTCGGGAAATTGCCATCGACTTCGCAGAACAATTCGATGACCTCGCAGCCCATGCCGCGGAACAGGTCGCCCGCAAATGCGCCGGCCACGCCATTGCCGCAGTCGACGGCGATCTTGATCGGACGCGCCAGCTGGACGTCGCCCAGGATGCGCTCCAAATAGGCGGCGCGGATATCGTGCGTGGCATAGCTGCCTGGCGTGCTGCTGGCGCTGCCGTCGTGCGCGACGATGCTGTGGTACAGCGCCTGGATCGCTTCGCCGTGGATCGCTTCACCGGCCAGCACCATCTTGAAGCCGTTGTAGTCGGGCGGATTGTGGCTGCCCGTGACCATGATGCCGGAACGCGTGTCGAGCACATTCGTGCCGAAGTAGACCATCGGCGTGGCCACCACGCCCAGATCGATCACGTCGACGCCTGCAGCTTGCAAGCCCTGCGCCAGCGCCGCCGTCAATTCCGGCCCCGACAGGCGGCCATCGCGGCCGATCACGACCCGCTGCTCGCCCTTGGCCAGAGCGGCCTGGCCAAATGCCTGACCGATCTTGTGGGCCACGCTGGCATCGAGGGTTTTAGCGATGATGCCGCGAATATCGTAGGCCTTGAAGATCGTTCTGGACAATGGAAGCATGGTGTGGGCGGTATAAAGAGGGTCAAATAGGGTGCCTGGCAAGGTGCAGCGCGGGGCTGACAGCTTGCTACTGCGCCAAGAGTATACCGAATTATACGCGCAGCAGATCGATCGACTTGCCCGATTCCACCCATTGCCTGACCCACAGCGGCTGGCGGCCACGGCCTGTCCATTGCTCGGTCGCATTGTCAGGATGGCGGTAACGCACCGCGACTTTGCCCGTGCGCGGATGCAAGCCGTCGAGTATCAACTGTTTCAGCGGAATGCCCGCCTGCTGCGCGATGGCCATGATCTGTTCGCGCGCCTTGTTCAAATCTTCACGTTCGCGGCTGTTCAATTCCTGCTTGACATTATCTTCCAGCTTGCGCAATTCCAGCATCGTCATCGTAGACAGATCCATCCCGTACATCCTTTATATTAATTTAAATAATAAAATAAGCGTGAAATATACTACATTGCATAAACATCTGCGCAGCGTTGCATAATCCATCGCCTATTGAATCACGGCTATCGGCTTATTTATCTGCTCCACATTAAGATTCAATGAAAAATATGCCGAAAGTACGCGTAGAAAATAAATAAACATGGATGAGTGGCATTCCGGCTTCCTGCGCAGCCCGCTTGCAAGACCAGCGTGGCGCGGCTATCCATTCCGATAAACGCGCTGGCGGATGATTATCGATATATGCCAGCGGGAAATGCCCCCCATTAAATCTCCGACAGCATAATCGGCATCCGCTTCTCTTCCCGCCAGCCGTGCGCGCAATCGGGTACGGACCAGGAATGCACCCAACACCAAAGGGCAGGCATGCTTATAATGCAGGCGCGTAGTTCACTTCACCCCGGCACATATGAAAACTTACTTTATCGGCGATCTGCAAGGCTGCCATGCACAAACCATCGAACTGATCGAACTGATCCAGGCGGCAGCGAATGGCCCGTACCGCCTGCTGTTCGCGGGCGACCTGATCAACCGCGGCCCGGCCTCGCTGGCCACGCTGCGCCACGTGCACGCGCTGGCGCAGCAGGGGCTGGCCGACAGCGTCCTGGGCAACCATGACTTGCACCTGCTGGCCGTGGCCAACGGCATCCGCCCCGAGCATGCGTCCGATACGCTGGCCGAAATCCTCGACGCACCCGACCGCGACGAGTTGATCAACTGGCTGCGCCAACGGCCGTTGGCACTGGAGCACGACGGCCACGTGCTCGTGCATGCGGGCTTGCTGCCGCAATGGAGCGCGGCTCAGGCCCTGTCCCTTAGCGGGGAAGTGTCCGCGATGCTGCGCAGCGACGGCTGGGTGGCCTTCCTGCGTACCATGTACGGCAACGAGCCGGCCGCCTGGCGCGACGACCTGCAGGGCGCCGACCGGCTGCGTTGCATCGTCAACGCCATGACGCGGCTGCGCTTTTGCACGCCGGAAGGCGTGATGGACTTCAAGATGAAGGAGAGCGGCAGCCCGCCGCCGGGCTCCGGCCTGCTGCCGTGGTTCGACGTGCCGAGACGGCGCAGCGCCGGCGACACCATCGTCTTCGGCCACTGGTCGGCGCTTGGACTGCAGCTGCGGGAGCACCTGATCGGCCTCGATAGCGGCTGCGTCTGGGGTGGAAAACTGTCGGCCGTGTGCCTGGAAGACCGCTCGCTGCTGCAAGTCGCCTGCCCCGCCTTCCAGCAGCACAGCGGCAAGCGCTAGATGGCAAGCATGGCGCGCATATGCTTAATCGAAATCGGTCGTTGGCCTTGCCGCGCGCAGCCCGTATGATGCAGCTTTTGCCTTTGCGATCCCATGCATCCTGATACCGACAGACTGGCGCGCTGGCTGCTCGGCAGCCTGGAACTCGACACCGCCGTCCTGCATGTAGGCCAGTACTGCGGCCGCTGGCACGCCTCCACGGCGGGCCGGGAACTGGGCAGCTTTCACCTGGTGCTCGATGGCCACTGCTATCTGCACCTCGACGGGGCGGCTCCGATTGCGCTCGGCCCGCGCGACGGCGTCTTCCTGCTGCGCGACTTGCCGCACTTCCTCAGCCCACACAGCGACCCGCTGCAGGCGGTCAGCGCACAAGCCATGCTGCCGCTGCAGTCGCCCACGGACCAGCCGGCGACGGCGCTGGCCTGCGGCTTCTTTCAATTTCGCGGCGCCCTCTCCGCGCTGATCGTCGACTCCTTCCCGCCGTACCTGCTGATACGCGGCGACGCGCCCGCCTTCAGCGCCGCTGCCGCGCTGTTCGACCTGATACTGGCGGAAGCCGGCGGCGACCCGGAACAACCGTCGCCGCTCATCGCGCGCCTGGTCGAACTGCTGTTCTTTTACCTGATACGCCATGTGGCGCAGGGCGAGCAGGTGGCGGCCGGCCTGCTGTCGCTGCTGCACCAGCCCGCATTTTCGCCGCTGCTCGAACGCATGCTCGACGCCCCCGCCGACGACTGGTCGATCGAGAACATGGCCAAGGCCGCGTGCATGTCGCGCGCCAGCTTCTGCAAGCATTTCGCCAGCGCCAGCGGCCACTCGCCGGCCCAGTTCCTGCTCCTGCTGCGCATGAAGATCGCCGCGCGGCGCCTGCACGATGGCGTCTCCGTCGAACGCGCGGCCGAACTGGTGGGCTACCGCTCGCACGCCGCCTTTACGCGCGCGTTCAAGCGGGTCACGGGCGAACAGCCAGGCGCCTACCGGCGCGACCAGCGCCAGCGCCAACTGGCCAGCTGAAATCAAGGATCGCACAATCGCAGACGAACGAGCACAAAAGGACGACGCTGACGTCTGTTACCTGCACGGCATGGCCGATATAATGCATGAGTGACTTACCAACTTAGCAAGGTACCCCATGTCCCGTCTGACGCTGCACACTCTCGATACCGCCCCGGCCGATAGCCGCCCCTTCGTGGAAAAGGCCATCGCCAACAATGGCTTCCTGCCCAACCTGATCGGCGTGCTGGCCAATGCCCCGCTGGCCCTGGAAACCTATCTGACCGTCTCCGGCATCAATGCGCGCGCCAGCCTGACGTTAATGGAACGCGAAGTGGTGCAAATCACGGCCGCGCGCATCCACGGCTGCGATTTCTGCATCGCCGGCCATAGCGCAATCTCGCTGAAAAAAGCGGGCCAGACACCGGACACCGTGCGCGCGCTGCAGCATGGCCAGCCGACGGGCGATACAAAGCTGGACGCCGTCGCCGCCTTCGCCACGGCCGTCATTGCCACGCGCGGCGCCGTCAGCGACGCCGAATATCAAACCTTCCTGGCGGCCGGCTACAACGAACAGCAGGCGCTGGAAGTGGTGCTGGGCATCAGCCTGGCCACCCTGTGCAATTTCTCCAACAGCCTGGCCGGCACGCCCGTCAATCCGCAATTGACGCCCTACCTGCCTGGCGCCGTCTGACATGGGCCACCTCAATCACTGGCTGCACACGCATGCCGACCAATTGGACCAATCGTCGGACCTGGCTGAAACCATTTTGCCGGCCCTCGCTGGCGACCAGTTGCTAACCATCGGCGTGCCGCAGGAACACGGCGGCGCGGGCGGCGACGTACGCGACGCCATCGACGCCATCGCCAACGTGGCCGAGCAATCGGTGACGGCGGCCTTTGTTTTCTGGGGCCAGCGCTGCTTCATCGAATTCCTGCTGCAAAGCGAAAACCGCGCGCTGGCCGAGCGCCGCTTGCCTGGCCTGCTGGCAGGCACGCAGGCCGGCGCCAGCGGCCTGTCGAACGCCATGAAATTCTTGTCCGGCATCGAGCAGCTGCAAATCACGGGCGCGCGCCACGACGACGGCTTGCTGGTCGACGGCGGCCTGGCCTGGGTGACGAACTTGCGCAAGGCGGGCTTTGTCGCGGCAGCCGCCGTGGCGCCGAACGACGGCGCACCCCCTGTCATCGTCGCCTTCGACAGCGGCACGGCAGGCGTGCAGCGCAGCGACGACCTGGACCTGATCGCCCTGCGCGGCAGCAATACGGCTTCCGTCAAGCTGGCGCAGGTGCACATTCCCGCCGCGGACATCATCAGCGACAACGCGCCGGCCTGGCTGCCGCAGGTGCGCCCATCGTTCCTCGGCATGCAGTGCGGCCTGTCGATCGGCCTGGCGCGCGCCAGCCTGGCCAAAGCGGCGCAAATTTCCGCCGGCTCGCGCAACCAGCTTACGCCGCGCATCGAAGCACTGCAAGCGACCCTGGAGGCCGCCATCGCGACCTTGCTGGCCGGCGTGCACGATGGCCGCTTCAAGACGCAGGCGCCGGCCATGTTCCGCCTGCGCATACAGCTGGCCGACGTGCTGCAGCAGGCGCTGATGCTGGAACTGCAAGCCATGGGCGGGCGCGCCTACCTGAACGCCGAGCAGCAGGGCTTTGCCCGCCGCTGGCGCGAATCGTCGTTCATCCCCATCGTCACTCCCAGCCTGACGCAATTGCAGGCAGCCTTGCAGCTGTTCGACAGCCAGCAGGCGGCCAAGGCGGCGGGAGCGCCGGCATGACGGCAGCGACACAAGACTGGGCGCTGCAGGCGCAGGAGCTGAGCTACGCCTATCCGGGCACGGCACCCGTGTTCCAGCACGTCTCGCTGGGCGTGCGCAAGCGCGAAATTGTCTGCCTGCTGGGCGGCAGCGGCTGCGGCAAATCGAGCCTGCTGCGCGTGCTGGCCGGCTTGCAACCGCCGTCCACGGGTGAGATTCAATTCCTCGACGCCCCCATGCGCGAACCGGACCCGCGTAGCGCCCTCGTCTTCCAGCAAGCCAGCCTGCTGCCCTGGCTGAACGTCACGGGCAATGCCGGTTTTGGCCTGGACTTCAAGCACCAGCCCAAGCTGACGCGCGAGGCGCACCGGGCGCGCGTGGCACAAGCCATCGAGGCGGTGGGCTTGAAGGGACGCGAAAGGCTGTATCCATCCGCCCTCTCCGGCGGCATGGCGCAGCGCGTGGCGCTGGCCCGTGCGCTGGCGCGCGAACCGGAACTGCTGTTCGCCGATGAACCGTTTTCCGCGCTCGACGCCATCACGCGCGCCGAGATGCAGTCGCTGCTGGTCGACGTGGTGCACCGCTGGCACACGGCCGTGCTGCTGGTCACGCACGATATCGATGAAGCGATCCTCGTGGCCGACCGCATCCTGCTGATGGGCGGCAAGCCGGGCAACATCGTGCGCGAATGGTCCGTCGCCATCGATCAGCCCCGCATCAGCCACAGCGCCGACGTGATCGCCCTCAAGATGGACATCCTCGACGCCCTGCAGGCGCTGCAAAAGCAGGATCAAACGCCCGCCTTCGCTCCCAATTAATCGACCGGAACTTTCCCATGACATTCGAAGATCAAAACAAACCCCTGCATATCTGCGCCTCGTCCGATTGCGACTGCGGCCTGACGCGGCGCGACTTCCTGCGCATGTCGGCGCTGGCCACGGCCAGCGTGGCTTCTCCCCTGCTGTTCGCCGGTGACGCCATGGCCCAGCAAGGCCCAAAAGGCGACGACCAGCCCGTGAAAATCGGCTACCTGCCAATTACCGACGCCACCCCGCTGCTCGTCGCCCACGCCCGCAAGCTGTTTGAAGCGGAAGGCCTGCAGGCGGAGACGCCGCGTTTGTTCCGCAGCTGGGCGCAAATCATCGAAGCCTTCGTCGCCGGCCAGGTCAACGTCATCCACCTGCTGTCACCGGCCACCCTATGGGTGCGCTACGGCGCCAAGTTCCCTGCGAAAGTCGTGGCATGGAACCACGTCAACGGCTCCGCGCTGACGGTGGCCAACGAGATCAACAAGGTCTCCGACCTGGGCGGACGTACGGTCGCCATCCCGTTCTGGTACTCGATCCATAACATCCTGCTGCAGCAGATCCTGTCCTCCAACGGCCTGATCCCGGTCACGCGGGCGCGCAATGCGGCCATCAAGCCGAATGAAGTCAACCTGATCGTGCTGGCGCCGGCCGAAATGGTCTCGGCCCTGGCCAGCAAGTCGATTGCCGGTTACATCGTGGCCGAACCGTTCAATGCGGCGGCGGAAAACGCCGGCATCGGCAAGATCCTGCGCTTCTCGGGCGACGTGTGGAAAAACCATGCGTGCTGCGTCACCTTCCTGTCCGAGCGCGACATCAACACGCGTCCCGAATGGGCGCAGAAGGTCACCAACGCCATCGTCAAGGCGCAGCTGTGGACGCGTTCGAACCAGGTCGACACGGCCAAGCTGCTGTCGAACGTGGGCGAACACCGCTACACGCCGCATCCGCTGCAGGTGCTGACCAAGGTGCTGGCCACCACCGATTACGCCGGCTATGAAAAGCAGGGCCTGATCGTGCACAAGAACTGGCAGCAGCGCCGCATCGACTTCCAGCCATATCCGTTTGCCTCGTACACGGAAGAACTGGTGCGCGCCATCGGCCGTACCAAAGTCGAAGGCGATACGCGCTTCCTGGCCAACCTCGATCCGAAGTTCGCCGCGCGCGACCTGGTTGATGACCGCTTCGTGCGCAAGGCCATCACGGCAGTCGGCGGCCCGGCCGCCTTCGGCCTGCCGGCCAACCTGCTGCGCAGCGAAACCGTGGCGGTCTGACGATGGCGAGCAAGTTGTTCACGAAGTTCGGCCTGCCCCTGGTGGGGCTGGCCTGTGCCTTGCTGCTGTGGTCCATGGGCGTGACGGCGCTGGAGAAATCCACGCCCATCGCCACCGCCTTCGCGCCCTTGCCCACGGCGCTGGCGTTCCAGGAGATGGTGGGCGGTTCGGATATCTGGCTGCACGTGGTATTGAGCCTGCAAAGGGTGGCCGTGGGCCTGGGACTGGCGATCGTCATCGGCGTGCCGCTGGGCGTGCTAGTGGCCATGTCGAAGAGCTTTTCCGGCGCAGCCATGCCGCTGTTTCAGCTGCTGCGCATGATTTCGCCGTTGTCGTGGATGCCGATCGCCGTGATGGTGCTCGGCGTCGGCGACGCGCCCGTGTACTTCCTGCTGGCGTTTGCGGCAGTCTGGCCGATTTTGCTCAATACGGCGGCCGGCGTGGCGCGGCTCGATCCGAACTGGCTGCTGCTGGCGCGCAGTCTGTCGGCCACGCGCAGCGAAATCGTCTTCAAGGTGATTTTGCCGGGCATTACGGCCGACATCCTGACGGGCGTGCGCCTGGCCATCGGCATCATCTGGATCGTGCTGGTGCCGGCGGAAATGCTGGGCGTGTCGGCCGGTCTCGGCTACTTCATCCTCGATACGCGCGACCGGCTCGCGTATTCGGAGCTGATGGCCGCCATTGTGCTGATCGGCATACTTGGATTTATCCTCGACTACCTGGCCCGCGCAGCGCATGCGCGCTGGCTGCACGTCAAAAACTAGGCGGTTTTTTCCAGCGGCAGCGCGGCGGCCACCGCCGCCTGCGTTGCCGTCGCCAGTTCGCGCCGGTGCGCATCGAACGTCGCCACTGGCGCCAGACAGGTCAGGCGCGCCGTGATGGGCGGGCCGCTCAGGATTGCCACCATGCTTTGCGCAAAACTCATTTCGCCGATGAAGTCGACGGCGTGATGCAGTGCTCCCTTGTCATCCACATACACGAGCGCGAACGGCTGCACCGGCACTTGCGCGTCGATGGCCGCCTCGAACAGGTTGGCGTGAAACGGCAGTATCTGTCCCTGCGCGGCGGTGGTGCCTTCGGGGAAGAACGCGATGCGCTCGCCCGCCGTCAATTTATCCACCAGGCCCTGGAAGATCAGGCGCAAATCGCGCTTGCTGCCGCGCGAAATGAAGATGGTGCCGGCGCGCCCCGCCAGCCAGCCCAGGATGGGCCAGGCGCGGATTTCCGCCTTGGCGACGAAACGGCAGGGGTGCACGGCATTGATGACGAAGATATCGAGCCACGACACGTGGTTCGCCACCACCATCGCATGGTCGAGCGCCGGCACGCTGTCTGCCGGCTGCGCCACGTGCACGCCGCAGATGTCGAGCAGCTGCGTCGACCAGCGGCGGATGCGCCGGTTGCGGCCCTCCAGGTCCAGCCAGGGAAAGAGCACGGCGCTCTTGGCCATGCCGCAGCTCAGGTGAATGGCGATGCGCGCGAGGCGGTAGGTAAGCAGAAGTTTCAAATCACACCAACAAATAAACCAGAACCGAAATCCGGGAGCAGACAAGGGATGCCGGGGCAGCGTGCCCCGGTCCACGGATCTGATTTTTTAACGCTGAAACGCCACCTGTCCGGCGACGATGGTCGCCTTGACGATGCCGCTCAGCTCATAGCCGAGGAAAGGCGTGTGCTTGCCCTGGCTGGCCAGCGACGCCGACGACACGGTCCAGCGCGCGGCGGGGTCGAAGACGCAGATGTCGGCAGCTTCGCCCACCGCCAGGCTGCCGGCAGGGATGCCGGCGACACGGGCCGCATCGGACGTGACCTTGGCTACGGCGCGCGCCAGCGGACGGGCGCCCGCCTGCGGTTGCGCCAGCGCATAGTCGTCGGCCCATTTCAGGGCCAGCGACAGCAGCAGTTCGAGGCCAGTGGCGCCGGGCGACGCTTCGCCGAACGGCAGCAGTTTCTCATCGTCGTCGACGGGCGTATGGTCCGAGCACATGGCGTCGACCGTACCGTCGAGCAAGCCGGCGCGGATCGCATCGCGGTCGCGCTGGCTACGGAACGGCGGCGTGACCCTCGCGTTCGGGTCGAAGAAACCGATATCGGCGTCCGTCAGGTGCACATGGTGCACGCCCACGTCGCAGGTGACGGGCAAGCCTTCGGCCTTGGCGGCGCGGATCAGTTCCAGGCCCGCCGCCGACGAGATGCGGCACAGGTGCACGCGCGCGCGGCTGGCGCGCATCAGCTCAAAGATCGTGTGCAGCGCGATGGTTTCGGACATCACGGGCACGCCGGACAGGCCCAGGCGCGATGCCAGCGGACCGCTATGGGCGATGCCGCCGCGGCCGATGTGCGGGTCTTGCGGGCGCAGCCAGACCGTGTAGCCGAAGGTGTTCGCGTACTGCATGGCGCGCAGCAGCACAGTGGTGTCTTCGATCGGCTCTTCCGCCTGCGCGAAGCCGATGCAGCCCGCTTCCGTCAATTCGGCCATCTCCGTCAACGACTTGCCCTTCAAGCCCATGGTCAGTGCGCCCAGCGGGTGCACGTGCGCCTTGTTCTGCGTCTTGGCGCGGTATTTCAGCATTTCCACGAGGCCCGGCTCGTCGAGCACGGGATCGGTGTCGGGCGGGCAGACCAGGCTCGTCACGCCGCCTTGCAGCGCCGCCTGCAGTTCCGATTCCAGGGTGGCCTTGTATTCGTAGCCCGGCTCGCGCAGGCGCGCGGACAGGTCGACCAGGCCGGGGGAAACCACCAGGCCGGCCGCGTCAAAGGTGGTGTCGGCCTTGAAGCCGGCCGGGGCGCTGCCCACGGCCAGCACTTTGCCGTCGGCGATGAACAGGTCTTGCAAGCCATCGATGCCGTTGGCAGGGTCGATCAGGTGGCCGTTCTTGATATGTAGTGTCGTCATGCTCGCTTACTCGTCCTTGGGCTATCAGCCCTGATTACCAGCCAAAATACTCATCACCGCCATGCGCACGGCGATACCGAACGTCACCTGCGGCAGGATCACCGCCTGCGGACCGTCGGCCACAGCCGAATCGATCTCCACGCCGCGGTTCATCGGGCCCGGATGCATGACGATGGCGTCCGGTTTCGCCAGCGCCAGGCGCTCGGGCGTCAAGCCATAGCTCTTGAAATATTCCTGCGCCGACGGCAGCAGCGCGCCGCTCATGCGTTCATTCTGCAGGCGCAGCATGATGATCACGTCCACGCCTTTGAGGCCTTCATCCATGTTGGTGAAGGTGCGCACGCCCATCTGTTCCAGGCCGCCCGGCAGCAGGGTGTGCGGGCCAATGGCGCGCACTTCCGGCACGCCCAGGGTGGTCAGCGCGTGGATGTCGGAACGGGCCACGCGGCTATGCAGGATATCGCCCACGATGGCCACCGTCAGGTTGGTGAAATCCTTCTTGTAGTGGCGGATCGTGTACATATCGAGCAAGCCCTGGGTCGGATGCGCATGGCGTCCGTCGCCCGCGTTGACCACGTGGACGTGCGGCTGCTTCGTGTCGATCAGGTGCTTGGCGATCAGGTAGGGTGCGCCCGACTGCGCATGGCGCACGACGAACATGTCGGCATGCATGGCCGACAGGTTGTCGATGGTGTCGAGCAGGGACTCGCCCTTGCTGGCCGACGACGCCTGGATGTTCAGGTTGATGACGTCGGCCGACAGCCTTTTTGACGCGATCTCGAAGGTGGTGCGGGTGCGTGTGGAGTTTTCAAAGAACAGATTGAAAACGCTCTTGCCGCGCATCAGCGGCACCTTTTTCACATCGCGATCGGAGATGCCGACGAACGAGGAAGCGGTATCGAGGATGTGGTTGACGATAGACTTCGGCAAGCCTTCAATCGTCAGCAGATGTTGCAGTTCGCCGTGTTTATTCAGTTGCGGATTAAGCATGGTGGGTATCTATGGTGAGCGTGAATTTTCCATCGTCGGCTTGCTTCAGGACCAGGGCCTGGCCCGGCGGTACGGCTGTAAAGGCGGCCACAAAATCGGCGGCAACCGGCAGCTGGCGTTCGCCGCGGTCGACCAGGGCGGCCAGCATGATCTTCGCCGGGCGACCATAATCGAACAATTCGTTGATGGCCGCGCGCGTGGTGCGGCCCGTGTACAGCACATCGTCGACCAGCAGGATGGTGGCGCCGGCCACGTCAAAGCTGATTTGCGTCGGCTTGACGTCGGCATGCAGACCCTTCTGGGCGAAGTCGTCGCGGTAGAACGAGACATCGAGCACGCCCAGGCGGTCGAGCAGGTTCAGGTCGCGCGCCAGGCGTTCAGCCAGCCAGGCGCCGCCCGAATGGATGCCGACGATGGCCACGTTGGGGATGCCCGCCAGGCCGCTCTGCACCTGTTGCAGCAAGACCGCGTACAGGGCCTCGGCGTCGAGTTGGGAAGGATTTGTAGGATGCGGCATAGGGTTCTTGATCATTCAGGAATGGGTCAAAGGTCAGATTAATAATTCGCGTCGAAATACTGTTGCAGGATGATGGCGGCGGCGCGGTCATCGATGACTTCACCGCGCTTGGCGGCGATGACGGCCGATGAATAACGCTCGTCGACCAGTTCCACCGGCAGGTTGAAGCGGCCATGCACCTGGTTGGCGAAACGGCGGCAGCGCGCGCTCATCTCGTGTTCCGTGCCGTCCGGATGGCTGGGTAAACCCACCACGATGCGGCTCGCACCCCACTCCTTGATCAGGCTATCGATGGCGGCAAACTTCGGCTCATTCGCCGTGGCCGTGATCACGCTGAGCGGCTTGGCCTGGCAAATCATGGTATTGCCGATGGCCACACCGATGCGTTTCAAGCCGAAATCGAAGGCGAGGATGGTGTCGATGGCGTCACCGCTCATGCGTGGCCAGCCTCGCTGGCGAGCATGAGCGGATCGATACCCAGCAATTTGATGGCCGCCACGTAGCGCTGCTCGATGGGGAAATCGAACAGGATGTCGGCCGAGGCGCCCACCGTCAGCCAGCCGTTGCGGCCGATCTCGTCTTCCAGCTGGCCCGGACTCCAGCCCGAGTAGCCGATCGAGACCAGCATGCGCTCGGGGCCATCGCCCTTGGCGACGGCTTCGAGCACGTCGATCGAGGTGGTAAACGCCACTTCATCGGTCACCGTCAGCGACGAGGAATAGCGCGCGCCCGGCGTATGCAGCACGAAGCCGCGGTCGTCCTGCACGGGGCCGCCAAACATGATCGGTTCGTTGATGATGGGCGTGTCGCTGCCGGCCGCCAGTTTCAGGTCGATGCGGTCGAACAGCACTTCCATGGTCATGTCGGTGGGCTTGTTGATGACGACGCCCAGCACGCCGTTTTCATTATGTTCACACACGTACACGACCGTGCCGCCGAAGATCGGATCTTGCATGGCCGGCATCGCAATGAGGAAATGGTTGGCCAGATTCAGGGTGGAGGAACCGGTCGCGGCCGGCTCTCCCACACCCTGCATCAAACGATGTCCTGGTAGAGTCTGGTCGATTTTACTCTTTTTCATACGCGATGCTCTCTCTGTGGGCTTGCTGGCAAGTCTCGCTTACCCCGCTATCGTACGCCTGGCACCTCCTGCCGCGAATGTTGGGCGGCGAGAGCCGTGTTGCCAGGCGCTATTCTTGTTATGTTATAAATTAATGGTCAATTCGCTTTGCCTGCAGGCGCATTTCAATGCCAATTGTAAAATTGATTGCAAAATCGCTGTCGCACATAAAGCACCACGAACATACCCGGTAGTTTACACTGAATTGCCGCCGCAGCGACGCCAAAGGCGCGACGCGAGCGGCGATAAAGCCCCGTTGGCGGCAGAAAATGGCCTATCTTTGACCCTGAACACGCGAAATAATGACAATCAAGACTTCCCTGGTGTGGTTCCGACGCGATCTGCGCGCGTTTGATCATGCTGCACTGCATCACGCCCTGCGCCAGAGCCAGGCCGTGCATTGCGTCTTCGTGTACGACACCGCCATCCTGGCGGCACTGCCGCGCCGCGACCGGCGGGTCGACTTCATCCATGCCAGCGTGGCCGAGCTCGCTGGCGAGCTGCGCCAGCTGGGCGGCGACCTGATCGTGCTGCACGCGGACGCGGCCGAGGCCATCCCGCGCCTGGCCGCCGAATTGAACGCCGACGCCGTCTTTGCCAACCACGACTACGAACCGCAGGCCATCGCGCGCGACGCCACGGTGGCCGCCGCGCTCACGCGCGATGCGCGTCTGTGGTTCAGTTTCAAGGACCAGGTGATCTTTGAAAAGGATGAAGTGCTGACGCTCTCGGCCAAGCCGTATACCGTCTACACGCCCTACAAGAATGCCTGGCTGAAGAAAATGCGCGCGGAACCAGGCTGCCTGGCGCCATTCGCTATCGAGCCGCATGCGGCCAGCCTGGTGCCGCCGCGCGCCGGCGCGCCGGTGCCCCTGCCCACCTTGGACGAGCTGGGTTTCGAACCGAGCAACCTGGCCGAGCTGGCCATTCCCACCGGTATGTCGGGCGCCAGCACGCTGTTCGAGGATTTCCTGCCGCGTGTGGCCCGCTACGACGTGGCGCGAGACTTTCCCGCCTTGAAGGGGCCGTCCTACCTGTCCATGCATCTGCGCTTCGGCACCGTGTCGCTGCGCTACCTGGTGCGCACCATCGTCGACCTGATGGACCGGGGCGGCGGCGGCGATGGCGCGCCCGTGTGGCTGGCCGAACTGATCTGGCGCGATTTCTACGCCATGATTTTGTACCAGAACCCGCACGTGGAAGGCGGCGCCTTCAAGCCGGCCTACGACGCCATCGTCTGGGAAACGGGTCCCGAAGCCGATGCCGCCTTTGCCGCCTGGTGCGAGGGGCGCACCGGCTATCCACTGGTGGACGCGGCGATGGCGCAGCTGAACCAGACGGGCTACATGCACAACCGCCTGCGCATGGTCACGGCCTGCTTCCTGATCAAGGACCTGGGTATCGACTGGCGCCGCGGCGAAGCGTATTTCGCGCTGCACCTCAATGACTTCGACCTGGCGTCGAACAACGGCGGCTGGCAATGGGCTTCGTCGTCCGGCTGCGACGCCCAGCCCTACTTCCGCATCTTCAATCCGATCACGCAATCGGAAAAATTCGATGCCAGCGGGCGCTTCATCCGCCGCTATCTGCCGCAGCTGAAGGCGCTGGGCGACAAGGAAATCCACGCGCCCTGGCTGGTGCCGCGCATGCTGCTCGAGCAAAAAAACATCGTGCTGGGACGCGACTATCCGGAACCGCTGGTACAGCACGACGAGGCGCGCAAGGAGACCCTGGAGCGTTATGCCGTGGTGAAGGTGGTGGCGTAGGTCAAGATTCGGTCAACAAGCGCCCCACTTCCGCCAGCAATTCCTCTTCCTGGAACGGCTTGCCGAAATACGCATTCACGCCCAGCTCGAACGCATGTGCGCGGTGTTTGTCGGCGCTGCGCGAAGTGATCATGATGACGGGGATGGCGCGCGTCTTGTCGTCGCTGCGCACATTGCGCGTCAAGTCAAAACCATCCATGCGCGGCATCTCCACGTCGACCAGCAGCAGGGCCGGCATGGCAGCCGGCTCCAGCGCATGCAACTGCTCCAGCGCATCGACGCCATCCTTGGCCAACAGCACCTGGTAGCCTTCGCGCTCGAACAGGCGCTGCATCACGCGGCGCACCGTCAGCGAATCGTCGACCACCATCACGCGCAAGGCCGGCGCGGCCAGCGCGCTGGCAACGGCATGCTGCTCGCGGCTGGCCAGCGCATATTGCGACAGCAGTTCCGGATGATGCTCGAGGTGCTGCGCCAGCGCCACGGGGTTCAGGATCAGCACGATGTCGCCCGTGCCCAGCACCGTGGCACCGGCAATGCCCGGCATGCGCGCCAGTTGCGGGCCCACGTGCTTGACCACGACTTCGCGGTTACCCAGCACGTCATCGACCTGCAAGGCCAGCCTGTCATTGCCATTCCTCAGCAACAGCACGGGCGCATAGCGCTGCGTGGCCTGCGCCGCCGGCGTCTCGCCCAGCATGGCCGACAGGTGGTGCAGCGCCAGCGACTGCCCGTGCGACTCGACGCGCCCGGCCGCCCGCACCTGCTCCAGCTGCTCGCCTTTCAGGTGCAGCACCTGCTCCACCAGCACCGATGGCAAGGCATACGTCTTGCCGTTCGCCGCCAGCAGCACCACCTGGGTGACGGCCAGGGTCAGCGGCAGGTGGATGGTGAAGCGCATGCCCAGGCCCGCCTGCGTCAGCGTTTCCACGCGCCCGCCCAGCGCCAGCGCTTCGGAGCGCACGATGTCCATGCCAAAACCGCGTCCGGCCAATTCCGTCAGGCTGTCGGCGGTGGAAAAACCCGGTGTGAAAATCAGCTCGGCCGCCTGCGCGTCGGTCAATGGCGCGTCCGTCGTCAGCAGGCCGGCGCCGTGCGCCTTGGCGCGGATGCGTTCCATATCCAGCCCCGCGCCATCGTCGGAAAAGGCGATCGCCACTTCGTTGCCCTGCTGACTGACCTGCACCAGCAGCTCGCCCGTTTCGCTCTTGCCCGCAACCAGGCGCGCGTCGCGCGGCTCGACGCCGTGCACGATGGCGTTACGCAGCAGGTGTTCGAACGGAGCAGCCATGCGTTCGAGCACGCTGCGGTCGATTTCCACGCCGCCGCCGCGGATGTCGAGATTGACGCGCTTGTCGACTTCCTTGGCGCTTTGCCGCGCCACGCGGAACAGGCGTTCGGCGATGCTGGCAAACGGTACCATACGGATCTGCATCAGGTCGCGCTGCAGCTCGCGCGTCAGCCGCGCCTGCAGCACCAGGTCGTCCGTCACCGCATCGACGCTGTGGCTGAGGTTTTCATGGAAGGAGGCCACGTCGTTGACGCTTTCGGCCATCATGCGCGTGAGTTCCTGCAAGCGCGTAAAGCGGTCGAATTCGAGCGGATCGAAATCGCGCTCGCTGCCGACGGCCATGCGCGAGGCAATCTGCGATTCGGCCTGCATTTCCACTTCGCGCAGCTGGCGCCGCAAGCGCGCCAGGTTATCGGAAAACTCGGACAGCGAGGCGCCCAGCACGCCGACTTCATTTTCCATCTTCGAGCGCGTGATCGACACTTCGCCAGCCTGGTTGATCAGGCGGTCGAGAATATCGGCGCGCACGCGCACCAGCGCCGCCTTCGGTTCGGCGACCGGCGTATCTTCCATGCCCGGCAAGGGCAGCAAGGGCTGCTGCAACTGCTCGAACAGGTGCAACGCATGGTCGTAATGGGCCAGCAATTCCTCAAAGGCCTGCGGCGTGGCGGTGCCCGCGTGCAGCATGTTTTCGATATGCGTCTCGATTTCATGCGCATGCTGGCCCAGGCGCATGGCGCCGGCCATGCGCGCGCTGCCCTTGACCGTATGCAGGGTGCGCAACAGCATCTGTGCCTGGCCGCTATCGTGCGCCTGCTGCTGCCAGCTGCGCAGCGCCTCGCCGATCTGCGGCAGCAGGTCGGCGCCCTCTTCCAGGAAGACGGACAATAAATCGAGGTCAAGTTCATCGCTGATGCCGGCGCTGGCCGCCAGCAGCGCGGCCGCATCGGCTGGCATGATGGCAGGCGCCGGCGCTTCCGGCGCCGCGTGCTCCAATGGCGGCGCGTGCTCGAAACCGGCGTCGAACAGGTCGTCGCTGGCGCCGCTGTCCTGCAACGACGCTGGCAGAGGTATTTCGGCAGCAGCCGGCTGCAGCGCGTCGGCGACGATGCTCGCATACGTCGCCTCGAACAGCGTCTCGAGCTGGGGTACAGGAACCTCGGCCAGCGCGTCGGGCAGCACTTCCGCAGGGTGCGCCGGTGCGCCGATGATGCTGGCGTAAGCGGCCGCAAACAGGGCGTCGAGCCGCTCTTCCTTGCTCTCGCCGGGCGGCGCCGTCAGGGCGCGCCACAGGGTGTTGAGCGCTTCGATCATGTCCGGCTGCGTTGGCGCCAGGTCGCCCAGCGCAAACGCCTGCAGCATTTGCCCGATGCGCTGCGTGGCCTGCTCCAGCACGTCGTGCTGTTCGGCGCGCAGTCCGGCCAACGGCGGCACCACCGTTTCGATTACCGTCTCGAGCGCATGTGCCAGGTCGCGCAGGGACTGGAAGCCGACCGTGCCCGACGTCCCCGCCAGGGTATGCACGGCTTGCAGCGCTTCCGCGCTGACGGCGCGCTGCTCATGACGCCATTCGCCGAAGTCGCGCGTGAGCACGCGCAGCAATTCATCCGTCTCGGCCAGGTAGATGTTGTACAAGGGAAGGCTGATGCGCAGTTCGCCCACGTGCTTGAGGTGATCGTCCGGCGCTTCGTGGAGCGCGGGCGCCGTGGCCAGGGGAAGGCCGATCACATTGCCATTGCCGGCCACGGGCGCGGCCGGGCGCGGCTTGCGCAATTCGAACGGACCGCCTTCGCGCACGCGCTCTGCCGCTGCCAGCAGCATGCCGGCCTCGCGCTCTCGCCCTGCGCCGCCTTCCAGTTCCGCCACCCATTCGCGGAGCTGGTACCAGCCGTAATTCAGCAGGGTAAACAGATCGTCGCTAACGGGTCGCGCTTCGGCCAGCCAGGTATTCATGACGCGCTCGATGGCGCCGGCCGCTTCGGCAAACTGCGCCAGGCCAATCATGCGGCTGCTGCCCTTCAGGGTGTGGAACGAGCGGCGCAGCATGGCCAGGTGGTCGCCGCTGGCGGCTTGCTCGCGCGGCAGGGCCAGCGTGGTGTCGATAAAGGCCAACACTTCGCGCGCTTCGGCGATGAAGATGTCGAGCATCTCCGCATCGACATCGGTCACTGCCGGCGCGGCATCCATGCCGGCAGGCGCGGCGGGCGCCAGGGCCTGGTCGAGCAAGGGTACGGGCACGGCGCCGGCGGCGGCGACTTTTTCAAATGGCAGGGCGCGGAAGGCGCCGGCGGCCGCGTCGAAATGGAAACGCCCGCTGGCCGCCTGCGCGTTACGGCCCAGCATATCGACAAAAAATCCCAGCGCGCTGACATTTTGCGCGATCTCGTCGAGCGCCTCCGCCTTGGCGTCCGTATTGGCGTCGCCATCGGCCAGCTGCCGCACGACCGCATCGACCTGCAGCACGGCGGCGCGCGCCTCTTCCTGTTCCAGCCCGGCCAACTGCTGCTGCAACTGCTCCAGCAAGGGCGCGACGCCATCGAGTGCCCCCGCCTTCGCCCCCGCTGCATCCGCGTAATACGCATTGAGCACCGTTTCCACCTGGCGCAGGCCCGTCTTCATTTCCTCGGCCAGCGCGGCAACCGTCTGCCCCTGTTCGATCTGGCGCGACAACTCGCCCGCCGTGACGGGCGGCGGCGCTTCGCCAGCCAGCAGCGCCTGCAGGCGCGCGGCGATGGTTTCCGCATTGCCGGCGAAATCGTCGGGCAGGCGGCGCACCTGCTCCAGGCCCGTGTCGGCAAACAGCAGCGCCATGCCGATTTCATTTTCCAGGGCCGCACTACGTCCGCTGGCCACGGCTTGCCGCGCCACGGCCGCGCATTCGCGCAACAGGCTGGCCAGGGCAGGCTGCTTCAGGGACTCCGCATGCGCGGCCACCTGTTGCAGCGAGGCGTCAAAATCCGTGCCCAGGGCAGGATCGAGGTCGGCTTGCGCCAGGCGGCTCCAGCTGGCACGCGCCTGCGCCAGTGCCATGCGGGCGCCTTGCAGGACCTCCTGGTCGACCTGGCCGTAGCGCCGCGTTTCCACGTCGGCGGGCACCTGCCCGTCCAAGGCGAAGGCGGCACGCAGCTGGCGCGCCTCCGGCGTCGGCTCGGTGGCGGCGGCAATGAAGAACAGGGCGTCGCGCAGCATCGCTTCGGGCAGGCTGGCCGTGCCCTGCGCCAGGCGGCGCAACTGCAGATTGATCAGGCCGAACAACTGTTTGACGTTGAGCGTACCCATGCCCTCGCCGCTGGCCGCCAGCCCGGCAAACGCCTGCATGGCGAACCAGAAAGTGCGCGCCGGCGCTTCCTGCTGCGCATCGGCCACCAGCGTCAAGGTGGCGTGCAAGTCGCTCGCATGCTGGCGCCGCGCCGCGTCATCCTGCGCCTTCAGGAACGGCAGCAGGGACTTTTCGAAGCGCCCGCGCCAGGCCGTATAGTCGGCTACCGGGGGCGCGTCCGCCAGCGCAATCGCATGCCCTTCCAGCACCGACGCCGGCGGAAAGAACAGGTCGGCCGGGTGACTGCGCTCGGCGCCCAGCATGGTTTGCAGGTCTCGGTAGTAGGGGAACAAGCGCGTCGGCTGCGGCGGCGTGCCGGCCACCAGATCTTCCAGGTATTCGGTCAAGGCCTGATACAGTTCGGCGACGACTTGCGCATGGTCCAGGGTGTATTCGAGGCTGCCGTCGCGAAAGCGCGAAAGCGCCTGCTCCGCGCCGTCCGTCAGCAGGCTGGCGCCGGCCACGTCGACCATCACCAGTGCGCCATGCGCCTGGTGCAGATGCGAGCGCGCATGCTGCAGGGCCGTGGCGCGTTCCTCGCGCTCGCGGCCACCCGCCTCGAACAAAGCTGTTTTCGAGCGGCCCAGCGCTTCGCGGATTTCCACCATCACCCACGACAAAGGTTCGCTGTCGAACGGCTTGGACTGCAGTGGACTATCAGGTGTGCTCATGCATGCCTCGGTAAGGAAATCGCCTGGACTGGCGCGGCGTTCAGGCGGCGACGCGGAAGCGCGACACCGAATTTTTCAGTTCCTGCGCCAGCATCGACAGTTTATGGATCGATTGCGCCGTTTGCTGCGTGCCATCCTGGGTCTGCTCCGTCACGCTCAGGATATGCTGGATATTCAAGGCCACGCCGCTGGCCGAACCGGCCTGCGTGCCGGTGGCGAACGAGATGCCCTGGATCAGTTCAGCCAGGTGTTTCGACACCTGGCTGATATCGTTCAAGGCCGCGCCGGCAGCGTCGGACAGGCGCGCGCCCTCGACCACGCCCTGCGTGGACGTTTCCATCGCCCGCGTCGCATCCTGGGTATCGGCCTGGATGGTGCGCACCAGCGCGCCGATCTGCTTGGCGGCGGCGGCCGAGCGTTCGGCCAGGCGCTGCACTTCCTCGGCGACGACGGAAAAGCCGCGCCCCGCCTCGCCGGCCGAGGCCGCCTGGATGGCGGCGTTCAGCGCCAGCACGTTGGTCTGCTCGGTGATGTCGGAAATGAGCTCGGTGATTTCGCCGATTTCCTGCGACGATTCGCCCAGGCGCTTGATGCGCTTGGACGTATCCTGGATCTGCTCGCGGATTTCATGCATGCCCTTGATGGCGTTTTCCACCGCCGTCGAACCCTGCTGCGCGGCCGCCACCGACTGGCGCGCCACATCGGCCGAGACACTGGCCGATTTCGACACGTCGGTAATCGCATTGGCCATCTTGACCACGGTGGCGCTGACGCCCTGGATTTCGCGCGACTGCTGCTGCGACGCGATCAACAGCTTGCTGGAGATGCTCTGCGCCTGCGTCGAGGCGCGATTGACCTGTTCGGCCGTTGCCGTCACCCGCCCCACCAGGCCGCGCAATTCCTCGACCGTGTAATTGACGGAATCGGCGATGGCGCCCGTGATGTCTTCCGAGACGGTCGCCTGCACCGTCAGGTCGCCGTCGGCGACCTTCTGCAATTCGTTCATCAGGCGCAGGATGGCCGCCTGGTTCTGCTCATTCTTGGCCTTGGCCTGCTCTTCCTTTTCCTGCGACAGCAGACGCAGGATTTCCGCTTCCTGGCGCCGCCGCTCGGCGTCGCGCGTGCGGTTGACGGAGTCCTGCAGCAGCACGCGACCGATGCCGGCCGCCGCGATCAGGGTCAGCAACACGCCGCCGACCATCATCCAGAAGGCGACGCCCAGGGTTTCCTGGTTCACGTGGTACATCTGCTGCAGCAGGGTCAAACGCTGGCGCAGGTCTTCGTTCTCGTTGAAAATCAGCTGTTCGGCGCTTTTCGCCGAGCTGAATTTATCGAGCCGGTCGAGTATCGACGAAACCAGCTTCTGGTAAGTGTCGAAGCTGGCTTTCAGCGCCACCAGCCGGTCGCGCAGTTCGGCGTCGCGCGTGGGCGCCAATTGCAGCGACACGCTGCCATTGAGCAAGCCTTCGACGGCGGTGCGGAAATACGTCGTGTCGCGTCCCAGCGAAAACGCCGTTTCCGAGCTGATGCTGCCCGACGACAGGAACTCGCTGGCGCTGCGGCTCATGCGCTGGCTCAACATCATCAGGCGGCCGATGACGGCCAGGTCGCGCGCATTGCCGCCACGCTGCACCTTGAGCGCGGCAATTTCCTCGGTCTGCGCCAGCAGCGCCGGCGACAGCGCATTCAATTGCTGCAAGGTCTTGTCGAATTCGCCCAGTTCCAGTTTCAGGCGCAAGATGGTGCTGGCCGCGCGGTCGCTGCTGGCCCACTTCTTGCGCGCGTCGGCCACCGCAGCCAATAGGGCGGAACGCGACTCGCCGATATCGCGCCCGTGATACGTACCGCCGCGCAGCATCAGGCGGAAATCCTGATTCAGTTCATTGCGGCTTTCCTCGAGCTGGCGGAAGGCTTCCGGATTGCCTTGCACAGCGTTCGGCGCAGCCTTGCCGATGCGCTGCGAATGCATCAGCGCATCGCTGGCCAGCTGCGTCTGCGCCGAGGCAATATTCCCGCTGCGCGTGTTCAGCCCGACGAACAGCAGGCTGGCGGCCAGGCTCAGGGCCATCACCGTCGACAGGATGCTCAATTGTTTTTGCAGCGGAAAATGGCCGATCAGCGGCAGCTTCCAGTCCCCGGCAGGCGCGCTGGCCAGCGACTTGCGCCGTCCCAGCGCGTCGCGCAGGCGCAGCGGCAGGTCGGCCGTCGATGCCGGCGCTTCCGGAGCGTGCTGCGCTTCGGGCAAGCCGGCCGCCAGGATCGGGGAATGGGCACCCATCAGCAAATATCCTTGTGGTCAGGGAGGCCGTCAAAGCCGGCATCGAGGAAGCGTGCCGACTGCGCCAGCTGCGCCAGGTCCAGGCGCAGCCACTGCTGCCCTTCGCTGTCGCGCAGCGCCTGTGCCGCCCACGATGGGAGCACGCCCTGCGCCGTATCCTGCACGTGCTGCATCGCGCGCAACTGGCGCAAACCCAGCACGCGTTCGACCAGCAATGCGCAATTGAGGCCCAGGCGGGGAGAAAAGGTGATGATGCGGCAGTGATTGCCGGGCGCGCAAGCCGCTTCGCCCATGTAGCGGGCCAGGTCTACGACCCCCGTCAAACGCCCGCGCATGGCCGCCAGGCCCAGATACCAGTCCTGCGCCAGCGGCACACCCTGGATCTGCACACCGGCGGCAATGACGATTTCGCCAAGCTGCGTCAGGTCAAGCAGGCACGGCCGGCCACCGAGCATCACGCCCAGTTCCTTGCGCGCCGCCAGCGCGCCGCTGCGCGCGGCCTGTATCCGCTCGATCAATTGCAGCTGATACTGGCGCAAGCGCCCCTGCCGCGCACCCGTCTCGAAAGATGGCATGGCGGCGGACGGGTAAGCCGCGGTGGATACGCCGTGACCTGGCATCGTCTGCATGCTCAGGAAATCGCGGCGATCTTGGCCAGCAACTCGGCTTCGACCACCGGCTTGACCAGGTAATCGCGCGCGCCCTGGCGCAAGCCCCAGATGCGGTCCGTTTCCTGGCTCTTGCTGGAGCAGATAATCACCGGCACGTCCTGCAGTTCGGGATCGCGCGCGATGGCGCGCGTGATCTGGAAGCCATTCGCACCGGGCATCACCACGTCCATCAGGATCAGGTCGGGCCTGGCCTGCTTGAGTTGCGCCAGCGCGTCGGCGCCGTCCTGCGCCGTGAGGACGGCGTAGCCGGCACGCACCAGGATCTCGCTCAGGTAATAGCGTTCTGTCGGCGAGTCGTCGACGATCAGAATTGTGTGTATGGCCATCTGCTTCCTTGCTGCGTTGTCAATCAATAAAACCACTTACTCAAAATGCCCGGCCAGGTGCAGCCGCACGGCCTCCAGCAGCGCCTCGCGCGCCAGCGGCTTGGCCAGGCAGGCGCTGGCGCCTGCCATGGCGCCGCGCGCGCGGTCGAACAGGCCCTCCTTCGACGACAGCATCAGCACCGGCGTGGCGTGATGCGCCGCGCTGGCCTTGATCAGCGCGCAGGTGCGGTAGCCGTCCAGGCGCGGCATCACAATGTCGCACACGATCAGCGCCGGCCGGCAGTCGGCAATTTTTGCCAGGGCCTCGAAGCCGTTTTCCGCCACCACCACGCGATAACCGGCCTCGCCCAGGATCTTCGCGGCCGCGCTGCGTATCGTCGCGCTGTCGTCGATGACGAGTATCGTGATGCCGGTGCATGCGGCATCGGCCGGCGCCTCGGGCAAAAAGGGACGCGTCATGTGATTATTCGACAATCTTTCATACCATAGCACAGGCTGCCGCGATACCTGCTTGCGGCAGCGGCATCCCATGGACTGCGATCAATTACAGCGCCACCATCTCGAAATCATCCTTGCGCGCACCGCATTCAGGGCAGGTCCAGTTCATCGGAACATCGGCCCAACGCGTGCCCGGAGCGATGTCTTCGTCGGGCAGGCCGGCCGCTTCATCATAAACCCAGCCGCAAATAAGACACATCCACGTTTGGAATTGCTGCGTTGTTTCGTTGCTACTCACGTTCTGCCACCCTTCAATCAAGTAAAATGCTGAATTAGGTATCTTAATCTACCCGCCGTGCAAAACCAAACTTCTCCCCTCATATTAAGCTTCGGCGTGTCCGATCCGGTCGGCGCGATCGGCATCCAGGCCGACCTGGCCACGTTTTCAGCCTTCGGCTGCCATGGCCTGTCCGTCACCACCGGCCTGCTGATCAGTGATACGGCGCGCGTGGAAGACGTGCAGGCGGTCGATCCTGACTGGGTTTCCGACCAGGCGCGCGTGCTGCTGGAAGACATGTCCGTGGCCGCCATCAAGATCGGCGCGCTGGGCAGCGTGGAAAACGTCACGGCCATCGCCGAAATCGTCTCCGACTATCCGAACGTGCCGCTGATCCTCGACCCCTTCATTTCGGCGCTGCCGGAACAGGGCATGGACGACGAAGACATCCTCACTGCCGTGCGCCAGCTGCTGATCCCGCAAACGACCCTGCTGGTGCTCTCGCCGGTGGAACTGGAACGCCTGGCCGAGACCTGGCGCGACGCCGATCCGGACGACACCCTGCAAAACGACGTCGACTATCTGGTGGCCCTGGGCTGCGAATACGTGCTCGTCACCGGCATGCCGGCCGACGCCAGCAAATCCGGCACGGCCGAAGGCAAGCTGCGCGCCAATACCCTGTTTGGCGAGGACGGCGTCGTGCGCCACGACGAATGGCAGCACCTGCCCGGCATCTTCAACGGCGCCGGCAGCACCCTGTCGGCCGCGGCCACCGCCCTGCTGGCCCTGGCGGAAAACGAAGACGATGTGCCGCAGGTGGTCGTGGCGGCGCAGGAATTCACCACCGGCGCACTGGCCCACGCACAGCGCCACGGCATGGGCAAGCTGGTGCCGAACCGGCTGTTCCGGCAGCAGCGCCCGCGCGGCGGCCAATAGACACAGACCAGACGACACAGACAACGATCCACTTTCAAGGCACGATTATCATGACGACGACTTCACAGAACGACATCCTGTTTACCCGCGCACAAAAAACCACGCCAGGCGGCGTCAATTCGCCCGTGCGCGCCTTCCGCTCCGTGGGCGGCACGCCGCGCTTCATCACGCGCGCCGAAGGCCCGTACTTCTGGGACGCGGATGGCAAGCGCTATATCGACTACATCGGCTCCTGGGGCCCGGCCATCGTCGGCCATGCCCATCCTGAAGTAGTGAAAGCGGTGCAGGATGCGGCCGCGCTGGGCCTGTCGTTCGGCGCGCCGACCGAAGGCGAAGTGCTGATGGCCGAGGAAATCACGCGCCTGGTGCCGTCGATCGAGCAGGTACGCCTGGTGTCGTCGGGCACGGAAGCGACCATGAGCGCCCTGCGCCTGGCGCGCGGCGCCACGGGGCGCGACAAGATCGTCAAATTCGAAGGCTGCTACCACGGCCACGCCGATTCGCTGCTGGTGAAAGCGGGCAGCGGACTGCTCACCTTCGGCAACCCGACGTCGGCCGGCGTGCCGGAAGATTTCGTGAAACACACGCTGGTCCTCGACTATAACAACGTGGAACAGTTGAAAGACGCCTTCGACAGCTTCGGCGCGGAAATCGCCTGCGTCATCGTCGAACCCGTGGCCGGCAACATGAACCTGGTGAAAGCCACCCCGGCATTCCTGCAGGCGATGCGCGAACTGTGCACGCAGCACGGCGCCCTGCTCATTTTCGATGAAGTCATGTGCGGCCTGCGCGTGGCCCTGGGCGGCGCGCAGGCGCTGTACGGCATCCAGCCGGACCTCACGGCGCTGGGCAAGGTGATCGGCGGCGGCATGCCGGTGGCGGCCTTCGGCGGCAGCGCGGCGCTGATGCACCATATGGCGCCGCTGGGCGCCGTCTACCAGGCCGGTACCTTGTCCGGCAACCCCGTCGCCGTGGCGGCCGGCATGGCCACCTTGAAACTGATCCAGCAGCCTGGCTTCTACGAGCAGCTGGGCGCCACGGCCAAGCGCCTGGCCGAAGGCCTGACGGCCGCCGCCAAGGAAGCGGGCGTGGTCTTCTGCGCCGACTATATCGGCGGCATGTTCGGCATTTATTTCAGCGCCACCCCACCGACCAGCTACGCGGAAATGATGGCGGGCGACCGCAGCAAGTTCAATGCCTTCTTCCACGCCATGCTGGACGAAGGCGTGTACTTCGCGCCAGCCGCCTTCGAGGCAGGCTTCGTCTCGGCGCAGCACGACGATGCCGTCATCGACGCCACCATCGCTGCCGCACGCAAGGTGTTTGCCAAGCTCGCGTAAAGTTACACCGCCGCGGTGTCCATCACCGCGGCCACCAGCGCCGGCAGGCTGGCCATGTCGCTGAACACGACATGCGCGCCAGCCGCCTTCAGGCGCGCTTCCTGGCCGGCGGCGATATGCCCGCCGCCAATGAATCCCAATACCGTCATGCCCGCCGCCACGGCGGCCGTCACGCCCGTGACGCTGTCTTCCAGCACCAGGCACTGGCCAGGCGGCACGCCGAAAGCAGCCGCCGCTGCCAGGTACAGGCCCGGATGCGGCTTGGCGTGACCCACCAGGTCCGGCGTGAAGACGCGCTTGTCGAACAGCGGCGCCATGCTAGTCCGCTCGAGCGATGACAGCACGCGCGCGCTGACGCTGTTCGAGGCCACAGCCTTGGGCAGGGGAATGGCGGCCAGCGCCTGCGCCACGCCGGGCACGGCGCGCAACTGCGCATCGCAGGCCACATCGACGGCGTTGCCGATGGCCATGATCTCGTCGGCCGGCAATTGCGGCAAGCCCAGCTCCTTGTAGATGTCCTGCATCAGCGGCACCAGGCGCTGGCCCAGGCGCGGCTCGATCAAGCCCTGCAGGGTGACGCCCTCGGGCAGGTTGGGCAGGCGCGGCCCCAGCAATTCCAGCAGCGCTTGCAGGGCCACGGCCTCGCTGTCGACCAGCACGCCGTCGCAGTCGCTGATCAGGTGGGTAAAGCGCGTTGGGATGGTGGCGGTATCAGGCATGGACTCTCCAGAAGGCAACAGTGACGGGAAATGCGGCGGCCAGCCGGCCAAGGCTGGCATCGCAACGATCATAGGTGGAACAGGCGGACGCTACCACGCAGAAAACGTCTGAATGACGATACTTTTCTGCCAAAGGCAGCCAACGGGAAAAGAATCGGGCATCAGGCAAGCGGCTACGCGCAAATACCAATTCAATACCACGCAATACCAGTGATTATCGCTGATTTTTGAAATTGCTGCGCTCGCATTGAAATCCGGACAAGATCCGGTGGTAGCGCCGGGGCGCGGACGCGTCCCGGCGACAAGGGCTTATTTCAGCCAGCCGCGGTGGCGGAAGTACAGGAAGGGGGCGATGGCGCTGGTGACCATCAGGCCCCAGGCCCACGGATAGCCGAACGACCATTCCAGTTCCGGCATCAGCTTGAAGTTCATGCCGTACACGCTGGCGATCAGGGTAGGCGGCAGGAAGGCCACGCTGGCCACCGAGAAGATCTTGATGATCTTGTTCTGGTTGATGTTGATGAAACCGACGGTGGCATCCATCAGGAAGTTGATCTTATCAAACAGGAAAGACGTGTGGCCGTCGAGCGATTCGATGTCGCGCAAGATCTGCCGCGCTTCCTCGAACTGCTCGGAATTGAGCAAGCGGCCGCGCATCAGGAAACTCACGGCGCGACGCGTATCCATCATGTTGCGGCGTATGCGGCCATTCAAATCTTCCTCGTGGGCAATGGCATTCAGCGCTTCGGCCGCGTGCGCATCCGTAAATTCCTTTTGCAGCACGCGCGTGCTGACTTCTTCCAGGTTCTGGTAGATGCCTTCGAGCACGTCGGCCGAGTATTCGGCATCGGTGGCGTACAGGTCGAGCAGCACGTCCATGTAGTCGGCAATCGAGCCTGGCCGCGAACGGGCACGCATGCGCACCAGGCGGAACACGGGCAAGTCGTCCGTATGCATGGAAAACAGGATCTTGCGGGCAAGAATGAAGGCTACCGTGATGACGCGCGACGGGCCGTCGTCTTCTTCGCGCAGGAAGTCTGTGCGCAGATGCAAGTCGCCGTTTTCCGCTTCGTAATAGCGGGCCGACGCTTCAATATCCTTGACTTCGTCTTCGCCCGGCAAGGTGACGTTGTAGATGGCCTT
Source organism: Janthinobacterium sp. SUN100 (assembly GCF_030397705.1). NCBI lineage: Bacteria > Pseudomonadati > Pseudomonadota > Betaproteobacteria > Burkholderiales > Oxalobacteraceae > Janthinobacterium > Janthinobacterium sp. SUN100. Next base: position 580,376 of record NZ_JAPUBU010000004.1, on the reverse strand, counting down.
GACCCAGGCCCGTTCATCATCGGTGGGGTCGGTCAGGTCGACCCACACCGGTTCGGCATTTTCGAGGTCTGCGCGGCTGTCGATCGGCACCTGGTTGAGCCGGCCATTCTGTAATACAAAGACATTGATCATGCGCGCTCTCAGCCGGATGTTGGGTTATCGTGATGTGCTGGCGCTGGCGCCAAAAATGAAAACAGCGCAAGTGTACCCGCAAAGGCCTTTTCACGACCACCCCCGGCACCGCTTTTTCACGGAAAAAGTGCGGCGTTGCACCAACCGGGCCGATTAAGATGCTGCGCCGCAATAATGCCAATCAGGCAGCCTTGATTTTATGCAAAGAAATTCCGCTATCCTCAAGGCAATTCCGCCGCCCCCATGCGGCGCAGGATGACACTGGTACGCCGGTTCAGGTAGCCCGTATCGCGGTGACGGTCATAATAGCGGGGATTCGGCAGCATCACGGCCAGTTTTGCCGCCTGTCCGGCGCTCAGACCCGCCGCGCTGACCCGGTAATAGTGGCGTCCGGCCGCTTCGGCGCCAAAGATGCCCGTGCCAAATTCCACCACATTCAAATAGATCTCGAAAATGCGCTGCTTCTCCATCAGGCTTTCCAGCATATACGTGATGATCAATTCCTGGCCCTTGCGCACATAGCTGCGCGAGCCGGACAGGAACAGATTCTTCGCCAGTTGCTGCGTGATGGTGGAGCCGCCCGCCACGACCTTCTGCTTCTTGCTGTTTTTTTCATATGCCTTTTGCAAGGCTTCCCAGTCCACGCCTTCGTGCTCGGAAAAATTCGCGTCTTCCGAGGCGATGATGGCCCGTTTCAGGTTGTTCGAAATGCGGTTGTACGGCACCCACGTCTGCTGGATGGTGGCATTGGGATTCTTGTCCTGCAAGACAGACAACTGTTCGCGCATGAAAGCCGTGCTGGACGGGTTATGGTCGACCCACCACCAGATTTGCAGGAAGAAATACAGTTGCACGACGATAAACGCCAGCACGGGCAGGATGAACAGCCACTTGATCCAGCCGTAGCGGCTGCCGCTGCGGCGCTGGCCCTTCTTGCCGGCGCTCACAGGGCACTGCGCAATTGCGCCAGCAAATCCTGCGTCTGCGGCCGCACGCCGCGCCACACGTAAAACGCTTCGGCCGCCTGCTCCACCAGCATGCCCAGGCCGTCGCGGACCTGCGCGCCATGCTGGGCGGCAAAGTCCATGAAGACGGTGGGCTGGGCGCCGTACATCATGTCCAGCGCCAGGGTGTGGCGGCCGAAAATACCCGGCGGCACGGGCGGCAAGTCGCCCGCCAAGCTGGCCGAAGTGGCATTAATGACGATATCGAACTGGCCATCGGGCTGCGCGAAACCGCCGGCGCGCAGCTGCCCGGGGTGCGCCAGCGCGTCGGCAAATTGCGCCACCAGCGCCTCGGCCGTGGCCACGGTGCGGTTGGCAATGAACATTTCCTGCGGCCCCTGCTCCAGCAAGGGCAGCACGACGCCGCGCGCCGCGCCGCCGGCGCCCAGCAGCAGGATGCGCTTGCCCGCGACGCTCATGCCCGCGTTGCGCACAATGTCCGCCACCAGGCCCGCGCCATCGGTATTGTCGCCAAGAATGGTTTCATTATCGAAACGCAGGGTATTGACGGCGCCGGCCGCTTGCGCACGCGGCGTCAACTCGGTGGCCAGCGCGCACGCGTCCAGTTTAAAGGGCACCGTCACGTTCGCGCCCTTGCCGCCCTCGGCGGCAAACGTACGGGCCGCCAGCGCAAAACCGTCGAGCGGCGCCAGCCGGCGATCGTAGACCATGGCTTGCCCTGTCTGCAAGGCAAACGCGGCGTGGATCAAAGGGGACTTGCTGTGGGCGATAGGATTGCCGAAGACGCAATATTGATCGGGATGAATGTTTTGCTTGCTCAATTGCTGCCGCCAGTCAGGTTAGCTTCCATTTTTTCTTCGCGCGTAAATTTGAAGCGGGTGATGACGACCCACAGGTCATCCTTGTCACTCGACAACATATTCGGTGGAAAACGGCCATACGGCGCCGCGCGGCGCACGATGGCCAGGGCCGCCGCATCCAGCGCCGGGTTGCCCGAGCTTTTTTCCACGCGGGCGCCGCCTTCCTTCTGGTAAATCGTGCCGTCCTGGAAGATGGGGATATAGACGACCAGTTCGCCATACATCTTGCGGCCATTCTTTTGCGGGAAATTCAGGGTGCCGATTTCCTCGATGCGCTTTTGCAGGGTCTTGTAATACATGGCATAGCCGACTTCCTGCGTGCTGGGCGTAATAAAAGTCTTGCGCGGACGTTTATTTTGGTCTTCCACGGTCTGGCTGATTTCGGCCGCCATGCGCGCGATGGCCTTGCTGCTTTCCATCAAGTCCGAGCCGCTGGCCAGGGGATTGGGCTTGTCCTTTTCCGTGACGGGCGCGGCGCTGTAAGGCGTCGGCTTGGCCGCCTGCGTCAGCAATTCCTGCTGTTTTTGTTCCAGTTCGGCAATGCGCCGGGCGCTGGCCTTGACGCTGTCGCCCTCTTCCACCTTGCGCATGTCGGGCAAGGGCGACTTGGCGCGCCCCTTATCGGCCTGTCCACCACCGTCGAGGTTGGCTTGCGCCAGCGCCTCGGCCTTCAGCGGCTTGTTCGCATGCTTGGCATTGACCAGGATCACTTCCAGGCCGGGATCGGTAGCCACGGCCCGCTGCGGCGGCGGGGCGACAAAATGCATCGCCAGCAAGGCGCCGTGCGCCAGCAGCGAGACCGCCACGGCTATCATCAGGAAACGATTCTCTCGGAAAGACTTCACGCGCAACCCAGTTCGCAACAAGCACAAGATACAAGATGGCTGAATTCTACGTCAAAGGGCGGTGCCGGCAACAGTTTTCAGCACCGCCTGATGGCCTGACGGACGCCTTACTTGACCCCGGGTTCGCTGACCACGTCTTCGCTGGCCAGTTCCGCCACTTCCGCCTCGGCGTCGCTGACCTGGTTGGCCGCTTCCGGCGATGCTTCCGGCGCCACATCGCCCTCGTCTGCGCCTTCGTCGCCCGCATCTTCCTCGTAGTCCAGCTCGGCGTCGTCGGCCGCCGCGTCCGGCACGGCGGCGATTTCCAGCAGGCGCGCTTCGATGCTCAGGTCGACTTCATCCCAGCGCAGCAAGTCCAGTTTCACCTGGGCGCCGCGCGCCACCGATGGCATGCCCGGCAGCTTGATGACCAGCGGAATGTCGACCAGGCGCAGGATTTCATCCTTCAAGACGACGGCATCGACCTGGCGCGCGTTTTCCTGGTGCAGCCAGCGCAAGCACCAGTAGCGTTCCATGTTCGACTGGAAATCGCCATACGCGGCATATGCGGCGTCGAAGGCGGAGACGATGGCGAACAAATTCGCGTCGCGCGGCTTGAACGGCGCCACCAGCGGAGCCGTCACGCCATGCTCGGCGCAAGCGATGATTTGCCACTGGTTCACCAGGTCCGTGTAGCGGCGCAAGGGCGAGGTGCTCCACGCGTATTGATCCACGCCCAGGCCCTGGTGCGGCGCCGCATGGGTGACCATGCGCACCTGCATCTTTGCCGCCCAGCTATTGCCACTGCCGCCGCCCTGGCTGCGGTAGATGCCCGGCACGCCATGGTCGTGCAGCATCTTGCCCCAGGTACTGTTGGCAAAAATCATCAATTCGGCGACGATCTTGTCCAGCGGCGCGCCACGCTTGCGGCGCGCCACGGTGACAATGTCATTTTCCACATAGAAATTGAAATCGACGCGGTTATTCTGTTCCGGCTTCAAGCCAAACGCTTCGCGCTTTTTCATGCGGCCCTGTTCCAGCTGCTGCGCCCATTGCCACAACACAGCAAAATCGGCCTTGTGCGGATACTCGCCTTCACCGCTGGCCAGGGTTTCCTCGTTGACCAGGTCGTCCAGCTGGTTATGGCGCAAATTGCTGGCGATCGGCACCAGTTCCGCGCGCGTGTGCGTGCTGACAACTGCCCAGTCCGCTTTCGGGTCCAGCGTGGCGTACAGCGACAGCGCCGGGCACGTCGTGCCTTCCGCGAGCGTGAAAGCATTCACGATTTCATCCGGCAGCATGGTGATCTTGTCGCCCGGCATATAGACGGTCGACATGCGCTGGCGCGCCATCTTGTCGATCACGTCTTCCGGGCGGATGCCCAGGCCCGGCGCGGCGATGTGAATACCTACTTTCACGGTGCCATCCGGCAACGGTTGCACGGAGAAGGCATCGTCGATCTCGGTGGTGGTCACGTCGTCGATCGAGAAGGCGGCCACGTCGGCCAGCGGCAGCTTGGCCGTCACGGATGGCACGGGCACGCTCGGGAAGCCGGCGCCTTTCGGGAAATTCTCGAAGAGGAATTTCGACAGGTGCAAGTCTTTCGGCGAAGCAATACCACCGACGGCCAGCATCAGGCGCGGCGGCGTCGTGTGCAATTCCGTGCACGCCGCTTCCAGCGCCTTGTATTCGATGGTGTTCTTGTCCGGCTTGAACAGCAGTTGCAGCACCATCGGCTGCATCGAGGCAGGCAAGCGGTTCTGTTTCAGCTCTTCCACATACGCGGCTTGCACCAGCGCCTGCTGTTTTTTCTTTTCGATGCCGGCCAGGGCCGCCTTCAAGGACGTCTCCGGCGCCGCCTTGTAGCGGCCACGGCCCTTCTTGTAGAAATACACGGGCGCCGAATGCAGGGCCAAGATCAGGCCGGCAGCTTCCGGCGGCAATGGTGCGTGACCGAAATACTCGGCACCCAGCTCGGCAAAGCCGAACTCGTCTTCGCCTGCCACTTCCCACAGGAAATCGAGGTCAATCTCGGCAGCAACAGTCTTGGCTTGCTCCAGCAGCTCGGCCGGGGACGGCTTTTCATACTGCAGCAGCACATCCTTGACCTTGACCTTGGTGCGCTTGCCGCTGGCCATTTCGACCTGGTACGCTTCACCCGCTTGCGACAGGACCGTGCCGACCTTGAAATCGCCGGATTCTTCAAAAAATAGATTCATTGTTATGCTTTGTTTATTAATGTGTCGGTTGCAACGGTGCGAGTGACGGACGTCAACTCCAGCACCGCCGGCAAAAATACTTCGGTTACCAGCAGCACCCCCTGGTGACGCTGGTACAGGCAGCGGCGGGCAAAAAACAGCGACTTGTCATCGACGCGCTGCCCTTCCCCTGCCAGCGCCACCTGCGCCCGCTGCACCAGCGGGTGCCCGGCGCGCAAGCGGGCAAATTCCAGTTCACCGCGCCGTACCATGCGGTCGCCAAACAGGGTCGTGCCCAGCGAACGCTCGCCCAGCGCGGAAAACAAGGGCCAGTCCGTGGCCGTCGCCTGCATGGGCACGACGGTATGGCCAAACACGGCCGGTTTATTATCACAACGCAACAGCACTTCGCGTTCCCACACCCGGCCCGCACGGTGCAAACCGATGATGGCGGCCTCGTCGGTCAAACAGCGCGATGTTTCCTGATGCAAACATTGCACGCGGAACGCGCTGCTATGCGCTTTCAGCTTGGCCGTCAGCGAACCGCCGCCCGTCAGCCAGTGGCGCAAGGCCTGTGGCGCATTGACGGCATTCACGTGCGCATGCCATTGCGCTTGGCGCAGCGAACCTGGCCTCACCGGGCAGAGTCCGCGTCAATGCCGCAAAAGGCCAGCACGGGCGCCAGGTAATCGGCAAATTCGCTGATGCCATGGTCGCTGCCATCGATGACGCACTGCTGCGCCCCCTGATAATGCGCCACCATGTCGCGGTAGTCGAGTACTTCATCGCCGGTGGCGGCAATCAGGAAATAGCGTTGCGGCTGCGTAATTTTCTCTACAGCAAACGTGCGCAGCTCATCGATGTATTCGCGCTTGAACTCGAATGGCTTGTCCGAATGGAATTCGGTCGTCACGCCCACATGTTGTTCCAGGTCAATAAGGGGAACAATCGCCGGATTGAGCAGCACGGCGCGGCAACCGAGCTGTTCGGCCAGCCAGGTGGCGTAATAGCCGCCCAGCGAGGAGCCGATAATCGTCAGGTCGGCCGGCGCCACATCCTTGACCAGCGACAAGGCCAGCTCGATGGCCAGCTTGGGCGAGGCCGGCAACTGCGGGCACAGCCATTCTGCTTCGCGGCCCAGCGCCTGCATCTGCGCGGCCAGCAGGCGCGACTTCATCGACAGGGGCGACGAGCGAAATCCATGCAGGTACAGAATCATCGGCCCAGCGCCTCCAGCAACTTCTGGTGCACGCCGCCAAAGCCGCCGTTGCTCATGACGACGATCTGGTCGCCGGGACGGGCGGCAGCTGCCACGGCCGCTACCAGCGCATCGATGTCTTCGTAGGCGCTGGCAATCTGGCCCAGCGGCGCCAGCGCGTCGCCCAGGCTCCAGCCCAACGCGGCATGGCTGCCGAAACCGAAGACCAGGTCGGCATCCTTCAGGCTGCCGGGCAGCGCATCTTTCATGGCGCCCAGCTTCATGGTGTTCGAACGCGGTTCCAGCACGGCCAGGATGCGGGCGCTGGCGCCGATTTTTTGCCGCAAGCCGCCCACGGTGGTGGCAATGGCCGTCGGGTGATGCGCGAAATCGTCGTACACGGTAATGTTGTTGACCACGCCGCGCACTTCCATGCGGCGCTTGACGCTCTCGAACGTGGCCAGCGAGGCGCACGCCTGGGCGATGTGCACGCCCACGTGGCGCGCGGCGGCGATGGCCGCCAGCGCATTGCTGCGGTTGTGCTTACCCGTGAGCGCCCACGCCACATGGCCTTCCTGCTGGCCATTGAAGTACACGTCGAAGCTGCCATCGGCCCGCTCTTGCAGTTGCCAATTGGCATCTTGACCGAAACTTTCTTTTTCGCTCCAGCAACCGCGCGCCAGCACGCGCTGCAGCGACGCTTCGTCGCCGTTGAACACGAGGCGGCCGATGCCGGGCACGGTACGTACCAGATGGTGGAATTGCGTCTCGATCGCGTGCAGATCGGGGAAGATGTCGGCGTGATCATATTCCAGGTTATTCATGATGGCCGTCTTCGCGTGGTAATGCACGAACTTGCTGCGCTTGTCGAAGAAAGCCGTGTCGTATTCATCGGCTTCGATGACGAAGAAGTCCGAATCGGCGCTCTTGCCGTCGATCTTGCCGCTGAGGCGGGCGGAAATGCCAAAGTTCATCGGCACGCCGCCGATCAGGAAGCCCGGCGCGTAGCCCGCGTCTTCGAGTATCCAGGCCAGCATGGCCGACGTTGTCGTCTTGCCATGCGTGCCGGCCACGGCCAGCACCCACTTGTTGCGCAAGATGTGTTCGCCGATCCACTGGGGGCCGGACACATACGGCAGGCTGCGGTTGAGGATTTCTTCCACCAGCGGGTTGCCGCGCGAGACCACATTGCCAATCACATACAAATCCGGGTTCAGCTTGGTTTGTTCCGGATCAAAGCCTTGGATCAGTTCGATTCCCTGCGATTCCAGCTGGGTGCTCATCGGCGGATACACGTTGGCATCGCAACCAGTGACTTTATGGCCGGCTTCCTTGGCCAGGACAGCCAGGCCGCCCATGAAGGTACCGCAAATGCCGAGAATATGAATATGCATGTGATCAGTGCGAAAGGTGCACGCTTAAGTAAGTAAGACGGTGAGATAAAAAACAGCAAGTGCAGGATTTTACCTGACGCCATGACTTTTTCCGCTTCGGAGTATCATCTCGTTCATGACGAACGATGCATTTGACGATAGCGCGCAGTTGCGCCTGGAAATCGCCGCCGCTGCCGCGCGCCTCGTGGCGCAGGATGGCGCCGACTATGGCAGCGCCAAGCGCAAGGCGGCGCGGCAAGTCTTGGGCGACGCGCCGAACCGCCCCAATATCTTGCCGGACAACGACATGATCGAAGAACAGGTGCGGCAATACAATGCCCTGTTCCTGGCCGACAGCCAGCCGGCGCGATTGTTCCAGCTGCGCACGATTGCGCTGCAGGTGATGGAAGCGTTGCAACAATTTCATCCCCTGCTCAGCGGCCCCGTGCTCAATGGCACGGCCGGCCCCCACGACGAGATCTATTTGCAGCTGTTTGCCGAGAGCGCCAAGGACATCCACATCTTCTTGCTGAATAAAAATGTCGTGCTCGACATGTCGGAAAGCCCGCATTTCAAGGGAGCGCGTTATGATGCAGTCGAGACAGCCAGTTTCTTGTGGAAAAACGAAGGCGTGCACGCGGCCATGTATGAACTCGACGACATGCGCGGCGCGCTGAAAGCCAAGGCGGATGGAAAAGTGCTGCGCACCGACATCGCCGGGCTGCGCAGCCTGCTGGCCGCCAGCCTCGCCGACGGCGTGCCGGCTGCCGACTAACATTGATATAGATAAAGTTATGACAAAAAAGAATTGGATCGCCTGCGCCATCGTGGCGCTGATGTTTGGCGGCATGGGTGCTTACGTCGGTTTGAACAAGGAAAAAGCGAAAGAAGCGGGGAAAGAAGCGGGACCGCAGACGACCGCCATCGCGCCAGGCGCGACGGGTCCCGTCAACGAACTGTATGCGCTGTCCCTGCCGGACGCGGCGGGCGTCACGCAGGCGTTATCGCAATGGAAAGGAAAAAACCTGCTGGTGAATTTCTGGGCGCCGTGGTGCCCGCCTTGCGTGGAAGAAATGCCAGAGTTATCCGAAGTGCAAGGCCATTATTCGGCGAAAAACCTGCAGGTGATCGGCATCGGTATCGATTCGGCCAGCAATATTGCCACTTTTGCCAGCAAGGTCAAGATCGCCTATCCCGTGTATGTGTCCGGCATGAGCGGCACCGACCTGTCGCGTCATTTTGGCAATGCCACGGGCGGTTTGCCCTTTACGGTGCTGATCGGCGCCGATGGCGAAGTCAAAAAGACCTATCTGGGCCGCTTGAAATTTGATCAGTTGCGCGCCGATCTGGATAAATTGTAAATTCGGAGCGTGCTTTTTTCTCTTGCCAATGCGTATCTTTGGCGGCAAAATGCGGAACTTTCGCTAAAACGGTCTTCCATACATGGCAAAAAACCTCCTTCTGCTCAACGGTCCCAACCTGAATTTGCTGGGAACGCGCGAGCCTGAGGTCTACGGCGCCAGCACCTTGGCCGATATCGAGCAGGCAGCAATGGCGCAAGCCATGGCGGCCGGTGCCGACCTGGTTTGCTTTCAAAGCAACCATGAAGGCGCGCTGATCGACCGCATCCATGCCGCGCGAGCGGAAGGGATCGATGCCATCGTCATCAATCCGGGCGGCCTGACCCATACCAGCGTTGCCTTGCGCGATGCGCTGGCCGGGGTCGCCATCCCGTTCGTGGAAGTCCATATCTCGAATATTTATCAACGCGAAACGTTTCGACATCACTCATTTCTCAGCGCGATCGCGCAGGGGACGATCTGCGGCCTGGGTATCGATGGATATCGGTTTGCCATCGACTTTGCGCTTAAAAAACGTTAATCTACGCGATCTGCACGCATTTAGCGCGGCGATAGGTTCTTGGACATCACCGCATCACTCATAAAACAAACTACATTCCTAGGGGTTTTACATGGATCTACGAAAACTCAAGACCTTGATCGACCTGGTCGCCGAATCGGATATCGCAGAGCTGGAAGTTACCGAAGGCGAAAGCAAGGTTCGCATCGTCAAATCGTCGGTCATGCCGCAAAACCAGATGGTCATGATGCAGCCGCAAGGCATGCCAGCCCAATACCAGCCAGCCGCGCCAGCCGCCGCTCCCGCTGCGGCAGCCGCCGTCGCGGTCGCCGCCGAGCCAACGGGCTATGTGGTCAAGTCGCCGATGGTCGGTACCTTCTACCGCTCTTCCGCTCCTGGCAGCGCCGCCTATGTTGAAGTGGGCTCGACCGTCAAGGAAGGTGATACCCTGTGCATCATCGAAGCGATGAAGCTCCTGAATGAAATCGACTCCGATAAAGCCGGTGTCGTGACCCAGATCCTGGTCGAAAACGGCCAACCGGTCGAATTCGGTCAACCCTTGTTTGTGATCGGCTAAAACCCAGTCCACACGGCCGGCAACGGCCGTTTGCAGTTTTAGCCCCTCACACTTGTTGTTTCGCCGGCTCGCCGGCTCTCACAGACATACGCGAACCTACCATGTTTGAAAAAATCCTGATTGCCAACCGTGGTGAAATTGCCCTCCGTATTCAGCGCGCCTGCCGCGAAATGGGCATTAAAACGGTTGTAGTCCACTCCGAAGCCGACAAGGACGCGAAATACGTCAAGCTGGCCGACGAATCCGTTTGTATCGGCCCGGCCCAGTCGTCCCTGAGCTATCTGAACATGCCCGCCATCATCAGCGCCGCTGAAGTGACGGATGCGCAAGCGATTCACCCAGGCTATGGCTTCCTGTCGGAAAATGCCGACTTTGCCGAACGCGTCGAGAAATCGGGCTTCGTCTTCATCGGCCCCCGCTCGGAATCGATCCGTTTGATGGGCGACAAAGTGTCGGCCAAGCAAACCATGATCAAGGCTGGCGTACCGTGCGTCCCCGGCTCGGAAGGCGCGTTGCCGGACGATCCGAAAGCGATCGTGCAAATTGCCCGCAAGATCGGCTACCCGGTCATCATCAAGGCCGCCGGCGGCGGTGGCGGACGCGGCATGCGCGTGGTGCACACGGAAGCGGCCCTGATCAACGCCGTGGCGATGACCAAGACGGAAGCCGGCACGGCCTTCGGCAATCCTGAAGTGTATATGGAGAAGTACCTGGAAAATCCGCGCCACGTGGAAATCCAGATCCTCGCCGACGAACACAAGAACGCCGTCTGGCTGGGCGAGCGCGACTGCTCCATGCAGCGCCGCCACCAGAAAGTGATCGAAGAGGCACCAGCGCCGGGCATCCCGCGCAAGCTGATCGAGAAAATTGGCGACCGTTGCGCCGAAGCTTGCCGCAAGATCGGCTACCGCGGTGCCGGCACGTTTGAATTCCTGTACGAAAACGGCGAGTTCTATTTCATTGAAATGAATACCCGTGTGCAAGTGGAACATCCGGTCACCGAGATGATCACCGGCATCGACATCGTGCAAGAGCAGATCCGCATCGCCGCCGGCGAAAAACTGCGTTTCCGCCAGCGCGACGTCTTGCTGTCAGGCCACGCCATCGAGTGCCGTATCAACGCGGAAGATCCCTTCAAGTTCACGCCATCGCCAGGCAAGATCGTCTCGTGGCATGCACCGGGCGGCCCCGGCATCCGCGTCGACTCGCACGCCTACGCCGGCTACTACGTGCCGCCGCACTACGACTCGATGATCGGCAAAGTGATCGCTTACGGCGCCACGCGCGAGCAAGCGATCCGCCGCATGCAGATCGCCCTGTCCGAAATGGTGGTCGAAGGCATCAACACGAATATCGCCCTGCACCGCGAACTGATGATCGACGCGCGCTTCATCGAAGGCGGCACCAACATTCACTATCTGGAACAGAAACTGGCCGATATGCCGGACCTGGGCAAGAACCTGAATAGCGGCAGCCCCAGCATCGCCAAGAAATCCGAAATCAAGGCGGGCGCATGAGCTGGACGGAAATCGTCATCGAAATCGCCCGTGACAACGCCGAGGCCATGTCCGACGCGTTGATGGAAGCGGGCGCCCTGTCGGTGTCGGTGGAAGACGCCGATGAAGGCACGGATGCCGAGCAGCCCTTGTTTGGCGAGCCCGGCATGGAACCGAAGGAAGCGGCGTGGGAACGCAGCCGCGTGGTGGCGCTGACGGACGTCGACGCCGACCAGGCCGCCATCGTGGCCACCGCCGCCCAGGCGGTCGGCATGACGGACGTACCTGCCTTTACCATGCGTCCCGTGGAAGAGCAGGACTGGGTACGCCTGACGCAGTCGCAATTCGCACCGATTCACATCGGCAAGAATATCTGGGTCGTGCCCAGCTGGCACGAGGCACCGGATCCTGACGGCCTGATCCTGGAACTGGACCCGGGCCTGGCTTTCGGCACGGGCAGCCACCCGACCACGCGCCTGTGCATGGAATGGCTGGAAGCAAACCCTGCTCCCGGCAAGACCGTGCTCGACTACGGTTGCGGTTCCGGCATCCTGGCCATGGTGGCCAAGAAGCTCGGCGCGCAAACGGTGGCCGGCGTCGATATCGACCCGCAGGCGATCGAATCGGCGCGCGACAATGCCGAACGCAACCAGTGCGAGATCGAATATTTCTTGCCAGACACGTTTGCCACCTCGGCACACGCCACGGCCAAGTTCGACATCGTTGTCGCCAACATCCTGTCGAGCCCATTGAAACTGATGGCGCCGATGCTGTCGGGCCGCGTTGCCGACGGCGGCGCCCTGATCCTGTCCGGCGTACTGGCACGTCAGGCGGAAGAAGTGGCCGCTGCCTACGCACCGTTCATCCAGCTGGGTGTATGGGCCGAGCAAGACGGCTGGGTGGCCCTGCATGGCCGCCTGGGCAGCACGCAAGCACCTGCGCCCCGCGCGGAAGGTGCATAAGCACAGCAATGGCCCTCGCCACCAAATGCCCCCATTGCAACACGATATTTCGGGTCGCTGCTGACCAGTTGAAGTTACGTGGGGGCATCGTGCGCTGCGGCACGTGCAGGGAAGTCTTTGACGGCAATGCCGCGCTGGTCGATCCAGCTGCGGCATCGCCGTTTTTAACATCCGGCCCCGGCACTGCCGCCCCCCTGTCGGCCAGTTACCCGGTCGACAACAGCCTGCCGTCCGCCACGGACGACGAACCCATTTATTCCCTCGACTTCGATACCTCGTTCGACCCGTTCGGCATCTTGCCGGAAACGGCGCAGCTCAAGGACGATGCAGACGATGGCGAGCACATCGAGCTGGACCTCGACGTGGCCCTGCCCGACGAGGCGCTGAACCACGTGCCGGCCGCCGCACAACTCGATATACCTGAAGCAACACCAGTAGAAACACCGGCAGAACTGCCCGAACCACCGTTGCCCCAGCCAATGGCGCCGTTCAAGCGCCGCCAGGTCGATGATGCCCCCGCCTTCGCCACGTATTTGCGCGATAGCCGCCGCGAACCGAACCTGGAAGCGGCGGCAGCCCCAGTGGCCCCGACATTGCCTGCCGCCGAAAAAGTCAGCCTGGACAAGCCCCTGCCGGCTGCGCCTGCCGCAGCCAGCCCCGCGCGCCGGGAACCCACGCTGGCCGACCCGCTGCCCGCCGCCCCGATTGCGCCGGATGCCGCCGAAGAGCAGGAAGAACCCGTCCAGCCGCCGGCCGACGACGAGCCGGCCTTTGTGACCTTGGGCCGGCGCCGCGAACAGAGCGGCAAGGCCTTGCGCGTGGCCATGGCCCTCGGCTCGGTGGTACTGCTGCTATTATTATTCCTGCAAGTAATGACCACCTTCCGCAATCCGCTGGCGGCGCAATTTCCGCAGTGGAAACCGACCCTGGTAGCGCTGTGCAAGCTCAGTGGCTGCCAGGTCGACTTGCCGGCGCAGATCGAGGCGCTGGCCATCGAGCAAGGCGAGTTGCAAACCTTGAAGGACCAAACCTTTTCCTACGTCTCGCTGCTGCGCAACCAGGGCCGCAGCGTGCAAGCCTGGCCCAGCATCGAACTGATACTCAACGATGCCAACGACAAACCGGTCTTGCGCCGCGTGATCGCGCCGCGCGACTACCTGCCGGCCACGATCGACGTGAGCACGGGGTTTGCGCCGCGCTCGGAACAAACCATCAAACTGTACTTTGCATTAGACCAGCTCACGGCGTCTGGCTACCATATCGCCATCTTTTATCCTTAACAGACACTATCATGACCAAAACATCGCTGATCTGCGGCTCGCTTGCCACCGACACCATCATGCAATTCCCCGGCCGCTTCGGCGAATCCCTGCTGGCCGACCAGTTGCACAAAGTAAACGTGTCCTTCCTCGTGCCCACCATGCGCACGGAGTTCGGCGGCTGCTCGGGCAACATCGCCTACAGCCTGAAAATGCTGGGCGGCGACCCGCGCATCGTCGGCGTCATGGGGCAAGATAGCGCCGCCTATCTGGAGCGTCTGCAAAAGCTGGGCATTTCCACCGCCAACATCATGATCAAGGCCGACAGCTACAACGCGCAGTGCTTCGTCACGGCCGACGCGGACAATAACCAGATCAACGCCTTCCACCCGGGCGCCATGTCGTTTGCGCATGAAAACCCGATCGCCAATGCGGGGCCGGCCAAGGTCGCCATCATTTCGCCGGATGGCGACCAGGGCATGCTCAAGCACGCCGCCGATCTGGCCGAGCTGGGCATTCCCTTCATGTTCGACCCGGGCCAACAGTTGCCACGCTTCAACGGCGAACAGTTGATCGACTTCATCAACAAAGCCACGTATGTGTCGGCCAACGACTATGAAATGGAGATGTTGATGGAACGCACGGGCCTGACCCTGCCGGACATCGCCAGCCGCCTGGAAGCGCTGATCGTCACGCGCGGCGAAAAAGGGTCGGAAATCTATACAGATGGCAAGCGCATCGACATTCCTGTCGTGGCCGCCAAGGAAGTGCTGGATCCGACCGGTTGCGGTGACGCCTACCGTGCTGGCTTGCTGTTCGGCATCACCAACGACCTGGGCTGGGAAACCAGCGGCCGCCTGGCCAGCCTGCTGGGCGCCATCAAGATCGCCACCCAGGGCGCGCAAAACCACGTGTTTACGCCGGAAAGCATCGCCGACCAGTTCGAAGCGGCGTTCGGTTACCGCTATTAATATGTAGTCCGGTCGGCTTGTGCGCTAGCGCCAGGCCGACCTCCTCGTTTTACCTCACTACAATAATCATCCCCACCAGCACTTGCGCAATCTGCAGCAAGATCAACGCCACCAGCAAAGACAGGTCCAGGCTGCCGACCAGCGGCACGACCTTGCGGATCGGACGCAGCAGCGGCTCGTTCAGGGCCCGTACGAACGGCGCCAGCGGCGCATGCGGGTTGACCCAGCTGAAGATGGCTTCAATGATCAGCAAGGCCATGAAACCGTAGAGTATCCATTGCAGGAAGCGTTGCAGCGACTTGAGCAGTACCACCTCGACGGGATAGCCGGAAATAAACAGCACCGAGCTGGCCAGCAGCACGATCAGGAAGGCGCCGATCAGGCTGGCCCAGTCATACCCGCCCACGCCCGGCACCACGCGGCGCAGGGGGCGCACCAGCCAGTCGGACAATTGAAACGTGAATTGCGCCACCGACGAGGGCGGCCGCACGCGCACCGCCTGCATCCAGAAGCGCAGCAGCAACACGCCGCCCAGCAAGGTGGCGATGGTATCAACGATCAATGTAAGGATAACGATCAGCACGACTAATTCTCCAAAAAAAAACCGCTGTGTGATTGAGTCACACAGCGGCGTGTTGCCTCATCCAGGCACCCGTATCGCAGGAATTACGATGGGCGGGTGCTGGTTGGGAATGGCCAGGCTGCAGCCGGTGCCAACACGGTTTTTGCTACAGGTGCGATAGGCGCCGCTGGCTTGGCGACAGGAGCTGCCTTCTTCGGTGCGGCCTTTTTAGGCGCGGCCTTCTTGGCTGCTGGCTTGGCTGCCACGGCGGCTGGTGCCGCTGGAGCTGCTGCCGGCGCTGCGGCTGGTGCGGCTGCCACGACTGGCGCTGCAGCTGGCTTGGCGGCAGGTTTCGCTGCGGCTTTCGCTGCCGGCTTGGCGGCAGCTTTTGCTGCTGGCTTCGCTGCTACCTTGGCCGCTGGCTTGGCTGCCGGTTTTGCTGCGACCTTGGCGGCAGGTTTCGCTGCTGCTTTGGCTGCCGGCTTGGCTGCGACTTTCGCTGCTGGCTTAGCTGCCGGTTTCGCTGCTACCTTGGCTGCTGGCTTCGCTGCCACCTTGGCCGCAGGTTTGGCTGCCGCTTTCGCTGCTGGCTTCGCCGCTACCTTGGCCGCTGGCTTGGCTGCAGCTTTTGCTGCTGGCTTGGCTGCTGCTTTGGCCGCTGGCTTGGCTGCGGCTTTGGCGGCCGGCTTTGCTGCTGCCTTGGCGACGACTTTTTTCGCTGCTGGCTTGGCTGCCGCCTTGGCGGCCGGTTTCGCTGCTGCCTTGGCTGCAGGTTTCGCCGCGGCTTTTTTCACTGCTGGCTTGGCTGCTGCTTTTGCTGCTGGCTTGGCTGCTGCTTTTGCTGCTGGCTTCGCTGCTGCTTTTGCCGCTGGCTTGGCTGCTGCTTTTGCTGCAGGTTTCGCTGCGGCTTTGGCGGCCGGCTTGGCTGCTGCCTTGGCGACGACTTTTTTCGCTGCTGGCTTGGCTGCTGCCTTGGCTACAGGTTTCGCTGCAGCTTTTTTCACCGCTGGCTTGGCTGCTGCCTTGGCCGCTGGTTTTGCTGCGGCTTTTGCTGCTGGCTTGGCGGCCGGTTTGGCTGCGGCTTTTTTCGCGACAGGCTTGGCTGCTGCCTTGGCTGCAGGTTTCGCTGCGGCTTTCGCTGCCGGCTTGGCTGCCGGTTTTGCTGCTGCCTTGGCCGCTGGTTTCGCTGCGGCTTTCGCTACTGGCTTGGCAGCCACTTTTGCTGCAGGCTTGGCTGCGGCTTTGGCGACTGGTTTGGCGGCTGGTTTCGCTGCGGCTTTGGCAGCTGGTTTAGCGGCAACCGTCTTGGCTGCGGCTGCCGGCTTCTTCGCGGCAGGAGCAGCCTTGGCGGCTGGTTTCTTTACTTCTGATTTCTTAGCGGCTGTTGCCATTTGTCTCTCCTTCATCTGAGATGAGAAATTTAAGCTACAAGATTTAAACCCGTCCGACCCACCACAGGGATAGGCCAGGCGAATTATTCATCGGCACAAACGGTCGTTTGCGCTAATGAATTCGGCACCAGCTGAACTGCTGCAACTCCTCACGTTTGCAGCACTTCAGCCATCGTCGGTGCCACCCTGCTTTATCTCGCAGCTGGTGGCAAAGTCTGAATTCGGTCATTCGTTTTCGATGCCGTGCGTTTTTTCGCTCCTCGCATCGCGCTCGCCACAACACCCATCCGTCAAATAAAAAACCGCCATGCCTGAAAAAATTCGGGCACGGCGGCAGACGAAAACGGTGTGGTTTTGTGCATATCCGTGTAAATCTGTATCCCTGTTTTGCGAGGTTTTTTCGCTACCGCGCTGGTTAAAAAACCCCGCATTCTAACGCTCGCATTTGCAATCTCATAAAGTACACGAAAACCTTGTCAATGCGCAACCGGCACGACACGTTTTCGCCCGCTTTTTTGCACGTTACGCGTGCTATCGCACAATCGCGCGGCAAATGCTGCCGCCAGCGTCTCCGGAAATGATTTTTGGCGCCCGCGATGCGGCCATTCGCGGCAGCCAAAAATCCTGCTGCAAACCTCGTCGCATGACGCGATGAGGCACGCATTTTTCCGCCGCCATGCAGGCGAAAAAAAAGCGCCGTCTCGATGACGGCGCTTTTGGGCGTTGACTGAAAAAAGGGTTACTCCCAGTTCAGCGCACCACCGGTTTGATACTCGGTCACGCGCGTTTCGAAGAAGTTGCGTTCCTTCTTCATGTCGATCATCTCGCTCATCCACGGGAACGGGTTTTCTTCCTGGGCGAACAGCGGCTCGATGCCGATCTGCTGCGCGCGGCGGTTGGCGATGAAGCGCAGGTAGCCCTTGAACATCGGCGCGTTCAGACCCAGCACGCCGCGCGGCATGGTGTCTTCCGCGTACGCGTATTCCAGTTCCACGGCTTTCATGAACAGGTCCTTGATCTCTTCGCGGAAGGCGGCCGTCCACAACTGCGGGTTTTCCATCTTGATCGTGTTGATCAAGTCGATGCCGAAATTGCAGTGCATCGATTCGTCGCGCAGGATGTACTGGTACTGCTCGGCCGCGCCCATCATCTTGTTCTGGCGGCCCAGCGCCAGGATCTGCGTGAAGCCGACGTAGAAGAACAGGCCTTCCATCAGGCAGGCAAAGACGATCAGGGATTTGAGCAGCTTCTGGTCGTTTTCCACCGTACCGGTGACGAACGCCGGGTCGGTCAGGGTGTTGATGAACGGAATCAGGAATTCATCCTTGTCGCGGATCGACTTGACTTCGTTGTAGGCGTTGAAGATCTCGCCTTCGTCCAGGCCCAGGGATTCGACGATGTACTGGTAGGCGTGCGTGTGGATCGCTTCCTCGAACGCCTGGCGCAGCAGGTACTGGCGGCATTCCGGCGCCGTGATGTGGCGGTAGGTACCCAGCACGATGTTGTTGGCGGCCAGCGAGTCGGCCGTCACGAAGAAGCCCAGGTTGCGCTTGACCAGGCGGCGCTCATCGTCCGTCAGGCCGTTCGGGTTTTTCCACAGCTCGATATCGCGCTGCATGTTCACTTCCTGCGGCATCCAGTGGTTGGCGCAGCCGGCCAGGTATTTGTCCCACGCCCACTTGTACTTGAACGGCACCAGCTGGTTGACGTCCGTCTTGCCGTTGATGATGCGCTTGTCGTCGGCATTCACGCGGCGCGCGACTTGCTCGGCGTTCGCTTCGGACGGCTCGGCACCGGCCGGCAGGTTCAATTCGGTATTACCCAGTGGCGCTTGCTGCGCCGGACGCGGCGCAGCTGCCGACGTGGTTTCATCATCCCATGACAACGACATATTCTTCTTCCTTTCCATGCCGGCGAGCCGGCGATCCGCAACAGGCCCGTTGTATCGGACAATGCGGACATTGACAACATTGAATCAGCCCGACCGTGCCGGGCTGACAACTAAAATTTTACTGGCAGGCTTCGCATTCCTCGAAACCATCGTCACCCGGACGCAGGTAGCAGGCTTCGCCATCGGCGTCGTCCGCTGCCGCTGCCACTACCGGCGCCACGGCCACTGCTGCTGCCGCCACGACCGCCGCCTGGGCACTCTGCGCGCTGGCCGACATGCCGCCATCGACTGCCACGGCGTTCAGGGCGCCCGTCTTGGAGGTCGATTTCTCCATGTGGGTAGCGGCGATGGTACGCAGGTAGTAGGTGGTTTTCAGACCACGCAGCCATGCCAGCTTGTAGGTCTCGTCCAATTTCTTGCCCGATGCGCCAGCCATGTAGATGTTCAGCGACTGGGCCTGATCGATCCACTTCTGGCGACGCGAAGCCGCTTCCACCAGCCAGCTTGGCGACACTTCAAAGGCCGTGGCGTAGATATCGCGCAGGTCTTGCGGGATGCGGTCGATCTTCACCAGCGAGCCGTCGAAGTACTTCAGGTCGGAGATCATGACTTCATCCCACAGGTCGCGCGCCTTCAGGTCGCGCACCAGGTAGCCGTTGATCTCGGTGAATTCGCCCGACAGGTTCGATTTCACGTACAGGTTCTGGAACGTCGGCTCGATACAGGCCGAGACGCCGATGATGTTCGAAATCGTCGCCGTCGGGGCGATCGCCACGCAGTTCGAGTTGCGCATGCCGAACTTGGCAATGCGTTCGCGCACCGGTGTCCAGTCCATGGCCGACGAGGAATCGACTTCCAGGTAGCCGCCGCGCTCTTCAGCCAGCAGCTTGACCGAGTCCTGTGGCAGGATGCCGCGGTCCCACAGCGAGCCGGCATACGATTCATAGCGGCCGCGCTCTTCGGCCAGTTCCGTCGACGCCAAGTAGGCGTAGTAGCAGACGGCTTCCATCGAGGTGTCGGCAAACGACACGGCGGCGTCCGAGGCGAACGGGATGCGCATCATGTGCAGGCAGTCCTGGAAGCCCATCACGCCCATGCCGACCGGACGGTGGCGCATGTTCGAATTGCGCGCCTTGTCGACGGCGTAGTAATTGATGTCGATGACGTTGTCGAGCATGCGCATGGCGGTGCGCACGGTCTTGGCCAGCTTGACGTGATCGAGCTTGCCTTCCTTCATGTGCGCCGGCATGTTCACGGAACCGAGGTTGCAGACGGCGATTTCATCGCTGCTGGTGTTCAGGGTGATTTCCGTGCACAGGTTCGAGCTGTGGACGACGCCAACGTGCGACTGCGGGCTGCGGATGTTGCAAGGGTCCTTGAACGTGATCCATGGGTGGCCCGTTTCAAACAGCATCGACAGCATCTTGCGCCACAGGTCCAGCGCGGCGATCTTCTTGAAGACGCGGATTTCGCCGGCGGCGGCCTTGGCTTCATAGCCCAGGTAAGCCTGTTCAAAAGCCTTGCCGACCTTGTCGTGCAGGTCTGGCGTGTCCGACGGCGAGAACAGGGTCCATTCGCCTTTTTCCATGACGCGCTTCATGAACATGTCGGGAATCCAGTTCGCCGTGTTCATGTCGTGCGTGCGGCGGCGGTCGTCGCCCGTGTTCTTGCGCAGGTCGAGGAACTCCTCGATATCCATGTGCCAGGTTTCCAGGTAGGCGCAGACGGCGCCCTTGCGCTTGCCGCCCTGGTTGACTGCCACGGCCGTGTCATTCACCACTTTCAGGAACGGCACGACGCCTTGCGACTTGCCATTGGTGCCCTTGATGTGGGCACCCAGGGCGCGCACTGGCGTCCAGTCGTTACCCAGGCCGCCTGCGAACTTGGCCAGCAGCGCGTTGTCCTTGATGGCGTCGTAGATGCCTTCCAGGTCATCCGAGACGGTGCTCAGGTAGCACGACGACAGCTGCGAACGCAAGGTGCCCGAGTTGAACAGGGTCGGGGTCGAGCTCATGAAGTCGAACGAGGACAGCAGGCTGTAGAACTCGATGGCGCGCGCTTCGCGGTCCGCCTCGTTCAGCGCCAGGCCCATGGCCACGCGCATGTAGAACGCCTGCGGCATTTCGATGCGCACGTCCTGGATGTGCAGGAAGTAGCGGTCGTACAGGGTTTGCAGGCCGATGTAGCCGAATTGCAAGTCGCGGTCGGCCACGATGGCTTTGGCCAGGCGTTCCAGGTCGAAGCTGGCGAGTACCGGGTTCAGCAGCTCGGCGGCGATGCCCTTGGCGATGTATTGCGGGAAATACGTCAGGTATTCGGCGGCAGCGGCCGCTTGCGGCACTTCCTTGCCGAACACTTCCTTGCGCACCGTGTGCAGCAGGATGCGGGCCGTGACCTGGCTGTAGGCAGGGTCTTTCTCCATCAGCGCGCGCGCTGCCAGGATGGCCGACTTGTGCAGTTCTTCCACCGGCACGCCGTCGTACAGGTTTTTCACGGTTTCAGCCAGGATGGCGTCGGCATCGACGTGCTTTTCCAGGCCGGCGCAGGCGGCGTTGATCAGGTCGCGCACTTCCTGCATGTCCAGCAGGCGGCGCACGCCGTTGTCGGTCACGTTCAATTGCGGTGCGGAAACTTGCGCGGAGGCGCCTTGCGCTTCCTTCTGCAGGCGGCGCTCTTCCATGTGCTTGGCGCGGTACAACACGTAGGCACGCGCCACGTCGTGCTCGCCCGAACGCATCAGCGACAGTTCCACCTGGTCTTGCACGTCTTCGATATGGAAGGTGCCGCCGCCCGGGTGGCGGCGCACCAGCGCAGCGACCACGCCGTCGGTCAATTGTTCCACCAGTTCGCGGATGCGGGCCGAGGCTGCGCCCTGGCCGCCGTTAACGGCCAAAAACGCCTTGGTCATGGCGATGGCGATCTTCGAAGGCTCAAATGCCACCACCGCGCCGTTGCGGCGGATGATGCGATAGTCGCCCAATGCCGCGCCCGTGCTCGCCACGCTGTTGGCCGCGCCTGGCGCTGGCGATACTGGCGTTGGATGGATGGAAATATCTTGTGGTGATTGCATTGAAGCTCCCGTTGTCAGCTAAAGTCAGCCTGCAGTTTTGCTGCCGCGTGTGTTGTTGAATAGAACGCCCGATGGTCAGGGTTTCTTCAGGTATTTGTTGCTAAATAGTAAATTCATAGTGCATAAAACAGGTCAGTATCCATCTCGCCACACCGCACTGCCCGGCTGGCGCAAAACACGATCAAGGGTGATAAACCGCCAGTTCCAGTGCTTTATCAGCAATCCGGGTAGCTTTGACAATAATTCTGAAAACGTCTGTGATGGCACTACATATAGTCTTTACATCCAACTTCTGCACTAATTGTAGTACCCATCGAAGGGCGATGCAATAGTTTTCCGGCATCCGTCGGCGTAATTTTTTGTATTTTCATATACGATTTCGGTTGACTTTTCAGGGCATGGCTGGGAAGCCCAATCCACGCGAAGTAAGCGCTAACGCAGCTTGTCCGCTCAGGGTTTCCAGCCAGCATTCTTGATAAAAATGCCAGTCAAAAAACGGCCCCGGATCCGTCTTCCTGCCCGGCGCGATATGCTCGTGGCCGCGCACCTGGGACAGCCCGTAGCGCGCCACCAGCGCCGCCGTCAGCGCCGCCAGCACATGGTATTGCCGCCGCTGGAACGGCACATCGTCCGCGCCTTCCATTTCGATACCGATGGAATAGCCATTGCACTGCGGGCGTCCTTCGAAGGCGGACGCGCCCGCATGCCAGGCACGTTGATCAGCAGAAACATATTGCAACAACGCACCATCGCGCCGCACAAAAAAGTGCGCCGACACCTGCAAGCCACGCAGGTCGGCGAAAGAAGGATCGGCATTATAATCTACCCGGCCCGTAAACAAGTCCGACACATGCGGCCCGCCAAAGCGGCCACCCGGCAAACTGATGTTATGGATCACCAGCAAATCGACTTGCGCACCGTCCGGGCGCGCATCGTAGTATTGGGAGTCATAGCGCAGCGCGCCATCGCACCAGCCATCTTCATCTATCGTCCATGCGCTCATCAAATAGGGCTTCCTGTATCGTCAATTTCTGCATACGGTAACGCAACTGGCGTACGCTCAGGCCCAGCTGGCGCGCCGCCCGTGCGCGGTGGTAGCGCGCCTGCACCAGCGCCAGCATGATCATGTCGCGCTCGGCCTGGCGCAAATACACGTCCAGCGGCAAGACCTTGGCCACGCCATACGCCGCCATGCCGGGCAGACACTGTTGCCGCTCCGACACAGCCGGCATGGCCGGCGCCGCCCGCAAGGGCACGTTGCCCGCCGCGGAGGGCAAGGCCAGCCCGTCAAGCGCGATCACGCCGCCATCGGCAAAGGCCAGCGCCCGTTCCAGTACGTTTTCCAGTTCGCGCACATTGCCGGGAAACGCATATGCGGCCAGGGCCGCCAGCACCGGCGGCGCCAGGCTCACGGACCGGTGCGGCGACAGGCGTGCGAGGATCACCTCACATAATACCTGCAGATCGCCGCGCCGTTCGCGCAGCGGCGGCAGCGCCAGCTCGATCACATTCAGGCGGTAAAACAGGTCCTGGCGAAACGTCCCGGCCGCCACGCCGCGCGTCAGGCCATGCTGGCTGGCGCACAGGATGCGCACGTCGACGGCTTCGTCAGTACTGCCGCCCAGCTTGCGCACGCGGTGCTCTTGCAGCACGCGCAACAGTTTCACCTGCATGGCCAGCGGCAGATCGTCGACTTCGTCGAGCAGCAAGCTGCCGCCATGGGCCGCCTGGAACAAGCCCTGGCGCTCGTGCAGCGCGCCCGTATAGGCACCCGAGCGGCAGCCGAAGAATTCCGCTTCCATCAGCGCTTCGGGAATGGCGCCGCAGTTGACGGCGATAAACGGGAAGCTGGCGCGCGCGCCCTGCGCATGGATGGCGCGCGCCGCCAGTTCCTTGCCCGTGCCCGATTCGCCGCGGATGGCCACCGGCGCGCCGCAGCGGGCGATGCGGCCGATCTGCGCGCGCAGCGCCTGCATGGGCAGCGAGTTGCCGCTCAGTTGCGGCGCCGGCGGCATGCCGTCGGCGGTCGGCGGGCTGGAGCGAGGGCTGGGACGGGACATGGTGAGCGCGCCTTTCTGCAATGGCGGCGAAGAACCGCCTGCTGCAGATGCTACGCCGGACGGATGCCGGAGGACGTTACGATACGGATGAGCAACGCACGCGCGCCTGCGGACCGCCCCTTACAGCGTGGCGTGCGCGTGGCTGCAGTAGTCGTGGCCCTTGGCCTGCACGTTTTCCGAGGCCGGGTAGTACACGCCGCAATGGGCGCAGCAGAGCATCAGCTCGGCATCCGGCAATTCCTGCGGCCGCACCGGCGGCGTAAACGGATTCGGCCGCTGTTGCTGTTGCGCACGAGCCCGCTGCTGCATGCCACGGATCTTGCTGCGGATAGCGAACAGCACCAGGAACACCAACGCCAGCCAGAATAAAACACGTGTCATGCGAATCCTCGGTGTAAAACCACTTCCAGTACAAAACGGCTGCCGACATAGGCCAGCAGCAAGGTGGCGAAACCGGCCAGCGTAAAACTCAGGGCCGTCTTGCCGCGCCAGCCGCGGAAGCGGCGGCCTGCCAGCAGCGAGGCAAACAGCAGCCACGACAGCATGGTAAACACGGATTTGTGATCCCAGTTGAGCGCCTTGCCAAATAATTGCTCGGAAAACACGATGCCCGACAGCACGGTCAGGCTGAGCAAAATAAACCCCAGGCCAATCATGCGGAACAGCAACTTTTCCATCGTCAGCAGGGCTGGCAACTGGTCCAGCGCGCTGCCGATGAAGCCGCGGCTTTCGCTGCGCGTGTGCAAACGCGATTCCTGCAGCGCCATCAGCACGGCGTGAAAGGCGGCAATCGTCAGGGTGCTGTAGGCGAGCACGGCGACGGCAATATGCCAGCCGAAGACGGCCGACTTGCCTTCCATGCTGACCTGGCTACCGGGGAAGGCCCAGGCCAGGCCAATGGCGAGGACGGCGCTGGGCATGACCATGCGGCGCAAGCCGTCCAGACTGAAATTGCGGTTCTCTATCCAGTAAGCGCCCACCGAGACCCACAGCGCGGCCGACAGCATGGCGGAAAAACCGAAGCGCAAGGTACCCGGCGCCATCAGGTCGAACCACAGGGTGGCGGCGTGCGCCAGCCAGGCGACGCCGGTCAGGCCGGCAATAAGCCGGGCACGGGACGAGGGAAGCACCGCGCACACCGCATACAACAGGGCGGCGATGAAAAAGAAATAGATCTGCATAGTTTAAGTTTACACCATAGCCGACAAGCGCGATTCAGGCGACAGCCCGGGTGACAGGCACGACGCCGCCATCCAATGCCGCAAGCCTGCCATGATATCGCGCCTGAGGCATGACGGGGTGGCGCACCCTCAAGATTTCGGCAATCTTTCCTGCGGCACACTGTCGCCGCGCCGCGGGCACGTTGCCATCCTGATTAGCCAGTCCTATAATTATGTCCACAAAGCAATATTTATCCACCCTGACGCCACCGCCCCTCGCCATGTCTTTTCTAAAATTGTCCTGGACCTGTCTCTTGCTGGCCGCCTGTACTATATTAGGCGGCTGCATGAAAGATGCACCTTCCCAATCCACGTACGAGGAATACTTCCGCACGTCCATCCAAAGCTATGACCTGTACAAACAGTACTTCGACATCGCGACGCTGGAAAAGCTCAATGGCTGGAAAGAGAACGAACAGTACGAAATCAAGGGCTCGGCCGTGCTGCGCGCCAAGGTGGGCTACCTGGAATTGCTGGCCGACGTGGCCGACAGGCTCGAAACAGAGGCCAAGACGGATGGCTCCGTGGGCATGACCATGGGCCTGGGCCTGGGCCTGATGGCGCGCGGCATGGGCGGTGAAAACAAGGTTTTCCGCGAATTCTGGGCGCAGCAGCAGGAAAAGAAGGCGATCCCCGCGCCGCTGCTGGCGCGCCAGGCGGCGATGACGGCCGAACGTTTCGAGAACCTGATGCAATGGTCGGACCAGATCGTGCAAGACAATTACGGCGCCATCATCAGCCGCCAGCTCAAGAAAGGCGACGAGCTGACCCGCATCTACACGCTGAGCTTCCGCCAGACGGAGAAAGGCTGGATGGGTTTTAACGCCCGCTAAGGCCACCCCGCCACAAGCTCCGCACCAGCACTGGCGCGGAGGTTTTTTTCATGGTTTCCTGATTTACTTCACATTCAGGCTCTTTTTCGCCTGCTCCAGCAAATCCGTCTTGACCCAGTCCTTGGCCACGGGCGGCTTCGTCATGCGGCCCACGCCCGTTTTCACCATCACGTCCGTCGTGATCTGGATGTGTTCGGGTGAGATGTCATACGAATACGGCGAATTGCTGATCGCGTCGTCGAAGTCATCCTTCGTGATCTGGCCGCGGAACACCACTTCGCGCACATACTTTTCCGCCGTCGCCTTGTTGTCGATAAAGGTCTTGGTGGCTTCGACGAAGCAGCGCATGAATTTTTCCGCCACGGGACGGCGTTCCTTGTAAAACTTTTCCGTCATCACCATGGTGCGCACGGGTTCGCCGATCGGCGTGTCGTACGGCTTGATGACTTCAGTGCCGAAACCCTTGTTGATCGCCTGCGACGATTGCGGCTCCGACTGCATCATGGCGTCGATATTCTTGCCCATCAGCGCCTGGTTCAAGTCGGCGTAAGCCAGGAACACCAGTTGCACATCCTTGCCCTTGGTTTCGGAATACGTCAGGCCCGCCTGCGACAGCTCGGCCAGCAGCAACACTTCCTGGATGCCGCCGCGCGTCACGCCCACGCGCTTGCCCTTGAGTTCCTTGACGTTGGCGATCTTTTGCCCGGCGCCCGCCACCAGGCGCGCGCCGCCCTTCGCAAAACCTGCCACCACATAGATGGGTGCGCCGCCGGCACGGCCGGAAATGGCCGCTTCGGAGGCCGTCGCCCCCACGTCCAGCTCGCCAGCGATAATCGCCTGCATCACATCGAGGCCCTTGGCGAAGACATGCTCTTCGACCTTGATGCCGCACTTGGGCGCGATTTCCTTGATGTATGACACGGCGCCGTAATGGGCGAACTTCAAATTGCCCAGGCGCACGACTTCCTGCGCCTGTGCCTGGACAGCGCCCATGCTGAAGGCCAGCATGAGGGCGGCGGCAATACCGGTCTTCAAAGTTGATTTTTTCTGCATCGGGTTCTCCTGTGGTGGTTGGTGTGTGCCCGCAAGGGCATAAAACACGGCGCTTTTATTATGAGGAGATAGTACCGTGTGTTGGAGCCAGGGCAACATTTTTTTTGCCGGCAGCCACGCTGCCGGCATTGTCACTACTGCCCCGCCAGCGCCACCACCGGATCGAGCCCCGACGCCTTGCGCGCCGGCATGAAGCCAAACACCAGCCCCGTCACCACGGCGCAGGCAAAGGCGCCGCCGACGGCGCTGAGCGAAAAGATCACCGGCACGTCCCATACCAGCAGCAGGGCCGCCACCGTCACGCCAACCACGATGCCGGCCATGCCGCCCACCACCGACACCAGCACGGCTTCGGTAAGGAACTGGCGCAGGATGTCGCGCCGGCGCGCGCCCGTCGCCATGCGGATGCCGATTTCGCGCGTGCGCTCGCGCACCGTCATCAGCATCACGTTCATGACGCCGATGCCGCCCACCACCAGGGAGACTGCGGCGATGAGGCTGAGCATCACGGTCATGTTGTCCTGCGTCTTCGCTTCCGCGGCGATCGACGCGGCCGCGTTGCTGATGCCGTAGTCGCGGATCCTGTGGCGCTCGAACATGGTGGTGTCGACCGCCGCCTCCACCTCCGTCACGCGCTTGACGTCAGCCACCGCCATGACGGTGTACGTCGGCTCGCGCTGGCCGAAGACGCGGATGCCGGCCGTGGAAAACGGCAGCAGCAGCACGTCGTCTTCATCCTTTTCGCCCGTCAGCGCGCCCTTCGCGCTCATCACGCCGATCACCTGGAACGGCACATTGCCGATCAGGATGCTCTGCCCCACGGGATTGGCCACGTCGGGCATCAGCTTTTCCGCCAGATGCGCCCCCAGCACGGCCACGGTGGCCATCTCGCGCTCATCCTCCTCGGTAAAGAAGCCGCCCTTGGCGACCGGCCAGGTCTGGATCTGCGGCAGGGCCGGCCCCGTGCCGCGCACATAGGTCTGCACATCGAGGTTGCCATGGCGGATCACCTTGTTGCCCGTGACATTCGGCAGCACGTGGGTGATGCCCGGCACGTCCTTGAGCGCATCGAGGTCGGCCAGGGTGATGCTGCGCCCGGGGATGCGCGAGCTTTCGCCGCGCGACGCCATGTACAGCAGATTCGAGCCGAACGCGCCCAGCTGCGCCATCACCTGCTGGCGCGTGCCCAGGCCGATGGCCAGCATGACGATCACGGAGGCGACGCCGATGACGATGCCCAGCAGGGTCAGGCCCGTGCGGAAGCGGTTGATCCACAGCACGCGCCAGGCGGCGCGCGCCGCGTCGAGCAATTCCGTGCCCAGCGAGGCGCCCGTGTCGTGGGCGGCGCGCGACATGTCCAGCGGCGGCAGGGCCGTCGACGTGGACGGAATGGCAACGGCGCACGAGTCTGCAACGATTTCGCCATCGCTGATCTCGATCACGCGGCGCGCCTGGGCCGCCACCTTGCGGTCATGCGTAATCAGGATGATGGTGTGGCCCGCGTCGGCCAGTTCGCCCAGCAGGGCCATGACTTCGGCGCCGCTGCTGCTGTCGAGCGCCCCCGTCGGTTCATCGGCGAGGATGATGCGCCCGCCATTCATCAGGGCACGGGCGATCGACACGCGCTGCTGCTGCCCGCCGGACAACTGGTTTGGTCGGTGATCGAGCCGCTCGCCGAGGCCCAGGCGCTTGAGCAGCGCTTCCGAGCGGGCGTGGCGGGCGCTGGCGGGCATGCCCGCGTACAGGGCCGGCACTTCCACGTTTTCGCGCGCTGATTCGGTGGCGATCAGGTGATAGCCCTGGAAGACGAAGCCGAACGCTTCGCGCCGCAGCCACGCCAGTTCATCGGGATTCAGGCTGGCCACGTCCTGGCCGGCGAAGCGATAGGTGCCGTCGCTGGGCCGGTCAAGACAGCCCAGCAAATGCATCAGGGTCGATTTGCCGGAACCGGACGCGCCGACGATGGCGACGAATTCGCCGGCACCGATCGACAAGGTCAGGCCGCGCAGCACTTCCACGGCCGGCGCGCCGTCATGGCCGCCGTAGCGCTTGCGGATGCCCTGCAGTTCAATCAGGGGAACCGGCTGGCCAGGTTCCCCTGGCTGCCCCAGCGACCTGGCCTCGCTCATGGCGCTCACAGCTGGAACCTGCTGCTGCCGCTGCCGGCCGGCTGCTCGCCCGTGACCAGCAATTCGCCTTCGCGCAAGCCTTGCAGCACTTCCGCGCTGAGGCGGTTGCGCACGCCCACGGTGACGGTGCGCGTATCGACCTTGCCGTCCGCATCCATCACGCGCGCCGTAAACTGCCCCGGCTTGGCGCCTTCCCCCGTCGACGGTTTCAGGGCCGGCAAGGGCACGGCCAGCACATTGTTCGCCGCCGCCGTGACGAACACCACCTGCGCCGTCATCTGCGGCATCAGCTCGCCGTCCGCGTTATCCACGTCGAACAGCACTGTATACAAGATCACCTTGCTGGTCGACGGCGCCAGGGCCGTGCCGGCGGCGGAACCACCGGGTACGGGCGGGGCCGGCAGCACTTGCCGCACCTTGCCGCTCCAGCGCCGCTGGTCGCCGCCCAGGGTGGTGAAATACACGGGCATGTCCGGGCGCACGCGGCGCACGTCCGCTTCCGACACTTCCGTCCACACGGTCATGGCCGACAGGTCGGCGATGCGCAGGATGTTCGGTGTCTGGTACGTGGCGTTCAGGGTTTGCCCTTCCTTCGCGTCCAGGCCCACCACCTTGCCGGCCATGGGCGCGTAGATGCGCGTATAGCCGAGGCGCGCCTCGTCCGCCTTCAGGCTGGCCTGGGTCTGGTCGATCTGCGCCTTCAGGTGGTCGATCTTGGCGCCGGCCGAGGCCAGCGTGGCTTCTGCCGTTTCCAGGTCGGCCAGCGGCGTGGAATCGAACTTGGCCATCTGTTTCTGCCGCACGTGCTGCTGGCCCGCCAGGCGGTGCTGCGCCTGCTGGTCGGCCAGCTGCGCGCGCAAGCCCGCCAGGGCAGCGCGGCCCGCATCGACCGTGGCTTGCTGCACGCTGGGGTCGATTTCGGCCAACAACTGGCCTTTTTCCACGGCGCTGCCGGGCTGCACGTGTAGGCGCGTGATCTGGCCCGACACCTGCGCGCCCACGTCGACATAGGTTTGCGGCTGCAGGGTGCCGATGGCCGTGACGCTGGCTTCGATATTGCCGCGCTTGACGGGGGCCGTGTCGAACACGGTTGCCGGGCCGCGCGTGGCCCACATTGCGCCGGCGCCGAACAGCGCCAGCAAGACCACGCCGCCCAGGATGCGGGTACGGCGGGAAGGCAGGCGGGCCGCCATCAGGCAGCCGCCTTGGATGCAGTCAAAACGAAATTACAAACGTCAAACGGTGTCGCCAGGCGTGAAAAGTACATCGGTCTATCCTTGAAAATGGCGGTGAACATCACCGCAGGAACGTCACAAGACCTGCCAGCGCGGCGACGGCTGCCAGCAGGGAACTACGAAACAGCAAGCGGGGGGCATACGGCAGCAGCAGGGCCACCAGCAGCGCGCCCACCCCGATGAATCCGAGCCAGGCGACCACGCCGACGGTGGCGCTCCAGCCGGCCACGCAAGGCCAGATGGCCAGCGCCAGCAACAGAGCGCCGGCCAGTTGCAGCGCGCGCCGCACGTTCGGCGCCGCGTCCCGGCCCCAGACCTGGCCATGGTGGCGGTCCATCGCCAGGGACAGGCTGGCCATGCCCGCATACGACAGGCCCAGCGCGCACAGGATGGTATTGATCATGATTGTCCCTCCGTATTGACTTGCAGGCTGGCCGAGGGTGCAGCGCTTTCCCTGGCGGCAGCCTTTTTCACTGGCTTTTCCTTGCGCTTGTGGACTTTCCACGCGCCCCAGGCGGCCAGCAGGCCGAAGGCCATGCTGCCCAGTTCCACGCCGGCGCTTTCCCAGTCGCCGCGCGCGATCTGCGCCGCCAGGTTGTCACCCGTGCTCAGGATATTCAATACGGGCAGCAGCAGGCACAGGGCCGCCAGCAAGCCCAATTGCTCGATCCATGCGCGTTTTTCCGCGCGCAGGCAGGCGTGCACCAGCATCAGGAACCAGACGCCAAAGAAGGCGCGCACTTCCCAGCCGGCGCGCTGCTCGATGCCGACGGGGATCAAACGATTGGCCCACAGGAAGCCCACGCAGGCGATCGCCAGGCCGGCGATGGCCGCCACGTTCAGGCATGCGATGACGCGGTACACGCGCTGCGTGTAGGCGCCGAACTCGCCGCCGGACTTCTGGCGGCGCTTGACCATGAACAGGATGGCACCCGTGCCCATCATGGCCGTGCCGGCCAGGCCGCAGAAGAAGTACAGCCAGCGCATGGGCGTGCCGCCGAAGCCGACCATGTGCAGGTTCGACATGACGGAACGCGTCAGGCCGGCGCCGCCCGTGTCCGACTTGCCCGGCAGGCGCACGGCGACCTGTTCGCCCGTGGCCAGCGCATAACAGGCCCGGCCCGAATTGGCGCTGAGGCGCGTGAGCAGTTCCGTGTCCTCATTCCAGCCGTACATGCACACGCGCATGGAGGCATCGTTCGGATTGTCCAGCACCACGGCGCGGATTTCCTGGCCGATGGCCTGTTCGGCGCGCAGCGCGAACGATTCCAGCGCGGGAATGGCCAGCGGCTGGCCTGTTTTCACGGGCTTGCCCGCATCGTTCCAGTCGGCCAGGAAGGCTTTCTTGGGATTGTCCATGCCGTATTGCGCCGCCACGGGGGCCGGCACATAGTCGTCGCTGAAGAATGCCAGGCCTGTGTAGGCGATCATGAACTGGAACGGCAACGTCAGCACGGCCACCGCGTTGTGCGCGTCGAGCCACGAGCGCTGGCCCTTGGCCGGACGGAAGGTGAAGAAATCCTTGAAGATGCGCTTGTGCGTGATCACGCCGCTCACCAGCGCCACCAGCATGATCATGGTGGTGATGGCAACGATCCACACGCCGATGCGGCCCGCGTGCAGTTCGTAGTGGAAATCGACGAAATGGTGGCCGCCGATGGTTTCCCGTTCCGTTGCCTCGCGCGCAGGCTCGATGACGGCGCCCGTCAACGGATCGAGGTCCGCCGAGCCATATCCGCCGCTGGGCTGGAACCAGTAGGCGGACAGGCCCTGACCGGGACGCTGCACGGGCCAGATTTCCCACATGTCCGCCTTCGGGTGTTCCTTCCCCATGAAGTCGAGCGCCAGCTCCAGGCGGTGCGCGCGGTCCGTGACCTTCGGCAGCGGCGGATCGTTCGCGTGCGCCGCCTCGGCCAAAGCGTGCTCGGGCGTCATCCAGTGGCCGATCGGGTCGTCGAAGACGGCCAGGGAACCGGTCAGGAAGATGGCGAACAGCAGCCAGGAAATCCACAGGCCGCTCCACGTGTGCAGCCAAGCCATGGCCTGGCGCAAGCCGCCCTGCTGCGGCGTCTTCACCACTTTGCCTGCCTTGACGGCGTTCATGCGGCACCTCGCGACAGCAGCATGCCGATGCCGCCGCAGACGATGGCCGGCAGCAGCATGCCGAGCCAGGCGCGGCGCAGGTCTTGCACGGCAAAGACCCAGATCACGGCGCAAGTGTAGACGACGAAAGCGCTCAGGGTCGCCGTCAGCACGGCTTCGGCGCGCGACAGCGGCAGCACGGCCGACAGCAGCACAGCCACGCCGGACGTGAGCGCATAGCCGCCAAAGATGGCGGCGAGCACGCGCGAGAACAACATCATGTGGGCCGATTTCATCATCGCGGCGCTCCCCGTCCCATACGCGGGTTCACGCCATTGCTGGCGTGGGCCAGATTCAACTGCACATCCATAAGCCATGCATCCTTCATCAAGATAGGTCGTTCAAAAGTGATTATTTACAGCTTGTAGTTCAAGGTCAGCATCAGGTTGCGCGGCGCACCCACCAGGTTGCCGAAGACATCGGAATAAATGCTCTGGTAATAGTGCTTGTCGAGCGCATTGTTGACGTTCAGGCGCAGCTCGGCGCGGCTGTCGATCTGCCAGGCCGCGTTCAAGCCGAGGATCGCGTAGCGGCCCTGGCGCAGGCGGGCCTCGCCGTCCGCCGATTCCGTCGCGCCCTGCCCGTACACCGAGGCGCCGACGCGCCAGCCCTGCGCCGCGCCGGAGAGGCGGTAGCTGGTGGCCAGCTTGAGCTGCTGGTGCGGATAGCGGCTGTTGAAATCCTTGCCGATATTGGCCGGATCGCTGTCGCGCGTAAATTGCGCCTTGACATAAGTAAAACCGGCCGACAGCTGCCAGTCGGGTGTCAGCGCACCCGCCACGTCCAGCTCCACGCCTTCGCTGCGCACTTCGCCCGACGCACGCTGGCAATAGCCCCAGGTGCTGCCGGGGCAAGGATTCGGGCCTGCCAGGTCGTCCACGCCGCGGTTTTGCTGGCGGATCTGGAACACGGCCGCGCTGGCATTGAGGGCGCCGCCGAAGTATTCGCCCTTCACGCCCGCTTCATAGTTGGTGCCGCTGATCGGCTTCAAGGGTTGTGCATTGGCGTCGGTGGACGCTTGCGGCTGGAAGATCTCGGTCCAGCT
The DNA here is from genome assembly GCF_030397705.1 of Janthinobacterium sp. SUN100. Taxonomy (NCBI): domain Bacteria; kingdom Pseudomonadati; phylum Pseudomonadota; class Betaproteobacteria; order Burkholderiales; family Oxalobacteraceae; genus Janthinobacterium; species Janthinobacterium sp. SUN100. The sequence continues at coordinate 547,070 of NZ_JAPUBU010000004.1, read as the reverse complement.
GGCGTACACGGAGTGCTGCTTGTCGAGGTCATACACGACGCCGGCGTAGGGCGTGAATTCGCGCGCCACCGAGTAGCCAGCGTCGTCCTTGTACCAGCTCACGCGCCCGCCCAGCACCAGCGACAGCGGATCGGCCAGGCGCATGCGCGTACCCGCATACACGCCGCTTTGCTCGGTGATGCTGGCCGTGCCCCACTGCGCGTAATTGATGACGGGGCGCGCCACGCTGCCCGCATCCCAGTTGAAAGGATCGATCACCGGCGCGCGCTCTTGCCTGCTGTACGACGCCCAGCCGCCATAGCTGTTTTTCGACGAGCGGCGGTGGCTGGCGCCGACCGTCAGCTCATGTTCGCGGCCGAACAAGTTGTAGCTGCCGCTGGCATACGCGTCATAGCTGGTGTTGGCCAGTTCGGCGCGGTAGCTTTGCGAATTGAAGCGCAGGGTGTCGTCACGGCGGTTGATGCCGGAAAACGTCGTGTCGATCTCGGGCGTCTTGCGCGTGGCCGCCAGCTTGGCCTTCCAGCCGTTGCCGAAGCGGTGTTCCAGTTCGGCGAAGATAGTCTTGTCCGTCTGGCGCCACTCGTCGAAGTCGGCGCCCAGGTAAGTCGAGCGGGGCAAATTCAAAAAGCGGCCGTCGGCTGCCGTCACCACGCCTGTCGTGACGCCGTCGTTATCGGTCTTGCGGTAATGCGCGCCCAGGGTCACCGTGGTGTCGGGGCGCAGGTCGGCTTCAATGATGCCGTACAGCTGGTGGTTGCGGCCATGCAGCACGTCGACAAAATCCTTCTTGTCCTGCACCGTCGCGACGATGCGCCCGCGCAGGGTCTTCGCTTCGTTGAGCGCGTTGGCCGCATCCGCTTCCAGGCGGTAGTTGCTCCAGCTGCCGATGCTGGCCGAGAACGACGCTTGCGGCGTGGCCGTCGGGCGCTTGCGCACCATGTTGATGGCCGCGCTGGGCGTGCCGCTGCCCGTCATCAAGCCCGTGGCGCCGCGTACCACTTCGATGCGGTCATAGATGGCCAGGTCGTCATTGTCGCCATTGAAAGTGCCGTTCGCGCCCAGGCTGGTGGGCAAGCCATCGAACAGGATGTTGTCGATTGGAAAACCACGTGCGCTGAAACTGCCCGAATCGCCCGTAAAGTTGCCCTTCTGCATGACCAACCCCGTGATCGACTGCACGGCGTCGTCCAGTGTCGTGATGCCCAGGTCATCGATCTGCTGGCGCGTCAGCACGCTGACGGACTGCGGCGTCTCGCGCAGCGACAGGTTCAGCTTGGTTGCCGTATTGCTCACGCCCGTCGTATAGGAGCCGCTGCCTTCCGTCGTCGCATCGCGCCCTGCCGTGACGGATACGCCGAGCATGGTTTGCTCGGTGGCGGGCGAGGTAGGAATAGCAGGCACGGCCTGCTGCGCCAGCGCCGGCAGGCTGGCGGCCAGGCACAGGGCCGCGGCCGCTTGAGCCAGCGGGCGCAGCGCAGAGTGAGACGATGGCAAACTGACAAAAGGCAAAGCGTGCGACATGAAAGTTCCTGATGGTGGCGTCATGGGACGGTAAAAAACAGGCGCCCTACTCTGTAGGTGCCGCGAAAACGAAAAACGGGCAGTCCGGCTGCAAATATATTTTGCGGGGACTACGGCGCCGGTTCGACGCTGACCCAATACCGCGTGCGGCTGCGCACCTGCACGGGCAGCGAGTTGGGCAGCATGTTCAGGATGCGCTGGGTGTCGGCCAGCGGGAACACACCCGACAGGCGCAGCTGGGCGACTTCCGGCGCGCAATGAATCACGCCGGGGCGGTAGCGGGCCAGGTCGGCCAGGAAATCGCCCAGGGTCACGTCGTCGACGATCAGCTGCCCGTGCGACCAGGCGTGCGCATGCGCATCGATGGCGTGCGGCGCATCCGGCGCATGGCGGGAAAATGCCGTGCCGCGCCCGGCCGCCAGCAACAAGGGCGCGCCGATATCGTCGCGGGGACGGATTTCAACAGCGCTTTCAAACACGTCCACGGTGCTGTAGCCATCCTGCTGGCGCACGGCAAAGCGCGTGCCCAGCGCGCGCACCCGGCCTTCGCGCGTGACCACCACCAAAGGCGCGTCGCTGCCGGCGCCGTGACCGCTGGTGACGAGGATCTCGCCAGCCAGCAACTCGATCAGGCGGCGGCTGGCGTCGAAACGCACGTTCACGGCCGATCCCGTATTCAGGCTGAGCACGCTGCCGTCGGCCAGCGCCACCACGCGCCGCTCGCCCGTGGCCGTGCGGTAGTCGGCACGCAGGGCGCGCACGCCATCCCACGCGCCCGTCTGCGCGGCCAGCATGCCGCCGCCTGCCGCCACACCCAGCCACACCAGCAACTGGCGCCGCTTGCCATTGACGGCTTGTCGCTGCATACCGGCCAGCGCCTGCGCGGCCGCGCCGCGGTGCAAGCCGTTGAAGCGCTGCGACACCGCTTCGATATGCTGCCAGGCCCGTTCGTGTTCCGGGTCGGCCCCGCGCCAGCGCTGCCAGGCGGCGTGTTCCGCTTTGCTGGCCTGCTCCGACATCAGCACCGTCAGCCACTCGGCCGCCTGCTGCTGCACCTCTGCGCGGATGGCTGCCGCGGCTGCGGGTTCTGCCACCGTGCTCATGCTGGCAGAGAGAAAAACACCTGGCGGTTGGCCCGCGTCAGATATTGCTTGACCGAGCTGGCCGACACGTTCAGGCGCGCGGCGATCTCGGCATAGCTGAGGCCTTCCAGCTGCGCCAGCAAGAACGCCGTGCGCACGGGCGCAGGCAAGCCGTCGAGGGCCTGGTCGATTTCCTGCAAGGCCTCCAGCGCCAGCAGCCGCTCCTCGGGCGCGGGCGCCACATCGGGCGGCAGGCAGGCGAGCGCTTCCAGATAGGCGTTTTCCAGCACTTGCCGGCGGTGGCAGTGCGCCACCAGGCGGCGCGCGATGGTGGCCAAAAAAGGCCGCGCTTCGCGGATCTGCGGCGCGGAATCGGCCGTCAGCACGCTGATGAAAGTGTCTTGCGCCAGGTCCGCCGCGTCGCCCGCATTGCCCAGCTTATGCCGCAGCCAGCCCTGCAGCCAGCCGTGATGGCTGCTGTAGAGCGCGTGCAGGTCTTGTTGCTGTGCAAAATCGGCAGCCGACATGGCATCCCTTTCCGCTCAGGCGTGCGGCGCCTGAGAATGTAAATAAGAATTATTCTCATTTTAACCGCGCAATGCCTTTCATGCAATCGCGGCATTGCCAGAAATACCAACTAATTCAAAAGCAGGCCAACCGCCAGGCGATGCAGCGCGGGACCGCCAGCCACCCGCGATAAGGTAAAATGACGCCCATCGTCCGGCTTGCGCCGCCCACTCCCAAGCTTTTCATTGCAGGTTCATCATGCTAGATAATCTCACCCAACGGCTTGCCAAAGTCGTCAAGACCATGCGCGGCGAGGCGCGCCTGACCGAAGCGAACACCGCCGACATGCTGCGCGAAGTGCGCCTGGCGCTGCTCGAAGCCGACGTCGCCCTGCCCGCCGTGCGCGAATTCATCGCCAAAGTCAAAGAAAAAGCCATGGGCGAGGATGTCATTTCCTCGCTCACGCCAGGCCAGGCCCTGGTTGGCGTGGTGCAGCGCGAGCTGGCCGCCCTGATGGGCGCCGACCTGGGACCGGAAGCGTCGCAGATCAGTTTTGCCCAGCAGCCGCCCGCCATCATCCTGATGGCCGGTTTGCAGGGTGTGGGTAAAACCACCACCGTCGGCAAGCTGGCGAAGTACCTGAAGGAAGAAAAGAAGAAGAAAGTGCTGACCGTCTCGGCCGACGTGTACCGTCCCGCCGCGATCGCCCAGCTGCAATCGGTCACCGCCCAGGTGGGTGCCGACTTCTTCCCGTCCACCAGCACGGACAAGCCGGTCGATATCGCCCTGGCCGCTCTGGACTGGGCGAAAAAGCATTACCACGACGTGCTGATCATCGATACGGCGGGTCGCCTCGGTATCGACGAAGAGATGATGCGCGAAATCGCCGCCGTCCACGGCGCCGTAAAACCGATCGAAACCCTGTTTGTCGTCGACGCCATGCTGGGCCAGGACGCCATCAACACGGCAAAAGCCTTCAACGATGCGCTGCCGCTGACCGGTATCGTGCTGACCAAGCTCGACGGTGACGCGCGCGGCGGTGCGGCCCTGTCCGTACGCCATATCACGGGCAAACCGATCAAGTTTGCCGGCGTCTCGGAAAAACTCGACGGCCTGGAAGCGTTCGACCCGACCCGCATGGCCAACCGCATCCTCGGCATGGGCGACATCCTCGCCCTGGTGGAAGAGGCGCGCAAGGGCGTCGACAGCAAGGCCGCGGCCGACCTGGCGCAAAAAATCAAGGTCGGCGGCAAGTTCGACATGAACGACTTCAAGGCGCAACTGGGTCAAATGAAGAAAATGGGCGGCATGGCCAACCTGATGGACAAGCTGCCGGCACAGTTCCAGCAGGCGGCAGGCGGCAAGAACATGGATCAAGCCGACAAACAGGTACGCCGCATGTGCGGCATCATCGACTCGATGACGCCGCAGGAACGCGCCAAGCCTGAACTGATCAAGGCCACGCGCAAGCGCCGCATCGCCGCCGGCGCCGGCGTGCAGGTGCAGGAAGTGAACCGCATGCTGACGCAATTCGAGCAAATGCAGACGATGATGAAGAAATTGTCGGGTGGCGGCATGATGAAGATGATGCGCTCCATGAAGGGCATGATGCCCGGCATGAGGTAGTGGAAGGCTTCAAAATCCGCTGCGCGGGGCGCTTTGCGGCCGGCGATGCTCACCGTACTTCAGTACGGTTGCGCTTCTCGGCCACAAATCATCCCCGCTCGCTGTGATTTTGAAGGCCTTTTTTACGCCGCGTGAGACGTAGTTCAAGTCAAGAAACACCGTTATAAAATCATGCCGGATTGCATTTTCATGTGTCCGGCATCATTACTTCCCTCCCCCGCAGTCCCCCTCCCCGCACAGCCAGCAACCATGCCATTTACGGGCAAAAACGCCGTTCTGCGCTCCCAAGCGGTGCGCCCGGGCGACAGCATTGCCATTTCCCTGCTTTTTCCTCGTGAAAACGTGAAAAACACTTGCATACAAGGTAAATCCACACCAATATTAGCCGTGCGATTAATTGCGCAATTTCCCATGTGTTTGTTAAGGAGGCTCGAAGATGGCAACAGCCAAAAAAACCCCAGTAGCAGCGCCAGCCAAAGCAGCAGCAGCCAAGCCTGCAGCCGCCAAGAAAGCAGCACCCGCAGCCAAGGCAGCAGCTAAACCAGCAGCGGCGAAGAAAGCGGCAGCACCGGCAACACCACGCAAGCCAAACGCAGCATTCATGAAAGCAATGACGCCATCGAAAGATCTGGCTGCCGTTGTTGGCGCAGCACCACTGCCGCGCACGGAAGTGACCAAAAAGGTATGGGATTACATCAAAAAACTCGATCTGCAAGATCCGGCCAACCGCCGCATGATCAATGCGGACGACAAGCTGAAAGCAGTTTTCGGCGGCAAAGCCCAAGTCTCCATGTTTGAAATGACGAAACTGATCTCCGATCATTTGAAATAAATCAGATACGCGCCGGCTTCAACAGCCGAGCGAGTGCCCCGCCGCATCACTGCGAGCGGGGCATTTTTTTGCCTGCGGTTCAACTGGCCGGCTTGAATTCCCACTGCCGCCATGCCGCCCGCACGGCATTCGGGTACTCGGCCCGCCCCCGGCTGCCGTTGTAGCGCCCCAGCGCCAGGTATAAATCGCCCTTTTCCATATCCAGGTACATGCGCAGGATCGCACAGCCATAGCGCAGATTCGTCTGCATGTGGAACAGCTTGCTGCGGTCGCTGTCGCCGATGACGCCCGTCCAGAACGGCATCACCTGCATGTAGCCGCGCGCGCCGGCCAGCGAGACGGCATATTTGCGGTAAGCCGACTCCACCTGGATCAGGCCCAGCACCAGGGCCGGTTCCAGGCCCGCGCGGCGCGCTTCATACCAGACTGTTTCCAGGAATTCCGTGCGCAGCTGCACATCCGGCAGCTTGCGCTGCAGGCGCGACGACATCTGCGCCAGCCATTGCTGGTAGCGCTGCAAGTCGGCGGGAGTGGCAAATTTGGGTTGCGGCGGGCGTTCGTCGCGGATCGCGTGCGACAGCGCCAGGCGGACGGAGTCGGCCAGCGCCTCCTCCTTCTGGTTGCCGGCCTGCGCCGGAAAAGCGCAGGCCAGGCAGGCGGCCAGCGCGAGCGCGCCAGCCGTTTTACTTACTGATATGCGCTTCACTGCGCCATTTTGCCCTGGATGAAGGCGACGATCTCGTCCGGCGCCACGCCGGTGGCTTCCGCATCGCGGCGGCCCTGGTATTCCAGCTTGCCTTCTTTCAGGCCGCGCTCGCCGATGACGATGCGGTGCGGCACGCCAATCAGTTCCCAGTCAGCGAACATGGCGCCAGGGCGCAAGCCGCGGTCGTCGACGATGACATCGACGCCAGCGCCTTGCAGGGCCGCGTACAGCTTCTCCGTCTCTTCCTTGACCAGTTCGCTGCGGTCCATGCCCATCGGGCACAGCACGACCTCGAATGGCGCGATCGACGCCGGCCAGATGATGCCCTTGTCGTCGAAGTTCTGCTCGATGGCGGCGCCCAGGATGCGCGTCACGCCAATGCCGTAGCACCCCATCTGCAGCGGCGCAGGCTTGCCGTTTTCATCGAGGAAGGTGGCTTTCATGCTTTCCGAGTACGCCGTACCCAGCTGGAACACGTGGCCCACTTCGATGCCGCGCTCGATGGCGAGCGTGCCCTGGCCGTCCGGCGAAGCGTCGCCGGCGACGACATTGCGCAAGTCGGCCACGATGGCAGGCTCGGCCACGTCGCGGCCCCAGTTGGCGCCCGTGTAGTGGAAACCGGCGTCATTCGCGCCGCAGACGAAGTCGCTCATGTGGGCGACCGTGCGGTCCGCCACCACGGTGACGGGCGCTTGCGTGCCGATCGGGCCCAGGTAGCCAGGAATCGTGCCGTAGACTTCCAGGATTTCCGCTTCCGTCGAGAAACGGTGACCGGCCAGGCCGGCAACCTTGCCCACCTTGATGTCGTTCAATTCATGGTCGCCGCGCAGCAGCAGCATGAAATGCTGTTTCGCAACTTTTTCATCCTTGCCAACGGTTTCCACCGTCAGGGCGATGGTTTTCACGGTCTGCGACAGGGCTATGCCCAGCAGGGCAGCCACGGTTTCGCACTTGACGGTATCCGGCGTGGCCGTTTTCGTCAGCGCCTGGCTTGCTGCCGGGCGTTCGCCCGCTGGCGGCAGCGCTTCGGCCGCTTCCATGTTGGCCGCGTAATCGGAGGTTGGGCAGTACACGAGCGCGTCTTCCCCCGTGTGGGCGATGACGTGGAATTCATGCGAACCGGAACCGCCGATGGCGCCGTTATCGGCTGCCACGGCGCGGAATTGCAGGCCGAAACGCGTGAAGATGCGCGTGTAGGCGTCAAACATGACCTTGTACGACGCTTGCATGCCGGCCAGATCGCGGTCGAACGAGTAGGCGTCCTTCATGGTGAATTCGCGACCGCGCATCAGGCCGAAGCGTGGGCGGCGCTCGTCGCGGAACTTCGTCTGGATGTGATAAAAGTTCAACGGCAGCTGGCGGTAGGACTTGATTTCCGTGCGCACGACGTCCGTGATGACTTCTTCCGATGTCGGCTGGATCGCGTATTCGCGGCCGTGGCGGTCTTTCACGCGCATCAGTTCGTCGCCCATCTTGGTCCAGCGGCCCGTCTCTTGCCACAGTTCGGCCGGCTGCACGAGCGGCATCAGCAGTTCGATACCGGCGGCTTTGTTCATCTCGTCACGGATGATGGCTTCCACCTTGCGGATCACGCGCAAGCCCATCGGCATGTAGGTATAGATGCCGGAACCGAGGCGTTTGATCATGCCTGCACGCATCATCAATTGGTGGCTGACGATTTCCGCGTCAGAAGGTGCATCTTTAAGTGTGGAAATAAAAAAACGGGAGGCGCGCATAACGGTGAATTCTTTTTAAAAAGAGAGGGTTATAATCAACCTAATTTTAAAGGATTAGCTGGCTGATGCGTCCATACTTTACACAAATGCGCTCAATTGGTGCGATTCCGGCGCTTTTCGCACCCCGAAAAGGTCACCGGCTTGCGAAGTTGTGGGTAATTATGTAAAAAAGGATGCACTGTCGCAGAAAGTTTGAGGTGCATTATGCTCGACCGTGAAGGGTTTCGGCCCAACGTCGGCATCATCCTGCTAAACGCCCAGAACGAGGTGTGGTGGGGCAAGCGGGTGCGCGAGCACTCATGGCAGTTTCCGCAAGGCGGTATCAAATATGGCGAAACACCGGAACAAGCCATGTTTCGCGAACTTGAAGAGGAAATCGGACTCAGACAGGAACACGTCAAAATTGTCGGCCGCACCCGCGACTGGCTGCGCTATGAAGTGCCAGACCACTTCATCAAGCGCGAGATTCGCGGCCATTACCGTGGCCAGAAGCAGATTTGGTTTCTGCTGAGAATGTGCGCGCGCGATAACGACGTCAATCTGCGCCTGACCGACCATCCGGAGTTCGACGCCTGGCGCTGGCATGAATACTGGGTCCCGCTCGATGTCGTCATTGAATTTAAACGCGATGTCTACCAGCGCGCCTTGCAGGAGCTGTCCCGCTTCCTGACCTGGCCCGTGCATGGCAACGCACAGCAAGCGCACCGCCACACGTCGCGCTACCTGCGCCAGCCCCATGCGCCACGGGCACAGGATGGGGCGGCACTGGCCAAGCCTTGCGACGGCATTGCCGCCGAAGGGTGTACGCCGGAGTTGATCTTGCCGGGCAAGAGGTAGTCCACCGCAATGAACGCACTCTCCCACGCAAAAGGGGCAGCCTGAACAGGCTGCCCCTTTTTTCATTCCGGCAGGAAACTCCCCTGCCGGCAAGGCTGACTTAGTTTGCTGCCGGCGCTGGCGCAGCGGCTGGCACGTCGAGCGTGATCGCCTTCAAGCCCAGGATGTTGCTGCTGTAGTGGCGGATCTTGTTGGCCAGGGCTGGGTCATTGTTCAGCTTTTGACCGTACGACGGCACCATTTCCACCATCTTGGCTTGCCATTCCGGCGTTGCCAGGCGGCTCTTGAATGCCGTTTGCAGCACCTTGATCATGATCGGCGGCGCGGTCGAGGCGCCTGGCGAGGCCCCCAGCAGGGCGACGATGCTGCCATCGGCGGCGCCGACGACTTCCGTGCCGAACTGCAGCAAGCCACCTTTTACGGGGTCATCCTTGACGATTTGCACGCGCTGGCCCGCGTTTTGCAAGGTCCAGTCTTCCATCTTGGCGTTCGGCAGGTACTCGCGCAAAGTCTTCAGGCGGTCTTCAGGCGTGTTCATGACCTGTTCGACCAGGTATTTCGTCAGCGGAATATTGTCGTAACCGGCTTGCAGCATGGGTTTCACATTGCCAGTGCCGATCGAGGCAGGCAAGTCGATCCACGAACCGTTTTTCAGGAACTTGGTCGAGAAGGTGGCAAACGGGCCAAACAGCAGGGCTTTCTTGCCGTCGATGATGCGCGTGTCCAGGTGCGGCACGGACATCGGCGGCGAACCGACGGACGCCTTGCCGTAGACCTTGGCCGCATGCGCCGCCACCAGTTCCGGATTGGTGGTGACCAGCCATTGGCCGCCCACCGGCACGCCGCCGTAGCCCTTGGCTTCCGGAATGCCCGATTTTTCCAGCAGCGGCAGCGAACCGCCGCCGGCACCGATGAAGACGAACTTAGCGCGCATGGTCTTTTCCTTGCCGGCGTTCAAGTCTTTCACCGTCACGTTCCATACGCCATCGGCGCCGCGCTGGATGTTTTCCACCTGGTGGCGCAGGTGCAGGACCATGCCGTGGCTGTCCGTCAGGTACTTGACCAGGCCGCGCGTAAGGTTGCCGAAATTGACGTCGGTACCGATTTCCATGCGTGTCGCGGCCACTTTCTGGCCCTTGTCGCGGCCTTGCATCACCAGCGGCGCCCATTGCTCGATCTGCGCCTGGTCTTCCGAGAACAGCATGCCCTTGAACAGGTTTTCCTTTTGCAGCGCGGCGTAGCGCTTCTTCAAAAAGGCAATATTGTCATCGCCCCACACAAAGGCCATGTGCGGCACGTTATTGATGAAGGTTTGCGGCGCGCCCAGGTGCTTGTTGGCGACCTGATAAGCCCAGAATTGCTTGGAAATTTCGAATTGCTCGTTGATGGCAACGGCTTTCTTGGTCTCGATGCTGCCGTCGGCCGCTTCCGGCGTGTAGTTCAGTTCGGCAAACGCCGAGTGGCCCGTGCCTGCGTTGTTCATCGCATCCGAGCTTTCGGCGGCCACGGAATCGAGGCGCTCGACCATTTCCATCGTCAGCGACGGATCGAGTTCCTTGAGCATGCTGCCCAGAGTGGCGCTCATGGTGCCGGCGCCGATCAACAGCACGTCGACCGGTTTTTCGGACGAGGCCGGAGGGGTCTTGTCACATGCCGCCAGGATCAGGCACGACATCAAAAGTAATAGCGATTTACGCATACGTAACTCCGTTTATGAATACTGAAGGATGATTCTTGCGCGCCACCGTGGCGGCACCATCGCCGTATTGAATGAAAAACAACTAGCCAGCCGGAACGCCAGGGCGGCCGGACAGGTCAATGTCGATGGTGATAGGCATGCTGCCGCGCTCCGGGATATCCCAAGAGCATGATCTGGTGGCAAAGGTGCGGGCAATGGACAGCGCGGACCTCGTTGTCGGCTGAAAAACCGGCAATGAAATCGCCGTCATGTCCAGTGCAAATATCAAGAGCGGCGATTTTATCACCGTTATTTGGCGCCGCCGGGCCGTGGCGGTAGTGGATAATACTTACTGCAGGGTATTAAATGACGGTGACTATCGGGTCATGCATGCGGCCGCCAGACGGCAAAAAGGGCATCCTCGATGCCCTTTATTTATGTACGCGGTACAATGCCGGCTGCCCTTTAGCCATAGTCCTTCAGCCATGTTCAACCCCTCTTCCGACGATGTGCGCCGTTTCTTTTGCGAAACATTGCGCAAGCACCGCGCCCATGAAATCCTCACGCCGATGGAAGCCATTGCGCTCGACTGGATCCTCGAACACCCCGAGTATGAAAACGAGCTCTCCGACGTCGAAGCGGCGCTGGCGCGCGACTATTCCGTCGAAGGGGGACAAGCCAATCCTTTCCTGCACCTGTCCATGCATCTGTCGATCACGGAACAGGTGCAGGTGGACCAGCCGCGCGGCATCCGCCCGGCCGTCCAGCAGCTCACCCAGCGCCTCGATTCGGCCCATGCCGCCCAGCACGAAGTGATGGAATGCCTGGGCCAGATGATCTGGGCGTCGCAGCGCTCGGGCTTGCCGCCGGACACGGACGCCTATATCGACTGCGTGCGCAGACGTTAACCTGGCCGTACGGCCTGCGGCTGCAGTACCGGCGCCTTCGGCGCCTTGCCCAGCAATCCCAGCACCACCTGCAGCGCCATGGCGATGGCGCCGACGATGAAGACCACGTCGCCAAAGGTGCGTATCCAGCGCAGGTTCTGCAACAGCGGCTGCTGCATGAACGCTTCGCTGCGCGCATACCACAGGCCTTCCGTCACGCTGCCGTGGAACTGGATGATGCCAATCGGCAGCAAGCTGGTAAAGATCATCAGTACCAGGCCCGCGTTCAAGCCCCAGAACGCCGTCTTCATCAACGCAGGGCTGAAACGGTAGTCGGGCCGCAGATAGCGCAGCACCAGCAAGGTAAAGCCCAGTGCCAGGAAGCCGTACACGCCGAACAGCGCCGCATGCGCATGCACGGGGGTCGTGTTCAGGCCCTGGATGTAGTACAGCGCGACGGGCGGATTGATCATGAAGCCCAACACGCCCGCACCCAGCATGTTCCAGAAGGCGACGGCGACAAAGCACATCATGGGCCAACGCAGGTTTTCCATCCATGGCGCACGTTCCTTCAGGCGCCAGTTTTCCCACGCTTCATGCCCCAGCACGATCAGCGGCACCACTTCCAGCGCGCTGAAACTCGCGCCGATGGCCATCACGGGCGTGGTGGTGCCGGCAAAGTACAGATGGTGGAAAGTGCCGGGAATCCCGCCCAACATGAACAGCGAGGCCGACGCCAGGCTGGCCGTCGTGGCCATGCGCACCGACACCAGGCCTAGGGTCGAGAAGATGAAGGCCAGCGCCGTGGTGGCGAACACTTCAAAGAAGCCTTCCACCCACAGGTGCACCACCCACCAGCGCCAGTATTCCATCACCGATAAATGCGTGCGTTCGCCGTAGAACAGGCCGGCGCCATAGAACAGGCCGATGGCGCCCACAGATGCGGTCAGGAGCGCCAGCAGGTTCTTGTCGCCGCTCTTCTGGCACAGGGCCGGTATGACGCCGCGCAACATCAGCACCAGCCACAGCAGGATACCGACGAATTTGCCGATCTGCCACAAGCGCCCCAGGTCCACATATTCATACCCCTGATGGCCGAGCCAGAAATTCCACTCGGGCGGCATCACTTGCGCGATGGCCAGGTAATTGCCTATGAAAGAGCCGACGACGACCGCGACCAGGGCCCAGAACAGCACGTCGACGCCCAGGCGCTGCCACCTGGGATCCTTGCCGCCATTGATCAGGGGCGCCAGGAACAGGCCGGCGGCCAGGAAGCCCGTGGCGATCCAGAACAGCGCGGCCTGGATATGCCAGGTGCGCGTGAGCGCATACGGGAACCAGCGCGACACGTCGATGCCGTAGAACTGCTGTCCCTCCACCGTGTAGTGCGCCGTGAAGCCGCCGATGAAGACCTGGAAGATGAACAGGGCCACCACCAGGAACAGGTATTTTCCCAGTCCCCGCTGCGAAGGCGTCAGGGCGAAAGTGGTGAGCGGATCGCGCGGACCGGCCGCCGGCAGCGCGTCGTCGTGGTCGCGCAAAAAGGCCCAGCCCCACACGAGGAAGCCCACGCCGGCCAGCAGCACCACCACGCTGGCGACCGACCAGACGAGGTTTTCGCCGCTGGGCTGGTTGCCGATCAGCGGCTCATGCGGCCAGTTGTTCGTATAGGTCACTTTCTGGCCAGGACGCTCGGTGGCGGCGGCCCATGCCGTCCAAAAGAAGAACTGCGTCATCTGTGCGCGCCGCTCGGCGCTGGGCAAGGTGTTTTCCTTCATGGCGAAATGCTCGCGGCTGGCGTGCAGCGCAGGCGCGTCAGAGAACAGCTGGTCGTAATAGTGCGCCGTGCTGGCGATGGCTTGCACGCGGCGCGGCGACAGGCGCAGTACTTGCGCCTCATCGACCCGGTTGCCGCGGTATTCCAGCTTGAGCGCTTCGCGCAGCGCCGCCTGCGCGGGGCCGTCGAGCGCCGCGTAGGCCTTGCCATGCTGCTCTTGCGCGGCCAGTTCCAGCCAGGCCGTCAGTTCGCGGTGCAGCCAGTCGGCCGTCCAGTCGGGCGCCTGGTAGGCACCGTGGCCCCAGATGGAACCGAGCTGCATGCCGCCGACGGATTGCCAGGCCGTCTGGCCGTCGAGGATGCCCTCGCGGTCGAACAGTTGCCGGCCATCCTGCGCCAGCACTTGCGCGGGGATGGGCGGCGCCTGCCGGTAGACTTCCGTGCCGTAGTAGCCGAGCAGCGAAAACGTCACGATCAGCACACCGATCAGGGTGAACCAGAGTTTTTTGTACGGACCCATGGGTCATTCCTTTGTCAGTGCACCGCGGCCGGCGCAAAGCGCTCGAACAGGATATTGTTTTCGGTATGGATGTGCGCCATCAGGTCTGCACGGAAGGTGCGCAAGCCCGTGTACAGCGCGCGCCAGGTGGTACAGGCGCCGCCAGGTGCGGTGATATCGTTCGTCATTGCCTCCATCGCGCGCAAGGCCACGCCATGGTCGTCGTGCTCCATGCGCATGACGTTGATGGGCGCGCCGGCCCGCGGGCCCTGGCCGCGCACGATCATCGGGAACAACACGTCTTCTTCCTTGCGCATATGGCTTTCCAGCTCCTGCGCCATGGCCGACAGGTGTTCCGCCAGCCCGTGCGGACAGTCCGCGCGGTCGCCATGCACCTGCTCGACCTTGCGTGCCAGGCGTATCAGCTCGGGCAGCTGCTCGCGGTGCACGGCGTGGTAGCGCGCCAGGATATGCTCCACCAGCTCGGTGGCCGAGGCGTCCTGCCAGTCACGCTCGCCGCTGGCGTCAATCCGTCCTGCCAGCAGTTTCAGCTCCTCGACGATGGGCGCCGTGTCCACGCCGGCCGCTTCGGCTGCCGCGCGCAGGGTCTTGTTGCCGCCGCAGCAGAAATCCAGGCGGTGCGCATCGAACAGGCGCGTGGCGCCGGGGATGCGGCGGGCCAGCTGGCCCAGGGATAGCTCGATCATTTCCATAACAGTTCCTTGAGGATGAATAGGTAGATTTATTGCACCGCGCCTGCGTGGTAGACGCCGGGTACGGGTTCGCCAGTCACTTCCAGCACGCCCACGGCGCCCTTGCCTGCGCGCGACAGCGCATGGTCGACCAGCAGGTAGCTGCCCGGGTGCTGTACCTTGAGTTCGACGATGGTCGCGCCGCCCGGTGCCACCAGGGTGGTTTGCACGTCGTGTTTCGGGCTGCTGATCGAGCCTTCGCTGTACACCTTGTCGAAGATCTCGCCGATGATGTGGAACGATGAGATCTTGTTCGGGCCGCCGACGCCGAAATAGATGCGCACCGTCTCGCCCACTTTCGCCTGCAATTTGTGCGTCTTGCTCAAGGCGCCCACTTCGCCATTGAAGACGTAGTAGTCGGGCAGCTCATTGGCCATTTTTTCCAGGTTCGGTTCCTGGTGCACGGGCGCGCCGTGCGGACGGCCCGTGTACATCTCGCCCTGCATCACGTAATACTCGCGGTCCACCTTCGACAGGCCACCTTCCGGTTCGACCAGGATCATGCCGTACATGCCGGCCGCGATATGCTGCGGCACCAGGGGCGTGGCGCAGTGGTAGACGAACAGGCCCGGATTGAGCGCCTTGAAGGTCACCGTTTTTTCCTGTCCCGGCGCCACCTGCGTGTGCTGTCCGCCGCCATGGCCGCCCGTCACGGCGTGCAGGTCGATCGAGTGGATCATCTTGCTGTCCCTGGCGTTGAACAGGGTCAGTTCGACCGTGTCGCCCACCTTCGCGCGCAGCATCGGACCGGGCACTTGCCGGTTGAAGGTCCAGTAGGTAAAGCTGGTGCCGTCATCGAGCTTGCCCGGCAATTCCACCGTCTCCATGCGGTACTTGAGCAACTGCGGCGCGCGCGCGCCGATGGCGGCCGGCACGGAGGCAGGATTGGCCGCCACGCTGACGGCCGATGGGTCGGGACCGCGCATCGGCGATGGCGCGGGCGTGTACAGGGCCAGCGCGGCGGCCTGGCTCGATTCGCTGGCCGCGCTGCCGGCGCCGGCAGCCTTCGGTGCTCCCGCTTCGGCCAGCGAAGTGCCGCTCACGACCAGCTTGCCTTCCATGCCGATCTGGCGGTGGCCGGGAATCGAGCAGTAATAGGTGAACGTGCCGGCGCGCGTGACCTTGAAGCGCACGGTGGTGCTGCCGCTATTGGCGCTGAATTTGCTTGAAGCCACGTTCAGCTCGGGAATCAGCAGGTCGTGTTCGGCGCCTTCGCCGCTTTTCAGAACGAGTTCGACCGTTTCCCCCACCTTGGCCGCCAGCACGGGGTTGACCTGGCCCTTGGCGTCGATGAATACCATCTTGCCGTCGACGATATTGGTTTGCAGTTCATAGCGCTTGACCGCGGCGGTGGCAGGTTTGGCGGCAGTGGCGGCAGCGCTGGCAGGCAGGCCCGCCTGGGCCTGCACGGACAGGGGCATGGCCAGGACACAGACGGCCGCGGCAATGGCGCGGAGGGAGGGAGTCGTTTTCATCAAGCTTTCCTTGGTCTTGTATGCCGGTTTGGCACTCATACCTAGGCAAACCGTGTGCCAGGAAAAACTTGTTTTAAATCAACGATTTGAAAAACACAGGGTCGTAATGACCCTTGTTTGCCGTGGTTCGTTGTACCCTGCATGGTACTTATGACCACCACTGCCATCCACCTGCTGCTGCTCACCGACCTGGTCGCCGACCTGCCCGTGGCAGTGCGACTGCAGCGCCTGGTCGGCAGCCTGCGCGCGCACTTCGGCTGCGAAGCCATGGCCTTGCTCAAGCTCGATGGCGAGCACTTGCGCCCCGTGGCGATGGCCGGCCTGGCCAGCGACGCGCTGGGGCGTCGCTTCGCCGTCGCCGACCATCCGCGCCTGGCCGCCATCCTGCAACGGCGCGGCGTGCTGTGCTTCCATCACGACAGCTCCCTGCCCGATCCCTACGATGGCTTGATCGCCGAGCGGGCCGGCGAACCGCTGCCCGTGCACGACTGCATGGGCATGGCGCTGGACCTGGAGGGCGAACGCTGGGGCGTGATCACGCTCGACGCCCTGCAGGTAGGCACCTTCGATACGCAAGCGCAGCGCGATCTCGGTGAACTGGCTTGCGCCATCGAGGCGGCCGTGCGCGTGACCCGCCTGGAAACGGAAATCCGCGCCCTGCGCCTGTCGGGCGGCGCCATGCTGGCCGATGCGCAAGCGCCGCGCGAGGAACACGATTTCGTCGGCCAGAGCAGCGCCATCACGCACTTGCTGCACGAATTGCAGGTGGTCGCCGATTCCGAACTGCCCGTGCTGCTGCTGGGAGAGACGGGCGTCGGCAAGGAACTGTGCGCGCACCGCCTGCACCGGCTGTCGCGCCGCGCAGGCAAGCCCTTGATCCATGTCAATTGCGCGGCCTTGCCCGAGTCCCTGGCCGAGAGCGAATTGTTCGGCCATGTACGCGGCGCGTTTTCCGGCGCCGTCAGCGACCGGCCCGGGCGTTTCGAGGCAGCCGAAGGGGGCACCCTGTTTCTCGATGAAGTGGGGGAATTGCCGCTATCGATACAGGCCAAGCTGCTGCGCACCTTGCAAAATGGCGAAATCCAGCGCCTGGGCGCGGACCGGCCGCGCCGCGTCAACGTGCGCGTGATCGCCGCCACCAACCGCAGCCTGCGCGAGCATGTGCGCGACGGCACCTTCCGCGCCGACCTGTATCACCGCCTGTCCGTGTATCCCGTGCCGATTCCGCCGCTGCGCGAGCGGGGCAATGACGTGCTGCTGCTGGCCGGTGGTTTTCTTGAGCTCAACCGCGCGCGCCTGGGCCTGCGCAGCCTGCGCCTGTCCGCCGCGGCAGAAAACGCCCTGTGCCACTACCGCTGGCCGGGCAACGTGCGCGAACTGGAACATGTGATCAGCCGGGCCGCGCTGAAAGCCGTGATCCGCGGCGCGGACCGCAAGGACATCGTGACCCTGGAAACGGATATGCTCGACCTCGATGCGCTGGAGGCGCCAGCCGGTGCGAACGCGTCGCTGCCTGCGCCGGCCGCGTGCGGAGCGCCAGCAGCGCCGCTGCTGTCCATGCATCAGATCGTGGAAGCGAGCCAGCGCCAGGCCATCCGGCAAGCGCTGGTGCTACATCAGGATAACTGGGCCGCTGCCGCGCGCCAGCTGGGGCTGGACGCCAGCAATTTGCATAAGCTGGCGCGCCGGGTGGGGCTGAAGAACACCTAACCAAACCTACTGCGCGTCGGTATAGGCAACCTGCGATGCTCACTTTGCTTCAGCACAGTTCCGCGTCTCGGCCGCCTCTCCCTTCCGCTCGCTACGGTTTTGTCAGGTATCAGAACAACTAATAGACCCTGCGATACCGCTCAGCGGTGAATGACCAGGGTGGTCGGCAGACTGTGCAGGTAGGCGGCCAGGTCCTTGATGTCCTGGTTGCTCAGCGGTTTCACCTGGCCCGTCATGATGGCGTTGTTGCGGCCATTGGCCTTGTCGCCCCGCTTATACGCCGTCAAGGCGTGTTCCAGGTAATCCTTGTGCTGACCCGCCAATTTCGGATAGGACGGGTCGATGGGCGAACCGTAATCCTTGCCGTGGCAGGTGGCGCAGCTGTATTTTTCGGCCAGGGCCTTGCCCGTATTGATATTGCCGGCGGCGCTGGCGCCGAACGAGACGGTGGCGCAAACGAGGGCGGCGAGTAGTGTTTTCATCATCTGGCTGGTCCTCAGTTCGGCTTGGCTTGTTGCGCATAATACGCGGCGACATCGGCGATATCCTGGTCCGACAGGCTGCTGGCGATGCCCTTCATGCTCGGGTGCTTGCGATCGCCCTTCTTGTAGGCTTGCAGCGCATTCTCGATATATTTTGCCGGCTGGCCGCCGATCATCGGCACCTGGAACACTTCGGGAAAGGTTGCCTTGTAACCGGGGATGCCATGGCAGCCGATACACATTTCCACCTTGGCAGTCGCTGCCTTGGCGTTTCCTACAATGTCAGCCGCTGTGACGGCATTTGCTATGCCGGCAAGCACGAGAAGTGCAAATATTTTTTTCATAGTGGCAATGTGAACAAAGGTAATCGGAGAAACGCCAGAGCTGGTTTTTATTGATTTTATGTGTTGACAATTAAGGTTGACAATTAATCTGCTGCTTGCCGATTCTAGCCAAGATATTCTTGCAAGTCCACCTATAAAACCCGCATTGTAGGCAGGCAGGCACAGGCCGTCCGCGTGGCAGTGCGCCACAGTTCTGTTTATACTCACCATTTCCCTACTTTGGCAGACCGCTCATGCAAGCACAGCACACCCAGCAAGGCCAACGCTTCGAAGGTTCCGACAGCTATGTCGCCACCGCCGACCTGAAACTGGCCGTGAATGCGGCGCTGACCCTGCAACGCCCGCTGCTGATCAAGGGCGAACCGGGCACGGGCAAGACCATGCTGGCAGAGGAAGTGGCCGCCGCGCTGAACATGCCGCTGATGCAATGGCATATCAAATCGACCACCAAGGCGCAGCAGGGCCTGTACGAATACGACGCCGTCTCGCGCCTGCGCGACTCGCAGCTGGGCGACGAGCGCGTGCGCGACATCCAGAACTACATCGTCAAGGGCGTGCTGTGGCAGGCGTTCACGGCGCCCGAACCGGTGGTGCTCTTGATCGATGAAATAGACAAAGCCGACATCGAATTCCCGAACGACTTGCTGCGCGAACTGGACCGCATGGAATTCTACGTGTATGAGACGCGCGAAATGGTCACGGCGCGCCATCGCCCGCTCGTCATCATCACCTCGAACAACGAAAAGGAATTGCCGGATGCCTTCTTGCGCCGCTGCTTCTTCCATTACATCAAATTCCCGGACAAGGACACGATGGAGCAGATCGTCGCCGTCCACTACCCGCATCTGAAACAGGAATTGCTGGCGCAGGCGCTGCAAACCTTCTATGAAGTGCGCGACGTGCCGGGCCTGAAGAAAAAGCCGTCGACGTCGGAATTCCTCGACTGGCTCAAGCTCCTGCTGGCCGAGGACATCCCCTTTGACGCGCTGCGCAGCAAGGACAACAAGGCCGTCGTGCCGCCGCTGCACGGCGCGCTGCTGAAAAACGAGCAGGACGTGCACCTGTTCGAGCGCCTGATGTTCATGTCGCGCACCAACCGCTAAGGAGCGCCGGTGAACGACATCAGCCCGGACAAGGTCTTCGTCCCCCTGGAACTGCACGGCATCCGCCTCGAAGCGCTGGCGCCGCACCACGCGCCCGGCTTGCGCGCGGCGGCCATGGATGGCGAGCTGTGGAACCTGCGCGTCACCTCCGTGCCCGAGCCGGACCAGGTGGACCAGTACATTTTCAAGGGCATCGAAATGCGCCCTTCGCGCTTCGCCTTTGCCGTCATCGACGCGGCCAGCGGCGAGGTGCTCGGCACCACCAGCTACCACGACGTGGTGCCAGCCATCGGGCGCCTGGAAATCGGCTACACCTGGTATGCGAAGCGCTGCCAGCGCAGCCACGTCAACACCACCTGCAAATTGCTGCTGCTGGCGCACGCCTTCGACACGCTGGGCTGCGCGCTGGTGGGCCTGCGCACCGATAATTTCAACCACGCCTCGCAGGCGGCCATCGAACGCCTGGGCGCGAAAAAGGATGGCGTGCTGCGCCACCATGCGCTGCGCCGCGACGGCACCGTGCGCGACACGGTCATGTACAGCATCACGCGCGGCGAATGGCCGGAAATCGCCGCCCATCTGCGCTACAAGCTGGCGCAGCGCCCGATCGCCGCACTGCCCCGCGCAGGCGACGCCGGGACAGAGGAAGCGCCATGCTGATCGATTTCTTCTTCACGCTCAAGGATGCGAAGATTCCCGTCTCGATCAAGGAATTTTTGACCCTGCTCGAAGCGCTGCAAAAGAACGTCATCGACGCCTCAATGGACGATTTTTACTATCTGGCGCGCCTAACCCTGGTCAAGGATGAAGCCCATTTCGACAAGTTCGACCGCGCGTTTGCCCAGTACTTCAAGGGCGTCAACGCGGCCTTCGACACGAACGCGGCGATTCCCCTCGACTGGCTGCTCAAACGCATGCAGCGCGAGCTATCCGAGGAGCAGAAGGCGCAGCTGGAGAAATTCGGCTACGACAAGCTGATGGACCGCCTGAACGAGCTGCTGAAGGAACAGAAGGAGCGCCACGAAGGCGGCAGCAAATGGATCGGCACGGGCGGCACGTCGCCATTCGGCAATGGCGGCACGAACCCGGAAGGCATCCGCATCGGCGGCAAGGGCGGCAACCGCACGGCCGTGAAAGTGTGGGAAGCGCGCAGCTACAAGGATTACGACGGCGAGCGCGAACTGGGCACGCGCAACATCAAGGTGGCCTTGCGCCGCCTGCGCAAATTCGCGCGCGAAGGCGCGGAAGATGAACTGGCGCTGGACGCCACCATCGCCGCCACGGCCAATAACGCGGGCTATCTGGATATCAAAATGCGGCCCGAACGCAAGAACCGCATCAAGGTGCTGATGCTGCTCGATGTTGGCGGCAGCATGGACGACCATATCGAGCGCACCGAGGAACTGTTTTCGGCGGCGAAGACGGAATTCAAGAACATGGAGTTCTTTTATTTCCATAACTGCGTCTACGACTACCTGTGGAAGAACAACCGGCGCCGCAACGCCGAACGGTTCCCCACCTGGGACGTGCTGCGCAAATACCCGCCGGACACCAAGCTGATTTTCGTCGGCGACGCCACCATGAGCCCCTATGAAATCCTGCAACCGGGCGGCAGCGTCGAATACAACAACGAGGAAGCGGGATCGACGTGGCTGGCCCGCTTTACCCAGGCGTTCCCGAAATTCATCTGGCTCAATCCCGAATCGGAGGGATTATGGCAGTACCGCCAGTCGATCGGCGTGATGCGGCAGTTGATGAACAACCGCATGTTCCCCCTGTCGATCGACGGGCTGGAACGGGGCATGCGTCTGCTCAGTAAATAAAAGCACGCAACAAAAAGTCCATGGCGGCAGGGGGCCGCCATGCCGTACACTGCGACACGGCACTACCGTGCGGAGCCTCTCCGCTGCGGGCGGGTACCATACGCTGATACCAGCCCTGCCCAACCTGCTGCATCCTGTGCGCGGCCGCCATGGCCGCGACACTGTTCGATTGCGCACATCGTGCGCGCCTTCTGCTCCGGTAGAATCGGCGCATCGCTCTGCGCAAACCATGCACCATCGCTGCACCACGACATTGCCGCGCCAGCCCCCGTGCTGCCGGCCGGTGCCAGCGCCATTTTCAAAGGAATGAGCATGCAAAGTCTGATCTCGATCGCCGCCGACCTGTCCTGGCCGTTCGCCATCACCCTGGCCTGGGTGGTGGGCGAATTCGGCCACCGCTGGACTGGCCTGCCGCGCATCAGTTTTTACGGCGTGATCGGTTTCGTCCTCGCCCAAACCCAGGTGGGCATCCTGCCGCAGACGGACGCCGGCCCCATGCTGGTGCTGGCCGACGTGGCCTTCGGCCTGATCCTGTTCGAGGTGGGCTACCGCATCAACCTGCGCTGGCTGAAGAACAATCCGTGGATCGCCGTCACGGGCCTGGTCGAATCCTTGCTGACCTTTGCCGTCGTCTACTTCATCGGCATCGAATTCGGCAGCACCTCAATGACAGCGCTGCTGCTGGCATCACTCGCCATGTCCACCTCGCCGGCCACCATCATGCGCGTCATCAACGAGGAGCGCAGTTCGGGCCAGGTCACGGAACGCATCGTCCACCTCACCGCCCTCAATTGCGTGCTGGCCGTCTTCACGTTCAACATCATCGTCGGCTTCTGGATGTTCCAGAGTTCCACCGACCTGATCGAAGCCAGCAGCAGCAGCGCCGCCGTGCTGGCCGCCTCGGTGGCCGCCGGTACCGTCTTCGGCATCGTCGTGCCGGCCATGCTGCGCCGCCTGGGCAATATGGCGCAGGATGCCACCGTGGCCTTCGCGCTGTCGGTGATGCTGCTCGTCGCCCTCACCTACACTACCAGCCTGTCGCCGTTGCTGGCCACCCTCACCTTCGGCCTGGTGGCGCGCCACCGCCGTGTCGCCTTCAGCCAGGCGCAGCGCAATTTCGGCGCGCTCGGCGAGCTGCTGACGGTGCTGCTGTTCGTGTATGCCGCCTCGACCCTGGAATGGGCCAGCGTGGCTGCCGGCGCGGGCCTGGCCCTGGCCGTCGTCGGCGGGCGATTGCTGACGAAAGTCGTCGGCGTGGCCGCGTTCTCGCATGTCAGCGGTATTTCCTGGCGCAAGGGCGTGCTGACGGGCGTGGCGCTGACGCCCGTCTCCGTCTTCATCATCCTCCTGCTGGAACACGCGCGCCAGCATGGCGTGAACTTCGGCGACGAATTGAACGCCCTGGCCGCCATCACCCTGGGCCTGGAACTGGTCGGCCCCGTGCTGGTGCAGCGCGTGCTGATGCTGGCCAAAGAAACCCACGAAATCAAGGAGCGCTAAATGCCGCTGGAACCCTTTGGCCAATCGGCCGCGCTGACCTTCGGCGTCGAACTCGAACTGCAACTGGTGAACCTGTCGGACTATGACTTGACGGCCGCCAGCCCCGACCTGCTGCATCTGCTGAACAAAAAACCGTTCCCCGGCAACGTCACGCCGGAAATCACCGAGAGCATGATCGAGATCAACTCGAGCGTGCACACGCATCACGGCCCCCTGCTGGAGCAGCTGCAGGAAATCCGCGACACCTTGATCACGGCCGGCGACAAGCTCAATATCGGCATCGCGGGCGGCGGCACGCACCCGTTCCAGCAATGGTCGTCGCAAAAGATCTTTTCCAAGCCCCGCTTCCAGGAGATTTCGGAACTGTACGGCTACCTGGCCAAGCAATTCACCATCTTCGGCCAGCACGTGCACATCGGCTGCGCCTCGGGCGACGACGCCATGTTCCTGCTGCATTCGCTGAACCGCTACATCCCCCACTTCATCGCCCTGTCGGCGTCCTCGCCCTACGTGCAGGGACGCGACACCCTGTTCGATTCGGCCCGCCTCAATTCCGTGTTCGCGTTTCCCATGAGCGGGCGCGCGCCGTTTACGCTGAGCTGGGACCAGTTCTCCAACGAGTATTTCGCCAAGATGGAGAACACGGGCATCATCAAGAGCATGAAGGATTTTTACTGGGATATCCGTCCCAAGCCGGAATTCGGCACCATCGAACTGCGCGTGTGCGACACGCCGCTGACGGTGGAACGGGCCGCCGCGCTGGCCGCCTACCTGCAAGCGCTGTGCCGTTACCTGCTCGAACGCCGCGAAACCCCGCCGGTGGAAGACGATTATCTCGTATATAACTACAACCGCTTCCAGGCTTGCCGCTTCGGCCTCGATGGCGCCATCACGCATCCGAAAACCTACGAAACGATGTCACTGCGCGAAGACATCATGACCACCCTGCGCAAGATGGAACCGCACGCCGAGGCGCTGGGCGGCACGCCAGCCCTGAAACACCTGTCGGACGTGGCCAAGCAATGGAGCGACGCGCAATACCTGCGCAAGCAGCACAGCTTGCAGGGCAGTGCCGAGGGCATGGTCGATTCGGCGATCAGATGTTTTCGCGGTGAACCGATGAACTATTGACGCTGTCCGGTCCAGCCAACGTCGCGTCCATGGGGTCTGACCTGCCGGGTCAGCCCCCAGCATTCAACAACGTCAAACCCAAAAAAACCACACCCCATCTCCCCATCGTTTACAGCCGCCACCACCGCTTGTTACAATAAGTGAGAATGATTCTTATTATTGTTTAAAAACACCAGCCCACCCGGGCCGGCCATGCAAGGGGAATGCGATGCCGCTGGCAGAGCCGCTACAACGCCAGGACATCGCGACACTGTATGCCGACCACCACGGCTGGCTGCAAGGCTGGCTGCGCAAGAAGTTGGGCAGCACCGCCTGCGCGGCCGATGTGGCGCACGACACATTCATGCGCCTGCTCGACCGCGAAGACGCCATCGCCGCGCGCGAGCCGCGCGCCTTTCTCGCCATCGTCGCGCAGCGCGTGCTGTTCAACCATTACCGCCGTCAGAAACTCGAACAGGCTTACCTCGACGTACTGGCGCAACTGCCGCCCCGGCATGCGCCATCGCCCGAGGAACGGGCACTGCTGCTGGCAACCGTGTTTGAACTGGACCGCATGCTCGACGGCTTGCTGCCTCCCGTGAAACGGGCTTTTTTACTGCGCCAGCTCGACGAGCTGCCGCAGGAAGACATCGCGCGCCAGCTCGGCATCTCGCTGGCCACGGTGAAACGCCACCTGCAGCGCGCCGGCAGCGCCACGCAGGCGTGGCAGCAGTTGCAAACGCAGCATGAACACCTGCCGCCCGCCATGCACGCTTCCCTACTGCGCGCCTGCGTGCAAGCGAATGCGCCGCGCCGCCATGCCGTCAAGACCCTGGCCCTGCTGCTGGCCTGCGGCGCCTCGCTGTATGCGTTTGAGCGCCGCAGCCCATGGCGCGGCTGGATGGCCGATTACCGCACGGCAGTCAACCAGCGCCGCATGGCGACCCTCGATGACGGCACCCAACTCACGCTCAACACCGGCAGCGCCGTGAACATCGCTTACGACGGCGAGCGGCGCAGCATCGAACTGCTGGCCGGCGAAATCTCCATCGCCACCGGCATAGATGCAGCGCGGCGCCCCTTCTTCGTCGCCACGCCGCATGGCAGCCTGCAGGCACTGGGCACGCGCTTCACCGTGCGCCTGCACGATGACTATGCCAGCGCCGGCGTGCTCGAAGGGGCCGTCGCCGTGCTGGCCAGCGACGGCGCCCAGCGTCTGGTGCTGCATCCCGGCGAAGGTGCCCATTTCGACAGCAACAGCCATCATCGCCAGGCGCTGGCGCCATATGGCGGCGCCTGGCTCGACGGCATGCTGGTGGCGCGCGACATGCGCCTGGCCGATTTCCTCGCCGAGCTGGCGCGCTACAGCGAGCATCCGCTGGCCTGCGCGCCCGGCATCGCCGACCTGCGCGTCTCCGGTTCCTACCCGCTGGCCAATGTCGGCGCCATCCTCGACGCCGTCAGCGCCAGCCTGCAATTGCGGCGCAATACCGTCACGCGCTTCTGGGGTCAGCAAGTCGTCAGGATCGAACTGGTGGCCCGCTGAATTAAATTTTCTGCAAAGTGAGCTGTTTCGGCGTGCTCGCGTGACTTGGAAGATAGGTAGTCTCCATCTTGCGCATCCACGAAAGGTTTTATTCCATGTACCACGCTTCGCGTTCCCTCCTTACCCGCACCGTCCTGGCCTGCGCCCTGTCGCAGATCGGCATGGCTCTCACCCTGCCGGCGCTGGCCCAGGCACAAAGCCAGCAAGTGCGCGTCTACAGTATCCCCGCCGGCGCGCTGGGCGATGCGCTGACGCGCTTCGGCAGCGACAGCGCCATTTTATTGTCGTTCTCCAGCGACGCCACGCAAGGCTTGCGCAGCGCCGGCCTGCAAGGCAGCTATGGCGTGCACGATGGTTTCCGCGTGCTGCTGGCTGGCAGCGGCCTGCAAGCCGTGCCGCAATCGAACGGCAGCTACCTGCTGCAAAAGATCGCCACCAGCGCGAACGCTTCCACTGCGGATAGCCGCGGCGTGGCCGTCATGGGCGGCGTCACCGTTGTGGCGGCCGCCGAGCGCAGCGCCGCCACCAGCGGCACGGACAGCTATACGGGCGGCCCCGCCAGCGGCGCCACGGGACTGGCGTTGACGCAACGCGAAACGCCGCAGTCGCTGACCATCGTCACGCGCCAGCAGATGGATGACCAGAACAGCAACGCCGTCTCCGACGTCATGAAGAACGTCAATGGCGTGAGTGTGCAAAACTACGACAGCGACCGCTGGAGCTTCCAGGCGCGCGGCTTTGCCGTCACCAATTTCCAGTACGACGGCGTGTCGGCCATCTATGACGGCGTTTACGACTGGGGCACGACGAACAGCGACATGGCCATCTATGACCGCATCGAAGTGCTGAAAGGCGCGACGGGCCTGATGAGCGGTTCGGGCGACCCGTCGGCCACCGTCAACATGGTGCGCAAGCGCCCCACCGCCAGCTTTGAGGGTTCGGCGACCCTGGGCGCGGGATCGTGGGACAACTACCGCGGTGAAGCCGATGTCTCCGGCCCGCTCAATGCCAGCCGCACGGTGCGCGGCCGCCTGGTGGGCGCCTACCAGGACAAGCACTCCTACCTGGATCGCTACACGCAGCAGAAATCCGTCGCCTACGGCATCATCGAGGCGGACCTGACACCCGTCACCCTGCTCACGACCGGCTTCACGCACCAGGATTACAAGCCGCGCGGGTCGACCTGGACCGGTTTCCCCGTCCTGCTGTCCGACGGCACCCGCACGGATTTCCCCACCTCGTGGAACCCGGCCACGGACTGGAGCCGCCGCGACATGCAGAACACCACCCTATTTACGTCGCTGGAACACAGCTTCGCCAACGCGTGGAAAGTGAAATTGAGCGCCAATCAGTTGCGCAGCAAGCATGACAGCGTGCTCGGTTCGGCCAGCGGCGGCAATCCCGACCCCGCCACGGGCGCAGGCGCGTTTTTCTTCATGGGCAAATACAAGGGCGACCGCCGCCAGACCACCGTCAACGTCGACGCCAGCGGCCCGTTTACCGCGTTTGGCCGCCAGCATGAAGCGATGATCGGTTATTCCAGTTCGACGGCGAAGCAGGATGGTCCCGTCTATGATTCGGTCTACCCGCCCGTCGAAGGCAGTTATTTCGACTGGCGCGGCCAGTACGCGGAACTGGCGTTCAAGCGCTTGGGCAACGACAACGATAGCACGCGCCAGAGCGGCCTGTATGGCGCCGTGCGCCTGCATCCGCTTGACGCGCTGTCGGTGATTCTCGGCGCACGCGTCAGCGATTACAAGCAGGAGCAGGACCGCACTTTCTTCGACGCCGGCACCGCGCGCATCACCTCGCGCATCGAGGAAAACAAGGTCATCACGCCGTATGCGGGCGTCGTGTATGACCTCGACAAGACGTATTCCGTGTTCGGCAGCTACACGAGCATCTTCGCGCCGCAAAGCAGCCGCGACATCAACCGCAACTTCCTGTCGCCCGTGCGCGGCAAGGGTGTGGAAGCGGGTGTGAAGGCAGAGTACCTCGATGGCAAGGTCAATGCCAGCGCGTCCCTGTTCCAGATCCGTCAAAGCAACGTGGCCAGCCCTGTGGGCGAAGTCAACGGTGAGATAATGTATAAAGCCATCGACGGCGTCACCAGTCGTGGCGTGGAAATGGAAGTGACGGGCGAAGTGGCCAAGGATGTGAGGCTGAGCGCCGGCTACACCTACACCCACGTGCGCGATGCGGATGGCAAGGATGTCTTTTCTACCATGTTGAAAACGACGCAGCCTGCCCACCTGGTGCGCGTGCAAGGCACGTGGCGCCTGCCGGCCAGCCTGGACAAGCTGACCGTCGGTGGCGGCATCAACTGGCAAAGCAGCTACGACGGCAATATCTGGAACCCCGCCATCGAGGACAATTCACGCATCAAGCAGGGCGGCTACGCGCTGCTCAACCTGATGGCGCGCTACGAAATCAGCAGGAACGTCACGGCCAGCGTCAATGTGAACAACCTGCTGGACAAGAAATACTTCACGGGCCTCGGCCTGTTCCAGACGGGCTTTTACGGCGAACCGCGCAATGTGATGTTCACCGTGCGCACGAAGTTTTAATCAGCTCCCATACAGCGCCAGCGCCCAGGCTGGCGGGTGCAATTCCAGCGCCAGCGGCAGGTAAGCGGGATCGAAGCGCGCCGCCAGCAGATACACATTGGCGGCGCCCTTCGGCTCCCAATTCCCCGTAAAGCCTTTTTCGCCGGCCGCCACGCGCTTGCGGTCGAAGGGCACGGCGCTCTTGGCGAACTCCTCGTGCGTCTTTCTCCCCTGCGCGTACGGCGCCAGCCAGGCCAGCGCCTCGGCCAGGCGCCGCGCTTCCGGCGCGCCATACCAGTCGTCGCCATGCGCCTGCGCCATCAGGGCGGTCGTCAGCAACGGCTCCAGGCTGTAGGTGGTGTAATGCAGGGCATCGCGCTGCTCGAAGTCGAAGGGTACGCCGCCGACGCCGATATTGCGCGGCACATGCGCCAGGAAGCGTTCCTTCGCCCGCGCGATCAGCAAGGCGTCGCCCGTGACATACGCGGCGGCCGTGCCGATCTTGATGCGGTGGCTATGCCAGTTGTTGCGCGCCGTGGACGGGCCGCCCACCTTGATGGGGTCACTCAGATATCCGTGCGCCAGGGTGCGGCAAAACGCCTGCACCTGTTCGCGCTCGACGCCGTTCAAGCGTTCCTGCACCAGGTCAAAGCCCATCAGGAAGCTGGCCAGCTCCGTCTCGTCGACGGGGCTGAACGACGGCTGGTAGGCGCCGCTCCAGGCCAGCAGCAGCTGGCGCGCCGCCTCGAAATGCGCCATCTCGCCCGATAGTCTCCAGGCCAGCGCCTGCAGGCGCGCCTGGCGCCAGTCTTCCTGCGCCTGCTGGCTGGTCTCGCGTCCGCCCTCGCCCTTCAGCAAGCCGCCCGTGCGCACTTCGGCCATCAGGTGCACGGGGCGCGCCGCATCCTTGCGCGCCGCCTTGACCACCTGTTCCGCAATGGCCGGCACCACCCGCGCCTTGAGCGTGCGGGCGCGCGCGGCGGACGTCAGCGCAAACGGCAGCGCGCCTTCATGCGGACGCGGCGCCGCGCGCAAGCCAGCCAGGGGCAGCGCCAGCAGGCCGGCCAGCACAATGCGCCGGCGCATCAGGTGCGTACTCAAAACCGCGTCTCCCGCGCCGCGCGCAAAAAGTTATCGAGGATGGGTGTGCAATCGAGCAGTTCGACGCCGCCCGCCGAATGGAATTCCGGGTGCCACTGCAGGCCCATGACGAAGCGCGCCCGCTGGTAGCGGATGGCTTCGACGATATTGTCCCCTTGCGAATACGCTTCCACCGTGATGTCGCGCCCCAGGTCCTTGACCGACTGATGGTGGATGGAATTGACGAGCGCCTCGCCCGTCTTCGGGAACAACCCCGCCAGCGACGAGCCTTTCGGGAAGACGATGCTGTGGCGGTGGCGGTCATACAGGTCGTTGACGTGCGAGGTGGCGCCTTCCACATCCGAGGCGATGTCCTGGTACAGGGTGCCGCCAAAGCCCACATTGATCAGTTGGCAGCCGCGGCAGATGCCCAGCACGGGCTTGCCCGCATCGACGAATTCGTGCAGCAGTTCCAGTTCGTACAGGTCGCGCGCGCGGTCGCCGCTCCATTCGGGCCGCGTGGCCGCCTCCGAATACGTCTGCGGCGAAACGTCGGCGCCGCCCTGCAGCACCAGGCCGTCCAGGTGGCGCGCATAGTGGCGCAAGGTGATGTTGCTCGGGTGGAGCTGGCCGCTGGTATTGACGGTCGGGATCATGAACACCAGCACGTCGCGCGACATGACCCACTGGGCGATCGACTCTTCCAGGTATTGCAGGTTCTTGCTGCGCAGGCCAGTGGCGCCCGGTTCGGGGTGAAAAATGCGCGCAGAGATACCGATGCGCAAAGTACGCCGCATGAAATCGCGGCTGGCCTTGTCGCGCATGGAGCGGTAGCGCGACGAGATCACCCGCCATGCCAGCGCCAGCGGCGTGTCGTTGTCCTTCAGGTAGCGGGGTGCTGCATCGCGCGCGCGGTGCTCATCATCGGGCGCCCTGCCTACCCGGTCGGGCCGCGCCGAAGCTGGCGCTGACGCCGCGGGATCGGTGGAAGGGGGAAGCTGGGGATCTTTTTCGTCTGACATGGCGGGGCTGACTGAAAGCGGAGACGTTTTCAATATAAACCCCTGCCCCGGAAAGCACGATTCAATTTTGTAACAAAAGCCCACGCACGGGGCATCCACGCAACACGTCCACACCCGATGCATACAGCCCGTTTACGCTGGCGGCCCCGCTTTTTAGAGAATCTTTACGCCCCCGCTGCTAATCTTGAACGTACCTCAACCACCGCTGCAAAGCCACCATGGAACCCCATTCACGCCAGCAAACGCATCAAGCCCTGCCCCACCGCCATCCCCGCCTGCCCACCTTTCTCATGCATATCACGGTCGACAAAGCCTGCCTGGCCGAGCTGCGCCAGCTAGTCGTGCGGACCTGCGGCGGCATGCTGTCATTTATGCGCGTCGAGGCGGTCGACCACGCCGAACGCATGAAAGTCTGGCTGTGCGTGACGGAACCGGCCCTGCGCCTGACCATGGATGCCGTCATGCGCCTGCTGCCGGCGGCGGAATTTGGCCGCATCAGCCAGGGGAAATCGCTATGAACCAATATGCCTGCGAACAGGCGATGTCCTCCTCGCGCATCACCGCGCACTTCCAGGGCATCTGGGTGCCGATGGTCACGCCATTCCGTGATGGCGATGGCGAAATCGACTTCGACGCCGCCCAGCAACTGGCGTGCGAACTGGCCGCCAGCGGCATCGATGGCCTGGTGGTATGCGGCACCACGGGCGAAGCGGCCATGCTGAGCGCTGCGGAACAGACCATGCTGCTCGACAGCGTGCTCGAAGCCGTCGGCCCCCGCTTCCCCGTCGTGATGGGGATCGGCGGCAGCGATACGCGCACCGTCGTCTCCGCCGTGCAGCGCTACAACGACCATCCGCTGGCCGGCCTGCTGGTCTCCGCGCCCGCGTACGTGCGCCCGTCGCAGGACGGCATCGTGCGCCACTTCCAGGCCATCGCCGCCGCCACCGACCAATCCATCGTGCTGTACAACGTGCCGGCGCGCACGGGCGTCAACATCGAACCGCAGACGGCCGTGCTGCTGGCGCGCGACTCGCACTTCGTCGCCATCAAGGAAGCGGGCGGCAAGCTGCAGCAGCTGGGCGAACTGCTGCTCGACACGCGCCTGGACGTCCTGTGCGGCGACGATGCGCTGCTGCTGGCCAGCCTGTCCATGGGCGGCCACGGCGCCATGTCGGCCGCCGCCCAGGTCCGTCCCGATCTGTATGCGCAGCTATATCATCTGGTCAAGCAGGGCCGCCACGGCGCCGCCGGCGCCCTGTTCAAAATCATGCTGCCCGTCATCCGCCTGCTATTTGCCGAACCGAATCCCGCTCCCGTCAAAGCCGCACTGGCCATGCAAGGCAAGGTGCGCGACGCGTTGCGCCTGCCGATGACGCCCATGTCCGCCGCCGGCCAGGCCGCCCTGGCCGCGGCGCTCGAACCCCTGATGGAACTGCCCGCATGGACCGCCAGCGACAGGGATGCGCCGCGCGAAGGCTGTCTGCTGCAGCTGGTTTCCCACGCCAACATCATGCCAGCCGTGCGCCAAGATGATCATCGCCATCACGGATGAACGCGGGGGCATGGAGAAATCCATCCTGGCCGGACGGCTGGCCGCCTCGCGCGCGCTGGCCGGACGCAAGGTATTGCTGCTCGATGCCGATCCGCGCCAGGGCGCCATGGCGCAAGCCAGGAACCTGCACGACGGCGCCATGCACGGCAGCCTGACGCGGCCGCGCCTGATGGCGCGCGCCATCAGCGCCAAGGGCTTGCAGCCGGAGCTCGAGCACCTGGTGCACTGCTACCACGACATCGTCATCGACAGCGAAGGCCGCGACTCCATGGGCAGCCGTTCGGCCCTGATCGCCGCGCGCGTGCTGGTGGTGCCGCTCGACGGTGTCGTCGATGGCGCCGCGCAGGCGGGCCTGGCGAGCCGCATCGCGCACGCGCGCAGCGTCAATCCGGGCTTGCGCGTCTTGCTGGCAACGGACACGCAAGCGGCTCCCGCCCATGCCCTGGCCGCGCAGATCCCGGCCGCCCGCGTGGTGGGACTGGGGCAGCTGTACTGCGCCGTTTTCAACCTGCCAGCGTAAGTATGCAAAAAAGGCGGCGCATGCGCCGCCTCTCCTTTCAGTCAACTCAGTCCATTAAAACGTCTTGCTGACCGTCAGCTGCAGCGCCGTCTTGCCCATGAATTTGCCATTCACGGGCGAGGCATAGGCCGACTTGCCCGCGTTCGTGCCGATCACGGCCAGCGCGCCCGAAACAAAGCCGAAGTCGCGCGTGACGCCCACTTTCCAGTCCGTATAGCTCGACGCGTCGTTGTTCCTGACCTTCTGGTGGCCCGCATGCAGGTTGCCGCTCCAGCCGTTCGTCAGGTCGATAGTCGCGCCGATATCCAGGTAGCCGCTATTCTTGCTGTTGACGATGCCGAACAGGTTCGAGACGGCGTGCGAATACTTGACGTAGGCGGGACCATACGACAGCTGGCCATAGACTTCCTGCGTGTCCGCATCGGCCAGGCCGGCGACGTGCTTCAAGCCGTTATCTGCGTACACGTAAGCGAGCACGCCCACGTCATAGCCGACATCACCGGTCAGCTGGCCGCGCTTGCCCGCATACAGGTCCACTTCCACGTCGCCGCTGCCGCCCGCGTCCTTGGTCCACTTGATGGTGGAGGCCCAGGCGCCCGCGTACAGGCCCGTCGGGTTGTTGACATAGTCGACGCCGCCCTGCAGCGCCGGTTTCAAACGCGTCTGCGAGATGCCGCGGTAGCGATAGTCGGACACGCCGGCCACATTGAAACTGACTTCATTGTCGGGCTTGGCCTCTTCCGCGTGGGCCAGGCTGCCTGTAAAGGCGGTGGCGACGGCAAGTGCAAGTAACATTTTATTCATGGTTTTTTCTTCTTCATGGGTGGTATGGGCCTTTGCCAACATGGCGCAGCTGGCCCGCCGCTGCAAAAAAAATGGGTAAAGCGTCCCCCTGGCGCGCGCGGCGCCTGTTTTCAAACAGGGGGCTGACAGGTGTTAGAGCGGCAGCAGCAGCCGGTAGCCGACGGCCGTTTCCGTCAGCAGGTACTGCGGCTGGGCCGGATCGGCTTCCAGCTTCTGGCGCAGATGGCCCATGTAGATGCGCAGATAGTGGCCGTTTTCGCTGTTCGACGGTCCCCACACTTCGCGCAGCAGCTGCGGATTGGTGACCACCCTGCCGGCATTCTTCACCAGCACCGACAGCAGGCGGAATTCCGTCGGCGTCATGTGCACCAGCTGCTTGTTGCGTGTCACCAGACGGTCCTTCAAATCGACGCGCACGTCGCCAAACTGCACCACGCCATCGTCGCTGGCGGCGGGCTGGCGCTGGCGGCGCAGGGTGGCGCGCACGCGGGCCAGCAGTTCGCCCACGCCGAAGGGCTTGGTGAGATAGTCGTCAGCGCCCGCATCGAGCGCGCGGATCTTGTCCTGCTCGTCGACCCGCGCCGACAGCACGATGATGGGCACGGCCGACCATTTGCGGATGTCGGCGATGAAATCGATGCCGTCACCGTCGGGCAGGCCCAGGTCCAGCACGATCAGGTCGGGCCGGCGCGTGCCGGCATCGATCAAGCCCCGCTGCATGGTGGCGGATTCGAAAATCTGCCAGCCCTCGTCCTCCAGCGCTGCGCGCACGAAGCGGCGGATTTGCGGTTCATCCTCGACCAGCAGGGCGGTGGCGGAAGGTTCGTTCATGTTGGTTTTCCTGTTTCATGGTCGTTGGCGTCATCGAGCTCGATCTCCGGCGGCGCCGGAGGCGTGCCCAGCGGCAGGCTGAACACAATGGCGGCGCCCTGTCCCGGAGCGTGCGGCTGCGCGTGGATGGTGCCGCCGTGGGCTTCGACGATGGCGCGGCAAATGGCCAGCCCCAGCCCGACGCCAGGCTTGTTCGATTCGCGTTCGCCGCGCGTAAATTTTTCAAAGATCGCTTCTTCGCGGCCGGGCGGCAAGCCCAGGCCATCATCGGCCACTGTCACCTGCAGGAACTGGCCGTGCACCCCGGCCGCGACCGTGATGGTGCTGCCGGGCGGCGTGTACTTGGCCGCGTTTTCCAGCAGGTTGCACAGCACGCGCTCGATCAGCACAGCGTCGTAGCGCACCAGCGGCAAGTCCGGCGCCAGCTGCGTCTGCACGGCATGTTGCTGCAATTGCGGACCGCTGGCGCGCAGCGCGCTGCCCACCACTTCTTCCAGCGCCTGCCATTGCAGGTTCAGGCGCACTTGCCCGCTTTCGATGCGCGCCATGTCCAGCAAGTTCGCCACCAGGGCGCTCATGCGCACGGTTTCGGATTGCAGCGAGCGCGCCATGTCCAGCTGCGCAGGCGACAAGGCTGGCCGGGACAAGGCCAGCGATTCGGCCAGGCCCACCAGCGACGTCAACGGCGTGCGCAAGTCGTGCGACAGGGCCGCCAGCAGCGAATTGCGCAGCCGCTCGGACTCCATCTGCAGCAGCGCGCCCTGGGCCACGTCGATGTAATGCACGCGTTCGAGGGCGATGGCCGCCAGCGCGGCAAAGGTGTCAAGGTGCTGGCGCTGTTCCGGCACCAGCAGCCAGCGCCCGCGGTGTGCGCCCTCGAGCGGCAGCAGTGCCAGCACGCCCCGTGTGCGCATCGGTGCGATCAGCGGCAGGTAGAAAATGGGCGAAGCGGGCAAGGTATCCGTGCCTGTCCCCGCCGCCTGCGCATGGTCGAAAGCCCACTGCGCGATGCCGATATCGAGCGGCTCGCCGCCGTTCGGGGCTTGTAAGCTGCCCTCGTCATCAGGTAAAAGCAAGGTGGCGCGCGCGCGGAAAGCCCGTTCGATGGCGCTTTTCGTGATGTCGAAAATCTGCTCCGTCTGCAGCACGCCGGACAACTCGCGCGAGAATTCGTACAGGGCGCGGGCGCGCGCTTCGCGGTGCGAGGCCACGCGCGCCTGGAAACGCAAGCCTGCCGTCAGGTGGCCCGTGATCAGGCCCACGGCCAGCATCACGCCAAAGGTAATCACATACTGGAAATCGCCCACGGCAAACGAAAAACGCGGCGGCACGAAGATGAAATCGAAGCAAGCCACGCCCACCAGGCTGGCCAGCGCCGCCGGCCCGCGCCCCAGGCGCACGGCCACCAGCACCACCGTCAGCAAGGACAGCATGGCGATATTGGCCAGGTCCAGGTAAGGTTGCAGGGGGACCGAGGCGAGGGCCGTGGCCAGGCTGGCGCCGGCCGCCAGGATGTAACGCCAATGGCGCGAGGACCGGCGCGGCGCCTCCGCGTCTTCGCCAGCTGCGCGTCGGGGCGCCGCATCGGCTGGCGGCAAGCCCACCTCGACCAGGTCGATATCGGGCGCCAGGCTGGCCATGCGCGCGGCCGGCGACGCATGCCACAGGCGCGCCAGCGCACCGGCGCGGCCACGCCCGACGATGACTTTCGAGATATTCGCACTGCGCGCATATTCGACTACGGCGCCGGCGATGTCGGCGGACGGATTGACGGCCGTGCGCGCGCCCAGGTCCTGCGCCAATTTCAGGGTTTTCAGGATGCGCTCGCGCTGGCCCGCCGGCAGGCGCTGCAAACGGGGCGTTTCCACGTACAGCGCATGCCATTCCGCATTCAGCTGGCTGGCCAGGCGCGCCGTGCTGCGGATCACGTGTTCGCCCCCCGCGTGCGGCCCCACGCAGGCCAGCAGCGCGGCGCCCGTCTTCCATACGGGATTGATCGATTTTTCGACGCGGTAGGCCTGCACGTCGTCCTGCACCCGGTCCGCCGTGCGGCGCAAGGCCAGTTCGCGCAGGGCGATCAGATTACCCTTGCGGAAAAAATGCTGCGATGCCCGCTCGGCCTGCAGCGGCTGATACACCTTGCCCTGTTTCAGGCGGCGCAGCAGTTCATCGGCGGGGATATCGACCAGCACCACTTCATCGGCACGGTCGAACACCGTGTCGGGCAGCGTTTCGGCCACGCGCACGCCGGTGATCCCGCCCACCACGTCGTTCAGGCTTTCCAGGTGCTGCACGTTAACGGTCGACAGCACGTCGATGCCTGCCGCCAGCAATTCCTCGACATCCTGCCAGCGCTTCGGATGGCGCGAACCGGCCACGTTCGAATGGGCCAGTTCATCCATCAGTATCAGCGCCGGCGCGCGCCGCAGCGCTTCGTCCAGGTCGAATTCGTACAGGGTCTTGCCCCGGTACTCGATGGCCTTCAGGGGCAACACGGGCAAGCCGTCAAGCTGGGCCGCCGTATCCTGGCGCCCATGCGTCTCCACCACGCCCACCAGCAAGTCCTGGCCATCGGCCAGCAGTTTGCGGGCGGCCGCCAGCATCGCGTAGGTCTTGCCGACGCCGGCCGAGGCGCCAAAATAAATGCGCAGCCGGCCGCGCGCGGCTTTTTTTTCCTGCGCCTGCACTTGCGCCAGCAGGGCATCAGGGTCGGGGCGTTGGCTGTCGTTGGGGAGCATGGGCATCTTTTAATGTCAAAACCAGGGGCAAAACCGGCGGCTCTGCCCCTGCATCATCTTACTTCGCGGCCGCATCAAGCGCCAGATTCAGTTCCAGCACATTGACCCGCGGTTCACCGAAAAAGCCGATATACGCGGTCTTCTGCACCTTGGCGATGGCGTTTTCCACCTGCGCCAGCGGCAGCGCGCGCACGCGGGCCACGCGCGGCGCCTGGTACAAGGCACCCGCCAGGCTGATTTCCGGGTCCAGGCCGCTGCTCGACGCCGTCACCAGGTCGACGGGGATCGGGTTGCGGTTGCCCGGATCGGCTGCCTGCAGGGCGGCGATGCGCACCTTGACGGCGTCCACCAGGGCCGGGTTGCTCGGCCCCTGGTTCGAGCCGCCCGAGCCGGCGCCGTTGTTCGCCATCGGCGCGGTGGCCGATGGCCGGCCCCAGAAATACTTGGGCGAGGTGAAGGACTGGCCGATCAGCATCGAGCCGACAGGCTTGCCACCGCGCTCGACGATGCTGCCGTTGACTTCATCGTTGAAAGCGAGCTGCCCGATACCGGCCGTGGCAAACGGATAGACGACGCCGCAGATCACGGTCAGCGCGGCAAACAGGACCAGGGCGGGACGTACGATAGTGCTCATGATGGTTCCTTTAGACTAAATTGAGTGCGGACAGCAGCATGTCGATCAGCTTGATGCCGATGAAGGGCAGGACGATGCCGCCCAAGCCGTAGATCAGCAGGTTGCGGCGTAACAGGCTGGCCGCACCGATGGCCCGGTACTGCACGCCTTTCAGCGCCAATGGAATCAGCACGACGATGATCAAGGCATTGAAGATCACGGCCGACATGATGGCCGACGCAGGGCTGGCCAGGTGCATGATGTCCAGCGCCTTCAATTGCGGATAGGTGCCCACGAAGGCGGCCGGGATGATGGCAAAGTACTTGGCGATGTCGTTCGAAATCGAGAACGTCGTCAGCGAACCGCGCGTCATCAGCATCTGCTTGCCGATTTCGACGATTTCCAGCAGCTTGGTTGGGTTCGAGTCCAGGTCGACCATATTGCCCGCCTCCTTAGCCGCCTGGGTGCCTGAATTCATGGCCACGGCCACGTCGGCCTGCGCCAGCGCCGGTGCGTCGTTGGTGCCGTCGCCCGTCATCGCAACGAGGCGGCCTTCGGACTGGTAGCTGCGGATGAGTTTCAGCTTGTCTTCCGGCGTCGCCTCGGCGAGGAAATCGTCCACGCCCGCTTCGGCGGCAATCGCCGCGGCCGTCAGCTTGTTGTCACCCGTGATCATGACCGTCTTGATGCCCATGCGGCGCAGTTCCGCGAAACGCTCCTTGATGCCGCCCTTGACGATATCCTTCAGCTCCACGGCGCCCATGACGCGTCCATCGTCGACCACCACCAGCGGCGTGCTGCCGCGGCGCGCGATGTCGTCGACGGCGCGTCCCACCTCCGCCGGATACGGCTGGCCCAGCGCTTCCACATATTTTTTCATGGAATCGGCCGCGCCCTTGCGCAGCTGGCGCACCTGCTGTTCGCCGGGAATGTCCACGCCGCTCATGCGCGTTTGGGCCGTGAACGGCACGAAGGTGGCGTGCAGGCTGGCCATCTCGCGTTCGCGGATATTGAACTTCTGCTTGGCCAGCACGACGATGCTACGCCCTTCCGGCGTTTCATCGGCCAGGGAGGCCAGTTGCGCCGCATCGGCCAGCTGCTGCTCCGTTACGCCGGGTGCCGGCACAAAACTCGATGCCTGGCGATTGCCCAGGGTGATGGTGCCCGTTTTATCGAGCAGCAGCACGTCCACGTCGCCGGCTGCTTCCACGGCGCGACCCGAGGTGGCGATCACATTGGCCTGCATCATGCGGCTCATGCCGGCCACGCCGATGGCGGACAACAGACCGCCGATGGTGGTCGGGATCAGGCACACCAGCAACGCGATCAGCACGGTGATGGACACCGGCGTGCCACTGCCGGCCGCCTCCACGGAAAACAGCGAATACGGCAGCAAGGTCACGGTGACGATCAGGAAGACGATCGACAGGGCGACGAGCAAAATCGTCAGGGCGATCTCATTCGGCGTTTTCTGGCGTTTGGCGCCTTCGACCATGGCGATCATGCGGTCGATGAAGGCTTCGCCCGGATTGACGGAAACGCGCACCAGCAGCCAGTCCGACAGCACGCGGGTGCCCCCCGTCACGGCGGAAAAGTCGCCGCCCGACTCGCGGATGACGGGCGCCGATTCGCCCGTGATGGCGCTTTCGTCGACGGAGGCCACGCCAGCCGTCACTTCGCCGTCGGCGGGAATCACGTCGCCCGCCTCGACCAGCACCGTCATGCCCTTGCGCAGGTCGGTGGCCGGAGTGGGCAGCCAGGAAGTGCCGTACTTCGGCGTTTGCATTTTCTTTGCCATCACCGTTTGCTTGAGGGCGCGCAGGGACGCCGCCTGCGCCTTGCTGCGGCCTTCGGCCAGCGCTTCGGCGAAGTTCGCGAACAGCACGGTAAACCATAGCCACACGGCGACGGCGACGATGAAGCCGAATGGCGCTTCACCCGGGCCGTTCAGGGCCTGGATGGCCAGCAGGGTCGTGATGATGCTGCCCACGTAGACGACGAACATCACGGGACTGCGCCACTGCGTGCGGGGGTCGAGTTTTTTGAACGCATCGACGACGGCGGGGCCGATCAGTGCGGAATCGAACAAAGTCAGGCTTGTGCGTGACATGGTAGCCTCTTATTTGATGAAAAGTTGCAGGTGTTCGACGATCGGGCCCAGGGCCAGCGCGGGAACGTAATTGAGCACGCCGACCAGCACCACCACGCCGATCAGCAAGCCGATGAACATGGGGCCGTGCGTGGGCATGGTGCCGGCATTGGCCGACAGGCGCTGCTTGGCCGCCAGCGAACCGGCCACCGCCAGCACGGGCACGATCACGCCGAAGCGGCCGAACCACATGGCGATCGCCAGCATCACGTTGTAGAACGGCGTATTGGCGGACAGGCCGGCAAACGCGCTGCCGTTGTTGTTGGCCGCCGACGTGAAGGCGTAGAGGATTTCGGAAAAACCATGCGCACCCGGATTGGCCACGCCAACCGTGCCCGGTTCGACCATCACGGCGATCGCCGTGCCCGTCAAGACCAGGGCTGGCGTAATCAGGATGGCCAGCGACACCATCTTCATTTCATACGCCTGGATTTTCTTGCCCAGGTATTCGGGCGTGCGGCCTATCATCAGGCCGGCGATGAAAACGGCCAGGATGGCGAACATCAGCATGCCGTACAGGCCCGTGCCCACGCCGCCGAAAATCACTTCGCCGAACTGCATCAGCAGCAGCGGCACCATGCCGCCCAGGGGCATGTAGGAATCGTGCATGGAGTTGACGGCGCCGCACGATGCGGCCGTCGTCACCGCCGCGAACAGGGTCGAGGAGCTGATGCCGAAGCGCGTTTCCTTGCCTTCCATATTGCCGCCCGATTGCAGGCTGCTGGCCTGCTGGTCCACGCCCAGGCCTTGCAAGGCGGGATTGGCTTGCTGCTCGGCGCTCATCACGCCGGCCGTCATGACGACAAAGATCAGGGTCATGGCGGCCAGCACGGCCCAGCCCTGGCGCATGTCGCCCACCATGCGGCCAAAGGTGAAGCACAGGCCGGCGGGGATGATGAAGATGGCCAGCATCTGCAGGAAGTTCGACAGCACGGTGGGATTTTCATACGGGTGCGAGGAATTGGCGTTGAAGAAGCCGCCGCCGTTCGTGCCCAGCAGCTTGATCGACTCCTGCGACGCCACAGGGCCCATGGCGATCGTCTGCGTGGTCGCCACTTGCGCTTCCATCACGGGCTTGCCGGCCGCATCCAGCACGGGCTGGCCATCGGCGGTCACTTTCGGCGTTTCATACGCCACGTGGTCGAGCAGGGTTACTTCCTTGTACGCGGAAAAATTCTGGATCATGCCTTCGCCCATGAAGACGACGGACAGGGCCAGGGACAGCGGCAGCAGGATGTACAGGGTCGAGCGCACCAGGTCGACCCAGAAATTACCGATCGATTTGCCCGAGCGCGAGGCGAAGCCGCGCACCAGCGCGAAGATCACGGCGATGCCGGTGGCCGCCGAAAAGAAGTTCTGGCATGCCATGCCCAGCATCTGCGTCAGGTAGCTCATGGTCTGTTCGCCGCCGTAGCCCTGCCAATTGGTATTGGCGACGAAACTGACGGTGGTATTGAACGAGGAATCGGGGCTGACGGCGCCGAGACCCTGGGGATTCAAGGGCAAGAAGCCCTGCAGGCGCTGCAGGCCGTAGACGAAGACGGCGCCCACGGTATTGAAGACGATCAGGGCGATGGCATAGCTTTTCCAGCCCATGGCCTTGTC
Organism: Janthinobacterium sp. SUN100; assembly: GCF_030397705.1. Classification (NCBI taxonomy): domain Bacteria; kingdom Pseudomonadati; phylum Pseudomonadota; class Betaproteobacteria; order Burkholderiales; family Oxalobacteraceae; genus Janthinobacterium; species Janthinobacterium sp. SUN100. The sequence continues at coordinate 506,077 of NZ_JAPUBU010000004.1, read as the reverse complement.
GGCGGGCAGGCCGGACCAGCGGTACAGCAGATTTTCCAGCTTTTGCAGCCAGCCCAGGCCGCGCACGGGGCCATCGCCGGCCACCCTGGCCATGTACAGGCCCAGCGGATAGCCGGCGGCCAGCAGCACGGCCAGGAAAGCCACCAATAACAGTATCGATTGCGTCGTCATCACAGTTCCTCCGCCTTCAGCAGCGCCACCAGCAGGTACACGAGCAGGCCAGCAGAGACGACGGCGCCCAGCACATAAAACGCGTTCATTTGACGCTCCCTAATTTGTCGCAGGCGACGGCAAAGCCGGCCGCCAGGACGAAAAACACGGCAATCAAGCCGAGATACACGAGATCCATTCCCACCCTCATTCAGGTTTGTTTTGATAGTGAGCAGATTAGCCAAAAGGGTCTAAAAAATTCGTAAAGACTGGGGAGGCAGCTGTAAACAAGATGTAAAAACGGGCGCTTTACCGCATAAAATCCTTCACAATGGGCGCCAAACCACGCGCGCGGCGCACTGTTGTTGCCCGGGAGTAGCGCTATTGCTCGCGGGACAAGATAGAATGCGCGAGCGTCCGCACAAGGACGCCAAGCCTGCCGCACTGCCCTCCCCCAGTGACGCTGGACGGGATATACTGTATATTCATACAGTTATCGCCGCCGCTGTCACTGCGCCCCGCAGTGCCCTGGCCTGGCGTTCCAACCACTGTCTTTACTTAGCTTGAACACGTATGGCCACTAAAAAACCAGCATCCGACTACAGCGAATCATCCATCCGTGTCCTGAAAGGACTGGAACCCGTCAAGCAGCGCCCGGGGATGTACACCCGCACTGAAAATCCGCTGCACATCATTCAGGAAGTGATCGACAATGCCTCCGACGAGGCGCTGGGCGGTCATTGCACGCATATCGCCGTGACGCAAAACACGGATGGCAGCATCACCGTCGAAGACAATGGCCGCGGCATTCCCGTCGGCCTGCACCCGGAAGAAGGCGTGCCGACGGTGGAAATCGTGTTTACGCGGCTGCACGCGGGCGGCAAGTTCGACAAGGGTTCGGGCGGCGCCTATGCGTTCTCGGGCGGCTTGCATGGCGTCGGCGTGTCCGTCACCAATGCGCTGTCGACGCGCCTGGAAATCACCGTCTGGCGCAAGGAAAGCGACGGCAACGGCTTGCACCATATGGTGTTTGCCAACGGCGACGTGATCGAGCCCCTGAGCTCCCGCCCCGCCCCGCGCGACGGCAAGAAGTCAGGCACGCGCGTCACCGCCTGGCCCGATGCCAAATACTTTGATTCGCCGAACATTTCGCAAACCGAGCTGCAACGCCTGCTGCGCTCGAAAGCCGTGCTGCTGCCGGGCGTGACCGTCACCCTCACCAACGCGAAAACGGGCGATACGCAAACCTGGCAGTACGCGGAAGGCTTGCGCGGCTACCTGACCGAAACGCTGGCGCAGGTATCGAATGGCGAAACCCTGATTCCCCTGTTCGAAGGCGCGCAGTATGCGGGCCCGGACTCGGAAGGCTTTGCCGAGGGCGAAGGCGCGGCCTGGGTGGTGGCGTGGACGGAAGAAGGCGCCATCGTGCGCGAATCGTATGTCAACCTGATTCCCACTTCGAATGGCGGCACGCACGAATCGGGCTTGCGCGACGGCCTGTTCGGCGCCGTCAAAAACTTCGTCGAAATGCACTCGCTGCTGCCGAAAGGCGTGAAGCTGCTACCGGAAGACGTGTTCGCGCGCGCTTCCTTTGTGCTGTCGGCCAAGGTGCTGGACCCGCAATTCCAGGGCCAGATCAAGGAACGCCTGAACTCGCGCGACGCCGTGCGCCTCGTGTCGACCTTCACCAAGCCACCGCTGGAACTGTGGCTGAACCAGCACGTCGACTACGGCAAGAAGCTGGCCGAATTGGTGATCAAGCAGGCGCAGTCGCGCCAGCGCTCGCTGCAGAAAGTGGAAAAGAAAAAATCCTCGGGCGTGGCCGTCTTGCCGGGCAAGCTGACCGACTGCGAATCGTCGGACATCACGCGCAATGAACTGTTCCTCGTCGAGGGCGACTCGGCGGGAGGTTCGGCCAAGATGGGCCGCGACAAGGAATTCCAGGCGATCCTGCCCCTGCGCGGCAAGGTGTTGAATTCGTGGGAAACGGACCGCGACCGCCTGTTCGCGAATAACGAGATCCACGACATCGCGGTCGCCATCGGCGTCGATCCGCACAGCGTGGGCGACTCGCCAGACCTGTCGGGCCTGCGCTACGGCAAGATCTGTATCCTGTCCGATGCAGACGTGGACGGCTCGCACATCCAGGTACTGCTGCTGACGCTCTTCTTCAAGCACTTCCCGGCGCTGATCAACAAGGGCCACATCTGCATCGCCCGCCCGCCGTTGTATCGCGTCGATGCGCCCGCGCGCGGCAAGAAACCGATGCAGAAGATCTATGCGCTCGACGACGGCGAACTGCTCGCCATCGAGGACAAGCTGCGTAAGGAAGGCGTGAAACAGGGCGCCTGGTCGATCTCGCGCTTCAAGGGCCTGGGCGAGATGAACGCCGAGCAGCTGTGGGAAACGACGATGAACCCGGACACGCGCCGTCTGCTGCCCGTCACGCTCGGTGAAGTCGACCACATGGCCTCAGCCTCCCGCTTCAATATGTTGATGGGTAAAGGCGAAGCGGCAGGACGCCGCGCCTGGATCGAAGAACACGGCAATGAAGCGGAGGCGGATATCTGATGATCATCGGCATCGACCTGGGCACCACCAACAGCCTGGTCGCCATCTGGCGCGACGGCAAGGCTTCCATCATCCCGAATGCGCTCGGTGAACACCTGACGCCGTCGTGCGTGAGCATCGATGACGACGGCACCGTGCTGGTGGGCCGCGCCGCGCGCGAGCGCCTGCAGACGCACCCGCAGCTGACGGCGGCCGTCTTCAAGCGCTACATGGGCAGCGAAAAGAAGATCACCCTCGGCACGCAGCAATTCCGTCCGGAAGAGCTGTCGTCGATGGTGCTGCGCGCGCTGAAGGAAGATGCCGAAGCCTTTTTAGGGCACAAGGTCGAGGAAGCCATCATTACGGTGCCCGCGTATTTCAGCGATGCGCAGCGCAAGGCCACGCGCATCGCGGGACAACTGGCGGGCTTGCGCGTGGAGCGCCTGCTGAACGAGCCGACGGCCGCCGCGCTGGCCTACGGCATCCGCGACAAGGAACAGGAAAGCAAATTCCTCGTCTTCGACCTGGGCGGCGGCACGTTTGACGTGTCGATCCTGGAGCTGTTCGAAGGCGTGATGGAAGTGCGCGCCTCGGCCGGCGATAATTTTTTAGGGGGCGAAGACTTCGTCACCGTGCTGGTCGACGCCTTCCTGGAAGGCAGCGGCTTGCGCGACGCGGCCGGCAGCCGCCTGTTCGACCCGCGCCAGCAACAGCTGCTGCGCGATGAAGCCGAGCGCGTCAAGCGTCTGCTGTCGGACCAGCCGTCCGTGCGCATGGCCACGCGCTACCATGACAAGGAATACAGCTGGGAGATCAGCGAAGAGAAACTGGCGCAGCTGTGCGAACCGCTGCTGGCGCGCTTACGCCTGCCCGTCGAACGGGCGCTGCGCGACGCCACCATCCGCGCCGCGGAATTGAATGAAGTGGTGCTGGCCGGCGGCGCCACGCGCATGCCGCTGGTGCGTAAACTCGTCTCGCGCATGTTCGGCCGCTTCCCCGCCATCCACCTGGACCCGGACGAAGCCGTGGCACTGGGAGCCGCCGTGCAGGCAGGCCTCAAGATGCGCGACTCTGCCCTCGATGAAGTGGTCATGACGGACGTGGCTCCGTACTCGCTGGGCATTTCGATTTCGCGCCAGGTCGGCGCGAACCAGTATGAAGGCGGGCATTACCTGCCCATCATCGAGCGCAATTCCGTGGTGCCTGTCTCGCGCACGGAAAACATCACCACCATCTACGACAACCAGAAGGAAATCAACGTGGCGATCTTCCAGGGCGAGTCGCGCCTGGTGGCCGACAACGTCTTCCTCGGCAAGATCAGCTTCCCGATTCCCGCGAAAAAGGCGGGCGAGATCGGCATCGACGTGCGCTTCACCTACGACGTCAGCGGCGTGCTGGAAGCGGAAGTGACGGTGCTGGCCACGCAGGAAAAGCACAAGATGGTCATCAGCGACAATGCGGGCGTGATGACGCCGGAACAGATCGAGCAGCGCTTTGCGGAACTGGCCGACCTGAAGATCCACCCCCGCGAGCAGCTGGAAAACCGCACCCTGGTCACGCGCGCCGACCGATTGTACGAACAGTCGCTGGGCGACGTGCGCCAGTACCTGGCGGCGCATACGGCCAATTTCCAGGCGGCGCTGGAAACGCAGGACCCGAGCACCATCCGCAAGGCGCGCCAGGCGCTCGACGAGGTGTTGCGCCAGGTCGAGAGCGAGAGCTTCCTGTAAATGGACGGCGGCATGCACAACGGGCAGCGCAGCCTGTGGGAGATCCTGGACACGGAGCCGACGGGCGACGAGCGCGCCCTCAAGCGCGCGTATGCGAAGCGCCTGAAGGTGACGCGTCCCGAAGACGATCCGGCCGCCTTCCAGGAGCTGCGCGAGGCGTATGAATACGCGCTGCGCCATGCGCACCTGTTTGCCGAGGAATTTCCGGAACCGCAAGCGGCAGCAGCGGAAGCGCCAGAAGCGCCGCCCATGGAACCGGCAGACCTGTGGGGCGTCATCGACGAGGCGGTGCAGGAAGCGCCTGCGGAACTGTGGGGCATCATCGCCCAGGAACAGCCCCCTCCCCCGGAACAATGGGGCATGGTCGCCATCGACCCGGCGCAGGAAGCGGCTAATCTGTGGCAAGGTTGCCTGGAGCTGACACGGCATGCGGATGCCGGCGACGTGCTGGCCCGCATGCTGCAGGACGACGCCATGCTGAACCTCGACGTGCGCGAGGAATTCGACCTGTGCGCGCTGCGCTATTGCGCCAGCGCCGGCTATGACCTGGCGCTGCGCCAGGCCCTGTTCGAGCAGCTGGGCTGGGACCGCGACTTTTCCTACCTGGCGCGCAGCCATGCGGATCTGGTGCGCGGCGCCGTGCAGCGCTACCGGGCAGACCGCTCGTTCGCCCATTTCAGCGACAACCGCGACAGCTACCCCGGCCTGGACTGCATCATGTCGCAGCAGCCGCCAAGCGCCTACGCGCGCCAGCTGTTCGACCAAAAATTCACGCTGCAGCTGCGCGAACTGCTGCACGCGATACGCTGGCAGCACAGTGAGATGCTGGCCTGCAAGCTCGATACAGACCTGTTCGAGCAGTGGGAACACGCCGTCCATGCCAAACGCTACTTCAAACAGACGGCGCTGGCCTCGGGCGGCCTGGGCTTCGTGCTGCACTTCATGCTCGCCGGCGTGCTCGATGCGGCCGGCTTCAGGCTCGGCGACACGGCGGCCTATGCCAGCCTGCTGGGCTTCCAGGCGTGCACCTTTGGCCTGCTGGCCATGCATGCCTTGCGCTGGCCGGCGCCCCTGTTCGCGCGGCTGGACACACTCCAGGAAGCGCTGCAGGAACGCCTGCCCGTGCTGTGGAAGCGGCCCGGCTTGCGGCAACTGGGCTGGATCGCGCCCTATCTCGTGCTGGCCTTGCTGCTGTTCCTGCCAGAACGCGGCGAGACCATGCGCCTCGTCACCGCGGCCGGTTTGTGCGCATCGGCCCTGCTCGCGTATGCGATGAACCGGCAATTGCTGCACGGCATGCTGCTGCTCCTTGTCCTCGGCCTGTCGCTGTTTGGCGCCATGTTCATGAGCGGCAGGGGCCAGCCGGCGCTGGCCGTCGGCGAAGCCATGCCCCTGATCTTTTGCCTGGCGGCGCTGGCCCTGCGCAGCGCCACCGGCCTGTATGGCGATTGCCGCTTCCCCGAGGCGCTCTTGCCGCGCCTGCGCGCGGCATGGCTGATCGGCTGCGCGGGCTTGCTGCTGCAACTGTATCTGCAGCTGCTGCCGGCCGCCTTCGTTGGCGCCGCGCTGCTGGTCTGGTCCTGCGCCGGCATGCTGTTTTCCCCCAGCGATTTCAAATGGAAGACGATCTGGCCGGTGGTGCTGGTGCCGTCCATCGCCACTTTCGTGCTGGCCAGCCAAGCCCCGGCCATCCGCGCCATGCCGATGATGCATAACGGCGTCGAACTGGCCCTGGCCGTGCTCTATTTGACCTTGCGCTACATGTATCTGACGTATGGCAAGTCCTTTTCCAAATCCGGGCTGTCATAATCAGCTCCACGAATTCAACCGCAACCACTTAACACCGAAACAAGCGCCATGTCCACACAAACCAATTTATTTGACGATGCCCAGCCTGAGCCGATCGAGCCGGATGAACCGGTATTCGACGGCGAAGCGCTGACCCTGTCCACCTTCGCCGAGCGCGCCTATCTCGATTACGCCATCTCCGTCGTCAAGGGCCGCGCCCTGCCCGACGTCTGCGACGGCCAGAAACCCGTGCAGCGCCGCATCCTGTATGCGATGAATGAGCTGGGACTCAATTCCACGGCGAAGCCGCGCAAATCGGCGGCCGTGGTCGGCGACGTGCTGGGTAAATTGCATCCGCACGGCGATCAGTCCGTGTACGACGCGCTGGTGCGCATGGCGCAGGATTTCTCGCTGCGCTACCCGCTGATCGATGGCCAGGGCAACTTCGGCTCGCGCGACGGCGATGGCGCGGCGGCCATGCGCTACACGGAAGCGCGCCTGACGCCGATCGCCAAGCTGCTGATGGATGAAATCGGCATGGGCACGGTGGATTTCCAGCCCAACTACGACGGTTCGACGGAAGAACCGAAGCTGCTGCCAGCGCGCCTGCCGATGGTGCTGCTCAATGGCGCCTCCGGCATCGCCGTGGGCCTGGCGACGGAAATCCCGTCGCACAACCTGGCGGAAGTGGCGAAAGCGGCTGTCGCCATGATCCGCGATCCGAAGCTGACGCACGCCGAACTGATGGCCATCATCCCCGGCCCGGACTTCCCCGGCGGCGGCCAGATCATCACCCCGCCGTCGCAAATCCAGGACATGTATGCGAGCGGCCGTGGCAGCATGAAGGTGCGCGCACGCTGGAAGATCGAAGAACTGGCGCGCGGCCAGTGGCAAGCCGTCGTGACGGAGCTGCCGCCGGGCACCTCGTCGCAAAAGGTGCTGGAAGAAATCGAGGAACTGACGAATCCGAAGATCAAGCTGGGCAAGAAGGCGCTGTCGCCGGACCAGGTGGCCCTGAAGGCGCTGATCCTCAATTCGCTCGACACCATCCGCGACGAATCGGGCCGCGCCGCGCCCGTGCGCCTCGTGTTCGAGCCGAAATCGAAGAACCAGGACCAGACGGAGTTCATGCTGATGCTGCTGGCGCATACGTCGCTGGAATCGTCGACCTCGATCAACCTGGTGATGATCGGCGGCGATGGCCGTCCGCGCCAGAAAGGGCTGGGCGACATCCTGCGCGAGTGGATCGACTTCCGCTTCGAGACCGTTACGCGCCGCACCGGCTACAAACTGGGCAAGGTCAAGGACCGCATCCATATCCTGGAAGGACGCGAAGCGATCCTGCTCAATATCGACAAGGTGATCCAGATCATCCGCAATTCGGATGAACCGAAGGCGGCCCTGATCGAGGCGTTCAAGCTGTCCGAACGCCAGGCCGACGACATCCTGGAAATCCGCTTGCGCCAACTGGCGCGCCTGGAAACGATCAAGATCCAGCAGGAACTGGCCGAGCTGCGCAAGGAAGAAAAGTCGCTGCAAGACCTGCTCGACAACCCGGGCTCGATGAAGCGCGCCGTCATCCGCGAGATCGAAGCGGACGCCAAGCAGTTCGGCGATGCGCGCCGCACCCTGATCGAAGAAGCGCAGAAAGCCGTGGCCGAACAGAAGGTGGTCGATGAACCCGTCACCGTCATCATCTCGGAAAAAGGCTGGGTGCGCGCGCGCACCGGCATCGGCCACGATGCGGCGCAGTTCACGTTCAAGGCGGGCGACAGCCTGCATGGCGCCTTCGAATGCCGCACGGTCGACACCCTGCTGGGCTTTGGCAACAACGGCAAGATTTACTCGGTTCCCGTATCGGCGCTACCCAACGCACGCGGCGACGGCGTGCCGATCACGACCTTGTGTGACCTGAGCGGCGGCACGCCCGGCAACGCCGTGCGCATCCTCCATTACTTTGCGGGCAATGGCGCCACCAACTTGCTGCTGGCGTCGAGCGCCGGCTACGGCTTCATCGCCAAGGCGGGTGACATGACGAGCCGCCTGAAAGGTGGCAAGGCCTTCATCACCCTGGACGACGGCGACGTGCCTCTGGCGCCGAAAGTCATTCCCGAGGCGGCCAGCGCCCTGGCCTGCCTGACGGAAGGCGCGCGCCTGCTGGTGTTCGGCCTCGATGAAATGAAAACCCTGTCCAAGGGCGGCACCGGCGTCAAGCTGATCGACCTCGATGCCAAGGACAAGCTGCTGGCCGTGCAGCCGATCACCCAGCGCGGCGTGGTGGTCTCGGGCATCGGCCGGGCATCGAAACCGCAGGATGCGTCGCTGGGCGCCACGGCCCTGGCCGAACACTTCGGCAAGCGCGCGAAGAAGGGCAAGGCGCTGGCGGCCAAGCTGAAACCGGTATCCATGGCAGCCATCGGCTGATCGCCATCAAGCCATACGAAAAGACAGGTTCGCCTGTCTTTTTTTCGCCCATCGCCCCGTAGCGGCCGCAGGGAAAATAGTTGTACAAATAATTTTACAGATACGTCCCGCGTTCCCGTTATCCCTGCAGGCATGCCCCCGACATGCCGCACACGGACAGGAGAACAAGGATGACAAACAACGTTTCAGGCAGGATTCCATGCAGCGCCTGACCCCGGCCGAACGGCTGGTGGCGGCCATGGCGGCCGAAGGCTTGCCCTATAAAAGCATCGCCAGGGAACTGGGCAAGTCGCCGGCCACCGTGCGCAACCAGTTGCATGCGATTTACCAGAAGCTGGGCGTGGGCAACCGCACGGCGCTCGCCTGTAAGCTGCGCGGCACGCCTTAACGCCGCGACAGGCGCAGCACGTCGGGCGTCGCTTCGACGATGTCGATCACCTCCTGCGTCCCGGCGGCGTCACTGAGCGCATAGCGTCCCATGCCCAGGGGGTGCAGCCGGGCAACGGGGCTGGCGCGGGGCCGGTCATCGGGGCCGGGCGCCATGGACGTCACCGTCATCTCGCCTTGCGCCATGGCGCCGGCGGGCGCCCCAAACTCGAGCACCTTGCGCCCCTTGCGGCTGGGCGGAAAGGCGAACGTGGTCGTGGGCCGGTACACCTCGACACCGTCTGCATCCTCCTCGAAGGAATGCGTCCAGCTACCGCTGGGCAAAGCCATCGTCATGCCGTGCATGCCGCCTCCCGTTTAACACATTGACGTCAGAAACACGATACCACGCCGCCCAGACTTTCATAGCCGCTCACGGAGGGCGACCAGGCCGCCCCGTTCCACGCCTTGTGGAACAGGGCGCCATTCGTGCCCGTGACAAATACGTCGAGGCGGTTCGGCGCCCAGGCCGTGGCGCGCGGACGCGAGGTGCAGATGCCGCCCAGGTTTTCAAATCCCGTCAGCGACGGACTCCAGGCGCTGCCGTTCCATGCCTTGTGGTACAGCGCGCTGTCCGTGCCGATGACGAACAGGTCGAGCCGGTTGGGCGCCCACGACACGGCTTCCACTTCGCCCACGCAAATGCCGCCCAGTCGTTCAAAACCATCGTTGGAAGGCCCCCATTTCGCGCCATCCCACCACTTGTGGTACAGCGCGCCATCGGTACCCGTGACAAACACGTCGAGGCGGTTCGGTCCCCACGCCACCGCCTTCGGCGAAGAGGTGCAGATGCCGCCCAGGCGTTCATAGCCCGTCAGCGACGGTCCCCAGGCCGTGCCGTTCCACCACTTGTGGTACAGGGCCCGGTCCGTGCCGATGACGAAGACATCGAGGCGGTTCGGCCCCCACGCCACAGCTTCCGGCTGCCCCAGACAGATGCCGCCCATGGCTTCGTAACCCGTCAGCGACGGCCCCCAGGCGGCGCCATTCCACCACTTGTGATACAGGCCCCGGTCCGTGCCGACGACAAACACGTCGAGGCGGTTCGGCCCCCAGGCCACGGCGCGCGGGTCGCCCACGCACAAGCCGCCCATGGCTTCATAGCCGGTCAGGGACGGTCCCCAGGCCGTACCGTTCCACCATTTGTGGAACAAACCGCTGTCGGTGTCCGTGACGAACACGTCGAGCCGGTTCGGCGCCCACGACACCACCTGCGGCGCACTGGTACAGATGCCTCCCTGCCCTTCATAGCCGGTGACGGACGGCGCCCAGGTCGAGCCATTCCAGGCCTTGTGGTACAGCGCGCGATCCGTGCCCAGCACGAAGACGTCGAGGCGGTTCGCGCCCCAGGCCACGACGGGAGAGGAACTCTGGCGCGGCGTGGCGCCTGCACCCGTGCCTCCTGTGCCGATACTGGCGCGCGGACCATCGAGACAGGCCTGCATGCGCGCCACCTGGCCCGCCGTGAACATGAACATGGCCGGGTCGTCGACGTAATCCATGTAGTTCATGAACATGTCGCCATTCGGACCATTGCTGCAGGAAACGTGGGGGAACGAAGGCTGGCCCGTATTCGGCCCGCCCTGGTTGGGCGTGTCGGCCACGTTGTCCGTGCCCGAGCACCCGGTGCCGTCGTCGCCCCAGATATGGTTCAGGTTCAGCCAGTGGCCGATTTCATGCGTGGCCGTGCGCCCCAGGTGGAACGGCGGCGCGGCCGTGCCGGTCGTGCCGAAGGCCGATTGCAGGATCACCACGCCGTCGGTGGCGGCCGGGCCGCCGGGGAACTGGGCGTAGCCCAGCAAGCCGCCACCGAGCTGGCACACCCAGATATTCAGGTAGCTGTCGGCCGGCCAGGCATCCATGCCGCCCGTCGCCAGCGACTTGACGGCATCGTCCGCGCCAAACGAGGCGACTGTTGTCTGGCGCCGCTCGATGCCGCTGGTGGCCGCGCCATGCGGATCGGTGGTGGCCAGCGCAAACTCGACGCGCGCATCGGCCGTCAGCGGCAAAAATGGCGCCGGCGTGCCGTTCACATCCGGGTTGACGCGCCGAAAGTCGCGATTGAGGACATCGATCTGGCTGGCGATCTGCGCATCCGAAATATTCTGCGCAGCCGTATTCCACACCACGTGCACCACCACAGGTATCTGCGTCACACCGGAACGTCCGGCAATGCTGCTGTCGCCCTCGTATAGTCCGGCCAGGTTTTCGATATCGGCGCGCACGTTCGCATAGGATGGATCTTCGGTCAGCAGGCGGCGATGCACATCCATCGTGGCGCAGGTGCGCGTCTGCGGCGTACCGCCACCCTGCCCCCCGTCACCGCCGTTGCCACCGCCACCATCGCCGCCCATGCCGCCGCCACCGATCTGCATGCAGCTGGTGCCCGCCATGCCTTGCGGTGCCTGCTGCATGCCGCCGCCCGGCATGGCGCCGGCATCCGCGGCGGCCGCGCCCTGGGCGAGCGCCGCCTGGTCCGCGTACGACACGCCCAGGCGCGGCCCCGGCATGGCGTCGCCGCCCGTCGCATCAGCATCGGCCTGCATGTCGCCCTCGACCGGCATCGCCTGCATGGAAGACATGGCGGACATGCCTTCAGCCGAACCGGTGGCCGGTGTTTTTTTCGTTTTAGCGGTGCTCATGATGTCTCCCTTCGTCTGTTTGCCAGATCACTATGGCACGGCGAAAAGAGGAGCATTTGCGGCAGATCAAGACTGGCAAGCGACGCCAGGGAAAAGTGGCGGACGAAAAAAAAGACAGCCGAAGCTGTCTTTGGGGTTTGCGGGCCGTGGCCCGCAAACGGGGAATTACTTGGCGGCGGCTGCCTTGACTTCAGCGTCGGCCTTGGCCTTCACTTCTTCCGTCTTGGTGGCGGCGATGGCCTTGTCGGCGTTCGCTTCCACTTTTTCCTTGGCGACCTTGGCATCCGCTTTCACGGCGGTTTTGCCCGCTTTCGCATCGGCCTTGGCGGCAGCCTTGTCAGCCTTGGCTTCCGCTTTCAGCTTGTCTTCCGCATCAGCATTGACGACTTTGTCGTGTGCCTTGGCCTTGGTTTTGTTGGCCTTGTGGTGGGCGTCGGCTTTCTTGTCGTCGGCCTTCATTTCCGCCTTGGCGACATTCGCGTCAGCCTTGGCATCGACTTTGGCTTCCGAAGCAACAGCCTTGTTGACGTCTTTTTGCGCGGAAGCCTGGGCTTTCACAACGGCTTCCGTGGCCGGTGCGGTTTGCGCGAAGGCGGCGGTGGCAAACAGGGTAGCGATCAGTGCGGCGAGTAATTTGTTCATGATGTGACCTTTCAATATGGTTTAATTTTATTCTTACTAAAGGCGGGCAAAATGTTCAAAATTTGCCAGGCATCGCGCTGTTTCTTGATGTAGCGCAATGGCATGACTTCATAGTAAAGATAACGGGCAAACCACACAGTGCGTTAGCGCACTCAACGGGGAATATGTGCATTTCGGCAAACTTCCCATCGAGCGCTGCCATACGCTGCAGGACCTCACACGCTGACGGCCAGGGCCGCGTGGCGCGCCGCCACCCACTCCTCATTGGCCGGCTCCACGCCCACCACGATGCGGCTGGCATCGCTGGAAATACGGCGGGCATTGCGCGCGTTCGCCTCCGCATCGAGCACGGGGCCAATAAAACCCAGCTCGGCGCAGATGCGCTGGCGCAGCTCCGCGCTGTGCTCGCCGATACCGGCCGTAAACACCAGCATGTCCAGCCCGCCCAGCACGGCCGTCAGGGCGCCGATCTCACGCACGATGCGGCGGATATATAAAGCCAGCGCGGCGCGGATACGCTCGCCCGTGGCATCCTGCCGGTCCTGCTGCGCCAGCAGCACGGGTGGGTCGGCCGATACGCCCGACACGCCCAGCAAACCCGATTCGTGGTACAGCACATGCGCCACTTTTTCCAGCGACAGCTTTTCGATCTCCATCAGGTAGATGACGGCGCCCGGATCGAGCGAACCGCAGCGCGTGCCCATCATCAGGCCGTCGAGCGCGGAAAAACCCATGGTGGTGGCCACGCTGTGCAAATTCTCCATGGCGCACAGGCTGGCGCCGCTGCCCAGGTGGGCCACGATGACCTTGCCGCGCGCGACAGCGCCGAAGCGCTGCTCCAGCACCAGCGACTGGTATTCGTACGACAGGCCGTGGAAGCCATAGCGGCGCAAGCCACGCTCCCACGCATCGTACGGCAGGGCCAGCATCTGCTCGACCTGCGGCACCGTGTGGTGGAAGGCCGTATCGAAGCACGCCACCTGGGCGATGTCGGGACGCGATTCGAGCAGCACCTCGATCGCCTCCAGGGCGAACGGCTGGTGCAGGGGCGCGAGCGGCACAAAGCTTTTCAGGTCCGCCAGCACGGTGAAGTCGATGCGCACGGGGGCGAAATACTTGCTGCCGCCATGCACCACGCGGTGCGCCACGGCGCGCAAGGAACGCCCGTCCAGCTGCGCCACCACTTGCGCGCGGATATATTCGAGGGCCGCGTGATGGGGCTGCTCCGGGTCCAGCTGCAAGGCGACTGCCGGCAGTCCGCCAGCGCGGTAAGTGGCGTTTTCGCGGCCGATGCCTTCGACCTTGCCGCTCCATTGCGCCTGCTGCGGCAGCACGCCGCCCGCTTGCTCGAACAAGGCGAACTTGATGCTCGACGAGCCGCAATTGAGCACCAGGATCAGGGTGCCATCGGCATGTTGGACTGCTGCGTTCATGGCGGCGTGCTCCGGTAATGGTTGGCCAACATCACGGCGATAGCGCACGAGGCGATGCGGCTGGCGCGCGAGTCGGCGCGGCTGGTCAGGATGACGGGGATCTTCGCGCCCAGCACGATGCCGGCGCTGTCCGCGTCGCCCATGTATTCGAGCTGCTTGGCCAGCATGTTGCCGCTTTCCAGGTCGGGCACCAGCAAGATATCGGCGCGGCCCGCCACCTCGGAGACGATGCCCTTGACGGTGGCGGCGGCGATCGAGACGGCGTTGTCAAAAGCCAGCGGGCCGTCGAGGATCGCGCCCGTGATCTGCCCGCGGTCGGCCATCTTGCACAGGGCGGCGGCATCGAGCGTGGCGGGCATGTCCGCGTTCACCGTTTCCACGGCGGCCAGGATGGCCACGCGCGGCCTGGCCACGCCGATCACGTGCGCCAGGTCGATGGCGTTGCGCACGATGTCGGCCTTCATGGCCAGGTTGGGCGCGATATTGATGGCCGCGTCCGTGATGATGAAGGGACGCGGATACGCGGGCGTCTGCATCAGGAAGCAGTGGCTGATGCGGCGCTTGGTGCGCAGGCCGGCGCTGGCCGACAGCACGGCCGACATCAGTTCATCCGTGTGCAGGCTGCCCTTCATCAAGGCTTCCACTTCGCCCTTGCCCGCCAGTTCGGCGCCGCGCGCAGCTGCCGCATGGCTATGCTCGACGTCCTCGATGGCGATGCCGGCCAAGCTCAGGCCAGCTTCCAGCGCCACCGCTTCCAGGCGCGCGCGCGGCGCCACCAGCACGGGCGTGATCAGGCCGGCCGCATGCGCGTCGAGCGCGCCCGACAGGCTCAGTTCATCGCATGGATGGATCACGGCCACCTTGATGGGGCCCAGGGTGCGCGCGTGTTCCAGCAGGCGCCGCGTGCCGTCGCCGTTATGCAGGCGTACCTCGGGCAGGGTGGCGCGCTGGCGTTCGATCTGCTCGGCGGGCGCGATCACCTGCGCCTCGCCGTCGAGCACCACGGCGCCATGCTGGTTGACGCAGCGGCACGCCAGGGTCACGTGGCGGCTGCGCGGATCGAGGGCCGTGACGGTGACGCTGATGGCCAGCGTATCGCTCACGCGCACGGGCTGCAAAAAGCGCAGGGTCTGGCCCGTGTAGACGGTGCCGGCGCCGGGCAGGCGCGTGCCCAGCACGGCGGAAATGAGGGCCGCGCCCCACATGCCGTGGGCGATCACGCCCTGATAGCGGCTGGCAGCGGCAAATTCGGCATCGAGGTGCTGCGGGTTGTCATCGCCCGACATCACCGCGAACAGGGCGATATCGTCCATGCTCAGGGTGCGCGTGATGCTGGCGCTGTCGCCGATGGCGATCTGGTCGAAGGTGCGGTTACGTACGATATTCAAGTCATCGTCTTGGGTAGTAGTCATCGTGGTCTTCTATACAGGGGTAATGTGTTTGGCCGGCTTGGCTTTTGGCCCGGCAGGGGATGAGCGCGCGTCCGACGGCAACGCCTTCGCTTGCGTCTTGATCGCGCGCTCGAAGACGTCCAGCATCTGCTGCAGGCTCGCTTCCTCGTCCGGCGTCGGCGCTTCGGGCACTTGCAGCACTTGCTGCAGCCATTCGGACAGCGCGCCGATGTCGTCCGGGCTGGCGCGCGACAGCAGGACCGGCAAGGCGGCGATGGCGGCATCGAAATCATGCAGCATCAAACGCGCCTGCTGGCGCACGATGCCGCGGAATTCCTCCATATTGACATCCTGCCGGTACTGCGGCTTGATCAATTTCAGGGCCAAGTTGACCCTGCGCTCGTCAGCGATCATGCGGAAGCGGTAGATGTAGAACAGCGCGCGCACGGCCGCTTCCACCAGGCCGCCCCGCTGCATGTCCTCGTCCATCTTGCGCGTTTCGCAGCGCACGTATTCGCAATGCTCGGGCGAGATGCCGGGATGGGGACGTGGCGGCGTAGTGTCGCCGATGGCTTGCCCCGTCAGCGCCTGCACCAGGGGCGAGCCGTACACCAGGTCGAAGGTGGTTTCCTGCACCGTGTCGCGCCAGTCGCGCCAGCCGTTCAAGCCGGCCGTGATGGCACCTGAAACTGCTTCCTGCATGGCCAGCAGCGGATTGTCGGGCGCCACCGGCTGGCGGTGGGCACGCACTTTTTCCGCCTCCTTGGCCACCAGCCTGGCCAGCGGATTGTGGTCCGTCCAGCGTTCGTACGACACGCGCAGCGGATGCGCGAGCTGCAGGAAGCGCGCCGACTGCGGCGTGACCATGGCGCGGACCCACGGCTGCGCAAACGTGCGGTACAAGGCCAGGTTCACTTCAGACACGCGCGCAGCGGCGGCGAACTTGCGGTCGTTTTCCACGCTTGGCTGCACGATGGCGCGCACATCCTCGATGCCGCGGTGCTCGACCTGCAGCACATAGTCGCCGCTGGCCAGGTCGGCGTTCGGCGTGTCGGGCGTCTTGTCGACAATCCGCGCTTCGTAAATGCCGGCCGGCAGCAGGTTGATCAGATCGATATTGCTGGCGAATTTCTGGTGTTCCTTGTGTCCCACCTTGGCCGAGACGAAGATGCCCAGGTGGCCGATACTGTCATGCACGGCATACACGATGGTCTGGTCGTGCATCAGCACATCCTTGTCATCGCGGTACAGGTCCGTGATCCAGCCCAGCGCCTGCGGCGGCGGCGTGATGTTGTCGCCGTTCGAGCAAAAGACGACGATGGGCGAACGGATATTGCGCAAGTCCAGGCGCACGCCATCGGACGTGATCAACTCCGCCGTGGCCAGGCGGTTGCCGATGAACAGATTGTCGACGATGTACTGCATCTCGACGTCGTTGAGGAACACGTGGCCGCCCCAGTACTTTTCAAATTCCAGGTAACGGGGCGCTTCCGTGTCGATGTTCGCATACAGGTTGTACTGTTTGCTCCACAGGGTGTTGGCCGGGTTGAGCTTCTCGAAATTCTGCACCAGGCTGGCGCCGTCGAAGCGGCCGTTGCCCAGGTCGCCCGCCAGCGCCGTGGCCCAGCTGCCGCCCATCAGACCGCCCGCGTAGCGCATCGGATTGCGGCCATGCCAGCCGGCCCAGTACGACACGGGTGCGCCGGCCACGATGATGGGACCGAACAATTCCGGGCGCATGGCTGCCGTCATGAGGATTTGCCAGCCCGCCTGGCAATTGCCGATGACGACAGGCTTGCCCTCGCTGAGCGGATGCAAGGCGATGACTTTTTCCAGGAAGGCCGCCTCGGCGTGCATCACGTCTTCCACCGTCTGTCCCGGCACGGGATCGGGCAGGAAGCCGATGAAGTAGCACGGGTGGCCGGCGCGCAGGGCCACGCCGATCTCGCTTTCGGCCTTGAAGCCGCCGATGCCGGGACCGTGTCCCGCGCGCGGGTCGACGACGACGAATGGCCGCTTCGATGGATCAGGTTCGGGCGCATCGGGCGTCAATATGCGCGCCAGGCCGTAGTTGACGGGACGCGCCAGCTCCAGGCCGGACATCACCAGTTCGGCGGGGAAGTCCAGCACGTTCGGCACTTCCTCGGCCATGTGCTCCTGGTATTGGTTGCCGCGCCGGCGCATCACGTCCGCGTACAGCACGATGCGCTGCCACGAGTCGCGTGCATAGTCGCCCAGCACGCCCAGCGACGGCAAGCCGCCGGTGGAGAAAAATGGTGCAGCTTCGATCTTCATGGCTATCCTTTTCATGCAAAAAACGCCGGACCATTCCGGCGCGGGGGCTACGCCATCTGGCTGATGGTCTTGCGAAAGCGCGCCAGCGCGAAGGTAAACAGGGCCGTGCCGATGGCCAGCAGGGCCAGGAACGGCTTCCACACCACGTCGATGCCGGCGCCCCGGTACAAAATCGCCTGGCTCAATTCGACGAAATGTGTGGTCGGGGCGATCAGCATGATGTTCTGCACCAGCTGGGGCATGCTTTCGCGCGGCGTGCTGCCGCCCGACAGCATCTGCAGCGGCAGCAGCACGAGGATCAGCAGCATGCCAAACTGCGGCATGCTGCGCGCCACGGTGGCGAGGAAAATACCCATCGACGTGGTGGCAAACAGGTGCAGCGCCGCGCCGCACAGGAACAGCGCGATCGAGCCTTCGATGGGCACGTGCAGCATGCCGCGCACCACCAGGTTCAACGACAGGGCGGCGGCCAGCAGCACCACCAGGCCCATCGACCACACCTTGCCCAACATGATTTCAGCCGGCGTGACGGGCATCACCAGCAGATGCTCGATGGTGCCGTGTTCGCGCTCGCGGATCAGGGCCGCACCCGTCAAAATGATCGATAACATCGTCACCTGGTTGATGATTTCCATCAGCGAGCCAAACCAGGCCTGGCTCAGCGATGGATTGAAGCGCGCGCGCATCACCAGTTCCACCGGCGAGACGGTCGCGCCCCGATAGCGTTTGGCGAATTCGGCCACTTCGCCAGCGACAATCTGCTGGATATAGCCGCTGCCGCTGAAGGCCTGGCTCATACGCGTGGCGTCCACGTTCAGCTGCAGCTCCGCCTGGCGCCCGCCCAGCACGTCGGCCTGCAGCTTGGGCGGTATCGTCAGCACGAAGGTGTACTGGCCCGCATCGAGGCCCGCATCGACCTGGCTCTGGTTGATCATGGCCGGCGGCGTGAACTGGGGCGGAAAGAAGGCCGAGGCGATGCGCCCGGACAGGGGTGAGCCATCCTCGTCGACGATGGCAATCGAGGCCATGTGCAGGGTTTCCGGCTTGGCCGTGGCAGCCACGTAGATGGCCAAGGTGAACGTGTAGAGGATCAGGATCAGCATCATGGGATCGCGGATCAGGCTCCAGATTTCCTTCACGCCCAGGCGGTAGATATTTTCAAGATGCCGCATATCAGCTCTCCTGTTTCTTCAGCAGCGCCACCGTCACGCCGAGGATCACGGGGATCGCCACGATCAGGGGCCAGAACGAGGCATGCAGGTCACCAAAGCCCAGCGCCTTGTTGAACACCCCCCGGCTGATATTGAGCATGTGCGTGGCCGGGTACATCAGGCCGATGGCCTTGCCCACGCCTTCCATCGACGAGACGGGATTGAGCAGGCCTGAAAACTGGATGGCCGGGATCATGGTGCCGATCATGGTCACGAACAGGGCGGCGATCTGGCTGCGCGTAAAGGTCGACGCGAACAGGCCGATGCCGGTGGCGCAGATATTGAAGATGAAGGTGGCGCCGATCAGGGTCGGCAGGCTACCCTTGATCGGCACGCCGAAGGCCGTCACCGCCAGCAGCGCCATGAGGATGAAATTGAGCATGGCCAGCAGCACGTACGGCACCTGCTTGCCAAGCAAGAATTCCAGGCGCGTGACGGGCGTCACGTACAGGTTGATGATGGAGCCCAGTTCCTTTTCACGCACCACGGACAGCGCCGCCAGCATGGCCGGCAGCATCAGCAGCAGCAGGGGAATCACGGCCGGCACCATGGCCGGCAGGCTTTTCACGTCCGGGTTGTAGCGGTAGCGCGTCTGGATGGCGACGGGGTTGTTCATCGTGATGCCATAGCGGTGCAAGGCCTGGTCGGCCAGCCACAGTTGATGCATGCCCTGCACGTAGCCCTGCACGGTTTCGGCGCGCATCGGCATGGCGCCATCGATCCACGCGCCCACCTGGGCCGGCGCGCCGCGCTGCACGTCGCGCGCAAAGCCGGGCGGAATTTCTATGGCCAGCGACAGTTCGCCGCTGCGCATGCGCTTGTCGATATCGGCATAGTCGCGCAAGGGCGGTCGCTCGATGAAGTAGCGCGAGCCGGCCAGGTTGTTCGTGTAATTCTGGCTCAAAGTCGTCTGGTCGTGGTCGAGTACCGCGTAGCTCAGGTCTTCGACGTCCAGGCTGATGCCGAAGCCGATGACGAACAGCAGCAGGACGGAGCCGCCCAGCGCCAGCGTCAGGCGCACGGGATCGCGGCGCAGTTCCAGGGTTTCGCGCCACATGTAGCTGAGCATGCGTCCCAGGCTGAAACGGCTGCGCCGGTGCTGCGGCGCTGGTGCCTGCACTGCCGCTTCCTGCGCGGGCGCCGGCGTTTCCTGCACTGCCGCGGGCGCCGTGCCGCCGCCCGCCTCTTCCAGGTAGGCGATGAAAGCCGCTTCCAGCGACGGTGCGCCCTTCTTGCGCACCAGTTCTGCCGGCGCATCGCTGACCAGCACTTTACCCGCGTGCATCAGCGAAATGCGGTCGCAGCGCTCGGCCTCGTTCATGAAGTGGGTGGAAATGAAAATGGTGACGCGGTCGCGCCGTGCCAGCTCTATCATCAGGCGCCAGAAATTGTCGCGCGCGATGGGGTCGACGCCGGACGTCGGCTCGTCGAGGATCAGCATTTCCGGCTTGTGCACCATGGCCACGGCCAGCGACAGCCGCTGGCGTATGCCCAGCGGCAGACTGTCGGGCAAGTCGTCCATCACTGCGCGCAAGTCGAAGCGCTGCGCCATCTCGTCGATGCGTGCAGCGATTTCAACTTCCGGGACGTGGAACAGGCGCGCGTGCAGCACCAGGTTCTGGCGCACCGTCAGTTCGCTGTACAGAGAGAAGGCCTGAGACATGTAGCCGACCCTGCGGCGCGTGTCGATATCGTTGGAATCGACCTCCTTGCCGAACAGCCAGGCCTTGCCTTCCGTCGCCGGCAAGAGGCCCGTGAGCATCTTCATGGTGGTCGACTTGCCGCAGCCGTTCGATCCCAGGAAGCCGAAAATCTCGCCGCGACCGATGCGGAAATTCACATGGTCGACGGCCGTGAAATCGCCGAAGCGCATGGTCAGGTCTTTGGCCTCGATGGCCACGTCCTGCGCACTGGCCGCATCGAGCGGCGTGATGACGACGGGCTGGTGACCGGCGCGCTTGGCGTCGGGCAGCAGCTTGATGAAGGCCGCTTCCAGGTTGCCGCTGTCCGTGCGCGCCAGCAGTTCGGCCGGCGTGCCCGTATCGAGCACCTTGCCGTCGTCCATGGCCACCAGCCAATCGAAGCGCTGCGCCTCGTCCATGTAGGCGGTGGCCACCATCACGCTCATTTGCGGGCGCTGCACGCGGATGCCGGCGATCAGGTCCCAGAACTGGGCCCGCGCCAGCGGATCGACGCCGGTGGTGGGCTCATCGAGAATGAGCAGGTCGGGATCGTGGATCAAGGCGCAGCACAGGCCCAGCTTCTGCTTCATGCCGCCCGACAGCTTGCCCGCCGGGCGCGCCAGGAAGGGCTGCAAGCCCGTGCTGCGGGTCAGCTGGTCGATGCGGCGGCGGCGTTCGGCCGCGTCGTGGCCGAACAGGCGCGCGAAAAACTGCAGGTTTTCCTCGACCGAAAGGGTCGGATACAGATTCTTGCCCAGGCCTTGCGGCATGTAGGCGATGCGGGGGCAGACGTCGTCGCGGTGACGCGCATCGCGCATGTCGCCGCCCAGCGCCATCACGCTGCCCTGCTGCACGGCACGCGCGCCGGCCACCAGCGACAGCAGGCTCGATTTGCCCACGCCATCGGGCCCGATCAAGCCCACCATGCGGCCGGCCGGCACGTCCAGGTCGATGGCGTCGAGCGCCACCGTCTTGCCGTAATGCTGGCTGACGCCCTTGATGCTGACGACAAAGGAGTTCACGTCCATGCTCACTGCGGAACCTTGGCAGTCAGTTCAGCGGGCCATGCCTGCTTCGCATCGAGACGCACCCAGGCCACGCCAGGCAAGCCCACTTTCACCAGCGCCAGATGCTTTTGCAGCAGCTCGCGGCTGATCTGCGCCTTCACGCGGAACATCAGCTTCTGGCGCTCGCTGGCCGTTTCCACCGTCTTCGGCGTGAACTGCGCGCTGGCCGCGACGAACGAGATCGTCGCCGGAATCACGTAATTGGGCGCCGCGTCGAGGATGATGCGCACCTCGCCGCCCAGCGCCACCTTGCCGGCCGCAGTCTCGGGCAGGAAGAAGGTCATGTAGACGTCCGACAGGTCGACCAGGTTAAGCACCTTGCCGCCGCCCGCCAGTACTTCGCCCTGCTGCGCCACCAGGTATTGCACGCGGCCGTCGCGCGGCGCCGTCAGCTGGCCATCGGCCAGGTCGGAATCGATGCGCGCCGTCGTCGCCTCGGCGGCGACGACGGCGGAACGCGAACCCACCACCTGCGCCCTTGCCGCGTCGATGGCCGCCTGCGCCGCCGTCACTTGCGCCTTGGCCGCATTCCGGGCGGCA
Source organism: Janthinobacterium sp. SUN100 (assembly GCF_030397705.1). Classification (NCBI taxonomy): domain Bacteria; kingdom Pseudomonadati; phylum Pseudomonadota; class Betaproteobacteria; order Burkholderiales; family Oxalobacteraceae; genus Janthinobacterium; species Janthinobacterium sp. SUN100. Next base: position 484,106 of record NZ_JAPUBU010000004.1, on the reverse strand, counting down.
GCCACGCTGCGCACGCGGGCGCGGTCGTCATCGAGTTCCTGCACCGAGGAAGCGCCCTCCTTCGACAGGGTTTCGGAACGGGCCAGGCGGCGCTTGGCCGCATCGAGTTCGCTTTCGCGCTGCGCCACCATGGCCAGCGCGGCCGCCTTGTCGCTCTCGCGCACTGCCACCTGCGCCTGCGCGCCCACCACCGCGTCGGACGCCTGCTGCTGGCGCGCGCGCGCCTCGTCGCGCTGGGCCGTCAGGGAATCGACCTGCATGGTGGCCAGCGGCTGGCCCGACTTGACGAAGTCGCCCTCGCGCACGAGGATCTCCTTGACCCGGCCCGCCAGCTTGGTGGCGACGTCGATTTCCGTCGCTTCGATGCGGCCATTGCCGCTGACGAAACCTTCGCCTGGGCCCGTGGGACGCATTTTTTGCCAGGCCACATAGCCCAGTACGAGAACGGCCACGACCAGCGCCGCGGGAATGAGTTTTTTCTTCAGTTGTGGAGTCATGGTATGGGGGCGATCAAATTAGTGGGTGGAAGCGGAGGCAGAAGTGGCTGGCGCGCCACCGCCCAGCGCCGCATACAGGCTGACCTGACTGGACAGCAGCGCGCGGCGCGTCTGCACCAGCTGCTGCTCGACCGTCAGCAAGTCGCGCTGCGCGTCGAGCACTTCCAGGTAGGGCGCGGCGCCATTGTCGTAGCGCAGCTTGGCCAGGCGCGCCCGTTCGCTCTGCGCGGCCAAAGTCGTCTTGCCGATATCGACCTGCAGCGCCAGCCAGCGCCGGTTCGACAGCGCGTCGGCCACTTCGCGGAAGGCGCCCTGCACGCTTTTTTCGTAATTGGCCACGGCCACGTCGCGGCGCACTTCGGCCAGTTCCATATTCGCGCGCAGGCGGCCCGCGTCAAAGATCGGCAGCACCAGGCGCGGCGCGAAATTCCACGCGCCGCTGCCCGAATCGAACAAGCCGCTCAATTCCGCGCTGGCCGTGCCGTAGGCTGCCGTCAAGGAAATCGTCGGGAAGAAGGCGGCGCGCGCGGCGCCGATATTGGCTTGCGCAGCGCGCAGCTGGTGTTCGGCCGCCACTAGGTCGGGACGCTGCGTGAGCAAAGCCGAGGGCATGCCCGCATGCAGCGGCTGTAGCACGCTGGCGTCGTCGAAGCGGCGCACCTCACCAGCCACCGGCGTCAGGTCGACGGGGCCGCCCACCAGCTGTGCCAGCGCGTGCGCCTGCACGGCACGCGCCTGTTCCAGCTGCGCCGACAGCGACAAGGCCTGGCTGAGCAAGGTTTCCACCTGCGTCAGGTCCAGCTTGGAAATCGACCCGACTTCAAAGCGGCGCGTGAAGATGCGCAGCGATTCGGCGCGGCTGTCGACGGTGGCGCGCGCCAGTTCCACCCGTTCGTCAAGTTCGCGCAAGCCCAGGTAGCCATTGGCTACCTGCGCCACTAGGGCCACGCCGACGGCGCGGCGCGCCTCGTCGCTGGCCAGCAGGGTTTGCAGGGCGCTGTCCTTCAGGCTGCGCACCCGGCCCCAGAAATCGAGTTCCCAGGCGCTCACGTTCAAGCCTGTCTGGTACTGCGCGCTCGTCATGGGACGGCCCGTCACGCTCAGGTCACCGGGCACGCGCGCGCGGCTGCCCGAAGCACCCAGCGCAATGGTGGGAAATTGTTCGGCGCGCTGGATGCCATACGCGGCGCGCGCTTCTTCCACGCGCAGCGCGGCGATGCGGATGTCGCGGTTGCTGGCCAGCGCCTGAGCAATCAGCGCCTGCAGGCGCGGATCGGCAAAATAGGCTTGCCAGGCGACGTCGGGCGCGTGCGCGCCGGCGGAATCGGTTTCCGGATACTGCGCCGCCACGGGCAGCGGCGGTGGCGCATACGGCGGCGCCATCGAGGCGCAGCCGGCCAGGGCCAGCGCGGTGGCCAGCGCGGCCATCCTGGCGCGGTTGGGCAAAGTAGGAACAGCCATGGTCATCTTCTTCCAGTCAATTCAGAATGTTGTAGCCGCCATCGACATACAGGGCGCCGCCCGTGATGGCGCGCGCGCCGTCGCCGGCGAGGAAGGCGCACAGCGCGCCCACGTCCTCGATGGTGGCCAGGCGCCGCATGGGCGAGCGTTCGATGGCGTCGGCCATCAGGCGGTCGAAATGGGCGATGCCGGAAGCGGCCCGCGTTTCCAGCGGCCCCGGCGAAATGGCGTTGACGCGGATGCCTTGCGGGCCCAGTTCGGCGGCCAGGTAGCGCACCGACGCTTCCAGCGCCGCCTTCACGGGCCCCATCAGGCCATAGTCGGCGACGACTTCCTCCGCGCCCAAATAACTCATGGTCATCAGGCTGCCGCCGTCCGGCATCAGCGGTTCGGCCAGTTTCGCCATGCGCATGAAGGAGTGGCAGGAGATATCCATCGCCTGCGCAAAGCCATCAGCAGAACTGTCCGTCACGCGGCCATGCAAGTCCTGCTTCGGCGCATAGGCAATGGAATGGACGACGAAATCGAGCCGCCCCCATTGCCGTTCGATCTGCGCGAACAGCGCTTCGAGCTGGCCCGGCACGGCCACGTCGAGCGGCGCCATGATGGCCGCCTGCACCTGCTGCGCCAGCGGTTCCACGTATGGACGGGCCTTGTCATTGAGCCAGGTCACGGCCAGTTCGGCGCCGGCCGCGCGCAGTGCGCTGGCGCAGCCCCAGGCGATGCTTTGCGTGTTGGCGATACCCACCACCAGGCCCCGCTTGCCCTGCAAAGGCAAGGGCCGCAAGTCGGCCGTCATGCCTGGACTGGACGCAGGGCGGGCCACGGCGTGGCCGCATGCACGCATCGCACCGCGCCGGCGTGCATGGCGGCGGCGCAAGTGGCCAGCGTCACGCCGCCGGCACGCGCATACGGCAAGGCAATGGGAGTGTGGGGGTGTAAGGTACTGCACGCGTCAGGCGCGGGGGTCTGCATCTTCATGAATCGGCTTCCGTCACTGAAATTCGAGGCACGCACCAGTGCATTTTCGGGGAACTGGTACGGGGCGAAATTACTCTACAGCATTTAGACGCGTGATTCGTGATGAGTCCGATCCGCATTCCATGACGCTTTGAGCTAGGTCAACTATAAGTGCGATTGCGGCAATGCAACATTGATGTAAATCAAATTTTACCTCAATATTATCTAAATGAAATATTTTTCAGGCAAGCGTGCGGACGTATTTATTTGATAATATCACTGGGCTAGCGAGAAGAAAAGCGCGCAGGTGAGCGACAATTGGTATTGCCTGGAAAACAAGCAGCGCCGGGCAGGGGCGGAAGGCAGACGGTGAGGAGAGGCAGAATAGGGGCCATGCTATTGCGATGCAACATGACCCCCATGTATTACGGATGCGGCAGGAGCGGCATTATTTGCCCGGCGCCGCGGCGGGACGCGAATACAGGTCGATGATGGTGCTGATGCCATCCTGGCACACGGAGCAGAACGTCTCGCTGCGGTCGAACATGATGCACTGCATCTCGGGCCGGTAGTAGCCGGACGACTCGTAGTTCGCGCCTTCGAAGGCGCCCACCGCATGGCGCTGCGGCGCCTTCGAGAACAGCTGCTGGGTGTACGCCAGGTCGGCCTTGAACAAGTCGCTCATCTCGCTTTCCGGGCGGTTGGCCGCGCGCAGGGCCGCGCGCTGCTTCTGGTATTCGCGCGCATGGCTGTCGTATGCTTCCTTCGGCCATGGCGTCGGCAGCGGCGTGCCGGCCTTGACGTGATTCTTCCATTTCAGCCTGGCCGGATCGCGCAGCGCCGTGGCGTTCGGCTCCCACGGTTCCTGGCGCTCGCCATTCGACTGATAGGCCACGGGCGAGGTGTAGTACTCGTCGGCCAGGCCGGCGAAATGGTGGCCGAATTCATGCACGAACAGGTAGTTGGCCCAATCGTTATTCGCTGCCGCCGTGCTGAACTGGCCGAAGATGCCGCCGCCGCCATAGGTATCGTTGTTGACGAGGATTTCGATGAATTCATACGGCGCATACTGCGCCAGGTCGCGCAGCGCGCGGTTATCCGTCGTCAGCACATAGCGCTCGCTGCCGAAGATATCGTAGCGCGTGCCCAGCGGCGACGCGTGATGCACGCCCGTCGAGGGACGCGACACGCCCGACTCCTGGGTCGGCGCGGCCATGGCCCACACGTTGAAATCCTTGGCCCGCTCGCGAAATGGCGAGACGGTGAAAAGATGCTCAGCCAGCTTGCGCGCCGTCGCTTCGAACTTGCCCATTTCGGCGGCCGTATAGCCGTCGCCCATGATCAGCAGGTCGACCTTGTCGGGCGATGGCCCGCTGATGCGGATCGGGATCGGCTTGACGGGCGCCGGCGGCTGCTTGCGGATCACGTCCTGCGCGGCAGGGTCGACATCGGTGCTCCATACAACGGAAAACAGGCCGCGCTCGTCGCGCTTGAGGATGCGCACGCGCACGGGGTGTTCGGGCTGCGGAAAGCGCACGGATTCCTGGAAGGCGCGCGTGGTGGTCTTCGCTTCATCGGTGCTGGCCCATTCGCCGAAGATGGTGGAAAAACCGCGCGAGTACAGCACCGTGCCCGACTTGATGTCGACCACTTCCAGCAGGTTGTTGCCGCGGTTGCTGTCGTCGATGGGACGCGCCGGGTTGCCCGGCCATGGCAGGGGCTCGACCAGCACGCGCTCGACCGCATAGTGCTCACCCAGCGCATTGCCGCTGTGCTGGTAATCGAGGCGCATGGTAGCCGGCGGCGGCGCATTATCCGCCTGCGCGGCAGGGACGATGCCGGCGGCCAGCGCCAGCGCGCAGAGGAAGGATCGGATCGGAGTCTGCTGCATGTCATTCCTAAAACGGTAGAAAAACAGGTGAAGGGAACGGTTTTCCAAACAATCGGCGGGCCTGCCGGCAGGCGCGGGAAAAACCGCTGCGGCACATTGTAGCGACAGGATGCGAGCGTGCAAAGCGCCCATTTCACGCGATTTGCTTGAGCATGCGATAGAATCGATTTATATTAGACTGACTAGTCGATTAATTAAAGGAAAGAGCCATGCGCACCATCGATCCCGGCAAACACGCGGCCCGCCGCGACGCCATTCTTGCCGCCGCGCGCCACTGCTTTGCGCGCAAGGGCTTTCACCAGACCAGCACCGCCGTCATCTGCGCGCAAGCGGGCATGAGTCCCGGCAACCTGTTTCACTACTTCCCCACCAAGCAAGCCATCATCGCCGCCATCGTCGACGAGGAAGGCAGCGAGACGGCCGCCTATTTCGCCGGCGTGCAAGGCAGCGCCGATGCCTACGGCGCCCTGCTCGACTTCATGGACCTGGTGCTGGCGCTGGCGGCCGATGACGACTTTGCGGGGCTGGCGCTGGAAATATCCGCCGAGGCGATGCGCGACGCGGATATCGCGGCCAGGGTGGCGCACAACGACGCCAGCCTGCGCGGCGGCTTGCAAGCCTTGCTGGAAGAGGCGGCATCAGGGGGCCAGGTCGACGCCGCGCTGGACGCCGCGCAAACGGCCAGCTGGATCGCCGCGCTGATCGATGGCATCTTCAACCGGGTCGCCGTCGATCCCGATTATGCACCGCTGGCGCAGCGCGCCAGCCTGCACCTGCTGCTGGCGCGCTTCCTACGCCCTGCCCTGGCATGAGCGGCGCCATGCAAACCCGGCCAACGCGTATCGCCGACGTCGACGCCCTGCGCGGCTGCGCCCTGTTCGGCATTTTGGTCGTCAATATCGGCGCCTTCGCCACACCCTGGTTCGGCCTGGGATTGACCGATCCCGCCTTTCACGGCGGCGTGGACCGCGCCACGCACTTTATCGTCGCCCTGCTGTTCGAAACCAAGTTCTACCTGCTGTTTTCCTTCCTGTTCGGCTACAGCTTCACCTTGCAGATGCAGGCGGCCGCGCGCGCCGACGCGCCGTTCGTGCCGCGCATGCTGCGCCGACAAGCGGGCCTGTGGCTGATCGGCGCCCTGCATGCCGTCTTCCTGTTTCATGGCGACATACTCACGACCTACGCTCTGCTGGGCATCGTGCTGCTGGCGCTGCACCGCTGCGGCGAGCGCCAGGCACTGTCCCTGGCGTTGATACTCGTCGCCGTCTGCGTGGCATTCTGGGCAGGCATGGCCTGGCTGCAAAGCCTGCAGCCGGCGGGCGACGCCGCGGACAACACCGTGGCGATGGCGCAAAAGGCGGCAAGCGCGCTGGCCGCCTACCACGCCACGCCAGTCGCCGTCGTCCATCAGCACCTGCGCGAACTGGATGAAATCTGGATCGTCCTGCTGCTGGTGCAGGCACCGTGCGCGCTGGCCATGTTCCTGTGTGGCCTGGCCGCCGGCAAGCGCGAGATGCTGCTGCACGCAAGCGATTACCTGCCGCTGCGCCGCCGCCTGCTGTGGGCCGGAGCGCTGGCGGGATTGCCCGGCGCCGCCTTCTACGCGTGGACCTCCGTGTATGGCGATAGCCAGGCATGGCAGGTGGCGGGACTGGCCGTGGGCCTGGCGAGCGCGCCGCTGCTGGCGGGCGCCTACCTGGCGCTGGCGCTGGCCCTGTTCGAGCGCCTGCGCGACGGCACGCTGTTTGCGCTGCTGGCGGACACGGGCCGCATGGCCCTGTCGAACTACCTGCTGCAGTCGGCCATCTGCGCCGTGCTGTTCCTCGCGTATGGCGCGCGGCTGATGGGCAGCGTGTCGCCGCTGGGCGCGCTGGCGCTAGCAGCTATCATCTTCGGCCTGCAGCTGCCATTGAGCCGCTGGTGGCTGCGCGGCCACGCGTATGGCCCCGTCGAGTGGCTGCTCAGGGCCTTGACGATCGCCGCGTGGCCGCGCTGGCGGCGCACCGCTTACTTGTAGCGATACAGGGGCTGGCGCAGCTGGATGGGGCGGATGTCGAGGCGCAGTTTCAGTACCGAATACGCTTCCGCCTCGGTCGAGCTGTAGCCGACGCTGTTGACCGTTTTACTGAAGCGGAACTCGAAGCCCAGGTCCGGATATGGGTCGCGCGGGTTGCCGAAGGCGATGCCGATGGCTTCCTGCTGCGCGTTATCGATCAAATTACCCATCAGGTCCAGCACGGCGTTATTGCCGAGGATATCGTTGGTGAACACGGGTTCGCGCATGTCGGGCTGGTTAGGATCGAGCTTGTTGTCGGCCTTGTCCGGCGAGGGCGTAAACACGCGCGTGACAAGGTTGAATTTGTCGCCTCGGTCCAGGTAGCTGATGGCCGCATTGCTGATATTGAAATTTTTCACGCCACGGTCGCTGATGGCGCCCGACAGGTCGATCAGCAGGGCGCCGCTGTAGCCGATGACTTCCACGTCGCGCATGGCGTCGACCACCATGGCGCTGTTTTCATCGATGCCCAGCCCGAGGTGATAGCCTTTTTTCAGCATCACGGGAATCATGCGCGCAAAGCGCCCGCGCACCAGCAGATGCTGGTCCACGAAGACATCGCTGCCGATGAAGCCCAGGCCCGGCGCGATCTCGCGGCCATCCGTCACCCCCATCTTGAGCATGTCGAGCACGGGTTTGGCGTCGTAGAACATGGTGGTGCTCATGATGGCGGCACCGGCGCTGGAACCGGCGATCACGCCGCCATTGCGATAGACCGACCAGATGGCTTCCAGCGCGGCCGTGCGGCTGCCGTCCGGACGCAACAAGGCTTGCGTGATGCGCCCCTGGTCGCCGCCGGCAAAATAGATGCCGCTGGCCGACTTGATCTGCGTGACGATGGCCGGGTCTTCGGCGGCCTTGCGGTAATCCCTGTTCGGCAGCTTGACGGCCAGCGGCACGAAAAAGGCATCGGCGCCATATTGGTTCAGCTTTTTGATAATGCTTTCGCCCGATTTTTCAGGGTTCATCGCGGCCGAGGCCAGCACGGCGATGCGCGCACCTGGCCCGCCCGACAACTTGACGATGCGCTGCCAGACTTCGGCATTATCGGCGCGCAGGCCGCCGCCGATGATGACGAGCGTCCCCTGCGGCGCACTGCCGATGGCGCTGCCGCCGGGCGCCGCCACGGCTTGGACGCTGCACAATGCCAGCGCGAACAGCAGCGCGGCGCACAATTGTTGATACAGGCTTGAAGATGATTTCATGATGCCTTTCGAATACAAGGAAAGTGGCGCATATTTGTTGATACAGGCACGCGCCCTTGCTGCCAAAACTGCTGCTTGCAATCCAACGCCATCGCACTACGATACTACTTGCTGCATATGACAGCGTTGTTGCGGTATCTCCAATTTTTTACTTAAAACTGTAATTGGCGCTGGCATAGAAGCGCCGGCCGCGCGGATCCGTATAGGTCGGGTCATAGCCGGACAGGAAAAAGTAGGCCTGGTTCGAGTATGGCGGGCTGGTATTAAACAGATTCTGTATGCCTGCGCGCAGCTTGAACTGCTTGCTGACGGCATACGCGCCCGACATGTCCCACAGCGTGTAGGCCTTGACCCGATTCGGCTTGACGACGCTGCCGTCATCCGTGTTGATGGCCGAGTTCTGGTCATCGTAGCTGCTCGAATAGGTGTTCGACAGGCTGGCCGAATACGGGCCATGGTCCCAGTCCAGGGTAATCGTATGGCGCCAGCGCTGCACCACGCCGTCCGTGACGAATTTATTCAGGTTGCTGATAAAGGCATCGCCGGGGCTCGTCTGGATTTTCGAATCGAGCACGTAGGTGCCGCTCAGGTGGGCGCCGAAACGTCCCCAGGCCGTCTTCACGCCATGCAGGTCGGCCGTAATATCGATGCCCGTAGCCTTTTGCGCGCCACGGTTTTCCTTGCGCAGCTCGATGTAGTCGATTTCATTGTCCTCGTTGCGATGTACGAGGTCGCCGTACTTGGCCAGGTTGCCGAGGATGATGTCGTCGCCAATTTCGCTGATCAGGTCCGTGCGCTTGATGTTCCAGTAATCGAAGCTGAAGGTCCAGTGCTGGCTCGGCTCGAGCACCACACCGGCCGTGAACTGGCGGCTGCGCTCCGGCTTCAGCTTGTCGTTGCTGTAGCGGCGCGTATCCCAGTTTTGCGCGCAATCGGCGTAGTTATTCTCCACAGTGGCGCATAACACGGGATCGGGCAGGGTCGCCGTACTGCTGTAGACGGTGGGTCGGTGCAAGTCCGACATCGATGGAGCGCGGAAACCCTTGCCGGTGGATGCCCGCATCAGCACCTGCTTGCTGGGCATGTAAGTCAGACCGATCTTCGGACTGAGGGCGCCGCCTACCTGCTGGTAATGGTCGTAACGGCCAGATAACTGCGCCTGCCACTGCTTGGTGAACGGCAGCAGCAGTTCGCTGTAAATGGCTTGCACAGTGCGGCTGTCGCTGGTGTCCTTGCCGCCTTCCGGCGCCGAATCGTCATTGATATTATTACTCATCAGTAATTTGGAAAGACGGAACTGCGTACGTTCGCGGCGCACCTCTCCGCCAACGGCAAGGGCCATGTCGCCGCCCCCCATGGCCATCAGAGCGCGTGACGCCTTGAAATCAAGCGCATCCATGACGCCGCGCGCGTGGCGCACTTCATCGTTGACCTGGATGCTCTCAATCAGTGCCAGGCCCTCGGCACTGGAAGGCCCGAAAGGATTGATGCTGCCATCGGCGATACCTGCGCGCAGCTTGTCCTTCAGCAGATAGCCTTTGGTATCACGGTCCCTGACGGTATTGACGCTATGATTCAAACCCACGTCATAATCCCATCCCGCCACTGTACCGGTCGCCCCCACCACGAAGCGCTGGCTTTCACTGGTCAACTCACTGGTGCGGTTGCCCGCCTCCTTCAATCGCATGCGCACTTCCAGTTCGCGCTCCACCTGCTTGCCATCGTCATCCAATATGGTATCAAAACCAGTATTGGCCAATTGCGGCACCTTGCTGTAATCCAGGTAACCGATCACCCGTGTCGACGACGCGACATAATTGGTACGCGAACGGCTCAATGCCACCTCCGCATATACCTGATGCTCCGGGTTCAGCTTCAACACGCCCCGCGAAAGAAAATTCTGCTTCTCCGACTTCGGATACAACTCCGTATCGCGCATGTAATCGTAGGTACAGCCATCGACGCCGCCAGTGCCGTTGGGCAGGTACAAATTGGCGGGTGGATTGCAGTCCGGGATGGACAGGTTGATTTGCCGGTTGGTGATCGGCTTGCCGTTCAACAGGAAACCGATCTCCTGCAGGTGATCGCGCTGGGCGCCCGACAGGCGGATATTCGCCGGGCTGGTAAAACTCGACAGCAAATGGCCAAGGCGCTCGGGCACGTTCAGGTTCGGAATGAACTTGCGCTGCGAGGTGCTGAGGCGGTCCGTCTGCTGCGCGTCGAACACGGCGAAGATATTGTAGCCATCCGTGGCCAGGTCGCCCGTACCGGCCGTGATGCTGGCCGTGCGCTTGCCGGCGCCGCCTTCCTGCGTGCCGCTGCCGTAGGCATTCAGCTCCACGCCCTGGTAATCCTTGCGCGTAATGAAATTGATGACGCCGCCGATGGCGTCCGTGCCGTACAGGGCCGAGGCGCCGTCGAGCAGCACTTCCACGCGCTGCAGCGCGGCGGCAGGAATATTATTCAGGTCCACGCCCGCATCGTCGCCGGGCGAGGCAAAGTTGGCCATGCGCCGGCCATTGAGCAGCACCAGCGTGGATGACGTGCCCACGCCGCGCAGATTGGCGCTGTTGAAGCCGCGCTGGTCTCCGCCGATATTGATGCTGGCGCCATCAGTCAGGCCGCCCACGTTGGCCGACACGCGCGCCATCAGCTCGGCCGCCGTCGTCACGCCCGCCTTTTCGATCTCGGCGCGCGTGATGATCTGCACCGGCAGCGCCGTTTCCGATTCCAGCCGCTTGATGGCCGACCCCGTGATTTCCACGCGCTGCATTTTTTTCGGCGCCGCGTCGCCGTCCTGTTCCTGCGCCAGCGCGCCATTGCCCAGCATGCCCAGCGCCGCCGTCACGCTCAAGGCGCCCAGCGCCAGGCGCACGGCATGCGCCAGTGCCGCTTCACGTGGCAGTGCAGGCCCGCCCTGTTGTTTTTCCCTATGCATTCCAACTCTCCCCAATGGTATTGACCCTGATTTTTATAATGACTGCTTTTTATGGACTGCCTTGCGCTGCTGTGCTGCTGTTTTCCTGGGAGCCTGCACCCCATGCTCGCCGCCATACAGGTAGGCGGCGATCACTTCGCTCAGGCGTGCGGCCTTGTCGACGTTATCCTTGTTCGACACCATCAGCGCCACGGCCAGCGCCTCGATCATGGCCAGCGCCGTGCTGGCGCTGCTGGGCAGGACGGGATGCGTGCTTTGCGCAAATAGCGCATGATCGGCCAGCTCGGCCAGCGGCGAGGCAGGCGAATCGGTGAGCGCCACGATGCAGGCGCCCCGGTCGCGCGCGAAGCTGGCCAGGCCGATGCAATCGAGCGTATAGCGGGGAAACGAAATCACCACCAGCACGTCCTGCGCCGTCAGGTTGACCAGGTGCCCGGCCGCCACTTCCGAGCCGCCGATGCCCACCACTTCCACCACATGCGGGCAAAACGGCTGCAGATGCTGCACCAGCATGCCGGCCAGGTTGGCCGACAGGCCAAAACCCATCACATACACCACCTTGGCGCGCGTCAGACGCCGCACCACAGCGTGCATGTCGGGCAGCGACAGGGCGGCAGACGTGGCGGCGATGTTCGCGGCCGCATATTCCAGGCTTTCCGTGACGGGCGAGGTGGCGCGCGCGCGCCGCTCTATCGTATGGCGCAGCTTGTCGACGGGCTGCAGCAGCGATTGCAGGGTTTCGGCCATGGCGCCGCGCATGGCCGAATAATTCTTCTGGCCGATGTCGCGCGCGAAGCGGCTGATGGTGGCCGTCGACACCTGGCAGTTGTCAGCCAGTTCCTCGATGCCCAGCGCAATGACGCGCATCTGGTTGCGCAGCAGGTAGTCGGCGATCTGCCGCTGCGAAGCCGAACCGCTGGCCAGCACGTGCATCAGCGCCTGTCCCAGCGGAGACTGCGCGAAGGCGGCATCGGGCGATGACAGCGCGGCGGCAGGTGGCATGCGGGCGCTGCTTCTGGCAGGACTGGCGGATGCTTTCATATCACTGGCGGCCTGTGTTCTTGGATACTGCGGATGAATGGCGGAAAGGCGAAATCGGGTCGCTGAAACTTACTGTACTCATATCAAAAAGAAAACTCAACAAATATTTGTAAAAGGATTTTCATTGATTTACTTCGTGAAAATAATGCTACATAATCGACCGAAATCCATCAACCGCGCCCCGTTTTGGGGCGAATTCACCATGCAAGTACAACAGCATCCCATCTCCACCGCGCACGCCAGCGTAGCGTGCCAATTGAGCAGCTTCCACTTCGGCAGTGCGGCCGCCGCTAGCCGCAGCGGCAAGAAGGTGTACATCCAGGCGGCGCTGCATGCGGATGAAGTGCCGGGCATGCTGGTGTCGCAATTTTTGCGTCGCGAACTGCTGGCGCTGGAAGCGGCGGGTAATATCCACGGCGAAATCATCCTGGTGCCGGCCGCCAACCCGATCGGCCTGGCGCAAGCCATCCATGGCGCGCCGTTCGGGCGCTTCGACCTGACCACCGGCATCAACTTCAACCGCGCCTACCGCCACGTGGCCGATGAACTGAAAACCACGCTCGATGGTCTGCTGGGACAGGATGCGCAAGCCAACGTGGCGCTGATACGCGAGCATGCGCGCGCCGCCGTCGCCGCCTGGCGGCCGGGCACGGATGCGGAAACGCTGAAGAAAACCCTGTTGGGCATGGCCATCGACGCCGACATCGTGCTCGACCTGCATTGCGACAACGAGGCGGCCCTGCACATTTATACGGGCACGCCACTGGCCGCGCAGATCGCGCCCCTGTCCGCGCTGCTGGGCGCGCGCGCCGTGCTGCTGGAACTGGCGGCCGGTGAAGAACCGTTCGACGAAGCCTGCAGCCGATTATGGTGGGATCTCGACGCGCATTTCCAGGGCCGCTATCCGATTCCTGCCGCCTGCCTGTCGACCACCGTCGAGTTGCGCGGCGAAGTGGAAGTGAGCTACGCCCTGGCCGAACGCGACGCCACCGCCCTGCTGCGTTTTCTCGCCATCGAGGGCGTACTGGACATCCCCGGTGCCGGCGACGACCTGCCCGCGCCGCAATGCAAGCCGACGCCGCTGGCCGGTGTGGAGCCGATCCTCGCGCCACATCACGGCGTGCTGGTCTACCTGCGCGAAATGGGTGAGGTGCTGGCCGCTGGCGATGCAGTGGCCGACCTGATCGACCCGGTCAGCGGCGAAACGACGACCTTGCGCTGCACCGTCGCCGGCGTCTTTTTTGCGCGCAGCGCCCACCGCCACGTCCTGCGCGGCATGAACGTCGGCAAGGTCGCCGGCGCTGTCGCTTTCCGCGGCGGCAGCCTGCTGAGCCAATGACGCCATGAGAAAATTCAAGCTCCCCAACACCTTCGTCCTGCTGTGCGGCATCCTGGCCATGATCGCGCTGGCGACGTGGCTGGTGCCAGGCGGGAAATTCGATACGCAGCTGGTCAACGGCAAGCAGCTGATCATCCCCGGCACGTTCCACTATGTCGACAACAAGCCGCAGGGACTCGCCGCCCTGATGATGGCGCCCATCAAGGGCTTCGTCGACGCCAGCCTGATCATCGGCTTCGTGCTGATCGTCGGCGGCGCCTTCGCCGTGCTGCAAAAAACGGAAGCCTTCGATTCCCTGATCAAGGCCATCGCCAAGGCGCACACCAGTTCGCGCTTCGTGCGCGCCGCCATCATCCCCGTCTTCTTCACCATGTTTTCCTTGGGCGGCGCCACCTTCGGCATGAACGAGGAAGCCATCCCCTTCATCCTGATCTTCGTGCCGCTGGCGCTGGCCTTGGGCTATGACACCATCACGGGCGTATCGATTCCTTTCATCGGCTCGCAGGTGGGGTTTTCCGCCGCCTTCCTGAACCCGTTCAATGTCGGCATCGCGCAAGGCATCGCCGGCGTGCCGATCTTTTCCGGTATCGGCTATCGCCTGATCGTCTGGGCCATCGCCACGGCGGTCAGCATCGTGTTCCTGATGTGGTACGCGGCGCGCATCAAGCGCCATCCGGAAAAAAGCCCGACCTACCTGCTCGACATCGAAAAGCGCAGCGAGCACACATTGGACCTGAACAGCTTTGCCGGCATGACGCGCACGCACCGCGCCGTGCTGTGGATTTTCATGGCGACTTTGCTGACGATGGTCGTCGGCGTCGTCAAATACGACTGGTTCATCGATGAAATCGCCGCCCTGTTTCTGGTGATGGCCATCGTCGTCGGCCTGGTGGGCCGGCTCGACATGGACAGCCTGGTGGCGTCTTTCGTGCAGGGCGCACGCGACATGGTCAGCGTGGCGCTGGTCATCGCGCTCGCGCGCGGCACCATGATCCTGGCGCGCGACGCGCAGATCATCGACACCATGTTGCATGCGCTCACGCCCTTGGTAGCCTCGTCGAGTCCCGTCTTCGCCGCGCAAAAGATGTTCTTCATGCAGTCGGTGATCAACTTCTTCATCCATTCCGGCAGCGGCCAGGCCGCGCTGACCATGCCCATCATGGCGCCGCTGGCCGACCTGGTGGGCGTGACGCGCCAGACGGCCATTCTGGCCTTCCAGTTCGGCGAGTTCACCACGCCGATGATCCCCACGTCCGGCATCACCGTCGGCGTGCTGGCGCTGGCACGCGTGCCCTGGATTACGTGGGCCAAGTGGATGATCCCGCTGCAGCTGATTTACCTGGTGCTGGCGCTGCTGCTCCTGATTCCCCCCTGTCTGATGCACTGGCAGTAAGCACGGCGAGGCAGCGTCGCCGTGGCTTTATTTGCGATACGCCTGTCCATACGCGCCGTCGGCGCCGCCCTTCGCCCAGTCGGCCATCAGGTCGTAAAACCCGGGCGTGATGATGGTCGGCTTGCGCGTTCCATCGGGCGCCTGAACGTAGCTGCGCATGCCGTGATCGGCCTGCGGGAAGAGGTAGACAGAAATGGCCTGGCCCTGGCCGCGCAACGCAGTCAGGCGTTCGACGGTGACGGCCGGCGGCGCCTGGCGGTCGTCCTCTGCCAGGGCCCATAACTGCGGCACCGCGACCTGGCGCAATGCCTGCACGGGATCTTGCGACCAGTCGACACCGAGCTTGTCAAACTGCGGTATGCCGTGCTTGCGGAGTTCCTCGGCCTGCATGCCCAGCAACACGCCCGTGTAGCCGCCCTTGATGAGGGCAAACCACGGCTCCTTGCCAAACTGCCGCTGGAATGCCGACAGGTCGTCCAGTCCATCCTGGTAGCCGGATTTGACGATTCTTGCCGTGATATCCGTCCCCATCCTGGCCTTGGCGACGACGTCGCCGCCATAGCCCTTGTCCTGTAGTTCCCTGGCAACCTGCGCCGCATCCTGCTCCGCGATATCGACCGCCAGTCCATAGCCGATGCCGAGAAATTGCGCCTTGGCACGCGCCTGCGCCAGTGGGGCGATCCAGCCGCCCTGGCTCAGGCCCATCAGGCCGAAACGCCCATAACGTCCTTGCGCCAGCCGTTTTGCTTCGCGCGACGCGGCCACCAGATCATCGGCCAGGCGTGGAAAATTCTGCGTATATTCACCTTCGGACAGCCCGGTACCGCGCTTGTCATACACGAAAACGGACACGCCCCGCCCCACCATCTGATAAGGGTCGCGCGCGCGGTCGATCCAGCCGCTGCTTTCGGAACCATGGGCATACACGACCAGTGGCGTATCCTTGCCGGCGCCCGGCGCCTCCATCAGGCGGCCCGCGAGCATGACGCCATGCGATGCAAAGCGCGTATCCGATTCAGCCAGTGCCACTTTCGGCCAGCGCTCCTTGCCGCGGACAAGCACGGCGTCCTTTCCACACGCGATCAGTGCGCCGGCGTCCTGCGTGTTGCCAACGGTCCCGTCGCTGAAGGTATAGCCGTAGCCTTTGCCCCCCTTGGTGAGGGCGACGAAGCCCGTCTGGTCCTGGCGAAAAATGCCCGTCTCGCAAGGCGCCGGGCTGAATGCCTCCGGCATGGGCGCAGCAGTAGCCGAGAACGATACGGCAAGCAAAGGCCAGAGAAAGAAAGAGTTCATGGAGTCAGGGGCCGGTAGGGGGATCAATAAAATGGAAATGGCAGGGCAGGACCGGAGCCGCGCGCAAACCGCACCAGACGTTCAACGCCGGTACATATCGGGAAAATACCGCTCCATCAGCGTCTCCGGCCGGAGCGGCGCCGTAAAGCCGTGGCGCGCATACAAGCCATGCGCCGTGCTGGTGGCCAGCATGAAACGGCGCAAGCCCTGCAAGTCGGGATGTGCCATCACGGCCTCCATCAGGCGCTTGCTGTAGCCGCGGCCGCGGCACT
The DNA here is from genome assembly GCF_030397705.1 of Janthinobacterium sp. SUN100. Taxonomy (NCBI): domain Bacteria; kingdom Pseudomonadati; phylum Pseudomonadota; class Betaproteobacteria; order Burkholderiales; family Oxalobacteraceae; genus Janthinobacterium; species Janthinobacterium sp. SUN100. Next base: position 467,760 of record NZ_JAPUBU010000004.1, on the reverse strand, counting down.
CTTCCAGTACATACACGTCGACCAGATAGGCAAACGTGGCGTAGTCGCTGACCACGCGGGCAAATGCCACCTGGCGGCCGTCCAGCGTGCCGCCGAAGCAGAGCGAATGGTCGATCGCGCGCTGTACGGTGGCCAGTGCGATGCCGCTGGCCCATGCCGATTGCGTGCTGAGAAAATGGTGAATGGCTGGAACGTCGAGTTCCGCCTTGTCGCTGCTGATCTTCAAATGTGACATCACGCTGTCCGCCTGTCGTGGAAAAAACCGATCATCGGCGATTTGCGCGCTGCTGTCACCTGGGCAGGAAAGAACCGGGGGCGCCGCCCGTCCTGATTGCCGGTGATGGGTGCTGCCTGCATTGCATGGGCCCGCTTACAGTGCTGCTTTTTCTTCAGCGCTCAGGCGCTTGGCGCTGACGTACACGGTGTGCATGGTGACTTGCTCGGCGCTGGCGACCATGGATGCTGGCGCGGCGCGGAACTTCGGCACGGCGGCGGTGGCCAGGCTGGTGGCGGCGGCGATGGCGATGATGGCAACGAAGATGGCTTCCATGTTTTTAGCGATGTTCATGATGATGTCCTTTGGGTGGCTGGTTGTGTGCTGCGATGATTGAACTGTAGGCCGATCCCCACTGAACCGCCATCGGATTGCGACCAAACGCACGATTCGCGGGACAGAATACAAAAAGCCCGGATGGAACGCACAACGTGCCCGCGCCGTGGCATTTGAGGCTTGCCAGCCCCATTCCTGGCCATTTCAGCGCCCTGCAAGCCCCTAAAAGCCCTACCGCCGGCCAACCTTGTTTATAATCGCCCTACACTAAAGGACTTCTTTCATGACTGATCAATTCTCCAAAAAGGGCGAAGCCTGGTCGGCCCGGTTTTCCGAACCGGTCTCGGACCTCGTCAAGCGCTACACAGCTTCTGTATTTTTTGACAAGCGCCTGGCGCTGTTCGACATCGAAGGTTCGCTGGCCCATGCGGAAATGCTGCATGCGCAAGCCATCATCAGCCCGGCCGACTACGCGGAAATCCAGCGCGGCATGGCGCAAATCTCGCAGGAAATCGCCGCCGGCCAGTTCGAATGGCTGCTGGACCTGGAAGATGTCCACCTGAATATTGAAAAGCGCCTGACCGAACTGGTAGGCGATGCGGGCAAGCGCTTGCACACGGGCCGTTCGCGCAACGACCAGGTGGCGACCGACATTCGCCTGTACGTACGCTCCGCCATCGACGACATCACCGCCCTGCTGGCGACGTTCCGCAGCGCGCTGACGGATCTGGCCGAACAGCATGCCGACACCATCATGCCGGGCTTTACCCACATGCAGGTGGCCCAGCCGATCACCTTCGGCCACCACATGCTGGCGTATGTCGAGATGTTCGGCCGCGACGCCGAGCGCATGGCCGACTGCCGCAAGCGCGTCAACCGCCTGCCGCTGGGCGCCGCCGCCCTGGCCGGCACCACCTTCCCCATCGACCGCCTGCGCGTGGCCAAGACGCTGGGCTTTGACGACGTCTGCCACAACTCGCTCGACGCCGTGTCGGACCGCGATTTCGCCATCGAATTTTGCGCCGCCTCCGCCGTGCTGATGATGCACGTGTCGCGCATGGCCGAAGAACTGGTGATCTGGATGAGCCCACGCATCGGCTTCATCGACATCGCCGACCGCTTCTGCACCGGCTCGTCGATCATGCCGCAAAAGAAAAACCCGGACGTGCCGGAACTGGCGCGTGGCAAGACAGGTCGCGTGTATGGTCACCTGACTGGCCTGCTGACCCTGATGAAAGGCCAGCCGCTGGCCTACAACAAGGACAACCAGGAAGACAAGGAACCGCTGTTCGACACCGTCGACACCGTCATCGACACCCTGCGCATCTTCGCCGACATGGCCGGCGGCATCACGGTGAAACCGGAAGCGATGCGCGCGGCAGCCCTGCAGGGTTATGCCACGGCGACCGACCTGGCCGACTACCTGGTCAAGAAAGGCTTGCCGTTCCGCGACGCCCATGAAGCGGTGGCCCTGGCCGTGCGCGCCTGCGTCGACGCCGGCTGCGATCTGGCCGACCTGTCTTTGGAGCAGTTGCGCGCGTTTTCCCCGCTGACGGATGAAGACGTGTTTGCCGTGCTGACCCTGGAAGGCTCTGTCGCCGCGCGCGACCACGTGGGCGGCACCGCTCCCCGCCAGGTACGCGCCGCGATCGCCCGCGTGCGTACGCAGCTGGAAAAATAAACGGGCTGCGTCCCGCCAGCGCCCCGCTGCATCGCTGCAGCGGGGCGTTTTTCATTGGGCGACGATTTTCGACAGCACGGCAAAGGCGGCCCCCGTCTGCGATGCCTCCAGCAGCAAGGTCAGCTCCGTGTAGGTGCAGATGATGTTGATCAGGTTGATGCGCTCCCACGCCAGGCGCTTGAGGATGGCGTGATACACGCCCGGCGTATAGCAGGTTTCGGGCGCCAGGTGCAAGGTCACGGCCGTCACGCGTTCGAGGCGCGCCAGCTCCTGCTCTTCGCCGAAAACCTCTTCCACCAGCGCATGCAGACTGCGGCTGCAGATCACCATCACCTCGTTGACGCCGCGCGTGACGGTAATGAACGTGCCCCGCTGGGGCGCGGCCAGCGCCAGCAACTGGCGCTGGCAGGCATACGTCTGGTCGGAGTAACGGTAGGTAAAAATCATCAGCTCGCTGCGCGTGGACAGTTCTCCCGCGCGGTGCGCCAGCACGATCTCGCCGCTTTTCTGCTGCGGCATCCGTTCGGCCAGGCGGCGCAGCGCCATCACCACGGCGGCCTGGCCCACCGGTTTCCATAAGTCGCTCTGCAATTGCGGCTGTAGCTGGCGCGCCAGTTCCGACAGGTTGAGCAAGCCCCGGCCCAGTCCCTCGCTGAGAAAGGCCGATTCCATCACGATCTGTTCCACTTTGGTCGCTATCGAAAGCATAGTTCGTCGGGCCGGTGATTCCGGTGCACGCACCAGGAGCCGGCAACCCTTCCTGAAAAAAGGATGCACTGCGCCAGCGGCCGCACCGGGCGGCGCGGTCGGACTCGCTGAAAAGCCCCCCTCGCGGGGGAAGGGCCGGTTAGCGGCGGCTAGGAAGGCGGATGCAGCATGAATGCCGCTCCAGAGGGGAAATGGCTGAAACCAACAGCAGAAAACAGAACTGACGTCATGTGAAACTCCCGATTTTTTTCCCGATGCGCTGTATCTGGACGCGGTCATTGCCGCGTGCGCTTTTTTTGTCTTCGCGTGATCCGCTGGGGCCACGCGAAGAGCTAGTGTAGATCGCAACATTTAAAAAATGCAACAGTGTTTTTCCAACAGAGCGCTCCATTAGGGGAAGTAGTCCAAAACAAAAGTTGCAGCTTGTGGTAGATCAAACTTTCCAACGATACAGCGCTGATAAATGTTCAATTCTTAACAAAAATTCGCGTAGTGACCCATTTCTTGAATTTTTTGACATGGCGATCTCGACAAGTTTAGTGTCCCCCTACCCGGCGTCATGCCACCACAAAACGGCAGGCTATCCGCCCGCCGCCAGGCACGCCGGGGTGGCCATCAGGCATCGCGGCCAGCTCATTCACCATTTCCTTAACCGATACTATGGAGCAGAAATGAATTTACGTTTGACGATAGTTGCCGCATCCATCGCCGCCCTGCCGCTGATGGCCACCACGGCAGATGCCGCCTCGCCGCTGCCACAGACCCTGATGGCCGCCCCGGTCAGCCTGGCCTCTCCACAAGAGAACGCCAGCCTGGTCAACAAGCTGGCCGCGCAGGCACGCAGCCGCGGCCTGAATACCGAGCATGGCTTTGCCGTCGGCGCCCAGCATCCGGGCGTCAGCGGCACGCGTGTGAGCCGCGTACAGCACACCTACAAGGGCTTGCCCGTCTTCGGTTCCGAGACGGTCGTGGTCAGCAACAACGCCGGCGACATCGTCAGCGAATCCGTGTCGGACCGCGCTTCCGGCCTCGGTAGCGGCGGCGTCAATTCCGTCACCCGCAGCGCCACCACCGATATCGACACCACGCCGGCCGTCAGCGCCGCCGCCGCCATCGCCGCCGCCGTGAAAAGCATCGGCGTGCCGGCCGTCGACCACGTGCCGCCGCATGCGCAACTGCTGATCTACCCCGTGATGAAAACGGTGCGCGTGGCCGGCGCCGAGAACAAGTCGGAAGCCGCGCTGAACGCCCTCGACGTGCAGGACGTGGTCGACCACTACGAGCTGGCCTACCTGGTGCAGACGCGCATGATCAGCGGTAACAAGCCCGTCTACTACGACACCGTCGTCAGCGCCAAGGATGGCCGCATCCTGCGCCAGTGGAAAGCCCTGAAAACCGTGGCCGGCATCGGCAACAGCCAGTACAACGGCCAGGTACCGCTCAACACCACGCTCACGGGCAGCACCTACACCATGAAAGACCCCAGCCGCGGCACGGGCGGCAGCTTCGGCGGCATGGCCATCACGAATGCCAACCACGGCACCACCTCGGGCAGCGTGTACAGCAGCACCAGCAATACCTGGGGCGACGGCCAGCAATACATCAACGGCGGCAGCACCACCAACGCCAACGGCCAGACGGCGGCCGTGAACGCGATGTGGGGCCTGATGAACACCTACGACACGCACAAGAATGTGCTGGGCTGGTCCAGCCTGGACGGCAACAACACGGCCACCCACATCGCCGCCCACGTCAACACGGCCTACGACAACGCCTATTACGACAGCAGTTGCAAGTGCATGTACATCGGCGACGGCGGCAGCTCGTTCAACAACCTCGGTTCCATCGACGTGATCGGCCACGAAATGGGCCATGGCATCACGGACGCCACCTCGGGCCTGATCTACTCGCAAGAGTCGGGCGGCTTGAACGAATCGAGCTCCGACATCGCCGGCGAAATGGTGGAAGCCTATGCGCGCGCCGGCGGCACGGGCACCAGCATCCCCAACACGGGCAACGATTGGATGACGGGCAAGGAGATCGCCAAGAATGGCCAGCCGCTGCGTTGGCTGTACAAGCCAAGCAAGGATGGCAGCAGCCCGAATGCGTGGAGCAGCACCATCAAGAACCTCGACGTCCACTACAGCAGCGGCCCGAACAACCGCATGTTCTACTTCCTGTCGCAAGGTTCGAACTCCACGTCCAGCAGCGACTACTACAGCTCGTACCTGAACAAGAGCCCGCTGGCCATGACCGGCATCGGCAGCGACAAGGCTTACCGCATCTGGTTCAAGGCCGCCACCACCAAGTTCACCTCGTCGACCAACTATGCCGATGCGCGCAACAAGGTGCTGCAGGCAGCCGAGGAACTGTATGGCGTGGGTAGCGCCGAGGCTATCGCCGTCAAGCGCGCGTATGCGGCCATCAACGTGGGCGCCGACGTCGATGAATCGACCACGGGCGGCGCGGTGACCATCACCAGCCAGCCGGCCAGCATCACCGTCGCACCGGGCGCCACCGCCTCGTTCGCCGTGGGCGCGGGCGGTGGCACGGCACCGTACACCTACAAGTGGTACCGCAACGGCGCCGTGATCAGCGGCGCCACGTCGCCTGCCTACAGCTTCACGACCGTGGCGGCCGACAGCGGCGCCGTGTTCAAGGCCACGGTGACGGATTCGTCCTCGCCCGCCGTGACGGCCACGTCGAACAACGCCACGCTGACGGTGGGCACGAGCAGCGCCACCGAACGCGTGACGAACGGCGGCTTCGAGTCCGGCGCCACGGGCTGGAGCGGCACCACGGGCGCCATCGGCACCTTCACGGGCCAAACCGCATACGAAGGCACGCAGTATGCCTGGCTGGGCGGCAATGGCGCCACGGCCAGCGAATCGCTGACGCAAAGCGTGGCCATTCCGGCCGCCGCCACGTCCGCCAGCCTGACCTTCGCGCTGCACATCGACACGGCTGAAACGGGCAATACCGTGTACGACAAGCTGGTCGTCACCGTGAAGAACAGCGCCGGCACGGTGCTGGGCACCCTGGCCACGTATTCGAACGTGAACAAGGCAGCCGGCTACCAGATCCGTACGTTTGACCTGATCGCCTACAAGGGCCAGACCGTGCAGATCTCGTTCGCCGCGACCGAGGACGCATCGCTGCAAACCTCGTTCGTGATCGACAAGGTCAGCCTGGTCACCCAGTAAGCGGCCGAACCTGCGGGCAAGCCATCGATACAAGGCTTGCCCGCACAGCACGATTGATTTTCTGGCAATTACAGTCTACCCTGAGGCAGTGATTGCATCTTGCCTGCTGCCGGTACCCGCGACGAATTGAACTTTTTTGGATTGTTCCTGACCGATGCCTACTTCGACCTTGTCCGCACGCGCTTTCCCCCATTCCAGCCTGTCCATTTTTACGCCTGCCACCATGCTCGCCTGACGCGGCCATGCAGTTCCACCTCCAGGTGCAGGGCCCGGCGGGCAGCCAGGCGCTGGCCATCGACGCCGCCAGCGAGGCCGAGGCGATCCGCGCGGCCGTGCGCGGCGGCTGGCGCGTGCTGGCCGTCGACGATGGCACGGCGCAAGAGGCTGGCGTCGCGCCGCGCCCTGGCAAGCAGGGCTTGCCCCTGCTGCAATTCAGCCAGGAGCTGCTGGCCCTGCTCGAAGCGGGCCTGAACCTGGGCGAGGCCATGGCCACCCTGCACAACAAGGAAACGCGCGCGGGCGCCAAGGCCACCCTGGCCGCCATCGTACTCACCCTGCAGCAAGGGCAAAGCTTTTCCGACACCCTGGCCGGTTTCCCCGACATCTTCCCCGACATTTACATCGCCACCGTGCATGCAGCCGAACGCTCGGGCAACCTGTCCGAGGCGCTGGCGCGCTTCGTCGGCTACCAGCTGCAGTTCGACGCCATCCGTAAAAAACTCATTTCCGCCGCCATCTACCCGTGCATGCTGCTCGTCGTCGGCGGTCTGGTGACCCTGTTCCTGCTCGGCTACGTGGTGCCGAAGTTCAGCGTCGTCTACGAAAGCTCGGGCCGCGAAATCCCGTGGATGTCGCAAATGCTGCTGGGTTTTGGCCAGACCCTGGCCGCGCATCCGCTGCTGTGTGCCTGCGCGCTCGCCGCCGCCGTTGGCGCCGTGGTCTTCGGCATCGCCAATGCCGGTACGCGCCAAGCCCTCGTCTTGCGCCTCTTACGCCTGCCCGTGCTGGCCGGGAAGGCGGCGGAGTTCCGCCTGGCCCGCTTCTATCGCGCTCTGAGCCTGCTGCTGCACGCCGGCATCCCGCTGCACAAGGCGCTGGCCATGGTGGCCCCCATGCTGCTGCCGGCGCAGCAGGAGCAGTTGGCGCAGGCGCGCCGCGCGGTGCAGGAGGGCATGCCGTTTTCCACCGCGCTGGAACACGCCGCCATGGCCACGCCCGTGGCGCAATCGCTGCTGAAAGTGGGAGAAAACACGGGCCGCCTGGGCGACATGCTGGAACGCTCGGCCAAGTTCCACGACGAGGAATTCGCCCGCTGGGTGGACTGGGCCTCGCGCCTGCTCGAGCCGCTCTTGATGACCGTCATCGGCATCGTCATCGGCGGCGTGGTGGTGCTGATGTACATGCCGATCTTTGAACTGGCCGGGAGCTTATCGTGAACGTTATCGTGAAGGTCATGCCATGAACGCACGCGACGAAGAACGGGCCGTGCTCGATGCGGCCATGCTGCGCCGCGCCCACGCCAGCGCACTGGAACAGGGCCGCCCGCAGATGGCCGTGCTGCAGGAAACGACAGCCCTGCCGCCCGAAGTCTTTTTGCGCCAGCTGGCCGCCCTCTTCCGCTATCCGGCCTGGACGATGGCAGAGCTGCAAGCCGCCCTGCCCGCCTTTGCCCTGCTGCCCTACACGGATTGCGCCCAGCGCGACTGCGTGCTGCTGCAGCCAGACGCCCCCGGCGCGCCGCCCGTACTCGTCATCGGTAACCCGTTTGCCGAAGACTTGCTGCAGTGGGCCGACTTCGCCCTGTCCACGCCCTTCACGGTGGCGCTGGCCCATCCGGACGACCTGGCCGCCTACCTGCAGCAGCAGGAAAGCGTGCAGCAGGCGATGCAGGAAATGCAACATGGAGACGACGTGCCTGGCCTCGACCAGAGCATCGAGGATATCTCCCTGATCCGCATCAGCGAAGACAGCAGCCCGGTGGTGAAACTGGTGAACTCCACCATCTACGACGCCCTGAAGTTCCAGGCCAGCGACATCCACCTCGAATGCGACGTGGCCAGCCTGGTCATCAAATACCGCGTCGACGGCGTGCTGGTGCAGGCGGGCCAGGTGCAGGGACTGGCGATGGCGGAACAGATCATCTCGCGCATCAAGGTCATGGCCGACCTCGACATCGCCGAGCGCCGCATCCCGCAGGACGGCCGCTTCAAGGTGCGCGTAAAAGGGGCGGAGATCGATTTCCGCGTCTCCATCATGCCCAATATCTTTGGCGAGGACGCCGTGCTGCGCCTGCTGGACCGGCGCGCACTGACGGAAGCGGCGCAGGCGCTGCGCCTGGAAAGCCTGGGCCTGAACGAAGATGCCATCGAACAGATACGGCGCCTGGCCGCCAAGCCGCACGGCATGCTGCTGGTGACGGGCCCCACGGGCTCCGGCAAGACCACCACCTTGTACGCGGCCATCACGGAAATCAATACGGGACGCGACAAGATCGTCACCATCGAAGACCCCGTCGAATACCGCCTGCCGCGCGTGCTGCAGATTCCCGTCAACGAAAAGAAGGGGCTGACGTTCGCGCGCGGCCTGCGCTCCATCCTGCGCCACGATCCCGACAAGATCATGATCGGCGAAATCCGCGACGACGAGACGGCGCAGATCGCCGTGCAGGCGGCGCTCACGGGTCACCTGGTATTTACCACCGTGCACGCGAATAACGTCTTTGATGTGGTGGGCCGCTTCCTGCACATGGGCGTCGATGCCTACAGCTTTGCGGCGGCCCTGAACGGCATCGTGGCGCAGCGCCTGCTGCGCCTCAATTGCGCCCATTGCGCCGTCGACGCCAGCGCCGAGGTGCTGGCCGATGCGCAGCAGCTGCGCGACAGCGGCCTGGCCCTGCACCAGGTGCAGGACTGGCAATTCATGGCCGGCAAGGGCTGCGGCCATTGCCGCGGTACCGGCTACAAGGGCCGCAAGGCCGTCGCCGAGGTCCTGATGCTCAGCGATACGATGCGCGAAATGATCTGCACGCGCGCGCCCCTGAGCCAGATGAAGGAAGAAGCGGCGCGCAACGGCTTTCGCCTGGCGCGCGAAGCGGGCCTGGACCTGGTGCGGCGCGGCGAAACCACTTTAGCGGAGCTCAATCGTGTCACTTATTGAACGCCTTACCCGCGCCACCCTGTGCCTGCACCTGGCGCCGCACGGATTGGACGGCGTGCTGCGCCGCGCCGGCCGTCCCGTAACGGACAGCGCTTTTCACGTGCCCATCCTGAACCCCGACGCCAACTGGGAAGTGGCGCTGGCAAGCTTGCGCGGCTGGCTCGAACAGCACAATGAAAAAAAACTGCCGCTGGCCGTCAGCCTGGCCAGCCGCTGGTGCGCCATGCTGATGGTGCCGTGGAGCGGCGCCCTGCTCGACGCGGCCAGCGCACAGCGCTTCCTGCACAGCCAGTTCGCCGCCGTCTATGGCGATGGCGCACGGGCCTGGCGCCTGGCTGCCGACGATGCATCGTACGGCAAGCCGCGCCTGGCCTGCGGCGTCGATGCGGCCCTGCTGCAAGGGGTGCAGGATGCCGCCGCCGCGCATGGCCGGCGCTGCCTGTCCATCGAACCCATCGTGGGGCCGGCCTGGCGCAGCATCGCCGGCAATAAGCCTGCCGCCTTCGCCCTCGTGGAAGCGGGACGGCTACTGCTGGCCACCAGCAGCGGCGGGCGCATCACGGCCCTGCATAGCCAATCTTGCGGCGCCGCCTGGGGCGACGAACTGGATCGGGCGTGGCGGCGCTGGAACTTGCGTGCGCCGCAGCTCGACGCCATCGAACACGTAGCGCTGCTCGACTTGAGCGGCGTGCCGCAGGATGCGCTGCCGGCGCGCTTTCAGCCCCTCCCCGTGGCCGGCGCCGCGCACCTGATGCGGGAGGCTGCATGGGCCTGAGCCGCCTGGAATTGCTGGCGCCCGGTGCAGTGCAGACATTCAGCGGCTGGCGCCTGGCCCTGTGCCTGGCGGGCGGCTTAATGCTGCTGCCGGCCGCCGTGTACTGGCTGGTGCAGGCGCAGGAAACGCGGCGCCTGGAAGCGCAACTGGCCCAGCTGCAGCCCGCGCATCCCGTGCGCGCCCCCCTCTCGGCGACCCAGCAGCGCGAACGCGACAGCGAACTGAAACAGGTGGCCGCCGCCGTGCGCCAGCTCAACCTGCCCGTCACGCGCCTGGTCAAAACGGTGCAGGCGCCGCGCGACGTGCGCGTGGCCCTGTTGGGGCTGGACCTGAACGCGCAGCAGGGACAGGATGGCGCCAGCGTCCTGAAAATCGCCGCCGAAGCGGAAACGCCGCAGGACATGCTCAATTACCTGGCCTTCCTGAACCAGCAGCCCATGTTCGGCTCCGTGTATCTGCTCAAGCACGAGATGAATGCGAACGCGCCCGAACACCCGTACCGTTTTCAGCTGGAGGCGCAATGGCGGCAATAAAACCCGTGCTGAAAGCCAGCACGCCCGTGGCCCGTCCACGCCTGCAACTGCGCCTGCCGCCGCGCCTGCGGTGGGAAGCGCAACGACTGTGGCGTACCCTGGGCTGGCCCAGCGCCATCGGCGCGGCCTGCCTGGCGCTGGCCGCTTTCGCCATGCAGCAAGGCGAGGCGCTGGCCGCGCGCCAGCAGCAACTGGCGGCGCAACTGGCCGCCGCGGCCAGACAGTCGGCGCAGCCGCCGGTCGCCATCGCGCTCGATGCCGACGCCGACGCCGACAGCCTGGCCGCCTTTCACGCCTACCTGCCCGCGCACGACAGCATTCCCGAGCAGCTGAAAACCTTGCTGGAGGTGGCGCAGAAGAGCGGGGTCACCCTGGCCAAGGCGGACTACAAGCCGCAGGAGGATGGCAACACGGCCTTCCTGCGCTACCAGATCACCCTGCCCGTGAAAGCCGAATACACGCAGCTGCAAACGTTCATCGTCGACGCCTTGCAGGAGCTGCCCACCCTGACGCTTGACTCCGTGCTCTTCAAGCGCGAGCAGATCGAAGCGGGCGAGATCGACGCCCGCATCCAGTTCATCCTTCTTGTGAAGAAGGCGGAGGTGCACCGATGAAAAAAGCCGTACTGGGAGGCGCCGCCGTGGCCACCTTGCTGGCCGCCCTCTTCGCGCCCGAGGATGAAGGCAGCATCGTGGGACCGGCCACGGCCACCACGCGCCAGGTGGAGCGAGTGACGCCAGCACCCTTGCTTCCCGATGCTGCCGTGCCGGCGTCTGGCCGTCCGCTGGCGATCCATCCGCGGCGCGCGCTCGACGATGACGAAGCGGCCACCCTGTTTTCCAAGCAAAGCTGGCAGCCGGAGACGCCGAAAAAGATCATGCTCGACCAGCAGGCCGCCCAGGCTGCGCTGCCTGCTGCCCGCGCCGATGCGAACGCACCGCCGCCACTGCCCTTTCAATTCCTTGGCCGCTTCGTCGACGAAGGCAAGGCTGCCTACTTCCTACAAGCGGGCGACCGCAACGTGGTGGCGCGTCCCGGCGACACGCTCGAAGAGCGTTACCGCTTCGACGGCATGGTGCAAGGCGCACTGCAATTTACCTATCTGCCGCTCAACCAGAAACAGACACTCGCCGTAGGGGACCTCAATTGAAACGACGCGCCGCACCTATGTCACGCACTGTCATCGCCCTGCTCCCGATGCTGTCCCTGCTGGCTGCCTGCGCCGGCAACCAGGCCTACAACGATGGCCAGGCCATGCTGGGCGCGGGCCGCACGGAACAGGGCCTGGCCCTGCTAGAACAGGCGGCGCAAGCCGAGCCGACCAACGCCAAGTACCGCATCGCCGTCACCAATGGCAGGATGCGCGCGCTGAACAGCCTGAATGGCCGCGCCGAAGCGCTGCGCCAGCAAGGCAAGCTGCCCGAGGCGCAAGCGCTGTACCAGCAGGCACTGGCGCTGGATGCCAGCAACGACGTGGCGCAGCGGGGCCTGGCCGGCGTGGCGCAGGAGGAACGGCACCGCAAGCTGGTGCAGGAAGCGCAGGCAAGTTACCAGCGCGGTGGCGAAGCGAATATCGCGCAGGCGCAGGAAGCCTTGCGCCAGGTGCTGCAGGAACGCCCCGCACAGCGCGAGGCGCTGGCCCTGAAAAGCCGCATCGGCGACGAGCAGGCGAAGGCGCGGCCGGCCGGCGGCAAGCTGGCGGCCGCCTACCGCAAACCCGTAACCCTCGAATTTCGCGACGCGCCGCTGCGCTCCGTGTTCGATCTTCTCAGCAAGGTGTCGGGCCTGAACTTCGTCTTCGACAAGGAAGTCGACCCGGCCCTGCGCGCCACCATTTCCGTGCGTGACACCAGCATCGAAGAGGCGATCGCCATGCTGCTGGGCGCGAACCAGCTCGAACAGAGCGTCACCAGCGACAAGTCGATCACGATCTACCCGAACACGCCGCAAAAGGTGAAGGATTACCAGCAGCTGGTGGTGCGCACCTTCTTTCTCGCCAATGCCGATGTCAAGACAGTGGCGTTTTCCATCAAGACCCTGCTCAAGGCCAAGGACGTGGTCACCGACGAGCGCCTGGGCATCATCATGCTGCGCGATACGCCGGAAATGGTACGCATGGCCGAGCGCATCATCAACGTGCAGGACCTGGCCGACCCGGAAGTGATGCTGGAGGTCGAAGTGCTGGAAGTGAAGCGCACGCGCCTGATGGAGCTGGGCGTGCGCTGGCCGGACCAGGCCAGCCTCACGCTGGCCGGCGTCGGCACGGGATTGGGCGGCCTGAAGGTGGCCGACCTGCACCGCATCAATGGCGACAACATCAACCTGGGCATCGGCGGCGTCACCCTGAACGCCAACAAGACGGACAGCGACAGCAATATCCTGGCCAATCCGCGCATCCGCGTGCGCAACAAGGAAAAGGCCAAGATCCTCATCGGCGACCGCGTGCCCGTCATTACCGTCACGACGAATAACGGCGTCAGTTCCGACAGCGTCAACTACATCGATGTGGGCCTGAAGCTCGACGTCGAACCGAACGTCTACCTGGACGACGAAGTGGCCATCAAGATCAACCTGGAAGTGTCGAATGTCGTCAAGGAAGTCATCAGCAAGACGGGCACGCAGGCTTACCAGATCGGCACGCGCAGCGCCTCGACGGTCCTGCGCCTGAAAGACGGCGAAACGCAGGTGCTGGCAGGCCTGATCAGCGACGAGGACCGGGGCACGGCCAACAAGGTGCCGGGCGTGGGCGAACTGCCCGTGCTGAACCGCCTGTTCGGCAGCCAGAAGGACGACGCCATGCGCAGCGAGATCGTGCTGTCGATCACGCCGCGCCTGCTGCGCAGCATCCGCCGCCCGGACCTGATGACGGCCGAATTCAACTCCGGCACCGAGGCATCCGTGGGCGGCCGTGCCAGCGTGGGCGGCGCGCCCGAGGCTATCGCCGCCCCTGAGCAGGCCGCCCCACGCAGCGGCTCGCCCATGACGGGCGGCGACGAGGCGCCAGCGGCAGGCGACAAGGCCACTGTGAAAGGTGGCCAGTGAAACAGCGGGGCTTTACCTTCATCGAGCTGATGATCACCCTGGCGATCATGGCGACCCTGGCCACGGTGGCCGTGCCGATGGCGCAGGTGGCCTTGCAACGGGCGAAGGAACAGGAGTTGCGCAGCGCCCTGATCGAGATACGCGAAGCGATCGATACCTACAAGCGCGCTTCGGACAATGGCCGCATCAAGCTTTCGCTGGGCGCTTCCGGCTATCCGAAAAAACTCGAGGAACTGGTCGAGGGCGTGCCCGACCAACGCAGTCCCTCGAAGCAGAACATCTATTTTTTACGCCGCCTGCCGCGCGACCCGTTCCAACCCAGGGAAGAAGGCAGCGCGGCCGACAGCTGGAGCAAGCGCGCCTACGCTTCGCCGCCCGACAATCCCAGCGAGGGCGAAGACGTGTTCGACATCGCCTCGCGCTCGACCAAGGTGGGCCTGAACGGCGTGCCGCTCAAGGAATGGTGATCGCCATGCAGACAACTGGCCCGCGGCGCGGCTTTACCCTGGTCGAACTGCTGGTGGTGTTGGCCATCATCTCGCTGCTGCTGACGATCGCCATTCCCCGCTATTTCGGTTCCGTGGAAAAGTCGAAGGAAGTCGCCCTGAAGGAAAACCTGCAGGTGCTCAGGAGCGGCCTCGATAAATACTATGCCGACAAGGGCGAGTATCCGGCCGCGCTGGCCGACCTGGTGACCCACCATTACTTCCGCAGCGTGCCGCTGGACCCCGTCACGGAGTCGTCCGCCACCTGGCAGCTGATCCCTTCGCCCAATGGCGAAATTAGCGGCGTGGCCGACGTGCGCAGCGGCGCCAAGGGCAAGACGCGCGAGGGCATCCCCTTTGAGCAGCTCTAGTTTCCAGCACCGCGCACGGGGCTTCGCGTATATCTGGACCCTGATGCTGGTGGCTTTCATGGGCGTGGGCCTGGTGCTGGCCAGCGAATTGCATGCCACGGCCGCGCGGCGCGACAAGGAGCGCGAGCTGCTGTTCATCGGCCATGAATTTCGCAATGCGCTGGGCCGCTACTACGACAGCACGCCGGGCGACGGACGGCCCCGCTATCCATTGACCTTGCAGGAACTGCTGCGCGACCCGCGCTTCGCCAACGCCCGGCGGCATTTGCGCCGCCTGTATGCGGACCCCGTCACGGGCAAGACGGAATGGGGCGTGCTGCGACAGGAGGGCCGCATCGTCGGCATCCATTCGCTGTCGCCGCAACTGCCCATCAAGCAGGACAATTTTCTCGACGAAGACGCCAGCCTGCGCCGCAAGCAACGCTACGCGGACTGGCACTTCACCTATCCGCACGACCTGGTACTGGCCCCGCCCGATGCCGCCGGCGGCGCGCCCGGGCTCAAGCCGAAAGGCGCGAACTGATATCATGCCCGCATTCCATATTCAGCATCGAACAAAGGAGCAGGCATGAGCATAGGTGGCACTTCCATCGAACAAGCATTGGCATCGCTGTCGGACATGACGTCCGGCATGGTCGCCATCGGCAAGGACGAACATGCGCAGCGCATCGCCAAGGCGCAGGCCTTCATGCGCAAACAGGGCATCGCCGCGATCTACCTGAACGCGGGCGCCAACCTCACCTATTTCACGGGCACCAAGTGGTATGCCAGCGAACGCATGGTGGGCGCCATCCTGCCGGCCAGCGGAGAGCTCGAGTACATCGCCCCCGCCTTCGAAGAAAGCACCCTGACGGGTTTCATGGCCATCGAGGGCAAGGTCAATTGCTGGGAAGAGCATGAAAGCCCGTACCAGCTGTTCGTCGACGCGCTGGCGCGCATGGACATAGCCCAGGATGCGGCCGCGCCGCCGCGCGTGGGCATCTGCGAAAGCGCCGCCTTCTTCATCTACGACGGCATCAAACCGCTGGCCCCCGGCTACGCGCTGGAAAATGCGCGCGCCGTGACGGCATACTGCCGCAGCCGCAAGTCGCCGGCCGAAATCGCCTTGATGCAGCGCGTGATGGACATGACCCTGGCCGTGCACGTAGCCACGGCCAGCATGCTGTATGAAGGCATCACGACGGTGGAAGTGGAAGAATTCATCCAGCGCGCGCACCGCAAGGTGGGCGCGCCCCGCTCGTATTTCTGCATCGTGCTGTTCGGCGAAGCGACCGCCTATCCGCATGGCGTGAACTATGTGCAGACTTTGAAAGCGGGCGACACGGTGCTGATCGACACGGGCTGCCAGGTGATGAACTACATCTCCGACATCACGCGCACCTATGTTTTTGGCGCCATCAGCGAACGCCAGCGCAGCGTGTGGAACAGCGAAAAGGCCGCGCAGGCAGCCGCATTCGCCGCCGCGCAGCTGGGCGTACCCTGCGGCGACGTGGACCGCGCGGCGCGCGTCTCTTTGGCGTCGGACGGCTTTGGCCCCGGCTACAAGCTGCCCGGCCTGCCGCACCGCACGGGCCACGGCATCGGCCTCGATATCCACGAGTGGCCTTACCTGGTGGGCAATGACACGACGCCGCTGGACGTCGGCATGTGCTTCTCGAACGAGCCGATGATCTGTATCCCCGGCGAATTCGGCATCCGCCACGAAGACCATTTTTACATGACGGAAAACGGCCCGCGCTGGTTCACCGAACCAGCGCACAGCATCGACGATCCGTTCGGGCTGAAGATTTAAGCCGCCTTCGTCAACGCCAGCCGCCGTGCCGCTGGCACGGTGCTGATCGCCGGCGCGCTTCCCTGCGCCAGCTTGAACACAGCCAGCGCCGTACCCAGTTGCACGGCCTGTTCCTGCAGCGATTCGGCGGCCGCCGATGCTTCTTCCACCAGCGCGGAATTTTGCTGCGTCATTTGATCCATGCTGCCGATGGCCACGCCGATATCGCCGATGCCGGCGCTTTGCGCCTGGCTGGCGGCGCTGATCTCGGCCATGATGTCGGCCACTTTTTTCACGGAATCGACGATCTGGCCCATGGTCAGCCCCGCCTCGTCGACCAGCTTCGAACCCTCGTTGACCTTGGCCACCGAATCGCCGATCAATTGCTTGATTTCGCGTGCCGCTGCCGCGCTGCGCTGCGCCAGGTTGCGCACCTCGGACGCCACCACGGCAAAGCCCCGTCCCTGTTCGCCCGCGCGCGCCGCTTCCACGGCCGCATTCAGGGCCAGGATATTCGTCTGGAAGGCGATGCCGTCAATGACGCCGATGATGTCGACAATGCGTCTGGATGAATCGTTGATCTCGCCCATGGTGGTGACCACCTGGCTGACCACTTGCCCACCCTTCACGGCAATCGACGATGCCGACACCACCAGTTCATGCGCCTGGCCCGCGTTGGCGGCGTTGTCGCGCACGGTGGCGGTCAGGCTGTCCATGCTGCGCGCTGTCTGATCCAGGCTGCCCGCCTGCGATTCCGTGCGCGCGGCCAGATCCGCATTGCCCTGGGCGATCTCGGCACTGGCCACCTGGATGGTTTCAGCCGACGCATTGATGTCCGAGACCATGCCGCCGAGCTTGGCGCGCATGTCCTTCAGCGCCGCCAGCAAGCTGCTCTGGTCGCCCGCCTCGGTCACGATGTTCATCGAGAGGTCGCCATCGGCCACGGCGCGCGCGATCTGACGCGCGTATTCGGGTTCACCGCCCAGTTGCTGCCAGATGGCGCGCACGACGAAATGCGACACGGCCACCAGGCAGACGATGACGGCCAGCGCCACCGCGATACTGATATTGAGCGCATTGCGCACATTGGCCGCGCTGAGTTCGATGCCCTGCTTGAACTGTATTTGCGCCTGTTCGTTGGTTTTTTCCAGGTCCGTGTTGAGCACAGTCAGAGCGCCCTGCATGCGCGCCACGGTCGCTTGCGGGTCACCCTCCTCCATTTCCAGCATGATGCGCGCAGCGCTCAGCGCCGGCGCATAGTAGGCATCGAATTCCTTGGCCAGGCGCTGGCCCTGTTCGCGCTGGCCGGGGATCGCCGCAAAGGCCTCCAGCTTGGCGCGCAGCTTGACGGCCTGGCCACCAACTTGGCCGATTCGCTCCTTGTCGCCTTCGCTGACGGCATCGCGCAGGGCGTCGCCGACGGCGGCCACGTCCAGGGTCAGCGACTTGGCCATGTCAAGCACGGGATAGTCGGCGCTTTCGGTGGCGTGGATGGAATTGAGCGTGGCAGTGGACAGATAGGCGCTGACGGCCAGCCCCAGCCCGAAAATCACGGCCGAGACGACAGGCAGCGCCCATATCTTGCGTTTGATGCTCATTGCTGTCTCCTGATTTTGATGAATTATCGGGCCGCCGCATGGCGCGCGGCCCGAACCGGCTTTATGGCGCGGTCAGCACCACTTTGACGGTGCCGTCGACGGCACTCTTTTCGATATAGCCGATGGCTTTCGGATCGGCGGCGACAGCCTTCTTCACGTCCGCGCTATTGGCCACTTCCTTCGGCAAGGTCGCCTTGCCCGTGAAGACCAGCTTGGACCACAGGGCCTTCGCTTGCGATGGCTCCTTGTCCGTCACCTTCTTGTAAAACTCGGCGCGCACGGGGGCGCTTTCCGGTTGGTCGATCGGCGTCATGGCCGTCGATTTACCGAGAAAGAATTGCGCCACCTGTTCGTTCGTCATGGCGCCGGCGGCGCTCTTCGGATTGACCACCACGACCACTTCGGCCATGGAGGGAACGGCGGTCGACAGCGCCAGCAAGGCAGCCACATTCAAGATCAATGGTTTCATGCGGCGCTCCTTAGAAAACGAAATCGATGGCGGCGGCGGCCACCGTGACGGGGCCATGGAAGCCTGGCTTGGCTTGCACGAACAGGCCGGGGCCATTCTTCGGCTTGATGCGGTCGATCTGTACTTTCAGCGCGGCCGAACGGTGGAAGTCCCAGCGCACGCCGATGCTGTCCGTCGATTGCTCCAGCTGATTGCGCATATACGCGAGGGTGTCGACGCCAGTCGACAGGGCGCGCAGCGTCGGTGTGCAGGCGGCCGGATAGCCGGCAGGGCAGGATGCGGGCACGGTGTTGTTCACGCGGCCATCGGCCTTCAGGCCGGCGTGGCTGTAGTACGGCAAAAAGGCGCCGATGCGGTAGCCGCCCATCACGTACCACGAGGTGCTGTCGCTGACATAGCTGTCCGTCTTGCGCTTCGCATATTCGGACTGCACCAGGACATTGTTCCAGTCCAGGCCCAGGCCCACGGACGTGAACGACGCCTTCTTGTCCTTGACTTCCAGCGCATCGGCCAGGGCACCCAGCTGGGCGATCCGGTAGCCGCTGCCGGCCGCGCGCAAGCTGCCCATCAAGGTGTTCAGGCTCGGTGAATCGTTGATCGTCAACTTGGTTTCGGCACGACCGAAGCGCATGGTGAAGGGGCCATGTTCGGCCACCACGTTGAGGGCGACGATGGACTTGCCTTCCACCTGCACGGTCGAATCGGGACCCGTGGCCAGGGTGGCCTTGGTGCGGCCCAGCGCCAGCTGCGTGGTGATGCTGGTATCGCCCGCGCTGAACTGATAGGTACCGTCGACGCCATCGATGCTGTTCAAGGGAACCTGCGAATACATTTCGCCGGGCGGGCGCAGCATGGTGTTGGCATAGCCCACGTTGCGATAATCGGAAATCATGAAGACGGGCAGACCCATGCGACCGACGCGCACGCTGAAGCTGTCCGACACCTTCGCCTTGGCAAAGGCCCAGGCCAGTTCGGCACCGAAATCGTCCTCGCCATCCTTGCGCGCCAGGCCCTGCACGGTGGCCGACAACCAGGGATTGACGGTGACATTGGCTTGCAGTCCCAGGTTGGAATCGACACCCGTGCGGGCCGTGCGGCCGGCACCGGCAGCCTGATTCGGGCGCGCAAACTGCGCGTTGTCGGTATCGGCCATGGTCAGGGCAGCAGTGCCGTAACCGCTGATCTTGACCGCGGGACCGGTGACCTCTTCGGCATAGACATGGCTGATGGCCAGGGGCATGGCCAGCAGGAAAATCAGGACGTGTTTATTCATAGTAATTAAATACCCGTAGCGGTGAACGTTAATCGTGGAATGGGACTCGCGGTCGATGGCTCACCGGCCGTAAAAGGCCGGGTCCGTTTTTTTCGCGCCGCCATCGCGGCGTTGAGCGTGTTTGGCGGCGTGACCAGTGAGTAAAACCATGCTACAGAGAAAAGGTTTTACGTTGGAAAGTTTTCTTGAAGCAATGAGCGAATTCGCCCATTTTCAAGGAAAAAGCACGCGTTCTAGAGGTATTTATCTAAATAGCACGCTGTGCAAAACCACACTTAGGCTATATTTTTCATACACTTATGGATAATTCAAAATGAAAAGAAGCCGGATAAAAAAAGCGCCACCCGCATAAAGATCGCGGGTGGCGCCGGTCAATGCCGTGCTGCAGAAACGCTTACTCGCGCTTCGACACCAGGGTCAGAATATCGTAGCTGGCCACCAGTTCCTCGTTCTGGTTTGTCACCTGCACGTCCCACGCGACCACGCCCTGTCCCACGCCAAACACGTCCTTGCGGTTGCGGTCGACCTTGCGCTTGCACGTCAGGCGCGCGCGGATGGTGTCGCCGATGGCGACGGGAGCGACGAAACGCAGGTTGTCCAGGCCATAGTTGGCCAGCACGGGGCCGACGCCGGGCGAGACGAACAGGCCGGCAGCGGCCGACAGCACGAAGTAGCCGTGGGCTATGCGCTTGCCGAACTGCGACTCCTTGGCGGCGATTTCGTCGAAGTGCATGTAGAAAAAGTCGCCCGAGATGCCGCCGAAGGCGACGATGTCCGCTTCACTGACGGTGCGGCGATGCGTGAGCAGCGAGTCGCCCGTCTTCAAGTCCTCGAAATGCTTGCGGAACGGGTGGATCGGGCTTTCGTTGACGTCCGCGCCGCGCACGTACTCGCCCGTGATGGCCGCCAGCATGGTCGGCGAACCTTGCACGGCCGCCCGTTGCAGGTAGTGGCGCACAGCGCGCACGCCGCCCAGCTCTTCGCCGCCGCCCGCGCGGCCAGGACCGCCGTGCTTCAACTGCGGCAGGGGCGAGCCATGGCCTGTCGAATCGACGGAAGCCACGCGCTCGAGCACGTGCACGCGGCCATGCGTGGCCGCCACTTGCGGCACCACGCGCGCGGCGATCTTCGGATCGCGCGTCACCAGGGTGCTCACCAGGCTGCCCTTGCCGCGTGCGGCCAGGGCCAGCGCCTCGTCGATCTCCTTGTAGCCCATCATGGTGCTGACGGGGCCGAACGCTTCCACGTCATGCACGGCGTCGTTGCCGAAGGCGTCGCGGCACAGCAGCAGGGTCGGCGAGAAGAAGCTGCCATCCTGCGCACCATCGCCCACGGGATTGAAACCGTCGGCCGCGCCGAACACCACCTCGTTGCCCTGCGACAGGGTGGCGACACGCTCGGCCACATCATTCTGCTGCTCTTTCGAGGCCAGCGCGCCCATGCGCACACCGTCGATGGACGGGTCGCCCACCACCACCTTGGCCAGGCGCTCGCGCAAGCGCGTGCCGACGGCGTCCATCAGGTGCTCCGGCACGATGATGCGGCGGATGGCCGTGCACTTCTGGCCCGACTTGCCCGTCATCTCGCGCACGACTTCCTTGACGAAGAGGTCGAATTCCACGTCGTCCGGCGTGACGTCCGGCGCCAGGATGGCGCAGTTGAGCGAATCGGCTTCGCCGTTGAACGGTACGGACTGGGCGATCAGGTTCGGATTGGTGCGCAACTTGGCGGCCGTGGCGGCCGATCCCGTGAAGGTGACGAAATCCTGGCCATTCAAGCGGTCCAGCAAGTCGCCCGTGGAACCGATCACCAATTGCAGGCTGCCGGCCGGCAGCAAGCCCGATTCGTGCATCATGCGCACGACGGCCTGCGTCAGGTAGCTGGTCGCCGTGGCAGGCTTAGCGATGCAGGGCATGGCCGCCAGGAAGCTCGGGGCGAATTTTTCCAGCAAACCCCAGATCGGGAAATTGAAGGCGTTGATGTGCACGGCCAGGCCGCCGCGCGGCACCAGGATGTGCGTACCGGCGAAACCGCCCTTCTTGCCCAGCGCGATAGCCGGGCCTTCGTGCAGCACGTTCGACGACGGCAGCTCGTTGCTGCCCATGCTGGCGTAGGCGAACAGGGTGCCCGTACCGCCTTCGATATCGACCCAGCTGTCGGCGCGGGTGGCGCCCGACAGGTGCGAGATCGCGTACAGCTCTTCCTTGCGCTCGACCAGGTACAGCGCCAGCGCCTTCAGGCGTGCGGCGCGCTGCTGGAAGTCCAGCGCCATCAGACCGGGTACACCCGTCTTGCGCGCATACGTGACAGCTTCGCCGAAGTCGATCTTTTCCGCATGCGTGTGATAGATGACGCGGTTGTTCAAGGCGCTGTGCAGGGGCACGGCGGCGCTTTCGCCCAGCCAGCGGCCGGCGATCAGGCTTTGCAGGGTAGATATTTGAGCCATGTGGTTTACTCCTATGTTGGTTTTTACTGCGCTGCGGCGTTCTTGTGCAAATGCAGCGGCAAGGCCGATTCGAAATTCAGGCGTTGGCGGTTCGCTTCGACTTCCGTCAGGGCTTCCACTTCGCGCATCGTGTGCATCGAGCGCACGGCCAGTTCGTGATACTGGCCCGTGCCCGAGCTTTTCCATTTGATTTCATCGTCGGTCAGCGCGCGGATGATCTTGGCCGGCGTGCCCACCACCATGCTGCGCGGCGCGACAATCATGCCCGCCTTCACAAAACTCATGGCCGCGACGATGGATTCCTCGCCGATAATGGCGTTATCCATCACCACGGCGTTCATGCCGACGAGTGCATTGCGGCCGATGCGGCAGCCATGCAGCACGGCGCCATGACCGATATGGCCGTCGACTTCAACCACCGTGTCGCAGCCGGGAAAGCCATGCATGACGCAGGTATCCTGCAAGTTTGCGCCCTCTTCCAGGATCAGGCGGCCGAAGTCGCCGCGGATCGAGGCCAGCGGGCCGATATAGCAGCGCGGGCCGACGATCACGTCGCCGATCAGCACGGCCGACGGGTGCACATAGGCACTGGGGTGGACGACGGGGGTGACGCCATTGATTTCATACACTTTGACCATACAGACTCCTTACATGCCCAGATAGGCGCTTTGTACCTGTTCGTTATGCAGCAATTCAGGTCCGGGGCCGGACAACGTGATGGCGCCCGTCTCGATCACGTAGCCCACATCGGCGATGGACAGGGCGGCGTGCGCGTTCTGCTCGACGAGGAAGATGGTGATGCCCTGGTCGCGCAGTTCGGCCACGATGCGGAAGATTTCCGCGATCAGCAAAGGCGCCAGGCCCATGCTCGGTTCGTCGAGCAACAGCAGTTGCGGGCGGCCCATCAGCGCGCGCGCCATGGCCAGCATCTGCTGCTGTCCGCCGGAGAGCGTCCCGGCCAGCAGCAAGCGCTTTTCCTTCAGAATCGGGAACAGGCCGTACATGCGCTCCATGTCGCCCGCCACGTCCTGCGGGGGGCGCGTGAAGGCGCCCAGGCGCAGATTGTCTTCCACCGTCATGGGGCCGAACACTTGCCGTCCTTCCGGCACCTGGCAGATACCGCTGCGCACGCGCTTGTCGGCGCTCATGCGGCTGACATCCTGGCCCGCGAAGGCGATGCTACCGGCGCTGATCGGCTGCACGCCGGAGATGGCACGCAGCAGGGTCGTCTTGCCGGCGCCATTGGCGCCCACCAGCGCCACCAGCTGGCCCTGGCGCACCTGCAGGTCGATGCCGTGCAGGGCCTGGATGCGGCCGTAATGGCTGGTCAGCCCTTTGATATCGAGTACCAGCGGAGCCTGAATTTCATTTTGCATCATGCCGCCACTCCCAGATACGCTGCCACCACGTCAGGATTGGCGCGCACTTCGGCGGCAGTCCCTTCGGCCAGCTTCTTGCCATAGTCGAGCACCAGGATATGGTCCGACAGATTCATCACCAGTTTCATGTCATGCTCGACCAGCACCACCGTCACGCCCGACTGCGCCACCTTGCGGATCAAGGCTTCGATTTCGCCCGTTTCCGTGTGGTTCAGGCCTGCGGCCGGTTCATCGAGCAGCAGCACCTTCGGCTTGGCGGCCAGCGCGCGGGCGATTTCCAGGCGCTTCAAGGCGCCGTACGACATCTGCCCCGCTTCGTCATCGATATGCCGTCCCACGCCGACAAACTCCATCAAACTGGCCGCCTCGTCGCGGCAAGCCGCATCGGCGCGGCGCACGGACGGCAAGCGCAGCATAGAAGCGAACAGGTTCTGGTTCAGGCGCAGGTGCGCGCCCACCATCACATTGTCGATGGCCGTCATGTTCATGCACACCTGCAGGTTCTGGAAGGTGCGGCTCATGCCGCGCCGCGCCAGCGCATCGGGCGGCATGGCGGCCACGTTTTCGCCATTGAGCAGGATCTCGCCTTTGGTGGGCGTGTACACGCCCGTGATCAGGTTGAACAGCGTCGTCTTGCCGGCACCGTTCGGGCCGATCACGGAATGGATATTACCTTCCTTGACCATGAAACTGACATCCTGCACCGCGTGCACGCCGCCAAAGCTCTTGCTCAGATTGTTAATCGTCAGCATGTCACACCTCCTGCGCGGATTTGACGGGCGCCTTCGGCACGGCTGCCCGCTTGCGCGAACGGCTGGCCAGGCTGGGTACCAGGCCTTTTGGCATGAAGATCATGGTCGCCATCAGGATCACGCCAAACACCACCGTTTCCCAGCCTTCAAAGCTGGACAGCAGTTGCGGCAGGATCGTCAGCAGGGCAGCACCGATGATGGAGCCGAAGATCGACGCCATGCCGCCCACCACCACCATCGTCACCAGCTCGATCGAGTGGAAGAAGCCGGCCAGGTTGGGGGTGATGAAACCGATGTAGTGGGCGCTGATG
Organism: Janthinobacterium sp. SUN100; assembly: GCF_030397705.1. Lineage (NCBI taxonomy): Bacteria > Pseudomonadati > Pseudomonadota > Betaproteobacteria > Burkholderiales > Oxalobacteraceae > Janthinobacterium > Janthinobacterium sp. SUN100. The sequence continues at coordinate 443,257 of NZ_JAPUBU010000004.1, read as the reverse complement.
CTGCCCGCGATGCTGGCGATGACGGCCGACAGCACGAACACGCGCACCTTGAAGCGGGTCGTGTCGACACCCACCACGCGGGCCGCCACTTCCGAGCCGTGGATGGCCTGCAGCGCGCGGCCGACGGGCGAATCGATCAGGTTCAGGGCCAGCCACGTCACCAGCAACAACAGCACGGCGCACACCAGGTACCACGATTTCTCGCCGGCGATTTCCAGGCCGGCCACCGTGAAGGCGGACACGCCGATGCCATCCGGGCCGCCCGTCCACTGCGTCTCGTTGTTGATGACGATGGAAATGATGATGCCCAGGCCCAGCGTCGCCATGGCCAGGGTATGGCCCTTGAGTTTCAACACCGGGCGCGCCAGCAACAGCGCCAGCAGGCCGGTGGCGACGGCGCCCGCCGTCAGCGCGGCCAGCGGCGGCCAGCCGTAGTGCGTGGTCAGCACGGCCGACGCATACGCGCCCAGGCCATAGAAACCCGCGTGGCCCAGGCTGATCTGGCCCGTGTAGCCCATCAGGAGGTTCAGGCCGATGACGACGATGGCGTTCAGGGCGATGCGGATCGCCACGTCATAGTAGAACGCGTTAGTCAGGAACAGGGGCAGGATGGCCAGCACCAGGGCTAGCACCAGCAAGCCGCCGTGGCGCGAGCGTGTGAAAAAGTTGGTCATACACGCTCCGAATTTTTAGCGCCAAACAAGCCTTGCGGCAGGAAGAACAGGATCAATAAAATCAGCACGAAGGGCACCGCATCCTTGTAGGCCGACGAGATGTAGCCGGCCGTCATAGCTTCGGCGATACCGAGGATCAGGCCACCGGCAATCGCGCCGGCACCGCCGCCCAGGCCACCAAGGACAGCGGCAACGAAGCCTTTCAGGCCCAGCATGATGCCCGCGTCATACGAGGTGTAGGTGATAGGCGCGACAAGGATGCCGCCTGCCGCGCCCAGCAGGGCCGACAGGCCGAACGAGAACAGCAGCACCTTGCGCGTGTTGATGCCCACCAGTTGTGCGGCCAGCTTGTTGTGCGAGGTGGCCAGCATGGCCTTGCCCATCAGGGTGCGGCCGAAGAACCAGCCCAGCACCAGCACGATGACCACCGTGACGCCCAGCACCCACAGGCTTTGCGGCAGCAGGCTGGCGCCCAGGAATTCGATCGGCGCATCGCCGGAAAACGCCGGCAGCGAATGCGTGTCCTTGCCCAGCCAGATTTGCACCAGGCCGCGCAGCACGAGCGAGGCGCCAATGGTGATGATCAGGAGCGTGATGACCTGTGCATTTTGCGCCGGTTCGATCACGGTTTTTTCCATCAGCAGGCCAACGATACCGGTGGCGATGACGGCCAGGATGATGGCCAGCGGCAGCGGCACGCCGGCGGCCGACATCACGGCAGCCAGCATCCCGCCCAGCATGATGAATTCGCCCTGGGCGAAATTGATCACGCCGCTGGTGTTGTAGATGATGGTGAAGCCCAGCGCCGCCAGCGCGTAGGCGGAACCGACCGTCATCCCGGAATACAGAAATTGTAGAAATTGTGCGACTTCCATGGTGTCTCCATTATGTTCGGCTGTGCGCGGACCGCCTTCGAGGGCGGCCCGCGCAGGTACTTCTGGCTTACATCATTTCGACAATTGCCATTCGCCGTTCTTCACTTCGACCATGCGGAAAGCCGACAGATCCAGGCCCATGTGGTCTTTGGCCGACATGTTGAAGACGCCGGTGGTGCCGACAAAACCCTTGGTCGATTCCAGCGCCGCCCGCACTTTTTCGCGGTCCGTGCCGCCGGCGCGCTTGATGGCGTCGACCGACAGGTTCAGGGCGTCGAGCGCATAGCCGCCGAAGGTCGACGGGTCGATCTTGTAGCGGTCCTTATACGTCTTGTCGTAGCCGACGACGACGGCCTTCTGCGCGTCGCTGTCGGGCAGCATGGCGCCGATCAACAGCGCCGGCGTCGGCAGGCGCACGCCTTCGGCGGCCTTGCCCGACAATTTCAGGTATTCGTCCGACGCCACGCCATGCGACTGGTACAGCGGCAGCGCGGCCATGCCCAGCTGGCCATAGTTCTTGGTCACGACGGCCGGGCCCTGGCCCAGGCCGAACACGAACACGGCTTGCACGCCGGCGGTGTTCTTGATGCGCGTGAGCTGCGCCGTGATGTCCGTGTCTTTCGGACCGTAAGTTTCATCGGCCACCAGAGTGATGCCGTATTTGGACGCGACGATTTGCGATTCCTTGCGGCCCGAGGCGCCAAAGCCACTCGTTTCCGACAGCAGGCCAACTTTGCTGATGCCGCGCTTCTTCATGTCCTCGAACACCTTCTCGGCCGCCATGCGGTCCGTATGCGGCGTCTTGAACACCCATTTCTTGACGGGATCGATGATGACAACGGCACCGGCCAGCGAAATGAACGGCATGCTGGCGCGATCCACCAGCGGCGCCATCGCCATCGTCGCGCCCGTGGTGGTGCCGCCGATCAACACGTCGACCTTGTCCGACTCGATCAGGCGCTTGGTAAAACCGTTGGCCTTGGCCGCGTCGCTGCCGTCATCGTAGTGCACCAGTTCCAGCTTGCGTCCCAGCACGCCGCCGGCCGCGTTGATCTTCTCGATGTACAGCTGCAGGGTTTTCAGTTCCGGATCGCCCAGGAAGGCGGCTGGTCCCGTGACGGACAGCACGGAGCCGATCTTGATGTTATCGGCCGCATACGCGCCCGCGGCGGACATGGCCAGCACGCCGGCGATCAGGGTTTTCTTGAAGATATTGGCAATCATTGTGGTCTCCACCAGGTTGGCACTACGGTCAATGTATGGTTGGCGCTTTTTTGCAAGCCTGCGCCTTTTTTGTTTTATTTTTTATACGCGCTCAATTACGACAGCAATACCCTGCCCAACGCCGATGCACATGGTGCACAGCGCATAGCGCCCGCCCGTGCGTTCCAGCTGGTTCAGCGCGGCCATCACCAGGCGCGCGCCCGAGGCACCCAGCGGGTGACCGATAGCGATCGCGCCACCATTCGGGTTCACGTGAGCCGCATCGTCCGTCAGGCCCAGGTCGCGCGTGACGGCCAGCGCCTGCGCGGCAAACGCTTCATTGAGTTCGATGACATCCATCTGCTCGATGGTCAATCCCGTCTGCGCCAGCACCTTGCGCGAAGCAGGCGAAGGGCCGAAGCCCATGATGCGCGGCGCCAGCCCGGCCGTGGCCATGCCCAGCACCTTTGCGCGCGGCGTCAGTTTGTATTTGTCGACGGCGGCGGCGGACGCCAGCAAGATGGCGCAGGCGCCATCGTTCAAGCCCGAGGCATTGCCGGCCGTGACCGTGCCGTCCGGCTTGACCACGCCCTTGAGCTTTGCCAGCATTTCCAGCGAAGTGTCCGGACGCGGATGCTCGTCGCTGGTGACCATCTTCGGATCGCCCTTCTTTTGCGGCACGGCGACGGGCACGATTTCGCGCTCGAACACGCCGGCCGCGTGGGCGGCGGCCCAGCGCTGCTGGCTGCGCAAGGCGAGCGCATCCTGGTCGGCACGGCTGATGCCAAATTCCACGGCCACGTTTTCCGCCGTTTCCGGCATGGTGTCGATGCCGTACTGCGCCTTCATCTTGCCGTTCACGAAGCGCCAACCCAGGGTCGTGTCCTCGATTTTCGCTGCGCGCGAGAACGCGCTATCGGCCTTGCCCATCACGAAAGGCGCGCGCGTCATGCTTTCCACGCCGCCGGCGATGATCAGCTCCGCCTCGCCCGCCTTGATGGAACGGGCAGCCATGCCGACGGCGTCCAGGCTGGAACCGCACAGGCGGTTGATGGTATTGGCCGGTACTGCCGCCGGCAAGCCGGCCAGCAGCGCGGCCATGCGGCCCACGTTGCGGTTGTCCTCGCCCGCCTGGTTGGCGCAGCCGTAAAATACGTCGTCGATGGCGGACCAGTCGACGGAGGGGTTGCGGGCGATCAGAGCGGCAATCGGCAGCGCGCCCAGATCGTCGGCGCGCACGCTGGACAGCGCACCGCCATAGCGGCCAAAGGGAGTGCGTACGGCGTCACAGATAAAAGCGTCATTCATGTTTGGTTCCTTGTTCGTGCTATCAGGAGAAGATCTTCGGGCGCTGGTCGACCACGCGGCGGGCCTTGCCCGTCAAGGTGCGTTCGATGCCGGCCGCGGCCACCAGGCGCACGCGCGTGCTCACGCCCACGTGCGTCTTGATACGGTGTTCCAGCTCGCGCGCCAGCGCGTCCGTTTCGCTGGCCGAGATGGTGGACGTCAGGTCGATGCGCAATTCAGCCACCACTTCCAGCTTGTCGAGGTGGCCGTCGCGCGTGACCACCAGCTGGTATTGCGGCGCCAACTTCGGCATTTTCAGGATCAGCTCTTCAATCTGCGTGGGGAAGACGTTCACGCCGCGAATGATCAGCATGTCGTCCGAGCGGCCCGTGATCTTGCCGATGCGGCGCATCGAGCGCGAGGTCGGCGGCAGCAAGCGGGTCAGGTCGCGCGTGCGGTAGCGGATGATGGGCAGCGCTTCCTTCGACAGCGAGGTAAACACCAGCTCGCCCTCTTCGCCGTCCGGCAGCACTTCACCCGTTTCCGGATCGATGATCTCCGGGTAAAAATGGTCTTCCCAGATGACGGGTCCGTCCTTGCTCTCGATACATTCGGACGCCACACCAGGGCCCATCACTTCGGACAGGCCATAGATGTCGACGGCGTCGATGCCGGCGCGCGCTTCGATTTCCGAGCGCATCGCATCCGTCCACGGCTCGGCGCCGAAGATGCCCACCTTCAGCGAGGACTCGGCCGGGTCCAGGCCCTGGCGCGTGAATTCCTCGATGATGTTGAGCATGTACGATGGTGTAACCATGATGATCGATGGCTTGAAATCCTGGATCAGTTGCACCTGCTTTTCCGTCTGCCCGCCTGACATCGGAATGACCGTGCAACCCAGACGCTCGGCGCCGTAGTGCGCGCCCAGGCCTCCCGTGAACAGGCCGTAGCCGTAGGAGATATGCACCATGTCGCCGGCGCGGCCGCCGCCGGCGCGGATCGAGCGCGCCACCACGTTGGCCCAGGTATCGATATCGTTCTGCGTGTAGCCGACCACCGTGGCCTTGCCCGTGGTGCCGCTGGACGCGTGAATGCGCACCACTTGCTCGCGCGGCACGGCGAACAGGCCAAACGGGTAATTGTCGCGCAAGACCTTTTTATCGGTGAACGGAAATTTGGCCAGATCGGACAGCGATTTCAGGTCGTCCGGATGCACGCCCGCTTCGTCAAAAGCGGCGCGGTAATGGGGCACGTTGTCATACGCGTGCTTGAGCGTCCATTTCATGCGTTCGAGCTGCAGCGCCTGCAGTTCATCCTTGCTGGCGCGCTCGATCGGTTCGAGGTCATTCGGTGCTGGGGTTCTCTGGACCATCTCTGTCTCCTGATTCGGTTCTATAACTATGTAATTCGTTCCGGCAGTTCAAGCCTGCTCTTGTAACTTCAATTGCTGATGACTTCACCCGCCACGCGAATCGACTTGCCGCGAAATAGCGCGATGGCGCGCCCTTCCTGGTTGCTGACCTTGACGTCATAGACGCCGCTCTTGCCGGCCAGCGCCTGTTCGACGGCGTGCGCCGTCAGCACGTCGCCTTCGCGGCCCGGCGCCAGGTAATCGATGGTGCAGCCGGCGCCCACGGTGTTCAGGTTGTAGCTGTTGCAGGCAAACGCGAAGGCGCTGTCGGCCAGGGCAAAGATAAAACCGCCATGGCAAGTCTGGTGGCCATTGAGCATGTCGGCGCGCACCGTCATCGTCATGCGCGCATGGCCGGGGCCCACATCGGCCAGGGCGATGCCCATGGCGGCGGTGGCGTTATCGCGCGACAGCATGGAGGCGGCGGCCGCTTCGGCCAAAGCCTGGGCAGCGTGGATATGGTCTTCCTTATGCATGAAACTGTGCTCCATTGGCGAGTTTGCGGCGCAGCAGCGGCGAGACCCGGTAGCGGTCTTCGCCATAACCTTGCGCCAGGTGGTGCAGCACGATCACGATGTGCTGGACGCCGACGGCATCGGCCCAGGCCAGCGGTCCGCACGGATAGTTGACGCCCTTCTGCATGGCGATATCGACGGCAGCCACCGTGCACACGCCCTGGTTGACGGCGTCGGCCGCCTCGTTGGCCAACATGGCGACAGTGCGCATGACGGCCAGGCCAGGCACGTCGTCCAGGCGCGTGACGATGAAACCGGCCGCCTGGAACAGGCCGACGACGGCCGCATAGGCGGCGTCGCTGCACTGGTCGGCGCGGGCCACGGCGATGCGCTTGGCACCGGCGTAATCGAGCGCCAGGTCGAACAGCACCGTGTCCGGATGCTGGTTGTCGTGCGCGCGCTGGGTGGCGCTGCGGCCATCGGTCAGGTAAATCGCGGCGCCATGGCAATGCAGGGCCGGCGCCTCGTCGTGGGCCTGGCCTTCCTGCGTCACGCGGCGGCTGACGGTGATGCCGGCCTGCTCCAGGCGCTGCACCAGACTACGGATGATGCCGCTGTGGCCACGGCCATCGCCGCCGATGGCGGCCGACAGGGCTACGAATTCCGGCTTCGGCTGCGGGCCTTCCGCCTGCGCCACGGGGGCAGGTGCGCCTTCGCCGTACTGGTAAAAACCGCGGCCCGATTTGCGGCCGAGGAAACCGGCATTGACCATTTCCTGCTGCAGCACGGACGGCGTGAAGCGCGGGTCGTTGAAATAGGCGCCGAACACGGATTGGGTGACGGAGAAATTGACGTCATGGCCGATCAGGTCCATCAGCTCGAATGGGCCCATGCGGAAACCGCCCGCTTCGCGCAGCACGGCGTCGATGGTGGCGGCGTCGCCCGCCTGTTCATTCAGCAAGCGCCAACCTTCCGCGTAAAACGGACGGGCGACACGGTTGACGATAAAGCCGGGCGTCGATTTCGCATGCACGGGATTTTTTCCCCAGGCGATGGACGTATCGTAGATGGTGGCGGCCACCTGCTCGCTGGTGGCCAGCCCGCTGATCACTTCCACCAGCGCCATCAGGGGCACGGGATTAAAGAAGTGCATACCGACCAGGCGTTCCGGGCGGCGCAGCTTGGCCGCGATGGCCGTAACGGAAATCGACGAGGTGTTCGTCGCCAGGATGCAGTCGTCGCCAACCAGCGCTTCGAGTTCGGCGAACAGGCCGCGCTTGACGTCGAGGTTTTCCACGATGGCTTCCACCACCAGGGCAGCATCTGCCACATCAGCCAGGCTGCCGGCCGCCTGCAGGCGCGCCGTGGCGGCCGCGGCTTCGTCGGGCGTCATACGTCCCTTTTCAGCCAGCTTCGCATACATCTTGCCAATGTCGGCCAACGCCTTGCTGACGGCTTCCGTGCGCGTATCGTACAGTTTGACGCGGTAACCGGCGGCTGCGGCCACCTGCGCGATGCCGGCGCCCATGGCGCCGCTGCCGATGACGGCGACGATACTGTTGTTGTCCAGAGCTGCCATATCAATGTCCCTTGAATTGCGGTGCGCGCTTTTCCATGAAGGCGGCCACGCCTTCGCGGTAATCGTCGCTGTTACCGAGATCGCTCATCATGCGCGCTTCCAGCGCAAGCTGCTGCGGCAGGGTATTCGCGCCGCTGGCGGCCAGCGCCTGCTTGGTATAGGCCAGGCCCTTGGTGGGGGCTGTGGAAAAGTGCACGGCCAGCTTGCGCGTTTCGTCGGCCAGCTGGGCATCCTCGACGCATTTCCAGATCAAACCCCAGTCTTCCGCTTTTTCCGCCGTCAGCTTCTCGCCGAGCATGGCCAGGCCCATGGCGCGCGCGGAACCGATCAGGCGCGGCAGGAAGAAGGTGCCGCCCGTGTCCGGGATCAGGCCCAGCTTGCAGAATACTTCCACGAAACTAGCCGACTTGCCGGCAATGACGATGTCGCAAGCCAGCGCCAGGTTGGCGCCTGCGCCGGCGGCCACGCCGTTGACAGCGCAGATCACGGGCATCGGCAGCGCTTTCAAGGCCAGCACCAGCGGCGCATAGTTCTTTTCCACGGATTCGCCCAGGTCCACGCCCTTCGAACCCGGTTCCACGGCGCGGTCGGACAAGTCCTGGCCCGCGCAAAAGCCGCGCCCCGCCCCCGTCAGCACGAACACCCGCACGGTACTGTCGGCGTTCACTTTGGCGATGGCGTCGCGCACTTCCTCGTGCATGGTTTGCGTAAAACTATTGAGCTTGTCGGGACGGTTCAGGGTGAGCATGGCGATGCCCTGCTCGATGGTAAAGAGGATGTTTTGGTAGGTCATGGCGTCTCGCTTGTGTAATAGGTAAGGCAGGGCCCGTGCCCTGCACCGGCTTATTCAGCCTGGTCGAAGTCGACCACGACCTTGTCTGTGAGAGGGAAACTCTGGCAGCTGAGGATGAAGCCGCGCGCCACTTCATAGTCTTCCAGCGCGTAGTTGACGTCCATTTCAACCTTGCCGTCGAGGATCTTGCAACGGCAGGTCGAGCACACGCCGCCCTTGCACGAATAGCGCATGTCGATGCCCTGCCGCAGGCCCGCGTCGAGGATGGATTCCTTGTCCTTGTCCATCGTGAAGGTGGTGTGGTTGCCATCCAGGATGACGGTCACTTCCGTTTCCTGCACGGCGTCCGTGGCCAGCTGGGCGCGCGGCTTGTGGGCGTTTTTCGGAATGCTGGCGGCGAACAGCTCGATCTTGATATTCTGCTTGGGCATACCGGCTGCCTGCAAGGCAGCGGAGACGCCCAGCATCATGTCTTCCGGGCCGCAGATGAAGGCGTTGTCGTAGTCTTCGATCTTGATCCAGTGCTGCAGGAACTGCTCGCATTTTTCCTGCGTGATGCGGCCGTTGAACAGTTCGATGTCCTGCTGTTCGCGGCTCATCACGTAGACCAGGTTCAAACGCTCCAGGTACACGTCCTTCAAGTCCGTCAATTCTTCCTTGAAGATGACGGACGACGAAGCGCGGTTACCGTAGAACAGGGTGAAGCGGCTCAGGGGCTCCGTCAGCAGGGTCGTCTTGATGATGGAGAGGATGGGCGTGATGCCGCTGCCGGCCGCGAACGCCAGGTAATGCTTGCGGTTGACGCAGTCGAGCGGCACGTTGAAGTGGCCCATCGGCGGCATCACCTCGATGGTGGCGCCGGCTTTCAGGGTGTCGTTCGCCCAAGTGGAAAAGGCGCCGCCCGGCGTGCGCTTGATGGCTACGCGCAGAGTGCCATCCTGCACCGCCGAACAGATGGAATACGAGCGGCGCACGTCTTCCGCATTGATATGGGCGCGCAGGGTCAGGTGCTGGCCCTGCTGGAAGCGGAACTGCTGCTGCAACTCGGCTGGCACGTCGAACGTGACGGCGATGGTGTCGCGCGTTTCATTGCGCACGTTGGCCACGCACAGCGGATAAAATTTACTCATGCTTCATCTCCAGTTTATTCGGAACGTGTGCCTGATTTTTTTAGTGGCACTTGAAGTAGTCAAACGGTTCGCGGCAATCCAGGCATTTGTACAGGGCCTTGCACGGCGTGGAGCCGAACTGGCTGGTCAGCTGCGTATGCGTGGAACCGCAATTCGGGCAAATCACGTCCAGTTTCGGCATGGGCTGGCGCTTGACGCCACCACGCAAACCGCTGATGTCGATCACCTGCTGCTGCGGCGGGGCGATGCCATAGCCTTTCAGCTTGGCCTTGCCCGTCTCGCTCATCCAGTCCGTCGTCCAGGCGGGCGACAGCTGATTCACCAGCGTCACCTTGTCCACGCCATGGCTGCGCAAGGCATCCGTGACAGCGTCGGCGATCACCTGCATGGCAGGGCAACCCGAATACGTGGGCGTAATCGTCACGATGCACGCATCGCCATCCGTAACTTCGACGGCGCGCACGATGCCCAGGTCCACCACCGAAATGACGGGGATTTCCGGGTCCGGCACGTCGCCCAGCCAGGCCCAGACCTGGGCGGCGTCCAGCGCTGCCGCGGCAGTGTTCATTACCACTCCGCCCCGGGATAGGCGCGCTGCAGGAACTGCATCTCGGCCAGGATAAAGCCCAGGTGCTCCGTGTGCGTGCCCTGCTTGCCGCCTTTTTGCATCCAGGCGTCGGGCGCCGGCCTGACAAGCGTCGCTTCGGCGAAGATCTCGGCCACGTGTTCCAGGAAAGCCTGGCGCAGGATGTCGGATGGCGGTGCGATGCCGGCGGCGACCATGGCCTGGTCGATGGCGTCGTACTTGAACATCTCGCCCGTGTACATCCACAGCTTGTCGGCGGCGGCCTGCGTTTTCGCGTGGCTGTCCGCCGTACCGTCGCCGAGGCGCACGACAAGATCGCCGCTGCGGCGCAAGTGATAGGTCACTTCCTTGATCGACTTTTGCGCCACCTCGACGATGCGCGCATCCGTCGATTTCGTCAGTTCCAGCAGCTGGAAGTAATGCCAGCTGTCGAAGAAGAACTGGCGCATCATCGTGTCGGCGTAATTGCCGTTCGGCTGCTCGACCAGCAGACAATTCTTGAAATCGTGGGCATCGCGCAGGAAGGCGATGTCGTCCTCGTCGCGGCCCGCGTTTTCCAGCTCGGCCGCATAGCTGAACCACAAACGCGTCTGGCCCAGCAAGTCCAGCGCCACGTTGGTCAGCGCCATGTCCTCTTCCAGCGCAGGGCCCTTGCCGCACAGCTGCGATAGCTGCTGGCTGAGGATCAGGGCGTTGTCGCCCAGGCGCAGAAGGTAATTGACCTTGTCATCCATTGCAGGCACTCCCATCACAGATTCTTGACTTCTTCCGGCATCGGGAAGAAGGTGGGATGGCGGTACACCTTGCTGTTCGACGGTTCGAACAGGGCGCCCTTATCGCCGGGGCTGCTGGCGACGATATCGGCCGCGCGCACCACCCAGATGCTCACGCCTTCATTGCGGCGCGTGTAGACGTCGCGCGCATGGTTGACCGCCATGGTGGCGTCGGAAGCGTGCAGGCTGCCCACATGCTTGTGCGCCAAGCCGTGCTGGCTGCGGATGAAAACTTCCCACAAAGGCCATTCTTTGCTCATGTTGCTATCCCCTTTTATAGATGTTTTCAGGCTGCCGCTTTGCTAGCGGCTTGCTTGTCGGCGTAGGCGACCAAGGCATCGCGGAACCATTCGCCGTCTTCATACGCTTTCACGCGCGTTTGCAGGCGTTCGCGGTTGCACGGGCCATTGCCCTTCAAGACATTGTTGAACTCGGACCAGTCGATCTCGCCGAATTCATAGTGGCCCGTTTCCGCATTGAACTTCAGGTCGGGATCGGGCACGGTCAGGCCCAGGTATTCGATTTGCGGCACGGTCTGGTCGACCATGCGCTGGCGCAGTTCGTCGTTCGAGAACAGCTTGATGCGCCATTGCGCCGACTGGGCGCTGTTGACGGAAGCGGCGTCGGACGGGCCGAACATCATCAGCGACGGCCACCACCAGCGGTTCAAGGCATCCTGCGCCATGGCTTTCTGCGCGGGCGTACCCTTGCACAGCGACATCATGATGTCGTAGCCCTGGCGCGCATGGAACGATTCTTCCTTGCAGACGCGGATCATGGCGCGCGCATACGGGCCGTACGAGCAGCGGCACAGGGGAATCTGGTTGATGATGGCGGAGCCGTCGACCAGCCAGCCGATGGCGCCCATGTCGGCCCACGACAGGGTGGGATAGTTAAAGATGCTGGAATACTTGGCTTTGCCCGAATGCAAGGCGGCCAGCAAGTCGTCGCGCGACACGCCCAGAGTTTCCGCGGCGCTATACAGGTACAGGCCGTGGCCTGCTTCGTCCTGGATCTTCGCCAGCAGGATCGATTTACGTTTCAGGGTGGGTGCGCGCGTGACCCAATTACCTTCAGGCAATTGGCCGACGATTTCCGAGTGCGCGTGCTGCGAAATCTGGCGGATCAGGGTCTTGCGGTAAGCGTCCGGCATCCAGTCCTTGGCCTCGATCTTGATGCCTTCGTCGATGCGTGCCTGGAAAGCGCGCTCTTCTTGACCCATGTCGTCGAGGGAACGGACGTTCTTGAGGCCGGTTTCAACCATTTGTGCGTACATGATCTGTCTCCCATGTCTTTGATTTTGCGCAGCAACGCGGTGCGATGAACAGATAATACGATACAAAAAACGATTTGCATACACTTGATATGAATCATTTTAAAAATTCGTATCTTGTGCAGCTTTTTTGTGCGTATGATATTGCTTATGAGAAAACACTGCGGAGCGCCACCAGCGCTTCCGGCAAATTATTGCCGCGCTACCCGCGCAGCCAAGTAAACTGCTGCTTTTATTGAACCGACCGCAACACGGCCAGACCGGAACCACATGAAGAACACCCGCTGCACGGCATGGATAGCCGATTTCCTGGAAAGCGACCCACCGCGCTCGAAGTCCCTGGTGATGACCATCTTTGGCGACGCCATCGTGCCGCGCGGCGGCGCCATCTGGCTGGGCAGCCTGATCGAACTGCTGGCGCCGTTTGGCGTGAATGACCGTTTATTGCGCACCAGCGTGTTCCGCCTGGCGCAGGAAGGCTGGCTCAGCTCGCAGCGCGACGGCCGCCGCAGCGCCTATACGATACGCCCGGAGGCGCTGGCCCGCTTCGAGCGCGCCTATCGCCGCATCTATGCGCCGCTGGTCGTGCACTGGGATGGCAGCTGGACCCTGGTGATCGGGCCGGCCGGCAGCATCGGCGCCGCCGAGCGGGGGGCGCTGCGCAAGGAATTATTGTGGGCTGGCTATGGCTTGATCTCGCCTGGCATCTTTGGCCACCCGGCCAGCAATACGGAGGCGCTGGAAGATATCCTCGTGCGCAATGAAGTGCAGGGCAAGCTGTATGTCTGCCACACCACGGAATTGCCGGGCGTCAGCACGCGTCCCCTGCGCGACATGGTGGGCGACTGCTGGGATTTATCGGAAGTCATGGCCGGCTACCAGAAATTCATCGCCAGCTTCCAGCCCCTGCTGACCTTGCTGCAAGAAGCGCCCGTGTTCGATGCGGAGCAAGCGTTCGTCATCCGCTCGTTGCTGACGCACGCCTACCGCCGCGTGCAATTGCACGACCCGCAACTGCCCGTCGAGCTGCTGCCCGAACCGTGGCCCGGCACGCAGGCGTATGCGCTGGCCCGCGACCTGTACCGCATCACGTACGCGGCGGCCGAGGAACATATCCTGGCCACCTTGCGGCGCGAAGATGCGCAGGCGCCCGATGTGGAGCCGTGGTTCTACGAACGTTTCGGCGGCCTGAACACCTGACAACACGTCCATGACGATGTTGCAGGGCCTGGGCGTCCATTCGCACTGTCTGCGGCCCTGGCCCTGGCCATTTTTCAGGCATTCAGAAATACGTCAGTGCCTGCGCTCACTGCTTTGCTACCACCTGTTTCGCCCCTGCCAATAAATCCTGCCCCAGCTTTTCCAGCGCATTGGCCTGCACCAGCATGGTGTCGAGGATGGCGACGTTGAAGGTGAATTCGGCCGGCGTCGTATAGCCGGGGAAACGTATGATGCGCAGCAATTCCTGCAAGGTCGTGCCCTTGCCCAGGTGCGCCAGGGCGTCGCTGAGGGCGCTGATTTTCTTTTCCAGTTCGCGTATGTGTTTGCCGTTGTCATCCATGATGGCCTCCCCGTGTCGGAGCTATCACGTTAGCAAAGCGCGTCCGTCATCGTTTGCGCCAGCACAAAGTCCACCGCAAAACAGGTATCATCGCGCCATTGCACACGATGCAAAACCCATACGTTTTTATCAGGAACACTCATGACCATTAAAATCAGCCAGCAATTCGACGCCGGCGCGATCGAGGTGCTGCGCGCCGACGATGCCCAATCCATCGAGCTGAACATCCGCAAGGATTCCCACGCCGACATCACGCAGTGGTTTTACTTCCGCCTGCAAGGCGCGCAAGGCGAGGCGTGCACGATCCGCTTCATGAACGCAGGCAAGTCGGCCTACCCGGACGGCTGGAAAGATTACCAGGCCGTGGCCAGCTACGACCGCGAAACCTGGTTCCGCGTGCCGACCAGCTTTGACGGCACGGTGATGACCATCGAACACACGCCGGAAGAGGAAAGCGTGTACTACGCCTACTTCGAGCCGTACCCATGGGACCGCCACCTGGCCCTGATCGACAGCGCGCAAGCGTCGCCGCTGGTGCGCTTGATCGACCTGGGCAGCACCGTGGAAGGCCGCGACATGAATCTGCTGGTGGTCGGCGACACCGATGCCGAAAAGAAAGTCTGGGTCATCGCGCGCCAGCATCCTGGTGAAACGATGGCCGAATGGTTTGTCGAAGGCATGCTCGAAGCCTTGCTGGACCAGGCCAATCCATTTGCCCGCCAGTGCCTGCAAGACGCCGTCTTCTACGTGGTGCCGAACATGAACCCGGACGGTTCCGTGCATGGCAACCTGCGCACCAACGCGGCCGGCGCCAACCTGAACCGCGAATGGATGACGCCGACGATGGAGCGCAGTCCGGAAGTGTTCCTGGTAAAACAGAAAATGCATGAAATCGGCTGCGACCTGTTCCTCGACGTGCATGGCGACGAAGGTTTGCCTTACGTCTTCGTGGCCGGCAGCGATGCGCTGGAAAATTTCACGCCAGCACAGAAGGCCGAACAAGACCGCTTCATCGCCGACTTCAAGGTGGCCAGCCCTGACTTCCAGGATGAGCACGGCTACGAAGACGGCCCGTTCACGCCGGAAGTACTGACCATGGGTTCGCCCCACATCACCCACGCCTTCGGCTGCCTGTCGCTGACCCTGGAATTGCCGTTCAAGGACAATGCCAACGATCCCGACCCGCAAACGGGCTGGAGCGGCGCCCGCAGCGCCGCCCTGGGCGCGGCAGTGCTGCAGCCTATCCTGTCCACCTTGCGCGCCTGAGCCCCGCATGAAACTGGCCCGCCACGCATGACGTGACGGGCTTGGCCGGCGGTTACTCTGCCGCCGGCTGTTTTCCGCTCCCCGTCTTGCGCAGCGCAGCATCGCTAATCGTTGCCACGCCAGCCATTGCTGCCTATACTGGGCGCAGCATTACCTGTCTCTCCCTTGTCGACAACCATCCCGCATATGACCATCAAAGACCAGCCACGCGCTGAGGCGCGATTTTCACCGACCCGACTTGCACACGTGTGCACATTCTTATTTCTTGGCTTGCACGGCATGCCAGGCACGGCTGCCGAACTCAGCCCTGCCGCGCAGCTGGGGCGGCGCATCTTCTACGATGCCAGCCTGTCCGCCTCGGGCAGGCAGTCGTGCGCCAGTTGCCATGACCCGGCCCACGCCTACGCGCCCGGCAACAAGCTGGCCGTGCAACTGGGCGGCGCCGATGGCCAGGCGCACGGCTACCGCGCCACGCCATCGCTGCGCTACCTGGACCACAATCCGCCCTTCCGCTTTGATGAGGAAGGCGTACCCAACGGCGGCATCAACCGCGACGGCCGCGCCGCCAGCCTGGCGGAACAGGCGGAACGGCCGTTCCTGGCAGCGCACGAAATGGCCAATGCCAGTACGGATGCGGTGGTAGAACGGTTGCGCAACAGCAACTATGCGGATGCGTTCCGGCGCGTCTTTGGCGACGCCATCTTTGCGCAACCACAACAGGCATTCAGCCGCATCACGTATGCTTTGCAGCAATTCCAGCAGGAAGAGTCGGATTTTCACCGCTACGATTCCAAATATGACCTGTACCTGGCCAACAAGGTTCCCCTGGAGCTGGCCGAATTGCGGGGCCTGGCCCTGTTCAACGATGAACGCAAGGGCAATTGCGCCGCTTGCCACCCCAGCGTGCGGGGCGAGCATGGCGCGCCGCCCCTGTTCACGGACTTCAGTTTCGACAATCTGGGCGTGCCGCGCAATATGCGCATTCCCGCCACGGCCGACCCGGCCTATTTCGACCTGGGCTTGTGCGGCCCCGACCGTACGGACCTGGCGGCGAAAGGCGAGCTATGCGGCGCCTTCAAGGTGCCCAGCCTGCGCAATGTAGCCACACGCCAGGTGTTTTTTCATAACGGCGTGTTCGACAACCTGACGGAGGCTCTGCGTTTTTATGTGCGGCGCGATACGCATCCGCAAGAATGGTATCCGCGCGACAAACGGGGAAAAGTGCAGAAATTCAATGACATACCCGCCAGATACCGCGCCAACGTGAACGTCAAGGAAGCGCCGTTCGACCGCAAGCGCGGCATGGCGCCGGCGCTGACGGCGGGCGAGATCGAGGATATGGTGAAGTTCCTGGCCACCCTGACGGATGGCTATCAAGTCCAGCAGTAAAGCGTGGAACGCCCGCCCGGCGTTGCCGCGCTTGCCATGCAGGCGCTCAGCCGCCCGCCACCACCATGCTCTCGATGAGGATGGAACCCGTCTGTTTGGTGCCGCGGCGCAGTTCGTCGGCGCCCACGGCCACGATGTTGCGCAGCATGTCCTTCATGTTGCCGGCGATGGTGATTTCTTCCACCGGGTACTGGATCACGCCATTTTCCACCCAGAAACCGGATGCGCCGCGCGAATAGTCGCCCGTCACGTAATTGGTTCCTTGTCCCATCAGCTCCGTCACCAGCAAGCCCGTGCCCAGCTTTTTCAGCATGGCACTAAAATCGTCGCTGGCGGCCGTCAGGTTCGAGGTCAGGTACAGATTGTGCGAGCCGCCCGCGTTGCCCGTCGTCTGCATGCCCAGCTTGCGGGCCGTGTAGGTCGACAGGAAATAGCCTTGCACCACGCCATCCTTGACGACGTCGCGGCTGACGGTTTTCACACCCTCTTCGTCGAACGGCGCCGAACCGACGCCGCCGATCACGTGCGGGTCTTCGAAGATCTGCACGTGCGACGGCAGCACTTGCGTGCCCAGGGAATCGTTCAGGAAAGTGGATTTGCGGTACAGGGCGCCGCCCGAGGTCGCTTGCACATAGGTACCCAGCAAACCGGCCGCCAGCGGCGCCTCGAACAGCACGGGACAAGTGCGCGTGCCCAGTTTGCGCGCGTTCAGGCGCGACAGGGCGCGCTCGGCGGCATAGCGCCCGATGGCTTCCGGGCTCGACATTTTGGAGGCGTCGCGCACGGACGAATACCAGTCGTCGCGCTGCATCTTCGCCCCTTTGCCGGCAATGGGCGCCACGGACAGGGTGTGGCGCGAGAACGGGTAGCCGCCGATGAAGCCGCGCGAATTGGCGGAAACAAAGTGCGATTGCTGCACGTGCACGCTGGCCCCCTCGCTGTTCGTGATGCGCGGGTCGACGGCAAACGCGGCCGCTTCGGCCCGCTGGGCCAGGGCGACGGCTTCCTCGGTGGAAATGAGCCAGGGATAGAACAATTGCAAGTCGCGGGGCGACATTTCCAGCATGTCCGTGTCGGCCAGGCCCGCGCAATCGTCCTCGGCCGTGAAGCGGGCGATGTTGTAGGCCGCGTCCACCGTGGCGCGCAGGGCGGACGGCGAGAAATCGGAGGTGCTGGCATTGCCGCGCTTCTTGCCGACAAACACGGTCACGCCCATGCCCTTGTCCTTGTTTTGCTCGATCGTCTCGATCTTGCCTTTTCGGACAGAAACGGACAAGCCGCCGCCTTCGCTGACTTCGACGGCTGCGTCGGTGCCGCCCGCTTCCCGCGCAAAAGACAACACATCACGGGCTAGTTGCTGCAATTGCTCTTGACTATGGGTAAATACGGAGTCGTTCATGCGCTGTTTTCTTCGGAAAGCCGCTAAAAAGGTTATCATAGCAGTCGTTTACAGTTTACAGGTGCGGCCTACGCGGCCAATCCCGCCTTATCATGCCAAATCCAAACCGGGGAGCTTGCGGCTTCCAATCCACCGAATTCGAACAGGAATATGAACGTCCTTCGAAGTCGGAACTCAAGCGCCAGATGACCGTCCTGCAAAAGCTGGGCGAAGAACTCGTCAATGAGGCACGCGACCGCGTCAAGCGCGTCCCGATGCCGGAAGACGTGCGCGACGCCATTCTCGAATGCCAGCAAATCAAGGATCACGAAGGCCGCCGCCGCCAGCTGCAATACGTGGGCAAGAAGATGCGCACCCTGGATGAAGACGAAGTTGCCGCCATCCAACGCACCATCGATAGCTGGAAAGGCTTGTCGAAAGCCGACACGGCCAATATGCACGCGATGGAACGCCGCCGCGACAAACTCTTGACGGACGACAAGGCTCTGACCGTCTTGCTGTCGGAAAATCCGGAACTGGACGTGCAGCACCTGCGCACCCTGATCCGCAATGCCCGCAAGGAGCAAGCCGAGAACAAGCCGCCGAAGGCCTACCGTGAAATCTTCCAGATCTTGAAAGAGATCGCCAAGAAGCAAAATGGCGGCAAGAAAGATGCTGACGAAGATGACGCAGAAGCGGAAGACGACGAGTAATTGACCGTCCCAAACGCAAGGATGGACAAAAAACCGGGATAATCCCGGTTTTATTGTTTTTAAGACACTCCAGACTTTTATAGGTGACCGATGTCCACCACTCTCGAAGACGAATTGATTATCGGCCTCGTGTCGATCTCGGACCGCGCCAGCGGCGGCGTGTATGAAGACCTGGGCATCCCCGCCCTGGAAAGCTGGTTGTCCGCCGCCATCCGCACGCCTTTCCGCCTGGAAAAACGCCTGATCCCGGACGAGCGCTCGCAAATTGAAAACACCCTGATCGACATGGTCGACCTGAGCCACTGCCATCTGATCCTGACGACGGGCGGCACGGGTCCGGCACGGCGCGATGTGACGCCGGACGCCACCTTGTCCGTCGGGACCAAGGAAATGCCCGGTTTCGGCGAACAGATGCGCCAGATCAGCCTGCAATTCGTGCCGACGGCCATTTTGTCGCGCCAAGTGGCCGTGATCCGCGAGACGCCCGAGCGCGCCGCCCTGATCATGAACTTGCCGGGCCAGCCGAAAGCCATCAAGGAAACCCTGGAAGGCTTGAAGGATGTTGATGGAAATCAATTGGTAAACGGCATCTTTGCCGCCGTGCCCTATTGCATCGACCTCATCGGAGGCCCTTACATGGAAACCGACCCGGCCATCTGCAAGGCCTTCCGTCCCAAATCGGCGCTGCGTCCGGCGCAACCACTACCAGAGGAAAATACATGAGCACTTTGCTGGAAACCATCGAACTCGACAGCGCACCGAACCCCACCGTCTCCATCATCTGGATGCATGGCCTGGGCGCCGACGGCAACGACTTCGTTCCCCTGGTGAAAGAACTCGACCTGCGCGGCTGCCCCGCCATCCGCTTCATCTTCCCCAGCGCCGGCACCATGCCCGTCACCATCAACAACGGCTATGTGATGCGCGCCTGGTACGACATCCTCGTGAGCGACCTCGTGCGCCGCGAAGATGAGGGCGGCTTGCGCGCCTCGCAGCTGCAGATCGAAGCGCTGATCGCGCGCGAAAAGGCGCGCGGCATTCCCGCCAGCCGCATCATCCTGGCCGGCTTCTCGCAAGGCTGCGCCATGACCCTGCAAACGGGCTTGCGCCATGCGGAACCGCTGGCCGGCCTGATGTGCCTGTCCGGCTATCTGCCGCTGGCCGACAAGACGGCTCTGGAACGCACGCCGGCCAGCCTGCAGACGCCGATCTTCATGGCGCACGGCACGGCCGACCCCGTGGTGCAGATCAACCGCGCGCAACAGTCACGCGACTTGCTCACCGGCATGGGTTACAAGGTGGAATGGCACGAGTACATGATGCAGCACTCGCTGTGCCAGAAAGAAATCGACGCCATCGGCGCGTGGCTGAAGAAAGTATTGGCTTAAAGTAAAACAGGCGCGGTCTGCGCCGCGCCTGTTGTCTTGCGGAACGCCGGGAACGATCAGTTTACCGGCGTTTTTTCATTCCAGATTTTCAGCATGTCGGGCGACGCTTCCGAGCGGATGCCATTGTCCGTCAGCACCGATTCCGTCGCTGCCAGCATGTCCTTGCGGGGCACGACGACCATTTCCGCATCGCGCTGCTGGAAGCGGAACGTCAGTAATTCATCCGTCTGGTCGCGCAGCAAGGCCACCAGGTGCGCCAGGCTGCGCACGCGCACGCCATTGACGGAATCGACGACCGAGAAGAAACGGGTACTGTAGCCATTCATCAGCTTGTGCGGAAAGAACGGCGCGGCGATCACCACCAGTTCCTCGCGTTCGCTGTCGGGCGCATCGCCGCGCCGCGTGGCCAGCGGATTGCCGGCAAACGCCATGCCGCCCAACATCGCCGGGTTGCCATTCGGCGCCGCCATGAATTCCGTGCTGGCGCGCGAAAACACCATCGGACCGAAGATGAAATAGGATGGGTAATTGCCCTGCAAGCCGCTGATGAGCATCGGGTGCGCCGCCGAGACGGGCACCTTGATTTTCAGGGGCGCGCCCTGGCGCACCACCGTCAACGGCAGCTGGCCGTCTTTCGCCAGTTGCTGTACCCGGTACTGGAAGCGCACGCGGCTGTTGGTATTCAGCTTGACCATGCCCTGGTTGTCGATGGGGAAATCGCCGATATGCGTGATGACATCCCACTCCTTGAGCGGATAGGCGGCATCCTTGCTGGCCGGCGTCATCACGACGGCGCCTTCGACACCCTTGGCCAGCTTCAGATACGTGCGCAGCGCGGGATTTTCCAGCGTTTGCGTCACGTCGCGCATGGCCGGCTTGCCCTTGGGCGCGCCACTGTCCTGGTCGCGCAGAAACAGTTCGATTTCCTCGTTGGGGATGATGTAGCCGATGTTTTGCGCATTGAGCATGCCGGCAAAGGCCAGGCCGATCATCTTGTCGCCGGCAATCACGGGGCCGCCGCTATTGCCCGGATTGATGGCCGCATCGATCTGGATGCGCAGGCCGGACACGGGGAAGTTGTAGCGCACGAATTCGATGCGCGAAACGATGCCCTTGGTGATCGACAGCGAGGTGCCGCCCGTCGGATAGCCATACGCCAGCACGGCATCGCGCACGTCCGGCAAGACATTGGCTCGCGGCACCGCTTTATGGCTGGCAAAAAAACTGTCGTCGTCGATTTTCAGCAAGGCCAGGTCCATGCCGCGCGAGATGGCCAGCACGGTCGCCGGTATCTTGTCGCCGGCGCCATTCGCCTGGATCTGCACCTGGCTGGCATAGCCGACTACGTGCGCATTGGTGAGGATGCGGCGGCCTTCGATGACGACGCCGGAACCCGTCACCTCTTGCGGCGCAGCCTTGCTCCACGGTTTATAGGGATCCGGCCCGCGCAGGGTGGAAAACACCTTGACGACGGAATTTTCCAGGGCGGAAGCGCCGGGGCTGGCGGTGGCAGCGGTCTCGGCGGCAAGCGCGCGCACCGTCATCAAGGGGCAAAAAGAAAGGGCCAGCGCCAGGAAGGCGCGGCCCATCAGGGTGAAGCACGGACGAGTTTTCATTGAGCTTGTTGGCAATGGCAGGGAAGTAAAATTATATATTGAATAATTTCAACTTCATTACACTTTGTCCATCTTTGCCCAAAAAACACCTGTCGTCAGGCGGGCATGGGCGGCACGCCCAAGGCCGGCACCGCCGTCTGCGCGCCATTCATCACCATGGCCAGGAAGGTGTAGTAGCCATTGATACCCATCAAGTCGACCACGCCGTGCTCGCCGAACAGCGCCAGCGCCCGCGCATACGTGGCATCGCTGACGCGCTTGTTCTGCTGCAACTCGATGCAAAAGTCGTGCACGGCTTGCTCGTCTTCTTTCAGGGCCAGCGGTGCGCGCCGCGCCGCAATGGCGTCCACGGCCGCTTGCGCAATGCCGTTCTGCACGGCCAGCGGCGCGTGGATGGCCCACTCGACTTGCTGGTCCCACTGGCGCGCCGTCACCAGGATCGCCAGTTCCGACAGCCGCGTGCCGATGGCGCTGCGGTAGCGCAAGTATTCGCCCATGCGCTGCGCCGTTTCCATCAGCTCGGGGCTGCGGATCAGCGGCACGAAGGGGCCGTACAGCGCCCCGCGCGGACCGTCGATGATGGCTTGCGCGGCCGCGCGCTGCTGGACATCGAGCTGGTCCAGCGGCAACGGCGGCAAACGGTCGATATCGCTACCGGCCATCAGGCAGTCCAGGCAACCACGTCCTGCTGCTGTTCACCGAGGCCGGCGATACCCAGGCGCATGCTGTCGCCTTTTTTGAGGAAACGCTGCGGCTTGCGGCCCTGGCCCACGCCCGGCGGCGTGCCCGTGGCGATGACGTCGCCCGGTTCCAGGGTCATGAATTGCGACAGGTAGCTGACGATCTGCGCGACAGTAAAAATCATGGTTTGCGTATTGCCGGTCTGCATGCGCTTGCCGTTGACTTCCAGGTACAGGTCCAGATCCTGCTCGTCGATGACTTCATCGCGCGTCACCAGCCATGGGCCGACGGGGCCGAAGGTGTCGCAACCCTTGCCCTTGTCCCACTGGCCGCCCCGTTCCAGCTGGAACGAGCGCTCGGAAATGTCGTTGACGACGCAATAGCCGGCCACGTATTTCAGGGCGTCCTCTTCGCTCACGTATTGCGCGCGCGTGCCGATGATCACGCCCAGCTCCACTTCCCAATCCGTCTTTTTCGAGCCTTTTGGCAGCACGACATTGTCGTCCGGGCCATTCAGGCAAGTGATGGCCTTCATAAAGACGATGGGTTCGGCCGGAATCGGCATGCCGGATTCGGCCGCGTGATCCGCGTAATTCAGGCCGATGCCGATGAACTTGCCGACTTTCGCCAGCGGCACGCCGAAGCGTGGATTGCCGCGCACCAAAGGCAAGGTCTTTTCGTCGAGCTTGGCCAGCTTGCGCAGGGCCTTGTCGGACAGTTGTGCGCCATCAATATCGGCAATCACGCCGGACAGGTCGCGCAGTTTGCCTTCTTCATCGATCAGGCCCGGTTTTTCCTTGCCTGGACGTCCATAACGAACGAGTTTCATAGTCTTCCTTGGAGTTGATCATTGCCGCTGTGCAGGCTGCCATTTTACCGGATGGCCCGGCACGCCTG
Organism: Janthinobacterium sp. SUN100; assembly: GCF_030397705.1. Classification (NCBI taxonomy): domain Bacteria; kingdom Pseudomonadati; phylum Pseudomonadota; class Betaproteobacteria; order Burkholderiales; family Oxalobacteraceae; genus Janthinobacterium; species Janthinobacterium sp. SUN100. The sequence continues at coordinate 420,329 of NZ_JAPUBU010000004.1, read as the reverse complement.
CAGCGGTGAATGAAAAACATCGCAAGTCCCGGCAATTGCAAGGCCGCCAGCACGCCAAACGCCGCCTGGTACGCCTGCGGCGGATACTGCTGCTGGCTGTTCAGGGGCCAGCAGCCGAGGATCAAGCCAAAGCCCGCCTGCACCAGGAAGGCACCCGTGAAAATGAGCAAGTTCAAACAGGTGGCCGCCCTGCCCGTCAAGCTGGCCGGCATGCTTTGCGCAACGATCGCATACTCGAGGCCCGTCACCGTGCCCAGCAGGGTAAACAGCACGGACAGCAAAGGCAGGCTGGGCACCACATTGCACGCCATCGCCACTTGCACGGCGACAAACAGGACGATGCCCACGCCCGCCACTTGCATGGGTGCAATACCGCACCGCACCGCCCACTCCGTCAGCATGCCCATGCCGATGGCGCCGAAGATGACGGCCGCCATGCCCAGGTACAACAAATACGCGACATTGTCGTCGGACAAGCCGCCCACGTCGGCCAGCCAGCGCCCCACCCACAAGCCCTGCACGCCAAAGAACACCGTGTGCGGCAGCAGGATCAGCGCGATGGTGCGGCGAAAGGCCCTGTCGCGATACACGCTCCAGACGCTGACCTTGTTCGTCGCAGCGGCGGGCGCAGGCAGGGCCGGCGACAGCAGGCGGATCAGCAAGCCGATGGCCAGCGCCGCCAGCGCCAGGCCCAGGAACACGCCGCGCCAATCCGTGTAGTGCAGGGCCAGCTTGACGGGCATGGTGGCCGTGGCCGCCCCCAGGCCGCCCACAGCGATCAGGTAGCCATGCACGGAAGGCAGGCGAGCCGGTGCGATGGCGCACGAGACCGCTTTCACGGCGGCCATGAAACAGCCGCCCAGGCCCGCCCCCATCAAGGCGCGCGCCCACATCAGTTCGGCAAAGCTGTGGCCCCGGCTGAACAGCCACACGCCCAGGGACGCCAGCGCCAGCAGCCACAGTTGCACCGTGCGGGGGCCGTAGCGGTCGAGCGCCATGCCGACCGGCAATTGCACCAGCGCAAAGGCGAGAAAAAAGGCGCTGGTCAGCAAGCCCAGCTGGGTCGGCGTCAGGGCGATGGCGCCCAGCAATTCGGCCGTCAGCACGGCATTCACGCCGCGCAACAGGCACGACAAGTAGTGCCCGAGTGCGAACGGCAGGAACACCAGGCAAAACACGGCCGTGCCGGAACGGGCAGGCGCGCCGTGGCCGTGCATGCTCAGGCGGCCTGTGCCAGGCGGATGATTTTATGCGGCACCTGCGGCACCGGGTCATCCGTTTCAAAGAAAAACTTGTCCTGGCCAAAGGCCGGCTTCAAATCGTCCAACCACGTCGCTTCCGCATCGAACTTGGCATAAAACGGCCGGCGCACCCAGTCCGGGTTGCGCGCCTGTAAAAATTGCAGGGCAAATAGTTTTTCGCCATGGATGGTGACGATGCCATCGATGACGATCTTGCCGGGAAACGCGCTCATGGAAGGCCCGCGCACCGTGCGCGACAAGCCGGACACCATCTGGTAGGCGGCCTGGAAAATCTCGTGCGCCTTTGCCAGGGGCAACTCGAAATAGCTGCGCGGGCCCGTGTCCCGTTCGACAAACATGTAATACGGAATCGCCCCCAGGCGCGTACCCGTCTGCCACAGCTCGGCCCAGCTAGCGGGGTCTTCGTTGATGTGGCGGATCAGCGGCCCCTGCATGCGCAAGGTAGCGCCCGTGGAAATGATGCGCTTCACCGCTTGCTGGGCGATATCCTGGCGCAACTCGACGGCATGGCTGTAATGGCCCATCACGGCCAGGTTCTTGCCCGCCTTGACGATACGCTCGAACAGGCGCATCAAGTCGTCCGCATCGCGGTCCGAGACGAAGCGCTGCGGCCAATACGCCACCGCCTTGGTGCCGATGCGGATGTTCTGGATATGTTCCAGGCCCGGCGCCAGCAGCGGCTCCAGGTAGGCAGCCAGTTGCCGCGTATTCATGATCATCGGGTCGCCGCCCGTGATCAGCACGTCCGTCACTTCCGGATGCAGTTTCAGGTAGGCGACCAGCTCATGCGACTCGTGCGCATCGAACTTCATGTCGTCCATGCCGACGAACTGGGGCCAGCGGAAACAGAAGGTGCAATACGCGTGGCACGTCTGTCCTGCACTGGGGAAAAACAGCACCGTTTGCGCATATTTATGCTGCAAGCCGCGCACGGGCGCATCGTTGACCCGGGGCACGTTGTGCGTCATCTGCCCGGCCGGATGGGGATTCATGCCCAGGCGCAAGCCATGCACATAGGCATCGATAGCGGCCTTGTCCCGTTGCACCAGCACCAGCTCGCGCAGGTGCGCGTACTGCTCGGACGGCAGCATGTCGCGGTGGGGAAAGACGAGGCGATAGATGGGGTCGTCAGGGATGTTGTTCCAGTCGATCAATTGATCGAGCACATAGGCATTGGTGCGAAACGGCAAGACGTGCGACACCACTTGCACGGCTTCACGCTGCTCTTCCGGCAGCCATTCCCACTGCCGCGCCTGTTGTATGGTGTGCCGCGTATACGGCTTGAACTTGGGTGAAAACGGCTCGGTAATGGGTGCGGACACGATCGGCTCCTTGCCAGTAAACAGCGATAACTTCCTTGAAACCAGCCCTATCCCGGCCAATTCCAGCCTCTTCCTCTGCCATGCCTTGCCAGCTTGGCATGCTGTGAAAGTCATCATAGTTCTTGCCGCTCGGAACCAAATTGTTACATATCAACAAGCCGTCGATACGTTGCAAGCTACCGACAAGCAACACCTTAGTTTGTGCCATCGCAATTTGCGGGAAGCGCCGGCGACGTAAATTACGACTTGGCAACATATCCCTCGATATCACAAGGAGCTTTCATGAAACGCTTATTCACGGGTAGCCTGCTGTGCCTGGCATTTGCCGGTGGCAACGTCAGCGCCGCGGTCGAACCAACGGAAAAAGACGCCATCGCCATGGCCGAACGGGGCGCCGCCTTCATGAAGGCGCATGGCAAGGAAGAAATGATGAAGAAAATCACGGCGAAAGACCCGGACTTCGTGCAGGGCTCGCTGTATGTGGACATGCGCGACATCAAGACGGGCATCGTGCTGGCCCACCCCATCAATCCTTCCATCGTGGGCAAGGATTTGACGGATGTGCCCGATGCGAATGGCAAGAAATATCGCCGTGAAATCATTGAGCTGGCGCAAAAACAGGGCAAGGGCTGGGTCGATTACCAATACAAGAATCCCACCACCGGCAAGATCGAACCGAAGACCACCTACATCCTGCGCGTCAACGATGTGGTGCTGGAAGCGGGGATCTACAAAAAATAGGGCAAGGGCGGCGCGCATGCACACCGCGCGCCGCCTGCGGTTTGAACGGCCATCGCCAGGAGTCGAGCATGCTCAATCAATTACGCATAGGGCCAAAATTATTGCTGGCACCCACCCTGGTCTTGCTGTTGCTGATACTCAGCTCGACCGGCGCCTGGTATGGCATGGTGCGGCAAAATGCCTCGCTGGAAAACATGGTGCGGGTGCGCATCACGCACCTGAAAGCAGCCGCCGACGTACTAGGGGAGGCCAAGCATGTGCACGGCAATATGTACCAGTTGCTGTCGTGGACGAATGGCAGCTTCGCCAAGGCCCGTCTCGATACACTGGAGCAACAGATCAAGGCGCGCCACGCGGCCATCGGCACCCAGCTGGCCTCGCTGCGCGCCACGGCCACGGGCGCCGAACTCACCCTGGTCGATGCGGCCATCACGGCACTGGCCGGCTATCGCAAGGCCGTGCTGGAAACCATGGAAATGGCGCAGATGGACCAGTCGATCGCCACCAATTCCATGCTCAAGGCGGAAACGCAGTTCGGCCAGTTCAATACGCAGCTGGCGCAACTGTCCGCGCTGGAAACGACACTCAGCAGCCAGGCCCATGCGACGGCCAGCGCCGAGTTTCGCGCCCTGTGCTGGAGCTTGCTGCTGACCGTCCTGCTCTCCATCCTCGTCTCCATCGTGGTGACCATGCTGGTGCGGCGCGCCATGCTGGTGGAAATCCGCGGGATTGCCGACGCCGTGCAAGACTTGGCGGCGGGCAAGCTGATGGCCGGCGCGCCCAAGCAGGGCAATGACGAAATCGCCGCCACCTCGCGCGTGCTGGACCAGACCATCGCCCACCTGAACCAGACCTTGCGCACCATCATGGGCGCCGTGCAATCGATCGACACGGCCTCGCATGAAATTGCCACCGGCAACCTGGATCTGTCGGCGCGCACGGAAATGCAAGCCAGTTCGCTGGAAGAAACGTCGAGCGCCATGGAAGCGCTGACGCAAGCCGTCAATGACAACGCCGACAACGCCCAGCTGGCCTGCGAGCTGGCGGGGCAAGCATCCACCCTGGCCGTGCAAGGGGGCGTGTCGATGCAGCAAGCCGTGACGACGATGGCGACGATACGCGCCAATTCGCGCCAGATCGTGGATATTATCGGCGTGATCGACGGCATTTCCTTCCAGACCAATATCCTCGCGCTGAATGCGGCGGTGGAAGCGGCGCGCGCGGGAGAACAGGGCCGCGGCTTTGCCGTGGTGGCGTCGGAAGTGCGCACCCTGGCGCAGCGCTCGGCGCAGGCCGCCAAGGAAATCAAGACCCTGATCGCCACGTCCGTCACCACCATCGATGGCGGCAGCGTGGCCGTGCAGCAAGCGGGCGACAGCATGGGCGCCATCGTGGCCTCGGTGCAGCAAGTCAATGAGATCATCCAGCGCGTGAAACAGGCCAGCGCGGAACAGGCGTCGGGCATCACGGAAGTGAACCAGGCCGTCACGCAAATGGATGACGTCACCCAGCAAAATGCAGCCCTGGTGGAACAGGCGGCAGCGGCGGCGGCCAGTTTGCAGGACCAGGCCGTCAAATTGTCGGCGGCCGTGGCCGTGTTCACCCTGGATGAGCGCCCCGCCTCACCGGCTGGCCACACCGAAGACGAAGCATTCCAGCATCCGGCCAGCCCCGCCAACGGAGAAGGCAAGGACCGGCGCGCATTGCACAGCCCGCTGCGCGGCATGCCCGGCCGGCATGGCGCCAACGATGCATCGCGGCGCCGGCGCAGCTAGACGGCGGGCGCGCGCAGCGGTTTACTCAGATAGGGCGAGCCGGCCAGCACGAAGCGCCACGGCGTGTCCATCGCTTTGGAAATGCCGATGCGCGGCCCCGTTTGCACCGTGACATCACTCTCGCGGGCCAGCAACAGGAACGGCGGCGCGTCCAGTGCCAGCCGGTTGTGCAGATGGCTCACGCCCAGCGCCTGGCACACCTTGCCCGGTCCCGAGCACAGCAGCCGCTCCCCCTCGACGCCGCGCCGTTCGCGCATCGCATCGAGTCCCTCCACAGGTTCGATCGCGCGGATCAGCACGCCCGCGCCATGCCCCGCTTCGCGGCACACAAAGTTCAGGCACCAGTGGATGCCGTACGAGCGGTAGACATAGGCGTGCCCGGGCGGACCGAACATGGCCGCATTGCGCGGCGTCATGCCCCCATACGTGTGCGAGGCAGGGTCCAGCCGGTCATACGCTTCCGTTTCCACGATGCGCCCGCCCACGCCGTCGACCAGCACGGTCACGCCGATCAGCTGGCGCGCCACGCTGCTGGAATCGTCCGCGAAATCGATACCCGCAAGGATTTTTTTCATCAGGCAATTGTACTGCCGCGCATCCGGCCGCACGCTTTGCCCCGCCTTGAAAACAAATAAAACTTGGTTTTTTCATCATGGATACCAGGCTGGGCAAGGTCGTAAAATGATGAAAATCACGGCTGGACCGGGCCAAAATGGGGATTTTTTCCAGAATATATTGCAGATATGAACTATTGCTATGCATAAACAGCGATAATCGTCGGGCACTGCGCCAGACGCTCATGAAGCGGGCAGCGGCAGCGCGCGACAGAATAAGCACCGGGCACAAAAATGATGATGAAAGCGTGATAATGAGAGCGGCAGCGCAAAAGCAGATAGAGCAGGAAGATCCGGTTGACGCCTTGATGCGTTCCATCCGTATCCCGCCGCGTCCCAGCCTGCTGGTCGACTTGCAGCGCGAACTGGCGGAACAGGACCCGTCGCCGCGCCGCATCGCGCGCATCATCGCCGACGACGTCGGCATGTCGGGCGCCCTGCTGAAATTGGCCAATTCGCCATTCTATGGCGCCGCGCGCAAGGCCAAGTCCGTCGAGCAAGGCATCAATTTCCTCGGCATCAACCAGTGCAGCGCCATGATGACGGGCTTGCTGGCACGCCAGGCGCTGGAAGCGGAAGGCGTGGAACTGACCAATTTCTGGGATGTATCGGCCAAGCGCGCGCGCGCCCTGGTATTTACTTCACGCAAGTTGCGCATCGCCCCGCCCGACATCGCCCACACCTTCGGCCTGTTCTGCGATATCGGCGTGCCCCTGCTGATGAACCGCTTTCCCGACTACGTCAACACGTACGCGGCGGCCGCCAACGATGCGCACAATTGTTTTACAGCACTGGAAGACGCGCGCCACCAGACCAACCACGCGGCCATCGGCTGCTTGCTGGCGCGCAACTGGGGCCTGTCTTCCGATGTCTCGTGGGCGATTTTGCACCACCACGACTACACGGTGCTGGCCGACCCGTCCACGGACGACGCCATCCGCTCGCTCGTCGCCCTGTCGCTGCTGGCCGAAAAGGGCATTCAGCGCTACCATGGCAACAGTACCTCGCTGGAGTGGGACAAGGGCGGCGAACTTGCTTGCCAGCATCTTGGCCTGTCGCAGGAAGAAGCCGCCGACCTGCTCGATGAATTGCACGAGATGTTCGATACCGACCATTGAGGTATCAGGCGGCCGCGTCCGCCTGTATGATCCGTCCCGGCGCCTGGCACAAGCCCTGGCGCCTGTTTCCGTTTGCCTGACCCGTCTTTCTTAACCTGTTGATCGCCATGCCCAAAAATAAGCGCCCTGTCCCCCGTAAATCCGCCAACACGCCTGAAGACAAGGATGAATCCGTCACGCGCATGCTGTGCACGATGGCCCTCAACCTGGCGGAGCAGGAAGACAGCGAATCGCAGGGCACGGTGCTGGCCGAGCAAGCCGTCGAGTTCGGCCGCCTGATCCGCAAGGCCTTGAATCAAAAGAAGGATGAAATCCTGTACGACGCCATCGAGCGGGCGAAATACGAGGACGTGGGCGCCTACCAGTACCTGCGCAGCCATATCGAGGAAGCGGCCTCCATTTCCGTGATCCGCCGCGAAAACGCGCCGGCGATGGAAATCAACGCCTTCGTCGTGCCCCTGCTGGTGCAAAGCACGGGCGGCCTGAAAGAAGCGGACAGCTTCCAGGACCAGGACGCGTTCGAAGCGCTGGTGAAAAGTTTCCAACAGGCAGAGCTGGAAAGCGCCAAGGCCAAGGTAGTCCTGATGAGCCACGCCTACGACCTCGATGAAATCGACCGCATCACCTACAGCCACCTGCACGAAATGGTGCGCGATGCGTACTCGTCGATGACGGACAAGAAAATCGTCGCCACGCCGGGCCTGGAAAGCAGCATCGTCGGCTGGAGCGAGACGGCCTTCGGTCCGCAGGACACGGCCGTCGAACTGCGCTTCCTGCTGGGCTTTGCCCTCAAGCGCGTGGACGACCCGTTCTATGCGGAACCGAAGGATGAAGCGGCGCTCGACGCCTGGTTCGACGCGCGCATGGCCCGCTACCAGCAGTGGACGACGGAAGTGGGCGATCTGGTGAAACGCTGCCTGGCGCCGGCCGGCAACACCCTGGAAGTAAGCTTCCTCTACCAGGATCTGTTCCACGGTGGCAAGGAACAAGGCATGAGCGAGTATGCGATGCTGCAGATGATGTCTGGCATCAACCATGCGTTGGCGGAAAACAACGTGGATGCGGGCGACGTCTCGGTGGTCGTCGGCCCGGCCGATGAACACGGCGAAATGCTGCTGCGCGTCAACGTCAGCACGGCAGACGGCCAACTGCTGCACAGCGCCGACAAGCCGCTGGACCTGGCCGCCGACCTGCAGGACGAAGTCGACGACATCTGCGACGCGCTGGCCACCATCGGCGTCACCCGCTTGTCAGTGGCGCTGAAATTCGACGCCAAGGGACAGCCGCTGGAAGCGCAGCCGTACGCGCCGGCCTAAAGCCGGCAACCTGATCAACTGACTCCCCGCATTACAACGGCTGCAATGTTTTCCATTGCAGCAACTTGGCGCCATACGCGAGCGTGTAAGCGGGGCTGCTCGACGGCAAGCTGACAATGCGGTAGCGCTGCGCGTGCTCGCCCAGCACCTTGATGCCCAGCTTGGCGGCCGTGCCGCCGTTGAAGGCGATCGTGTGCAATTGCGGCAGGCTGGCGGCCAGGGCCACCAGGTCGTTATCGTCGCGGGCGCGGATATTGCTGTCCAGGCTGCCCGTGCGCTGCGCCTGCGCCACCACATCCCACAGGCCAACGCCGTGCGCCAGCAAGGTGCTCAAGCGCGCGTCATAGGGCTGGCTCGTCAAGTCCACGCCCAGCACCTCTCCCAGCAGCCGCCAGAACTTGTTTTGCGGATGCGCATAATACTGGCTGTGCGCCAGCGATTTTTCGCCGGGCAAGCTGCCCAGTATCAGCAAGCGTGTATCGGCGTCGACGACGGGATCGAAACAGCGCTTGCGCGGGTCGGCGGCAGGGTCTGGCAAGAAGGCTGGGCTATTCAAATGAGCGGTCCGGAAGGGGAAATGAAGGGCCATTTTACCCGGCCACGCGACGGTGTAGAATTCCCGGACAACCATCCCGACACAAGAGACCGCCCATGCGCACCATCGACACCCTGCTGGCCCAGTATGGCGAAAGCCACCGCAACCACGTCAATGAATGGGTGCACATCGTGTGCGTGCCGCTGATCGTCTTCAGCCTGCTGGGGCTGCTGTGGAGCGTGCATCCCAGCGTGGCGCTGCTCGGCAGTATTCTCGCTTTATACTATTACTACAAGCTGTCGCGTCCGTTTGCGGCAGGCATGCTGGCCATGCTGTCCGCCATGCTGGGCCTGCTGCTGCTGATGCCGGCGCTGACCGTCCTGCCCGTGTCGCTGGCGCTGTTCGTGCTGGCCTGGATAGGCCAGTTCATCGGCCACCAGATCGAAGGCAAGAAACCGTCGTTCCTGGACGACTTGCGCTTCTTGCTGGTGGGACCGCTGTTCGTGCTGGGATTTTTGTACCGGCGTCTGCGGCTGGCGTATTGAGCAGCAAGCGGTCACGCGGGGCCGTAACAGATTTTTACTATTCGCAACTAGTTATATGAGGCAAGTGTCCTTATGATAAGTCATCATCTGTCGGTCAATGTAATCGGCAACTAACTTTTGTCCAAGGGAGTCCCACATGAAAGCACCAATTATTGCAGTGGCATTGCTGGCCACCCTGGCCGGCTGCGCCGTACAACCGAACTCGGCGAATGTGTACAACGCGCGCCAGGCGCAGAATGAACAATCGGTTCGCATGGGCACGGTTGAATCCGTGCGCCAGGTCACCATCGACAAGGGTGAAACGGGCACGGGCGTGCTGGCTGGCGCGGCGCTGGGCGGCGTGGCCGGCTCGACAGTCGGTGGCGGCAAGGGCGCCATCGCGGCCAGCATCCTGGGCGCCGTCGCCGGCGGCATGGCGGGCAAAAGCATCGAAGCGAACGCTTCCAACAAACCCGGCCTGGAAATCACCGTACGCCTGGACAATGGCGACATGCGCGCCATCGTGCAAGACGCGGACGAACTGTTCCGTCCGGGCGAACGCGTGCGCCTGCTGTCCGATGGCCGCAAGACCCGCGTCACCCACTGATCTGCTTGCCGGCGCATGCGCTTTAGCCGAATGCGCCGGCTGCCATCAGCAAGGCCGAGGGCGACATGCCCTCATGCAGCCAGATGGCAACCAAGGTTGCCACCACGACATATACAAGCACGCTCCATACTTTGATCTGCAGTGAGGCTGGCATGGCGGTCCCCTTCAAAGATGCAATTCAGAAAATGTTTACTTGATAATAAAGTAAATATTTTCATAAATTCAACATTTTCCAGAAGCACTGCGCTGGCTCAATGCCTCGTTGTCTCCTGACCACTCTTTGAGCAAGCCCGGCCAAGACTCGCCATCCCCGCGCGATGCCCGTATACTTGCGCGATGTCCTCTCCTCTCCTGTTCATCATTGCCTGCCTGATCTGGGGCTCCACCTTCTGGGCCATCACCTTGCAGTTAGGCGATGTCGCCCCCGCCGTTTCCGTGGTCTACCGCTTCGGCCTCGCGTCCGCCACCCTGTTTGCCTGGTGCGCCTTGCGCGGCGACCGCTTGCGCCTGCCCTGGCGCGCGCAGAAATGGATGCTGCTGCAGGGCCTGGCCTCGTTCGCCCTCAGCTATGTGTGCACGTATAGTTCCGAGCAATATCTCGTCTCGGCCCTCGTCAGCGTGCTGTTTGCGCTGATGGTGTTCTGGACGCCATTGCTCAACCGCATCGCCTTCGGCACGCCCATCACCTGGAGCACCTGCTGCGCGGCCTTCGTCGCCATCTGCGGCATCGTGCTGCTGTTTTACCAATCCATCGGTGCGGCACTGCAAGATATCCTGGGCGGCGGCAATGGTCATTTCCTGCTCGGCTTCATGCTGGCCCTGGTGGCCACCATGTCCAGCACGGTGGGCAACGCCCTCGTCATGAAAGTGCGCGAGCATTCCGGCAACGTGATGCTGACCATGGCCTGGACCATGCTGTGGGGCACCTTGATGGTGGCCGCCTGGGCCGTCGCCACGGGCCAGTCCTGGCAATTGCCCGCGCGCCCCAGTTACTGGATGGGATTGCTGTACCTGGCCATCTTCGGCTCGGTCATCGCCTTCAGCGCGTATTTCACCTTAATCGCCCGCATCGGCACGCAAAAGACCGTGTATATCGGCGTCGTCACCCCCGTCATTTCCGTGCTGCTGTCGGTGCAGTTCGAACACTACCGGCCCGCCGCCATCGAATGGGTGGGCATGGTGCTGTGCCTGTCCAGCGTGGCCTGGGCCCTGACGTCGGGCGCGCGCAAGACGGCTGCTGTTTCCTCTATTTCCACCACTCCATCCGCAAAGGCAACATGAGCACCTCCTCCTCCCTCGCCATCCGTCCCGCGACCGCATCCGACGTGGCCGCCATCTTTGGCATGATCCATGAACTGGCCGTGTTTGAAAAACTCGAACACATGATGATCGCCAGGGAATCCATGCTGCACGACAGCCTGTTCGGCGCCCATCCCGCGTGCGAAGCGCTGGTGGGCGAGGAAGATGGCGAGGTGGTGACGTTCGCCCTGTTCTTCCATAATTTTTCCACCTTTCTGTGCCGCAAGGGCTTGTACCTGGAAGACCTGTATGTGAAGCAATCGGTGCGCGGCAAGGGTTATGGCAAGCAGATGCTCGTGGCGCTGGCGCAACTGGCCGTCGCACGCGATTGCGGCCGCTTCGAATGGTCGGTGCTGGACTGGAATGAAAACGCGATCAATTTCTACAAGGGCATGGGCGCGGACGTGATGCCGGACTGGCGCATCTGCCGGGTCGCTGGGGATGCCTTGACGCAATTGTCGGCCGGTACGCCGCAACCACTGTGATTGGCACTGCATCGCGGGAACTGCAAACGCAAACTCCAAAAAAAATCCCCGCGGGCTAGCGGCACCGCGGGGTGAACCCATTGTCAAGTGGGAGGGGGAGAATGCAATCAACGGTTATCAATATAAACGCTGCCGCTTGCCGCCGCGCAGACCTTTACATTTGCTTACCGGGCCTTACATTTGACTTAAATCCGCTAACCAAGTGTCACCGAGTGTCGCTCGGATGACACTGTTTATTTCCGTGGTTCAATCAATGTGCCGTGCAAACCGATATGTTGTTGTGTAAGCCCACTGCCACCCTGCGCATTCTTATAGATTTGGTACACTGTGAAACAGGCGATGCAGCCAGCAACCACGGCAAAAATGACCATGCGACGCTCCTTGAGTATGCTTGAGGGAATCAGAGCCCGCGGCGCCTGATGATGACCGGGCGAGCAGGGAAGATTCAGTGTGGCATCTTCGGTCTGGGGGGCATTGCGCAATCTCAAACGCGCCAATTTGACGGGGTCATGGCATTTGATATGGCGCAAAGTGGCGGCATTCCGCTCACACAAAATGAACGCATCGTTACGCACCTGGGAGCCACATCATGAATGTCTCTGCCAAACCGCTCGTCATGAAAATCTACCGCGCCTACCTGCGCTCCCGCCTGGAGCGCTACACGCGCGACTTGCAAGCCATCGCCGAACAGCGCGAGAACGACTTCCAGGCTGAACGCATCCTGCACCAGGCCGTCGTCTCGGTGCGCTCCAAACTGCACTCGCTGTAACCGTGATGCCGTCAGTGCTGCCGGCCGGCAACGGCCCAGCGCTCCACCAGTTCGAACAAGCCTTGCGTCAGCAGGGCCAGCACGGCTGCGGGGATCGCGCCGGCCAGCAGCATGTCGTTGTCATTCAGTGCCAGGCCGATGGTGATGCGTTCGCCGTAACCGCCCGCGCCGATGAAGGCGGCGATGGTGGCCGTGCCCACGCTCATCACGGCCGCCGTTTTGATGCCCGCCAGCATCACCGGCAAGGCCAGCGGCAAGTCCACGTGCAGCAAGCGGTCGCGCTTGCTCAAGCCCAGCGCCAGCGCCGCCATGCGCAAACCTTGCGGCACCTGCAAGATGCCCGTGCACGTGTTGCGCACGATGGGCAGCAAGGCGTACACGAATAGCGCGACCAGCGCCGGCACGGTGCCGATCATGCCCAGCAGCGGGATCAATATCGCCAGCAAGGCCAGCGACGGCACCGTCTGCAGCACGCCGACGAAGGCCAGCACCGTTTGCCGCAGCGGCGCCGACAACGCCGCCAGCACGCCCAGCGGAATGCCGATCAGGCACGCCAGCGCCACCGACAGCAGCACCAGGGTCAGGTGCTGGCGCGTCAGGGTCCACAGATCGTCGCCGATGATTTTATCGAGCAGCTTGCTGCGCGCGGCGGCCGGTTTTTTCGCCTGCGCGCCTGAGGCCAGCCACTGGAGCGCCACGCCGGAAAAAGTCTTGCCATCGATTTCCACGGCCGCATTCATGGCGATCATGTCGCTCTCGCTGATGCGCCCCTGCAAGCCTTGCAGCGCGAGCCAGGCGGCGGGAAAACGCTGCGGCACGTCGAGCCGGTACAAGAGCATGGCGTCGTAGCGGGGAAAATACTGCTGCGTGTCGGACAGCACGCGCAAGCCGTACTGGCGTATCTTCGCGTCCGTCGAATAAATGTCGATCACATCCACCTGGCGCTGCGCCAGCGCCTCGTAAGCGATGCCGTGATCGAGCCCGCGCGGGCGCTGCGGCAAGCCATAGCGCGCGGCCAGGCCCGGCCAGCCATCGACCCGGCCGATGAATTCATGCGACAGACCGAATTTCAGGGCGGGATGCTGTGCCAGCTGCGCCAGGCTGGCGATGCCCGTTTCATCGCCGCGCATGGCCAGCGCATACGTATTGTTAAAGCCCAGCGGCACGGCCACGCCCAGGCCCAGCGTGGCCAGCTCGCGCCGCATCTGCGCCAGATCAATGGCCTTGTCGTGCTTGAGGATTTCGCTGGCGATGGTGCCCATGTATTCGGCATACACGTCGATGCTGCCCGCCTGCAGCGCGGCCAGCACGATGGCCGTGTTGCCCAGGCCCTGGCGGTGTTCCGCCCTGACGTGCGGCGCAGCGCTCTGTTTGACGATTTCGCCGAGAATATACGATTCCGTAAAGCGCTTCGAACCCACCTTCAGGGTGCCGCCGTCCATGGCAAGGGAGGATATGGGCGCGGCGGCGAAGACAAGTAACAACAGCAAGTAAGCAAGACGCACGCGGCGCTCCGGGACGGATGATCAATCCGGCAAGCTTACCACCGGCGCGCGCCAGACACCGCCATGCACCACGCCCGCGCACGGGTTCAGGCCCAGCGCATACGCCAGGTCGGCCGGGCGCGCGATGCGCCACAGGGCGAAATCGGCGCGCTTGCCTACCGCCAGGCTGCCCGTTTCCTGCTGCAGCCCCAGCGCGCGCGCCGCATGGATCGTGCAGCCGGCCAGCGCTTCCTGCGGCGTGAGCCGCCACAGGGTGCAGGCCATGTTCATCGCCAGCAGCAGGGACGTCATGGGCGACGTGCCCGGGTTGCAATCGGTGGACACGGCCATGGGCACGCCGGCCGCGCGCAAGGCCGCCACGGGCGGCGGCTGCGTCTCGCGCAAAAAGTAATACGCGCCCGGCAGCAGAACGGCCACCGTGCCATGCTGCGCCATGGCGGCGACGCCCTCTGCCGACAAAAATTCCAGGTGGTCGGCCGACAGGCCGCCATAGCGCGCCACCAGCGCCGCGCCGCCCAGGTCCGACAGCTGCTCGGCATGGAGTTTCACAGGTAGCCCCAGCGCCGTCGCCGCCTCGAACAGGAATTCCGTTTGCGCCGGCGTAAAGCCGATGCGCTCGCAAAAGGCGTCGACGGCGTCCACCAGGCCGTCGCCGGCCAGCTGGGGCAGCATCTGCGCGCACAGCAGCTCGATATACGCATCGGCCTGACCTGCATACTCGGGCGGCAGCGCGTGCGCGCCAAGGAAGGTGGTGCGCACGGATACGGGCAGTGTTTGCCCTATCCTGCGCGCCACGCGCAGCATCTTCGCTTCGCTGGCCGCGTCGAGGCCATAGCCGGACTTGATCTCCAAGGTGGTCACGCCCTCGGCCAGCAGCGCCAGCACGCGGGGCAGGCTTTGCCGCAGCAATTCGTCGTCGCTGGCCGCACGCGTGGCGCGCACGGTGGACATGATGCCGCCGCCGGCCCGGCTGATGTCTTCATAGCTGGCGCCATTCAGGCGCGCCTCGAATTCGTCGCTGCGGTTGCCCGCGTGGACGATGTGCGTGTGGCAGTCGATCAGGCCGGGCGTGAGCCAGCAACCCTGGCCGTCGTGCAGCACCGCGCCGCTGGCCGGCAATTCGTCGCCGGCGCCGAACCAGGCGATGCGGCCATCCTTGACGGCGATGGCCGCATCGAGCAGCTCGCCATAACCGTGCTCCATGGTGGCCAGGTGGACGTTATGGATGACCAGGTCCCAGTCTTGCATCGCTTTTTCTCCCTAGGTAAACAGGTCGACGCACAGCACGGGCGAACGCTGCAAGGCGTCGAGCCGCCATTCCTGCGCATCGTCGGCGTCCAGCAGCAGCGCGTCATGGCGGGCCAGCGCGAACTGCTGCTCGCCACCGCGCGCCAGCACGTGGCCTTCGCCGGCGACAAACAGCAAGGTCGCCGCGCTGCGCCGCACCAGCCGGCACGGGGCCGTGATTTTTTCCAGCTGGTGGCGGCAGCGGTCGCGCCGCGTCATCACATTGAAATCCGTCGTCGTTCCCCTGACTTGCGCCTCCACGGCCGCTTCGCCGGGAAACCACAGCATCGGTTGCGCCGCGCTCAAGGTCACCTTGCGCGCACCATCGAGCGTCAGCTGCACGCTGTCGCCATCGACCAGCATCAGGCTGCGGTCGACGCCGGGAAAGCTGGAAAACGGCCCGCTGGCCGTGATCGTCGCCAGGCTGATACGCCAGTCGAATTCCATCAGGCTGGCGCCGGGCGGAGCAATGGCGATTTCCATCGTGCTGCCGCCGCCGTTTTTCCACGGCGCGGCGCGCAGGCATTCCTGCGGGATGAAGGTCGCCATCAGAGCGCCCTCAGTTGCGCCAGCGTGCGCTTGTAGGCGGCGGCGATGGCGTCCTGCGCCACGTGGCGCCCGTCGCGCACCTGCCACTGGCCGCCGCACAGCACGTCGCGCACCAGGTTGTCATTGCCGCAGAAAAGTACGCTGCCCAGCATATTTTCGATGGCCACGCCGCACAGGTTCACATGCGCCTCGTCGAGCACCAGCAAGTCGGCACGGCAGCCAGGCGCCAGCGCGCCCAGCTTGCGCCCGGCCGCCTGCGCGCCGCCCTGCAGGGCCGTCTGCCACAGGTAGTCGCCCACATGGCGCTCTTCCGGCGTGGCGGCGACATTGCGCTGCTGCCGCTGCAAGCGCTGGCCATATTCGAGCCAGCGTAATTCCTCGACGGGCGATTGCGATACATGGCTGTCGCTGCCGACGCCAAAGCGCCCGCCGGCAGCGATGAATTCGGCCAGCGGGAACAGGCCGTCGCCCAGGTTCGCTTCCGTCGTCGGGCACAGGCCCGCCACGGCGCCGCTGGCGGCCATCAGCGCCACCTCGTCGGGCTGCACATGCGTGGCATGCACGAGGCACCAGCGCGCGTCGACGTCGACCTGCTCGTACAAATACTGCACCGGGCGCCGGCCGCTGTAGTCCAGGCACTGGCGCACCTCGCCCTGCTGTTCGGCGATGTGGATGTGGATGGGGCGGCCCGCGGGCAGTGCCTGCGCCACCTGTTTGATCTGCGCCACGCCGGCCGCGCGCAGCGAATGGGGCGCAAATCCCACCTCCACCTGCCCGCCGCGCTGCGGCGCCAGCGCCTCGACGATGCGCAAGACATCGTCCGCACCGGTGCGAAAACGCGCCTGCTCCGGCTTCAGGGGTTGCTCGCCAAAACCCGCATGGCTATACAGCACGGGCAGCATGGTCAGGCCGATGCCGCTGAGGCGCGCCGCCGCCAGCACCCGTTCCGCCGTTTCCGCAGGACGCGCATACAGCGCGCCGGCCGCATCGCGCTGCAGGTAGTGAAATTCGCACACGGCCGTGTAGCCATGGCGCAGGCATTCCGCAAACAGCTGCGCGGCGATGCTTTCCATCTGTTCCGGCGTGATGTGGCGCGCGAAGCGGTACATCAAGTCGCGCCAGGTCCAGAAGCTGTCCGGCCCGTCACCCGCAATCTCCGTCATGCCGCCCAGCGCCCGCTGAAACGCGTGCGAATGCAGGTTGACCATGCCGGGCAAGACATATTCGGCCACTTCGGCGCCGGCAGGCGGCGCGGCGTTTTCCGCCACCGCCGTCAAATCCCCATTCTTGTCCCATTCCAGCAGCACGTCGCGGCGCCAGCCTTGCGGCAGCAGCGCATGGCGCGCAAACAGGGACGCACTCAACGCGCCACCCATGCCACGGCCGCTTCCATCATCTGGCGCAGCAGCGGCTGCACTTGCGCCGCCAGGTCGGGCCTGTAACCAAACGGTTCCGTTTCATCCATGTACAGGCACTGGCACATCTCCAGCTGGATCGCATGCACGCGACCTTCCGGCTGGCCGTAGCGGCGCGTGATATGGCCGCCCTTGAAGCGGGCATTCAAGGCCACGGTAAATGCATCCTGCGCGCGCGCGATATCGACCACGGCGGACGTCAGGCCCGCATCGCAGCTGGCGCCATCGGCCGTGCCGAAGTTCAGGTCGGGCAGCTTGCCGTCAAAGAAGCGCGGCACGCGCGAGGCGATCGAATGAGCATCCCACAGCACCACGGCGCCATGCACGCGCAGCAGCCGGTCCAGTTCCGCGCGCAGCTGCGCATGATACGGCGCCCAGTAACTCTGCAGCCGCTGCCGCACGTCCTGCGCATCCGGTTCGCGACCGGCCAGGTACAGCGGCTCGCGATGAAAAGTATCGTTGGGCAGCAAGCCCGTCGTATCCTGCCCCGGATACAGATTCGTGTCTTCCTGCGGGCGGTTCAAGTCGATGGTGTAGCGCGACCAACGCGCCGACAGCACGGACGCATCCATCTCCTGCAAAAAGCCATACAGCTCGCGCAGATGCCAATCCGTGTCGGCCTTGACCAGGGCCTGCGGCGTCATGCGCGCGGCGATATCGTCCGGTATGTCGGTGCCCACGTGGGGCATCGACACCAGCAGCGGGATGCTGCCTTCATTAAAGCGGAAATCCATGCTTGTCTCCTTGCTCCAGCTCAAGCGTACAGCGGGGCGAACAAATTCTTGCACGTGCTGCTCAACTCACCCTGCAGCACCATCTGCTTGGCCGCTTCGATGTCGGGCGCGAAGAAGCGGTCGGCGTCGAAGAACGGCACTTTCTGGCGCAACTGGTGATGCACATGTTCCAGGTGCGGCGAGGTTTTCAGCGGACGGTGGAAATCGATGCCCTGCGCGGCGGCCAGCAGCTCGATGCCGACGATGACGGCCGTGTTGTGCGCCATGTCGTCCAGGCGGCGCCCGGCGAACGTGGCCATGCTCACATGGTCTTCCTGGTTGGCGGACGTCGGCAGGCTGTCGACGCTGGCCGGATGCGCGAGCGACTTGTTTTCCGACGCCAGCGCGGCAGCCGTCACGTGGGCGATCATGAAGCCGGAATTGACGCCCGGGTCGCGCACGAGGAAAGGCGGCAGGCCGGACAAGGTGGCGTCGATCAGCAGCGCGATGCGGCGCTCGGCCAGCGCGCCGATTTCGGAAATCGCCAGCGCCAAGGTGTCGGCCGCAAAGGCGACAGGCTCCGCATGGAAATTGCCTCCCGAGACGATTTCCGCCTGCCCGTTGGGGCCATCCTGGAAGATCAGCGGGTTGTCCGTGACGGCATTGGCTTCGATCAGTAGGGTGCGGCCCACGTTGCCGATCAAATCGAGGCAGGCGCCCATGACTTGCGGCTGGCAGCGCAGGCTGTACGGATCCTGCACGCGCTCGTCGCCTTCCAGGTGCGAGGCGCGGATGGCACTGTGCGCCACCAGCTGGCGGTACATCTGCGCGGCCAAAATCTGCCCCGGCTGTCCGCGCACGGCATGCACGCGCGCGTCGAACGGCGAATCGCTGCCCTTGGCCGCGTCGAGCGACAGCGCGCCCGTGACCATGGCCGCTTCCAGCAGGCGCTCGGCCATGAACAGGCCATGCAGCGCCAGCGCGTTCGACACTTGCGTGCCGTTGATCAGGGCCAGGCCCTCTTTCGCCGCCAGCACCACGGGCGCGATGCCCGCCTGCGCCAGCGCCTCGGGGGCCGCCATCAATTCGCCGTTGACGCGCACGTCGCCCACGCCCAGCATGGCCAGGGTCATGTGCGACAGCGGCGCCAGGTCGCCCGAGGCGCCGACGGACCCCTTGGCGGGAATGGCAGGCATGATGCCCGCGTTGTACAGCGCGATCAGGGTATCGACGATCAGCGGGCGCACGCCGGAAAAGCCGCGCGCCAGGCTGCCGATCTTCATCAGCATGATCAGGCGCACGACGGCGTCCGACAGCAGTTCCCCCGTGCCGACGGAGTGCGACAGGATCAGGTTGCGCTGCAATTGCTCCAGCTTTTCATCGGGGATGCGCGTCTTGGCGAGCAGGCCGAAGCCCGTGTTGATGCCGTACGCCGCGTCGCCCTTGGCGACGATGGCTTGCACCGCGGCGGCCGATGCCTCGATGACGGGATAGGCCTCGGCGGCGAGGGTCAATTTTGCCGGCGCGGCCCAGACGGCGCGCAGGTCGGCCAGGGTCATCGCGCCCGGTTTCAGGGTCCAACTTTTGGCATGCTGTGTCATAGTCATTCGAATCGAGGTCTCAAGGAATCATGGGAAGAATCAGGCCGTTGCGCTTGGCGCAGGCGGCCGCTGTTTCGTAGCCGGCATCGGCATGGCGCATCACGCCGGAACCGCTGTCGTTGACCAGCACGCGCGCCAGGCGTTTCGCCGCCGCTTCGCTGCCATCGGCCACGATAACCATGCCCGCATGCTGAGAATACCCCATTCCCACGCCGCCGCCATGGTGCAGCGAGACCCAGGTGGCGCCGCCGGCCGTATTGAGCATGGCGTTGAGCAGCGGCCAGTCGGAAACGGCGTCCGTGCCGTCCTTCATGCTTTCCGTCTCGCGGTTCGGGCTGGCGACGGACCCCGTATCGAGGTGGTCGCGGCCGATGACGATGGGCGCCTTCAGCTCGCCCGTGCGCACCATCTCGTTGAAGGCCAGGCCGGCGATGTGGCGCTCGCCCAGTCCCAGCCAGCAGATGCGCGCCGGCAGGCCCTGGAAGGCGATGCGCTCGCGCGCCATGTCCAGCCAGTGGTGCACCTGCGCGTGGTGCGGGAACAGCTCCTTGATCTTCGCATCCGTTTTATAGATGTCTTCCGGGTCGCCCGACAAGGCCACCCAGCGGAACGGGCCGCGGCCTTCGCAGAACTGCGGGCGGATGTAGGCGGGCACGAAGCCGGGGAAGTCGAAGGCATTTTGCACGCCCTGGTCGAACGCCACCTGGCGGATGTTGTTGCCGTAATCGACGGTGTGCACGCCCATGGCGTGAAAATCGAGCATGGCTTGCACGTGGGCGGCGCAGGAATCGGCGGCGGCCACCGTCAGGCGCGCATGGCGCTGCGGGTCTTGTTGCGCCGCCTTCCAGTCCGACACGCTCCAGCCGCGCGGCAGATAGCCGTTGACCAGGTCATGCGCGGACGTCTGGTCCGTCACCAGGTCCGGCACCAGGCCGCCCGCCTTGGCGCGGCGCACCAGCTCCGGCAGCACTTCGGCCGCGTTGCCCAGGAGGCCGATGGAAATGGCTTCCTTACGCTCCGTGTGGTATTTGACCAGTTCCAGGGCTTCGTCCAGGCTGGCCGCCTGCTTGTCCAGGTAGCGCGTGCGCAGGCGGAAGTCGATGCTGCTTTGCTGGCATTCGATATTGAGCGAGACGGCGCCCGCCATGGTGGCGGCCAGCGGCTGCGCGCCGCCCATGCCGCCCAGGCCCGCCGTCAAAATCCAGCGTCCGCCCCAGTCGCCGCCGAAATGCTGGCGCCCCGCTTCGGCGAAGGTTTCATACGTGCCCTGCACGATGCCCTGCGTGCCGATGTAAATCCAGCTGCCAGCCGTCATCTGGCCGTACATGAACAGGCCCTGGCGATCGAGTTCGTTGAAATGTTCCCAGTTGGCCCATTTCGGCACCAGGTTGGAATTGGCGATCAATACGCGCGGCGCATCCGCGTGGGTCTGGAACACGCCCACCGGCTTGCCGGACTGGATCAGGAGGGTCTGGTCGTCTTCCAGTTCGCGCAGCGAGGCGAGGATCTGGTCGAAACAGGCCCAGTTGCGGGCCGCGCGGCCGATGCCGCCGTAGACGACCAGGTGCTGCGGATTTTCCGCCACTTCCGGGTCCAGATTGTTTTGCAACATGCGGTAGGCCGCCTCGGCCTGCCAACTCTTGCAAGCCATGACCGTGCCGCGCGGGGCGCGGATGGTACGGCTGGCATCAAAGCGTGGATCGGTGTCCATTGTGCTGTTCATGCTGTCTCCTCGTAGGGTGCGAGCGGACGTACCTGGCCCGATACCTGGCCCGCTCTGGTACTCCCAGCATAGGTTGTCTATACAACCAAGTCAACAGGTTTTTGCAGGCGTCAAATCCTTATTTTTTCTCGAACACGCGCTTGCCCGCCACCCACGTCTGCAGCACCTGCGTCTTGCCGATGGCCTTTGGTTCCACGCTGAACAGGTCCTGGTCGACGACGATGAAGTCCGCCCATTTGCCCGCTTCCAGGGTGCCGATGACCTTTTCCTGGTGCGCCGCCCAAGCCGCGTCGAGGGTGAAGCAGCGCAGCGCCTGCGTCACCGTCATGGCTTGCTGCGGATACCAGCCGCCGGCCGGGAAGCCCTCGCTGTTTTGCCGCGTGACGGCCGCGTGGATGCCTTCGAACGGGTTCGGCGACTCGATGGGAAAATCGGAACCGCAGGCGATGCGCGAACCTTGCGCAAGGAAGGTGCGCCACGCATACGCGCCCTTGATGCGCTCATGGCCCACGCGCTGCTCCGCCATGTTCTGGTCGGACGTGGCGTGCGTGGGCTGCATCGACGGCACGATGCCCAGGGCCTTGAAACGGGGGATGTCGCTCAATTGCACCACCTGCGCATGTTCCATGCGGTGGCGCAGGCCCGCGCCGCGGTATTGCGCGATCAAGGCTGCATAGCCGTCGAGGATCTGGTGATTGCCCGCGTCGCCGATGGCGTGCACATTCACCTGGTAGCCGGCGCGCATGGCCTTTTCCATCTTCGCGCGCATGGCGCCGTCCGGGTAGAACAGCAGGCCGCGTGTGGTCGGATCGTCGCTGTACGGCGCCAGCAGGGCCGCGCCGCGGCTGCCCAGGGCGCCGTCGGACACCAGTTTGACGGCGCGCAAAGCATACATGTCGCGCGCATAGCTATTCAAGGGGCCGTTTTTCGACAGCGCGTCGAAGTCTTCCGTCGTGTCAAAAATCATGCCGTACACGCGCACTGTCAGCTTGCCGTGGTCCGCATAGTCGCGGAACAGCCGGTCCTGCATCTGGCCGATGCCCGCATCGTGCACGCTGGTCAGACCCACTTGCGACAGCTGCGCCAGCGCGCCATCGAGGGCGGCGCGGTTTTCCACGTCGCCCGGCTTGGGCAGCACGGCGTCCATCAAGTCCATGGCGCTGTCGACCAGCACGCCGGTGGCATTGCCATCTGCATCGCGTTCGATCTTGCCGCCCGCCGGGTCTTGTGTGGTGCGCGTGATGCCGGCCAGCGCCAGCGCGCGGCTGTTGGCCCAGCCCGCGTGGCCATCGACGCGGCGCAGCCACACGGGCCGCGCACTTTCGGCCGCATCGAGTTCCGCTGCCGTGGGAAAGCGTCCCAGCTTCCAGATTTCCTGGTTCCAGCCATTGCCGATCACCCAGCTGCGCTCGGGATGCGCTTTGGCGAAGTCGCCCACGGCCTGCACGGCGGCCGGCAGCGAGGCGGAACCGTACAGCATCACGCCGCTGGCGATCGTCCCCAGGCCGAAGACGTGGCCGTGCGCGTCGATCAGGCCTGGCAGCACGGTTTTTCCCTGCACGTCGACATGGATGGCGCCCTTGGCCGCCTTGCGTTTCACCTGCGCGGCACTGCCGACGGCGAGCAGCTTGCCCCCGTCGTCAAAGGCCAGCGCCGTGAAACGCACCACCTTGCCGGCTGCGTTGAGCGTGTAGCCGTTGGCATTGTCGATGACGGTATCGGCATGCGCGTGGCCGAGGGTCCCCAGGCAGGCGAGCGTGAGCAGGGTGCGGCGCAGTGGCAAGGTCGGCATTTCCATCTCCAGGTCTGTTAGTCGTTAGAAAAAAGACGAGTGTATAGAAATTGGCAAAATGGTCAATCAGGCAGCACGGGGCGCTCGTACCATCAGCCAGTAATCGCAGCCCGTGACGGCTTCCGCGTAGCGGCCCGCCGCCACGAAGCCCAGGCGGGCATAGAACGGCAGGCTGCGCTCGTTGTAGGTCTCCAGGAAGCACGCGGCGCCGGCCGCATCGACGGCCGCCAGGCCCGGCGCCAGCACGGACGCGCCCAGCCCCTGCCCTTGCGCGGCGGGAGCGATGCCGGCGATCGACAGATACCACGCGTCTTGCAGGCCATGCGGCGCCAGCGCGTGCTCCATGTTCGCGACGATGGCCGTGAAATGCGCAAAGCCCCGCTCCCCCAGCAGCGCGCGCAAGGCGGCTTCGCGCTGCGCATACGCGGCCTGGCGCAGGGCCGCCGGCGTATCCGTCGTCCAGATGGCGGCGCCATTGCCCGCGTCATCCGCCAGGTCGACGCGCCCCGCTTGCTCACCCTCGGCCAGCGCCAGCGCGAAGTAGGCTTCCAGCATGGCCAGCCGCGCCGCCTCGTCGTCGCCGCACGCCACCGTGACGGTGCGGTAGAACGGATCGCCGATCAGGGCGGCGGCTAGGCTGCGGGCGGTGCGGGAGGATTCGATGTTGGATGGGCTGGACATGGGGGCTCTTTCTTCTCATTGAAACGCCCGGCATCTTAACGCAAGCGCGTAGGCTTTGCGCCCAGTCAATACTTGCAGACGCCACGGGTCTACGCTGACGTTTTCAGGTGGAATACCCCATGGCCAGGCACCATGTCATCAGCACCACCGCGTGCGACGTGTTCTTCAAGCTCGTGGCGCACCAGAAGAACAGCCTGGGCGCGCGCTTCGACGGCATGATCGTCACCTTCAGCGCCGATGGCCAGCCCGTGCTGGGCGCCGCCCTGCGCAACGCGACAAGCGGCTGCGAACTGCACCGCCTGGCCGGCCAGCCCGACGAATGCTGGTGCTGCGGTTATGACGAGCAGCTGGAATTCGTCTCGCAAGCCAACGCACCGCTGGCGCACGCCGACTATCGCCTCACTTTGAGCAACGGTGAAACGTGGACGGGGACGACGGATACGAAGGGGCGCACAGGGCGTATCGCCAGCAAGCGGGAGGAACAAATCACCCAGGCCGAATTCCTGCCGCACGCGGACAAATCACCATGCTGCGCCGCCGCGCCAAAACACGCTGCGCCTGCCGTCAAGGTCGTCCAGCTCGATGGCATCAAGACGACCGACAAGGATGTCGGCTCGTCCGTGAAACAGGTCAAAGTCAAGGACAAGGTTCGCCCGCTGACCAAGGGCGAGATCGACATGGCGTGGATGCTGTTCCAGGATGCGATCGACTACGGCAAGGTCAAGGTGCATGGCGAACCGTATCTATGGTTTGGCTTGCAGCCGAAGGATGTGGCCATGACGCCGGATGGGGAGATTTATTTTCATGTATTGGACTACAAGGAGGACTTTTCCAAAGAAAAAGATAGTCTGAAACACTGGTTTATGCACGAAATGGTTCATGTTTGGCAGTACCAACTCGGATATCAAGTAAAACTGCGGGGAGCCATTCGCTTGGGGCTGGACTACAAATATACCTTGCTCCCCAATCAGAAATTATCCAGCCATGACATGGAAGCGCAAGGTGATTTATTGGCGGACTACTTTGTGCTGAGATTTTTAACTTCCACTCGTGCCATGCGCCAGCAACGCTATAAAAACTCCGGAGAACTGTTTAAAAAGGTACTCAATGATTTTTTTAACGACCGCAAGAGCCCGAAAAACTTGCCTGGTAACGATATTGACCATGAACCTATATTCGATATTCCCTGACACATGGGCATATTCCCGCATGGCAGAAGCAGTTATCCAGTCGGCGCAGGGCATGCCCTGCTTCTCCATTACAAAAAAAGAAGAGGCACGCAATGGCCTGCCATTTCTTGGCGCACTCATGGTTTCAGACATGTCCGTGCAACCGGTAAAGGAAGTATGGGGGTTCTCCCTGCCGCCAGAAATGCCCTTATCCATCCGTGCCAGCACATGCATCCGCTATGGAAACGTGCCTACCGGTGCGACGGGCATACGCGCAGAAAAACTGATACCCGGGCATTTCTATAGCGTATTCCTGAATGGCAGCCCCAAAGATCCGTCCGATCCAACGTATGGTTACCAAGGAAAATTCTGCGTAGTGGCGACGGCGGCCGGACCTCAGAAAGTCATTCCTATTGACAGCGACATGCAGGAGTGGCGCACTGAAATCTGTCCATCCCATCTATCACACCCATAATTCGACGTTATTTATCTTCCTCCCCCCGCTTCGCCGGCGCCCTGAACCACTGCTCCGGCGGCACCACATGCGACTCTTTCGGGTCATCGATGTAGTGCGGCGAGGTGATCTGCACGTCGAATTCGTTGAAGACGTCGATGATGTTCTGGTGCAAGCGGTTCAGCACTTCGGCGCGCTGGCGGGGGACTTCGGCGCTGGCGTAGGCGACGAGGCGGTATTGCACGTAATAATCTTGCAGAGCCAGTTGCATCACGTACGGTTTCGGCGTGGTGGACAGTTCCGTCGTGCGCGACGCGGCCAGTTCCAGCATGGCGTGCACTTGCCGCCACGGCGTGGCGTAGCCGATGGTAACGGTGGAGTCGAGCACGAAGCCGCCGCCGGGCTGGGCGCGCGAATAGTTCTTTGTCGTTTGCGACATCACCCACGCGTTCGGCAAGGCGACCTCTTCGCCCAGGCCCGTGCGCAGCCGCGTCTCGAACATGCCCACGTCGACCACCGTGCCTTCGCTGTCGCCCACGCGCACATATTCGCCCTTGCGCAGGGCGCGCGTGTACATCAGGATCAGGCCGCTGGCGCCCTGCCCCACGATGCTCGACGCGCCGATCGACACCATCAGGCCCACCAGCACGGACAGGCCCTGGAAGGCGGCCGTGTGCGAGCCCGGCAGATACGGGTAGGCCATGGCCAGCGCGAACAGCCAGATCACCACGCTGGCGATGCGGCGCGTCGGCAGGGCCGTGTCCTTGTCCAGCCAGCCGATTTGCAATTCCCCGCTTTCCACGCGCTTGAACAGCGAGGCGGCCGTGGCGGCGATCAGGCGCGCGATGGCGAAGATCACGCACACCAGCACCAGCCCCGGCAAGGCGCCGATGATGGCGTGGAAGACGTCGGCGGCCACGTCGAACAGATAGCCGCTCAGGCTTTCGCCCCACGAGCGCGTGTAGGGCAAGCGGCCCAGCACGAAGGCGGCCCACAGATACGTGGCCATCAGGCGCAAGCCCCACAGCACGGCGCTCAGCAGTTGATACGCGAACGCGATGTAATGTTCGGCGTCGAGCACGCGCACGTTCTTCAGGCGCACGTCGCGCAGGCGCGAGGCCAGCAGGATGCCGCTGCGGCGCTTGGCCCAGTGATACAGACGCGTCAGCCCCATCCACACGAGCCAGAACACGAGGGTGGCTGCCGCGCACACGGCGGCGGCGATGGCCAGGTAACGCCAGCTGCCCTGTTCGCGGTAATCGAGCACGGCCTTGCTCAACTCGATGGCGGCCGCTTTCGCCACGCTTTCCGTCGTGTCGCCGGCCAGCTGGTTGACGTCGCCAGGCACGACGACGAACAGCTGCACGCCGTCGAGCAGCACTTGCGTGCCTTCGGGAATCATGCGCGTGCTCGTCTGCAAGGGGCCATTCTTGGCCAGCACGCTTTCCAGCCGGCGCTGCGCGCCCGTGGCCCGCTCATCGGGCGGATAGCCGGCCAGCGCGGCGCGGAAGACGAACACCTTGCGGTTGGCAAACATCAGCGGCGCCGTCCTGGCCGCCCCGGCCTGCGACGGCGCCACGACGGACGCGGCCTCCGCAACGAGCGCGGGCACGCCATCGTCCGCATGGGCTGCGGGCAGCAGGAAAATGGTCAACAGGCACAACAGGCGGAGCAGCGCGGACATGGCAGAAATGAAAGAGTGACAAGAAGCAGCCATCATGCCATGTAATCCTGGAAACTCAAGCGCCGCAGCTACCGTTCAGCTCGCATCGTGGAAAATGATGCCCAGGGTGTGGCGCAAGCCCGAACGCAGGCGCGACACGCCATGGCGCATGTTCACGCGGTAACTGCCGCGCGTGCCATTCACGGGGCGCTGCGCGACGGGAAAGAGCACGGCGTCGCCCTGCGCCAGCGGCACCACTTCGGCGCGCGACTGCATGCGCGGGCGCTGCTCCGTCAGCACGAACTCGCCGCCCGTGAAATCGTCTTGCGGACGCGACAACAATACGGCCAGTTGCAGCGGAAACACGTGCTCGCCATACAAGTCCTGGTGCAGGCAGTTGTAATCGCCTTCGCGGTAGCGCAGCAGCAAGGGCGTGGGCCGGGTTTGCCCCGCCGCATGGCAGCGCGCGAGGAAATCGGCGTGCGCCACGGGAAAGCGGCTATCGAGGCCCATGCTGGCGTGCCAGCGGTTGGCGATGGCCGCCAGCGGCGGATACAGCTCCGTGCGCAAGGCCGCCACAGCGTCGGGCAGCGGATGCGCCCAATACTGGTACTCACCTTGCCCAAAACCATGGCGCTGCATCACCACCCTGCTGCGAAAACGCGACGCATCGTCGTACTGCGCCGCCAGCACAGCGCACTGCGCGGGATTCAGCAAGCCCGGCACGACGGCGCAGCCGTATTGATTCAGATCATCCTCGATCTGGCGCCAGTCCAGCACCCTCACCGTTCGCCCTCGCGTTCCAGCAGCGCCTGCTTGCGCTCCACGCCCCAGCGGTAGCCGGACAGCGCGCCATCGTTGCGCACCACGCGGTGGCAGGGAATGGCGACGGCCAGCGCATTGGCGGCGCAGGCGCCCGCCACGGCGCGCGCGCCTTGCGGGGAGCCGATGCGCCGCGCCAGCTCGGCATAGCTGACCGTGCTGCCGGCAGGAATCTCGCGCAAGGCTTGCCACACGCGCTGCTGGAACACCGTGCCGCGCACGTCGAGCGGCAAGTCCAGGCCCAGGCCCGGCGCCTCGACCAGGCCGACGACTTGCGCCACCGTCTGTTCATAGTCGGCTTCCGCGCCGCGCAGCTCGGCTTGCGGAAAGCGATCCTGCAAGTCGCGCAGCAGCACTTCCGGGTCGTCATCGATCAAAATCGCGCAAATGCCCTTGTCCGTGCTGGCCACGAGGATGGCGCCCAGCGAACAGGCGCCGATGGCAAAGCGGATCACGGCGCCGCTGCCACCGGCGCGAAACGCGCCCGGCGTCATGCCCAGCAAGCCCGGGGTGGCGGCATACAGGCGGCCGCTGGAATTGAAACCGGCCGCGTACAAGGTCTCGGTGACGTTACCCGCCCCCTGCAAGCCGGCCTTCAGGCGCTCGCCGCGCCGCGCCGCCGCATACGCTTTCGGCGTGATGCCCGTGTGCGCCTTGAAGACGCGGTGAAAGTGAAAACGGCTCAGACCGGCGGCCTGTGCCAGGCTGTCCAGGTCGGGCAGCTCGTCGCTGGCGTCGATCAAACGGCAGATGTCGGCCACGATGGCCGCCTGGCGCTGGGCCAGCGGCGGCAGGTTGGGCTTGCAGCGCAGGCAGGGACGAAAACCGGCCGCCTCCGCCTGCTCGCAACTGGCGTGGAAAGCCACGTTGCGGCGCAAGGCGGGGCGCGCCGCGCAGGAGGGCCGGCAATACACGCCCGTCGTGCGCACCGAATAGTAAAAGACGCCGTCGGCGTCGGGCGCGCGCCGCTGCAGGGCATCCCAGCGTTCATCATCGGTCGAATAAGAGTGTTCCATGGCCAACTCCATGCAAGTCAATAGTAAGTCACCAGCATAGCCAGTCGCCGCGCGCGCCACACTCCGGCGCTTGCTTTTGAATTCAAAAAAAAGGCTGGCGGCGGGCATCGTGCTCGGTGCTAAAATCGGCCATCGCGCCTCCAGCCGGCGGCGCGCCCTGCCCGTGCCCCGGAGAAACCGCATTGGACGACCACAATACACAAGAAAATACGCCCATTTTCCAGCGCATCAAGGATTTTCTGCTGGCCGGCATCGCCGCCGGACGCTGGAAGGAAGGCGACGTGATTCCCTCC
Organism: Janthinobacterium sp. SUN100; assembly: GCF_030397705.1. Lineage (NCBI taxonomy): Bacteria > Pseudomonadati > Pseudomonadota > Betaproteobacteria > Burkholderiales > Oxalobacteraceae > Janthinobacterium > Janthinobacterium sp. SUN100. The sequence goes on along the minus strand of NZ_JAPUBU010000004.1, from coordinate 391,279 downwards.
GAGCAAGCCTTGGTCAAACAATTCGGCGTTTCGCGCATGACGGTCAACCGCGCCGTGCGCGAACTGACCAGCGAGCAAGTGCTGACGCGGCGCCAGGGTTCCGGCACCTATGTGGCACAGCAAAAATACCAGGCGACCTTGTTGGAAATCAAGAGTATCGCCGATGAAGTGCGGGCGCGCGGACATATCCACCGCAGCAGCTTGCAATTGCTGGAACGCACCAAGGCCTCCGACTTGCTGGCCAAGCAATTCGGCCTGCCGCCGGAACACCCGCTGTTTCATTCGCTGATCGTGCATTTTGAAAATGGCGTGCCGATCCAGGTGGAAGACCGCTGGGTCAATCCAGAGTGCGCGCCCGACTACATGACGCAGGATTTTTCCAGCATCACACCAAACGAATACCTGATGGCTGCCGCGCCCCTGCAAGGCGCCACCTACAGCATCGAAGCGCTGTCGGCGCCGCGCGACATCGCCGAAATGCTGGCCATCGACACCAAACAGCCGTGCCTGGTGCTGCGCCGCCAGACGCGTTCGGGCGGCAAGATCGCCTCGATCGCCACCATGTGGCATCCGGGACACCGCTATCAATTCGCCGGCAGCTTTAGCTGAGGCTATCGCCTCGATTCAGTAGCACGAATTCGCGCCAACTTTCTCACTAATTCTCACCAAATCGCGAAAAAAACGGCCATTTCGGGGCAAAAAAAATCCCGTTTTGGCCGTTTCTGAACTTAAATACTCCGAGTAAATATTCGATGCTATAGTTGCCGCCAGAAAGCGCCGCAGGCGTTTATTTGAGCGCGCCTCATGTACTGCCAGCCTAGTCCAATCACGCCCCAGAAAGGGATGCATTTGTCGTATTGCAGCCACACGAGTTTCGGCGCACCACGCCCACGGCGCCCTGCGCTGCGCCGGCTCGCTCGTACGATGCTGGCGGCAGGCATGACACTTTCGCTGCCGGTGCAGGCGGCGGCAGCCGTCATGGCGCCGGCATTGCTGTGGCCGTATGCGGCTGCCAGCGCCACCGCCCTGGCGGGACTGGCTTGCTGGCAAGCCTGGCGCCTGCGCCAGCAGTTGCACCGCCAGCCCCAACCGGCGCACGCCCAGGCCGAACAGGATGCCGTGCAAGCCTTGCGCGGCGCCACCATGGCCGGCTGGACCTGGCGGCCCCAGTCCGACCGGCTGCAGTTCGCGCCCCAGTACCAGGATGTCCTGGGCGACAAGAATGCCAAACTCGAGCATGCGCTGGCCGACTGGCTGGCCGAAGTCCACCGGGATGACCGCGCCCGCCTGAGCCTTGCCTTCCGCCAGCACCTGGATGGCCAGGCGCCCGGCACCTTCAATTGCGAATTCCGTTTGCGGCACAGCGACGGCCACTGGCGCTGGCTGCTGGCGCGCGGCGCCGTCCTGTCGCGCGCCTCGAACGGCGGCGCCACGCAGGCCAGCGGCATCGTCTGCGATATCAGCGAGCGCAAGCAGGATGAGCAATCGCGCATGCGCTCGATGCTGGAAGCGGCGCCCGAAGCCATGCTGGTGGCCGACGTCGAAGGCAAGGTGCATTACGCCAACCAGATCGGCGCGCGCTGCTTCGGCTATCCGCTGGCCGAATTGACGGGTATGTCGCTGGAGCAATTGGTGCCGGAAAGCACGGCCAGCCACTCCGCAGGCGACCCGCAAGGGCGGCACAGCCTGCCAGGCCGGGTGATGATGGCGCGCCGCCGCGACGGCACGCACTTCCCCGCCAAGGTCAGCCTGTCGCCACTGCGCATGGCCGGCCAGGTGTTTTCCATCGTCTCGCTGCGCGACATGACGCAACGGCAACGCGCCGAAGAGGCGCTGCACGCCAGTTCGGAACGCTACCGCCTGATCGTGCAGACGGCCGCCGAAGGCATCTGGATGACGGATGCGAACGGCAAGACCACGTTCGTCAACCCGAAGATGGCGCACATGCTGGGCTACACGGTGCAGGAAATGCTGGGCCGCCCCCTGCTCGACTTCATGGACCGCGACAGCCAGTTGCTGATGCAGCGCCGCCTGGCCAGCCACGGCAGTCAGGCCAGCCAGCCGGACCAGGTCGATTTCCGCTTCTTCCGCAAGGATCAGTCCAGCCTGTGGGGCTTGCTGTCGAGCACCAGCATCCAGTCGGACAACGGTGAGCCGGGCGGCACCCTGGCGATGATCACCGACATCACCGAGCGGCGCCAGGCGTCGATCGCGCTGTCGAACTCGAGCCAGCGCATGGCGTCCGTGTTCGGCGCCGTGACGAATGGCCTGGTGGTGCAGGACAGCCATGGCCACATATTGGAAAGCAATGCCGCCGCCGAACGCATGCTGGCGGCCAGTCCGGCCGGCAACAGCCTGTGGCAAGCCATCCGCGAAGACGGCTCCGCCTTCGACCAGCGCAGCCATCCCGTGCACATCACCCTGTCGACGGGCGAAGCCATGCGCGACGTGCTGATGGGCGTGCAGCAGCCCGACGGCAGCCTGTCGTGGCTATCCGTGAATACCGAGGCGATCCGCGATGAATACGGCAAGGTGGGCATGGTGGTGGCCAGCCTGACGGACATCACGTATCACAAGCGCAGCGAGAGCGCCTTGCGCGAGCTCAATGAACATCTGGAAGAGCGCGTGGCGCAGCGCACGGAACAGCTGGACCAGGCCAAGCAGGTGGCCGAAGAAGCGAGCCTGGCGAAGGGACAATTCCTGGCCAACATGAGCCATGAAATCCGCACGCCGATGAATGGCGTGATCGGCATGGCCTACCTGGCCCTCAAAACGGACCTGGAACCGCGCCAGCGCGACTACCTGGAAAAAATCCGCTTTGCCGGCGAGCACTTGCTGGGCATCATCGACGATATCCTCGACATCTCGAAAATCGAGGCGGGCAAGCTGGAAATCGAGCATGTCAACTTCAGTTTCGACCACGTCGTGCAAACCCTGATGACGGTGGTGGCGCCGCGCGCCGCCGGCAAGAACCTGGAACTGCTGTTCGAAATCGACCCGCAATTGCCCGCCGTGCTCGTGGGCGACCCGCTGCGCCTGGGGCAAGTGCTGATCAACTACGCCAATAACGCCATCAAGTTCAGCGAACAGGGCAGTATTACCGTGAAAGTGCGCAGGGTGGTGGCGGACGCGAAACACTGCCTCGTGCGCTTTGAAGTGTGCGACCACGGCATCGGCCTGTCGCAGGATGAAATGAGTAAACTCTTCCAATCCTTCCAGCAAGCCGACACCTCCACCACGCGCGAATATGGCGGCACGGGCCTGGGCCTGGCCATCTGCAAGCAGCTGGCGCAGCTGATGGGCGGCGACGTGGGCGTCGACAGCCGTCCAGGCGCCGGCAGCACCTTCTGGTTCACGGCCAACCTGGGCATTTCCGACCAGGCCGCGCCCGCCATGCTCGACAGCATGGTGCAGACGGCGGCCGCCATGCGCGCCAGCGCCGACGCGGCCCTGGTGATGCGCACGCTCAAGCATGCGCGCATCCTGCTGGTGGAAGACAATACGTTCAACCAGCAAGTGGCGCTGGAATTGCTGGAGGAAGCGGGCGCCTCCGTCTGCCTGGCCAACAATGGCGAGGAAGCGCTCGACCTGCTGCGCCAGACCCAGTTCGACTGCGTGCTGATGGACGTGCAGATGCCGCTGATGGATGGCTTGCAGGCGACGCGCCACATCCGCGCCGACCCGCAACTGGCGCACCTGCGCGTGCTGGCCATGACGGCCACGGCCACCAGCGAAGACCGCGTGCGCTGCCTGGAGGCGGGCATGGACGATTTCATTTCCAAGCCCATCCAGCCAGCCATGATGTACCAGACCATCGCCAGCTGGCTGCCGGCGCACGAAACGCCGCCGCCACCGGCGCGCAGCCGCGCCGCGCCCGCCTTCAAGACCACCCTGGCGGGCGATCCGCAAGTGATCGACTTGTCCATCCTGGCCAAGTTGCTGGGCTACAACCCGGAAAAGGTGCGCAAGTTCGCCTTCAAGTTCCTGCAGACCACGCAGGATGGCTTCGGCGACATCGATGCGGCCCTGGCGCGCGGCGACGTGCACCAGGTGCGCGAACTGGGGCACCGCATCAAGTCGTCGGCGCGCACCGTGGGCGCCCTGGGGCTGGCCGAGCTGTGCCACAACCTGGAAACCCTGGCGCCGGGCGAACCGGCCGACGAGGCGGAGCGGGCACGGCGCATCGTCACGCGCCTGTGGCCCCTGCTGGAACAGATTACCGAACAAATCATGAATAACACCAGCTTTGCCAATGACGATTAGCTACCGCCAAATTGGATTGCGGCAAGGTATCGGCATCGACAACGATGCATATCAACAGAAAGACATGACGATGAACACTGTATCAAACCAAGCAAGCCGGGAACACAACGAAGCAGGCCTGGCGCCATTGCGCGTGCTGCTGCTGGACGACGACGTCTTCATGCTCGACGTGCTCAGCGACATGCTCGAGCAAATGGGCCAGTTCGATATCCGCTGCGAGTCGCACAGCGAACAGGCGCTGTCGACCCTGAAGCAGCACCAGCCCGACCTGCTGATCTGCGACCTGTCGATGCCCGACATCGACGGCATCGAATTTTTGCGCATGGCGGCGGAAAACGGCTTCCGCGGCGGCGTGGTCCTGCTGTCGGGCCTGCATTCGGCCGTGCGCCTGGCGGCCGAGCGCCTGGCCATGGCCAACGGCCTGCATATCCTGGGCACTTTCCGCAAGCCGATGGAAAGCGCGGAATTGCAGCTCATGGTGAACTTGCAACTGCAGCACTCGGCGCGTCTGGCCAGCGTGCAAGCCTGAGCGCGCAGGCCGGTAGGGAGGGCGGATACGGCGCTGCAGGCCAGCAGGCATGCGGCTTTGCCGCCCTGCCGGCACGCATGGGGACGATATGCCTCAAGTTTTTCTGCAATAATCGCCACGCTTTGAAAAAATGGGTTATTATTTCAGCCATCCCCGCCTGCATACCTCTGGTCGCACCTTCCAAGACATTGAAGTCGTGCCCATTGTCCCCATCTTCTAACTGCATTCCAGGAAGCATGGATGGCGAACCAGCGTATGGTTAATTCCAGGCATTATTGATCCCACCCTCATTTGAGGAAAATATGAGCGAAAATATCAAACACATTAGCGATGCATCTTTTGAAGCAGACGTCCTGAAATCCGATTTGCCAGTCCTGGTCGACTTCTGGGCAGAATGGTGCGGTCCCTGCAAGGCCATCGCCCCGATCCTGGAAGAAGTGGCCAAGGAATACGCCGGCCGCATCCAGATCGCCAAGATGGACGTGGACGCGAACCAGGCAGTGCCTGCCAAGTTCGGCATCCGCGGCATCCCGACCCTGATCCTGTTCAAGGATGGTGTTGCAGCTGCTCAAAAAGTGGGCGCCATGGCCAAGGGCCAGTTGACCGCTTTCGTCGACAGCAACATTTAATGTATGATGGGCAGCGCTGCGCCCGCAGCGCCGCCTGACTGGAACGACCGGGAAGCGGCTTTGCCCTCATTCGTGCACAGCCTTCCCCAATAATTAATCAACGCCACGCAGTCCCCTCCCCTACCTTTACATCCCGTCTCGGGACACTCAACACATATGCATTTATCCGAACTAAAGGCCCTACACGTATCCGCCCTGCTTGAGATGGCGATCGGTCTTGACATTGACAACGCAGCCCGCTTGCGCAAACAGGAGCTGATGTTCGCTATCCTGAAAAAACGCGCCAAGTCCGGCGAACAGATTTTTGGCGACGGCGCCCTGGAAGTGCTGCCTGACGGCTTCGGCTTCCTGCGCTCGCCCGACGCCAGCTACATGGCGTCCACCGACGACATTTACATCTCCCCTTCGCAAATCCGCCGCTTCAATCTGCACACCGGCGATTCGATCGAAGGCGAGGTACGGACCCCGAAAGATGGCGAACGCTATTTCGCATTGGTCAAAGTCGACAAGGTCAACGGCGAATCGCCGGAGATGTCGAAACACCGCATCCTGTTTGAAAACCTGACGCCGCTGCACCCGAACGAGCCGCTGCGCCTGGAACGTGAAATGAATGGCCAGGAAAACATCACCGGCCGCATCATCGACCTGATCGCCCCGATCGGCAAAGGCCAGCGCGGCTTGCTGGTGGCGTCGCCGAAATCCGGTAAATCCGTGATCCTGCAACACATCGCCCATGCGATCACGGCAAATCACCCGGACATCACCCTGATCGTGCTGCTGATCGACGAACGTCCGGAAGAAGTTACCGAAATGCAACGTTCGGTACGCGGCGAAGTCGTCGCCTCGACCTTCGACGAGCCGGCCACGCGCCACGTGCAAGTGGCCGAGATGGTGCTGGAAAAAGCCAAGCGCCTGGTCGAAATGAAAAAGGACGTGGTCATCCTGCTGGACTCGATCACCCGCCTGGCACGCGCCTACAACACCGTGATCCCTGCCTCGGGCAAGGTCCTGACCGGTGGTGTCGACGCGAATGCGCTGCAACGTCCAAAACGCTTCTTCGGCGCCGCGCGCAATATCGAAGAAGGCGGCTCGCTGACCATCATCGCCACGGCGCTGATCGAAACGGGTTCGCGCATGGATGACGTGATCTTTGAAGAATTCAAGGGTACCGGCAACATGGAAGTGCATCTGGAACGCCGTTTGGCTGAAAAACGTGTCTATCCGGCAATTAACCTGAACAAATCGGGTACCCGCCGCGAAGAATTGCTGATCAAGCCGAACGAATTGCAAAAAATCTGGATTTTGCGCAAGTTGCTGTACTCGATGGACGAGATCGAGGCGATGGAGTTCATTCTGGACAAGATGAAAGCGACGAAAAACAACGCCGAATTCTTCGACATGATGCGCCGAGGGGGGTAAACCTACTGCGCGTCCCGCTCTACGGCCTGTGTTGCTCGCTGTACCTTCGTACAGCTGCGCTACTCGGCCGTATATCGGGCCTGCTCGCTACGGTTTCCCTCCCCTCGGTGGCACATATCCGTGCACTACCGGCCCAAGCCGCTCATCGAGCGGCTTTTTTATTGCCGTCCGCCGGAAAGCGCTATATAATCGACGGTTGCATTATTTTAAACCCTGGCAAGTGATCGGCAATCGGGTCAAGAAGCAGGACGACCGACGAAGTGCTGTTTGGCTACCAAACTAGAGAGAAGACCATGAAAGTCGATACCCATCCAGAATACCGCGAAGTTGTTTTCCACGATCTGTCGTGCGATTTCAAATTCGTTACCCGCTCGACCATCCAAACCCGCGAAAAAATCACCCACGACGGTAAAGAATACCCACTGGTGAAGATCGAGGTTTCGGCTGAATCGCACCCATTCTTCACGGGCAAGCACAAAATCGTCGATACCGCCGGTCGCGTCGAGAAGTTCCGTCAGAAGTTCGGTTCGGTTGGTTCGAAAACCGCAGTCGCAGCAGGCTAATTTTTGCCGCTTTGCGGCAAAAAAGGGCAGCTTCGGCTACCAGAGAAAAGGCAGCTACGGCTGCCTTTTTTGTCTTTGGCCGCTTTACTTTATACTCGCGCATACCCGACGCCATTCGTCGCGTCTTGCCACTATTCTGATACCGATTATCGATGAAGCCAGTCCGCCTTCCCGCCGCCGCCACACTCGCGCTGCCACGATGGGCCTTGTTTGCGCTTGGCCTGCTGTACATCCTGCCTGGCCTGATTGGCCGCGAACCGTGGAAGAACGATGATGCCGCCAGTTTCGGCATCATGTGGACCATGGCGCATGGCGGCCTGAACGACTGGCTGTGGCCCAACGTGGCCGGCCTGTCGCTGCCCGATGAAGGCCCGCTGGCCTTCTGGCTGGGCGCCATTTTCATCAAGCTGTTCGGCTGGGTCGACGGCGACGTCTTTGGCGCGCGCATGTCGACCATCGGCATCTTCGTCGTCAGCACCCTGTCCGTCTGGTACACCGCCTTCAACCTGGGACGCCGCAGCGATGCCCAGCCGCTGCGCCTGGCCTTTGGCGGCCAGCCCGAGCCGGACGACTTCGGCCGCACCCTGGCCGATGCCGCCGTGCTCATCTACCTGGGTTGCCTGGGCCTGCTGCAGCACAGCCACGACATCACGGCCGAAGCGCTGTACGTGTCCCTGATGGCCTATTTGCTGTACCGCGCCGTGCGCTACATGGAAGGCCCGTCCGTGCGCAATGCGGCCCTGCTGGGCCTGGCGATGGGCGGCCTGGCCCTGGCGCGCGGCTGGATCACGCCCGCGGCGCTGAGCATCGCCTTGCTGCTGTGCACTATCTTCCTGCGCCTGCCGTTGCTGCGCAGCATACGCCACCTGGCGCTGGCCATCCTGATCGGCATCGCGCTGACCCTCGTCTGGCTGCTGCCGGGCGAATGGCTGCTGCCGTACGGCCATTCGCCGCTGCACGCCTGGATGGAGTGGAATTGCCGCCAGTTCAGCGCTCCGAGCCTGAAAAGCGTGCAGTATTTCCTGCGTGTCGGCATCTGGTTCTTCTGGCCCGCATGGCCTTTCGCCGCCTGGGCCGTGTACGCCTGGCGCCGCCAGCACCACGTGCTGCACATCGTCGTGCCGCTGACTTTTGTTGCTATGCTGGCAATATTGGGCCTGTGCCATCCCGATCCCGACCCGAGCCAGTTACTGCCCCTGCTGCCGCCACTGGCCGTCATGGCCGCGTTTGGCTTGCTGACCATGAAGCGGGGCGCCATCAACGCCATCGACTGGTTCTCCGTGATGGTGCTGACCATCTGCGCCCTCGCGCTGTGGCTGTTCTGGTTCGCCATCCTGACCGGCTGGCCGCCAAAACTGGCGCACAACGCCCTGAAACTCATGCCAGGATTCAAGCCCGAGCTGGACTTGCTGGCCTTCTTCGTGGCCGCCTGCGCCAGCGCGGGCTGGGTGGCGCTGGTGCACTGGCGCATCTCGCGCCAGCCGGCCGTGCTGTGGCGCGCCGTGGTGCTGTCGTCCGGCGGCCTGATCCTGATCTGGGTGCTGATCATGACCCTGTTCCTGCCGCCGCTGAACTACAGCAAGAGCTACGCCAGCGTGGCGCACCAGATTTCCGTCCACCTGCCGCCAGGCAGCAAGTGCATCAACAGCAACGTCGGCGCTGCCCAACGCGCCTCGTTCGCCTACTTCGGCCACTTGCCGTTTGCCAGCGTGGGGCAGCAGGAATGCGATGTGTTCCTGCTGCAAGACAGCATCAAGGTTCCCGACAGCAAGGAACAATTGCCCGAGCACCACGGCGCGGACTGGATCAAGCTGTGGGAAGGGCGCCGCCCCACGGATGACGTGGAACGCTTCCGCCTGTACCAGCGCGTCAGGTAAGCAGCAAAAAAACCGGGCCTTGCCCGGTTTTTTTATGTCCGCAAGCCAATCACTGCCGTCAGCAAAAGTGTTGCTTTTAAATATAGTTAATTACCTAAATTGAACTAGAATTGCTTTTTATATTATAATGATGGCTTGCGCGATGGCGGTGTCTTGCTTTCCCGCCCTATTCGTCCCCCAATTCACCATAAGGTTGTCCATGAAAAAATTTGCCACACGTACCTTGCCGCTCATCAGCGCCGCCCTGTTCGCCTTCTCCTTCAGCGCCTCGGCCCAGGCCACCGTGATTGACCTCGGCGTCGCCAACGGCTACTCGGCCTTCATTTTCGGCAACATCGGCAGCAGCAACGCCAGCGGCTTTACCAGCGTCAGCGGCAGCTTGGCCGCCGGCGGCAATATCTATCTGGAAGGCTACAGCGTCGGCACGAACAAGAAGCCGGGCAGCGCCGCCAACACGCTGGTCGCTGGTAACAACCTGAACATCGGCGGCGGCAGCATCAACGGTACGGGCGTATATGGCGTGAGCAATGCCAACGGCACCGTAACGGCCCCATCGTGGTACCCAACGGGCACCTTCAGCAAGGGCAATGCTTCCACCCTGGACTTTGCAGCTGCCCAGCAGCAATTGACGACCCTGTCGGGCGACGTGGCCAAGCTGCAATCGAACGGCACCGTGATTTCGCAATACGGCGGCTTCAAGCTGGTAGGCGACATCAACGCCGACGTCAACGTCTTCACGATCAATGCAAACGACCTGCATAACCTGAGCCTGGACGTCTCGTCGCTGAAAAGCACGGCCAGCATCATCATCAACGGCACCGCCACCAACATCACCATGAGCGGCGGCTTCGACAATTTCGGCAGCTTTGCCGACCGTACGCTGCTGAACTTCGCCAATGCCACCACCACCAGCCTGAACAACGTCGGCATCAACGGCAGCATCCTGGCGCCGAACAGCGCGTTTTCCGGTTCGGGCAGCATGAACGGCACCCTGGTCGCCAATTCGGTCAGCTCGATCAATTATGGCCACGTCTCGATGAACGGCGCCGGCTTCAACACGGTGAACGTCTCGGCAGTGCCGGAACCAGGCACCTACGCCATGCTGCTGGCCGGCCTGGGCTTGCTGGCCTTCGTACGCCGCCGCACGCCAGCGCGCGCACCGCAAGCCGCGATGGCCTGAGCTTTACGCTGAATCCATAAAAAACACCGGGCCGCGCGAGCGTCCCGGTGTTTTTTTATGCGCTGGCAAAAAGATTTAGTCCCCGCTCAGCCCCAGATCCGTCGCCACCTGCTTGCGCAGCAGGTATTTCTGGATCTTGCCCGTCACCGTCATGGGGAATTCCTCGACGAAACGCACATAGCGGGGAATCTTGTAATAGGCGATCTGCCCGTCGCAAAAGGCGCGGATGTCGTCGCTGGTGGCCTGCGTTCCCGGACGCAAGATGATGCAGGCGCACAACTCTTCACCATACTTGGCATCCGGCACGCCCACGCATTGCACGTCGAGCACGCTGGGGTGGCGGTACAGGAATTCCTCGACTTCGCGCGGATAGATGTTTTCGCCGCCGCGGATGACCATGTCCTTCGAGCGGCCGACGATGCTGCAAAAGCCGTTGGCGTCGATCACGGCCAGGTCGCCCGTGTGCATCCAGCGCGCCGCATCGATGGCCTCACTGGTTTTTTCAGGATCGCCCCAGTAACCCTGCATCACGGAATAGCCGCGCGTGAGCAATTCGCCCTTTTCGCCGCGCGGCACGATGCGCCCTTCCGCATCGACGATTTTCACTTCCAGGTGCGGATGGACGCGGCCGATGGACGACACGCGCATTTCGCGCGGATCCTCGATCGCCGTCTGGAAACTGACGGGCGACGTTTCCGTCATGCCATACGCAATCGTGATTTCCGCCATGTGCATCAATTCGATGACCCGCGTCATGACTTCCATCGGGCATGGCGAACCGGCCATGATGCCGGTGCGCAAATTCGACAGATCGTATTGTTTGAAATCAGGATGGTCGAGGATGGCGATGAACATGGTCGGCACGCCGTGCAGCCCCGTACAGCGCTCGGCCTGTACGGTCTCCAGCACGGCTTTCGGGTCGAAGCCTTCGCCGGGAAACACCATGGCCGCGCCATGCGTGACGCAGGCCAGGTTGCCCAGCACCATGCCGAAGCAGTGGTACAGGGGCACGGGAATGCACAAGCGGTCCTGTTGCGTCAGGCGCATGGCTTCGCCGATGAAGAAACCGTTGTTCAGGATATTGTGGTGCGTCAAGGTGGCGCCCTTCGGCGCGCCCGTGGTGCCGGACGTGAACTGAATATTGACGGCGTCGTCGAACTGCAAGGTAGCGCTCACTTCTTCCAGGTGCGCCAGGTCGGCGTCGGTAATGCCGTCCATCAAGGCGTCGAAGTTGTGCATGCCGGGGGTGGCGGCCGCGCCCAGGCGGATGACGTGGCGCAATTGCGGCAAGCGCGGCGACTGCAGGGCGCCCGCGCGCGAACGGGCGATTTCCGGCACCACGTCTTGCACGATGGCCAGATAATCGCTGGACTTGAAGCTGGGCGACAGGATCAGCGCGCTGCATTGCACCTTGTCGAGCACGTATTCGAGTTCCGAACGCCGGTAGGCGGGGTTGATGTTGACCATGATCAAGCCGGCTTTCGCCGTGGCAAACTGCGTCAGCACCCATTCGGCGCAGTTCTGCGACCAGATGCCGACCCGGTCGCCCGGCTGCAAGCCCAGCTTCAGCAAGCCGGCGGCCAGGCGGTGCACGCGCTGCTGGAATTCCAGATACGTCCAGCGCACGTTCTGGTGCGCCACGATCAGGGCGTCGTGCTGGCCGTAGCGGGCGGCGATGCCGTCCAGGTAAGCGCCTATCGTTTCGCCGATCAACGGCGTCTCGTGGGCGCCGTGTACATAACTCATTGCTTGCATGCTGTCTCCAGGGTAATGGCGCGACGCGCTCTTCTTATGGTCATCGACTACAAAAATTATAGCCGCAACCGCCCCCGCCCTGCACCGGCTTGCTGTAATGTGCAGGCCAGCACACCCGACATTCACGGCACCATGACAGGCAACACGCAGCACCCGCCCGAACAGGGCTTCATCCTGACCCGCCACTGGCGCGACACGCCCGCCGGCACGGAGGTCGATTTCTGGCTGGCAACGGATGCCGGGCCCCGCCACGTGCGCCTGCCCGTGCAGACGGCCGTCGCCTTCCTTCCCATGGAGCAACAGGAACAGGCGCAACAGCTGCTGCGCGGCGAACGCCACGCGGAGCTGCGTCCCCTGTCGCTGTGCGATTTCCACCATCGCCCCGTGCTGGGACTGTACTGCAAGCAATACCGGCATTTGCTGAAGCTGGAAAAGCAGCTGCGCGCACACGGCATCGACGTGTATGAAGCGGACATCCGCCCGCCCGAACGCTATCTGATGGAGCGTTTTATTACGGCACCGGTGACATTCAGCGGAGAAACACTGCAGGAAGTGCAGCTGAAACCGGCGCCCGGCTACCGTCCCGCATTAAAACTGGTGTCGCTCGACATCGAGACGACGGCGCATGGCGAGCTGTATTCGCTGGCCCTGGAAGGCTGCGGCCAGCGCCAGGTCTACATGCTGGGCCCGCCAAACGGCGTCGACGGGGAACGCGACTTCGACCTCGAATACTGCGACTCGCGCGCACAGATCCTCGAACGCCTGAATACGTGGATGGAGCGCCACGATCCGGACGCCATCATCGGCTGGAACCTGGTGCAGTTCGACTTGCGCGTGCTCAAGCAACATGCTGAGCGTTATCAAGTCCCGTTGAAGCTGGGACGGGGCGGCGCCGTGATGGAATGGCGCGAACATGGCGGCAAGCAGGAACACTATTTTGCGGCCGCCGCGGGCCGGCTGATCATCGACGGCATCGAAGCGTTAAAATCGGCGACGTGGAATTTTTCCTCATTCAGCCTGGAAAACGTGGCGCAGACCTTGTTGGGCGAAGGCAAGTCCATCGACAATCCCTACCAGCGCATGGCCGAGATCGACCGGCGTTTCCGCGAAGACAAGCCGGCGCTGGCGCGCTACAACCTCAAGGATTGCGAGCTGGTCACGCGCATCTTCGCCAAGACCGAGCTGCTGACCTTCTTGCTGGAACGGGCCAGCGTGACGGGCCTGGCGGCCGACCGCAGCGGCGGCTCCGTGGCCGCCTTCGAACATTTGTACTTGCCGCTGATGCACCGGCAGGGTTACGTGGCGCCCAACCTGGGCGATATTTCCGGCGAAAACAGCCCCGGCGGCTTCGTCATGGATTCGCAGTCGGGCCTGTACGATTCCGTGCTCGTGCTCGACTATAAAAGCCTGTACCCGTCCATCATCCGCACTTTCCTCATCGACCCGGTCGGCCTGGTGGTGGGCACCAGCGGCGATGAAGCCGACACCGTGCCCGGCTACCGGGGCGCGCAGTTTTCGCGTGTGAAACATTGCCTGCCGGCTATCGTGAAACAGGTGTGGCAGGGCCGCGAGATAGCCAAGCGCGAGCGCAACGCGCCGCTGTCGCAAGCCTTGAAAATCATCATGAACGCGTTTTACGGCGTGCTGGGCTCCAGCGGCTGCCGCTTCTTCGACCCGCGCCTCGCTTCGTCGATCACCCTGCGCGGCCACGACATCATGCACCGCACGCGGGAACTGATCACGGAACAGGGTTATCAGGTGATCTACGGCGACACGGATTCCACCTTCGTGTGGCTGAAAACGGCACATACGGATGAAGAGGCGGGCAAGATCGGCCGCGCCCTGGTGACGCATGTGAACGCCTGGTGGGACCAGCATCTGCGCGAGGAATTCGGCCTGGAAAATGCGCTGGAACTGGAATTCGAGACGCATTACCGGCGTTTCCTGATGCCCACCATCCGCGGCTCGGAGGAAGGCAGCAAGAAGCGCTACGCGGGCCTGGTGGGCAAGCCCGACGGCAGCGAGCAGATGGTCTACAAGGGCCTGGAAACCGTGCGCAGCGACTGGACGCCGCTGGCGCAGCAATTCCAGCAAGCCTTGTACCTGCGCATCTTCCAGCGCGACGCCTACCAGGACTATGTGCGCGACTACGTGGCGCGCACGGTGCGCGGCGAATTCGATGCTTTATTGGTCTACCGCAAGCGCCTGCGCCGCCCGCTCGACGATTACCAGCGCAACGTGCCGCCCCACGTGCGCGCGGCGCGCACTGCCGACGCCTACAACCTGGCGCAGGGCCGGCCGCTGCAGTACCAGAACGGCGGCTGGATCAGCTATGTCATCACGGTGGCGGGGCCGGAACCGCTGGAAACGCAGCGCTCGCCCATCGATTACCACCATTACCTGACGCGCCAGCTGCAGCCGGTGGCCGACGCGATATTGCCCTTCCTGGGCGATGATTTTTCGCGCCTCGTGTCCGGGCAGCAGGATTTGTTTTAGATCAATTTTACTGACCAGCATGACAAAGCTGAGGTAATATCGGCGCCTGCCGGGCTTATCTGCCCCTGCCCAACAGGCGCTGTGCGCCGCGGCAGCGTAAAATACGCCATGGCGAAAGAATAAGAGCTGCACGAAGAAGAAGATGCCATTCCAGACGAGAATCGTTCGCAACAGGATTTTCCACGCTGAAATGGCGCATAATTTCACACTATGTTGAACCAGCGGGCGGCGCGTTTAGCCGTCTGCCCCGCTAATTTTTGAATGAATTGATACCATGACCGAGATCACGTCCTTAAGAGACATCCCGCAAAAAAATATCTTCCGCAAGGGCGACACCTTTGTGCTGTTCGGCGAGCTGTTCGGCCGCGGCTATGTGAATGGCTTGCTGGACGAAGCGCGCAAGGCGGGCATGAATATCGTCGGCATGACGGTCGGCCGCCGCGATGAAAACATGGCGCTGCGCCCGCTGAACGCGGAAGAGCTGGCCGAAGCCGAAGCCAACCTGGGCGGCCGCATCATCAATGTGCCGCTGATGGCCGGTTTCGACCTGGACGCGCCAGCCGGCGAACCGACCCCGACGGCCCTGCTGGCCGACATGACCCTGAAAAGCTGGCAAGAAGACAAGCTGGACTGGGCGCAGATCGAACGCTGCCGCGAAGCCGGCATCGCCCGCTTCAGCGCTTCCGTGGCGAAAGCCATGGCCGAGCTGGACAGCCTGATTCCTGACGGCAGCAATGTGTATTTCGCCCACACCATGGCTGGCGGCATTCCGAAGGTCAAGGTCTTCCTGGCCATCGCCAACCGCATCTACAAAGGCCGCGGCGAGCGCTTCATGTCCTCGCGCGCCCTGCTCGACAGCGACCTGGGCAAGCTGATCCTGATGAACTTCGACGAAGTCACGGCCAACACGCTGCAACACCTGATCGACGGCAGCGCCGCCATCCGCGCCCGCATCGAGCAGACGGGCGGCCAGGTGCGCTACAGCGCCTACGGCTACCACGGCACGGAGATCTTGATCGACGGCAAGTACCAGTGGCAAACGTACAGCAACTACACGCAAGGCCTGGCCAAGATGCGCCTGGAAAACGTGGCCAAGGCCGCGTGGGAAAAAGGCATCAAGGCGACCGTCTTCAATTGCCCGGAAATCCGCACGAATTCGTCCGACATTTTCGTCGGCGTGGAACTGTCGCTGTTCCCCCTGCTCGACGCACTGAAAAAAGAAGGCGGCGCAGCCTGGGCCGAAGAGCAATGGAAAATCTGCCAGGGCTTGCTGGAAGACGGCGTTTCGCTGCAAGACTTGCTCGACCGTATCGCCGCCTACAACGGCGACGCCACCAGCGTGCAGTTCCGCAACTTCGCCGCCTGGCCGATGGACAACACGCCAGAGCTGGCCGACGTCATGATCGGCACCTCGGACGACATCACCAAGCTGCACAAGGACCGCAAGGAACTGATCACCGACCACCTGAGCTCGCTGGTCCTGGAAGGCACGGGCCCGCTGATGTTCCACGCCATGTCGGAGCCGCAAGCGCCCGTCGTCTGGCTCAACCACGACATCATCGCGCGCCAGCTGAACTCCGTGCATAACTGATTCCAGCATCGCCGCAGCCTGACCACGCCGTCCCCGGTTCGCGCCCGGGACGGCGTTTTTCATGCAAAGGCAGCATCCTATTAATGGGCTAAACCGTATGCCAAGCGAAAAACTTGCCGGATCACGATAAATCAGTGATAATGCGTCTCGCGTTGCCGGGATGGCGGAATAGGTAGACGCACGGGACTCAAAATCCCGCGCTGGAAACAGCGTGCCGGTTCGATTCCGGCTCCCGGCACCAGAACACAGCAGTAGAAGCTCGAAAAATATCCAGGAACCCGCCTTCGTCATAGGAGCGCGGGTTTTTTGTTGTCCGTGTTTGTCCATCGGCGTACATTCAAAGCCATGAACTTTGTTGGTACTTTTTGCTGGATTTAGGATTTTCTCTAAAAAAATACCATCAGGGAGTGCGCCATGCCACTGTCCGATCTGTTTATCCGTCATGCCGTCTACCAGGGCACGCCCAGCGGCGACAAGTATCCCGACCTGTACGGCATGTACCTGCTGGTCACCCGTACGGGCAAGTACTGGCGGATGAATTACCGCCATGCAGGCAAGCAAAAAACGCTGGCCTTGGGCGTCTACCCCCGCGTGAGCCTGGCCCAGGCGCGGCGCAAAGCCGAAGACGCGCGCAAGGCGCTGGCCGAAGGGATCGACCCGAACGCCGTCAAGCGCGCGCAGAAGGCCGAACAGCGCAGCGCCGCCCTGAACACCTTCGACAAGCTGGCGCGCCAGTGGCTGCTCACCATCCAGCGCAACGGCAGCGCCAGCACGCAAAAGAAAGTCGGCAACTGGCTCGAAGGCGACGTCATCCCCTACCTGGGCAAGATGCCGCTCAACACCATCCGCCCGCGCGATGTGCTGCGCGTGGTGCAGCGCGTCGAGGCGCGCGGCGCGATCGATTCGGCGCACCGCATCAAGCAGCTGTGCGGCCAGGTGCTGCGCTTCGGCGTGGCGATGGACCTCGTCGAGCGCGACGTCACGGCAGACCTGAAAGGCGCATTGACGCCGGTGCCAAGAACGCACTACCCGGCACTGACGGAACCGGGCGATGTCGCGCCGCTGCTGCGCGCCATTTATGGCTACCACGGCCATGTCACGGCGGTGGCGGCGCTGAAACTGGCGCCCATGCTGTTCGTGCGTCCCGGCGAACTGCGCGCCGCCGAATGGAGCGAAATCCATCTCGATGCCGCCGAGTGGCGCATCCCGGCCAGGAAAATGAAAATGCAGCTCGAACACCTGGTGCCGCTGCCAACACAGGCCGTGGCGATCCTGCGCGCGCTGCAGCCTGTCACCGGCGAAGGCCGCTACGTGTTTCCCGGCCTGCGCAGCGGCCAGCGCTGCATGAGCGAAAACACCATCAATGCGGCGCTGCGTTCCCTCGGCTATGCCAAGGAAGTCATGAGCGGCCACGGTTTCCGCGCCATGGCCCGCACCATCCTCGACGAAGTGCTGCAAGAGCGCGTGGACCTGATCGAGCACCAGCTGGCGCACAGCGTCATCGACCCGAACGGGCGCGCCTACAACCGCACGGCGCACCTGCCTGCGCGCCGCGCCATGATGCAGCGCTGGGCCGACTATCTCGACGCCCTGCGCGACGGCGTCGCCACGCCGCCA
This sequence comes from Janthinobacterium sp. SUN100, assembly GCF_030397705.1. NCBI lineage: Bacteria > Pseudomonadati > Pseudomonadota > Betaproteobacteria > Burkholderiales > Oxalobacteraceae > Janthinobacterium > Janthinobacterium sp. SUN100. The sequence goes on along the minus strand of NZ_JAPUBU010000004.1, from coordinate 373,360 downwards.
GCCTGACGGCGACGCCCGCCTGGAGAAAGAAAACCAGCGGCGGCGCTGGCCGGAACAGGTGCCGCGCCACGCGCGCATGTCGTCGCCGCGCCACGATAGGCGACACGGCGTGCGTCCACCCACATCCGCCGTCGTCCTGTTTAGCGACAGCGCCCGCACTGTTTGATATCGCGTAAGAAAAGCGGCTGGCCCGCGGCTACATTCAAAGGCGGGGAGCCGCGGGCGCATGGGCTGGCGAGGAGCAAGCCATGTTTTCGCTTCGCTCAAACCGGCTTGCCCTGCGGGGGCCATCCTCGCTGCGCTCGCCCACCACGCCAGGAGCATCGATGCACGCCGAGACCACGCCACGCAAGCGACAAGGCGGCCGCCCGAAAGGCGACCCGGCCGCCGTGCGCGGCGCCACCATCGGCGTGCGCGTCTCGGCCGCCGAACATGCGGCGCTGCTGGAACGCGCCGCCCGCATGCAGATGCGTCCCGCGCAATGGCTGCGCGCCGCAGCGCTGGCGCGCGCCTTGCCCTCGCCGCCCGTCGCCGCCATCAACCGCGAACACTACGTGGAACTGGCCCGCCTGGCGTCCAACCTGAATCAGTTGACCCATCTCGCCAACGAAGGCGGCCGCGTCGCCGTGGCCGACGCCCTGCTGCAGCGGCTGATCGCCGAAACGCGCCGCCTGCGGCTGGCACTGCTGGGCGTCAAGGAGCAGGACGATGATCGCTAAGGCCATCAAGGGACGCGGCTTTCGCGGCGTGCTGGCGTACGACCTGGGCAAGGAGCAGGCGCGCGTGATCGACACCAACATGACCGGCCGCACGCCGCGCGAACTGGCGCAGGAATTCGGCGCCGTGCGCAAGCTGCGCCCAGGCCTGGGCAAGGCGGTGCTGCACGTGTCGCTGTCGGCCGCGCCGGGAGAGCAGCTGTCCGACGCCCAGTGGACGCAGATCGCGGGCCGCTATCTGGCGGGCATGGGCCTGGACGACAACCAGTACCTGCTGACGCGCCACGCCGACACCCGGCATGAACACGTGCACCTGCTGGTCAACCGCGTGCGCTGCGATGGCGGCGTTGCCAGCGACAGCCACGACTACCGGCGCCAGGAGAGCATCATGCGCGCGGTCGAACGCGACTTCGGCCTGCAGCAGCTGCGCCCCTCCGTCGAGGCGCCGCGCCGCGCGGCGAGCCGGGGCGAAATCGAGGCAGGCCTGCGCACCGGCATCGCCTCGACGCGGCAGCGCCTGCAGCAGCTGTGCGATGCCGCCATTACCGGCTGCGGCAGTTTCACCGCTTTCATGCAGCGCCTGGCAGCGGCGGGCGTGGCCCTGGTGCCGGTGACGCAGCGCCATGACAGCACCCTGGCGGGCCTGTCCTACCGCCTCGATGGCGTACTGATGAAGGGCAGCGATCTGGGACGCGGATACAGTCCCATGGGATTGGCGAAGCGAGGAGTCCACTATGATAAAGAGCGAGACCTTGCGGCAGTTGGCCACTGCCGAGAATACGGCGCAGCTGGACGCGCTGGCGTGCAGGATGGCGCAGCTGCACCAGGCGAAGCTGGCCAGCGCCGAGGAGCTGGCGGCGACCCTGGAGCCGCTGGCGCAGGCGATGGCGGCCCTGACGGACGAGACGCGCCAGACGATGCAGCAGCTGGGCCTCGACGGCACGCGCCAGGGCGAACAGTTCCGGCGCCAGATCGAGGCGGCGACGAGCGCCTGGCACAGCGCGGAACAGGCGGCACGCGAGAGCGCCCAGGCAATCGACTGCAGCAGCCGTACGCTGTCGCAGCGCCAGTATCTGCTGGCCGCGCTGGTGGGCATGATGACGGGGCTGCTCGCCAGCGCATTGTGGCTCTGTCTGGCACCTGCCCCCAGGCTGCAGAACGTGCTGGACGCGCGGCAGCTGGCCGCGCTGATCCGGCCCGCGACCGCAGCCTGGAAGCCGTGCGCGGGCAAATGACGGCAATGGGCTGCGCGCAGTTCGTCGTCAGGCTGGTGCAGGCAAGGGACGGCAAAGAAGAGATGCGGCAGTGGAGCGAACGGGAACTGCTGCGCAGTCTGGCCTGGCTCAAGCGCATGAACGCGCGCGGCTACGACGTCACCCTGCGGCCCGCAGGCCAGCATGGTCTGCTGCTGCTCGACGGCTTGCAAGAGGCAGACTTGCAGCGCCTGGACGCGCGCGGCTGGCACAGCGCCGCCGTGGTGGAAGTGCAGCATGGCCGCTTGCAGGCCTGGATCAAACTGTCCGTGCACCCAGTCGCCGACGCCTTGCGCGGCCAGGCGGCATCCCGCCTGGCGGACGACCTTTGCCGCAGTGGCAGCGCCATCACGGTTGCGGAATTTGGCGCGCTGGCCGGATTGACCTGCCACGCGCCGGGCATGGCCGAAGGACAAGCGGCACGCTATGCGCTGCTGCAGGCATTGAGCGGAACAGTGGCAACCGCCGCAGCGCCCTGCCTGGAGCGCATGGCGCACCTGCCGGACCTGCCACCGCCACCCAGGCTGTCCATGCCGCAGGGCGCTGTCCGGAAACGCTCAGGCGGGCGCGCCAGGTAATCGACAGGCTGGTGTGCTGGCGTCCCCAGCAGCCGCGTTACCGATTGCATTTCGGCATGAATTTGACCGTCTGGCGCATAGGAAAGGCATTTGCCCGGGCGTGACAATGCGTGTAGTTTTCCGTTCGGCAATTTGCTATTCTCTGGGGCGCTTGTCGGCTACGGCTTTAATTAGCTAACGGCGGCAAGCGGCCAGGAGCGGCCGTTCGATTCTCCGTGAGCAGGGCAGAAATTTTCTATGAACTCAATTCGAATTAATTCAAACCTGATAGTCGACGATGAGACCTTTCACTCGGTTTTCTCTGATGCTTGTGGGTTCCCATATTTCTACGGGAGAAATATGAACGCATGGATTGACTGCATGGGATACCTCGACGAGCCGTCGGCACAGATGTCATCGGTACATGTCGCTGCAGGTGAGAGTTTGGCTTTGGTCATTGACGGCGCATCATCCTTCAAGACTAGATGTCCTGCATTGTATGATGAGCTGCTTGAGTGCGCTGCTTTTGTAAATGAACGATGCGAAGAAGCAGGGCGAGCGCCTCTCCTAGCTATCACGATGCACGCCTGATGGGTAACGGTGCTATAAAAATGTCAGTAGAGTTCTAGTTCACGAAGGGCCGCTTTGGGGCGTAAGCGGACACCGCAATAGAAAGGCCGTCGCCTCAAAAAAATCGCAGCAATTTTCGGCCATGCTTTTCAAGAAAGCGTTCCCTCGCTGCCGATGCTTGCTGGGAAGAAAATACAAAATCAAAAAAAATCATCGGGAGTACTAGCATTTGACGTTTTTTGTACTAGACTGTTCGTCTGAAGTCACCAGCAACCGCTCCAAATGGAATGGTAACGAAGAACTTTTTCTCCAATGATGGTATTTATGATGGTATTTTTGGATATTTGCTGAATTCTCATAGCAGTTTTCGATTCCGGCTCCCCCACCAGACATCGCAACACCAGAAAACAACCACTCATTCTCAGGATCGGGTGGTTTTTTTTCGCCTGATTTTCCACGCTTTCGCCGCCCCCTCCGTGTCAAATGCGCACCCTGTGCACCCAACTTGCTAGTCACGCGCCGCAGCACCGGCCGCGCAGGCCCTGCAAACGGCGGAAATGGAGTATTTCATGCTGTCAAGAAAATCTTGCATTGCAATAAAAAGATGTGGCTTAAAAGTAAATTAATTTATAGCCAATATTTCATTTTGCCGGAGCAAGCGGCATACTAAGGCCTCAGGCCCTCGCCCATTTTACGGCTCACGCCTGGGCATGCAAGCTGCCATCATGCCTCGCTGTACAGGATGTTCAATGTCCATAAATTTTTCGATCTTACCTTCCGGTGCCTATGAACTCCCTCTCTGAACTTGCGTCCGCCACGAAGCACAATGACTTCGCCTATTTTCGTGAACTCAATGCGCGGCTGGGAACCCTCAAGGCGGCCAACTATGATGTGGCGTCAAAATGCAATTTGCGTTGCGAGGGCTGCCTCTTCTTCGAAGGCGAGGAGAACGAAGGACACGAAGATAGCCGTTCGCTTGCCGAATGGGATGCCCTGTTTGCCGCCGATGCGGCGCGTGGCGTCACGCTGGCCTACATGGCGGGCGCGGAACCGAGCCTGGTGCCCGACAGGCTGCGTGCGGCCCAAAAATACATCCCGCATGGCATTGTGTTTACCAATGGCACGATACGCTTGCCGGACGATATCTTTTATCGCATCCATATCTCTTCCTGGGGGGTCGATGAAATCGGCAGTTCATTGCGTGCCGGCGACGTGCTGACCAAGGCGATGAACAACTACCGCGACGACCCGCGTGCCGTTTGCGTGTTTACCATTACCTCCCTGAATATCAATCAGATCATGATCATGGCAGAGCTTGCCAACAGTCACGGCTTGCCGCTCACCTTCAGCTATTTCAGCCCCACCACCCGCTATCTGGACAAGCTGGAAAACAAGGCCGATAACGACAAGGCGTATTTCCGCATCAGCAGTGCCACGCAAAGCCTGGCCCTGACGCAAGCCGATTTTGCCCATGCACGCGAGGAAATTGTGCGCGCCATGCTGGCCTATCCGGAAACGGTGCAATACTCCCTGCACTATGACGACTGGGTCACGGGCGACAAGCTCTATGACATCGATCCCGTCACCAAGATCGCCAGGAACTGCGGTTTCCGCGTCACCAAGCAAGTGCATGTGCATGTCGATCATCAACCGGGCAAGGGCAAGTGCTGCAGTTCGAATATCGATTGCAGCAACTGCCGCGCATATGCGATGGGACAATCGACCTATCTGTCACGTATCCGTGAAGCCGTCAGAAAACCGGAAGAGCTCGCCAAATGGCTGGAAGTGCGGGAAATCTGGGCCAAGCTGTTTTTGAACGCCAACAACTCGGCCAAGGCCCCCCTGTAATACGATGAGTTTTACCTCGTACTGGTTTGCCTTCGCCTTCCTGCCCCTGTCCGCGTATGGCTATCGCCAATTGCTGTCGACAAGCCATTTCAAGCTGCTGCTGCCGCTGCTGATCTCGCTGGCCTTTTATTACCTCAACGATGCGCACAACCTGCTGCTGTTTTGTGCGTCGATGGGCGCCAACTGGCTGCTTGCGGGCGTCATCGGCAGGAGCCGCGGGAAAACCCGCTACCTGGCGCTGGCCATTGCGGGCAATTTATGTTTTCTCGCGTTTTATAAATATGCGACATTCTTCACCGTGCCCGGCACGGCGATTCCCGCTTTGCCACTGGGCATCTCGTATTTTACATTTACGCAAATCGCCTTCCTGGTCGATACGGCGCGGGGGCAGGCCCGCGGCACCAATCCGCTCGAATACGCGCTCTTCGTGGCCTGGTTTCCCCACTTGCCTGCCGGCCCCCTGCTGTCGCACAAGGACATGCTGCCGCAATTCCTGGGCGCGCCGGGCACGTCGTCGGCCTTGCATCCGGCGCCGCGCGACTATGCCGTCGGCCTCACCCTGTTTGCCATGGGCCTGTTCAAGAAATCCTGCGTCGCACCCATTTTTCACCACGCCCAGGGCGACGTTTTCCTACGCGCGGGACAAGGCGACCCCATCGGCCTCGTCGAGACCTGGATCGCCTGCCTGGGTTTCCTGTTTGAAACATACTATGATTTTTGCGGCTATTCGGAAATGGCCATGGGCATCAGCCGCATGTTCGGCATCCACCTGCCCGTCAATTTCCATGCCCCGTTCAAGTCGTCCAGCCCGGTCGAATTCTGGACGCGCTGGCATGTGACCCTGGGTGCCTTCATGCGCGACTACCTGTATCGGCCCCTGACCAGGAAACGCCAGGTATGGCGGCATTACGCAGCCCTGTTCGTGGTGATGATGGCTGTCGCCATCTGGCATGGCGCCACCATTCCACTGCTGATCTTTGGCGTTTACCAAGGACTGCTCGTCACGGGCAACCACGCCTTGCGGCGCTGGAATCTGGTGTCGCGCAAGGGCGGCAAGCTGCAGCACTGGGCTGGCAGGACCTTCACGCTGGCGGCCATCGGCTTTTCCGTCAGCCTGTGGGCCACGCCCGACTGGCAGGAGGCACGGCACGTCATTCTCGGCTTGCTGGGTGCCGGACAGGCAAGCGCCTGGCCTGGAGGTTTTTTCGGCATCACCGCCATCCTCGCCGCCGTGGCATTTAACTGGTCTGCCCCCTCCCTGATCGACCTGATGGCGAAAGAACTCCCCGCCTGGAGCGTGCAACTGAAAAAATCCACGACCAGCTCGTTGGCCTGGAAACCCAGCCTGGCGTGGGCGGTAGCAGTCGCCGTCGCGCTGTGCCTGGCGCTCATCAATTTGTCCGCTGTCAAAGAGTTCAAATATGCAGGGTTTTAATCAAGACATCCCCATCGCGCGCTTTTTCGCCTGCGTTTTTTTCATTGCGCTCGGATTCGCGCTCCTTATTGCCGGACTCGTTTTTATCGTCGATCCCTATGCCATCTGGCGGCACCAGTCGAGCCATAAGATCAATACCATCAGACTGGAGATTCCTAACAGCAGCCAGGCAAGCGCGGCTGTATTGCGCAGCACGCTGAACCCGCCTGACGTGCTGATTCTTGGTTCTTCCCGGGTACGGCGTGGTTTCAACGAAACGCTCGCCTCCAGCTTATACGGCGGCAACGTTCAAGTGGCTGGCATCGATGCCCTGCCGCTATCAACAGCCAAGGATCTGTTTTTCATCCTGAGCCAAGAGGCACGCATTCGAAGGCTGTATTTGGAAGTCAATTACCTCACATCCAATGCCTGCGAAACGAAAAATGAAAATGCGGTGACAAAAAATGAGCTCGACTTGCCGTTTCATTATCTGTCGCCCGAGAATGCCGTCATATACAGCCTAAGAACGCTGAAAATAAATCTGTTCCCTCCGCGCTCCTTCGACAGCTATTTTGACAAACAAGGACGTTACTATGACGATCCTGCCAAAGGGGCTACACGTGCAGGGGGAGCGCAAGCACATGAGTCGCGCTTTAAGCAGCTATTCAAGACGATTGCAAGCGCTTGTCAAAATCATGCAAACAATGCCGCCGATGTCAGGGATTTGACGGCCATCTTCCATCTCGCGCAAACCAGGCAGATAGAAGTTATTTTGCTGATTTTGCCTGTTAGCGAAAAATGGCAAACACGTATCCACCAGGCCGGACTCGTGCCTCAAGCCGCGCAGTGGAAAAGAGAGGTTTCCCTGCTCGCATCGCAATTCCATGTGCCTTTGCTGAACTATGAGCTGCGTAACGATGAAAGTGACCAATCTGACAATGCCCCTCTTTCCATGCCCATGTTTTGGGATGAAACGCACTTCTCAAACCGCCTGGGCGACCAGCTGTTACACGATATGCTGGACGCCAGCGGCCGGTCTTCCATCCGGTCAAAAATCCCTTAACACCCCAGCCTGCCCTCCAGCCCCGCTTTCACCGCCCCCCACTCCGTATCGATAATGCTGAAACGCACGGAATTGCGCTTGCTTCCTCCGCCTATCCAAACGGCCGCACGCCAAACAGCACGCCGTGCAGCCAGAACGCCAGCAGCAGCCACAGCGCACAGCCCGCGCCGACCGCGATCAGGGTGCCTGCCATAGTGCCGCCCTCGTACCCCACGCCGGCCGCGCGGTCGCGTTGCACGGCGGCATACAGATCGACTGACGACCAGACGAGGAAGCCGCCGAACAGCAACACGTCGGCCACGTTGCCGTTGGCCAGCAGATGCGCCACCGCCCAGAATTGCGTGCCCAGCAGCATGGGGTGGTGCACCAGAGTCTTGATTCGGTTGCGCGGCACATTGGCCGCCGCCAATAAAATCAGCGAGAAGAGCATCAGCAGGGCACTGATGTGGCGCAAGCCCATGGGCGGCGACCACAGCACTTGCGGCTGCTGGCGCGCCAGGGCGTAGCCCCAGATGATCAGGCCCAGCCCCACGAACGCCACGAGCGAATACAGGCCCTTCCAGCGCTTTTCGCCGAGGCGCGCCAGCTGGGCGCTGCGCCAGCCGTCAGCGACGATGCGCACCGAGTGCAAGCCCAGGAACAGCAGCAAACCGAGTATCAGCACCGTCATCGTCCACTCCCCAGTCCATATCCTCTATCCAGCATACCCGACATCATGGCCGGTGCCGTCCACGCAGATCAACGTTCTTCGCGATAGTAGTCGCAGCCTTCGAACGTGGTGCGCAGCGCCCGCTGCAGCTGGGCGTAGCGCTCGGGCGTCAAGTTGAAACGCACGTCGATCTGGCCGTCGTCGTCCATCTGCATGGCGGCCTCGGCATCCATCTGCACGGACAAACGGTTCGGATGCAGAATCACGGCGTGCATGTGGCCGTACCAGGCAAATTCCTGGCCGCCATATTCGATGTAGGGCTCGTCCATGCCCATGGCCACGTCCTGCTCGTCATACTCGTCGGCGCGCTGCAGCATCAGGTAGACGGGCTCGCCTTTGCCGGCTGGCGCGGCCAGGGTGGTGATCAGGGCGTCGTCTTCATTGATGACGGACAACTCGGTGGCGGTAAATCCTGCGGACATGGCGTGCTTTCAACAAATATGGGGATGGCGCCACCATAGCGCAAAAGCGGCACGGACGACATAGCGCGCGATGAATAAAGCCTGCCGTCACGAAAATCCATCGCCGCCTATAATTGCCGCTCCAAACTATTTCTACAGGAGACCGCCTTGACCGCAGCATCGCCCTACACCACCCGCCTGGCCATCCCGTCCATCGCCACCTACCAGCACCTGCGCGTCGCCGCCGGCCTGAGCGCGAAAACCACGGATGCCGCGGCCCGGGGCTTGCCGAATTCCCTGTTTGCCGTGCAAGTGCTGCATGGCGACGAGGTGGTGGGCATGGGCCGCATCATCGGCGATGGCGGCTGTTTCTTCCAGGTCGTCGATATCGCCGTGCTGCCGGCCCACCAGGGCAAGGGATTGGGCAAGCTGATCATGCGCGAAATCCGCCAGTTCATCGATCGCGACGTGCCGGAAAGCGCGTATATCAGCCTGATCGCAGATGGCCAGGCGCAAGACCTGTATGCGCAGTTCGGTTTCAAGCACACGGCGCCCGCCTCCGTCGGCATGGCGCTGAAGCGCTAGGCGCCCGATGCCGGCCTGGCTGCTGTGCACCATGGCGCTGGCGCTGCTGTTGAGCGCCGCCGCCTGGCGCGCCGAGCGCGCGCTGCAACGGCGCGGGCGCACGACACGCTGGCTGTGGCTGGCGGCCATCGCCGCGTCCGCCATCGTGCCCCTGGCATGGCTGCCCGGCGTGCTGGCGGCCATGCCGGCGGAGCAGGCGCAGCTGAAACTGGGCTGGTTCATGCTATCGAGCGGCATGTTGCTGCTGCTGGCGCTGCGCAGCGTCTGGCTGCTGTCGCACCAGCGCCGCTGGCAAAAGAGCACCTTGCTGGGCACGCCCGTCTTCCTGAGCGGCGGCATCGGTCCCTGCGTGGCGGGACTGCTGCGGCCGCGCATCGTGATGCCCGTCTGGCTGCGATTGATTTCGTCCCAGCAACAGGCGCTGCTGCTGGCGCACGCCCAATGCCGGCTGGCCGCGCGCGACCCGCAGCTGCTGGCCCTGGCGTACGCCTTGATTATTCTCATGCCGTGGAATGTGCCCCTGTGGTGGCAACTGCACCGGCTGCGCTTTGCCATCGAAGTCGATTGCGACGCGCGCATGCTGGCGCAGGGCCATGCGCTGCGCGACTATGCCATCGTGCTGCGCCAGCACGGCCAGTATTATTCGGGGCTGACGGGCGCCTCGCCCATCGTGCTGATCGACCCGCGCGCACTGCGCCGCCGGCGCCGCCTGATGGCCAGATTTACCCGGAACCGGGCGACGAACTTGCTATAGTAGCGGCAACGCCGCGCAATGCGCCCGCGCCACCGGCTTCCCCTTCAGAAATCAGAGAGATACCATGCTTTACCTGCTTGCCATCGTGATCGTCATCGCCCTGCTGTACTACGTCTTCAGCGGCCGCACGCCCGCCAAACCGCTGCACAAGCCGCTCATGTCGGTGCGCCAGTACGTGCCGGCGATTCCTGCGGGCGCACCCGCGCATCACTGGACCGATGAGGGGCGCTTTGCGTCGGAAGTGGAAAACGAATCGATGTACCAGCCCGCCATCGCCAAACTGGCCGGCGAGCACGGTCCCGGCAATGCGGAAGAGAAATGCCTGGCCCTGCTCGTCTGCGACGATGCCAACCCGTTCCAGGACAAGGCCATCGCCGTCTTCATCGATGGCCAGCTGGTGGGCTACCTGTCGCACAACGACGCGCTGCGCCTGCGCCGCAACCTGGGCCGCATGGACCTGGTGGGCCAGCTGACCTCGTGCGACGCCGTCATCCGCGGCGGCGGCCTGTGGAATGGCAAGCGCCTGTCGTATGCCGTCTGGCTGGACTTGCAGCCCTACAACTAACCGCTATCCCGCGCGCGCCAGCCTGACGGCGCGCGTGGCGATAAAGCTGGGCAGGTATTTTTCAATTTCAAAGCGCGGGTGGGGATGCATTTCCTCGTGGTATCCCGCCAGCATGAAGCCCGCCGCCAGCTGGCCGCCGATCTGGCTGTCCAGGCCATGGCCGAAGATCAGTGGCTCGCCCCTTTCCATGCGCGCCGCCAGCGCATCGGCATCCATATCCTCCACATCCGAGTACGGCAGCACGAAACGGGGCCGTATCAAGCCCTGCTTCGCCCATTGCGGGTCGCGGTCGCCGATGAACACGGCCGGGTTGAAGAAACTGCTCAACAGCACGCCAGCGTCCGCCAGCACGCGCGCGCATTCGCGCCACACGGGGGCGATATCGGGCACGTACTGGTTCGACACGGGATGGACGATGACATCGAAGCTGGCGTCGGCGAAGCAGGCCAGGTCGCGCATGTCGCCCTGCACGGTGGCCAGTTGCAAGCCGTCGCGCTCGGCCACCATGCGGTCTTGCGCCAGTTGCTGCTCAGACAGATCAAAGACGGTCACGTGCGCGCCGGCGGCCGCCAGCACGGGCGCCTGTTGCCCGCCGGCGCCGGCCAGGCACAGGATGCGCTTGCTACGCACGTCATCCAGCCAACCGGCCGGCAAGGGGCCGGGCGTCAGGTGGATGAGCCACTGTCCGGCGCGCGCCGCGGCGATGGTGGCGCTGTCGACGGGCTGCGACCAGGGACTGTTCCGGGTCGCCTGGGCATCCCAGGCTTGCTGATTATGCCGCAAGAAGTTGTTACCTAAAGGCATCGTCATCCTTTCAGAAAAAAGCAGGACGCGAATGTAGCATGACGTCCGGCAAGACGTCGCACTTTGCAAAAAAAACCACACAATTCCTGATGGAAACTTCTTCGCCCGCACCGCCATTCCCTTGGTGCGGCGAGGCATACGCCCCACTTTTCCGCCTGCGCACGGCTTGCACGACAGAGAAAATAATTACAAATAAGATATTTGTTTCCAGAAATCTGGTAAGGTCATTTGCATCGGCCACCCGCAGCGATGGCCGGCCCCGATCCTGTTTTCAGCGCCACGACGCTCTATTTGCCTGCCCACGATGATACCTGCCAGCGTCCAGCACCTATTCCACCTGCCCGCCGATCCGGCCCAGCTGCACCACGGCCAGCATGCGCCGGGCCTGGTGCTGCTGTCTCTCGTGATCGCCATTTTCACGTCGTGGATGGCCTTCCAGATGACGGCGTACAGCCGCGCGCAGGCGAGCATCAGCCGCCGCCTGCACTTGCTGTGCCTGCTAGCCGGCAGCCTGGCGCTGGGCTGCGGCGTGTGGGCCATGCATTTCATCGGCATGCTGGCCTTCGAGCTGGGCACCAGCGTCGCCTACGATCCGGGCCTGACCTTGCTGTCCATCGTGCCCAGCGTGGCGGCCTCGTTCGTGGCCCTGGCCACCATCAGCCGGCGCGCCGTCACGGCGCCGCTGCTGCTCAGGAGCGGCTTGCTGGTGGGCCTGGGCATCGGCGCCATGCATTACACGGGCATGCACGCCATGCGCATGGGCCTGTCGCTGCGCTACGAGCCGCTGCTGTTCGCGCTGTCGCTCGTCGTTGCCGTGGCGCTGGCCACCGTGGCCCTGTGGATACGCTTCGGCCTGCGCGGCTGGAGCGGCCGCGTGTCTGCCTCGCGGCGCACCTTGATCAGCGCCGGCGTCATGGGTTGCGCGATTGCCGGGATGCATTACATGGGCATGCAAGCCGCCCGCTTCGTGGGGACGATTCCCCCAGGCAATGATGCCGATGCCAACCGGCCCATGCTGGTGATCAGCGTGACCCTGCTGACCATCGCCCTGACGATCCTCGTCGCTTCGGCCGTGGGCATCTTGCGCTACCGCGAACTGTTTCGCCACCTGAACCAGAGCGAACACTGGACGCGCTCGCTGTTGACGAGCACGGTCGACGGCGTCATCACCATCGACCGGCATGGCGGCATCGTCGACTTCAACGGCGCCGCCGAGCGCATCCTCGGCTGGCGGGCGGCGGAAATTATCGGCCGCCACGTCAGCCTGCTGGTCAGCGACGTGCGCCAGTCGGAACAGCAGGGCCTGCTGCACTACCTGCGCACGGGCGAAGGCGAAGCGGTTCACACCAGCGAGGAAATCGTCTACCTGCGCAAGGATGGGGTGCCGGTCGCCGTGCAGCGCTCGATGGCCAGCGCGCGCCTGGCCGACCAGGATTTATATGTGCTGTTCATTACGGACATCAGCGAACGGCGCGCCATGCTGGCCGCCCTGCGCGAGAGCGAGCAGCAGTTGCGCTCGCTGATCGGCAATCTGCCCGGCATCGCCTTTCGCTGCACCACGGCGGAAAACCAGCCCATGCTGTTCATCAGCGACGGCGTGGAAGCCATCACCGGCTATCCGCCCGCCGACTTTCTCGGCGCGGCGCCGCGCCGCACCATCACGGGCCTGATCGCCAGCGAAGAGCGCACCTACGTCATCGACGTCTTCAACCGCAGCGTCGCCAGCGGCGAGCCCTACCTGCTCGAATACCGGCTGCTGCATGCGGACGGCACGGCGCGCTGGCTGTGGGAGCGGGGCACCGTCGTGCACGACGCGGCAGGCGCCGTGCGCTGGGTCGACGGCGTCATCCTCGACATCAGCGAACGGCGGCAAATGGAGGAAGACTTGCGCATGGCCAAGGAAAAAGCGGAGCTGGCGGCCGCCACGCGGGCCAGCTTCGTCGCCAACATGAGCCATGAAATCCGCACGCCGATGAATTCCATCCTCGGTTTTACCGATGTGCTGCTCGACTCGCCGCTGGCGCCCGAGCAGCGGCGCCACCTCGATACCGTACGCCAGTCCGGCCGCTCGCTGTTGCGCCTGCTCAACGAAGTGCTCGATACTGCCAAGCTGGACAAGGGCGCCGTGGCGCTGGAATTGCGCGACTACAGCCTGCTGGCGCTGGTCGATGAACTGGCGTCCACGTATGGCATCCATGCGCGCGCCAAGGGTTTGCGCATGGAGGTGCAGTACGACCCGCAACTGCCGGCCATGCTGCATGGCGACGAGTTGCGCATGCGGCAAGTGCTGGGCAACCTGCTCGACAACGCCATCAAGTTCACGCCCGGCGGCGTCGTCAGCCTGGCGGCGCGCCGCGACGATGGCCAGCTGCACCTGCTGGTGCAGGACAGCGGCATCGGCATCCCCGCGGAACGGCGCGACGCCATTTTTGATCCCTTCGTGCAAGCGGACGCCTCGACCACGCGGCGCTTTGGCGGCACGGGCCTGGGCACCACCATCAGCCGGCAGTTGGTGACCCTGATGCAGGGGCGCATCTGGGCCGATGCCGCCTTGCCGCATGGCAGCGTGTTCCACGTCATGCTGCCCTTGCTGCCAGCGCGCCAGGCGGCGCTGCCCGCCAGCGAACGGCGCAGCGTGCGCCTGCCGCCCCTGCGCGTGCTGGCCGCCGACGACGTGCCGCAGAATCTCGAACTGCTGAGCTTACTGCTGGGCAAGCGTGGCCACACGGTGGTCACGGCTGGCGATGGCGCGCAAGCCTTGCAGCTGGCGCAGCAGGATGACTTCGACGTGCTGCTGCTGGACTTGCAAATGCCGCACATGGATGGCCTGGCCGCCACGCAAGCCATCCGTGCCGCCGCCCTGCGCGACGGACGCCCGCGCGTGCCCGTGATCGCCATGACGGCCAGCGTGCTCGAGGCGCACCGCAAGGCGGCGCGGGCGGCCGGCATGGACGGTTTCGCCACCAAGCCCGTCGAATGGCAGGCGCTGGCGCTGGAAATCGCGCGCGTGCTGGGCCTGGCGGCGGACCCGGCCGACGATAGCCACGCGCCGCCCCCCGCAGGCGGACGGGTGCTGCACCATGCGGGCGCCCTGCAGCGCTGGGCCGGCAACGACAGCGCCTACCGCGCGGCGCTGGCCCGTTTCGGACGCGAGCATCCGCGCCTGCCGCCCGCCCTGCTGGCCGCCATCGAAGCGCGCGACCACGCGGCGCTCTTGTCGCACAGCCACCAACTGCGCGGCGTGGCCGCCAACCTGGGACTGGAGCAACTGGCCGCCAGCCTGGCGGCGCTGGAGCAATACTGCGCCGGTGCCAGTCCCGCCACGGCGCAGCAGCTCGACGAGATCCTGGGCGCCCTGCTGACGCAATGGCCGGCGGCAACGGCCGCCATCGCCCGGCTGGCGCCGCCTGTCTTGCCGGCGGCAACGGCGGCGGCCATCGACGCGCCCGCCGTCCGGCAAGCGGCCAATGCCCTGTTAAGCGCCTTGCGGCGCGGCGAACTCGATGACACGGCGCAAGCACAGTTGCAGCACGCCATGGGCGCGCAAGCGGACGAGCTGACGCCGCTGCTGCATGCCATCGACGACTTTGATTTCCCCCAAGCACAGTCGCTGCTGCACGACTTGCTGCACACCTACGCCCCGGAGTCCCCATGAATGCACCAGCCAGGCCCGTGATTCTCATCGTCGACGATGAGGCGGCCAATTTGCAATTGCTGCGCCAGATCTTGCAGAACGATTATGCGCTGCTGTTCGCCAAGGATGGCGCGCGGGCGCTGGCACTGGCGCAGCAGGAGCGCCCGGCCCTGATCCTGCTCGACGTGATGATGCCCGGCATGAGCGGCCACGACGCCTGCCGCCAGCTGAAGGCCGCGCCGCTGACGGCCGCCATTCCCGTCATTTTCGTCACGGCCCTGAACGACATGCGCGACGAACTGAGCGGTTTTGAGGCGGGTGCCGTCGATTACATCACCAAGCCGCTCAGCCCCGCCATCGTGCGCGCCCGCGTGCGCACGCACCTGTCGCTGGTGCGCATCGATGAATTGAAGGAAACGCGGCTGCAGATCGTCCAGCGCCTGGGCCTGGCGGCCGAATACAAGGACAATGAAACAGGCTTGCACGTGATCCGCATGAGCCATTACGCCCGCCTGCTGGGCGTGGCCGCCGGCATGGACGAGGCCGCCGCGGACGACCTGCTGCACGCGGCGCCCATGCACGACGTGGGCAAGATCGGCATCCCCGACCGCATCCTGCAAAAGCCGGGCAAGCTCGACGCGGACGAATGGACCATCATGCAGACGCACGCGCGCATCGGCGGCGACATCATCGGCGAACATGCGGAAGGCGGCATGCTGGCGCTGGCGCGCGCCATCGCCGTGTCGCACCATGAAAAATGGGATGGCAGCGGTTACCCGAACGGCTTGGCAGGCGAAGCGATCCCGCTGGCGGGGCGCATCGTCGCAGTGGCCGACGTGTTCGACGCGCTGACCTCGGTGCGCCCGTACAAGCGCGCGTGGTCGGTGTCCGACGCCGTGGGCTATCTGCAGGCGCAACAAGGCAGCCATTTCGATGCGCGGCTGGTCGACCTGTTTGTCGGGGAATTGCCCGCCATCGACGCCATCCGGCTGCGCTGGGCAGAGAAAGCGGAACACCACGCGCCCGCTTGAAGAGTGAACTCCCGCCACGGCCAGCGTTGTTGCGTCACACAAGCAAGTGCCGGACAGATGGCGCCGGCGCCGATGCAGACCACTGGAGGGGCCAGGAGTTCAATGCCATTATGGCTGGCGCTGGGGCGGGCATTTTGATGCACATCAAACAGCTTGCACTTTCCTGGCTGCGCACTTGCAGATGGCCCTGGCCTCTCTTTTTTTGACTTACATCAAGCCCAGCATAAGAAAAGCCCCGGCCAGCACGGCAATGCTGGACTTGCCCGTGTTGCCGTTCTAGCCTTGTTGCCATCCTGACTACCGAATGACAACATGGCTTACAAATCCATCCTCGTCCACGCCGACCTGTCGCGCCATGCGCCGCAGCGCATCGCCATCGCGGCGCGGCTGGCGCACGCGCACCAGGCGCACCTGATCGGCGCCGCCATGACGGGCATGTCGCGCTTTACCCTGGAAAACAACCGCGGCATGCGCGGCGCGGCCGTGGCGGCGCAGATTTCAGCCTTGCACGGGCAGGCAGAACAGGCGCTGGACCAGTTCGAGACGCTCGCGCGCCAGGCCGGCGCCGTCTCGCTCGAGCGGCGCCTGATCGAAGACGACGAGGATGGCGGCATGGCCGTCAGCGCCCGCTACAGCGATCTGACCGTGCTGAGCCAGCACGACGCCGGCGAAGCCTTGCCCGGCGCCATGAGCGACCTGGTGCCCTACGTGATGCTGAACGCGGCCCGTCCCGTGCTGATCGTGCCGCGCAGCGGCCAGTTCGCACAGGTGGACAACACGGTGGTGGTGGCCTGGGATGGCAGCATGGAAGCGACGCGCGCCATCGGCCACGCCTTGCCCCTCTTGCGCGCGGCGCGCCTGGTGGTGCTGGCCCTGCTGCATCCGCCCGTCGGCCACGCGCAGCCGGCGCGCCATCCGGGCGCCGACATCGCCGCCTACCTGAGCCGCCATGGCGTGCCCGTCGAAGTGCGCCCGGCCGTCGCCACGGGCGACATCGGCGCGGCGCTGCTGGCCATGGCCGCCGAAGTGCATGCGGACCTGCTGGTGATGGGCGGCTACGGCCACGCGCGCTTCCGCGAAATCCTGCTGGGCGGCGTGACGGAAACCGTGCTGCGCCAGATGACCTTGCCGGTGCTGATGGCGCACTGACACCAAGCGCGCTCCATGTCGTTGCACAATGGGTATACTTGCCTGTTTATCCATATCAAAGCAATGTACATGAACCAACAACTCGTCAATTGGGGCAATAGCCTGGTGCCGTTCGGTGGCGAACTGCTGTGGAGCGCCCTGCCGTGGATGCTGCTGTGCAGCGCCGCCGGCTTCGTGCTGGCGCTCGGCATCTGCTACCAGCTGGCCAGAAAATGCCTGCTGGTGCGCCGTCCCCGCGCCTGGCATGTGGCCGCCAAGCTCAGCTATGTGCTGATCCTGCTCGCGCTGCCGCTCCTCGGTGCCGGATTTGGCGCCGTGCACAGCGTGCACCGCGTGGTCAATCAAGCCCTCGAGCGCGACTTGCAGCCCGTGGTCGAAGCGCAGATGCCGGCGCTGCGCGTCTACCTGGAACAGCAGGTCAAGCTGATCGCCCCGGGCCAGCCCATCAGCGTGCGCAGCCTGCTCGAACCGTTCGTGCAAGGCATGTATTACCAGCCCACGTCCAGCAGCTACTGGGAACGCAACAAGGCGCGCTGGATCAATGAATTCATTCTGCGCCGCGGCAGCGTGCTGCTGACGCAGGTGCTGCAGGAACAGCTGATCGCCAGGGTCGGCCTGCTCGGCGAAGCGCTCAAGGGCGCCAACTTCCGTGGCCAGGCGACTGGCGAGCTGGCCGCGCTGGGCACCGACCTGGCCGTGCGCCTGACCACCGACGTGGCGCGCCATGCCGACTTCAGCAAACTCGACAAGTCAGTGCCGATGATTTTCATCGACGCCATCAAACGGCAAGCCGGCGCCTATTTCAATTCGCTCAAGATCACGCTGGGCCTGTTCGCGCTGGCGGCGCTGCTGCTGGTATGGGGCGAGATCATGCTGTACCGCCATTACTACCTGCGCCGCCATCCGCCCGCCGCGGCCCTGCCCGTGTCGCCCATGTAAAAAAGCCACCCCTCCTTGCGGATGGGGTGGCTTTCCATGAGCAGCTGACGCTTAGACTTTACGCTGGGCGACTGCGTCGACCACGCACAAGGCCGTCATGTTGACGATGCGGCGCACGGTGGCCGATGGCGTCAGGATGTGCACGGGCTTGGCGCAACCGAGCAGGATCGGACCGACGGCGATGCCGTTGCCGGCCGCCGTCTTCACCAGGTTGTAGGCGATGTTGGCCGATTCGATGTTCGGCATGACGAGCAGGTTGGCGTCGTTCTTCAGTGCCGAATTCGGCATGATTTTTTGACGCAGCTTGCTGTCGAGGGCCGTATCGCCGTGCATTTCGCCGTCGATTTCCAGGTCCGGCGCGCGTTCCTTGATAATGGCCAGCGCGGCGCGCATCTTTTGCGCCGAGGCGCTGTCGCTGGAACCGAAGTTCGAGTGCGACAGCAGGGCCGCGCGCGGCGACAAGCCGAAACGGGTCATCTCTTCGGCGGCCATGATGGTGATCTCGGCCAATTGGTCGGCGTCCGGGTTTTCATTGACGTGCGTGTCGACCATCACCAGCTGGCGTTCCGGCATGATCAGCACGTTCATGGCGGCGTAGACATTGCTGCCGGCGCGCTTGCCCAGCACCTGGTCGATGTATTTCAGGTGCAGCTGGGTGGTGCCGAAGGTGCCGCAGATCATGCCGTCGGCGTCGCCCTTGTGGATCATCATCGAACCGATCAGGGTGTGACGGCGGCGCATTTCCAGTTTAGCGTATTCCTCGGTGACGCCTTTGCGGCTCGTCATGGCATAGTACGTATTCCAGTAATCGCGATAGCGCTCGTCGAAGTCCGGGTTGATCACGTCGAAGTCGACGCCTTGCTTGAGGCGCAGGCCGAACTTCTGGATGCGCGCTTCGAGCACCGGTGGGCGGCCGACCAGGATGGGACGCGCCAGTTTTTCATCGACCACCACTTGCACGGCGCGCAGCACGCGCTCTTCTTCGCCTTCGGCGTAGACGATGCGTTTGAGTTCGGCCGGCGTGGATTTGGCCATCAGGAACAGCGGCTTCATGAAGGTGCCGCTGCGGTAGACGAATTGCTGCAGGCTGTCCGCGTACGCTTGCAAGTCCTTGATCGGACGCGTGGCGACGCCCGAATCCTCGGCCGCCTTGGCGACCGCCGGTGCGATCTTGATCAGCAAACGGGGATCGAACGGCATCGGAATCAGGTATTCAGGACCGAACGACAGGTTGCTGATGCCGTAGGTGGTGGCCACGATGTCCGACTGCTCGGCATGCGCCAGGTCGGCGATCGCGTGCACGACGGCGATTTCCATCTCGCGCGTGATGGTGGTGGCGCCGCAATCGAGGGCGCCGCGGAAGATGTACGGGAAGCACAGCACGTTGTTGACCTGGTTCGGATAGTCCGAACGGCCCGTGGCGATGATGGCGTCGCTGCGCACGGCCTTGACTTCTTCCGGCAGGATTTCCGGATTCGGGTTGGCCAGCGCCAGGATCAGCGGGTTCGGCGCCATCTTGCGCACCATGTCTTGCTTCAGCACGCCGCCGGCGGAGACGCCGAGGAAGATGTCGGCGTCCGGGATGATCTCGGCCAGGGTGCGCAGCGGCGTGTCTTGCGCGAAGCGTTCCTTGTCCGGGTCCATCAGTTCCGTGCGGCCCTTGTAGACGACGCCGGCCAGGTCGGTGACGTAGATGTTTTTCAGGGGGAAGCCCAGGTCGACGATCAGGTCCAGGCAGGCCAGCGCCGCGGCGCCCGCGCCCGATACGACCAGCTTGCAATCCTCGATTTTCTTGCCGACGGCTTTCAAGCCGTTCAGGATGGCCGCGCCGACGATGATGGCGGTGCCGTGCTGGTCGTCATGGAAGACGGGAATCTTCATGCGGTCGCGCAGCTGGCGCTCGATGTAGAAGCACTCGGGCGCCTTGATGTCTTCCAGGTTCACGCCGCCGAAGGTCGGTTCCAGCGAAGCGATGATGTCGACCAGCTTGTCCGGGTCCATCTCGTTGATTTCGATGTCGAAGACGTCGATGCCGGCGAACTTCTTGAACAGCACGCCCTTGCCTTCCATCACAGGCTTGGCGGCCAGCGGGCCGATATTGCCCAGTCCCAGCACGGCCGTGCCGTTGGTGATGACGGCCACCAGGTTGCCGCGCGCCGTATATTTATAGGCATTCGCCGGATCGATGACGATTTCTTCGCAGGGAGCGGCCACGCCTGGCGAGTAGGCCAGCGCCAGGTCGCGCTGGTTGGTCAGTTGTTTGGTCGGCGTCACGCTGATTTTGCCGGGGCGCGGGCACTCGTGATACTCGAGTGCGGCCAAGCGCAATTGTTGACGCAATTCTTCTTTTTTATCAGATGACGAATCCATGCTGTGCTGCCTTCCTGTTTGGTCGATCGGGTGTTCCGGATTTTATCAGACCGATTCTTTCAATTAGCTAGGTATTTTCCGCTAGCCACAGTCTGATATCACGAAAACGCATAACCTAGCATTGTAAGGCCGTGCGGCGGCACAAACGTCCTGAACAGGAAAAACTATCAAATTTTAGATTTCAATTAGTTTTTATGATGGAATATCGGCGGCGCGCCACAGCGGCAGCGCGGCGACGGCCCGCTCGATATCGTCCATGTCGTCCGCGCCCAGGGTGCCGTCGAACGGCACGGACAAAATGCGGCGCATCAGCGCCAGGCGCGTCGTCGCTTGCTGCGCGTCGATGAAGCGCGTCGTCTCCGCGCAATACTGCGCGCGGCGCAGGGCATCGGCGCCGTCATCGTCGCCGTCGGGATAATAATGGCGGCCGATGTGATGCAGCGACTGCAGCAGGAATTCGATCTCGCGCAGGATGCGCAGCGCATCCTCACCGGACAGCACGATGCGGCGGTTGGCGGGCAGCAGGGAGGGCGGCGCGGCCCGGTTATTCAAAATTTTCATCGGTCAGGAAGGCATAGCCGTCATCGATCAGCATCTGCAGATAAGCGTCGAAGCTGTCGGCGATGACCAGGTAGCTGTCGGGATCGTGCAGGAAGCGCACCACCTGCCCCACCTTGCCCGACGCCGTGGGCGTGAAATCGATATACAGCCGCGACGAGCCGCCATTGTTCATGCAATGCGAAAAACACAGGCGCTGGCCCTGCCGGATGCCAGCGTCGATGCGGGCATCGACGATGCCGGGATCGTCGTCCAGATAATGGCCGTAGATGTCGGCGATGCTGCGCTGGTTCGCCTGCCCATCCTTGAGGATTTGTTCGACGGAGCTCAGGTAATACGGATACTCGAACACGTCCGAGCCCAGCATGTACACCAGCACCGTGCCGTCCGCATACTTCTGATAATAAGTGCCGTTGTACTGGCCCAGCAAGCGCAGCAGGCTGTCCGGGCACAGCGGATACGTCTGGCGCAGGCTGGCCAGTTGCGCCGCGCTGGCGCCGCTGGCCAGCGCCAGCTCCGCCAGCGGTTCCGGCGGCATGGCCTGGCGCAAGCCTGCCAAATAGTGGTCGACGATGTTCATGGGCGAAATATATCAGCTGCCGGCACCCGGCAGGCGCACGCTAATCCAATGGGGCCAGACGCGCGCGGGGTGCGAAGCGCACGGCGATCAGCAACAAGACCACGACGCCGGCGGCCATCACCATCCACGCCTGCGCCAGGCTGGACGAATGCTGGCGGATCAGGCCGGCAATGAAGGGCATGCTGCTGGCGATGATGTAGCCGCCGCCCTGCACGAATCCCAGCAGCGCTCCGGCGCCGGCCGGGTCCGTCACATGGTCCATGCTGACGATCAGCGACAGGGGGAACAGGGCGCCGATGCCGCAGCCCAGTAATATCACGGCGGGCAGCGCCAGTTGCGCGGGCGCCACGATCAGGCAAGCCAGGCCGGCCAGCACGGCCAGCAGGACAGACAGCAGCAGGATGCGGCGGTCGGGAAAGCGGTGGATGACGCTGGAAATGACCAGTCCCGCCAGCACTTCCACCAGGGTCAGGCCACCCAGCAGCAAGCCGCTGTCGGCCGCGCTCCAGCCCAGTTCCGTATAAAACGGCGGCAGCCAGGCCAGCACCAGCGTGTAGGCGCCCGTGCCGATGCCGAAAAACACCATCAGCAGCCAGGCGCGGCCACTGCCCACGGGCAGGCTGGCGCCGGCGCCGCCGGCCACGTCCACGCGCGAAGCCGACGCGCGGCGCCACAGCAGCGCGGCCGCCACGGCGGGCAGCGCCCACAGGGCCAGCAGCGCCTGCCAACCCAGCGACTGCGCCAGGGGCGAAGCGGAGGCGGCGGCAATGGCCGCGCCGCCCATGATGCCCGTCGTATAAAAGCCCATCAGCTGCCCTGCCCGCGCGGGGAAATGGCGCTTGATGAAGGCGGGCAACAGCGCCTGCACCAGCGCGATGCCCAGGCCGCCCAGGGCCGCCGTGGCGATCAGGCCGCCGCTGCCGTGCAGGGGCCAGCGCAGCGCGCAGGCACAAGCGATGATGGCGATGCCGATGCCGATGCCGCGCGCCACGCCCAGGCGGCGCTGCAGCTGTGCGCCCAGCAAGGCGCACACGCCCATGGCGAACACGGGCACGGTGGTGAGCAAGCCCGCGTCGGCATTGCTGAGGCCCGTGCCGGCCTGGATACTGTCCAGCAAGGGGCCGATGGCGGCCAGGATGGGGCGCAGGTTCAGGCCCAGCAGGATGATGGCGGCCACCACCAGGGCGGACGAGGAAAGCGGGGAAGAGACGGGGCGTTCGGATGGCATGGGAGAGTAGTCCTTGCCTCGCTGGGAGGCACATGGTTTAATGCGTCATATAAAATAACTCGATGAAAAGTATCTTAACATAAAGATAGAAATGTATCTTGATGTCGAGATAAATGGATGGCACCATGACAGATACCCCGCAAGAACACACGCGCGCGCAATTTGCCGCCGCACAATGGCAGCGCGAACTGCCGCAGATGGATACGAACGCCATGCAGCTGGTGGGCCAGCTGGGCACAGTGGCCCAGCTGATGGCGCGCGACTGGCTCAACCCCCTGTTTGCGGAACACGGCTTGCAGCCGGGCGAATTCGACGTGCTGGCCACCCTGCGCCGCTCGGGCGCGCCATATGCGCTGACGCCGACGGCCCTGTACGAGGCGGCCATGCTGTCCTCGGGCGGCATGACCAACCGCATCGACCGCCTAGAAGCGGCCGGCCTGATCGAACGCCGGAAGCATCCGACGGACCGGCGCGGCGTGCTGGTGGCCCTGACGCAAAGGGGATTGGAATTGATTGAAAGGCTGGTGCTGTTGCACGTGGACAACGAGCGCGCGATGCTCTCAGCTTTGAACTCGGACGAGCAGCGCCAGCTCGACCAGTTGCTGGCCAAGCTGCTGCACGGCATGGCGCAGGCGAAGAAAGTCTAAGTTTAGGAAAGCAGACGCGCCAGCTCGCGCAGGGCCGCATGGCCGCGCCGGGCTTGGCGCTGCAATTCTTCCGGCGCACAGTGTCCATACAGGGCCTGGACGTGGCCCTCGCTGGCGGCGCGCAGGTCGAGTTCGCCCGCACCGGGATCGGGCAACTGCCCCTCGACCAGGGTCAGGAAATAATGGCGGGGCGCGCCATGCAGGTTGGTCGCGAACTGCAGCACCAGGCCGCTGTCGAACAGCAGCGCCCCGCTGTGGGCGCCACTTTCCAGCAGCAGCCGGAACGGCGGCAGGGGGCGCCGCGCCGCGCGCAGCACGCTGGCCAGGCGCACTTGATAGCCGAGTTCCAGCCCGTTCGCGTGCAAGCGGCCCTGCTGCAGATACACCTTGAACGAGGCCTGCACGGCCCGGCCGGCGCGGCGGAACCAGCGCTCATCCTCATACAGGCACAGCTGGCCGCCATCGCACAGCTCGTAAAACCCGCGCGCCAGCAGTTCCGGCGCCGTAAACGTGGCCAGGCCGACGGCCTGCGGCTCGCGCAGCCAGCCGTCGTCAAGATAGGATTGCATCAGGGCGTGGATATCGTGGAAGGGCATAGAAAAATGAACAAGGCTGGCAAAGACGGGCATTGTAGGCCAGCCTATAATAGTGGCGCCACACCCTTACTCAACCTGCAGACGAACCATGGCCCCACACGACGCGCTTTCCGAATTCGACCTGATCAAACAATATTTCGTGCGCCAGCGCCCCGGCCGCGCCACCCTGGGCATCGGCGACGATTGCGCGCTGCTCACGCCCGGCGCGGGCAAGCAGATCGCCATCTCCTCGGACATGCTGGTCGAGGACCGGCACTTCTTTGCCGGCGCCGACGCCCGCATGCTGGGCCACAAAAGCCTGGCCGTGAATTTGTCCGACCTGGCCGCCATGGGCGCGCGTCCCGTCGCATTTACTTTGGCCCTGGCGCTGCCGCAGGCGGAACGCGCCTGGCTGGCCGGCTTTGCCGACGGCCTGTTCGCGCTGGCCGACGCCTTTGATTGCGAACTCATCGGCGGCGACACCACCAAGGGCCCCTTAAATATCTGCATCACCGTGTTTGGCGAACTGGCGCCGGGCCAGGCCCTGCGCCGCAGCGCGGCCGTGGCGGGCGACGATATCTGGGTCAGCGGCACCCTGGGGGACGCGCGCCTGGCGCTGGCCGGCTACCGCATGGAACAGGAACTGGCGGCCGCAGACCTGCTGACAGCGGCCGCGCGCATGCACACGCCCACGCCGCGCGTGGCGCTGGGCTGCGCCCTGGCCGAAGCGGGCCTGGCGCATGCGGCCATCGACATCTCGGACGGCCTGGTGGGAGACCTGGGCCACATATTGAAAGCGTCGCAAGTGGGCGCCACCCTCGATGTCGACGCCCTACCCGCCGGTCCCGTGCTGGCGCGGCAAGCGGCCAGCGTACGCCGCCGCTACACGGCCGCCGGCGGCGACGACTATGAACTGTGCTTCACGGCGCCGACATCGTCGCGCGACGCCATCACCGCCCTGGCGGCAAGCTGCGGCACGCCCGTCACGCGCGTGGGCAGCATCGAGGCGCAGGCGGGCTTGCGGCTGGTGGATGCAACGGGGCAGCCGCTCGACCTGCGCTTATCTTCTTTCGACCACTTCAGCGACTAAGTTCTACCGCACCGCCACCCGCGCCAGCCCCGGCTGGTTCACCATCCAGTAGTGCTGGAAGGCCAGGCGGATGTTGTCGCGCAGCTGGGTGTCGTCCCACGGCTTCGTATAAAAGCGGTAGATGGCGCCCCGGTTGATCGAATCGAGCACGGCTTCCAGGCCCGTGTAACCGGACAGGATGATGCGGATGGTTTCCGGGTACAGCTCCTTGACCTTACTGAGGAATTCCGTGCCGCTCATGCTGGGCATGCGCTGGTCGCAGACGATGACGTGCACGCGGTGCAGGGCCAGCATCTCGAAACCTTCGGCCGGCGTGCTGGCCGTGAGGATGTGATAGCCCTCGGGACGGAACAGGCGGTGCAGCGACGACAGCACGTTGACGTCGTCGTCGACGATAAGCAGGGTCTGCGCCGGTTGCGCGGCCGGGTCGTGGCCGGGCGGCAGGCCGGCGCCGGCGACGATCATCTGTCCCAGTTCCAGCGCCGGCAGGGCGCGGCTGAAATAGAAGCCCTGGATTTCATCGCAGCGGTTGCGCCGCAGGTATTCCAGCTGCGGGCGCGATTCCACGCCCTCGGCCACCACGCTCAATTTCAGGCTGTGCGCCATGCTGACGATGGCCAGCGCGATGGCTGCGTCGTTCGGGTTGCTGGTGATGTTGCGCACGAAGGCGATGTCGATCTTCAGCTTGTCGATGGGAAAGCGCTGCAGGTAGGCCAGGCTAGAATACCCGGTACCGAAATCGTCGATGGCCACCTTCACGCCGATTTTCTTCAGTTTGCCCAGCACGACGATGGTGCGCTCGGCGTTCGACATCAGCGCCGTTTCCGTCAATTCCAGCTCCAGCAATTCCGGCGCCACGCCGTGCAGCGCCAGCGCGCGCGTCACCTCACCTTCCAGGTCGCCTTCGGCAAACTGACGGCTCGACACGTTCACGGCCACGTGCACGGGCCCCACCTCGCTGTCGCGCCACTCGGCGATCTGGCGGCAGGCGGCCTGGATCACCCAGGCGCCCACGCGCACGATCAGCCCCGTGTCTTCCAGCACCGGCACGAATTCGGCCGGCGCCACCAGGCCGTAGCCGGGACGGCGCCAGCGCAGCAGCGCTTCCACGCCGCTGATGCGGCCCGTGCGCAAATCCACCTTGGGCTGGTAGTACAGGATGAACTGCTCGTGTTCGAGCGCATGGCGCAGCGCCAGTTCCAGGTCCAGGCGCGCCAGCACCTGCACGTTCATGCCGGCCGTGAAAAAGCGGTAGCCGTCGCGGCCCGCCTGCTTGGCGCCGCCCATGGCCGTATTCGCGTATTTGATCAGGGTTTCGGGGTCGGTGGCGTCGTCCGGATACATGGCGATGCCGATGCTGGCCGTCAGGGTGGCCGCATGGCCGCGCAAGTCGAATGGCGCGCGCAAGGCTTCGCGCACCTGGTTCGCCACGGCCACGGCTTCCTGCTGGTTGCGGCTCATGGTGAGTATGAGCGCGAATTCGTCGTTGCCCAGGCGGCCCACCGTGTCGCGCAGGCGCACGCATTCGACCAGGCGGTTGCTGAACTGGCGCAGCAGTTCGTCGCCCAGCGCCGCGCCCAGGGTGTCGTTGATGCTTTTGAAGCGGTCGAGCGCGATGAACAGCACCACGATGCGCCAGCTTTTTTCCTGCGCCAGTTCGACGGCCTGGGCCAGGGTCTGGTAAAACAGGCTGCGGTTCGGCAGCCCCGTCAAGCCATCGTAATGGGCCAGGTGCTTCAGGCGCTCCTGCGCCTGGCGCCGTTCGCTGATATCGCGCGCCACGGCGATCAGCAGCAGGCCGCCCGCGCCCTGCCCGCCCGCCACGGGTGCCTGCGCATACCAGTGCCAGCCCAGTTCCACGGGTATCAGGCTCAGGTCGCGCCGCACCAGTTCGCACTCCGTCACTTCCGTGGCCAGGTGCGCCGGGCCGCCCGGCAGCCCGGCAAGGGGCGGGGCCGGCGGCGACGGCAGCAAGGTGCCGGGCGCCAGCGCCAGCAGTTCGGCGCGCGCATAGCCGAGCAGGCGGCACGCGCCATCGTTGACGTCGACCAGGGTCATGCCCAGCACGTCGACGAGGAAGATGGCGTCGGTGGTGGCGTCCATGGCGCCGCGAAAGCGCTGCAGTTCGGCCGTGCGCTGGCCCACCGTGCGTTCGAGCAAGGTGTTGTAGTGGCGCGCGGCGCGGTGCAGCAGCCGCACTTCGAGCATGTTGCGGATGCGCGTGAGCACCTCGAGCGCGTCGAACGGCTTGCTGATGAAGTCGCGCGCCCCCGCTTCCAGCGCCGCCAGCTTGGCGTCCGGGTCGGCGGCGATCACCAGCACGGGCAGATAGCCTTCCAGTTCCAGCGGGCGCAAGGCATCCATCACCTCATAGCCGCTCATGCCGGGCATCGCCAGGTCGAGGATGATCAGGTCGAACTGCTGGCGCTGGTGCAGGCCGGCCACGGCGCGCGCGTCGAGGGTGCTGGTGACGGCCGTGTAGCCGCCGCTTTGCAGCAAATGCTCGAGCAGGCGCAAATTGACTTCCTGGTCGTCGACGATGAGAATTTTCGCCGCGTAGATATCGGCCTGGCTGA
The DNA here is from genome assembly GCF_030397705.1 of Janthinobacterium sp. SUN100. Taxonomy (NCBI): domain Bacteria; kingdom Pseudomonadati; phylum Pseudomonadota; class Betaproteobacteria; order Burkholderiales; family Oxalobacteraceae; genus Janthinobacterium; species Janthinobacterium sp. SUN100. Next base: position 345,744 of record NZ_JAPUBU010000004.1, on the reverse strand, counting down.
TCATGGCGCGCCTGTTCCCTTCTGCCGGCGCTGCTGCGCCACGTAAGCCAGGGTGCTGTTGATCGCCTCGGTAAATTCATCGAGGTTGATCGGCTTGGTCAGATAGCGGTAAAAGCCCAGCGCCAGGCTGCGCTCCACGTCGCCCGGCATGGCGTTGGCCGTCAGGGCGATGACGGGAATGTGCGCCGTGCGGGGATCGGCGCGCAGCAGTTTCAGCGCGTCCGTGCCGTTCACGTGCGGCAGGTTGATATCCATCAAAATCAGCTGCGGCAGGTGCGTGCGCGCCATTTCCACGCCCAGGCGGCCATCCGTGGCCGTCAGCAGCTGCAATTGCGGGCAATAGCGCACGATTTCCTCGACCAGGGTCAGGTTGGCGGGATTGTCTTCCACGTACAGCAAGGTCACGGGGGCGCTGTGCTCGAGCAGCGCGCCGGCCAGGTCCGGCCGCGGCAAGGCCAGGGTGGCGGGCGCGGGCAAGGCATCGACCACGCGCAGCTCGATCCAGAACGTGCTGCCCTCGCCGGGCGCGCTGGTCACGCCGATGCTGCCATCCATCAGCTCCACCAGGCGCTTGGTGACCACCAGGCCGATGCCGCTGCCCTCTTCCGTGCCGCCCTCCTGCCCCAGCCGGTTGAAGGGCTGGAACAGCAGCGCCACCTGTTCGCCGTCGAGGCCCACGCCCGTGTCGCGCACGCTGATGCGCACGCGCCCGCCCGCCTGCGGCGCGCAAGCGATGCTCACTTCACCCTGCTCGCGGTTGTACTTGAGCGCATTCGACAGCAGGTTCAACAAGATCTGCTTGAGGCGCGTGCGGTCGGCCAGCACGTTCAGGGGGCAGGCGTCGGGGAAAGCCATGCCGATGCCGCGCTGGCTGGCCAGCGGCGCGATCATGTCGCGGCATTCCTGCAAGATAGCGTCCAGGCCCACCGGTTCGAGCGACAGGCTGACCGTGCCCGATTCCACCTTCGCCAGGTCGAGGATTTCATTGATCAAGGTCAACAGGTGGCGCCCCGATTTCAGGATATGGCCAGCGAACTCCTTCTTTTGCTCCAGGGTCGACGGCAGGCGGTCGGAACTGAGGATTTGCGCGAAGCCCAGGATGGCGTTGAGCGGCGTGCGCAATTCATGGCTCATCGACGACAAAAACGCCGATTTGGCATAGTTGGCGCTGCGCGCCTCTTCCATCGCCATGGCCAGTTCGCCATTCGTCATTTCCAGCTGCACCGTGCGCTCGTGCACGCGCACTTCGAGCTCCTGGTTCAGGCGCATGACTTCCTGCTGCGCCTGGGTGCGCTGCTCGCCTTCGCGCGCCAGCTCGCCGTTCGAGCGCTCCAGCGCCTGCGTGCGCAGCTCGATCTCGGCCAGCATCTTGTTGAAGGAATCGACCAGCTGCGCCACTTCGTCGACGCTGAGCTTGCGCGCGCGGCGCGAATAGTCGCCCGTCTCGATCACTTCGCGCGCCACGTCGGCGATATCGAGGATCGGTTGCGTGATGACGAAATCGAGGCGACGCAGCAGCAGCAAGGCCACCAGCAGCGCCAGCACCGTCACGCCCAGCGCGATGGCCAGGTAATCGGCCGTGCGGCCGGCCAGCTCGTAATCGGCGCGCAGATACACGGTGCCCAGCAGTTCGCCATTGTCGACGATGGGCTTGAACAGCTCCACCGAGGTGCCCTGGATGCTTTCGCCTTCCTTGCCCACCTTCGCCGGCAGCTCGCCCACATTCTGGTTCGCGCGGTAGCTGGCGAACAGGCTGCCGTCGGCCTTGTACAGGGCGCCGGCCGTCACGCGCGGGCGGATGCGCATCAGGTTGAGGTTTTCCAGCGCCAGACGTTCGTCGTCGAAGGCCAGCGCAGCCGAGCTCATGTGCCCCAGCAGCTCGGCCTGGGTACTGATATCGGCCACCAGGTTGCGGTGGTAGGCGCGCAAGTCGTAGACGACGATGGTGCCCAGCGAAATGACGAGGGCCACCAGGGTGGTCAGCAAGACCACCGACATCAGCTTGTGGCGGATGGAGCGCAGTCGTATCATCTAGGCGCCTCCCGTCTGTACGCGGTAGGCGGCCAGCAGCATGCGCGCGCTGATGCGGATATGCGCCTGCGCCACGGGTTTCAGGGCCACGTCGAAGCGCACCTTGTCCTCGGCCATCACAAAATTGATCATGCTGCCCATCGCGTAGACCTCATCCGAATCGGACACCGTCAACAACGCCAGGCCACGGCTGGCGGCCAGCATCTCCTGCAGCGCCGCCTTCTCCAGCGCGCCCAGGTACAGCACGTGCAGCCCGGCCAGCGTTTCGCCGCGGCGCACTTTTTTCACCTGCACGGCGCGGCCGTTGACGCTATGCCCGGCCACGCTCTGTTCGAGCTGCTCGGCCAGCGCATCGGCGCCCGCCACGCCGATCACCAGCGGCGCGTCGGGCCGGGCAAAGCTGCCGTCGGGCCATTCGACAAAGCCGGCAAACTTGTACAGATACGCGGCCTTGACCTGGCGCTCCAGCTCCCCCGGCACCTGTGCCCGCGTCTCCGCGCACAGCACGCCCAACAGCAGCAATAGCCAGCCCCAGCGGTGAGCGCGGCGGCCGGCGCCGCGCGCGGGGTGGCGCAGGGGGCCAGGATGACGCCACCAGGTCCAGTTCAGAATTGCCATGACAACCGAGTAAAGATAATGCATACGAAGGCGCGGCACCATGCCGCTGGCCTGTTCGAGCGATGCGCACCAGGGTGGCGCAGCGACAGAGCGCCTGCCGGACCGAAGTGGTAGCAAATGTATAAAAGAGTGTACGCATTTTCGCTGTGACCGGGGAAAGTTTCTTTTACCGTTGGCCATGCTACAGTCTTGCCACCATTTTCACCGCCTGCAGGAGTCATCCATGAGCAACGAACTCGTCCCCCTCTCCACCGCGCTCGGCCTGGCCTTGCAAGCGAAGGGCTTGCTGCTGGCCACGGCCGAATCGTGCACGGGCGGCGGCGTGGCGCAAGCCGTCACCGATATCTCCGGCTCGAGCGCCTGGTTCGAACGGGGTTTCGTCACCTATTCCAACGGGGCCAAGACCGGCATGCTGGGCGTGCCCGCCGCGCTGATCGCCGCACACGGCGCCGTCAGCGAGGAAGTGGCCGCCGCCATGGCGCAAGGCACCCTGCGCCACAGCGACGCCCAGGTGGCCGTCTCGACCACGGGCATCGCCGGCCCCACGGGCGGCGTACCGGGCAAGCCCGTCGGTACCGTCTGCTTCGGCTGGGCCATGGCCGGGCGCGTGCAGACAGAGCGCCGGGTCTTCGCCGGCGACCGCCAGGCCGTGCGCGAGCAGGCCGTGGCGCACGCCCTGCGGGAACTGCTGCGCTTTATCCAGTAGCATCGGCGATGCAGGCGCGGTCGCGGCCCGCCTGTTTGGCCGCGTACAGGGCACTGTCGGCGCGCATCAGCAATTCGTGGCGGCCGGCGCCGTGGCGCGGATACTCGGCGATGCCGGCCGAAAAGGTGCAGCCGGACAAGCTGTGCGGCGCCTGCTGGATCAGCAGCTGGCGGTAGCGCGCGGCGATATCGTCGATCTTGTGCGCCGCGATGAGGCTGTCGGCTTCGCGCAACAGCAGGCAGAATTCCTCGCCGCCATAGCGGCACAGCATGTCGCTGCCGCGCAACTGGCCTTCCACCAGGCGCGCGAACTGGATCAGCACTTCATCGCCAAAGTTATGCCCGTAGGTATCGTTGACGCGCTTGAAAAAATCCAGGTCGATGATGGCGATGGCCACGGGCGCATCCGCATCGGCTTCGTGCAGGATAGCATTGAGGCAAGTTTCAAAATGGCGGCGGTTGTACAGGCCCGTCAGGTGGTCGCGCATGGCCTGCTCCTTCAGGCTGTCCTGCAAGGAGTTGACGTGCAGGATCTGGTGCGCCAGTTCGCGGTTCAGGTGCTCGAGCTTGGCGTTTTCCGTCTCGCGCGCCGCCTGCAGCTCCAGCGCCTTGTCGCGCTCCGCTTTCAGGCTGTGCATTTCCTTTTCCAGGTTGCGCATCAGGCTGCGCGAGGCGCGCGCCGATTTGCTGCTGGCCTCGTACGCGGCCTGGTATTGCTGCAGGAAACCATACGCGGCTTGCCATTCGCCCAACTGGGCATTGATATCGGACAAACCGCGCAAGATCTGCTGCTGGTGAAACGGGTTGCGCGTCCAGCTCAGCAGGCTGTGCGCCTGCGTCAGCGACGCCAGCGCCTGCGCCGTCTGGCCCGCGTGCAGATCCAGCTTGCCGCGCACCAGCCACGCATGCATCTGCTCTTCCAGGTCCTGGCCGCGGCGCGCATATTCTTCCGCCCGCAACAGCAATTGCAGGGCGCTGGCCGGCTGTTGCAGCAGGATGGCGGCGTGGGCGGCGATGCAAAACAAAAAGGCGCGCACGGCCAGGTCTTCTTCCGGCCACTCGTAAAACGGCTCTACCAGCGCCAGCGCCTCGGCCGGCTTGCCCGTGGCTAATAAACACATGGCCAGGTTGGCCGAAACGATGGTTTGCTGGTATTTGAGCTTTTGCGCGCCGATGATGTCGAGCGCCTCGACCAGCAGGGGAATGGCGTCTTCATCGTTGCCCAGGTCATGCTGCGACGACGCCAGGTTCGACAGGCTGTTGACCCGGTGCGCGGGGCTGCCGAAACGCTCGGCGATGTCCAGTGCCAGCAGGAAATTGCGCGGACCGTCCTGCGTATCGCCACGGTTCAGGGCATCGACGCCCAGGCGCGCGTACAGCATGAACTTGTGCAGCGAGTCGGGTATCTGCGCGGCCTGGCTGCGCGCCTGCAGGAAATGCTGCTCGGCATCGGCAAAATCGCCGCGCCGGCTCGCATACGCGCCCTGCAGGGCGGCCACTTCCATGCCCCCTTCCAGGTCGCCGCTGTGCTGGAAATACGCGTCCAGGCGTTCGCACGACGGTTCGGCCTCGCCCGCGTAATACGCCAGCCAGCAATGATTGAGTTCCGCATACGCGCCGCCGCGCGCATACTGTTGCCGTTGCGCCGCCGCCAGCGCCATCTGCGCCAGCCGGCGCGCCTGGCGGCGGTTGCCGACCAGGCAAGACAGGGCTTGCTGATTCAGACGGTCAATGTCGGCTTTATCGAGACTGGAGATCGGCACTGCGTCCTCGTTCACACTCTGGGGTGGATTTTTCACACAAAACTTGCTCTGTATCAATGGTATCCTGATTAACATCATAACCAGATTCGCTGTTCCGCATGGCATATTTGCAAAGGATTGTGGTAAAAATGCCAGTCGTGGCCTGGCCGGGCGCCTGCGCCGCTGTCACGGATCTTTGATTGTCACTGACGCAACAACTTGGAGTAGTCGCAATGCAAAACACGGTACATTTCATCCTGCAGGGCAAGGGCGGCATCGGCAAGACCCTCGTCTCGACCCTGCTGGCCCAGTGGATAGGCGGCAAGGACGGCACGCCTTTGCGCTGCTATGACACCGATCAGGAAAACGCCACGTTCTCGCGCTACAAGGCGATGAACGTCAAGCATGTGCCCGTGATGACGGATGCGCGCAACATCGACCCGAAACGCTTCGACGCGCTGATGATCGACATCCTCGAAGAAGACGGCAACTGCGTGGTCGACAATGGCGCGAACACGTTTTCGCCGCTGATGGGCTACCTGCTGGAAAACGATTGTTTTTCACTGCTGCAGGAATCGGGCCGCAAGGTGTACATTCACACCATCGTTGGCGGCGGCGACACCCTGCACGACACGGCCACGGGTTTTGTCGCCACGGCGCAAGCGACGACCGTGCCGCTGGTGCTGTGGCAAAACGAACACTTCGGCCTGCTGCAATCGGCGTCCGGCAAGCAATTCGTCGAATCGCAGTCGTACAGCGACAACCGCGCGCGCGTCAAAGGCAGCATCACCTTGAGCCAGCGCAATCCCGACACCTTTGGCGCGGACGTCAAGAAAATGAACACGGCGCGCCTGACGATGCAGGAAGTGTTGCAGAACGACAAGTTCAACATCATGGAAAAGCAGCGCATCAAGGTCGTCTACCGCGACATCTTCGAACAGCTCGACAAGGTGCAGTGGTAGATGGACCAGCACAAACTGCGCAGCCACGTATTCGACAAGACGGGCATCAAGATCGACGTCGATGACCCGATATTCGCCCTGGTGGCGCTGAACGAAGCCGTGCTGGCGGAAACCGTCGAGCGCCAGCTGGCCTTGCTGGACGCCGCCACGCAAGCGCTGGCGGCCCAGGCGCGCGCGGCGGGCGGCTTGCCACCCTTGCCGGCGGCAGCCATGCCCCAGCCCGTGCCGGCAGCACCCATACCCGCGTCAGCGCCGACCGGCTTCACGCCGCGCGAATGGCGTTTGCTGGGCGCCGCGGCCATCGTCTCCATCGCCAGCGCGCTGCTGGTGCTGGGCGGCGCGGCCCTGTTGTATAAACCGTAGCACCGACCGTAGCACCGTCGCGCTGCGCCAGCCACGAGCGAGCCGCAGCGTCTCCTCCACCTATCCCTGGAAGCATGCATGAAACCGATCAAATTGCTGGCCCTCCCCGCCCTGCTGCTGTCGCTGTACGGCGCTCCCCTGAGCCTGACCCACGCCGCCGATGCCGCCAAGGCCGCCACGACGGCGCCCCTGGGCGCGACGGCCGTGCCGCACATCGCCTACGAAAAATACACCTTGCCGAACGGCCTGGACGTCATTCTCGTGGAAGACCATAAATTGCCCGTCACGGCCGTCAATATCTGGTACCACGTGGGGCCGGCCAATGAAGCGCCGGGCTTGACGGGCTTTGCGCATTTGTTCGAGCACATGATGTTTGCCGCCACCAAGCACGTGCCGCGCGGCATGGCCGACCAGTTGCTCGAAGGCGCGGGCGCCACGGATTCGAACGGCAGCACGGATTTCGACCGCACCAATTATTTCGACACGGTGCCGTCGAACCAGCTGGAACTGGCCCTGTGGACGCATTCCGACCGCATGGGCTACCTGCTGGACGTGCTCGACCAGACGGCCCTGACGAACCAGCAGGACGTGGTGCGCAACGAGCGCCGCCAGAGCGTGGAAAATGCGCCCTACGGCATCGTGCAGGAAGCCCTGTACCACCAGCTGTTTCCCAAGACCCATCCGTATTACGCCAGCGTCATCGGTTCGCACGCGGACATCCAGAACGCGAAACTGGCCGACATCAAGGATTTCTTCACCAAATACTATGGCCCCAACAACGCCAGCCTGGTGATCGCCGGCGATATCGACAAGGCGAAGACCAAGGAACTGGTCAACAAATACTTCGGCAGCTTCAAGAGCGGCCCGGCCGTGCCGAAACCCGCTGTCGTGACGCCGCCCATCACGCAGGAACGCCGCATCGTGGTGCAGGACCGGGTCGAATTGCCGCGCGTCTTCATGGCCTGGCTGACGCCGTCCGCCTACACCAAGGATGACGCGGAACTGTCGATGGCCGCGCACATCCTGGCCGGCGGCAAGTCCAGCCGCCTGTACAAATCGCTCGTGTACGACAAGCAGATCGCCCAGGACGTGGGCGCCAGCCAGGGCTCGAACGCCCTGACGTCCATCTTCACCATCGACGCGACGGCGCGCCCCGGCCACCAGCCCGAGGAAATCGAGCAAGCCCTGCAAGTGGAGCTGGAGCAATTGCGCGCCAAGGGCCCCACCGAGAAGGAACTGGAACGGGCGCGCAACAGCATCGAGACCACCATGCTGAGCCAGGTGGAAAAAATGGGCGGGCGCGGCGTGGCCAACTTGCTCAACGAATACAACCAGTACCTGGGCGACCCCGGCTACCTCGCCAAGGATATCGAGCGCTACCGCCAGGTGACGGCGGCCGGCGTGCAGCGCGCCGTGGATACCTACCTGAAAAACCAGTCGCGCGTCGTCGTCTACGGCGTGCCGGGCAAGCCGGACCTTGGCGCGGAAGTGCCGACGCCGGCGCCGGGCAAGGTCAAGCCTGCGCCAGGCACGGCCATCAATGCGGACGAGCCATGGCGCAATGCCGTGCCGAAGGCCGGTCCCGCACCGAAGATTGTTTTACCGCAAGGCAAGTCGTTCACCCTGGCGAACGGCCTGACCGTGATCCACCACTACAATCCGGCCGTGCCGCTCATTTCCAGCCAGCTGGTGATCAAGAGCGGCTCGGGCGCCAATCCGCTGGCGCAGCCGGGCTTGTCGAGCTTTACGGCGCAATTGCTACAGGAAGGCACTGCCACGCGCAGCGCGCCGCAGATCGCCGACGATGTGGCGCAACTGGGCGCCCTGCTGAGCACCGGTTCCGGCACGGATGCCTCGTTTGCCCAGTTGACATCGCTCAAAGCCACGTTCCCGCAAGCGCTCGACGTGCTGGCCGACGTGGTGCTGCACCCGCAATTCCCGCAAGAAGAGGTGGAGCGCCAGCGCGCCAGCCGCATCGGGCAGCTGGCGCAGCAGCGCGAAAACGCGGGTGCCGTGGCGGCCCGCGTGGAAGCGGCGGCCCTGTATGGCCCGCAACATCCGTACGGCTACATCCAGCTGGGCACGGAAGCGGCGCTGAAGGCGGCCAGCCGCGCCGACCTGCAAGCGTTCTGGCAGCAGCATTACCTGCCCAACAATGCGGCGCTGATCGTTTCGGGCGATATCGGCGAAGCGGAATTGAAGGCGCTGGCCGAAGCGAAGTTCGGCAGCTGGAAGGCAGGCACCGTGGCGCAGTCCGTGGCCGCCACGCCGCAGACGACGCAGGCAAAACTGATCTTGGTCGACAAGCCGGGCGCGCCGCAAACGGCCGTGCGCCTGTCCGCCATCGCCGTGCCGCGCGCCACGCCCGATTACGCGCCGCTGCAAGTGATGAACGCGGCGCTGGGCGGCTTGTTTACCAGCCGCCTGAACACCAACTTGCGCGAAGAAAAGGGCTACACGTATGGCGTGCGCTCGCAATTCCAGTACCGCAATCAGCCTGGACCGTTCTCGATTGCCGCCAGCGTGCGCACCGATGTGACGGGCCCGGCCGTGTCGGAAACCGTCAAGGAATTGCGCGCCATGATCGCCAAGCCCCTGAGCAGCAAGGAATTGGCGAATGCGCGCAACTCGCAGGTGCTGTCGCTGCCGGGCCAATTCGACACGAACGCCAGCATCAGCGCCAGCATGGCGAACGCGTATATCTACGGCCTGGGACTCGACTATTACACGACCTTGCCGCAGCGCTTTGCCAGCGTGACGGACAAGCAGGTGCAGCAGGTGGCGAAAAAATACCTGCAGCCGGAAAAGCTGATCGTCATCGGCGTGGGCGACAAAGCGAAGATCGCCCCGCAATTGAGCAAGCTCAAACTGGCGCCCGTGGAACTGCGCGATGCTGAGGGTAACGTGAAATAAGACTAGCGGCGCTTGAACAGCGCCAGCTTGTCGATGATCGCCGCCACGGCCACGCCGGCCGTGTAGGCGATCAAATCACCCCAGCCGAAGGCGGAACCCAGCGCCAGGTGTCCCAGCGGATGCGCGCGCAGCTCGACGATCCACGGCGCTTGGTAAAGCTGGCCGAACTCCACGGCAAAGCAGATCAGCAAAGACCACAAGGCCAGTTGCCACGTACGCATGCGCGTGGCAATGATGCCCAGCGCAAAGACGATCATCATGGCCCACAAGGCGTCGCCCGGATATTTGCCCAATGCAGCGGGAAGGAATTGGGGATAGGCGCGCGAGGCCAGGCCCAGCGCGATGACAGCCACGGTTGCGCCCACCTGCAGCAGGCGGCGGCGTTCAGGTTTTACCAGGAACATATTTCCATTCAAAGGCACGATACGGGCCGAACCATTGCGGCCCGTCCGATATTGTACTGCGCGGCCGTGTCCGCCTGTAGCCTAATGCGCCTGGACACGCTCAGTCCAGGTCGACGTTCTCCGCCAGGAAATCGAGCAAAGCGCGCACGCGCAGCGGCACATGCCCGCCTTGCCCCACGAAGACGGCATGCACGTCCTCGCTGTCGCCCGGGTTGAACGCTTCCAGCACGGCCTGCAAACGGCCCGCCGCGATATCGCCGCGCACCTGGAAGGCGGCCAGGCGCGCCAATCCCAGTCCCGCCAGCGCCAGTTGCCGCAAGGCTTCGCCATCGCTGGCCTGCGCATTGCCGGTGACCGGTACGACGACGTCCCCCTCGGGCAAGCGCAGCGGCCAGCCCGAGCGGGCGCGCGCGTAATTGGCGTCGAGCAAATTATGCGACGCCAGCTCGGCCGCCAGCAGCGGCGTGCCGCGCCGCGCCAAGTAGGATGGCGATGCCACGATGACCATGCGCGTCTGGCCCAGCTTGCGCGCCAGCAAGCTGGAACTTTTCAGGGGACCGGCCCGCACGGCCACGTCCGTGCGCTGCTCGAGGATATCGACCACGGCATCCGTGAGCACGATGTCGAGCGTCACCTGCGGATAGCGTTCGAGAAACAGCGGCGCCAGCGGCAACAAAAAATGCTGGCCGAACGGCACGTTCGCATTCACGCGTATTTTGCCGCGCGGCACATCCTGCACGCCGGCGCAGCGCTCGGCCTCGTCCAGGGCCGCCAACACCTGCATGCCCCGTTCGTACAGGCCGCAGCCCTCGGCCGTCAACTGCAGCTGGCGCGTGGAGCGGTTCAGCAGGCGCGCGCCCAGGCGCTCTTCCAGCCGCGAGACGAGCTTGCTGACGGCCGATGGCGTCATGCCGCAAACGCGCGCGGCGGCGGAAAAGCCGCCCAGTTCGACCACGCGCACAAACACTTCCAGCTCGCCGGAACGATTCACTTCCAGTCTGGCCATTGTGAATTCAACTCATAAATGTTCTTCGATAAGATAGTCTAGTACATAAATGGCGTTGCTCGCATCATGCGCACATTCTCCTTGATGAAGCGAGCCGCCATGCAACGATTGTCCATCCTCCCCGCCGCCCTGCTGAGCCTGGCACTCGGCACAAGCCCTGTCCAGGCCGCCAATGCGGACACCGCCTGGCTGGCCAGCTGGACGGCCAGCCCGCAAGCCGTGTGGAGCAGCGACTTCCTGTTCCCCAGCAATGTGCCCGCCGTGCTGCACGGGCACACCGTACGCCAGGTAGCGCGCCTCAGCGTGGGCGGTCCGCGCGTGCGCATCGTGCTGTCGAATGCGTATGGCAAGGTGCCGCTGCGCATCGGCGCGGCCACCGTGGCCCTGGCCGCTTCCGGTTCGGCCATCGACGCGGGCAGCCTGCGCACGCTCACGTTTTCCGGCCAACCCTCGGCCAGCGTGGCGCCGGGCGCGCCGCTCGTCAGCGACCCCGTCGACCTGCCCGTGCCGGACCTGGCCCGGCTGACGGTGAGCGTCCACCTGCCGCACGCCAGCCCGACTTCCACGTTTCACTGGGATGGCCGCGAGACGGCGTGGATCGCCCCGCAGGACCAGACGCAGGCCGCGCGCATCGATGACTCTCCCGGCGTGCACACCACCACGGCGCGTCTTTTACTCAGCGCCATCCAGGTGGAAGCGGCACCAGCCGCGCAAGCCGTGGCCATCCTGGGAGATTCGATCACCGATGGCGCCAGCGCCAGCCTGGGGATGGATGCGCGCTGGCCCGATTTCCTGGCCGAACGCCTGGCGCCGCAGGGCGTGGCCGTGATCAATGCGGGTATTTCCGGTGCGCGACTGTTGTCCGACGGCATGGGAACCAATGCCCTGGCGCGCTTCGAGCGCGACGTGCTGGCGCAGCCGGGCGTGCGCACGGTCGTCGTCTTGCTGGGGATCAATGACATCAGCTGGCCCGGCACGGCGTTTGCGCCACGGGAGCAACGGCCGACATTGGAGGAACTGAGCAGCGGCTACGCCCGGCTGGTGGCCCAGGCCCGCAGCCGCGGCGTGCGCGTGGTCGGCGCCACCCTGACGCCGTTCGCAGGCGCCCTGACCGGCACGACCCTGAGCGACTATTATCAGATTGACAAAGATGCACTGCGCCAACAACTCAATGCGTGGATACGCGCCAGCGGCACGTTCGACGCCGTGCTCGACTTCGACGCCTGGGCGCGCGACCCCGCGCACCCGCTGCGCCTGCTGCCCGCCTACGACTCGGGCGACCACCTGCACCCGGGCGACGCGGGCAACCGGGCGCTGGCGGAAGGGATAGACCTGCCGCTGCTATTGAATCAGTCGCCCAGGCCTGCGTACAAGGCCGTGCTCAGGTAGCGCTCGCCAAACGACGGGATGATGGTGACGATGGTCTTGCCCGCGTTTTCCGGACGGCGCGCCACTTGCAGGGCGGCCCACAGGGCGGCGCCGGACGAGATGCCGACCAGCAAGCCTTCATCGCTGGCGGCCAGGCGTGCCGTGGCGAACGCGTCGTCATTCTTGACGCAAATGATTTCGTCGTAGATGGCCGTATTCAAAATCTGCGGCACGAAGCCGGCGCCGATGCCCTGGATCGGGTGCGGTCCCTTCGTCCCCTTCGACAGCATCGGCGACGCTTCCGGTTCCACGGCGATCATTTGCAGGCCAGGCTTGCGTTCCTTCAACACTTCGCCGATGCCCGTGATCGTGCCGCCCGTGCCCACGCCGGCGACGACGATGTCCACTTGCCCATCCGTATCGCGCCAGATTTCCTCGGCCGTCGTGGCGCGGTGGATGGCGGGATTGGCTGGATTATTGAATTGTTGCAACATCAGGTAGCGCGGGTCGGCCGCCACCAGTTCCTCGGCCTTGCGGATGGCGCCCAGCATGCCTTCGCTGCCGGGCGTGAGCACCAGCTCGGCGCCGTAGGCGCGCAGCAGGATGCGCCGCTCGCGGCTCATGGTGTCGGGCATGACGAGGGTGCAGCGGTAGCCGCGCGCGGCGCACACCATGGCCAGCGCGATGCCCGTGTTGCCGCTGGTGGGCTCGACGATGACGGTGTCGGCATGGATCTTGCCGGCGGCCTCGGCCGCAACGATCATGGACAGGCCGATGCGGTCCTTGACGCTGTGCGCGGGATTGTAGAATTCGAGTTTGGCCAGGATGGTGGCCACACTGCCGGCGGCGATGCGGTTGATGCGCACCAGGGGGGTGTTGCCGATCAGTTCAGTGACGTCGTTGGCGATGTTCATGGGAGTCTCCACAGCAATTACAGAAGAATCCAGTCTACCGCTTTTTCACGGCAGCGTACGTGGTGCGCTGCCGAAACTGAACAATTACTTCACGTCCAGCAATTCCACGTCGAAGATCAGTGCCGAGTTCGGCGGAATGTCGCCATTGCCGGCGCCACGCGGGCCGTAGGCCAGTTCGCCTGGAATGATCAGGGTGCGCTTGCCGCCCACTTTCATGCCGGCCACGCCCTGGTCCCAGCCCTTGATGACCATGCCCTTGCCGAGCGGGAAGTCAAACGGGCCACGGCCCACGGAGCTGTCGAACTTCTTGCCGCGCGAATCTTTCGCCAGCGGACGGTACAGCCAGCCCGTGTAGTGCACGGTGACGTTGTTGCCTGCGGACGCTTCCTTGCCCGTGCCGACCTTGTTGTCGATCAAGATCAATTTATCGGCGACAGGGCCGGGGCTCAGCGAGACGGCGGAGGCGGGAACAGGCGCTGGCGCCTGTGCCTGCGCCAGCGACGCGGCGACGGAGCAGATCAGGGCAAACAAAACGGAGCTACGCGTCATGATGTATTCTTTCAGTGAGTTTCGGTGAGATCCCTGCGCCAGCGAACCGGCAGGGAACGCCAATAATAGCAAACCGCCGCAACGATAGGAAAAACTTGTCGCCCGATGCCCATTGCCCCCGCCTGTTTTACGCCCTATGGCCCGACGCGGCCACGCGCCTGGCCCTGGCCGCCTGGCAGGCGCGTCTGGAAGGCAAGCCCGTGCGCGCGGACAAGCTGCACCTGACCCTGGCGTTCCTGGGCCAGCACCCGGCCAGCGAGCTGCCCGCCCTGCTGGATATTCTGGAACACATGCCGACGCATGCCATGCCCCTGCTGTTCGATCACGCCAGCCATTTTACGCAGCTGGCGCTGACCTGGGCCGCCCTGGCGCGGCCCTCGCCCGCCTTGCTCGACTTGCGCGCGGCCTGCATGCAACGTCTGGCGGAACAAGGGCTGGCGCCGCGCTTCGAGCACGACCGCTTCACGCCGCACGTGACCCTGGCGCGCCAGGCGCCGCCGCCGGCCGTCGAGGACTTCGCGCCCATCGCCTGGCAGGCGGACGAACTGGTGCTGGTGGAATCGCTGAAAAGCAGCGGCGATTACCGCATCCTGGCCAGCAGGAAGCTGATCTAAGCAGCGTGACTCAGGCGGCGTCCGGCACTGGCATTGGCGCTGGCACTTCAGCAACTTTGTCCTGGCGCAAGCTTTTCAGCGCATGGGCGGCCGCCACCATGCCGAAGCTGGCCGTCACCACCACGCTGGAACCGAAGCCGGCACAGTTCAGGCCGGTGACGCCGGCGGGCGTGCTGCCGTCGATGGCGCACGCTTCCGCGCTCTCGGGCGTGCTCAGCGGTTCCATGGAAAACACGGCGTCGACATTGAATTTGTTTTTCACGCCACGGGGGAAACCATATTCGGTGCGCAACAATTTGCGCACGCGCTTGAGCAGCGGTTCCTGTTCCGTCTTCGACAAGTCGCGCACGGCGATCAGCGTCGGGTCCGTCTGCCCGCCCGCGCTGCCGATGGTCAACATGGGAATGTTGCGCGCGCGGCAATACGCGATCACGGCCGCTTTCGCCTTGGCATTGTCGATGGCGTCCACCAGGTAGTCGAAATCGCGCCCGCCCAACAATTGCTCCAGATTATCGGGGGTAATGAAATCCTCGATCTGCGTGACCTGGCAAAACGGGTTGATCAATTCGATGCGTTCGGCCAGGGCCGTGATCTTGGCCTTGCCGATGGTGTCGCTCATGGCCTGGATCTGGCGGTTGATGTTCGATTCGGCCACATTATCCAGGTCGATCAGGGTCAGGCGGCCGACGGCGCTGCGCGCCAGCGCTTCGACGATCCAGGAACCGACGCCGCCCACGCCGATCACACACACATGCGCGGCGCGAAAGCGCGCCAAAGCGGGCGCGCCGTACAGGCGGGCAATGCCGCCGAAACGCCGCTCAAAATCGATCTCGGTCAAGTCCATGGAAATTTGTTCATTGGTGGAGGTATGCATGGCGCCATTTTAACGGACACTGCGCTGGCGGATATTCTAAAATAGCCGAATTGACACAGCGACAAGAGCAATTGTCGCCGCGCCCCCACACCGCTCACCACGAGAACTCGCCATGACCTCTCCCCTGTTCGACTCCGTTCCCGGCTTTGACCAGCCCATCGCCGTGCTCAAGCATTGCCACGACAAGATCCGCAAGCAGCTGACGACCCTGCAAAACCTGCTGGGCCATCTGGCGCAGCACGGCAACACGGCGGACGCGCAGCAGGCGGCCAAGGCGGTGTTGCAATATTTCAATAAAGCGGCCCATCTGCACCATGACGATGAAGAGCAGGACTTGATGCCCATGCTGCAGGCCACCGCCACCGGCGACGATGCCGCCCTGCTGACCACGCTGGTGCCGGAAATCCTCGCCGACCACCAGCGCATGGACCAGGCCTGGCTGACCCTGCGCCCGGAACTGGACGCCATCGCTGCCGGCACGGGCACGCAGCTGTCCGCCGACGGGGTGCGCGACTATGTTGCCGCTTACCAGGCCCACATGGCCAAGGAAGAAGGCCAGCTGGCGCCCATGGCCAAGCGCCTGTTCAGCGCGCAACAGATGGAGCAGCTGGGCACGGCCATGCAGCGCCGCCGCGGCATCGCACCCGATGCGCCGGAAGCCCCCGCAGCGCCGGACGCGACCGCCGTGCTGGCGGCCATGCGCACCGATTACGTGCAATCGAGCCTGAGCGAGACGGACGTGCTGGCCGATCCCATCGCCCAGTTCCAGAAATGGTTTGCCGAGGCTGTCCACGCGCAGGTGATGGAGCCGAATGCCATGGACTTGTCCACCGTCAATCCCGACGGCAAGCCCAGCTCGCGCATCGTGCTGATCAAGCAGTTCGACGAACGGGGCTTCACCTGGTACACGAATTACAACAGCGACAAGGGTCAGCAACTGGAGCACAACCCGCACGCGGCCCTGCTGTTCTTCTGGCGCGAACTGGAGCGGCAAGTGCGCATCGAGGGCACGGTGGTGAAGACCACGGCGGCCGAAAGCGACGAGTATTTCAATGTGCGCCCCCTGCAAAGCCGCCTGTCGGCGATTGCCTCGCAGCAAAGTACACCGATCGCCAGCCGTGCCGAGCTGGAAAGCCATTACGAGGCCGTGGCCGCCGCCGTCGGCGATGCGCAGCCGCCGCGCCCCGCCCACTGGGGCGGCTACCGTTTGCACCCGGAACGCATCGAATTCTGGCAGGGACGCCGCTCGCGCTTCCACGACCGCATCGTGTTTACCCGCGATGCTGACGGGCAATGGAGCATGCAGCGCCTGCAACCCTGAACAGGATAAGCAAGGCGGCGCAAAGCAAGCTGGTCAATATAGGTGTAGGCTATGAGGGTAGAAGTTACTAAATGACATTGTTTCTCAATTTGCGGTTGCCATGGCGGCCGCTTCATTGGAGGCCATTTTGTTTATACAAAACCAACTCAAGTCCTGGATTGCCAGCATCCGCAGCAAGACCGCCTTGCCGCTACGCATAGAATTGTGGAACGGCCAGCATGTCGACCTGTCCAGCGAAGCGCCCAGAGTCACCATCCGCCTGCCGACCGTCGCCTCGGCCCGCTACCTGCTGAACCCGTCGCTGGCCAACCTGGGCTCGGCCTATGTGGAAGGCAATATCGAGGTCAAGGGCACGGCGATGGACATGATTTCCATCTGCAATGCCCTGGCGCGCACGACCTTGAAGCCGGAAGGCAAGCTGGCCCGCATCGTGCGCAGCTTTACGCACGACAAGAGCAAGGATGCCGAAGCCATCCGCTACCACTACGACGTGTCGAACGCGTTCTATGAACAATTTCTCGACCCCGCCCTCGTGTATTCCTGCGCGTATTTCGAACACGGCGATGAAACCTTGGCGCAGGCGCAAGTCAAGAAGATCGACCATATCCTGAAGAAAATCCAGCTGCAGCCGGGCCAGACCCTGCTCGACATCGGCTGCGGCTGGGGCGCGCTCGTGATTCGTGCCGCGCAGCAATATGGCGCCCGCTGCGTGGGCGTGACCCTGTCGGAGAACCAGTACGCGCTGGCGCGCGAGCGCGTGGCGGCGGCCGGCCTGGCCCACTTGATCGATATCCGCCTGCAAGACTACCGCGACGTCACGGGCCAGTTCGACCGCATCACCAGCGTGGGCATGTTCGAGCACGTGGGCCTGAAACACTTGCCCGACTACTTTTCCATCATCCACAAGCTGCTCGCGCCCGATGGCATGGCGATGAACCACGGCATCACCTCGACCGACCCGGACAATGGCGAAACGCCGTATGGCGGCGGCGAATTCATCGAAAAGTATGTGTTTCCGCACGGCGAGCTGGCGCACATCGGCAATGTCCTGAAAACCATGCAGCAGGGGGGACTGGAAGTGCTGGACGTGGAAAACCTGCGCCGCCACTATGCGCGCACCTGCGCCCTGTGGACGGAGAATTTCGAAGCCAATGCCGAGCAGATCCGTCCGCTGGCGGGCGAACGGCGCTTCCGCATCTGGCACGTCTACCTGGCCGGCTGCGCCTATGCCTTCGAGCAAGATTTGATCAGCCTGTACCAGATCGTCTGCGTGAAGGCGGGCCGGCGCTCGTCCACCCTGCCCTGGTCGCGCAACTACATGTATGCGCAGGAAAATATGCAGGAAACAAGGCCGGCGCCCGTGCTCGCGCCCTGACAGGCGCGCGGGGCCGTCTTACTTCAGGCGGCCCGCGTACATGGCGCGGAATTTCTCCACCTTGGGCGCGACGACGAGGGCGCAATAGCCCTGCAAGGGATGCTGCTCGACATAATTCTGGTGGTAATCCTCGGCCGGATAAAAGGTGGCGGCCGGCGCCAGCTGCGTGACGATGGGCGCATCCCACACGCCGGCCATTTCGGCCACGACCTTGCGCGCCACGCTTTCCTGCGCGGCCGACTGGTAATAGATGACGGAGCGAAATTGCGTACCGACATCATTTCCCTGGCGATTCAAGGTGGTGGGGTCGTGCAGCGTGAAAAAGATTTCCAGCAAGTCGTGGTAAGCGATGATGGCAGGATCGAATTCCAGGCGCACCACTTCCGCGTGGCCAGTGTCGCCCTTGCAAACCTGTTCGTAGCTGGGATGGGGCACGCCGCCGCCCGTGTAGCCGGACTCGACGCGCGTCACGCCGCGCACTTCCCCATACACGGCGGCGAGGCACCAGAAACAGCCACCGCCGAATACCGCCACTTCCGCCTGTTGATTCATGATGTCCTCCCGCAACGCTGCTGCGACTTATCATTTCACCACTGTAACGCAAAGCGCCATGGCTTGCAGCGCCGCTTGAAACGGCGCGTGGGACACCGCACATACGGGCATGCCGGCCACGATTGCGCTGGCATGGCCGATTTTTGGCATAATGTCAGCAAATAGACAGGTCACCCATGAACACACGCTCTCCCCGCGCGCCCGCGCAAGAATTCGATACGACACATTTCCGCCAGGCACTGTCGCAGTTTGCCACCGGCGTAACGGTCATTACGACGCGCCTGGCCGACGGCAGTTTCCGTGGCTTGACGGCCAGTTCCTTCAATTCCGTCTCGCTGTCGCCGCCCCTGGTGCTGTGGAGCCTCGGTTCCGTGGCGAACAGCATGCCCATTTTCAGCGGCAACTCGCATTACGTCATCAATGTGCTGGGCGCCGACCAGGCGGAACTGGCCACGCGCTTTTCACGACGCACGCCGAATCCCTTCGACGACGTGGAGTACGAACTGTCGCGCACGGGCCAGCCCATCCTGAAAGGCGCATCGGCCTGGTTCGAATGCCACAACCGCAGCCGCTATCCGGAAGGCGACCACGTCATTTTCGTGGGCGAAGTGGAACAATGCGCGTTTGCCGCGCAGCCGCCCTTGATCTTCCACAATGGTAAGTTCAATACACCGCCAGCCTGAGCGGGACAAAAAAAAATCCGCCGAGGCGGATTTTTTGTTTTACAGGGTAAAGTTATACCCGATGCTGATACTCACGGCGACCGGGTCGAGCTTGATGTCCTGCGTTTGCCCCGTGGAGAATTTCGCCTTGGTTTTCAGGTAGGTCTTGACCACCGCCACATCGGCAAACCAGCGCTCGTTGAAGGCCAGGGTGCTGCCGACCACCAGACTGCCTGTCAGCTTGTTGTCCATACGGTACGTCACTGGTTTTCCACCCGGATCCAGCAAGGCCGTCATCTGGCCCGAACCTTTTTCCTTCTGGAAATAGGCATACGTCAAGCCCGCGCCCACGTATGGGCGGATCATGGCATTGGGCTGGAAGAAACGGTACTGGATGAAGGCTGTCGGGGGCAAGGCTTCCGCCGTCCCCAGCTTGCCCGTGCCCTTGATGGAACCGTCGCCAATCAGGTCATGCTTGTACGGCACACCCAAAATCATTTCAGCGGAAACATTGTCCGTGATCATGTAGGCAAAGGTCAGGATGGGCTTGGTATCCGACTTGACGTCGGCCTTGGTGCCCGGCAATGCCGGCGCGGAAATGTCGCCACTGTCCACGTGCGGCGTGATCTTGTTGAGGCCAGCCTTGGCCATCCAGGTGCCTGCGCTTTGCGCCGAAGCGCCCGTCGCCATGGCCATCGCGGCAGCCGCGGCCAGCACGCGTACGGCGGTATTCAAACGATTCTTCATCTTGTCTCCTGATTCAGTATGTGCGGAGTGTTCCGCTTTCGAGTCTTGTCGCTGCCGGCACCGGCCGCGCCTCTCAGGCACAGCCGGTACGGCCATCCCTTACAGCCAGCCCCGCACGACCATGTCCTTGGCCACATAACGGGCCAGCAACAGGTTGTTGAACGGCGTAGGGTGCACTTCGTCGGCATACGAGTAATGGCTGACGTCGCCCGCTTTCAGGTTCGTGCCATTGCACACAAGCGAGCTGCCCAGGAAATTCTTCGCCGTGCTCAGGTCGCAGGCCGTCTCGCTGACGTTGGTCAAGCCATACGGGCCAGGATTGACGCCCTGGTCATGGCTGACGGCAAACACGTCGACCAGCAAGACTTTCGCATTGCCGTTCAAGCCCGCGCTCAGCTCGCCGTTGAAGGTGTTGACCATGGCATTGATCAGCGCCTTGGTGTTGGCATCCTTGCTCAGGCCCGATGGCGTGCCTGCCACGTCCGGCAGGTTGTTGACGATGACATAGTTGGCGCCCTTGGCGATGATCTGGTCCTTGACCAGCACTACCAGCTCCTTGCCGGCCTGTCCCATGGCGGCAACCAGCAACGGCCCCTGTGCCGCAGCGTAATCGGCACCGGCCTTGGCGCCGGCGGCGTTGCCCGTCACCGTCGCGTCGGCTTGTGCCTTGGCGGCCAGGGCCGGGGCCAGCGTCTGGGCATTCGCATTGCCCGCAATCATGGCAGCTTGCACGGCGGCACCGACGATGGTTGTCGACGTGGCGCCAGGCGCCGCACTGGCCGTCTTGATGGCGGTGCCAATGGCAACCACTGCCGTGTTTGGATTGGTGGCGCCGGCCGCCAGGGCCATCGCCAGGTTGGTGGCGAAAGCCTGGGCGCCCGCAGCCGCACCGGCCTTCTTGCCGGCGTCCGTCGCGCCCGTTTGCAATGCACCCAGCAGATACAGCACGTCGTTACCGCCCGCCATCACGAAGACGGCTTCCGTACCGCTGAACTTGCCGCCGGAAACGGCCAGGTGGTTCGCAATCTGCGTCACCACGGGTACGGTCAGGGCGCCCAGCGCACCGCCCGCCAACTTGTTGTTCGGGCCGACGGGGTTGGTGACGCGCGAACCGCCCATGGCGTAGCCGAAGCAGCCCGCATGCTTGACGCGCGGAGCCTGCAGGGAGGGAATGCTGCCTTCCAGGCCCGTTTCGGCGGCGCATGGCGCCGGCAAGCCGAATTGCGCGGCCAGGTGCTCGGTCCAGTTCTTGCCCGTCAGTTCAGGATTGATCTTGGTATTGTCGCCATTGATGGTGAATTTGCCGCCACCGCTCGCCGCCACGCCGGCGACGGCATACGAACCGACATCGGACAGGCTGTCGCCGAACGACACCTGCGCCGTGTATTTGACTTTCAAGGCTTGATCACCGCCACTGGCGCCGCCGCAACCTGCCAGGACAGCCGCAGCCAGCACGGCCAGCGCGAATTTTGTTTGATGCATTTTGTCTCCTCGGTCTTTTTTCTGGTTTCTAAACGAACGGGCGTGCTATTCGCTACCCAACTAATATGCCATCGTTCCTCAGGCTTGTATAGAAAATATGTTTTAAAAATCAACGAAATAACAACACTGCCAGCGCCCCGTCACGACCGGGCGATCCGCTGAATTATGGAGGATATAAGATGTTTCGTGGCAAGCATCTCTATTGCGCTGCATCAAGAAAAAGCCCCTTGCGGGGCTTTTATTATGCGGACAGAAATTGCTGCAAGATACCACTTGAACCGAAGGCGGCACGCCGCAGACGGTCATTCACGCCCAGCCACGCGGGGCCGGTGGGCGGTGCTTCGACGAGTATCAGCTCGGCGCCGACCTGGTCCATCGTGCGCAGCGAGGCATACAGCGCATGTGCGTAATTTTCCGGGGTCGCTGCCAGGCGCACGCTGGCGCTGGCCGGCGGCAGATCCGAGTAGTGGATCAGGGCCACGCGGCGCCCGTCATTGAGCAGGCGGTTCAAGGTGGCGCGCACGTCGTCGCTGTGCTGCATCGCAACAGGCGTGTGCGGTGCGTAATGCGATTCCAGGGTGCCTGAGGCGCGCGGCGCGGCCGCGTCCGCCACGGCTGGTGCGCGGCCAATGACGGCGGCGATCTGCTCGCTGCTGATATGGCCGGGACGCAACAGCACGGGACCGTGCGTGGCCAGGCGCGACAGGTCGACGATGGTCGACTCGATGCCGACATCGCTCTGTCCGCCGTCGAGGACCTGGCCCAGCAAGCCGCTGGCGAGTTCCGCCGCGAATTCATCGCGCACGTGCTGCGCCGTGGTGGGGCTGACATTGCCGAATTTGTTCGCCGACGGCGCCGCCAGGCCACCCTTGCCGCCCTTGAAGGTGCGTAGCAATGCGATAGCCACCGGGTGCGACGGGCAGCGCAAGCCCACCGTATCCTGGCCGCCGGAGACGGCATCGGGAATATGCGCGGCGCGCCTGACGATCAGGGTCAGCGGACCAGGCCAGAAGGCAGCCACCAGTTGCTGCGCTTCGGGCGGGATATCGTCGGACCAGTGCGCCAGGTCGGCGCCAGGCGCCACGTGCACGATCACGGGATGGTCCGAAGGCCGGCCCTTGGCTTCGTAGATGCGCGCGACGGCGGCCGGGTTTTCCGCATCGGCGCCCAGGCCATACACCGTTTCCGTCGGGAAAGCGACGAGGCCGCCCGCTTCCAGCACGGCAGCGGCCGCCGCCAGATCTTGTGCAGGCACGCTCACGGCGCAATTCCCAGGATCAGGCAAGCGTCGCGCAGGCGCTGCTGCGCCTCTTGCAAGGTGGCCGCGATGAAGGTCAGGTGACCCATCTTGCGGCCACGGCGCGGGTCGTCCTTGCCATACAGGTGTAGGCATGCGCCCGGCAGCGCCAGCACCTGGTCCCACGCCGGTTCGCAGGCAACATCGCTGTCGCCGGCAAACCAGGCGTCACCGAGGATGTTGAGCATCACGGCCGGCGAATGCTGGCGCACGTCGCCCAGCGGCAGACGCGCCATGGCCCGCACCTGCTGCGCGAACTGGCTGGTGACGCAGGCGTCCATCGTGTAGTGGCCGCTGTTGTGGGGACGCGGCGCCATTTCATTGACCACCAGGCTGCCGTCGTCCAGCACGAAAAATTCGATGCACAGCACGCCGACATAGCCGAGTTCGGCGACCATGGCTTGCGCCGCCCGCTGCGCCCTGGCGGCGCAGTCGTCCGACACGTTCGGGCCCGGCACGGTGGTGGTAAACAGGACGCCGTCGCGGTGCACGTTTTCGGCGATCGGATACACGACCGATTCGCCATCCACGCCGCGCGCCGTCAGCACGGACACTTCATACGCCAGCGGCAACATTTTTTCCAACAGGCAAGTTACCTCGCCCATTTCCGCAAAGGCGGCGCGCACGTCGTCGCGCGTGCGCACGCGGAACTGGCCCTTGCCGTCATAGCCCATGCGCACGGTTTTCAAGATGCCCGGCAGCAAGTCGTCGCCGATGGCGTCGATATCGTCCTGCGTGGCGATGACCCTATGCGGCGCCGGCAACACGCCCGATTTCGCTGCACAGTCGACAAAGAAACGCTTTTCCGCGATGCGGTCTTGCGCCACCGACACGCCGTGCGCATCCGGCGCCACGAATACCCGTTCGGCCAGGCGCGACAGGCTGTCGGCCGGCACGTTCTCGAATTCCGTGGTGACGGCCAGGCATTGCGCCGCCAGGGCGTCGAGACCGGCCACATCATCATATGCGGCATGGACCAGGCGCTGCGCCACCTGCCCCGCAGGGCAGGCGTCGGATGGTTCCAGTACGGCCACCTGATAACCCATGCCTTGTGCGGCCTGGGCAAACATGCGGCCGAGCTGGCCGCCGCCCATCACGCCCAGCCATGCCGGTGGATGGGCGGCAGGCAGCAATGGGGAAGTCGATTTACTATTCATTATTTTTCAAACATATTAATCAGGCAAGACCATGGCCTTGGCGGCGGCCGTTTGCGTGGTACGGAAAGCTTCCAGCTTTTCGGCCAGGACATCGTCGTTGGCGGCCAGCATCGCCACGGCCGTCAGCGCCGCATTCGCCGCGCCCGCTTCGCCGATGGCGAAAGTGGCGACCGGCACGCCCTTGGGCATTTGCAGGATGGACAACATGGAGTCTTCGCCACGCAAGTATTTCGATGGCACGGGCACGCCCAGCACGGGCACGATGGTCATCGCTGCCACCATGCCAGGCAGGTGGGCTGCGCCGCCGGCGCCGGCGATGATAGCGCGCAAGCCGCGCGCGCGCGCGCTTTTCGCGTACGCATACATCTCGTCGGGCATGCGGTGCGCGGAAATGACTTGCGCTTCGTACGGCACGCCAAACTGTTTCAGGATGGCAACCGCATTCTGCATCACGTCCCAGTCAGAGGACGACCCCATGATGACGCCGACCAGCGGCTTATTGTGCTCGCTCATCTCAGGCCTTCAGCTTCTCGCCCGTCAGGCGTTCGATGGCTTCGAAGTACTTGGCCTGGGTTTTTTCGATGACGTCGGCCGGCAGCGCCGGCGCTGGCGCGGTCTTGCCCCAGGTCAATGTTTCCAGGTAATCGCGCACGAATTGCTTGTCGAACGACGGCGGCGAAATGCCTGGCTGGTAGGAATCGGCAGGCCAGAAGCGCGACGAGTCGGCCGTCAGCACTTCATCCATCAGATGCATGACGCCATTGTCGTCCAGGCCGAATTCGAACTTGGTGTCGGCGATGATGATGCCGCGCGTGGCCGCATATTCGGCAGCCGTCTTGTACAGGGCAATGGCGACGTCGCGCATCTTGGCGGCCAGCTCGGCACCGATGCGCTCTTCCATTTCAGCAAAGCTGATGTTTTCGTCATGCTCGCCCAGTTCGGCCTTGGCTGCCGGGGTGAAGATCGGCTCCGGCAGTTTTTCCGCCTGTTGCAAGCCCGCTGGCAAGGCGATGCCGCAGATGCTGCCCGTATCCTGGTAATCTTTCCAGCCCGAACCGATGATATAGCCGCGCACGACTGCCTCGACCATGATCGGTTTCAAACGCTTGGCCACCACGGCGCGGCCTTGCACTTGCTCCACTTCCTCTGGCGCCACCACGGATTCCGGCGCCACGCCGGTCAGGTGGTTCGGCACGATGTGGCCCAGTTTCTCGAACCAGAAATCGCTCATCTGGTTGAGGACCTTGCCCTTGCCGGGGATAGGCTCGTTCATGACGACATCGAAGGCCGACAGGCGGTCCGTGGTGACGATCAGGATCTTGTCGTCGCCAACGGCGTAATTGTCGCGGACCTTGCCGTGGCCCAGCAATGGCAGGGAGTGGATGGAAGTCTGATAGAGGCTGTTCATAGCGGGGGAATAGTTGGATGAAACGAAACCGGCGGGCAGGGGGTGCCCGCCGGTCGAGAAAATCGGGCACGGAGCATTGCTTCCGGCCCGTTCCAGACAGAATTTTACTTCACAATTTGCGACAGCTCGCCGGCCTTGTAGCGCTCGGCCATTTTTTCCATCGTGATGACCTTGATTTTCGACGCCTGGCCTTCGCAGCCGAACGCCTGCATGCGCGCACGCACGATTTGCTCGGCGGCGGCACGGGCTGGCTTCAGGAAGTCGCGCGGGTCGAATTTCGACGGGTTCTCGAACAGATACTTGCGCACGGCAGCCGTCATCGCCAGGCGGATGTCGGTGTCGATGTTGATCTTGCGCACGCCGTGACGGATGCCTTCCTGGATTTCCTCGACTGGCACGCCGTAGGTTTCCTTCATGTCGCCGCCGAATTCGCGGATGATGGCCAGCAATTCCTGCGGCACCGACGACGAACCGTGCATCACCAGGTGGGTGTTCGGGATGCGCGCGTGGATTTCCTTGATGCGGTCGATGGCCAGGATGTCGCCCGTCGGCTTGCGGGTAAACTTGTACGCGCCGTGCGAGGTGCCGATGGCGATCGCCAGGGCGTCGCACTGGGTGCGCTGCACGAAATCGGCCGCTTGCGCCACATCCGTCAGCAGTTGCTCGCGGGTCATGGTGCCGTCGGCGCCGTGGCCGTCTTCCTTGTCGCCCTTCATGGTTTCCAGCGAACCGAGCACGCCCAGTTCCGCTTCCACCGTCACGCCGATGGCGTGCGAGAATTTCACCACTTCACGCGACACTTCCACGTTGTATTCATACGAAGCGACCGACTTGCCGTCCGCTTCCAGCGAACCGTCCATCATCACGGAAGTAAAACCCGAGCGGATGGCGGCCATGCAGACGGCCGGCGACTGGCCGTGATCCTGGTGCATGACGACAGGAATGTGCGGATACGCTTCGACGGCCGCGTCGATCAGGTGGCGCAGGAACGCTTCACCGGCGTACTTGCGCGCGCCAGCGGACGCTTGCATGATCACCGGGCTGTTCAGCGCATCGGCGGCGGCCATGATGGCTTGCACTTGCTCCAGGTTGTTGACGTTGAAAGCAGGAATGCCATAACCGTTTTCGGCGGCATGGTCCAGCAGTTGACGCATGGATACGAGAGACATGGTAATACTCCAGATAACAATAGAAACCGTTGCGGCGCTTCGCGGTGGTCAATAACCGCGGCGGCGCCTGAATTCTTTCAACTAAATTAGAACGTCCAACAAACTGCTCAGGGCTAGGCGCGTTGCCGAAGGCAGTACAACTAGTACAACTAGGCAATGCAACAACGCCCTGGGCAGTTTTTACTCGAATTCGCCTACCTTCACAATCTTCAAGGCATTCGTGCCGCCCACCTGCCCCATCGGCTCGCCCCAGGTGACGACGATCATGTCGCCCTTGCGGACGATGCCCTGCGCCACCAGCAGCTCTTCCGCCTGCTTCAGCACTTGCGCGCTGGGGGCGTTCTGCATCAGATGATACGCCCGAACATTGCGGTACAGCGCGGCTTTGCGCAAAGTGGTGACACTGGGCGTGAGTGCGTAGATCGGCGTGTCGATACTGTGGCGGCTCATCCACAAGGCGGTGGAACCGGATTCCGTCAGCGCCACGATGGCTTTGACGCGCAGGTGATGGGCGGTGAACAGCGCGCCGTAGGCGATCGACTGGTCGATGCGGGTAAAGGTGACGTTGAGGAAATCGGCATCGAGCTTGTTGTATTCGGATTGTTCCGCTTCCACGCAGATGGCGGCCATCATTTCCACCGTCTCGATCGGGTACTTGCCCGAGGCCGTTTCGGCCGACGTCATGACGGCGTCCGTGCCATCGAGCACGGCATTGGCCACGTCGGACACTTCCGCGCGGGTCGGCACGGCGTTGACGATCATCGATTCCATCATCTGTGTTGCCGTAATGGCAATCTTGTTCGACGCGCGCGCCATCTTGATCATGCGTTTCTGCAAGGCCGGCACGGCCGCGTTGCCCACCTCGACCGCCAGGTCGCCGCGCGCCACCATGATGCCGTCGGACGCGTCGAGAATTTCTTGCAGCGCGGGAATAGCTTCCGCGCGCTCGATCTTGGCGATCATCATCGGCTTGTGGTGATACGGTTCGCCGGCGATATTGGCCAGCTGGCGCGCCATTTCCATGTCAGTCGCACATTTCGGGAAGGAAATAGCCAGATAGTCGGCCTGGAAACTCATGGCCGTCTTGATATCTTCCATATCCTTGGCCGTCAGCGCGGGCGCGGACAGGCCGCCGCCCTGGCGGTTAATACCCTTGTTATTCGACAACTCGCCGCCAATCTTGACGGTGGTGTGGATTTCGCTGCCGTGGATGCGTTCGACGATCAGCACGATGAGGCCGTCGTTCAGCAGCAGCACGTCGCCCTTGTGCAAGTCGCGCGGCAGGGCCTTGTAGTCGAGGCCGACACGCTCCTGGTTGCCCAGTTCGCCGTTTTCGCCCCACTTGGCGTCGAGGATGAACTTGTCGCCCGCTTCCAGCTGGATGCGGGAATTTTCAAACTTGCCGACGCGAATCTTCGGCCCTTGCATGTCGGCCATGATGGCCACTTCGCGGCCGCACTCGGCCGCCGCCAGGCGCACCAGCGCCGCGCGGTCGATATGGTCTTGCGCCTTGCCGTGGGAAAAATTCAAACGCACCACGTCGACGCCCGCACGTATCATCTTCACCAGGATATCGAAGTCGGTGGAAGCGGGGCCGATTGTTGCTACGATTTTTGTACCGCGTGGCATAGGAGTCCTTGTGCGCGAGCGAAGGTGAGCAAGACCTGGCGGCTGAACCGCCCGGCAAGGTAAAAGCGCAGCGGTCAGGCTGCGCTTGGTACTGAATTGCTGACGGCAGCGCCTTAAGCGGCGCGCTGCATCAGGATTTCAACGGCGGGTAAAGTCTTGCCTTCCAGGAACTCCAGGAAAGCGCCGCCGCCCGTCGAGATATAGCTGATTTTATCGGTAATGTCGTATTTGGCAATCGCCGCCAGGGTGTCGCCACCGCCAGCGATCGAGAAAGCTTTCGAATCGGCAATGGCCAGGGCCAGGGTCTTGGTGCCGTTGCCGAACTGGTCGAATTCGAACACGCCGACGGGGCCGTTCCACACGATGGTGCCGGCGGCGCCGATTTGCTGCGCCAGCAGGGCCGCCGTTTTCGGGCCGATATCGAGGATCATGTCGTCGTCCGCCACGTCGGCCACGTCCTTGACGGTGGCAACGGCCGTGGGCGAGAATTCCTTGGCGCACACGACATCGACGGGAATCGGCACTTGCGCGCCGCGCTTGGCCATGATGTCGATGATGGCTTTCGCTTCCTCGACGAGTTCCGCTTCCACCAGCGACTTGCCGACGTTCAAGCCGACGGCCTTCATGAAGGTGTTGGCGATGCCGCCGCCGACGATCAGGTTATCGACCTTGTCGGACAGGGCTTTCAGGATGGTCAGCTTGCTCGATACTTTCGAACCAGCAACAATAGCCAGCAGCGGGCGGGCCGGCGCGTGCAGCGCCTTGCCCAATGCATCGAGTTCGGCGGCCAGCAGCGGGCCGGCGCAGGCGACGGGCGCGAACTTGGCGATGCCGTGCGTGGACGCTTCGGCGCGGTGAGCCGTGCCGAACGCGTCATTGACGTAGATATCGCACAATTTGGCCATTTTTTGCGCCAGCTCATCGCTGTTTTTCTTTTCGCCCTTGTTGACACGCACGTTTTCCAGCAGGACGACCTGGCCGGCAGCCAGGTTGTCCAGGCCGGCGCCATCGACCCAGTTTTGTTTCAATGCAACTTCCTGGCCCAGCAGCTCGGACAGGCGGGCCGCCACGGGCGCCAGGCTGTCGGCCGGCTTGAACTCGCCTTCCGTCGGGCGGCCCAGGTGCGACGTCACCATGACGGCGGCGCCAGCGTTCAGCGCGGCGCGGATGGCCGGCACCGAGGCGCGGATGCGCGTATCTTCGGTGATCTTGCCACTGTCATCTTGCGGGACATTCAGGTCGGCGCGGATAAACACGCGCTTGCCTTGCAGTGCATTTTGGGCGATCAAATCTTGCAGACGGATGAAGTTGAGAACAGCTGACATGGCGATCCAGATGACGAGTGGAAGGAAGTGCGCTATTTTACCGCAATGACCAGAGCAAATCCCCGATTTGTCCTGCTTTACTGAAAAACGTGCAACAGTCGCAAGCCCGTGAAAACCAGCATGCCGAACACGATGGTTTGCAGCATATTGCGGCGAATCACAAAAAAGAGCGTGGCGGCAATACCGGACAAGAGTTTCAAATTCGACAATTCGAAGTGCACTTGCTGCCCCTCCATCAGCATGTCGGGCGCGATGATGGCCGCCAGCGCGCAGGCCGGCGCATAGCGCAGCATCTCGCCCACGCGGCGCGGAATGGTGATGTGATGGCCGATCAGCCAAAAGGTGCTGCGCGTGGCCGCTGTCGCCACCACCAGCACGGCGATGGCGATCCACACGTCGGCCCTGCCCCAGTCTATGCCGTCAAACATGGCGTTTTGTCCATTTCTCTGTCAATTCTTCCACGGCCATGGCGCTGACCATGCCCACCAGCACGGCCACCAGCAAGCCCAGTTTATATGGCAGGCCGTAGGCCAGCACGGCCACCGCACCCGCCACCAGCACGCCGCACAGGGCCGCGCGGCTGAGGATCAGCGGCACCGTCACGCACAGGATCGCCAGGGTCCCGGCAAAACCCAGCCCCCATTCGGCCGGCACGACGGCGCCCAGCACGATACCGATGAAGGAACCGATTTGCCAGGCCAGCCAGTTGGGGTAAATCAAGCCTTTCAGGAAAGGCAGCTTGGCCGGGTCCGGCGTTTCGTGCGGATAGCGCTGCAGGAACAGGCCCACTGTGATGTCGCCCGCCACATAGCCGAGCCCAAAGCGCTGGCGCCACGGCAGATGGGAAAAATGGGGCGCCAACAGCACGGAAAAGATGACAAAACGCAAATTGACGACGAGGGCCGTGGCGAAGATCACCCACACGGGTGCATGCGCGGCCAGCAGCGGCAAGGACGCGAGCTGGGCCGAGCCGGCAAAGACAAACAGGGTCATGGCCCCCGCCTGCGCTACAGTCAAGCCGCTTTTCACCATGGCCACGCCCACCACCATGCCCCAGGCGGCGATGCCCAGCAGGGTGGGCGCACCCAGATTCAGGCCGGCGCGCCAGGCATCTTTCAGCAGGGCGTCGTCCTTGGCGGCCAGGACGGCGTTCACGCGGCGCTCCGGCAGGCGTACTGTGGTAACTGCACAACAATGGTGCGTGGCGACAAGGGTGACAACGGCGATACCGGCAAGGCAAATCCAGTCAGTGTGGCGCTGCAGCTGCCATATTTCCGTAAAAACCCGCGCCGCAGCCGAAGATGATCGAGCCGCCATTTTAGCCATGATTTTTGCTGTCTGCCTGAATCCGTTAAAATCGTGGTTTTGGCAGCCGCCGACTTCCTTCCATACAGCCTCACGGAGCATGACAAGATGACAAACACCACCCAGCCAGCGGTCGAACTCGACAGTAAAGACCTGCCAGCCCACTGCCCTAACCCGGCCATGCCGCTGTGGTCGTCGCATCCGCGTGTGTTCCTGGAATTCAACAAGGACGGTATCGCCAAGTGCCCATACTGCGGCACGGCTTACACCCTGAAGGAAGGCGCCAGCGCCGGCCATCATTAAACTGCCCAGCGGCGCGCCCCCAGCGCGCCGTTTTCATTTACACAGCTAGCTGTACCGCTCAAGCCGGAGTCGTCATGAAACGTCTGAAAGAACTCAATGGCAGCGCCGCGGAAGTCGAAGCGGCGTTCTACGATGCCTTGCACCGCGCCGACCTCGAAGCGCTGATGGCGCTGTGGGCCGACGATGAAGAGATCGTCTGCATCCATCCGGGCGGCGCGCGCCTGATCGGCCATGCCGCCATCCGCGCCTCGTGGGAAACCATCCTGGCGGGCGGCGGCCTGCACATCGTGCCGGCGCAGCTGCATGAAACGCACAACCTGATGAGTTCGGTGCACACGGTGATCGAAGGCGTCACCCAGGAAGAAGGCGGTCCGGCGCATCTGCTGGCGACGAATGTGTACGTGAAAACGCCGCGCGGCTGGCGCATCGTGCTGCACCATGCCTCCATCGCGCCGGGCGGCGCGCCGGCCGACGCCACGGGGGCGCAGATCCTGCACTGATGTCTTTGTCTCTTTCCTATACTGCCCCGCTCTGGCTGCCTGGCGGCCACGCGCAGACGATTTATCCAGCCGTGTGCCTCGCCAAGCCGGCCGTGGCCTTCCGCCGCGAACGCTGGCAAGCGCCCGATGGCGACTTCGTCGACGTCGACCTGGTCGACGGCCAGCCGGGCCAGCCCTTCGTGGTGCTGTTCCACGGCCTGGAAGGCTCGTCGAACAGCCATTACGCGCGCGCCCTGATGGCCGAGGTGGCCGCGCGCGGCTGGTCGGGCGCCGTGCCGCATTTCCGCGGCTGCTCGGGCGAAGCGAACCTGGCGCCGCGCTTCTACCATTCGGGCGATGTGCAGGAAGTGGACTGGGTCGTGCGCACACTGCGCCCGCGCGCCACCGGCAAGTTTTACGCGGCCGGCGTCTCGCTGGGCGGCAATGCCCTGCTGTGCTGGCTGGGCCAGTCGCAGCACCAGGCCGATTTCGTCGATGCGGCGGCGGCCGTGTCCGCCCCCCTTGATCTGGCGCAAGGGGGCAAGGCCCTGTCTTCCGGCGCCAACCGGCTCTACACGCGCATGTTCCTGAACACCTTGAAACCGAAATGCCTGGCCAAGCTGGAACAGTTTCCCGGCCTGTTTGCGCGCGACGCCATGCTGGCCGCGCGCGACCTGCACGCCTTTGACGACGTCGTCACGGCGCCCCTGCACGGCTACCGCGACGCCGACGATTACTGGCACCGCGCCAGCGCCAAGCACGTCTTGCCGGACATTACCGTGCCGACCCTGGTACTGAATGCGCAAAATGATCCTTTCCTGCCCGGACGCTTCTTGCCACGCAGCGCCGCACCGACGGTCACGCTCGAGTATCCGCGCCACGGCGGCCACGTCGGCTTTGCGGCAGGCAAGTTGCCGGGAAGCACACGCTGGCTACCGCAGCGCCTGATCCACTTTTTTGAAGGCGGCAACACGGCGCCATCGGCGCCGCAAACCTGTCACGCTGGCGATGCGCGCACTCACACGGAAAACGCTACACATGGATGAACTCGTCAAACAGGCCCTGGCCAAATGGCCGAACGTGCCCCACTGCTACGGCTGGCTGGGCCTGGACGCGCGCGGCCACTGGCGCATGCGCGACCAGCAGGCGCAACAGCAACAACTGCCGGGCGACAAGATCGCCCACACCGCCCTGTTGAGCTTTATCAACCGCAATTACGCCCAGGACGAACGCGGTTGCTGGTTTTTCCAGAATGGCCCGCAGCGCGTGTACGTGAATCTGGAAGCGACGCCCTACATCGCCCGCAGCGACCCGCAGCACGGTTTTGTCTTGCAGACGGGTGCGCCGCTGGAACAGATCGCGCAAGCGTATTGGTGCGATAACGGCGCGCTGATCTTGCGCCACGGCGACATCGTCGCGCAGGTGGATGACCGCGACATGGCCCAGGTGCTGCCCGCGTTGCGCATCGACGGCCGGCAAGCCAGCGACGACGCCTTGCTGGCGTGGCTGGAAGAACAGCGGGGCAAGCTGACTCTATTGCATGCCGGCAAGGAGATTGCCGTGCAGCCGCTGGCCTATGCCGGCGTAGCGCAAACCTTCGGCTTCCAGCAGGCGCCGCAAGCCGGGTAAGCGCTACCCCTTCTGGTCCTTGATCTGTTCGCGGCGTTTTTCCTGCAACTCGCGCTCGCGCGCATCGATCACGGCCTGGTCATAAAAGGTCGCGTCCGTCGATTTGCGGGCAATCGTCAGCTGGTCCAGCGCGGCCATGGTGGCGCCCTGCAGCACGTAGGATTCGGCCAGCGCCATGTGCTGCAAGGTCATCTTGCCCTGGTCCGCATAGGCTTTCGCCAGTAAATCATACAGTTCCGGCTCTTCCTTATAGAGCTGCACCTGCTCGCGCAAATACAGGGTGGATTGCTCCAGCTTGCCGGCAGCCATCAGCGCTTCCGCATACTGGTGGGCAATGCCGCGCGACAGGGGAAACTGCTGGCGCGCAGCGTCCGCCGCCTTCAGGGCCTGCTGCGCCACGTCCTTCTTTTGCGCCGGCATCAACAGCACTTCCAGCCCCATCGCCGCCAGCAGCGAATTGGGGCCCTGCGTGCCGCCCGACGTCAACACATTCGGCGCGGCCGGCTGGTGCAGGGCCGCATTGGCCGCATCGAGTTCCTTTTGCGCTTCCACAGGCTTGCCCTGCTTGACGGCGACGAAAGACAGGCCGTAATGGGCGGCCGTCACCTGGAAACGGCTTTGCTGTTCCAGCTGCGTCTTGAAGAGAGCCTTGGCATTCAACAAGCCTTGCACGCTCTCATCCTGCAGCACGCGGGCGCGGGCCCGGGCCAGGTGGAAGCTCAGGCTGTCGGCACGCTGCTTGTACGGCTGCTCGCGAATGCGCGCCTGGATGTCGGCGATGCGTTCGGTCGTCAGCGGGTGGGTCTGCAGATAGGCGGGCATCAGGTCGCTGTACGAACGGCTGGCCGCCTGCATGCGGCCGAAGAAGGCCACCATGCCGGTGGTGTCGAAACCGGCTTCGCCCATGATCTGGAAACCGATGCGGTCCGCCTCGCGTTCGGCGTCGCGGCCGAAATTGAGCTGGCGCTGGATGGCCAGGCCCTGACCGGCGGCAAACACGCCCATGGCCACGTCGCCGCCCGCCCGTGAAGCGAGCGCCGCCAGCAGCATGGCGGCCAGCGGCATCAGGGCATCCTGGCGCTGCTGGCCCAGCATGCGCGCGATATGGCGCTGCGCCACATGGCCGATCTCGTGCGACAGCACGGAAGCCAGTTCCGCCTCCGTTTGCGCCGCCAGCACCAGGGCCGAGTGCACGCCGATGAAGCCGCCCGGCAAGGCAAACGCGTTCAACTGGGGATCGCGCACGGCAAAGAAAAAATAGTCGTAATTCGTTTCGCCGCGCACGCTGGGACGCGCCGCCACGAGGGCGTTGCCGAAGGTATTCAGGTATTCCAGCAAGGGCGCATCGTCGAGGTAGTCGCGGTCGCCGCGGATGCCGCGCATGATTTCCTCGCCGATCTTGCGCTCCATCGCCGGCGACAGGTCTTCGCGCGACGTATCGCCCAGGTTCGGCAGATTCGGCGCCGGCGGCACGGCCAGCGGCGTCCAGCTGCCGGCCGGCTTGGCCGCCACGCTGGCAGCCGGCGCCGCGGGCGCGGAGGTATAGGTTTGCGCCAGCGCACAGGGTGCCGCCAGCCACAATGCAGCCAGCACCGACGCGCACCGGGAGCTGCGCAGCCATGCCGCGCCGGCGTTTTCAAGGACGATCGGAAGAAGAGTTTTTGAATTCACGGGTGCTATCATACCTTGTTCGCGGCGCCCATTCCCACGCAACAAGCATGCGCCATGCCAGTGGCATGACGTCGTGGCCAGGCGTGCCGCGCCCCCACTCCTCACCTATTTTGACGCCATGACAACAGCAGACAAGCAAGCCCCCGCCGGGGAACTGACCCATTTCGACGCCACGGGCCAGGCCCATATGGTCGACGTGGGCAGCAAGGAAGACACGCGCCGCAGCGCCGTGGCCGCCGGCACCATCCGCATGCAGCCCGCCACCTTGGCCTTGATTATTTCCGGCACCGCCAAGAAAGGCGACGTGCTGGGCATCGCCCGCATCGCCGCCATCATGGGCGCCAAGCGCACCAGCGACCTGATTCCCCTGTGCCACCCGCTGGCCCTCACGCGCGTCACCGTCGATTTTGAAGTGGACGAGGCGGCCAACAGCGTGCACTGCCGCGCCCAGGTCGACACGACGGGCAAGACGGGCGTGGAAATGGAAGCGCTCACTTGCATACAAATCGGCTTGCTGACGATCTACGACATGTGCAAGGCCGTCGACCGGGGCATGGTCATGACGAACGTGCGCGTGCTGGAAAAACATGGCGGCAAGTCGGGCGACTGGACAGCTACTGTGTGAGCCCCGGTGGCAAGCTTACGAGTTTAGTTGCCACCACGTAGTGAGGTTGGCAGCCAGCTCCACGCAGGCAGATGCATGGCGCTTGCCATGCAAAAAGATATGGCCAGCAACGCAGTGGCGATTATGGCCTCCTAAATGCATGGGGTCGCTTGATCATCATGCAAATAATACACTGAATTACAATTAAAACAATCTTGACGCAATTCCTTCGATCTCACTCAAGAGCAGCTTTTATTGAATCAAGCCACATCGAGGCCATTTTCTCTTGTCCTTTTTCATTTAGGTGACAAGCGTCAAACCTATATTCATCACTCAATAAATTAGTGTTTGGTCCGGGATAACGTTTTAATTTAGGTACATTGCCAAATGCCAGTTGAGCAGACTCGATATTACGGTCATATGCCGTCCCACAACGAGAATGAACCGCAATTATCCAGCGGTTCACCTTGACTTTAGTATTGACGTAGTCGATTACTTCACTCAATCGCTGAATATACAAATCCTTGTCGGTACCGAAATCAGAAGAACCTTGATGCCAAAAAGCAAAATCAAATTTGATTCCCTGTGCCTGGATTAATCCGATTGCACTGTTAAACTTTCCAAATGCTACGCCACCAGCCTGCCAATCTGTCACTTTAGTCCCCCCCACACCGATCGGCATAAAAATAACTTTACGCGCGACACCACCCACAATAAGCTTTTTCCCCAGCGGCATCCACATTGATCCTTTATTGCAATCGGCCCATTCAAATGGATCGCTTGCAATTTTTATTGCCCCATCTTTACCTACTTGAAATACATTATCCACGGCAGGATAAACATGCTCATTACAATTCGACGATATCGATTGACCGATGACCAAAATTCGTAGTTCCGGCAAGGAACCAGGAATACCGGGGGTGACTGGAATGACTGGAGTGACGGGAACGATAGGAATAACGGGGGTGACTGGGGTGACAGGGATCACTGGAGTCACTGGAGTAATAGGGATGATGGGGATAATCACAGGCGTATCAGGAGCACTACCAGTACCACCACCGCATGCGGCAATTATCAAACCGCAATGCAACCCAATAAGATACCTGAACAAACGAAGATTTTTCATCATTGAAATCATTTTGACATCCATAGAAAAAATCATGTTTCGAACATACGGCCCTAGCAAGCATCCACTTCCACGTCATCTTCCATGCAGCATGGTTAAACCTAGGATATTGCTCATACGCGGCGAAAAGAACTAACATCACATCATGTACTATATCGAACAACAAAATCTCGTTATTGATAAAAATCGAAAGTTATGTCGCATTGGAATAAATGACGCAGGCGATCTTCGCGTGCGTCCATACGCAGTATAAAAATTACAACCTGCTCTTAGGGGGGAAGAGGAATAAATTTATTGAAACCAGGAGGAGTACGACTACCAGTCCCATTTTTCTAATTTTTTACATTACAATCAAAAACTCTGTCGCAGGCAACCATAAGCTGCTAGCTATGGCGAGCCATACGTCGCAATCTATGCCTGTCGCCAATTTGCAGCATACGAAGCGCCTGGACCGACACCGAAGGCTAGACAAACGTGAAATGGAAGCGCCGACGTCCACGCAGATCGGCTTCCTAACGATTCATGACTATCGGTCGCAGCATGGTTAAACAGAGTGCGCCCGATTTGAAAAAAATGGCAGCGAGTCGGGCGATTGGACAGCGAGATGGAGACTCAACAATTTGGCCACGTTGGCGTACAGCAACGTGGTCTGCAAAAAATTCTGCGGTGCGACCGAAAGACTCTACGTCAACGAATATCGCTGCCGGCTCAGGGAGCTCGAGTCCTTTTCCGACACATTCGCACTCATTCTTAACGACGTGTGATACCTTAATCTTACTTAAAATAATACAATAAAGATTCTCTCTGATATTTACCACTGGCAATATCAACACTTTTTATTGTATCAAACCATAACTGAGCCAATGCATTTTGCCCTAACTCATTCATCCCACAATTTCCAGAATAGTATTCATCATTGAGCTGACCAATATCCGGCCCCGGAAACCGATTTAATAGAACTTCCCATTTGACCGAGCTAGTATGTGCCGTTTTTTTCTGACCACACTTGCCATTACGTCCGATAATCCATTTTTCCACTTTCATATCGAGGCTCACGGATTTGACTGCACGCCTAACTTCGCCGTTGTATTGAGATTCCGTCAATTTTTCATCAATAAACCAACCTTGCCAAAGTGCATAATCAAATTTTATTTTTTTTAATTTTTCCGCTTTTACGGCGAGTTGTAGATCTTTGTAGAGGGCCCCACCTGTCAGCCAATCATGTACATGCTCTCCCGATGCGCTAATTGACATGAAAAAGACGCGTTCAGCGATACCTGTCTGTATCATTTTTTGACCTAAAAGCACAGAAATATTATCAGCAGCACAGTCGGTCCGACCAGTCGAAAGACGAGCAGGGGTCTCTTGTCCGTTCAGATCAAGTAAATACACGCCCTGAACCTTTTTTTCATGTGGCGCTTCGCGGCAATCCGCCGCCCCGCCCTCTTGCATCACGAGTATATGAAGGTCCCGAGCGTTTGTTGAAAATGAAAATAAAAACAACATTGCAACAACAAAAAATCTAACACCCGAGAACATAGCGACTCCGTTTTTTCAAAACTCTCTTCATTACCAAAACAACGGTAACCGACACCGCAAAAACAACGCCAACCTCCAGAAATATTTTTCCAGTCTCACTGAAAAATACATTTCTAGCCATCAGCTTGGAAAATGCATAAATAACAAAGCCATGCACAAAAAACAGCCCAAAGCTTATCTTTGCAAAATATCCCAGTATTTTATTTTCACGATTCATAAATCGCTCAAAAATAAAAAATATGGCTACCAACAATGCCAATTTTCCAATTGAGATATAGTTCGGCATTCCCATTCCGCTAAAAAAATCAGGAGGAAAATCAGGAGGAAATTTTGGCTGCCTAAAATACAACGAGATGGAAATAATAAATACGATAAATGAAACAATAATAATTTTTGTCTTAGTATATCTACTCAGTCCTTCAAGTAGCGCTGCGTTACTTGCCGCCAGCACGCCGAATAAATAAAAACCAGCGAAATGCAGGAATGCCAGAATGGCATTTGAATTATTTATTGGACGGGAAGAAAATGTGCTGAAAATCAATGCAAAAAAAGTTACCACATATAATAATTTTGTTTTCGATAAGGCATTAAAAAATGGCGTCATCAAGAAGAATATTACAATCATTGGTATAAACCAGAGCGGAAAGACAATAGCCCAACCAACAAGCAGAGACCACAATACATAGTTTACAGCGGTCAAATCAAATAGAACATTTTGCGAGACATACAACTTCAAGGACAAGGCAATAAACGCAAAGAAAAAATATGGAAGAATTACATACTTTGCCTTTTTTATTAAATATTCCGCATAATTGAATTTATTTGCCTCAATATAACAAAAAAGATATCCTGAAATAAATACAAACCAAGTTGTAGCATCCGTCAAAATAAAATTCAAATACTTTCCTGCACCTCCCATTTCCTGAATAGATGGCATATGTGACAAAATTACAAAAATTATCGCCATACCACGAAAATTATCTAAAAAATATCTAAAGTCCAATTTCATTTATTACTCAGTTCTATTTATTTAAGAGCCAATTTCACTGACTCCAACCACATCCCTGCCATTTCATCC
This sequence comes from Janthinobacterium sp. SUN100, assembly GCF_030397705.1. NCBI lineage: Bacteria > Pseudomonadati > Pseudomonadota > Betaproteobacteria > Burkholderiales > Oxalobacteraceae > Janthinobacterium > Janthinobacterium sp. SUN100. The sequence continues at coordinate 306,823 of NZ_JAPUBU010000004.1, read as the reverse complement.
TGGCCATTTTTTTTAAGATGACAACTATCAATGCGATACTCATCTCCTAATAAATTATTATTCGCTCCGATGAAACGTTTTAGCCTTGGCATGTTACCCATCTCCAATTGGGCCGACTCGATATTACGATCATATCCACCAAAGCAACGCGAGTGCACTCCTATAAGCCATCGATTAATTTTGACTCGTTCATTGACATAATCAATTACCGACCCAAGACGAGTCATATATACATTCTTCTCCATTCCAATATTTGAAGAGCCCTGGTGCCATATGGCAAAATCAAAATCAATCCCTTTCCCCTGGATTAAAGAAATTGCCGCGTTCAATTTTTTAAATGCAGCGCCATTCACCTGCCAATCTTCAACTTTTGACCCGCTGACACCAATCGGCATAAATATCACTTTTCGCGCGATACCCGCATCGATCAGTTTTTTTCCAAGAGGCATCCACATTGAACCTCTATCACAATCCGCCCACTCAAATGGATCCGCCGCCGCTTTTACTGATCCATTACTACCTATCTGGAATACATTGTCGACCGGACCATATTTATATTCATTACAGTTGGAAGATATGGACTGCCCGATTACCAAAAACCGAAGTTCCGGCAATGGATAAGTAACAACAGGAAGAGAAACAGGATCACTAGGGCTACTGTAACTACCGGAACTACCTCCGCCACATGAGGCCATGACTAAGCCCAAAAAAATAGCCAGCATACATTTAATAATTTTCATTTCTTATCTCTGAATCATTAATATTTTTTTTGGTAAAAAATTAAACCATCTTGATTTTTTAAATCCAACGACAGCTAAGTAAATCATTTAACTACCAGCAGATCAGGCACTTCTCTATCGAGACCCGCTGAAACTTGCTTACTGACATAAAAATGGCAAAAACATAAAAAACAACCGGAAATAATCAATCCATAAAAAACACAATGCTATTATTTCAATTTTTCCATGAAAACACATCGAAAATCACTAAAGTGTAACAGATTCACGAAGAAGTAAGATTCGCACACGAAAAAATCAAGCTTCCCGCCCTCAAAAAAGAAACATTTTTTACAATTTGATACAAATCATGCGCGTCATTTTTATCATGCGTCTACAGATCAGTAGCAACAACGCTGCCTTCCTTCTTTTTCTCAACTAGGAATACCTTGCCAACACAGTATGTGCCTGTCTCATGTAACCACCGTAGAAATGGCTCATGTCTTATCAACGACACATCTTCGCGTCAACTGCCGAGAATCGCTCGTCTCTACGCCACCATCAGGAAAAAATCGATATCACAGTTTGATATGGAACACTACGACAGGACTCACAATTCATCGACATGCTCAAAGCATGTTCGAAACATTGTACGTGGCGCATGTATGCGGTTGGGAGACTAGCTATGACATGGAAAGCACAGTACTGTACGAGGTCCTACAGTCATTCAAACGAGCAGACACTACATGCTTGATGCGCGCTCAATGAGATAAACCACCGTATCCTTATCAGTTGCCGCACCCGAGACCTTGGTATCTTGGCCATGAAATAAGGCAAGTTGCAATGCGCCGAACAAGGGGAGTAGCGCCCTTGGTACTTGTTGAACAGCGACATCCATCTTCTTGCCAGCCATTCCGCCACAAACAATGGGCATACCCAGTCTTGCAAACGATGTATGTCTGCGCATCCATGATTATTTACCGCAAGGGCTGCAGATACGACACTCAGAGCACTTACCTTGTGCCGCGGTCACTTGCATGCCATGCAACCAACAGCCACACGGCACACGCCAGGCACAGCACGATGATGGCGATCGACAGGGGCAAGTGGAATTGCGCCAGTCCCGCCAGCGCGAAGCCGGCGTGGATCAGGAAGGTGCCTGCGCCCAGCGCAGCGCAGATGCCCGCATACAGGGCTGCCTGCGGGGTGGCCAGCAGCACATGCCGGTAACCAGCCAGTACGACGGCAATGGCAACCAAGTTAAACACCAGAAAACCCTGCACGCCGCCCGGCACATGGAACATCTCCCACTCTTTCCAGTAGGCAGCGTCGATTTGATGCAGGATCAAGAACAACATCGTCCAGAAGTAGCTGCGCGGCATAAGATTTACATTCGTCAATATTGATGCAATTGTAAAGCCTGAGTCCTGCACAGGCACGCGTACATGGCATTTTTCGATGCCAATATGAATTTCATTGATATAAATGCTTTTTCATCAAGAAATCATGCATACTGCGAGTCGTCCATATCCAGATGAGCATCGCATGACAAGCAACAAGCCCACCGCAGAAACCAAGCTCCAGGACTTCGAATTCGAGGCCATGAATCTGCAGGTGGGTGGACGCATCCAGTTCATCACGCACCGCACCATCAAACCCATCCAGCATTTCTCGACCCTGATCGGCTATGTGAAAGACGAGTACCTGATCGTCAAGATTCCCATGGAAAACGGCGCCGCCATCATGCTCAACGAGGGCGACAAACTGACCATCCGCGTGTTTTCCGGCGTCACCGTGTGTTCGTTTTCCTGCAGCGTGCTGCGCATCTTTGGCCGTCCGCTCAATTATGTCCACCTGAGCTTTCCCGACGCCATCCAGGGCACCAGCCTGCGCACGGCCATGCGCGTCAAAGTGGACATCCCGGCGCAGCTCAGCTACCGCGATGTGGCGGCCGTGCCCGTGTTCATCGTCAACCTCAGCGTTTCGGGCGCGCTGATCGAGGCGCCCAGCATGCTCACGCCGGACGACGACGGCGTGGCCCTCAGCTTTACCCTGCTGGTGCAGCCGAACAAGCATCAGATGCGCGTCAACACGCGCGCGCGCATCCAGAATGTCAGCGTGGGCAAGCCATCGAATGGCCACGCCGCCGAGGTGGCGGAAATCTATACATATGGCGTGCAATTCATCGACCTGGAACCGACCCACTACACCTTGCTGCAAAACCTCACCTATGAAGCGCTGATCGCGGACCGGCAAAAAATCGTCTGACGCTGGCGCGGCAGGCACCGCTCACTGCGTCGCCACCACTTTCGGAATATTATTCTTGGTAATGGCCTCCTTGGCCGCGGCATTCGTCACGCTGGTGCTGTTGAACCAGCTTAGGCTGCTGGAGCCAAGCTGCAGCTCCATGCTCACCGTCTGGCCGCCCACGCCGCTGCCCATGTCGCCCGCCAGGGTCAGCTCGATATTGCCCTTGTCGACCTTTCCGCTCGCCACTTCGCGCGTCGGGCTGAACAAGGGGATAGCACTGGGCACGGCCTGGGTAGGCGTGCTGCAGGCGGTAGCCAGCCCGCCGTTTTCCTGCACGCACAGGGCCACGGCCGTTTTCAGCGGCGCGGCGGCCGCCAGTACATTGCTGACCTTGGCCCGCATCGTGTAGTCGCCATACTGGGGAATGGCCACGGCCGCCAGGATGCCGGCGATGGCCACCACGATCATCAGTTCTATCAGGGTAAATCCGCTTTGCGCGCGCATCGTATCCTCCCATTGTGCATTGCCCACGCCGTGCATGGTGCAAGCGCCATGCCAGCGGCGCGCCCGGGCAGCGGCGGTGCACATGGAAAGAAAAGCGACACATTTGGGCCGGTTCGGACCAGCGCCGTCGTCCCGGGCCGGGATGCGGCCTGTCTTGCGGACAAAAAAAAGGAGCCGAAGCTCCTTTTTTGTACTGCGGTGACCGGGCTGGAATTACAGCATGGCTTTCAGCAGACGCGCCATTTCCGACGGGTTTTTGGTGACGGTGATGCCGCAAGCTTCCATGATTTCCAGCTTGGCTTGCGCCGTATCGGCACCGCCCGAGATCAGCGCGCCGGCGTGGCCCATGCGCTTGCCTGGAGGAGCCGTTACGCCAGCGATGAAGCCAACGACCGGTTTTTTCATGTTGTCTTTGATCCAATAAGCCGCGTTGGCTTCGTCCGGACCACCGATTTCGCCGATCATGATGACCGCGTCGGTATCTGGATCGTCATTGAACATCTTCATGATGTCGATGTGCTTCAGACCGTTGATCGGGTCGCCGCCGATGCCGACTGCCGACGATTGGCCCAGGCCCAGTGCGGTCAGCTGACCCACTGCTTCATAGGTCAGGGTACCCGAACGCGACACCACGCCGATACGGCCCTTCTTGTGGATGTGACCTGGCATGATGCCGATCTTGATTTCGTCTGGCGTGATCAAGCCTGGGCAGTTAGGGCCCAGCAGCAGGGTTTTGCTGTTGGCTTTGGCCATGCGGTCTTTCAAAGCCATCATGTCACGGACAGGAATGCCTTCGGTGATGCAAATGGCCAAATCCATTTCAGCTTCGACAGCTTCCCAGATCGCCGCTGCCGCGCCTGCTGGCGGCACGTAGATGACGGAAACGTTGGCGCCGGTTTCTTTTTTCGCTTCGGTAACGTTAGCGAAAATAGGAATGCCTTCGAAATCTTCGCCGGCTTTCTTCGGGTTCACGCCTGCCACGAAGGCAGCTTTGCCGTTCGCGTAGTCGCGGCAACCGCGGGTGTGGAACTGGCCGGTCTTGCCGGTGATCCCTTGGGTAACAACTTTGGTATCTTTATTGATCAGAATGGACATGTTGATTCCTTAATTAAGCTTGACCGGCAGCGGCGGCAACGACGCTCTTGGCTGCATCTTCCATGGTGTCGGCTGCGATGATAGGCAGACCGGAATCGGCCAGCATCTTTTTGCCCAGGTCTTCGTTGGTGCCCTTCATGCGCACCACCAGCGGTACGTTCAGCGAAACGGCTTTCACCGCGGCGATAACGCCTTCGGCGATCACGTCGCAACGCATGATGCCGCCGAAAATGTTCACCAGGATGGCTTTCAGGCCTGGGTTTTTCAGCATGATCTTGAACGCTTCGGTCACTTTTTCTGCCGTGGCGCCGCCGCCGACGTCCAGGAAGTTGGCTGGCTCGCCGCCGAACAGTTTGATCGTGTCCATGGTGGCCATGGCCAGGCCGGCGCCGTTCACCAGGCAACCGATGTTGCCGTCGAGCGAGATGTAGGCCAGGTCGAATTTCGACGCTTCGATTTCAGCTGGATCTTCTTCGTCCAGATCGCGCAGGGCGATGATTTCCGGATGACGGAACAGGGCGTTCGGGTCAAAGTTGAACTTGGCGTCCAGGGCGATGACTTTGCCGCTGCCGGTGACGATCAGCGGATTGATTTCGGCCAGCGAGCAATCGGTTTCCCAGTATGCTTTGTACAGGCCTTGCAGGTTGACGCGGGCGTCGACGATGGAACCGGCAGGCACGCCGATTTTGGTCGCGATGTCGTCTGCCTGGGCATCGGTCAGGCCAACGCTTGGCTCGATGGTGACGTGGTGGATCTTCTCTGGGTGGCTCTCGGCCACTTCTTCGATGTCCATGCCGCCTTCGGACGACGCCATCAGGACGATTTTCTGGGTGACGCGGTCGGTGACCAGCGAAACGTACAGTTCTTGCTTGATGTCGGCGCCTTCTTCCACCAGCAGGCGGTTGACTTTCTGGCCTTCGGCGCTGGTCTGATGCGTGATCAGCTGCATGCCCATGATCTGGTCAGCGTATTCCTTGACCTGTTCCATCGATTTTGCCACTTTCACGCCGCCGCCCTTGCCGCGGCCACCTGCGTGAATCTGCGCCTTGACAACCCACACCGGGCCGCCCAGGGTTTCCGCAGCCTTGACGGCTTCTTCGACGGACATGCACGGAATACCGCGTGGTACCGTCACTCCGAATTGCCGGAGGATTTCTTTGGCTTGATACTCATGGATTTTCATGCTGGCTTCCCTTCTGATACTGATGTGTAAAAATACGGTTAGTGGTGCAAAAAAAACAGGAAAAACAGAGCGCCGGGGTCACGCTTTGGCTACCCAGCGCGGGTAATACTGTGCAACTGCCCCGCCATCGGTGCGCAGGGCGTGGCATTTGTCGAGTTGAAACGGCTTTTCATGCGACAAGTCAGCATTCGCACCGTCACGGGTCGACCAGACATCGCCGGCAAATGCCTGAACCGTCGCAGTCGGCAAGACTTGCGCCAGTTCGGTCAAATGGGTACAGCCGGCGATTCCCGCCAGGCGCTGTTTCAAGTCGCGGCGGAAATTCTTCAATAAATTCAGACCGATCAGCGCTCTGTAAGCGGGGCCGATGGTATCGCAAAAACCGGGATAGGGCACGGCATCGGAGGCGGCTTCGGCCTCGACGATGGTCAGTTCGCGATCGACGGTAATGCGTAAGTGGAGGTCATGCAGAGGGGAGCCGGCGGGACGGGGGCCGGAGGCCAGGGTCGCATCATAGCTTTTGATATCGGTGATACGGGCGTCAATATCCCACAGGCCGTCGTCGCGCACATACGCTTGGACGTCGATAACGCGGGAGTGCCGGAGGGCGCGCCGGGATACGGGAGTTGACAGGGGCATAAGACCGATGCCGCTTGCGCGGCCATAATTTAGTAAGCAGCCATGTGCCTAAAGCACTCTGTTCGCAGCTTCTACGAACAGCAACCGCACCTGCGGCGCCGCAAAAACCCTAAAAGTGTAGCACACTGGGCGCTGGTTGCGCCGCAACATAATTTTTCATTGCTTCGATAAAAACATTTCAAAGTATAAAGAAAGCACATGGAAATTTACGCTGTTATCACATTCAGTGATGATAGATATGCGCACCTGAAGCCGCGAACCGCATCCAGTTGCCGCCACCGCGCCGAGATCGCACTGCGCAGGCAGCGCTCACGACGTGCAGCGCAACAATACGCCGCTGGCTTGACAGGGCGATGACAGAAGCAGAATCCTGCAAAGAAAACATGGACAAACAGCAAGGCCGACTGGCCCGCGCACGCAAGCTGGGCATCGTGCGGACTGTTGTAGATGGAACACAGCGCGGCCAAGGCGGGCCGGCCGGCACGGCACGAAAGCTCGCAGAAGCGCGCCAGCCGCCTAGTCGTCCTCGGGCTCCCGCCCCTTCAAGGCCGCTTGCACGGCGCGCTGCGAAAAGCCGCGCTGCATCAGGAAGCGCATCTGCTTGTTGCGCTGCTCGGCATCCTGCGCCACTGCACCAAATTTGCGGCGCCACACTTCGCAGGCGCGCGCCACTTCCCCTTCGGCCAGGCCCGCCTTGAGTTCCTGCAGCGCCTCGCCCCCGATGCCATGGCTTTGCAATTCCGCCATGATGCGGCTATTGCCGAAACGGGCCGAGCGGCGGTGGATCAGCGACTCGGAAAAACGCTCCTGCGACAGCCAGTTGGTTTGCTCCAGGCTGTCGAGCAAGGCTTCCACATCGTCGCCTTCCTGCGCATGGCGCTGCAGCTTGCGCCGCAATTCCATGCGGCTGTGTTCGCGCATCGACAGAAAGCGTAGCGCCCTGCCTTTCAGGCTTAGTTGTACCGCTGCCATACCCATATCCCATCTTTACCACACCGGACTGAAAACACAATTGCCGCCAGGCGCACAGGCGCAGGGCGGCAATCATTGTAGAACTTTTTTATGCGGCAAGCTGCCGCCGGCGGGCCAGGCTGGCCCCGCCACTGTCGCTTACTCGGCGGCCTTGGCTTCCGCAGCCTTGGCAGCCTTGTCGGCAGCTTTATCTGCTTTTTCCGGCTTTTCAGCAGCCAGCGGCGGCAGTTCGCGCACGCCCAGCGAAGCGCGGACCTTGTTTTCGATCTCGCGGGCCAGCGCCGGACGCTCTTGCAGGAAGGCGCGGGCGTTGTCCTTGCCCTGGCCGATGCGTTCGCCGTTGTAGCTGTACCACGAACCGGATTTTTCCACGATCTTGGCATCCGAGCCCAGGTCCAGGATTTCGCCTTCGCGCGAGGTGCCGGCGCCGTACAGGATGTCGAAGTGCGCTTCCTTGAACGGTGGCGCGATCTTGTTCTTGACGACCTTGACCTTGGTTTCGTTGCCGATCACTTCATCGCCGGACTTGATCGAGCCGGTGCGGCGGATATCCAGGCGCACGGAGGCGTAGAATTTCAGCGCATTGCCGCCGGTGGTCGTTTCCGGGCTGCCGAACATCACGCCGATCTTCATGCGGATCTGGTTGATGAAGATGACCAGGGTATTCGTGCGGTTGATGGAGCCGGTCAGCTTGCGCAGGGCTTGCGACATCAAACGGGCTTGCAAGCCCGGCAGGGAATCGCCCATGTCGCCTTCGATCTCGGCGCGTGGCGTCAGTGCGGCCACGGAGTCGATGACGACGAGGTCGACGCTGCCCGAACGCACGAGGGCGTCGCAGATTTCCAGCGCCTGCTCGCCCGTATCCGGTTGCGAGATCAGCAGTTCATGCAGGTTCACGCCCAGCTTTTGCGCGTAACCGACGTCGAGCGCGTGCTCGGCATCGATAAAGGCGCAGGTGCCGCCCAGTTTTTGCATTTCAGCAATGGTTTGCAGGGTCAGGGTGGTTTTACCCGACGATTCCGGACCGTAGATCTCCACCACGCGGCCGCGCGGCAAGCCGCCCACGCCCAGCGCGATATCGAGGCCGAGCGAACCGGTCGACACGACTTGCACTTCTTCGATCGGTGCGCTGGCATCCATGCGCATGACCGAACCTTTGCCAAACTGCTTCTCGATCTGCGCCAGTGCGGCGGCGAGCGCCTTGGCTTTTTCCGATGCGGGTACTACAGCTTTTTTATCGTCCATATGTTCTTTCAGCCGTTCTACAGTCGACGATTCACGTGAATCGGTCGGCCTGCGATAGCGCCAGTGGGTTAAATTCTTTACACAGACAGTACTGTATAAAAAAACAGTGATCAATGCAAGCGGAACGTGGATTTGTTTTGAAACAGATCAATACAACCCTGTTTTTCACAAAAATTCGCCACCTTGCGGAAAATGAAACACAATACAAGCTTCTACCGTCGCAAGCATAGGAAGTGCACCATGCGTATTTTACTTGCCGAAGATGACAGCGTGCTGGCCGATGGCCTGACCCGCTCGCTGCGCCAGTCCGGTTATGCGATCGACTACGTCAAGACCGGGCAAGAGGCCGATACGGCCCTATCCACCCAGGAATTCGACTTGCTGATCCTCGACCTGGGCCTACCCAAGATGTCCGGGCTGGAAGTGCTGCGCCGCCTGCGCGCGCGCGCCTCGCTGCTGCCCGTGCTGATCCTGACGGCCGCCGATTCCATCGAGCAACGCGTGAATGGCCTCGACCTCGGTGCAGATGATTATATGGCCAAGCCGTTCGCCTTGTCGGAACTGGAGGCAAGAGTGCGCGCCCTGACGCGCCGCGGCGCCGGCGGCGGCGCCACCATCATCAAGCACGGCCCCCTCAGCTACGACCAGGTGGGGCGCAGCGCCTACATCAACGACCAGATGCTCGACCTGTCGGCGCGCGAACTGGGCTTGCTGGAAATCCTGCTGGGCCGCACAGGCCGCCTCGTTTCAAAAGAGCAACTGGTCGACCACCTGTGCGAATGGGGCGAGGAAGTGTCGAACAACGCCATCGAAGTGTATGTCCACCGCTTGCGCAAGAAGATCGAAGTGGGCGGCGTGCGCATCGCCACCGTGCGCGGCCTCGGATACTGCCTGGAAAAATACTCGGAAGCGGCGCGCCTGAACGCCGAAGCGGGCGAATCGGCAAGCCCGGCCAGCGGACCCGCCAGCAAGTGAAGGTGCGCGAGGCGCCAGCGGACGAGGCGGACGACGACGACTGGTTCGAGCCGCCCACCACGGAGCAGGATGACACCATCGAGCATTCGCTGTTCGGCGAAATCCTCGACTGGATGCTGGCGCCCTTGCTGCTGCTGTGGCCGATGAGCATCGCCATCACCTATCTGGTGGCCAAGAGCATCGCCAATCAACCGTTCGACCATGCGCTGGAAGACAGCGTGACGGTGCTGACGCAACAGGTCAAGCAAGCCGATGGCGCGATGCTGCGCCACGTGCCGGACAAAAACGGCAAGGGCCGCGACTTCCTGCGCGGCGACGATGTCGACACCCTGTATTACCTGGTGGTGGGCCCGCGCGGCGAATACCTGAACGGCGACCGAGATCTGCCGCCGCCGCAAGACCCCGACAAATACCGCAGCGGCATGGTGCTGTTTCGCAACGACACCATCCACGGCACGCCCGTGCGCGTGGCGTTCAGCTATCTCGACATTCCTTCCGGCAACGACGATGAACCCAGCCGCGCACTGGTGCAAGTGGCGGAAACCCTGGAAAAGCGCGCCCAGCTCGCCAATGAAATCATCAAGGGCGTGATTTTGCCGCAGTTCATCATCCTGCCCGTGATCCTGGCCCTGGTCTGGTTTGCCCTGGCGCGCGGCCTGTCGCCGCTGGCGCAATTGCAGGAACGCATACGCGCCCGGCCGCCCGACGATTTATCGCCCATCGAATCGGGCCAGGTGCCCGAGGAAATCACGCCGCTGGTCGGTTCGCTCAACGAGATGCTGGCGCGGCTGTCGCTGTCGATCGACATGCAGAAACGTTTCATCGCCGATGCCGCGCACCAGATGAAAACGCCACTGGCCGGCATGCGCATGCAATCCGAGCTGGCCCTGCGCCAGACCGACCACGACGAAATCCACCGCTCGCTGCTGCAACTGGCTAAAAGTTCGGAAGCGGCCACGCGCCTGGTCAACCAGTTGCTGGCCCTGGCGCGCGCGGAAAACCAGCCGCAGGCGGGCACAGCGTTCGAACCGATCGAGCTGAGCGAACTGGCGCGCGGCGTGGTGCAGGATTGGGTGCAAGCCTCGTTTGCCCAGCATATCGACCTGGGCTTCGAGCAGCCCGCGTATTCGATCTTGATCTCCGGCAATGCCATGATGCTGCGCGAGCTGCTGAGCAACCTGATCGACAATGCCTTGCGCTACACGCCGGCTGGAGGCAGCGTCACGGTGCGCGTGCGCAGCACCCTGGAACTGGCCATCCTGGAAGTGGAAGATACGGGCCCCGGCATACCGCAGGCCGAGCGGGCGCACGTGTTCGAACGCTTTTACCGCATTCTCGGCAGCAATGTCGACGGTAGCGGCCTGGGCCTGGCCATCGTGCGCGAAATTGCTCAGCAGCATGGCGCCGAAGTCGATATTTTTAACAATCCGCGCGCGCAGTCGCCGAAGCTGCCGGGCACCCTGCTGCGCCTGAGCATCGCCCTGCTGTTGCCGGACGCGCCAGAAGAGGATGACATCACGTATGGATAAGCCGAGCCCACCCGCTCCTCCCGCGCGGCCGGCGCGCACGCCCAGCCCCGAGCTGCAGGCGCGCCTCGATGTGCACTGGCGCAAGACGCGGCGCCTGACGGCCATCCTGCTGCTGGTCTGGCTGCTGACGGGCTTCCTGACCGTGTTCTATGCGCGCGAACTGTTACATTTGAATCTGTTCGGCTGGCCGCTGCCCTTTTATATGGCGGCCCAGGGCGCCTCACTCGTGTACCTGGCCATCATCGCCTTGTATGCCTGGCGCATGCGGCGCCTCGACCGGGCTTTTCATGCCAAGGAGCAAGCATGAGCAGCCAGCGCAGCTTCTTTGCGCGCCTGTGCCGCTACTACCTGCTGTTTACCGCCGGATTCGCCGCCTTCCTGCTGGCCCTGTCGGTACTGGAACAGGAAGGCATGCCGCGCGCGTGGATCGGCTACCTGTTCATGCTCGTCACCATCACCCTGTACGCCACCATCGGCGTCATCAGCCGCACCTCGAACGTCACCGAATACTATGTGGCGGGGCGCCGGGTGCCAGCCATGTTCAACGGCATGGCCACGGCCGCCGACTGGATTTCGGCGGCCAGCTTCATCAGCCTGGCCGGCGGCCTGTACCTGAACGGCTTCGACGGCCTGGCCTTCATCATGGGCTGGACGGGCGGCTATTGCCTGGTGGCGCTATTGATCGCGCCCTACCTGCGCAAGTTCAGCCAGTACACGATTCCCGATTTCCTCGCTGCCCGCTACGGCAGCGGCACCGACAAACGGGGCGCCAGCGTGCGCGTGGTGGCCGTGGCCGCCACCATCATCGTCTCGTTTACGTATGTGGTGGCGCAGATCTATGCCGTCGGCCTGATCGCCTCGCGCTTCACGGGCGTGGATTTTTCCGTCGGCATCTTCCTGGGCCTCGCCAGCATCCTCGTCTGCTCCTTTCTGGGCGGCATGCGCGCCATCACCTGGACGCAGGTGGCGCAGTACATCATCATCCTCGTCGCCTTTCTGATTCCCGCCATGTGGCTGTCGGTCAAGCATGCGGACAATCCCGTGCCGCAGATTGCCTACGGCAAGGTGCTGCCGCAACTGAGCGCGCGCGAACACGTGCTGGAAACGGACCCGAAAGAAAACGAAGTGCGCGCCATCTTCCGCCAGCGTGCGCAAAGCTACCAGGCGCGCATCGACGGCTTGCCCGCTTCCTGGGAACAAGGCCATCTGACGGCCCAGCGCCAGCTCGATAGTTTGCGCCAGCGCAATGCTTCGCTGTTCGACATCCGCAACGCGGAGCGTTACCTGATCGCCTATCCGAAAAGTCCGGACGAGGCACGCGTGCTGTGGCAGGCGGCGCAGGCGCAGAACCAGAAACGCGCCGAGCCGATCATTCCGCACGCGCAGCCGTTTCCCGCCGCCGACCGGGAACAATCCGACATCAAGCGCAACAATTTTCTGGCCCTCGTGTTCTGCATGATGCTGGGCACGGCCGCCCTGCCCCACATCCTGATGCGATCGTACACCACGCCGTCCGTGCACGAAACGCGCGTGTCCGTCTTTTGGACCCTGTTCTTCATCTTGTTGATCTACCTCACGATTCCCGCACTGGCCGTGCTGGTCAAATACGATATTTACTCGGCGCTGGTGGGCACGCAATACACGAACCTGCCCACCTGGGTATCCTACTGGGCCAACGTGGATAAGCTCAGCCCCCTGATCAGCATCGTCGACGTCAACCGCGACGGCATCGTGCAGCTGGCGGAAATTTCCATCGACGCCGACGTGCTGGTACTGGCCACGCCCGAGATCGCCGGCCTGCCCTACGTGATTTCCGGCCTGGTGGCGGCCGGCGGCCTGGCTGCCGCCCTGTCGACGGCCGATGGCTTGCTGCTGGCCATCTCCAACGCCCTGTCGCACGACATTTATTACAAGGTGGTCGATCCCACCGCCTCGACGCAAAAGCGCGTGACGATTTCAAAATTGCTGCTGCTGGCCGTGGCCTTCATCGCCGCCTATGCGGCCTCGCAAAAGCCGGCGGACATTTTGTCGCTCGTGGGCGTGGCCTTTTCCTTGGCCGCCTCGACCCTGTTTCCGCCGCTGGTGCTGGGCGTGTTCTGGAAACGCGCCAACCACCAGGGCGCGCTGGCCGGCATGCTGGCGGGCTTTGGCGTGTGCCTGTATTACATGCTGCACACGAGCACCATGCTGGGCGGTAATGCCAGCGGTCAATGGTTTCATATCGCTCCCATTTCCGCCGGCATCTTCGGCGTGCCGGCCGGCCTGGCCGCCGCCGTGCTGGTCAGCTGGCTGACGCCGGCGCCAGGACGCCGCAGCACGGGACTGGTCGAGCATATCCGGGCACCGGAATAACAGCGCATCCTGGCCAGAGGATGAGATGGAGAAATTCCGCGACAGAACTATCGGAAAAGACAGCCCCCCGGCAAAAAAGGAGTAGGCTGGAGGGCCGTTCCATTTACGAGGAAATCCCATGCCGTCTGGAAAAATTCTTGTCGCCCAAGGGGGCGGCCCCACCGCCGTCATCAACCAGTCGCTGGTGGGCGTGGTGCTCGAATCACGGCGCTTCCAACATGTCACGCGCGTGTATGGCGCGCTGCACGGCGTGCGCGGCATCATCAATGAAGAATTCGTCGATCTGACGCAGGAGACCAGCCATAACCTGGAACTGGTGGCCGCCACGCCATCCTCGGCCCTCGGTTCCACGCGCGACAAGCCCGATATTGCCTACTGCCAGCAAATCTTCGAAGTGCTGCGCGCGCATGAAATCGAGCATTTCTTTTACATCGGCGGCAATGACTCGTCCGACACGGTGCGCATCGTCAGCGAGGAAGCGCACAAGGCCGGTTATCCGCTGCGCTGCATCCACATCCCGAAAACCATCGACAACGACCTGGTGGGCAGCGACCACACGCCCGGCTTTCCGTCCGCCGCGCGTTTCGTCGCGCAGGCGTTCGCCGGCGCCAACCTGGACAACGCGGCCTTGCCCGGCGTCTACGTGGGCGTGGTGATGGGCCGCCACGCGGGCTTTTTGACGGCCGCCTCGGCGCTGGGCAAGAAGTTCCCCGACGATGGCCCGCACCTGATCTACCTGCCCGAGCGTGTCTTTGCGCTGGATCAATTCCTCTCCGACGTGAAGGCCATGTATGAAAAGCATGGCCGCTGCGTGATTGCCGTCTCGGAAGGCATCCACGATGCCTCAGGCGAGCCGATCGCCAGCCTGCTGGCCACACAGGCGGGCAATGCGGTCGAGCGCGATGCGCACGGCAATGTGCAATTGTCCGGCACGGGCGCGCTGGCCGACCTGCTGTGCGACGAAATCAAGGCGAAACTGGGCATCAAGCGCGTGCGCGGCGATACCTTCGGCTATCTGCAGCGCTCCTTCATCGGCTGCGTCTCTGATGTAGATCAACGCGAAGCCCGCGAAGTGGGTGAAAAGGCCGTGCAATTCGCCATGTGGGGCGAGCGCGACGGCTCCGTCGCCATCAAGCGCACGGGTTTTTATTCCGTCGATTACGAGTTGCTGCCCCTGACGGACGTGGCGGGCAAGACGCGCACCATGGAAGACGAATTCATCAGCGCCAGCGGCACGGACGTGACGGATGCTTTCCGACTGTACCTGCGCCCGCTGCTGGGCTCGGGCATGCCGGACGCCTTCCGCCTACGCGCGGCGAAGGTGGCCAAGGTCTTGAAACCCTAGCTGTTTTCCGCCAGCAGCAGCGGCCGCAGCTTGACGGCCGCGTCCTTCAGTTGCGGCACGTGCTGCAGCAGTTGCTCCACGGACTTGCGCGCCACGGGCGCGTGGCAGGCCACGGCCGCCACGATGCGCCCGTCGGCCGCGCAGATGGGCACGGCCACGGCGACCATGCCGTGCACGAATTCCTCGTCGTCGATGCCGATGCCCAGGCGGGCGATGCGCACGATCTCGCGCTCGAGCAGCACGGGGTCCGTGATGCTTTTCGGCGTGCGCGCCTGCAGGGTCAGCATGGCCAGCAACTCGCGCCGCTCCAGCAAATTCATGTGCGCCAGGAATAATTTTCCGCTCGCCGTGCAATGCATGGGCGCGCGCGTGCCCAGCACCAGATGCAGGCGCAGCGGTTCCTGCGTTTCCACGCGGTCCACATACACGATCGCATTCCCCTCGGGAATCGCCAGATTGCACGTCTCGCCCGTGGCCGCCACCAGGCTGCCCAGGATGCTGCGGCTCACACGGATCAGGGCATTGTTGCGCAGGGTCGCCAGCGCCAGGTTGGTGGAAGCGGCGCCCGGCACGTAGCCGCGTCCCACGGGCGTGCGCAGCACATAGCCATGTTGCTCCAAGGTATCGAGCAGGCGCATCATGCTGGCCTTGGGCACCTGCATGCGCGCGGCCAGTTGCGACAGGGTCAAGGGCTGGCTGGCGCTGGCCAGGTGCTCGATCAGGCGCAGCACGCGCAAGCCCCGCGCCTCGTCGCCATGGCTGGCCGCCGTGCTGGACGCCGCCTGACTACCTTCTTCGGCCTCGGCCGGCCGTTTTTGAAACGCATCATGCATGTTCTGTTTCACCTCTCGCGTATGCGGCTGTTTCCGCTTGTCCCGGTGCTGCACGTCTTTTATAAATGGAACAAGAAGTTCCAAAAATAATCAATAAAGACCAGTGTATCGCAAAAAACGCCCGCCGAGGCAAGCGCTACCGCAACGCAGGAGACAAGAGCAATGTTGCAAACACACTATGATTACATCGTCGTCGGCGCCGGTTCCGCCGGCTGCGTGCTGGCCAACCGCCTGTCGCACGACAGCAACAATCAGGTATTGCTGCTGGAAGCGGGCGGCAAGGACAACAATCCCTGGATCCACGTGCCGGTCGGCTATTTCAAGACCATGCACGACCCGAATCTGGACTGGTGCTACCGCACGGAAGCGGACGCCGGCATCGCCGGGCGCCAGCTGCAATGGCCGCGCGGCAAGGTCTTGGGCGGTTCCAGCTCGCTCAACGGTCTGCTGTACGTGCGGGGCCAGAAAGAGGACTACGACCGCTGGGCCGAGCTGGGCAACGCTGGCTGGAGCTATGCCGAGGTGCTGCCCTATTTCAAGAAATCGGAAGACCAGGAACGGGGCGCCAGCGATTACCACGGCGTGGGCGGTCCATTGAAGGTGTCGGATTTGCGCCTGCGCCGCCCCATCGCGGAACACTTTATTGCGGGCGCCACGGAAAGCGGCATCCCCTTCAATGCCGATTACAACGGCGCCACGCAGGAAGGTGTCGGCTACTTCCAGCAGACAGCCAGCAAGGGCTTGCGCTGGAGCACGGCGAAAGCCTTTTTGCGGCCGGCCCGCAAGCGCGCCAATCTGCGCGTGGAAGTGCGGGCGCAGATCACGCGCGTGCTGTTCGAGGGCAAGCGCGCCGTCGGCATCGAATTCCGCCAGGATGGCCAGCTGCGCCAGGCGCGCGCCAGCGGCGAAGTGATTTTATGCGCGGGCGCCATCGGCTCGCCGCAAATCCTGCAATGCTCGGGCGTAGGGCCGCGCGCCCTGCTGGCGGACGTGGGCGTGCCTCTCGTGCACGACTTGCCCGGCGTGGGGCAGAACCTGCAAGACCACCTGCAAATCCGCCTCGTCTTCAAGACTCGCTTGAAAACCCTGAACGATGAAGTCAACAGCCTGTGGGGCAAGCTGTGGGTGGGCATGCAATATGTGTTTTCGCGCTCCGGTCCTTTGACCCTGGCGGCCAGCCAGGTGACGGTATTTACCAAATCCTCGCCCGAGGTGGAGCGGCCCGACATCCAGTTCCACATGCAGCCGCTGAGCGCCGACAAGCCGGGCGAAGGCGCGCATCCGTTTTCCGCCTTCACCTCGTCCGTGTGCCAGCTGCGCCCGCACAGCCGCGGCCACGTGTCGATCAAGTCCGCCGACCCGCTCGCCTATCCGGGCATCTATCCGAACTACCTGTCCGACCCGCGCGACCAGCGCACGGCGATCGCCGCCCTGCGCGTAGCGCGCAGAATCGCTGCCGCGCCGTCGCTGGCGCCGCACATCATTGCCGAGTTCGTGCCCGGCCCGCAATTCGAGACGGATGAAGAACTGCTGGATGCGGCGCGGCGCTTCAGCCAGTCGATCTACCACCCCAGCGGTACCTGCAAGATGGGGCATGACGCGATGGCCGTCGTCGACGACCGCCTGCGCGTGCACGGCTTGCAGGGATTGCGCGTGGTCGATGCGTCGATCATGCCGGAAATCGTCTCGGGCAACACGAACGCTCCCACCATCATGATCGCGGAAAAAGCGGCCGACATGATCCTGGCGGATGCCGTGCGGCTGCCGCAGGCGGCCTGACCCACCCGTTCCATTCCCAGCAAGGAGGATGCCAACGGCGGACAGACCGGCCCGCCCCCAATGACTCGGCAAGCAGCCCAGCATCAAAAAATACATAATCGATATCGATTGGAGACTAGATATTATGGATAACAATCCGAACAATCCGAAAAAGGCCAAAGAGCTACGGAAAGTCGTGATGGCCAGCGTGATCGGCGCCACCATCGAGTGGTACGACTTCTTTTTATACGGCGTCGTCGCCGGCATCGTGTTCAGCAAGCTGTATTTCCCGGGCGACGATCCGCTCGTTTCGACCATGCTGGCCTATGGCACCTTCGCCGTGGGCTTTCTGTCGCGCCCCATCGGCGGCGTGATCTTCGGCCACTTCGGCGACAAGATCGGCCGCAAGAGCATGCTGGTCATGACCCTGATGATCATGGGAATCTCCACCTTCCTGATCGGCGTGCTGCCCACGTATGACCACATCGGCTACTGGGCGCCCGGCCTGCTGCTGTTCCTGCGCGTGCTGCAAGGCATCGGCCTCGGTGGCGAGTGGGGCGGCGCCGTGCTGATGGCGTATGAATATGCGCCGCAGAAGGAGCGCGGCTTCTATGCCAGCCTGCCGCAGATCGGCCTGGCCATCGGCCTGTGCCTCGCTTCCGGCGTGGTGGCGATCCTGTCGTACAGCCTGACGGATGCGCAATTCCTGTCCTGGGGCTGGCGCGTGGCCTTCATCCTGTCGGCCGCCCTCGTCTTCATCGGCATGTGGATACGCCTGAACGTGATGGAAACGCCGGAATTCCAGGCCGTCAAGGAAAAGAACGCGGAGACGCAGATTCCGTTTTTCGACCTGCTGAAACGCTATCCGGGAAATGTCTTGAAGGGCATGGGCGCACGCTACATCGATGGCGTGTTCTTCAATATCTTCGGCGTGTTTTCCATCACCTATCTGACCAATACCATCAAGATCGCCCGCACGGAAGCGCTGATGGGCGTGATGGCGTCCGCCGTCGTGATGTGCTTCTGCATCCCGTTCTTCGGCCGCTTGTCGGACCGCATCGGCCGCACCAAGGTGTTTTTCTGGGGTTCACTGATCACGGGCGTGTCGGCCATCCCCGCCTTCTGGATCATGCTCAACCACGCCGACAATCCGCTGCTGCTGTGGTGTTCCGTGATCATCCCGCTGGGCGTGCTGTATTCGGCCGTGTACGGCCCGGAAGCGGCCCTGTTCTGCGACCTGTTCGACGCCAAGGTGCGCTACACGGGCATCTCCTTCGTCTACCAGTTCTCCGGCATCTTCGCCAGCGGCCTGACGCCCATCATCGCCACCTACCTGCTGAAGACGGGCAATGGCGAACCGTGGCACATCGTCGGCTACATCCTGTTCGCCTCCCTCGTCTCGGCCGTCAGCGTGGCCATGATCGGCAGGGGCGGCTCGCAGCCGGATGGGCGCATGAAGCCGGCACACGCAAGGTAAGCGCCATCGGAACGTAAAAAAAGGCAGGCCTCTCGCGAGTGCCTGCCTTTTTTATGTCGACTAAGACTTAGATGACAATCGTTTGGTGCTCGTCGCCCACGCGGGCACGGATGGTGCCGATGCGCGAGACGGTTTCGCCGGCCGCTTGCAGCTGGGCGATGGCGGCGTCCGCGTTTTCCTGCGAAACGATGACGGTCATGCCGATGCCGCAGTTGAAGACGCGGTGCATTTCGGCGTCAGCCACGCCGCCATGCTGTTGCAGCCACGTGAACAGCGGTGGCATGGTCCATGCCTTCGAGTCCAGCTCGGCCACCAGGCCAGGCTGCAGCACGCGCGGGATATTTTCCACCAGGCCGCCACCGGTGATGTGCACCATGCCCTTGACTTCCATGGCGTCCATCAGCGCCAGCAATGGCTTGACGTAGATGCGCGTCGGCTGCATCAGCACGTCGGCCAGCTTGCGGCCATGGAAGTCGCCTTCCAGGTCCGGTTTTGCCACTTCGATAATCTTGCGCACCAGCGAGTAACCATTCGAGTGCACGCCCGACGAAGCCAGACCCAGCACCACGTCGCCCGGGGCGATCTTGGTGCCGTCGATGATTTTCGATTTTTCCACGGCGCCGACGGCAAAACCTGCCAGGTCGTATTCTCCAGCCGGGTACATGCTCGGCATTTCCGCCGTTTCGCCGCCGATCAGTGCGCAGCCCGCTTGTTCGCAACCCTGGGCGATGCCCTTGATGACGTCGGTGGCGATGGCCACGTCCAGCTTGCCGCAAGCGAAGTAATCGAGGAAGAACAGCGGTTCGGCGCCTTGCACCAGGATGTCGTTGACGCTCATGGCGACCAGGTCGATGCCGACCGTGTCGTGGCGGTTCAGTTCGAATGCCAGGCGCAATTTCGTGCCCACGCCGTCGGTGCCCGAGACCAGCACCGGTTCCTTGTACTTCTTGCTGATTTCAAACATGGCGCCAAAACCGCCCAGGCCGCCCATCACGCCTTCGCGCAGGGTGCGCTTGGCAAACGGCTTGATTGCTTCGACTAAAGCGTCGCCTGCGTCGATATCGACGCCAGCGTCACGGTAGGAAAGGGAAACATTAGAAGTCTGGTTCATGGTGTGGTGGCAGCGGAGGCGGTAAAATAGAAGGCGGATACCCGCCGGCACGCGCGCGCAAGCATGTTTTTCAACATCGTGCGGCAGGGCGCCAGCGGGTGAATTCGGTCGATCAAGTCGCTATTTTATCAAACTGCCCCGCCATTTCGTAATTAACTGCCTTTTTTTAACGCAACAGTACAAACTCCATGCCATTCGCCATCACCGCCGAACAGAAGCAAACAGCATTTTGGATCGCGGTCTGGCTGGCATTCCTGCTGCTGCTCGTCAGCCTGGGCCCCATCCTGACGCCCTTCCTGGCCGCCGCCATCCTCGCCTACGTGCTCAATCCCGGCGTGGACCGATTGCAACGCCTGCACTACAAGCGCTTTTACCTGCCCCGTCCGCTGGCCGTGCTGGTCGTCGTAGTGTTGTTTTTCCTCGCCATTACGGCGCTGGTACTGATCGTCGTGCCCGTGCTGCAGAAGGAAATTCCCTTGTTGCAGGCGCAGATTCCCCAATTTCTCAGCAAGGCCAACGAGTTCCTGGCGCCGAAACTGCGCGACCTGGGCATCCGCGTGCGCCTGGATGGCACGGGCATCAAGCGCATGCTGAGCCAGCAGATGGCCACCAGCGGCGATGAAATCTGGAGCACAGTGCTGGCCTCGGCCCGTATCGGCGGCACGGCTGTGCTGGGCTGGCTGGCCACCGTGGTGCTGATTCCCGTCGTGCTGTTCTACTTATTGCTGGACTGGCATCCCATGCTGGCGCGCATCGCCGCCGCCGTGCCGCGCCGCTGGGTCGGCCGCACGGTGGGCATGGCGCAGGAAGTCGATACCCTGCTGGCGCAATACCTGCGCGGCCAGCTGCTCGTCATGCTGGTGCTGGCAACGTATTACTCGGCCGCGCTGGCCATCGCCGGTTTTGAGGTGGCATTGCCTGTGGGCATCATCACGGGCTTGCTGGTGTTCATCCCCTACCTGGGCTTCGGCCTGGGGCTGATGCTGGCGCTGATCGCCGCCCTGCTGCAGTTCGCCGACTGGAGCGGCGTGATCGCCGTGGCCGTCATCTACGGCTGCGGTCAGGTCATCGAAGGCTTTTTCCTCACGCCGCGCCTGGTGGGCGAGCGCATCGGCCTGAACCCGCTGGCCGTGATCTTCGCCTTATTGGCTTTCGGGCAACTGTTTGGTTTCGTCGGCGTACTGCTCGCTTTACCCGCTTCTGCCGTGTTGATGGTCGCTTTTAAGCATCTAAGACGCCACTACCTGTCCAGCACCTTCTATAATGCATAATAAAAGCGGATATCATATCAACCTGGCAATACCAATGATGCACAAGCAGTAATGAAAAACAGGACAAGGCGTACGCCATGAAACAACTGGTGCTCGATTTAGGCACAGACCAGGCGCACAGCCTCGATACCTTCGAGGTGGGACAGAATGCCGAAGTGGCGCAGCTGATGCGCCAGTTCGCCGCGCGCACTTCGCGCGAACATTTTGCCTACCTGTGGGGCGAACTGGCCGCCGGCAAGAGCCACCTGCTCAAGGCCCTGGCCAGCACCGAGCGCGCGCGCTACATTTCGCCATTCTCGATCGAGTCCGAGTTCGTGTATTCGCCCGACGTCGACCTGTACCTGCTCGACGACTGCGAAAAGCTGTCGCCGCTGGCGCAGATCGATGCCTTTGCCCTGTTCAATGAAATCCGCGCCAACAAGGCGTTCATGGTATGCAGCGGCGCCGTGCCGCCGGCCGTGCTGCCCGTGCGCGAAGACTTGCGCACACGCATGGGCTGGGGCCTGATCTATCAAATCCACGGCTTGACCGACGATGAAAAAATCGCCGCCCTGACCCAGGCGGCCACCACCCGTGGCTTGACCTTGTCGCCCGGCGTGTTACCCTATCTGCTGTCCCATTTCCGGCGCGACATGCGTTCGCTCTCGACGATGCTGGACTCTCTCGACCTCTACTCCCTTGAAACCCAACGCCCGATCACCTTGCCATTATTGCGCGAGTTGCTGCAGGCGGAAGCGAAAGAATGATGAATCTGGCCCTGTTTGACCTCGACCACACCCTGCTGCCCATCGACTCGGATCACGAGTGGGGCGAATTCCTGGTACGCATCGGTGCCGTGGACGCCGCCGAATTCACCCGCCGCAACGACGAATTTTTCGCGCAATACCAGGCCGGTACGCTCGATCCGGTGGAATACCTGGAATTTTCGCTCGGCACCCTGGCGCAGTTTCCGCGCGAACGCCTGGAAGCGCTGCACAAGCAATTCATGGCCGAAGTGGTCATGCCGGCCATCCGCCCCGAAGTCGTGGCCTTGCTGAAACAGCACCAGGACGCGGGCGACCTGCTGGCCATCGTCACGGCCACCAACCATTTCATCACCAAACCCATCGCCGATGCGCTGGGCGTCGAACACCTCTTGGCCGCCATGCCCGAGTATGACGACAAAGGCAATGTCACGGGCAAGCTGGTGGGCACGCCGACCCTGGGCGCGGGCAAGCTGACCCACACCCATGCCTGGCTGGAAAAAATGGGCAAGGAACTGGGGCAGTTCGAGCGCAGCTATTTTTACAGCGATTCGCACAACGACATTCCCTTGCTGTCGGTCGTGACCCACCCGGTCGCGACCAATCCCAATACCGCTTTGAGCGCACACGCATCCCTCCACGGCTGGCCATCACTCCACTTATTCAATGATTAAAAAATTCATCCGCAAGATCCTCGGCGTTAAAAAAGAGGCAGCGCGCGACACCACGGCACCCATCGTGCTCGGTCCTGCGCAACACGGAATCGACCCGAAACTGGTGTCGTCGAATGCCATCCGCGTCACCAGCAGCCTGCAGGAAGCGGGTTTTGAGGCCTTTGTCGTCGGCGGCGCCGTGCGCGACCTGCTGCTGGGCGTCAAACCGAAAGACTTCGACATCGCCACCAACGCCACGCCGGAACAGGTCAAGCGATTGTTCCGCCGCGCCTTCATCATCGGCAAGCGCTTCCAGATCGTGCACGTGATGTTCGGCCAGGATTTGCTGGAAGTGACGACCTTCCGCGGCGCCGGCGCCGATTCCGCGCCCAAGGATGAACACGGCCGCGTCCTGCGCGACAATACCTTCGGCTTGCAGCACGAAGACGCGCTGCGCCGCGACTTCACCATCAACGCCATGTACTACAACCCGGCCACGCAGGAAGTGCTCGATTACCACGGCGGCGTGGAAGACATCCGCGCCAAGACTCTGCGCATGATCGGCAAGCCGGAAGAGCGCTACCGCGAAGACCCCGTGCGCATGCTGCGCGTGGTGCGCTTCGCCGCCAAACTGAAGTTCACCATCGAGCCGCATACGGCCGCGCCGATTCCCATCATGGCGCCGCTGATCAACAATGTGCCCGCGCCGCGCGTGTTCGACGAAATGCTGAAACTGCTGATGAGCGGCCACGCGCTGGCGTGCCTGCAGCAACTGCGCAAGGAAGGCTTGCACCACGGCCTGCTGCCGCTGCTCGACGTGGTGCTGGAGCAGCCGCTGGGCGCGAAATTCGTCACCCTGGCGCTGGACGCCACCGACCAGCGCATCGCCGCCGGCAAGACCGTCTCGCCGGGCTTCCTGTTTGCCTCGCTGCTGTGGCACCAGGTGCTGGAAAAATGGACGGCCTACCGCGCCGCCGGCGAATCGACCATCCCCGCGCTGCACCTGGCGGCCGACGACGTGCTCGATTCGCAAACGGAAAAACTGGCCTTGCAGCGCAAGATCGGCTCCGACATGCGCGACATCTGGTCGATGCAGCCGCGCTTCGAGCGCCGCGTCGGCAAGGCGCCGTACAAGCTGCTGGAACACCTGCGCTTCCGCGCCGGCTACGACTTCCTGCTGCTGCGCTGCGCCTCGGGCGAGATCGACATGGACATCGGCGAATGGTGGACGGCCTTCTACGAAGGCGACGAGGAAACGCGCGAAGCGTTACTCGTCAGCGCCAATGCCGCGCCGGGCGCCGTCAAGAAGAAGCGTCCGCCACGCCGCAGCACGCGCAGCAAGACGGGCACCGGCGGCTCGACCACCGGCAGCACCAGCGGCGAGTAAACGCAGCCATGCAGACAGCAACGACAGTTATCGCTTACATCGGCATCGGGGCCAACCTGGGCGACGCGCGCGCCAATGTGCAGGATGCGCTGACGCGCCTGGCGCGCCTGCCCGGCGCCAGCCTGCTGGACGCCTCTGCCAGCTACCGCACGGCACCCATCGATTCGAGCGGCGATGACTACATCAACGCGGTGGCGCGCATCAGCACCACCGTGCCGGCAGAGGAACTGCTGCTGGCCCTGCACGCCATCGAAGCGGCGCACGGGCGCGAACGGCCCTACCGCAACGCCCCGCGCACGCTGGACCTGGACTTGCTGCTGTACGGCGACGAGCAGATCGCCAGCGCCACCCTGACGGTGCCGCATCCGCGCCTCACCGAGCGCGCCTTCGTGCTGGTGCCGCTGCTGGCCCTGGCGCCCGCCATCGCCGTGCCCGGCCTGGGGCCGGCGCAGGACTACCTGGCAAGCGTGGCCGACCAGGCCATCAGCCAGCTCTGACCCCGCCTCTGCCCCATCTCGCTCCCATCCTCTACAATGCCGCTCCTGCAGCGCGCCGCATAAAGTACTACACTAGCGGCGTCGCAATCGCATCACCCCCTTTCACTCTAGAGAATACCTATGTCCGCTTATTTGCAAGGAACAGATCTGGCAGCCAAAGACAAGGCCGCCGCACCGGCACCGGCGCCATCCAAGCCTGTCGCCAACAAGGCCGTGACCATCCATACGCTGGCCACGCTGCGCGCCGCCGGCGAGAAGATCACCATGCTGACCTGCTATGACGCCAGCTTCGCGTCCCTGATGGACCGCTGCGGCGTGGAAATCCTGCTGATCGGCGATTCGCTCGGCATGGTCTGCAATGGCCACAGCTCCACCCTGCCCGTCACCGTGGCCGAACTGGCCTACCACACGGCATCCGTGGCGCGCGGCAGCAAGTCCGCCATGATCGTCGCCGACCTGCCGTTCGGCGCCTATGGCACGCCCGAGACAGCCTATGCCAACGCCGTCATCCTGATGCAGGCTGGCGCGCACATGATCAAGATCGAAGGCGGCGCCTGGCTGGCCGAGATCGTCCGCTTCCTCACCGAGCGCGGCATCCCCATCTGCGCCCACATCGGCCTGACGCCGCAATTCGTGCACCAGCTGGGCGGCTACAAAGTGCAGGGCAAGAGCACGGAAAGCGCCACGGAGCTGAAGAACGACGCGCTGACGCTGCAAAACGCGGGCGCCGCCATCGTGCTGATGGAAGCGATGCCGTCGCAGCTGGGCAAGGAAGTGACCGAGATGCTGACGATTCCGACCATCGGCATCGGTGCCGGTCCCGATTGCTCGGGCCAGGTCCTCGTCATGCACGACATGCTGGGCGTCTTCCCAGGCCGCAAGGCACGCTTCGTGCGCAACTTCATGGAAGGCGCGGCCAGCATCGACGACGCCGTCATCGGCTATGTCAAAGCCGTCAAGGATGGCAGCTTCCCGGCGCTGGAACACTGCTTCTGATGTCATTCCGCCTGTCGGCCTGCGCGCTGCGCGCCAGGCCGACAGCGCTTCGCTTTACCCCACCTGTATCCACGTCGTCTTCAACTCCGTGTACTTGTCCAGCGCGTGCAGCGACTTGTCGCGCCCGTTGCCCGACTGCTTGTAGCCGCCGAACGGCACGGTGATATCGTCGCCGTCGTACTGGTTGACGTGTACGGTGCCCGCGCGCAGGGCGCGCGCCGTCTGGATGGCCTGGGTGATGTCGGATGTCCACACGGCCGCCTGCAAGCCGTACGGCGTGGCGTTGGCCTGTTTCACCGCCTCGGCAATATCCGTAAAGCCCAGCACGGACAAGACGGGCCCGAATATCTCTTCGCGCGCGATCGTCATGCCGGCGTCCACGCCGAAGACGGTGGGTTGCACGTAATAGCCACCCGTATCAAGAAGCACGGCCTCGCCGCCGCCCAGCAGCTGCGCGCCTTCCTGCTTGCCGGAAGCGATATAGTCCATCACGGTCTTCATCTGCGTGGCGTCGACGATGGCCCCCATGACGGTGGCTTCGTCGAGCGGGTCGCCCGGCTGAAAGCGGGGCAGCATGGCCAATGCCTTGGCCAGGAATTCGTCCTTGATCGATTCTTCCACGAACAAACGCGAGGGCGCATTGCAGCTTTCGCCCTGGTTGAAAAAGATAGAACCGACGGCCGCCGCCACGGCCTTGTCCAGGTCCGGGCAATCGGCGCAAACGATGTTGGCGGACTTGCCGCCCAATTCCGTCCACGCCCGTTTCAGATTCGACTGGCCCGCCATCTGCACGATCAGCTTGCCCGTGCGAGTGGAACCCGTAAAGCCGATGCAATCGACATCCATGTGCAGGGCCAGCGCGGCGCCCGCCTCGTGGCCGTAGCCGGGCAGCACGTTGAACACTCCCACAGGCACGCCCGCTTCGAGCGCGATGTCGGCCAGGCGCAGGGCCGTCAGCGGCGATTTTTCGGATGGTTTCAAGATCACGCTGTTGCCGGCGGCGAGGGCCGGCGCGATCTTCCAGGCGGCCATGATCATCGGGTAGTTCCATGGCACGATGGCGGCGACGACGCCGACCGGTTCGCGCGTGATCAGGGCCAGGCTGTTGGCGGGCGTGGGGGCGATTTCATCGTAGACCTTGTCGATCGCTTCGCCATACCAGCGCAGGCAGTTGGCCGTGGCGCCCACGTCCACGCTCTGGCTGTATTTGATCGGCTTACCCATGTCCAGGGTTTCCAGCAAGGCCAGTTCTGGACCGTATTTCTGCACCAGGTCGGCGAACTTGATCAGCACGCGCTTGCGCTGCGCGGGCGATTTTCCTGCCCAGCGGCGGTCGTCAAAGGCGGCACGGGCGGCCTGCACGGCCGCATCCACGTCCGCTCCATCGCAGCGGGCCACCTGCCCCAGCAAGCGCCCGTCGATGGGCGACAAGTTGTCGAAGGTCTGGCCGGACCTGGCCCAGGCGCGCTCGCCGTTGATGAAGGCACGCCCATCGATCTTGATCTCTGCGGCACGTGCGTGCCAGCTGGTGTTTTCCGTCATGGTCGTCTCCTGCAAGATGAAAACGCCAGCTTACTCCTAGTCCGCCGAATACGCCGCAGACAATTGCTTGCGGCGTCTGCGGTCGGCGCGCGCCAGCATCACGGCATACGCGATCACGGCGAGCGTCACGACGAGGATGGTCAACGCGGCGATGGCGTTGACGCGCGGATCGAGCCCCAGGCGCGCGCGCGAGAAGATCACCAGCGGCATCGTCGTCGAACCGGGGCCGGACAAAAAGGCCGACAGCACCACGTCATCGAGCGACAGGGTAAATGTCAGCAGCCAGGCCGATGCCAGCGCCTGCGTAATGTTCGGCAGGGTCACGAGGAAGAACACCTGGTGCGCGCGGCAGCCCAGGTCCATGGCCGCCTCGGCCAGCGACTTGCTCATTTCCTGCAGGCGCGACTGCACCACCACGGCAGCATACGCCATGCCCAGCAGGGTGTGGCCCAGCCAGATGGTCAGCACGCCCCGCTCGGGGAAACCGAAGACCTTTTGCATGGACACCAGCATCAGCAGCAGGGATAAGCCGATGATCACTTCCGGCATCACCAGCGGCGCGCTGACCATGGCGGAAAACACGGTGCGGCCACGGAAGCGCTGGTAGCTGCTCAAGGCGAAAGCGGCGAACGTGCCGAGGATGACGGAAGATGTCGCCGACATGAAGGCGATCTTCAAGGACAAACCGAAACCCGAGATGATTTCCGTGTCGCTCATCAGCTCGCTATACCAGCGCAGCGAGAAGCCGCTCCACACCATGTCCTGGCGCGAGCTGTTGAACGAAAAGACGATCAGCACGATGATGGGCAGGTAGAGGAACAGATAGCCCAGCGAGAGCCAGCCGCGCCCGAACCAGCGCTGCAGGAAATTACGTCCGTTCATGTGCGCTCCTCCGCGTCCTGGTCCGTCTTGTATTTGTTAAAAATGGCCATCGGCACAAGGATCAGCAGGATCACCAGCACCGTTACCGACGAAGCCATGGCCCAGTCGTTATTGGTGAAGTACTCATCCCACAGCACCCTGCCGATCATCAGGGTTTCCGGGCCGCCCAGCAGCTCGGGAATCACGTATTCGCCCACGGACGGGATGAACACCAGCATGGCGCCGGCGATGATGCCCGACTTCGACAGTGGCACCGTGATGCGCCAGAACGCCTGCAATGGCGTGGCGCCCAGGTCGGCCGCTGCTTCCAGGTAGCGCATGTCCATTTTCACCAGATTGGCGTACAGGGGCAAAATCATGAAGGGCAGATAGGCGTACACCATGCCGACCACCAGGGAAAACGAGGTGTTCATCATGTGCAGCGGTTCGCTCACCACACCCAGCGCGATCAGCAGGTCGTTGAGCAAGCCGTGATTGGCCAGGATGCCCTTCCACGCATACACGCGCAGCAGGAACGAGGTCCAGAACGGCAACATCACCAGCATCATCAGCACGGGGCGGATCGACGGTTTGGCGCGCGCCATGAAGTAGGCGAACGGGTAGCCTATGCACAGGCAGATGGCGGTGGTGATGGCCGCGTACTTGATGGAGCTGAGGTAGGTGAGCATGTACAGTTCATCGGCGGCGATGAACAGGTAATTTGCGATTTTCACCTTCAGCACGACGATGCCGTCGACATACGACAGCAAGCCGCCGAACGGGCTGCCCGCTGTGTCCATGTCGGACAGGCTGATGCGCAGCACGATCAGGAAGGGCACCAGAAAGGCGGCCGCCAGGAACAGCGACGGCACGGCGATGACGACGTTGCGGCCCGCATTTTTCCCCGTTATCCAGCGCAGGATGACGAGATTGCGCAGCAATTGCAAAATAGGCGTCATGATGGCCTCAGCTGGTCAGCACGACGATGTCGGCACCATCCCACCAGACCCACACGCGCTGCTCGCGCTCGAGGCGCGAGACATCGTGGCGGGCCGCGTTGGTGCGCGAGACTTTCACCACACTGCCGCTGTCGAGGCGCACGTGGTAACTGGTTTCATTGCCAAAATACGCCATGGCGACGATCACGCCCTGGGCGCAGTTGTAACCATGTTCCGCTGGCGACGCGCGCTCCTCCAGGGCGGGAGGCTCGATCTGGATGCCGATTTTTTCGGGGCGCACGGCCACCGAGACATCCATGCCCAGGTTGCCCGTGATGCCATGCGCGACATACTGGCGGCCGTCGGGCGTGTCGATGATCACGTGATCCGGTTCGTCTTCCGTGATGCGGCCATCGAACAGGTTCACGCTGCCGATAAAGTCGGCCACGAAACGGCAGTTCGGCGTTTCATAGATTTCGCCTGGCGCACCCACCTGCAGGATGCGCCCTTCGCTCATGAC
This sequence comes from Janthinobacterium sp. SUN100, assembly GCF_030397705.1. Classification (NCBI taxonomy): domain Bacteria; kingdom Pseudomonadati; phylum Pseudomonadota; class Betaproteobacteria; order Burkholderiales; family Oxalobacteraceae; genus Janthinobacterium; species Janthinobacterium sp. SUN100. The sequence continues at coordinate 277,431 of NZ_JAPUBU010000004.1, read as the reverse complement.
GGCGATGCGCGTGGCCATGCTCATGGCCTCGTCCTGGTCGTGCGTGACCATCACGCAGGTGACGCCCACCTGCTCGATGATGTTCACCAGTTCCATCTGTGTGCGCTCGCGCAGTTTTTTATCCAAGGCGCCCAACGGCTCGTCGAGCAGCAGCAATTGCGGCCGCTTGGCCAGGCTGCGCGCCAGCGCCACGCGCTGCTGCTGGCCGCCAGACAGCTGGTGCGGCTTGCGCTTCGCGTACTGGCCCAACTGCACCAGCGCCAGCATCTGCTCGACGCGCGCCGTCACTTCCGCTTTCGGCAAGCCGTCGCGGCGCAGGCCGAAGGCAATGTTGTCCCACACGGACAAATGGGGGAACAGCGCATACGACTGGAACATCATGTTGATGGGGCGCTGGTGCGGCGGCACATCGACGATGCTGCTGCCCGCCAGGGCGATGCGGCCCGACGTCGGCGTCTCGAAACCGGCCAGCATGCGCAACAGGGTCGACTTGCCGCAACCTGAACTGCCCAGCAAGGCGAAGATCTCGCCCTTGTTGATCGTCACGGAAATGTCATTGACGGCGCGCACGCCATCGAATTCCTTGACCAGTTGATCAATCAGCAAAAAAGGCGCTGGGGCGTCGCTGGCCGACGCGGCTGGTGTTGCTATCGTCATTGTGGGTAGCTTCTGGGTAAGAGGGTGTCAAAATGAAAAACTGGCCGCTACAAAGAGCGGCCAGGATGGAAGTTTAGCGGAACTGCCGCGATTCTGGTCCAAAAAATGCGCAGATAGCGGCAAAATGGGGCAAAAACCTACACCCAGCCCTTCGCTTTCACGTCCGCATGGGTCTTGTCCAGGCACACCCGTATCAAGCCCACCATTTCGTCGATCTGCGCGCGCGTCATGACCAGGGGCGGGGCGATGATCATGCGTTCGCCCACGGCGCGCATGATGACGCCATTGTCGAACATGTGGCCGCGGCAGATCATGCCCACGCCCTGCTCCTCGTCGAACAGCTCGTTCTCGTGCACGGTGGCGCCCTTCCGACGCACCAGGTTCAGGCCCGCGACCAGGCCGCAGCTGTCCGCGTAGCCGACCAGCGGATGGTCGGCCAGACTGGCGAAGCACTGCTTCAGGTAGGGGCCCGTATCCTCGGCCACCTTCGCCACCAGTTGCTCTTCCTCGATGATGCGGATGTTTTCCAGCGCTGCCGCGCAGGCGACGGGATGGCCGGAATACGTGAAACCGTGCGTGAACTCGCCGCCCTGCTCGATCAGCACCTTGGCCACCCGATCGCCCACCAGCACGCCGCCCAAGGGCACATAGCCCGAGGTGACGCCCTTGGCAAAGGTGATCAGGTCGGGCTTGATGCCGAACAGTTCCGAGCCGAACCAGCGCCCCAGCCTACCGAAGCCGCAGATGACTTCATCGGCGATGAGCAAAATGCCGTACTTGTCGCAGATACGCTGAATCTCGGGCCAGTAGGTCGATGGCGGGATGATGACGCCGCCGGCGCCCTGTACCGGTTCGCCGATGAAGGCGGCCACCTTGTCGGCGCCGATTTCCAGGATTTTGTCTTCCAGCCAGCTAGCCGCCTTGATACCGAATTCCTCGGGACTCAAGCCGCGACCCGATTCCAGGTAATTGGGCTGGCCGATGTGCGCGATGCCGGGTATCGGCATACCACCCTGCGCATGCATGCCATCCATGCCGCCCAGCGACGCTCCCGCCACCGTGCTGCCGTGATACGCGTTGTGGCGGCTGATGATGGTGTGGCGTTCTTTGTAGCCGAGGATATCCCAGTAGCGGCGCACCATGCGCAGGTTCGTGTCGTTGCCCTCGGAACCCGAACTGGTGAAGAACACGTGCTGGAACTGCGGCGGCGAGATCTGCGCCAGCTTGGCCGCCAGCTGCGCGGCCGGCACGTTCGTCGTGCCAAAGAAGCTGTTATAGAAGGGCAGCGTCTCCATTTGCCGGTACACGGCTTGCGAGATCGACGTGCGGCCATAACCCACGTTCACGCACCACAGGCCCGACATGCCATCGACGATTTTCTTGCCCTGGCTATCCCACAGGTAGACACCGTCGCCGCGCACGATCACGCGCGCCCCCTTGCTGGCGAGGTCCTGGAAATCGGTGAACGGGTGCAGGTAGTGGGCCGAGTCCATCTGCTGGATGGCGGCCGTGTCGTATACCTGCGGCGCCGCGTTTTTCTGCGCCACGGAGGCGACCAGGGCGGCGCTGGGCGCCAGCGGATTGTGTGTTGTGCTCATTGCGATCCTTTCCTATACGTGCAGCAGCAGATGTTCGCGCTCCCACGGACTGATGACGGTCATGAATTCCTGGTGCTCGAGATCCTTGATGGCCGCATACACGTCGATGAAGCGCTCGCCCAGTACCGTGCGCAGCTTGTCTTCCGCGCGCAGCAGCTGCAACGCTTCCGGCAAGCCTTGCGGCAGTTCGAATTTCAGGTCATACGCGCTGCCCACCATCATCGGCGTCGCTTCCAGCTGTTCCGTCATGCCCAGGTAGCCGCAGGCCAGGGTCACGGCCAGCGCCAGGTAGGGATTCGCATCGGCGCCGATGATGCGGTTTTCCACGCGCCGGTCCTGCACGCCCGATTCGGGCACGCGGAAGCCCACCGTGCGGTTATCCAGGCCCCACTGGATGTTGATGGGCGCGGCCGTGTGACGCACGATGCGGCGGTAGGAATTCACGTAGGGTGCGACGATGGCCATGGCCGATGGCATGTAGCGCTGCAGGCCCGCGATGTAATGCTTGAAGATGGGCGCAGCCGAACCGTCCTCGTTACTGAAGATGTTCAGGCCCGTCTTCGCATCGACGACGCTCTGGTGCACGTGCATGGCGGAACCCGGTTCGCCCGCCATGGGCTTGGCCATGAAGGTGGCGTACATATCGTGTTTCAGGGCAGCTTCGCGCAAGGTGCGCTTGAAGAAAAACACCTTGTCGGCCAGGCCCAGCGGATCGCCGTGCAGGAAGTTGATTTCCATCTGCCCTGCGCCGATCTCGTGGATCAGGGTATCGACGTCGAGGTTCATCAATTCGCAGTAATCGTAGATATCCTCGAACAGGGGATCGAACTCGTTGACAGCGTCGATGCTGTACACCTGGCGGCTCGTCTCGGCCCGCCCGCTGCGCCCGATGGGCGGCTTCAAGGGCAAGTCCGGGTCCGTGTTTTTCGCCGTCAGGTAGAACTCCAGTTCCGGCGCCACCACGGGTTTCCAGCCCTTGTCCGCATACAGTTTCAGCACGCGGCGCAGCACGGAGCGCGGCGCGAAATCGACCAGCATGCCGTCGGCAAAATAGCAGTCGTGGATGACTTGCGCGGTGGGATCCGTGGCCCACGGCACCATGGTGATGGTGGTGGGATCGGCCTTCAAGATCATGTCGCGGTCAGTGCTGGAAATGGCGCGGTCATAGCCGCCATCGTCGACCGGGTAATTGCCCGTCACCGTCATGCCCAGTACCGCTTCCGGGATGCGCATGCCGCGCTCCTGGGTAAATTTTCCGCGCGGCAGGATCTTCCCCCGCGCCACGCCCGTCAAATCGGGCACCAGGCATTCGATTTCCGTGACGCGCTTTTCATTGAGCCACAAATCCATATCCGTATAGGTGAAATTTTCGCGTATTGCCATGTTTCCCTCTCGTTGGTCTTGCGCTTTTCCTGATTAAGCGCCGCATGGTGCCGGTGCGGCGCGCCTGTCATTCTTTATTCCTGTGCTGCTGTTCCTGGAAATCGCGGCACGCCTGGCCAAAGGCGCCGAATAGCCGCATCGACTGCGGGTTGTCTTCCACCTGCCACTCCGGGTGCCATTGCACGGCCAGCGTAAAACCGGCGGCACTGGCCACGCTATACGCTTCCACCAGGCCGTCGTCGGCCAGTGCTTCCACCAGCAAGCCATCGGCCAGCCGGGCAACGCCCTGGCCATGCAGGGAATTGACCATCATCTCGCTCTCGCCGCCCAGCAGGCGTGACAGCAGGCCTTCGGGCATCAGCTTGATGCGGTGCGCGGGCATGTACTGGCGCGCCAGGGGATCGAGCACATTCTCCCGGTGGTCCTGCATGCCCGGCACGGCGTGCACGGCCTGGTGCAGGCTGCCGCCAAGGGCCACGTTGACTTCCTGAAAGCCGCGGCAGATGGCCAGCAAGGGTAGCTGGCGCGCCAGCGCGGCGCGGATCAGGGGCAAGGTAGTGGCGTCGCGCGCGGGATCTTGCGGCAGGTCGGGATGCAGGATGTCTTCGCCATACAGGCGTGCATCGACGTTCGAGGCGGAACCGGTCAGCATGACGCCGTCGGCGAGGTGCAGCGCCGCTTCCAGGTCCGCATCCGCCCCCAGGGCGGGCAGCAGCAGCGGCATGCAGCCGGCGCCGTGCAACACGGCGTGCAGGTATTTGTCCTGCGCCATGTGCCAGGCGTGGCTGCCAAGCTGGCGCTGGCAGGCGGGGACGAGAACGATGGGACGGCGCATAGAGTGCTACCTCGCTGGCGTGACGATCCAATGACAGCCCATGACGGCGCTGCCGCTCGCTTCACTGTACAGCAGAGCCGGCAGGGGCGGCCACACCGATGGCCGTGGCCAGCGGCGGCACACATCGCCTACACTACGGCTTTGCAATATTGTCTTTGTTAAAATCATCATATGCCCGTCCGGCGCCAAATACCAGCACCACCGGCAAAGTCTTCTTACTTTCCCATGCATCCACACCGTTTTCCAGCCTTTCCAAATACCTGTTCCATCCTATGGGAGCAACCATGAAGCACATGCCGTGGCGCGACTTCTTCGCCCTCGTGGTCAGCATCGGCGTGGTGGGCCTGGGCCTGGGCGCCACCATGCCGCTCACCGCGCTGACCTTGCACCAGCGCGGCGTGGGCACGGACATCATCGGCATGATCACGGCCGTCAGCGCCCTCGGCATCCTGGCCGCCTCGCCGTTCGTCTCGCGCTGGGTGGGACGCTTCGGCGCGCGCGCCACCATGCTGGGCGCCGTCTGGGTGGCATCGCTGGCGACGATCGCCATGCAGTTCACCGACCACCTGCTGGCGTGGAGCGTGCTGCGCTTCTTGTTCGGCGGCGCCATGGGCGTGCTGTTTACCATCGGCGAAGCGTGGGTGAACCGCCTGGCGCCCGACAATTCGCGGGGACGCGTGGTGGCCATGTACACCACCAGTTTTACCTTCTTCCAGCTGATCGGCCCCGCCCTCGTGGCCCTGTTCAACGACAAGATCAGCTGGAGCTTCACCGCCTGCGGCCTGCTGTTTTTGCTGGCCGTGCCGGGATTGATGCTGATCTCGAACAGCGGCCCGGAACGCGAACCGGAGGAACACGGCGTGAAATGGACCCTGATCCTGCCGCGCATGCCGATGATCGTGCTGGGCGCCGCCTTCTTCGCCCTGTTCGACACGCTGGCATTGAGCTTGCTGCCCCTGTACGCGATGGAGCACGGCATCGGCACGGACCTGGCCCTGCTGTCGGCCACTGTGGTGCTGGTGGGCGACACGGGCCTGCAATTCGCACTCGGATGGATGGCCGACCGCTTCGGCCGCGCCAGGGTCCATGCGGGCTGCGGCGTGGCCGTCTGCCTGCTGCTGCCGCTGCTGCCGTTCGCCGTCGGCACGCCGTGGCTGTGGTGGACCTTGCTGCTGTTGCTGGGCGCGGCGGCGGGCGGCATCTACATGCTGGCGCTGGTGGCGTGCGGCGAGCGTTTTACGGGCCTGTCGCTGACCAGCGCAAGCGCCATCGTCAACGCCACCTGGGGCGTGACCAGCGGCGGCGGACCGCTGCTGACGGGCGTCCTGATGCAATCGGTGGGCGTGAATGCCCTGCCGGCCGTGATGTGGGTATGCGCCGCCATTTTCGTGGGCAGCGCCGTGTGGGAACGCCGAAAAGGAATCGTCTAGCGTTTTTTACTTCGTTTCCAGCCGCTGCCGCAGCTCCTCGGCTACCGGATAGTCGGGATACGCCTGCCGGAACGCCGTCCACTCCTCGTGCGCCAATGCGCCTTCGCCGGCCTTCAAAAGGGCGTCGATCTTCACCAGCCACACGGAAGCGTCGAGCTTTGCGGGCGGCGGCATCGGCGCGGAGCGGGCCGCGACGGGCGCGGGCTTGGCAAGCGCGCGCTGCATGCTGGCCTCGGCCTGCATGGCGGCTTGCGGTTCCATCGTCTGATGCATTGCCGTGGCAGGCGGCGGTGCCGGTGGTGCTGGCGGAGGCACGGGTGCTGGCACTGGCTCGGCCTGCGCTGGCATCTTGGGTACCGCTTTGGCCATGGCGCGCGGTACCGGTGGCGCAGACTCAGTCGCGGGCGCAACGGCAGGTACGGCGACGGGTGCAGGCGTCACCTCCTGCGTGACCGGTTCCCCGACCACGGGAAATTGCGCCGGCTTCGAGCCGAACCAGTCCACGCCGATCAGGTTGACCGTCAACAGCACGGCCGCGGCCAGTCCCAGCGGAACGCGCCAGCGCTGCAGGTAGTCAGGCGCTTTTTTCGCCGGCAGGGTGCGCAGCACGCCGTCGGCGCTGTCGTTCGCGGCCGCCGGCTGCTGCAAGGCTTTTTCCGCGTCCGCCAGAATGGCCGCATCGAGCGCGCTGGAAGGCGCGGGCTGCGGCAGGGTGGCCAGCAGCGCGTTCAAATCCTCGTCGTGCCGTTCGTCGTTATCTTGATCGTGCGTATTCATGCCTGTCCTCCCGCGCCAGCGGCGCTGTCCAAGCCCGCGCGCAATTTCTGCATGGCGTAGCGCAGCCGGCTCTTGACGGTTTCCGCTTCCGCCCCCGTCACTACGGCGATCTCGAGGATGCTCATGCCGCTGAACTGCTGCAGCACCAGCGCTTCCTTTTGCTCCACCGGCAGCGCCGCGATGGTCGCATGCAGCAGCGCGTGCTGCTGTTTCTGCTCCAGCGATTGCGGCGGCGATGTACCCTCGTCCGCCAGTTCGCCCACGTCGTCGTGTTCCTGTCCTTCCCGCTGGCGCAGGATGTCGATCAGGCGGTTGCGCGCGATCTGGTACAGATAGGTGCGGAACGCCGCCTGCGGCTGGTAGCCGGCGCGCGCCGCATGCAGGCTGGCCCACGCGTCCTGCGCGATCTCGTCCACCCACGCGCGGCGCGGCGAACGCCAGGCCACGAAGCGGTACAGGCCCTGGCTATGGCGCCGGTACAGTTCGCGAAACGACGGCAGATCGCCAGCGCTGTAGCGCAGCATCAGATCTTCATCCGTCGCGGTCAATAAAGTGTCGGGCATGCGGACCAGTGTAGCCGAACTACGCGGCGGCGACAATTTCGCTACGCCGTCAGCGTGCAGCGGGCGCAATGGGTGCATAGCTGATGCGGCGCACTTCGCGGATCTGTCCATCCTTGAACGCCCCTTCCACCAATTCATAGCCGAGCAAAGCGAAGACCCTACCCTGCAGGAACAAGGGGCGCGCATTGCCGTACCAGTCCACGCAGGACGCGCGACAGCCATCGTCCGGCGTTTGGCCAGACCGCGCCGCCAGCGCGCCCAGTTCCGTCAATTGCAAGCCGCTGTTGCGCAGGTAAAGCACGGAAGCCGATGGCTTGTTCAAGCCAGGCCGCTCGTCCGCGCCCAGGATGGGCAAGCCGATCATGCCCTCGCCGGCCGCTTGCGGCTTGTAGAAAAAGCCGTGGCTGCGCGATTCGCCCTGCGCCGCATCGGCGCGGATATAGCGCGTGGCAATCGCCGCCTGCGCCCCCAGGCGGATGCTGCTGAAATGCAGATCCTTGCCCTGCGCGCCGATCACCACGGCGTCATCGCCCAGCGCTTCGATGCGTTCCACGCCGTGCGGCAGGGACAGGGCTTGCACGCTGCCCCCATCGGCCCAGCGTACGGCATACAGGGGCTGGCGCGGCCAGGCCTGGTCAGCCTTGCGGCGTCCGGGATTGCCCGGATTGCCGTACAACAGATACGGTCCCACATAGCGGTTTTGCAGCCCGTAGCCGCCACCACCGGGCAGCGCCTTGTAGCTGCTGGCGGGCGCACTGTCGCGGCCATCGGAAAACGACGCCAATGGCACGCGCAGCAGCGCCATGTCACCCCGGCCACGCGTGCCATCCCACATGGCGTCGCCCTGGCCTTCGGCGCGCAGCAGGACGTTCAGGTGGCCATCCGCGCTTTCCAGGAACGAGAACTGGTCGACGGGTGCGCCGGCCACCTTCAGTGCGCTGGGTGCGCTGCCATCGAGGGGGATGCGGAACAGGCCAGAATCGCTGCCCCGGCGCGTCGTCCACACAAAGACGGATTCGCCCGACACATAGAACACGCGGCCCTGCGGTCCCATCACGGCGGTCGCTTCACAGCGCATGTCGCGCTGCGCCAGGTCGCACACGGTGACCGTATGCAGGGTCAGGCCGGCGCCCATCTCGGGTTCTTCGTCGGTGCGGTAGATGCGCGTGGCCGGGGCGATGCGTTTGAAGTCCGATGGTACGGCGTCGGGACGCCAGCGGCGCAGCGCGGGAAAGCCGCCGAACGGGTCGCCCCGGCGCAAGTTCAGCGACAAGGGCGAGTAAAACACCAGCTTGCTGCCGATCATACGGCTCGCGTAGTTGCGCGACGAGTAATAATCGTTGGAGCGCAGATGATACGTGGAGCGGTAGGCCAGCTTGCCGCCCGCATCGATGTCGAACAGGCCGATCTCCGTGCCGCCCCGGCTGTAGCTGTAGCCGATCACCACCACCGTGTCGCCATCGATCAGCATCTCGTCATACCAGCTGCCGGAAGGGTCGCTGCCCGGCGCGAACGCGTCGAGCGAGGCGACGGGCTGCAGGGCCTTGCCCCCCACCTGCACAGTGAACAGCTTGCCGCGCCGGAGCATCACCAGGTGCTTGCCATGCAGCTTGACGATGCCGCCTTCGTCCACGCCCGCCGTCTGCACATTCGTGACGGATTCCGCCGCTTCTGCCGACGCTGCCGGCGCGGCTTTCGCCACCATCGGCGCAGGCGGTGGCGCCGACATGTACTGCGCCGTGGCGCCCTGCAGTTTCTGTTGTTCCCTTTGCTGTGCCGCCTGGCGCGCCTGCAACTGCTGCAGGTAGCTGCTCAAGGCCTGCTCGCTGGTAAACGGCGCCAGGGTCTTGCGCGGCGCCGTGCCGGCGGCGTGGCAGCCCGCCGACAGCAGCAGGGACAGTATCAATGTGATCTTGAGGGCGCTGGACATCGCTTCTTCTCCGGTTGGCTGGGGTGTCCAACATGAAACGCAGCGGCGGAGAAAAAGGGGTTAAATGCGCGTAAAAATATTCAGGAAGCCAGCGCCCTATTCAAATCCCCGAATCCGGTCGCCATTGAAATTCGGCAGGCGCCACTCGAAGTGCAACGCCAGGAAACGGAACAGGAAACCGGCGCCGATGGATGCCAGTTGCGCCACGGAGCTGTCGACCTTGAAATACAGCAGACCGACATACAGGCTGCCCGTAAACAGGGCCACGGTGGCATACACTTCACGCTGCAGCACGAGGGGAATCTGGTTGCACAGGATGTCGCGCAGCAGGCCGCCGAAAACGCCCGTGATCATCCCCGCCAGCACGACGATGGCAGGATGCATCTTGGCCGACATGGCGATGTCGCAACCGATCACGCAAAACGCCACCAGGCCCAGTCCATCGACCAGCAGGAAGACGGCGCGCAGATGGTGCAGGTAGCGCGCGACAAAGGCCGTAACGACAGCCGCGCCGATGGTAAACAGCAGGTACTCGGGATGCGCGATCCAGCCCAGCGGATAGTGCCCCAGCAGCACGTCGCGCACCGTGCCGCCGCCGAGCGCCGTGACGGTGCCGATCATGCAGATGCCGAACAAATCCATGCCGCGCCGCATGCCCATGATGGCGCCTGACATCGCTTCGGCGACAATCGCCACCAGGTAAATCGTATATAACAGCATGCTCTTACTCTTCCGAAAATGATTTGAGAATTTGTTCGCGTTCGCGCGCTTCGCTCAGGGTGCGCGCCTCGTTCGTGCCAGTGCTGGAGCCGCCGTTGCCAGCGTCACCGTGCGCCATGCGCGTATCCGCACCCAGGCTACCGCAACTGACACTGCTGTGGATAAAGGCAAAGTTATCCTTCAGGCAGTCGCCGGCCAGGTATTCGGCATACACATAATCGCCGTCGAGCAGGGCCAGGCCTGCCGGTTCGGCCAGCACCTGCTCGCGACGGCCCTGCACGGCCACCTGCATGTAATCGCGCCAGACGGGCAGCGCCAAAGTCCCCCCGGTGGCGTTGCCCAGGCTCTTAGGCTGGTCGTAGCCGAGCCAGACGACGGAGACGAGGCCCGAGGAATAGCCGGCGAACCAGGCGTCGTAGGCGTTATTGGATGTTCCCGTCTTGCCGGCCGCGTCGCCGCGTCCCAGCGCCAGCGCGCCGCGGCCCGTGCCGCTCTTGACGACGTCGCGCAGCATGCTGTCCATGACGTAGGCGTTGCGCGTGGAGATCACTTGCGTACCCGGTACTGGTTCTCCCTTGGCGCGTGGCGCCGCATCGCTGAACAGCACTTCTCCGCTGCGGCTGCGCACTTCCTTGATCAATTTCGGCGGCATCTGCATGCCGCCATTAGCAAACACGGCATACGATTGCGCCAGCTGCAGCGGCGTGACGGCACCCGCGCCCAGCGCCAACGGTAGCGAGACGGGATTGCGCGCGCTCTCGAAACCGAAGCGCGTGGCGTAGTGCTGCACATAGCCTGGACCGGCCGCCTGCATCAGGCTGACGGCCACGAGGTTTTTCGAGCGCACGAGGCCCCGCCGCACGCTGATGAAGCCTTCATAGTTATTACCGTAATTGCGCGGACGCCACGGCTGCGCGCCCGTTTCCTGCGGCAGCAGCAGGCGCTGCGTATCATCCACGGCCGTGCCGGGGAAATATCCCTTTTCCAGCGCCGCCGAATACACGAAGGGCTTGAAGCTGGAACCGGGCTGGCGGTAGGCTTGCATGGCATGGTTGTAGTGGTTGCGGTAGAAATCGAAGCCGCCCGCCATGGCGACGATTTCGCCGCTGTGCGCCTCGACGGAAATCAGTGCGCCTTCCATCTCGGGCAACTGGCTCACCAGCCAGCGGTTCTTGGCCGCGTCGTGCACCACGCGGATCACGCTGCCTTCGACGATGGCGCGCTTGCCGTCCCACTGCAGCTTGCCGCCCAGGCGCGCATCCGATGCCGTCAGCACGATCTCGTCGCCATTGCGCAGCTGCGCCTTGACCTGGCGCATGCCGCTCGTCTCCACCTTGCGCACCAGCGCGGCGCGCAATTCGCCGCTGTCCGGATAGGCGGCCAGCTGGCGCGCCACGCTGTCTGCGGAAGTGGCCAGGCGCGCTTCCGGGCCACGGTAGCCGCGCCGCGCCTGCGCATTCAATAGCCCATCGCGCAGCGACTTGTCGGCCGCGCGCTGCGGCGCCATGCGGATGGTGGTCGTCACGTCCAAACCCATGCTGTAGGCGCCCTCGGGATAGCTTTGCAGGATCAATTGGCGCGCTTCTTCGACCGCATACGCGGCCGCGTGCACGGAGCTGTTGCGGTCCTTGTTCAGCGCCAGTTTTTCCGCCACGGCGGCCGTGTATTCGGCTGGCGTGATGTAACCGAGTTCGCGCATGCGCTGCAGGATGTAATGCTGGCGCACGGTGGCGCGCTGCGGATTGGCGACAGGGTTGTAGGCCGATGGAGCCTTCGGCAAGCCGGCCAGCATGGCTGCTTCGGCGATGCTGACGTCGGCCAGCGGCTTGTCGAAATAGATGTTCGAGGCAGCGGAAAAGCCGTAGGAGCGTTCGCCCAGGTAAATCTGGTTCATATACAGTTCCAGCAGCTTGTCCTTGCCATAGTGCTGTTCCAGCTTGTAGGCGAGCAGCATCTCCGTCAGCTTGCGCTGCACGGTCTTTTCGCGCGACAGGAAGAAGTCGCGCGCCACCTGCATGGTGATGGTGCTGGCGCCCTGCGCGTGGTGGCCGGTGACGACATTGGCGAGCGTGGCGCGCGTGAGGCCATAGAAATCGACGGCGCCGTGTTCGTAGAAGCGCGCATCCTCGATGGCCAGCAGGGCCTGGCGCATGCGCAGGGGGATCTCATTCAAGGGCAGAAATTCGCGGCGCTCTTCGCCGTATTCGGCCAGCAGCTCGCCTTCGCTGGAGAAAATGCGCAGCGGCAGCGCGGGCTTGTACTGGGCCAGGTGCTCGACGGCGGGCAAATCCTGCCACGCCTGGCGCAGCCACCAGCCGCCCGCCAGGGCTGCGGACAAGCCCAGGCCCAGGGTCAGGCCCAGGCCGAATTTCAGATTGCGCGCCAGCTTCGATGGCGGCTTGCGCGCCGTGGCGCCGTCTTTGCCGCTGTCTTGCGAGCTGTCTTGCGAACTGTCTTGCGCCGTATCTTGCGTTTCCATATTGTCATTCCTTTGCTGCCAGAAGGCCGCACGCTGGCGCACGGCACTCTATCAAAGAGGTATTGTGCACTGCAACACACCTATCCTTATAAAAAGTAAGTATTATTTAGTATTGATAAATTTTTCTTATGTTAGGCACGCACCATGGACCTCAATCCCAAGCACACGGAAGCGTTCCGCGCCGTCGTCGAAACGGGCAGCTTCGAGCAGGCGGCGCTGCGGCTGCACCTGACGTCGCCCGCCATTTCGCAGCGGGTGCGGGCGCTGGAAAGCCAGCTGGGCAACGCCCTGATCGTGCGCAGCCGTCCTGCGCGCGCCACGCGCATGGGCCAGCGGCTGATGCAGTATCTGAAGCGGGCCAAGCTGCTGGAAGCGGACTTGCAGGCGGAACTGGCGGTGCAGCAGGATGCCCCGCTGACCCTGGTGCTGGCGCTGAACGCGGACTCGATGGGCACCTGGTTCTTCCCGGCCCTGTCCGAGGTGCTGATACGCGAGCGCGTGCTGCTGGACCTGACCGTGGAAGACCAGGACCACACCTACACCTTGCTGGAAACGGGCATGGCGATCGGCTGCATCAGCACGGAGCCCAAGCCCATGCGCGGCTGCACGGCCGAGCCGCTGGGCGTGATGCGCTACTGGCTGGTGGCCACGCCAGCGTTCCGCCAGCAGTGGTTCGCGCACGGGCTGACGCGCAAGGCGGCGCGCACGGCGCCCGTCGTCGCCTACACGCGCAAGGACACCCTGCAATCGTCGTTCCTGCAAGAGGCGCTGGGCTTGCCCGAAGGGGCCTACCCCTGCCATTACGTGCCGGGCGCCACCTCGCACTTCAACGCCATCCGCTACGGCCTCGGCTACGGCATGGTGCCTGAGCTGCTGCTGAAAGCGAATACGGACGGCGAGCTGGTGGAAATGCTCACGCCCAAGACCCCGGCCGACGTGGCCCTGTACTGGCATACGTGGAAGGTGCAGTCGCCGCGCCTGGAGCAGCTGTCGCGGCAAATCGTCGCGGCGGCACGCAGCATGCTGAAATAGCTATCGCTGCATGCCCCAGCGCTTGAGAGTCACGCGTTCCAGGCTGCGAAAGCCGATGTTTTCCACCAGCAAGCCGATAACGATGACGGCTGCCAGTCCCGCGAACACCTTGTCCGTGTACAGCTCGTTGCGGTTCTGGAAGATATACCAGCCCAGGCCGCCCTGGCCCGACGTGGTGCCGAATACCAGCTCGGCCGCGATCAGGGTGCGCCAGGCAAACGCCCAGCCGATCTTGAGGCCCGAGACGATGGACGGCAAGGCGCCAGGCACGAGGATGTGCAGCACCAGGCGCAAGCCGTTCAAGCCGTAATTGCGGCCCGCCATGCGCAGGGTGTCGGGCACGCCCTGGAAGCCCGCATACGTGTTCAGGGCCAGCGGCCACATCACGGAATGGACAATGACAAAGATCAAACTGGCGCGCCCCAGGCCAAACCATAATAAAGCCAGCGGCAACAGGGCAATGGCCGGCAAGGGATTCAACATGGCCGTCAGGGTTTCCAGCACGTCGCGCCCGATGCGGCTGGACACGGCCAGCAAGGTCAGCACGAAGGCGGCCAGCACGCCCATGGCATAGCCCTGCAGCAAGACGACCAGGGATGCGGCCGTACGCGTGAGCAATTCGCCGCTGGCGATGCCGCCGATGAATGCCTGCGCCGTCTGCAAAAAACTGGGCAACAATAAATCGTTGTGCGTCCAGCGCGCCGCGCCTTCCCACAGCAGGGCCAGGCTGAGCAAAATCAAGGCCTTGCGCCATAGCGCATGCTGGCCCAGGCGCTGCCAGCGCGACAGCGGCCGCTCGACGGTGACGCCGGCCGGCGGCGGTGCCGCGTAGACGAATTCCTGGCGGATCGGCGGTTCCAGCAGCGCGCTCATACGGCCTCCCTGCGTGCCGCGTCAGCTTGCTGGGCGGGAGCAACGTCCTCATCGAACAGCAAACCATGGATGCGGCTGCTGGCAGCCTGGAATTCCGCGCTGCCGGCGCTGTGCAGACCGAACTGATGGCTGTTGAGTTCGGCGCGTACCCGGCCCGGATGAGGCGACAGCAGCAGGATGCGGTTGCCCACGACCAAGGCTTCCTCGATCGAATGCGTGACGAACACGAGCGTAAAACGCAGCTCGTCCCACAAGCGGCTCAGCTCTTCCTGCATCTTGCGCCGCGTCAAGGCGTCGAGGGCGGCAAACGGCTCGTCCATCAGCAGCACTTCCGGCTGCATGGCCAGGGCGCGGGCGATGGCCACCCGCTGCTTCATGCCGCCCGACAAGGTATGCGGATGGGCATCCTCGAAACCGGCCAGGCCCACCTTGGCGATCCAGCGATGGGCGCGCTCCCGGGCCGCCATCTTGTCCAGCCGCTTGCTGGCAAGCAAGGGGAACATGACGTTCTCCAGCACCGTTTTCCATGGCGGTAACTGGTCGAATTCCTGGAACACGACGACACGGTCCGGCCCCGGTTTCTGGATGGGCTGGCCGTGCATGGCGATGCTGCCCGCGCGCGGCGCGATGAAGCCGGCCACGGCTTTCAGCAAGGACGATTTGCCGCAGCCGGATGGCCCCAGCAGCACAAAACGGTCGCCGCGGAACACGTCGAAACTGACGTCATGCGTGGCGCGCACGGTGCGCTGTTCAGTCCGATATTCCAGGCTGACATTCTTGACGCTGAGCAAAGGCTGTAAGGCGACTGGCGGACGTACCAGGTGAAAAGCGGGTGCGTTCATGTCAGCCTCCTTGCGTAATGGCAGGGTCGTCAAAGAAGTAATCGCGCCAGCTGTCGGGCAGGTTGCGGATGGCGTTCACGCGGTGCAAAAATTGCGCCAGGCCATGGGTGTTTTGCGGCGAGATCTTGAATTGCACTTGCGGATTCGCAAAGATTTTCAGCAGCAGGTTGCGGTCTACCTTGCTCTTGTTGACCTTGATATAGATGTCGGCCGCGCCTTGCGGATTGCTGCTCGCATACTGCGCCGCTTCCGCCAAGGCGGCGATGAAGGCGCGGTAAGTCTTCGGATTGTCCTTGCGATACTTTTCCGTCGCATACAGCAGGGTCGACGAGCTTGGCCCGCCTTGCACGTCGTACGAGTTCAGGATGATGTGGGCGTTCGGGTTTTGCGCCAGTTCCTGTTCCTGGAACGGCGAATTGCCGAAGTGGCCGGTCAGCTCCGTGCCGCCGGCGATGATGGCGGCCGCCGCGTCCGGGTGCGGCAGGGTTTGCGTGATCTTATCGAGGCGGGCGAATTCCTTGTCGCCCCACTGCTTCGCCACCGCCATTTGCAAGATGCGCGCCTGCACGGAAACGGACACGGCGGGCAAGGCGATGCGGTCCTTGTCCGTCAAGTCCGCCAGGGTTTTTACCTTGGGGTTGTTGCTGATCAAATAGTAGGGAAAATTGCCCAGCGAAGCCACGCCGCGCACGTTCTGCCTTCCCTTGGTGCGGTCCCAGATGGTCAGCAGCGGCCCCAGCCCGGCCCCCGCGATATCGATGTTGCCCGACAACAAAGCATCATTGATCGCCGGCCCGCCGGACAGGGTGATCCACTCGACCTTGACATCGACGCCCTGCTGCTTGCCATGCTTTTCGATCAGCTTTTGTTCCTGCGCAATATTGAGCAGCAAGAAGGTGATGCCATGCTGGCCCGCGATGCGAATCTGCCCTTCGGCCCGGGCCATGGGCATGGCCATGCACAGCAGGGCGATGGTGGCGAGCAGGCGGCGGGCAAAGCTAAAGATCGGCAACATGGACACTCCTTGAGTCAGATCAACAATCAAAAAAATCAGTACGGCGCATCGCCTTCGATGGTGGTGCGATACAACTTGCGGCGCTGGTCGGGCGGGCAGCCCGTCGCCAGGTGCATCAGCGAGCGGTTGTCCCAGAACACCAGGTCGTGCGGCTGCCAGCGGTGCACGTACAGGTGCTCCGGGCGCACGCTGTGGGCAAACAGTTCATCGAGCAGGGCGCGGCTTTCATCGTCGGGCAAGCCGACGATGCGCGTGGTGAAGTGTTCGCTGACAAACAGGGCGCGGCGGCCCGTTTCCGGGTGCACGCGCACGACGGGGTGCGTCACGGGTTTGACTTCATCGACCTGCGCCTGGGTCAGGGCGGGCCGCCATGGGTTGCGGCGGCGCAATTCCTCGTACTGGCTCAGGTAGCTATGCTCGGCACGGGCGCCGCGCACGGCGTGGCGCAGCGCGGCCGGCAAACTTTCCCACGCCAGGTGCATATTCGCAAACACGGTATCGCCTCCGTCCTGCGGCAACTCTTGCGCATGCAGCATGGAACCGAGGCTGGGCACTTCCTTGTACGACAGGTCGGAATGCCAGAAATGGCCCGCGTCGCCCAGGCCGATGGGCTGGCCATCCTCGACGATGTTCGAGATGATCAGCACTTCCGGCTGCGTGGGCAGCTGGAACTGGCGCAGCACGTGGATTTGCAGGGGGCCGAAGCGGCGGCTGAAATCGACTTGCTGCTGCGGCGTGATGCGCTGGTCGCGGAACACCAGCACGTGATGGTCGAGGTGGGCGTGGTGCAGGCGCTGGAAGTCGCCCAGCGACAGCGGCTGCGCCAGGTCCAGCCCCAGCACTTGCGCGCCGAGCGGCGCATCGAAAGTCTCGATACGGAACGGGCTGGAAGAAAACGCGGGTTTCAGGACGGCCGACATGGGAACTCGACTAGAGTCAGGGGAAGTCCACTGTATGCCGGCCAGCCTTGCTTGCAAACGAAGCATTTACTATATGGATATGCGCGGCGCGTTGCGCCACGCTGCCACAGCGGCTGTCACGAATTGGCACAGCAGCACCGGCCTTGCCCGGGCATGGTGCTAGCACGAAACTTGCTTATCTACTAAGCTTTAACCCTAGCCCCAGGAAAGCCATGCCCACCTACGCCCTGCTGCTCGCCTTGCTGTTGACTGTTCCCGTCCATGCCCAGGATAGCCAGGGTGAAAGTGATCTCAGCTACAAAGCCTATGTGCACAGCGACAAGCGCATCAAGTGTTTGTACGGCTATGCGGCCGACAAGACGGGCGACCATGCGGCCGCCGTCGCCATCTTTGAAGATTGCATCCGGCGCTGGAACGATGTGTATTCGATGATTTGGCTGGCCCAGCTGTATGAAACGGGCATCGGTGTGACCAAGGACCTGGCGCAGGCGACGGCGCTGATGCGGCGCGGCGCGCATACGAATGATGACGCCGCCTACGCGCGGCTGGCGCGCTACCACTATGGCGTGGCGCTGGCCGAAGGCCGGGGCACGCCGCAGGACATTCCCCAGGCCAAGACCTGGCTGCGCCAGGCGGCGCAAGAGGGCGTGCGGGAGGCGGCCGACTACCTGGGCCGCCTGGAAGGCGCGGCACCTTAGCGCCGCGCCAGCATTGCTGGCTTACGCCGTCGCTTCGTAGCGGGCCAGGCGGGCCGCCATGCGCGGCGCCAGTTCGTGGCCGGCCTTGACGGTCACTTCCAGGTCGTTCAGCAAGCCATCCTTCAAGCCATAGACCCAGCCATGGACGCTGAGTTCCTGTCCGCGTTCCCACGCATCTTGCACGATGGTGGTCTGGCACACGTTCAAGACTTGTTCCACCACGTTCAGTTCGCACAGGCGGTCGCCGCGCTGGCGGCTGGTCAGCACGTCGCCCAGGTAGCGCTCGTGCTTCTGGCCCACGTCCTGGACGTGGCGCAGCCAGTTGTCGACCAGGCCGATGCGCGTGCCCGTCATGGCCGCATGCACGCCCTTGCAGCCGTAATGGCCGACGATGATGACATGTTTGACTTTCAGCACGTCCACGGCAAATTGCAGGACGGACAGGCAATTGAGGTCGGAATGCACGACCACATTGGCAATATTACGGTGCACAAACACATCGCCAGGCGCCATGCCCAGCAGTTCGTTGGCGGGCACGCGGCTGTCGGAGCAGCCGATCCACAGGTATTCGGGCGACGTTTGCGCTTCCAGATTCTTGAAGAAGTTCGGGTCTTTCGCCACCATCGAGTCGGCCCAGCGGCGGTTACGCTGCAGCAGTTCCGCCAGGGCCAGGCCATTTTTCGGTTCGGTCATATCGCTCCCATTGTGTGCGTACGACTGAGTTGGCGGCAGATCGCGCCCATAGGCCGGCGATGCGCGCATATTTCTCAGTCGTGGTGAAAAAAACGCCGGGATGTTTCAGCATCCCGGCGCATGGTATTACGTGTGCTTACTCAAAAAAATCCTTGACCTTGTCTTTCCAGGTCTTGCTTTGCGGACTGTGCTTGGCACCGCCCTCGGTCGTCGACTTTTCAAAGTCGCGCAGCAGGTCTTTCTGTTTTTCCGTCAGTTTCACCGGTGTTTCGATGGCCACGTGGCAGAACAGGTCGCCCGCGTAACCGGAGCGCACGCCCTTGATGCCCTTGCCTTTCAGGCGGAAGGTTTTACCTGACTGGGTGCCTTCGGGAATCGTGAACGACACTTTGCCGTTCAGGGTCGGCACTTCGATTTCGCCGCCCAAGGCCGCCTTGGCGAACGAGATCGGCATTTCGCAATGCAGGTCGTCGCCTTCGCGCTGGAACACGGCGTGCGGCTTGATGTGGATTTCCACATACAGGTCGCCCGACGGACCGCCATTCGTGCCCGGTTCGCCGTTGCCGGACGAACGGATACGCATGCCGTTGTCGATACCGACTGGAATTTTCACTTCCAGGGTCTTGTTGCGCTTGATGCGACCGGCGCCGCCGCATGGCGTGCACGGGTCAGTGATGACCTTGCCGCTGCCATGGCATTTCGGGCAGGTTTGCTGGATGCTGAAGAAACCTTGCTGCATGCGCACCTGGCCGTGACCACCGCAAGTACCGCAGGTGGTGGGCGAGGTGCCCGGCTTGGCGCCGCTGCCGTGGCAAGTGTCGCACTTGTCCCAGCTCGGCACGCGGATGGTCGTGTCGAAGCCGTGAGCAGCTTGCTCCAGTGTAATTTCCAGGTTGTAGCGCAAGTCGGCGCCACGGTACACCTGTGGACCCGCATTGCGGCTGCGTCCACCGCCACCGCCAAAGATGTCGCCGAAGATATCGCCGAAGCTGTCGGCAAAGCCGCCAGCACCGCCGCCGAAGCCGCCACCGCCGCCCATGTTCGGGTCCACGCCAGCGTGACCGTAACGGTCATACGCATCGCGCTTTTCCGGATTGGTCAGCATCTCGTAGGCTTCTTTGACTTCCTTAAACTTTTCTTCCGATTCCTTGCTATCCGGATTGCGGTCCGGATGGTATTTCATCGCCAGTTTACGGTAAGACTTTTTGATCTCTTCTTCCGAAGCATTTTTTGCGACACCGAGTGTCTCGTAAAAATCACGCTTTGCCATGTTGTCGGCACCTTGCAGTCTATCTACTGATGTAAAAATTACACGAAAAAGCCGAGTCGAGTGCTGCGCTAGGCGCAGCGACTCGGCTCGGCCGGTCTTCGCGGCTAATCCCGCGATGTAGCGTTCAGCCCGGCTACCCCCAGTTCATGGGAGCGCAAGACATTACTTGCTGTCTTTGACTTCTTTGAAGTCAGCGTCAACAACGTCGTCTTGCTTGGCGCCTGCGTCCGATGCGCCAGCAGCTTGCTGTGCACCTTCCGCGCCGCCGGCAGCTTGCTGCGCTTGCATGTCGGCATACATTTTTTCGCCCAGTTTCTGCGATGCGCTCGACAGTGCTTCCACCTTGGCGTCGATCTCAGCCTTGTCGCCCGCCTTGATGCTTGCTTCCAGGTCGGTGATCGCCGCTTCGATCTTCTCTTTCTCGCCCGCATCCAGCTTGTCGCCGTATTCGGTCAAGGATTTCCGGGTCGAGTGTACCAGAGCATCGGCCTGGTTGCGCGACTCGGCCAATTCTTTGACCTTCTTGTCTTCTTCCGCGTTCAACTCGGCGTCTTTCACCATCTTCTGGATTTCCGCCTCGGTCAAGCCGGAATTGGCCTTGATCGTGATCTTGTTTTCCTTGCCGGTGGCCTTGTCTTTCGCGCCGACATGCAAGATGCCGTTGGCGTCGATGTCGAAGGTCACTTCGATCTGTGGCGTGCCGCGCGATGCTGGCGGGATGCCTTCCAGATTGAATTCGCCCAGCCCCTTGTTGCCGGCGGCGATTTCGCGCTCACCCTGGAAGACCTTGATGGTCACCGCAGGCTGGTTGTCGTCGGCCGTCGAGAACACTTGGCTGAACTTGGTCGGAATCGTCGTGTTTTTGTGGATCATCTTGGTCATCACGCCGCCCAGGGTTTCGATACCCAGGGACAGAGGGGTGACGTCCAGCAACAGCAAGTCCTTGCGTTCGCCCGACAGGACCGAACCTTGAATCGCTGCGCCCACGGCGACGGCTTCGTCCGGGTTCACGTCCTTGCGTGGATCCTTGCCGAAGAATTCCTTCACTTTTTCCTGCACCTTCGGCATACGCGTCATACCGCCGACCAGGATGATGTCATCGATGTCCGACACTTTCACGCCAGCATCTTTGATGGCGGTACGGCATGGTTCCATCGTGGCCGTGATCAACTCTTCCACCAAGGACTCCAGCTTGGCGCGGGTCATCTTCAGGTTCAAGTGGACCGGTGCGCCGTTCGCCATGGCGATGTACGGCTCGTTGATCTCGGTTTGTTGCGACGACGACAATTCGATCTTCGCGCGCTCGGCCGAAGCCTTGATGCGCTGCAGGGCGATCGGATCTTTTTTCAGGTCGATGCCGTTGATCTTCTTGAACTCGTCGATGATGTAATCGATGACGCGCTGGTCGAAGTCTTCGCCGCCCAGGAAGGTGTCGCCGTTGGTCGACAGCACTTCAAATTGTTTCTCGCCATCAACATCCGCGATTTCGATGATCGACACGTCGAACGTACCGCCACCCAAATCATACACGGCGATTTTACGGTCGCCTTTTTCGGTCTTGTCCAGGCCGAACGCCAGCGCTGCCGCGGTTGGCTCGTTGATGATGCGCTTGACGTCCAGGCCAGCGATACGGCCGGCATCCTTGGTAGCTTGACGCTGCGAATCGTTGAAGTACGCAGGCACGGTGATGACGGCTTCGGTGACTTCTTCACCGAGGTAGTCTTCTGCCGTTTTCTTCATCTTGCGCAGGACTTCAGCCGAAATTTGCGGCGGCGCCAGTTTTTTGTCGCGTACGCCGATCCATGCATCGCCGTTGTCGGCTTTCATGATTTGGTACGGCATCAGCGCGATGTCTTTTTGCACTTCTTTTTCGTCGAACTTGCGACCGATCAAACGCTTGACTGCATACAGCGTGTTTTTCGGATTGGTCACGGCCTGGCGTTTCGCCGGCGCGCCGACGAGAATTTCGCCATCTTCTTGATAAGCAATAATCGACGGCGTCGTGCGTGCGCCTTCAGCGTTTTCGATTACCTTTGGTTGACCGTTTTCCATGATGGAAACGCAGGAATTCGTGGTTCCCAGATCGATACCGATAATTCTACCCATGATTTTTTTCCTTTTATTTGCTAGATTTCAGATGGTTCTTATATGTGGCAAAGCGGCATGGTTTCAAGGCTTGCTTGATGCCGCCCTCTGATTATTTTGCTTGCGCGGTCGTTACAATGGCTGGACGCAGCAGGCGGTCCGCAATCATATAGCCCTTTTGCAGGACTGACACGATGGTATTGGCTTCCTGGTCCGCTGGCACCACGGCAACAGCCTGGTGTTTCATCGGATCGAGCTTCTCGCCCTGCACCGGCAACACTTCCACCAGGCGGTTGCGCTCGAACGCGGCGTTCAGTTGCTTCAGGGTCATCTCGACGCCTTCTTTCAGCGAGTCGATGGTCGGTGCTTCCACCGTCAGCGCCGTTTCCAGGCTGTCTTTCACCGGCACCATGGCTTCGGCAAAGCTTTCCACTGCGAATTTATGCGCTTTAGCAACATCTTCCTGCGCGCGGCGGCGGATATTTTCGCCATCGGCCTTGGCACGCATGAAGGCATCGTGCATCTCTGCAAGACGCGCTTCGGTACTCGCCAGCTGCTCTTCCAAAGTAGGCTCTGCGGGAGTCGATGGGGCAGTCGCCGCGGCGTCCGCTTGCGGATTAGGTACAGCTTGGTTTTCCTGATCTTGCATCTGAAAAGCTCCTACAATCAATGACTTAAATGAGTTAGTCTAACTATCTTTACAACACTAACGGGCAGATGGGGCTATATCCTATTGTTTCAAGGGGTATGCATGGCAAAACCGGAATTACAGCGATCCATGTTACAGCTTATTACAAAGCACTTCCCATTTCAGGCAGCGATCCGTGCGCGCCCCCTTGATTTTCCAGGCTTCCCACGGCAAAGCGGGCATTCTACCAGCCCCGCCGCAGCCATCGCCACTGGCGATGTTGCTATTCGGAAAACCCCTTGGCTGCGCCAGACATGACAAAGCCGCGCAAGCGCGGCTTTTTATTGTCAAAAAATAATTTCCTTTAATTCGACGCGCCCAGGGCCAGGGCCGCCGTGCGCGCCTGCTCACCCGCCTTCTTGTCCGCTTCGCGCTGCGCCGCCGTCTTCATCGTCGGCCAGCCAATCATGTGCTGTTCGGCAATTTCCGCCAGGCCAGCGATCCAGGCTGGCGTTTCGTTCAGGCAAGCGATGTAATGAAACTGCTGGCCGCCGGCCGCTTCGAAGTCATGCTTGGCTTCCATCGCGATCTCTTCCAGGGTTTCCAGGCAATCGCTGGTAAAGCCCGGACACAGCAGGTCGACGCGCTTGACACCCTGTTGCGCCAGCGCCACGAGGGTGGGCGCCGTGTACGGCTGCAGCCATTCGGCCTTGCCAAAGCGCGACTGGAAGGTCACCACGTATTGATCTTTTCTTAATTTCAACTTTTCCGCCAGCAAGCGCGCCGTTTTCAGACATTGGCAGTGGTAGGGATCGCCGAGCAGCAAGGTGCGCTTGGGCACGCCATGAAAGCTCATCACCAGTTTTTCCGGACGGCCATGCGCTTCCCAGTGGTTCAGCACGGAATCGCGCAAGGCGTCGATATACGTGTCGTGCTCGTGATACTGCTTGATAAAGCGCAATTCCGGCACATTGCGCACCGTGGCGTAATGGGCAAACACGGCGTCGTAGATGGAACCCGTCGTCGTGCCCGAGTATTGCGGATAGGCAGGCAGGATGGCGATGCGCTCGCAGCCTTCGCTTTTCAGCCTGGCCAGCACCTCCGGCAGCGAAGGCGAACCGTAGCGCATGGCCATGGCCACGGTGACGCCATCGTGCCCCCGCTCGGCCAGGGCGCCGGCCAGCAATTTCGCCTGCTTTTGCGTGTGCACTTTCAGGGGCGAACCGTCGCGCGTCCAGATCGACGCGTATTTCTTGGCCGACTGGCCGGAGCGGAAGGGCAAAATGATCAGGTTCAAAATGAACCACCAGACGAGACGGGGAATCTCCACCACGCGCGGGTCGGACAAAAATTGCTTCAGGTAGCGCCGCACGGCCGAAGACGTCGGCGCATCGGGCGTGCCCAGGTTGACCAGCACCACGGCGCTGCGGTCGATACTGCCATGCGTGTACGGCGGTTCTGTTTGAAATGACATGAAAGCTCTTCGAAGGCGTTGGATGGATTAGCCGACCATTATAGTTACATTGCGTCAACATCGGGAAAGATGGAAAGGAACGGCATAAGGCTAACTGCCATTCTCACCAGACCGGTTTACGCTAACAACACCTAACAAAACCGTAGCGAGCGGCAGCGAGGCTCGGCGCCCCCGTTGGCCCGAGCAGCGCAGCTGTGCGAAGCATGGGGCCGCCGAGGCAGTGAGCATCGCAGGCCGCGACCCGCGACGCGCAGTAGGTTTGGTTAGGTGTACTAGATAGCCAGCAATTCGCGTGCATGCTTGCGCGTGGTGGCCGTGATTTCCAGGCCGCCCAGCATGCGCGCCACTTCTTCCACCCGGGCCTTGGCGTCGAGCATGTCGATGCGCGACGCCGTCTTGCCATTGTCCAGGGTGCTTTTTGCCACCTGGAAATGCTGATTTGCCTGGCTGGCCACTTGCGGCAAGTGGGTCACGCACAGCACTTGCCGTCCCTGCCCCAGGCGTTTCAACAGCCGCCCCACCACTTCGGCGACGGCGCCGCCGATGCCGCTGTCGACCTCGTCGAAGATCAGGGTCGGCGTGGTGGTGGCATGCGAGGTGATGACGGAGATGGCCAGCGCGATGCGCGCCAGTTCGCCGCCGGACGCGACTTTTGCCAGCGAGCGGGGCGCCGTGCCCGCATGGCCGGCGACGAGGAATTCCACTTGCTCCAGGCCATGCGCGGCCGGTTCGCACGGGTGCAGGGCGATTTCAAAGCTGCCGCCCGTCATGCTCAGTTCCTGCATGGCGCGCGTGACGGCATGGCCCAGTTCCAGGGCGGCGGCGCGCCGCGTGTTTGATAACCGCTCGGCCACGCCGCGGTATTCCGCCTCGATCTTCGCTTCCTGGCGTAGCAAGCCCTCGATGTCGGAGGCGTCGGCCAGGTGCTGCAGCTTTTCCGACAGCTTCGCGTGTTCCTCGGGCAATTCTTCCGGCGTGACGCGGAATTTGCGCGCCGTGCTGTGCATGGCTTCCATGCGCGCGTCGAGCTGGTGCAGGCGCTCCGGGTCCAGTTCGACCCGGTCCAGGTAATTGTTCAGCGCGTACACGGATTCCTGCAATTGAATGCGCGACGATTCGATCAGGTCGACAATCGGTTGCAATTCCGCATCGACGGACACCAGCTTGCCCAGCTTCTGGTTCAGGGCCGACAGTTGCGACACGATCGGATGATCTTCCTGCTCAGAAATGATGGACAAGGCTTCCTGCGCCCCTTCCAGCAGGCTGGCCGCGTGCGACAGGCGGCTGTGCTCGTTCGTGATCTCCGTCCATTCGCCGGGCTTGGCGGCCAGTTTTTCCAGTTCTCCCACTTGCCATTCCAGGCGTTCGCGCTCGTACAGCACGTTGGCGGCGTTGGTTTCGAATTCCTCGCGCTGGCGCACGAGGGCGCGCCAGCGCTTGTGCAGGGCGGCCACTTGCCGCGCATCCTGTTCCGCGCCCGCTTCGCGCGCCGTCGCCTGGCCGTCGAGCAAGGCGCGCTGCGCCTCGCTTTTCAGCAAGGACTGGTGCGCATGCTGGCCGTGGATGTCGACCAGCATGTCGCCCAGCTCGCGCAGCTGCGCGGCCGTGGCGGGGATGCCATTGATATACGCTTTCGAGCGGCCCGCGTTGTCGATTACGCGGCGCAACAGGGCGCCGCCCTCGTCGTTGGCGAACTCATTGGCGACCAGCCACGCTTGCGCCACCTCGCTGACGGAAAAATCGGCCGTGATGTCGGCCTTGGCCGCGCCTTCGCGCACCACGCTGGCGTCGCCGCGCCCGCCCAGCGCCAGGGTCAGCGCATCGATGAGGATGGACTTGCCGGCGCCCGTCTCCCCCGTCAGCACGCTGAAGCCGGCGGAAAATTCCAGTTCAATGGTATCGACAATGACAAAATCGCGAATGGACAGTGTATGGAGCATGGCTTCTGTGGTTGGGCGGCGCACCGCGGGTTGACGTGGAGAAAATGTTAGCTGAGCTTGCCCTCGCCCGACGGATACTCATTCCAGTGCAATTTTTCACGCAGGGTGTTGTAGTAACTCCACCCTTCCGGATGCAGGAAGGTAATCGCATGTGGCGAACGGCGGATGAGGATGCGGTCTTGCTGCACCAGGCTGGCAAAGGTCTGCATGTCGAAATTGACGCTGATATCGCGCCCGCGCACGATTTCCACGACGATCTGGCTGGAGTCGGGCAGGACGATGGGACGGTTCGACAGCGCATGCGGGGCGATCGGCACGAGCACGATGCCGCCCAAGGTCGGATGCAGCAAGGGGCCGCCGGCCGACAGCGAGTACGCGGTCGAGCCCGTGGGCGTGGAAATGATCAAGCCATCCGAGCGCTGGTTGTACATGAAGTGGCCATCGACCTCGACGCGCAATTCGGCCATGCCGGCGCCGCCGCCGCGCGAAACGACGACATCGTTGACGGCCATGCCCACGTGTATCGACACGCCGTCACGCAGCACGCTGCCTTCGAGCAAGGTGCGGCGTTCGGCCTTGAAGCGGCCGCCGAGAATTTGCGCCAGCACGGGCAGCATGCGCTCGAGCGGAATATCCGTCATGAAACCCAAACGCCCCTGATTGATACCGATCAAAGGTACGTCGAATGGCGCCAGCTGGCGCGCAATGCCCAGCATGGTGCCGTCGCCGCCCATGACGATGGCGCAATCGGCGGCGGCGCCGATCTCGGCCGGCGACATGGCGCGCACGCCGGGAAACGCTAGGTTCAGGTGTGCAGCCGTCTCCGCCTCGAAGACCACCGTGTGGCCCAGCACTTGCAGGAAATCGACGATGCTTTTCACGGGCTCGGCAATGCCATCCGTATTCTGGCGCACGACCAGGGCGATGGTCTTGGCGCCCAGGTTGAAGCGCTCGCCCGGGGCTGGCAAGGTCGCGGCTGGCTGTTCGGCGTGTGTATCGACGGGCATAAGAGTCTCGGTAGTGAATTCGGTGGCAAACCGCCCCAGGCTGTCGCATCGCACGCCGGCATCGCATAATACTGTATATATGCACAGTATAGTGCGGCTGCCGCGTGCCTGCAAGGGGCGTTCTTGGTGTTGCACGCAGTGTAGCGCAGAAAAAGAATCGTCCATGCGTGCGCCAGCGCTCCCTGCCCGGACAAATCCGCTTGCGGGCAGCACGGCGCGGCAGGACACTGATGGCACATCATTTTTACTGTCAGGAGGCCATATGGCTACCCAGCCAAGCGAGCGCAAGATCAATACCGATGAAAAAGTCAGCAATGATGGCGTCGACCGCCTGCCGCACGAGCGCGACGAATCGCCCGATGCGCAAAACGTGCGCCCGCGCAAGATCATGCAGCAGGCGGCCAGCGACCTGGAGCAAGGCCTGGTCGATACGGACCGGCGGGCCCAGCCCGGCGTGGAAAAGGTCAAGCCGGCCGAACCGAAACAGGCGCGCCCCGACGCCGAACTGGAACCAAAGAAGGCGCGCTGAGTCGAACTGTCATGGGCCGCGCATGCTCCCACAGTGTGACGCAACGAACGGAAGCGGCAAGCCCCGGCGCGCATGATGGACGCTCGAACCACGCAAGGAGTACATCATGAAAAAAACAGGATCAGCCGTCTGGAGTGGCGGCCTTAAAGATGGCAAAGGGTTTATTTCCACCCAAAGCGGCGCGCTCGACAACGTAGCCTATGGCTTCAACACACGCTTCGAAGACGGTCCCGGCAGCAATCCGGAAGAACTCATTGGCGCCGCCCATGCGGCCTGCTTCACCATGGCCCTGTCCGGCCAGCTAGGCGAGGCGGGCTTGCGCGCCACGGCCCTGAAAACCACGGCCGACGTCAGCCTGGAAAAAATCGATGGCAGCTATGCCATCACGGCCGTGCACCTGACCCTCGTAGCCACCATCCCCGGCGCCACCGACGAAGCGTTCCAGGACGCGGCCCTGCGCGCCAAGCTCGGCTGCCCCGTGTCCAAATTGCTGGCCACGGAAATCACCCTGGACGCCCATCTGGAGTAATGCCGGCATGCCGTCCGCTGCCGTCCCCTCACCGGACGGCAGGGGCGGCCTCGGCAAGAAAGCCGTAAAACGCATAAAATCCTGCCATTCCCCTATCACCCTCAAGGATTTACGATGCGTATTTTGCACACCATGTTACGGGTCGGCGACCTGCAGCGCTCCATCGATTTTTACACCAAGGTCCTGGGCATGAAATTGCTGCGCACCAGCGACAACCCGGAATACCAGTACACGCTGGCCTTCGTCGGCTATGGATCGAATCCCGACCATGCGGAACTGGAACTGACGTATAACTATGGCACCACCAGCTACGAGCTGGGCACGGCGTATGGCCACATCGCCATCTCGGCCGACGACATCGTCGCCGCTTGCGACGCGGCACGCGCGAATGGCGGCAACGTCACGCGCGAACCGGGCCCCGTGAAAGGCGGCAACACGGTCATCGCCTTCATCACCGACCCGGACGGCTACAAGATCGAATTGATCGAGCGCAAGTTCGACGGCCAGGGCGGCGGCCTGTAGTACCTCAGCCTGGCTCGGCGGCCTGTGCAATGGCCGCGCGCAGCCAGGCGATGCCCGCATCACCCTCCGTGCGGCGGTGCCGTATCACTTCAAACGCAAACGGCGCGATGGCAAACGGCGCAGCGTACTGTGCCAGCCCTTGCGCCGCGCTGCCCTGCAAGGCGCGCCGCGCCACCGTCAAGATCAAGTCCGTCCCCCTCACGACATCCGGTGCGACCGTCCAGTACGGCAGACGCACGGCGATGCGGCGCATCTGTCCCAGCTGGGCCAGGGCCGCGTCGACTTCGGCCGCCATGCCGCCTTCGCTGGACGCCACCAGCACATGGGGGCGCGCCAGATAGGTTTCCAGGCTCAACACTTCACCGGCCGCCAGGCTGGCCGGATCGAGCGCGCACGCGAACGTTTCCTCAAATAAAGTTTCTCTGTGTAGCTGCTCGGGCAGTTGCGGGAACACGCCGAGCGCCAGGTCGATCTCGCCATCCTGCACGCCAGCGATCACGGCCGGACGGCTGGCGTAGCTGACAGCCAGGTCGATGCCGGGCGCGTCCACGCGCAAACGCCGCAGCAAAGCGGGCAAGAGCAAGGCCGCGCCGTAATCCGACATGGCCAGACGAAACACGCGCTGCGCCGTGGCCGCCTCGAAGACGGCGCCGCCCAGCACGGAACGCACGCTTTGCAGGGCTTCGGCCAAGGGCCGCGCCAACTCCTGCGCGCGCGCCGTCGGCTGGAAGCCGCCCTTGCCGCGCAATAGCAGCGGGTCGCCGAGCAGGTGGCGCAAGCGGGCCAGCGCATGGCTGACGGCAGGCTGGCTCATATGTAACCGTTCGGCCGCGCGCGACAAATGGCGCTCGCTGAGCAGCGCATCCAGGATCACCAGCAAGTTCAAATCGACGGCACGCAGATTATTCATTTCATGCATAGTTGAATGACAAACTACGAATTGGATTTAATCATGACAGCATAATACGATGATCGCATCAACTCAACAAAGATGGAGTCGCACATGCATGGATGGATCACCGTATTTGCCCTGCTGGCCATGCTGGCCGGCGCCGTCGTTCCCTTCCAGGCGGGCGCGAATGCCGCGCTGGGCCGCAACCTGGGCCACCCGCTGTGGGCCACCCTCGCCTCGCTGGCCGTCAGCGCCGTGCTCGCGTCGCTCGTGATGCTGCTCTGGCGAGTGCCGGCGCCCGATGTACAGCTCGCCATGCGCGGACCGGGCTGGTCCTGGCTGGGCGGCGCGGCCGGCGTGTTCTATATTACCGCCGCGCTGATGCTGGCGCCGCGCATGGGGTCCGGCCCCTTCATGGCGGCCGTCATCGGCGGGCAAATGCTGGCAGCGCTGGCCATCGACCGCTACGGCTTGCTGGGCTTTGCCGTGAAGCATATTTCTCCGTTGCACTGGGCCGGTGCGGGACTGGTGGTGGCGGGCGTGATCCTGACGCAAGTGGCCAACAGCCGCGCCGTGTGATAACACGGCAAGACGAAAAAAAACCAGCGCCGTCGCCGGGGCTGGTTTTCATTCAAAGCAAGACCGCGCTTACTTGTCGAGCAAGGCATTGACGGGCATCAAGTCCGTTTCCTTCAGGGTGCCGGCCGCCGCCTTCAGGCGCAAGCCGTTCATGATGGTGTCGTAGCGGGCTTTCGACAGGTCTTTTTGCGTCGAGAACAATTGTTTCTGCGCATTCAACACGTCGATATTGATGCGCACGCCCACTTGATAGCCGAGCTGGTTCGACTCCAGCGCCGATTTGCTCGACACTTCCGCCGCTTCCAGCGCCTTGACTTGCGCCAGGCCGCTATTGACGCCCAGGAAAGCCTGGCGCGCGCCTTGCGAGGCCGTGCGGCGTGCCGTTTCCAGGTCATTGCGGGCCTTGTTTTCCAGCGCGATCGATTCGCGCACCTTGCTGGTGACGGCAAAGCCGCTGAAGATCGGGATGCTCCACTGCACGCCGATGGCATTATTGTTATTGCCGCTGCCATTGCCGCCGCCCGAGGAATAGGTATGGCCAGCGTTGGCGATCAGGTCCACGGTCGGGTAGTGGCCGGCGCGGTTGCGGCCGATGTCGCGCTTGGCCGATTCCACATTGAACTGGGCCGTGACGACGCCATAGTTCTGCTCTTCGGCGGACGACACCCACGGCTCGACGGCAGCCGGTTCGGGCGCGCTGATGACGACACCCGTGCGCATCGGCGCCAGGGTGGTCGGCGCTTCGCCGATGATGGTTTGCAAAGCGCTGCGCTTGTTGGCCAGGTCATTGATGGCGGCAAATTCCTGCGCCACCACCAAGTCGTAGGCCGCTTGCGCTTCGTGCGTATCGGTAATCGTTTGCGTGCCGACTTCGAAATTGCGCTTGGCCGATGCCAGTTGTTCCGTCGTGGCGACCTTTTGCGCCTGCGTGGCGCCCAGGTTGTCCTGCGCGCTCAGCACGTCGAAATACGCCTGCGCCACGCGGGTGATCAGGTCTTGCTGCACTTGTGCAAATTGCGCTTCGGCAATTGCCTGCGCCAGCTTGCTTTGCTGATAGGTTTCCCAGCGATCCCAGCGGAACAGCGGTTGCGCCAGTGTCAAATTGTAGGCATTCGTGCGCACATTCACGGACGGCGAGGTGATCTTGTTGCCGCCATTGTTCTGGGCGATCTGTTCCTGATTGCCACGGGTATTGCTGCCCGACGCGGAGATTTGCGGCAGCAAGCCTGCCAATCCCTGCGGAACCCGCTCCATCCCGGCCGACAGGGCCGCGCGCGCGCTGGCGTACTGCGCGTCATTGGCCAGCGCCTGCTGGTACACCTGGATGAGATCGGCCGCCTGCGCTTGCAGCGAGTATGTCATCGAGACAAAGGCGCTGGTCATCAGCACGGCGATAAGGGGTTTCCGCATTGCATTTCTCCGTTGGAGTCGTCAAAAGTTGATGGAATCAAAAATCTGCTACCGCTTGCCTTGCGCCCGCCGGGTGAGCGGGGTACAGGCCTCCGCAGGCATGCAGGAAAACATGCCTGGGTGCATCTACTGCAAAATAACTTAGTATTTAGGCATCGCGCTGTCGACTTGCAGCGCCCAGGCATGCACGCCGCCCGTCAAATTACTGATCTTGCCAAAACCATTGCGCTCCAGGAAGGCTGCCACTTGCATGCTGCGCATGCCGTGATGGCAGATGCAGACGATCTCGGCGTCTTCATCGAGGTCATCGATGCGCGCAGGAATCGAATTCATCTGCATCAGGGTGGCACCGTCGAGGTGGCACAGGTCGAACTCCCACTGTTCCCGCACGTCCAGCAACAAGGGGCGTGGGCGGGAAGGGTCAGCCAGCCAGGCGGCCAGCTGCGGTGCACTCAAATGCTCCATCGAATCGGTCGCCTCAGAACTGGAAATGCGACGGTGCCACGGCTTGCAGCGGCGTGACATTGGTTTCAAACAGCTTGCGCGTGTCGTAAGCCTTGTCCGAGCTGCGCGTGATCAGGTGCGCCGACATGATCGGCGCTTCGCCGATGATGGCCAGGATGCGGCCGCCGACTTTCACTTGTTGCAACAGTGCTTCCGGCAACACGGCCAGGGCGCCGGACACGACGATCACGTCATACGGTGCGCCCTTGCTCCAGCCCTGGGCGCCGTCGCCCAGTTCCACGGTGACATTCGTCACGCCGTTGGCGGCCAGGGTCTGCTCGGCCAGGGTTTTCAATTGGGGAACGATTTCCACGCTCGTCACATGACGTGCCTTGTGCGCCAGCAATGCGGCCATATAGCCGCTGCCGGTGCCGATTTCCAGCACATTTTCATGCTTCTTGACGGCTACGTCTTGCAAAATGCGCGCTTCCAGCTTCGGCGTCAACATGCATTCGCCACCGCCCAGTGGAATTTCGGTATCGACGAAGGCCAGGTTTTTATAGGCGGCCGGCACGAAATCTTCACGCTTGACCACGTTCAACAGCTCCAATACGTCGATATCCAGTACGTCCCATGGACGGATCTGCTGTTCGATCATATTGAAGCGGGCTTGTTCGATATTCATCTTTGGACTCGGTAAGTGAAGTAATAATCCGCCATTTTATCGTTGAACTGGCTGAAAGCACATGTTAACCATAAAGGCGGGGAATGGAGGAAATTTGCGACGATCTGCAGATTTGGGGGGGCGAACCTTGGAAAAGGGGCAACTGAACGGTAGAGGCAAGCTCTACATATCAACTTTTCCCGGGCGCCTCCACCTGCAAGCTGCGCAAACTCATGTCGATAAAGGCATCCATGTAGGCGACGGGATCGATGTTCTTGACCTCGCACGGCAGGAAGGAGTGCGTCCACATCATCAGCATGGTGACGGGCGCACTGAGGATGGTGCTGACCAGCACGGGATCGACCTGGCGGAATTCGCCGCGCTGCATGCCCCGTTCCAGCAAGGTGGCGATCAGCGCATTGCCGCGCGTGACCACCTCTTCGTTGTAAAACTGCGCCAGTTCCGGGAAATTATTCGCTTCGGCCAACATCAGCTTGGTCAAACCGGCCAGCTTGGTGGCGCCGAATTCTTCCCACCATTGCATCATCATGCTGCGCAACAACTCGGCGCTGGTGCTGTCCGAGGCGGCCATGCTGTCTTCCGCCTCGCCGATGGAATGCACGATATTGTCGCGCACCACGGCCTTGAACAGCTCTTGCTTGTTCTCAAAGTACAGGTACAGGGTGCCTTTCGACACGCCGGCCCGCTTGGCCACATCCTCCAGGCGCGTCGATGCGAAGCCCCGTTCGACAAACAGGTCGAGGGCGGCGGCGAGCAATTCCTGCGGGCGGGCATCCTTGCGCCGCTCCCAGCGGGGCTTGGTATCAATCGGGGCTTGCATGTGTCTTTCCAAGTAACTTACTTTTGAGTCATTAATGGTAGACCGGTCTACCGTCAAGGTCAAGCGCCGGTTGCCAGACCCATCCTGATCGCACGAAAAGGGCGCAGAAGTACACTGATGCGTATACATATAAGCAGCCGCACCTCGCCGGCTGGCCGATCCGCACGCTCGCCATTGTAACGCGTCGCTGTGGCATGGCGCCCATCGGCTGGGAGTGTCCGACGCTGACGCCATGCGGCAAGCCCGTCTCAATCGCGCAAGGCTTGCACCGGCGCCATGCGTATGGCCAGCCAGGCGTGGCGCGCAGTCGCCAGGGCCACCACGAACGCGGCCGCCAGCAGCGCCAGCGCCAGGGGCCAGGCACCGATGGGCGGATGCGCGCTGAAGGCCGCCAGGTAGCGCGCGATCGCCAACGCGGCCGGCGGCAAAGCCGCCACGCCGGCGATGGCGAGCAGCCACAGGAACTCGCGCACCACCAGCGTCCCGATGGCCAGGCGCCCGGCGCCATGCAGCTTGCGCAACACGACCTCGCGCGCGCGCCGCTGCACATACACACCAAAGGCCGCCAGCACGAAGATGGCGGCGCTGGCCCAGGCCAGCAGGCTGGCCATGCGGCGATCGTCGGCATAGGCGCTGGCGGCATATGCCGTCAGCGGCTTGGGCGCATACACTTGTCCCGTAAAATAGCGCTGCCACAGGGGGGCGATGGCTTCCGTCACGCTGGCGCCGTCCGCCCCCGCCGCCAGGCGCACGGTCAGCATCGCATTGGCAGGGTCGAGTCGGTACATCACGGGCAGCAGCGGCTCGCGCAAGCTTTGCCAGCGGATGTCCGGCACGACGCCGACGATCTGCAAGGCCTGGCCATTGAGCCAGCGTCCCGGCGCCTGCTGCGCCGTGGCCATGCCCAGCGCGCGCACGGCCGCCATGTTGATGACGATGGCGCTCGCCCCCGGCGCTCGCTCGATGGCGGGATCGAACGCGCGCCCCGCCAGCGCAGCCACCCCGTACGCGTCGAAAAAGCTGGCGCTGACTTCACGGATCTCCAGCGAGATGCTGCCGCCGTCGCCGCGCTGCACGATATCGCTGGAACGCGTGCCGCCGCCCCCGTCGCGGCCAGGCACGTCGCGGCTGTCCGCCACCGCCGCCACGCCGGGCAGGCGCAGCACGGCGTCGCGGAAGGCCACGCTGGCCGGCTGGCGCATATCCTGCCCCTTCGGCAATTCCAGCACCAGCAGCGGCGCCGCATCGAAGCCGCGCCCAGCCTCGCTGGCATAGCGCGTCTGCCAGGCTACCGCCAGTGCGACGCTGCCCAGGCCCATCGCCAGGGCCAGTTGCGACACCGTCAGCACGCGGCGCAGGCCGGCGCTGCCGCGGGTGTCGCCGCTGCGCTGCGCCAGCGCCTGGCGCATGTCGACACGACAGGCCAGCCAGCCCGGATAGGCGCCCGCCGCCGTGCCGGCCAGCACGCACAGCACCAGCGGCAGCGGTGCAAAGATATCGTCCAGCGGCCGCGCCACCAGCGCGGCGAACAGGGGCAGCAGCAACCAGGCCAGCAGCACGCCCAGCGCCGTCGCCCCCAGCGACAGCAACAGCGAGTCAGCCAGGAACTGGGCCAGCAACTGCCCCGAGGAAGCGCCCAGCACGCGCCGCACGGCGATTTCACGCTGGCGCTGCAAGGTGCGCACGGCCGCCAGGCTGATGTAGTTGGACACGGCCAGCAGCAGGATCAGCAGGCCGATGGCGCCCAGTCCCAGCACCAGCCGCCGGTCGGCGCGCGGACCGCTGCCGATGGTGTTGGCCACCGTGGTGTCGAAATAGGCGTCGCGCAGGGGCCCCAGCGCGATCTCGACGGGCTTGCGCTCGCCCAGCGCGGCGCGCTGCTGCGGCGGCACGAGGCTGTTCCATGGTCCCTGGTCAGTGGCAGTCTGCAGCGCGCCGCGCAAGGCTTCGGCGCTCACGCCCGCTCCCGTCTTGACATAAATCTTGCCGGCGATGCCCATCCAGTTGGCCAGCGCCGCGTCGCGCTGGGGCGCCGGCCACAGCACGCTGCCCGTGCCCGCCAGCAGCGCATAGGACACCGTGCTGGCCAGCGGCGGATCGGCCAGCACGGCGCGCACGCGCAGGCGTTGCCGGTCCAGCGCGATATCGCGCCCCAGCACGCGCTCCGGCACGTCGGCGTGGCCGAACAGGCGGCGCGCCATCGACTCCGTCACGGCCAGGCCATCGGGCCGGCTCAGCGCCGCCGACAGGTCGCCGGCCAGCACGCGCGGCTGGAAGATGGCGGCAAAAGCGGGATCGACGGCCGTGATCTCGAGTTCCTGCTGGCGGCCATCCTGCTCGAAGGTCGCCTTGCGCGGCCAGAACACGCTCGCTTGCAAGGGGAAACCGCTGCGCAGCGCCACGTCGCGCAGGGCAAATGGCGTGTATTCCAGCCACTGCGGCTGCGGAATGAAGTTGAGCCGGTGCTTCAGCACATAGACGCGCTCGGCTTGCGGCACGGCGGCATCGAAGCTGAAGGAATAGCGGACCAGGCAAAGCAGCAACAGGCACAGTGCAAAACCCGTCGCCAGCCCGCCCAGCGCGGCGGCGGAATACGCCGGTTGCTGCGCCAGCAAGCGCCAGCCGATGCGAAAATCTCGTGCAGACATCATGCTATCCCTTGAAGTATCAGTCAGCGCGCAAGGCCAGCGCCGGCGCCATGCGCATGGCCGACCAGGTGTGCCGCACGGTGGCCAGCAGGGCCACCAGCAGGGCCAGCAGCAATGCCGCCGCCAGGGGCCAGGCGCCCAGCGGCGCGCGCTCGACAAAGCCGGCCAGGTAGTGCGCGATGCCCAGGGCCGCCAGCGGCAGGCCCAATACGGCGCCGGCGGCAAGCAGCAGCATGAACTCGCGTCCCACCAGGCGCGCGATGGCGGCGCGGCCGGCGCCATGCAACTTGCGCAGCACAATTTCACGGCTGCGGCGCTGCACGCTGTAGGCCGACAGCACGTAGATGCCGAAGGCGGCGAGCAGCAGGGCGATCAGGCTGGCCAGGCCGAGCATGCGCGCCAGGCGCAGATCTTCGGCATACATCCCCGTCAGCAGGCTTTGCGCCGTACGCAGCTCCAGCATCCGCTCCGGAAAATAGCGCCGCCACAGCGGTTCGATGCGCGCATGGGCCGCGGCCACGGCGTCCGCGCTGCGTAGGGACAGCGTGCCGCCATGGCGCAAATCGAACAGCATCGGCTGGGCCGCCTGGCGCATGTCCTGGAAACGGATCGGCGGCGCAATGCCAATGATCACCTGCCCGTCCGGCATCGCCTGCCCCACGGCGGCCTGCGGCGTGGGGTAGCCCAGCGCCAGCGCCGCCGCCGCATTGAGCACCACCACCTGGCTGCCGACCCTGTCCCGCGCCGCGTCGAACAATCGCCCGTGCAGGGGCACGATGCGGTGCAGGTCGAACCAGCCCGGCGTCATGGGTTTGTATTCGAGGCGCACGTCACGCCCGTCGCGCGTCCTGACGCTGCCGACGACCTTGCTGCCATCGCGCCCGACCGCTTCCAGGATGCCCGCCACGCCGGCGATGCCGGGCAGGCGCGCCAGCGCCTCTTCGAAGGCGCGCGCCTGCGGGCTGTCCTCGCTCCCGGGCGGCAAGTCCAGCACCAGCAAGCCATCCGGCGCAAAGCCCGGCGAGGCATGGCTGCCATACCAGGCTTGCCAGCCGACGGCCAGGGTCGCGGCGCACAGCGCTATGGCGGCGCCGAACTGCAATACCGTCAGCATGCGGCGCAGCCACAGGCCAGCCGCCGTTTCGCTGTTGCCGCGGCCAGCCAGCGCGGGACCGGGCCGCACGCGCAGCGCGCACCAGGCGGGATAGGCGCCCGCGCACAAGCCCGTGAGCACGCCGGACAGCAAGGCGCTGGCGCAGCGCCAGGCAGTGAACATATCGTCCAGCGGCCGCTGGACCAGCTCGGCGAAGAGCGGCAGCGCCAGCCAGGCCAGCAGCAAGCCGGCGGCGGCCGCCAGCAGCGCCGTGAGCACCGACTCGGCCAGGAACTGCCGCACCAGGCGCGTCGCACTGGCGCCGAGCAGCTTGCGCACGCCGATTTCCCGTTGGCGGCGCAAGGTGCGCACGGTGGCAAGGTTGACGTAATTGATGACGGCCAGGGCCAGTATCAGCAGCGCCAGCACGGCCAGTCCCGCCACGCTGGCGCGCTGCCCATGCCGCGCCGCCGCGCGGCTGTTGTACAGGTCCGCATCGAAGTAAGCCTGCGCCAGCGGCAGCAGCGCGATGTCGGTGACGTTGCGTCCCTCGAGCGCGCGCCCCATCGAGGCCCCGCGCACCTGCCGGTCTTGCGGCGAATCGTTGACGGCCCGCTGCAGCAGCGCCGCCAGCGCATCGGGGTCCGCGCCGGGGCGCATCCGCAGGTAAATGGCGCCGCGCCCCGTGCCGGCAAAAGCGGCCTCGCGCTGCGCCGCCGGCCAGGCGCTGCTGAACGTACCCACCAGCACTTCATACGGCACGGTGGTGTTGCGCTGATGGTCGGGCAAGATGGCGCGCACCTGCAGCGTGACGCCGCCGACCTGCAGCAACTGGCCCAGCGCGGATGCGTCGGCAAACAGCTTGCGCGCCGCCGTCTGCGTCAGCGCCACGGCATCGGGCTGCGCCAGCGTGGACCGCAAGTCGCCCTGCAGCGCCGTCACGCCGAACAGGCTGGCAAAATCCGCATCGACCGCTTGCACGTTCAGTGCATACGGGCGCTCGCCGCGCTGCACGGGCAAAGCCAATTGCCTGACGATGCTCGCCATCTCCACCGCACCGCTGCGCCGCGCCACGTCGCGCAGCGACAGATAGGCGTAATTCTGCCACTCGGGGCGGATGAACAGATTGATGCGCTGCTTGACCAGCTGCACGCGCTCGCGCTGCGGTACCTGGCTATCGTAGCCCAGGCTGTAGCCGACAAAGCCCAGCAGCAGAAAGCAGGCCGCGAAACCCACCGCCAGGCCCAGGATGACGGCCGCCGAGGCGCCACGCTGCTGCGCCAGCAGGCGCCAGCCGATGCGGAAATCGGCCGCCTTCATGCGGCTTGCAAGGCGTCGACCACGATGCGGCCGTCCAGCAAATGCAGGGTGCGCGATGCCTGCGCCGCATGGTCGGCCGAGTGGGTCACCATCACCACCGTCGTGCCCTCCGCATTGATGCTGCGCAGCAGGCGCATGACTTCATTGCCGTGCGCCGTATCGAGGTTGCCCGTCGGTTCATCGGCCAGCAAGACGGCCGGCCCGGCCACCAGCGCGCGCGCGATCGCCACGCGCTGCTGCTGGCCGCCGGACAGCTGCGACGGCCGGTGTCCCGCGCGGTGGGCCACGCCCAGCTTGTCGAGCATGGCGGCCACGCGCTGGCGCCGTTCGCGTGCCGGCGTGCCGTTGTATTCGAGTGCCAGCTCCACGTTCTCGAACACGCTCAGTTCCTCGATCAGGTTGAAGCTCTGGAAGATGAAGCCGATGCGCCCGCGGCGCAGCACATTGAGCTTCGCCTCGCTCCACCCAGCCACGTTCTGGCCCTCGAACCAGTATTCGCCCTGGCTGGGAATATCGAGCAAGCCCAGCAGACCCAGCAGGGTCGATTTGCCGCAGCCCGACGGGCCCGTGATGGCCACATATTCGCCCGCCTCGATTTCGAGGTCGATGCGGTCCAGGGCCTTGGTCTGGATATCGCCTGACTGATGCAGCTTGCTGACGCCGACTAATTTAAGCATGGGTGGAACCTTTATGGAAGATGAGAGGGAATTTACCGGCTTATGTGCAATCTGGGGGAATTTCCATAGGCGGCGTAGGCGGACAGGATCACGCGTTCGCCTGTCTGCAGCCCTTGCAGCACTTCGAGCTGGCTGTTGTTGCGCCGGCCGATACGCACCGCGCGCCGCTGCGCCTGGCCGCCGGACGCATCGAGCACGTAGACCCAGGCGCCGCCGCTGTCGTTGACGAAGGCGCCGTTCGGCAGCAGCAGCGCGGCGGCCGGCTCGCCCAGGGTGATCTGCGCATCGAGGCTTTGTCCCGGATTGAGCACGGGCGGCTGGCCGTGCGTGAACACCAGTTCCACCGTGAAGCGGCCCTCCTTGATCTGCGGATAAATCGTCTGCACGCTCAGCGCGTAAACGCGGCCATCCTGGACGATGCTGGCTTGCCGTCCCGCCGCCATGCGGTTCAGGTAAAACTCGTCCACCCTGGCCGACAGCTTGTAGCGCACTGGGTCGTCAATGCGGCCCACATTCTTGCCCGTCGCAATCGACTCGCCCACCTGCAGCCGGAAGTCCGTCAGCCGGCCGGCGGACGGCGCACGCACGGCCAGGGCATCGACCGTGGCGCCGACCAGCAGCAGGCCCGAACTGAGGCCCGCGATGGACGCCTCAAGCTGGGCGGCCGCATCGCGGCGCACCCGCGCCTCGGCCTGCGCCGCCTGCTGTTCCTGCGCCAGCGCGCGCTGCTGCTGCAGCAGGCTGTCGGCCGACTCCTCCAGTGCCACACTGGAAATGAAGCCCTGCGCCGCCAGCCTGGCATGGCGCGCATGCTGCTTGCCGCCCTGCTGCAGCGCGAACGCCAGGTCGTCCAGACGGCGCTGGTGCTCGCTGGCGCTGGCCTGCTGCGCCAGGCGCAAGTTGGACAAGTTGAAAATCTGCTGTGCATGTTCGGCCTTGCGGGCCAGCAGTTCCAGGTTGCGCTGCGGATTGGAGATGCGGAACAGCAGCTGGCCCTTCCTGACCAGCGCGCCGTCACTGGCAAGCACCTCGTCGATGCGGCCCGACTCGACCGAATCGAGGAGCACGGAATGCAGCGGCTCGGCGCTGGCGCGCACCACCACTTCATCGAGGAAAATGCCGCGCTCTGCGATACCGATGCGCAATTCGGCGGCAGGCACCTGCAAGCCGCGCGGCATGGCCCACCACCCGGCGGCGGCAAGCGCGGCCAGCAGCAACACGCCCGCCAGGCCGGCGGCGACCAGCTTGCGCCGGCTGCGCGGCACGCGCGTATCCATGGCGGCGCCGCTGGCCGGCAAAGGGGGGATCGAAGATCGGGGAGCATGCATATTTATTTTCACGTCTTTCGCACTGGTCTTGTCCCTGCATCAGCAAGCAGCGTGCCAGCGGCAGGCGCCACGCGGACAGGCGCCCTGCAGCCGCGCGCCGGCACCGGCGGTGCGGCGCGGTGTCCCGCAGTGTCCATTTCCGGACAGCGGCTGTTCGCAAGCGCACAGCACCGGCAAACGGGCATGCCCGCAGCAGCTGCCACGCCCCCTGCGCGGCTGCTAGAATGCGCCACTGACCGACGCTCACTATGCTCTCCATGGCCCACACCGCAGCCCACGTCCTGATCCTCGACGACGATATCGATGTCGCCTGTGCCGCACAGCTGCTGCTGCGGCGGCGCTACCGCGACGGCCAGGTCGATACGCTGTGCGACCCGGCGGGGCTGCCCGCGCTGCTGGCCCGGGCCGTGCCCGACGTGGTGCTGCTCGACCTCAATTTCCAGCCCGGCCAGACCGATGGCGCACAAGGCCTGGCCTTGCTCGACCTGCTGCGCGCGCTGCCACGGCCGCCTTGCGTGATCGCCATGACGGCGTATGCCGACGTGCCGCTGGCCGTGGCGGCGCTGCAGCGCGGCGCCGGCGATTTCATCACCAAGCCCTGGGACAACGCGCGCCTGGCCGCCGCCGTGGAACAAGCGCTGGCGCGCCGCGCCGGCATGGCCTCGCCAGGCACGGCCGCGCCGGACCTGATGGGCGACTCCCCGGCCATGCGCGCGCTGCGCGCGATGGTCGCCAGCGTCGGTCCCACCGAGGCAAACGTGATGGTGCTCGGTGAAAACGGCGTCGGCAAGGAACTGGTGGCACGCGCGCTGCACCAGGCCTCGCGCCGCGCCGCCGGTCCCCTGCTGCCGGTGGACATGGGCGCCGTGCCGGAGGCAACCTTCGAAAGCGAATTGTTCGGCCACCGCAAGGGCGCGTTCACCGACGCCAAGCATGAACGCGCAGGACGCTTCCAGACGGCGCGCGGCGGCTCGCTCTTTCTCGATGAAATCGGCAACCTGCCGCTGGCGGCGCAAGCGAAGCTGTTGACGGCGCTGGAACGGCGCGAAGTGACGCCGCTCGGCGCCGACCGTCCGGAAGCGATCGACGTGCGCATCCTCAGCGCCACCAATGTCGATGAAGCGCGGCTGTTCGATCCGGCCGTGTTCCGGCCCGACCTGCTGTTCCGCCTCAATACCATCGTGCTGCGCGTGCCGCCGCTGCGGGCGCGCCGCGAGGATATCGCCATGCTGCTGCGGCACTACCTGGCGCACTACGAAAGCCAGTACCAGCGCCCTGCGCGCGCGCCCGCGGCGGAGGCGCTCGACTACCTGCAACAGCATGACTGGCCTGGCAATGTGCGCGCGCTGCGCCATGCCTGCGAACGGGCCGTCATCCTGGGGAGCGAAGCGCACTACACGCGCGGCGATTTCGGCCTGTTCGACGGCGCCGGCCAGGCGCCAGCGGCGCCCGCCCACGCACGCCAGACGCTGGGCGCGCTGGAACGCGACGCCATCCACCGCACGCTGGAGCAGGTCGACGGCAATATCAGCCATGCGGCCAAGGCGCTGGGCATCAGCCGCGCCGCCCTGTACCGCAAGCTGAACAAACATGGCATCTGAGCGCAGCCTCAAGACGACAGCCAGCGCCAGCATCGCCGCCATGCTGGCGCTGGCCGGCGGCGCCGGGTATTTTGTCGCGCTGGCGTCGCCGCGCCTGAGCGTATTGTGCCTGCTGCTATCGATAGCGCCGGCGTGGCGGCTGTCCCGCTGCCTGACACGCCTCGCGCCGCGCCTGTCGCGCCAAGAGTCGACGATGGCAGCGGCAATGACGGCGGCGCCGTCGCCTAGGCCCGATGAAGAATCGCTGAGGGCGCTCGAAGCCTGTCTCGAGCACGCGCCCATCGCCCTGTTCCGCATCCAGAACGACGCCGAGGAACGCAAGGTAACGCCCCTCAATGCAAGCGCACGGCGCCAGCTGGCGCCCGGACATGCGAGCGAACCGCAACGGTTGCAGCAACTGCTGGCGGCGCAGCCGCCCGGCCAGCGCCGCCTGCTCAGTTTTGACACGGAGCGGGGCGTGGAGCGGGCGCTGGTGGCCGTGGCGGCGCTGACCTTGCAAGGCGCGCCGCAGCACCTGGCCGCGCTGATGCCGGTGGAGAGCGAACTGGAAGCCGAGGCGCTCAACGCCTGGCGCGACCTGGTGCAAGTGCTGACGCATGAAATCATGAATTCGCTGACGCCCGTCGCCTCGCTGTCGCGCACGGCCTGCGACCTGCTGGCGGACGTGCACCCCCTGCTGCCGCACGACACCCATGCCGACCTGGCGACGGCGCTCGACGCCATCGCCCGCCGCGCCGCCAGCCTGGCCGACTTCGTGGCCAGCTACCGCAGCCTGTCCAGCGTGCCCGCGCCGCAACCCGAAGCGGTGCGCCTGGAACAACTGTTCCAGCGCCTGGAAGCGCTGCTGGCGCCAGCCTGGCAGGCGCGCGGCGGCAGGGCGGAATTTTCCGTCGAACCGGCATCGCTGGAAGTGCGGATCGATGCAGGCCAGCTGGAACAGGCGCTGATCAATCTGCTCAAGAATGCCGCCGAAGCCACGCAGGGGATTGCCGCGCCGCGCGTCACGGTCAGCGCCCGCCTGAGCCGGGGCGCGCGCCTGCGCATCGAAGTGCGCGACAATGGCCATGGCGTGCCCGATACGCTGGCCGCGCACATCTTCATGCCATTTTTCTCGACCAGGAAGCAGGGACGCGGCATCGGCCTGGCGCTGGTGCGCCACCTGGCCCATGCCAACGGCGGCACTTTGCGCCATGCGCGGCCCGTCGGCGCCGGCGCCTGTTTCCTGCTCAGCTTTTAAGGCGGACGGCACCACGTCAGGCGCACGCGCCTGCAGTTCACCCCGCGTTTTACGCAGTTCGTCGCATTTCCCTGCCAGCCAGCGCACCGCTTTGCTATCTTCTCATCGACAGCACGGCAGCCGCGGCACGGCAGCCGGCTCTTTTCTTGTCCCGAACTAAAACAATCATAAAGGAAACACCATGCGTACCTTGCTGGCCCTGTGCTGTGCCGTTGCCCTTGGCGGTTGCGCCATCGTCATCAACCCCAACGATGGCGAAGTACGCTATGCCGATTCCAGCAGCAATGTCATCCAGGGCAATGGGCAAGTGAGCCGCGACGTGCGCCAGGTCAGCACCATCAGCGCGCTCGACATCGACAACATGAAGCGCATCGACATCAAGATCGACGTGCGCGTCGGCCCGACGGCATCGCTGGTGATCGAAGCGGACAGCAATCTGCAACCGCTGATCCATAGCGACGTGAGCGGCAATACGCTGCGCCTGTGGAGCGACACGAACATTCGCAGCAGCAATGGCATCCACGTCATCTATACGACACCGCAATTGAGGAAGATCAACATCTCAGGCTCGGGCCGCCTGGTGGTCAGCGGCCTGAATGGCGACGATTTCAGCCTGGAACAGCGCGGGTCGATGAAGAGCGAATTGTCGGGCACGACGGGACGCTTCGACGTGGCCAACAATGGCTCGGGCAGCATCAACGCGGCGGCCCTCGCCAGCGGCAACACGGACGCGGTGCAGAACGGTTCCGGCAGCATCCAGCTGGGCAGCGTGCACGGCGAACGCATCAACGTGGCCGTCAACGGCTCGGGCAGCATCAGCGCCAACGGCGCCGTGCAGCGCCTCGACGCCAACGTGAATGGCTCGGGCGATGTCAACCTGGCGTCGCTGCGCAGCGACGTTGCCTATCTGGCGAGCAACGGCTCCGGCGACATCGACGTCAGCGTCCAGAATGAAGTCCACGCCCGCGCCAGCGGTTCCGGCCGCATCACCGTGCATGGCGATCCGGCCCGCCGCACTTTGTCGGGCAAGCGCGTCAGCATCGTGCGCTGAACGCGCCCGGGCAACACATGGGAGCCGGCTTGCTATACTGTCGGCTCCTCACCCGCCCGTCTGAACTCCCATGTCACCATCTGCCACCCTGGCATGCCGTCCCTCGTGCGGCGCCTGCTGCACCGCACCGTCCATCACCAGCCCGATTCCCGGCATGCCGGAGGGAAAACCGGCGGGCGTGCGCTGCGTGCAGCTGGCCGATGACAACCGTTGCAAGATCTTTGGCCAGCCGGAACGGCCCGCGTTTTGCGGCGGCTTGCAGCCATCCGCGGAGATGTGCGGCGACAGCCGCGAACACGCGGTGCACTGGCTGGCCGAGCTGGAACGGCTGACGGCGCCCTGAGCGGCGGCGCGCACGGCGTCCCTGCTTGCGTCGCGCTTAGCGCGCGTCTTCCGCTTCCTCGGCGTCGCGCTGGCGCTTGTATTCCAGCAAGGTGGCAATCCCCAGGTAGATCAGC
Source organism: Janthinobacterium sp. SUN100 (assembly GCF_030397705.1). Classification (NCBI taxonomy): domain Bacteria; kingdom Pseudomonadati; phylum Pseudomonadota; class Betaproteobacteria; order Burkholderiales; family Oxalobacteraceae; genus Janthinobacterium; species Janthinobacterium sp. SUN100. The sequence goes on along the minus strand of NZ_JAPUBU010000004.1, from coordinate 232,759 downwards.
AGCAGGCACACGGAATCGCGTACATCGCTCCAGCCCAGCGTGCCATGACGCATCCAATGCAGCGCATTCAACACGATCATCATGCCCAGGATCAACCATCCACTGCGGCGCAGGGCGCGGCCCGGCAAGCTTGCCTTGAAAGAGGTACTTGAAAACATGGCTGCCCTTATTTCATTCTGTTTTTTACAACACCAACAAAACTTATATCTTTTCGGTAATATTTGACGGAAACCTGCGTACGCTTGACTCTGTTTGCACGTTTGCGTATATTCATGCACATTCTTGCACGTTTATAGGTTCACCATGTCCGCCACCCTGCTCCTCAAACAACGCCACGCGCTGATCCAGCAACAATTGCATGCCGACGGTCGCGTGCTGGCGCTGGACCTGGCGCGCCAGCTCGACGTATCCGAAGATACGATACGGCGCGATCTGCGCGAGATGGCTGCGGCCGGCCTGTGCCAGCGCGTGTATGGCGGCGCCTTGCCGCTGGCGCCGGACGGCGGCACCTTGAGCCAGCGCAAGCAGGAAGCGCCGGAACGCAAGGCGCGCCTGGCGCAGGCCGCCGTCTCCCTCGTGCGCGCGGGCCAGGTACTGTTTCTCGACGCGGGCTCGACCAACCTGGCCATCGCCAGCGCCTTGCCAGAGTTAGCGCTCACTGTCATCACCAACGCGCCAGCCATTGCTATGGCCTTGATGGAACGCCCGGAAATCGAGCTGATCATGGCTGGCGGCAGGGTCGACCGCCGCGCCGGCGCCAGCCTGGGGCCGCAGGCGCTGCGCACCGTCGAGCGCATGCATCCCGACCTGTGCTTCCTCGGCGCTTGCGGCGCCGATGCGGACGCGGGGGTAACGGCCTTCAATTACGACGAGGCGGAATTCAAGCGCAGCATCGCCGGCGCCAGCAAGGCGGTGGTCGTGGCCGTCACCAGCGACAAGCTGGGCACCGCCGCACCCTTTGGCGTATTGGCCACGGGCTTGCTGCAGCACCTGGTGCTGGAAGCCGATGCCGACACTGCCCACGTGGCCGCCTTTGAACGGCTGGGCGTGCAAGTGTTGCGCGCCCGCGCCTGATTTTATCCACCCCGACTTTGAAAAGCTCCCCCATGCATCTCACCGGCACCCTGCAACAACGCGCCACGCGCCTGGTCTTCTTCGCCGCCGGCCTCGGCATGGCCGCCTGGGCGCCCTTGGTTCCCTACGCCAAGTCGCGCCTGGGCCTCGATGAAGCCACCCTCGGCATTTTGCTGCTGTGCCTGGGCGCCGGCTCGCTGTGCGCAATGCCGTTTACGGGCATGCTCACGGCACGCTTCGGCTGCCGCAAGGTCATCGTCGGCGCCGGCCTGCTCCTGACCGCCATCCTGCCCGGCCTGGCGCTGGCCGCCACGCCGCTGCAACTGGGCCTGGTGCTGCTGGTGTTCGGCGCGGCCATGGGCACGTTCGACGTGGCCATCAATATCCAGGCCGTGATCATCGAAAAAGCCAACGGCGGCGCCATGATGTCGGGCTTTCATGCGCTGTTCAGCGTGGGCGGCTTCGCCGGTGCGGCCTGCATGGCCCTGCTGTTGTGGCTGGGCCTGACGCCGGCCTGGTCCTGCGTGGTGGTGATGCTGCTGCTGTGCGGCGTGCTGGGCGCGGCGCAAGGCCATCTGCTGCCGACGGCGTCCGCCTCCGGCGAAAAGACGCCGCTGTTCGTCATGCCGCATGGCGCCGTCATTTTCATTGGCCTGTTGTGCTTTATCGTCTTCCTGGCCGAAGGCGCCATCCTCGACTGGAGCGCCCTGTTCCTCACCACCACGCGCGGCGTGGAAGAAGCCAAGGGTGGCCTCGGCTACGCCGCCTTCGCCATCGCCATGACGGTGGGCCGTTTCACCGGTGACAAGGTGGTCAGCCGCTTTAGCGGCAAGCGTGTACTCACTTTTGGCGGCTTGTGCGCAGCGGCAGGCTTTTTCCTGGCCGTGCTGGCGCCGCACGCCAGCCTGGCCATGCTTGGCTTCGTGCTGATCGGCCTGGGCGCGGCAAATATCGTGCCCATCCTGTTTACGGCGGCAGGCAACCAGCATGCCATGCCGGCCAGCCTCGCCGTGGCGGCCATCACCACCATCGGCTACGCGGGCATCCTGGCCGGCCCGGCCGTGATCGGCTTCATCGCCCACGCCACCAGCCTGAATATCGCCTTTGCCATGCTGGGCGCCGCCCTGCTGCTGGTGGCGGCCAGCGCGCGCCTGGTGGCGCCGGCAAAACAAGTATCCTGATCCTTCCTCCTGCCTGGCGGACGGCGCTAAAAAAGCGCCGCCCAACTGCGCCCAAATAAGGTCCGCGGGCCTGCGGCATGGTAAGCTTCGACCCCGCGCACATTGCTGGCGCCACGCGGTCACCCCATCCTGTCACTTATACCCGTACTTATACCCTTTTATACATCTATGGATCTCATTCTTGCGTTAAAAGCCATCATCATGGGGCTGGTCGAAGGTTTTACCGAATTCTTGCCGATTTCGTCCACGGGACATCTGATCCTGGCCGGCAGTCTGCTCGACTTTACCAAGGATGTCTCGAAAGAAGTCATGGACGTCTTCGAGATCGCCATCCAGGCCGGTGCCATCCTGGCCGTGTGCTGGGAGTACCGCCAGCGCATCGGCAGCGTGCTGTCCACCTTCGGCACCGAAGTCAAGTCGCGCAAATTCGTGCTGAACGTGGCCATCGCCTTCATTCCACTGGCCGTCATCGGCCTGGCCATCGGCAAGATGATCAAGCATGCGCTGTTCAAGCCAGTACCCGTCGCCATGGCCTTCATCATCGGCGGCATCATCATCTTGCTGGTGGAGCGCCGCGCGCGCACCAATCCCGTCACCGTGCGCGTCAACTCGGTCGATGAAATGACGCCGTTCGACGCCCTGAAAGTGGGCTGCGCGCAGGCATTCGCGCTGATCCCTGGCACCAGCCGTTCCGGCTCGACCATCATCGGCGGCATGCTGCTGGGCCTGTCGCGCAAGACGGCCACGGAATTCTCGTTCTTCCTGGCCATCCCGACCTTGTTCGCGGCCACCTTCTACTCGCTGTACAAAGCGCGCGACATCCTGTCGGCCACCGACGTGCCCCTGTTCGGCCTGGGCACCGTGGCCGCCTTCATTTCCGCCTTCCTGTGCGTGCGCTGGCTGCTGCGCTATATCAGCTCGCACGACTTCACGTTTTTTGCCTGGTACCGCATTGTGTTCGGCTTGCTGGTGTTGGCCAGCGCCCACTACGGCTGGGTTGTTTGGGCAGAATAAGGCACTATGAATCAAGATCTTAACCAGCGCGCGCTGCACCTGCTGCAAACGGTTTTCGGCTACCCGGCCTTCCGCGGCCAGCAAGCCGACATCGTCGACCACGTCAGCCATGGCGGCGACGCGCTGGTGCTGATGCCCACGGGCGGCGGCAAATCGCTGTGCTACCAGATTCCCGCCCTGCTGCGCGACGGCGTCGGCGTCGTCGTCTCGCCACTGATCGCGCTGATGCAGGACCAGGTGGACGCGCTGGAGGAAGTCGGCGTGCGCGCCGCCTTCCTCAATTCCACGCAGACCTACGAAGAAGCGAGCCGCATCGAACGCCTGGTGCGCACGGGCGGCATCGACGTCGTCTACGTGGCGCCAGAACGCCTGATGACGCAGCGTTGCCTGGACCTGTTCCAGGCCTCGAAGATCTCCCTGTTCGCCATCGACGAGGCGCACTGCGTGGCCCAGTGGGGCCATGACTTCCGTCCCGAATACATCAAGCTGTCGGTGCTGCACGAGCAGTTCCCGGACGTGCCGCGCATCGCGCTCACGGCCACCGCCGACCCGCAGACGCGCGCCGAAATCGCGCTGCGTTTGCAGCTGGAAGACGCGCGCCAGTTCGTCTCGTCCTTCGACCGCCCGAACATCCGCTACCAGATCGTGGAAAAGGCGAATGGCCGCAAGCAGTTGCTCGACTTCATCAACACGGAACACGCGGGCGACTGCGGCATCGTCTACTGCCTGTCGCGCAAGAAAGTCGAAGAGACGGCGGAATTTCTGAACCAGAGCGGCATCCGCGCCCTGCCCTATCACGCCGGCATGGAGTACGCGAAGCGCAGCGCCAACCAGGCGCGCTTCCTGCGCGAAGAAAACATCGTCATGGTCGCCACCATCGCCTTCGGCATGGGCATCGACAAGCCCGACGTGCGTTTCGTCGCCCACCTGGATCTACCGAAAAGCATCGAGGGCTATTACCAGGAAACGGGGCGCGCGGGCCGCGACGGCATGGCCGCCAACGCGTGGATGGCGTACGGCTTGCAGGACGTGGTGCTGCAGCGGCGCATGATCGACGAATCGGAGGCGGACGACACCTTCAAGCGCGTGCTGGGCGTCAAACTCGACGCCATGCTGGGCCTGTGCGAAACGCTCAGCTGCCGCCGCATGCGATTGCTCGAATACTTCGGCGAACCGGCTTCGCCGTGCGGCAATTGCGACACCTGCCTGGTGCCACCAATCTCGTTCGACGGCACCGTGCCCGTGCAAAAACTGCTGTCGGCCATCTACCGCGTCGACCAGCGCTTCGCCGGCGGCCACGTGATCGACGTGCTGCGCGGCGTGGAATCGGAACGCATCAAGACCTGGCACCACGATGCACTGTCCGTCTTCGGCATCGGTTCGGACCTGGGCGAAGCGGAATGGAAATCGATTCTGCGCCAGGCCATCGCGCTGGGCCTCGTCTCGGTCGACCATGAACAATACAGCTCGCTGAAACTGACGGATGCCTCGCGCCCCGTGCTCAAGGGCGGCCAGAAAGTGCAGCTGCGCCAGTACCAGAAACCGGTGAAAACCAGCAAGCGCAGCACCAGCGTGGCGAAGGGCTATGTCGAGACGGATCTGTCCACCAGCGAACAGGCGATTTTCGACAAGCTGCGCTGGTGGCGCGTGGAGACGGCACGCACACACAACGTGCCGGCCTACGTGATTTTTGTCGACGCCACCCTGCGCGAAATCGCCAAGGCCAAGCCCACCTCGCTCGAGCAAATGCGCGGCGTGAGCGGCGTGGGCGAGAAAAAACTGGCCTCGTACGGCGACGAAATCGTCGCCATGATCCTGGAGATGATTTGATGGAAGATTTGATGGAAGCACTCTCGTCCGACCTGATCTATCAGGCCGTGAAAATTCTCGGCGCCCAGCCCGACGCCGAAGACGCGGTGGAAGCGCAAGTACGGTTACTGGTGCAGGACGATCTCACCGTGCGCCGCCTGGCCGACGTGGTGCCGGAAGCCTTCGGCCTGGTGCTGGCGTCGCACCTTCCCGGCGCCGAAAACATGACCCTGCCCCATACCTTCTGCGCCCAGGACGAGGACGGCGAATGGGTGGAGTTTCCCATGCGCCGCGAGCCGATCTTTGTCGTCGCCGCGGATATCGCCCAGCATACCTTCCACAACGGCCCGCGCGCGCTGATACAAAACCTGGCCAGCCGCAGCTCCCTGCTGTCGGCCATCAACAAGGCCTTGAATGCGGGCGGCTCGCTCGAAGGCACGACCCTGGGTCCGCCATCCTTCTTCGGCCTGCCGGCATCGCTGTACCAGCCGGTGGCATCACCCGCTACGCCCTGAGCACTTCACTCTGCCCTTGTCCTTGATAACGGAACGCTGCCGCGATGGAAACCAAATGGCTGGAAGACTTCATTTCGCTCGCTGAAACGCATAACTTCAGCCGTTCCGCGGCCCTGCGTCACGTCACCCAGCCGGCCTTCTCGCGGCGCATCCAGTCGCTGGAAAACTGGCTCGGCATCGACCTGGTCGACCGCACCTCCTACCCCACGCGCCTGACGCCGGCCGGCGCCGTGTTCTACGAGCAGGCACTGGAAATGCTGGGGCAGATCAACGGCGTGCGCGCCCTGTTGCGCGGCAAGCGGGCGGCCACGCAGACCAGCGTCGATTTCGCCGTGCCGCATACCCTCTCGCTGACCTTCATGCCGAAATGGCTGACGGCCCTGGAAGAAGGCTTTGCGCCGATCAACAGCCGTCTGATGGCGCTGAACGTGCACGACGCCGTGCTGCAGCTGGTCGACGGCGGCTGCGACCTGCTGCTGTGCTACCACCATCCGCGCCAGCCGGTGCAGCTGGATCCGGGCCGCTACGACATGCTGGTGATGGGCCGCGAAACCCTGCGCGCGTATGCGCGCTGCGGCCAGGACAAGGTGCCGGACTTCGTCCTGCCCGGCAGCGCCAAGGAGCCGCTGCCCTTCCTCTCCTACACCAGCAACGCCTACCTGGGACGCATGGTGGAATTACTGGTGGCCGACGCCAAGGCGCCGCTGTTCCTGGAAACCTGCTATGAAACGGACATGGCCGAAGGCTTGAAGATGATGGCGCTGGAAGGCCGCGGCATCGCCTTCCTGCCCGAGTCGGCCGTCATGCGCGACGTCAAGTACAAGCACCTGGCGCGCGCCGACGGCGGCGCGCCAGGCTGGGAAATCGAGCTGGAAATCCGCTTGTACCGCGAACGCCCGTCCAGTCTGCGTCCCGGCAAGCAGATCGTCGAAAGCCTGTGGCAATACCTGGTGCAGTCGCAGGACGGCAAGGCGCGCGGCGGCAAGCGCCGCAAACGCGCCACCGAGGCCCCCCAGTCCTGACTGGCAATCCTGGCAACATAACTATGCAATAAATGCATAACCGGATGCGCACAAAGCATTGGCCGGGGCATGAGGCTATCGCCTACGATGCGGTTCCGCTGCGCGCAGCTGCATATCGGCTGTGCCTCTAACGTATTCGTATTGTCCAGGAGCTTATCAAGCATGACCAGCAAGCACGCACTTCCTTCCTACCTGAATCCTGAAGACCTTGGCCCATGGGGCGTCTACCTCGAGCAGATCGACCGCGTTACGCCGTACCTGGGCAACCTGTCGCGCTGGGTGGAAACGCTGAAGCGTCCAAAGCGCATCCTGACGGTCGACGTGCCTATCGAGCGCGATGACGGCACCATTGCCCACTACGAAGGCTACCGCGTGCAGCACAATCTGTCGCGCGGCCCGGGCAAGGGCGGCGTGCGCTTCCACCAGGACGTGACGTTGTCGGAAGTGATGGCCCTGTCGGCCTGGATGACGGTCAAGAATGCCGCCGTCAACGTGCCATACGGCGGCGCCAAGGGCGGTATCCGTGTCGATCCGAAGACCCTGTCGCGCAACGAACTGCAACGCCTGACCCGCCGCTACACGAGCGAGATCAGCATGATCATCGGACCAAACAAGGATATCCCGGCGCCGGACGTCAACACGAATGAGCAAGTCATGGCGTGGATGATGGACAGCTATGCCATGATCGGTGGCAATATGTCGACCGGCGTGGTGACGGGTAAACCAATCTCGCTGGGCGGCAGCCTGGGTCGCCGTGATGCGACGGGCCGCGGCGTGTTCGTCGTCGGTTGCGATGCGGCCGCCAAGGTCGGCATGTCGCTCGAAGGCGCGAAAGTCATCGTGCAAGGTTTCGGCAACGTGGGCGGCGTCGCTGCACGCATGTTCGCTGAAGCCGGCTCGAAAGTGGTGGCGGTACAAGACCACAAGACCACCGTCGTGCACTCTGGCGGCTTGAACATCCCGCAACTGCTGGCACACGTGGCCGAAGTGGGCAGCGTCGAAGGCTTCCCGGGCGCCGAGGCATTCGTGCCACGCGAAGATTTCTGGGGCATCGATTGCGACATCCTGATCCCGGCCGCGCTGGAACAGCAAATCACGGCTGAACGCGCACAAGTCATCCGCGCCAAGATCATCCTGGAAGGCGCCAACGGCCCGACCCTGCCGGCAGCGGACGACATCCTGACGGACCGCGGCGTGCTGATCGTGCCGGACGTGCTGGCCAACGCCGGCGGCGTGACCGTCAGCTACTTCGAGTGGGCGCAGAACTTCTCGAGCTTCTTCTGGACGGAAGAAGAAATCAACAGCCGCCTGACCCGCATCATGCGCGAAGCGTTCGACGCCGTATGGCAAGTGTCGCAAGAGAAGAAAGTGTCGATGCGTACCGCGACCTTCATCCTGGCGTGCACGCGCGTGCTGCAAGCTCGCGAAGTGCGCGGCCTGTATCCTTAATGGCTGCCTGAGAAAATGCCTGGGGCGTTGTTGCTTCGCCTCGCCGTACTTGCGTACTGTCTTCGGGGCGGCGCCTAGCCCCGGGCATTTTTCAGGCGCCATTGGGTTATTGGCGCTCTAAAGAAAAATCCCGCCACACTTTTGTGTGAGCGGGATTTTTTTTATGGGCGGCACATGGCAACTCTCACCAGACAAGGCAGCGAAAAACTAGCGGGCTATTACTCAATCCAGCCGCCTTCAGGCATACTATTGGCACCAATATAGACAGGAATACTCATGAGCCGAATTTTAATCTCCGGAAGAACTGGCCAGGTAGGCTATGAGCTCGAGCGCAGCCTGCAAGGCTTGGGAGAAATCATCGCGCTCGATCGCAGTCAAATGGATTTGAGCAATCTACAACAGGTGCGGGACGTTATTCGTAGTGTGAAGCCTACGCTGATCGTCAATCCTGCCGCCTACACCGCGGTCGATCAGGCGGAACGTGAACCGGAACTTGCGCTGCGCATCAATGGCGAGGCACCTGGTGTCATGGCTGAAGAGGCCAAGAAGCTTGGCGCCACATTGATACATTACAGCACCGACTACGTGTTCGACGGCAGCAAAGACATCCCCTATCTGGAAACGGATCCGACCTGCCCGCTGAATGTTTACGGCAGCAGCAAGCTGGCAGGCGAACAGGCCATTCAAGCCAGTGGCGTAGCCCATCTTATACTGCGCACCAGCTGGGTTTACAGCACGCATGGCAAAAATTTCCTGCTCACCATGCGCCGCCTGGCCCAGGAGCGCGACACGCTGAACATCGTGTCAGATCAATTCGGCGCTCCGACATGGAGCCGTACCATCGCAGACACTACCGCGCACATCGTAGCGCAAAGCCTGGCCACAGCCGACCAGCAAGCGTGGTGGAACAAGCATTCCGGGCTCTACCATTTGACGGCACAAGGAAAAACCACTTGGTTTGGCTTTGCCGAAGCGATCATGGCCCATGCATCGGTCACGAAAAAGCCGCGGCTGACACCGATACTGGCATCCGAGTATCCGGTTCCGGCACAGCGACCAGCCAATTCGGTATTGTCGTCGCAGAAACTGATGGAGACTTTCTGCGCCTTGCCTAATTGGCAGGATGCATTACTGCTGTGCCAAAACTAGAGACACCAATCTTCTCTCAGGCAAGATAGCCTTGCGGGTTCTGGTGCTGCCAGCGCCAGTGGTCGCGGCACATGTCGTCGATGTTTTTCTGTGCTTGCCAGCCCAGCAGTTCCTTCGCCTTGTCGGCCGAGGCGTAGCAACTGGCGATGTCGCCGGGGCGGCGCGGCACGATGTCGTACGGTACCTGGCGGCCGCTGGCGGCTTCGAAGGCGCGAACGGTGTCGAGCACGCTGTAGCCGTGGCCCGTGCCCAGGTTGACGGTAAAGCCGCCCTCAGTGGAAAACAGGCGGTTCAACGCGGCCACATGGCCCAGCGCCAGGTCGACCACATGGATATAGTCGCGCACGCCCGTGCCGTCTGGCGTGGCGTAGTCGTTGCCGAAGACGGCTAGGCGCTCGCGGCGGCCCACGGCCACCTGGGCGATGAAGGGCATCAGGTTGTTCGGGATGCCGGCCGGATCTTCGCCGATCAAGCCGCTGGCATGCGCGCCCACCGGATTGAAGTAGCGCAACACGCCGACTTGCCACTGTGCATCAGCATGCACGAGATCCGCCAGGATCTGCTCGACCATCAGCTTCGAGCGGCCGTACGGGTTGGTCACGGACAGGCGCGACGTTTCCAGGATCGGCAAGGCTTCCGGGTCGCCATACACGGTGGCCGACGAGCTGAACACAAAACGCTTCACGTTCGCCGCCGCCAGCACTTCCAGCAAGGCCACGGTGCCCGTGACATTGTTGTCCATATACATCAGTGGCTGCGCCACGGATTCGCCCACCGCCTTCAAGCCCGCGAAATGGATCACGGCATCGATGGCGTGTTCGCCCAGGACGGCGGCCATGGCCGCGCGGTCGCGCACGTCCGCTGCATAGAAGGGTACGCTTTTGCCAGAAATGCGCTCCACGCGCGCCATCGCTTCGCGCGCGCTATTGCACAGGTTATCCACCGCGACGACCTCAAAGCCGGCAGCCAGCAATTCGACACAGGTATGCGAACCGATGAAACCGGATGCGCCGGTCACGAGTATTTTCTTGGACATAATATCAATCAATGCAAAAAAGATAAGACTACCGTAATTCACCCGCCCTGCCTAGCCAGCGCACGCTAGCGGGCGCGTTAAAAAAGCCTGCGGCGTCGCCGCGGCAGGCTTGTTCTCGTGCAAACGGCACAGGTGGGCAAACCGCCAGGTTATTTCTTGATGAACACCAGATCCCACACGCCATGGCCCAGCTTCAAGCCACGGTTTTCAAACTTGGTCAGAGGACGATACGCCGGCTGCGGTGCATAGCCATCGGCGCTATTGTGCAACTGCGGCTCGGCGCCCAGCACTTCCAGCATTTGCACCGCATAATCTTCCCAATCCGTGGCGCAATGCAGATAGCCGCCCGGCGCCAGGCGATCGGTCAATTGCTTGACGAACGGCGGCTGGATCAGGCGGCGCTTGTTATGGCGCGCCTTGTGCCATGGATCGGGAAAGAACACGTGGATACCGGCCAGCGAATTGGCGGGAATCATGTGCGTGAGCACTTCCACGGCATCGTGCTGCAGCAGGCGCAGATTCGTCAGCGACTCTTCGCCAATCAGCTTCAGCAGGCTGCCGACACCGGGCGTATGCACTTCGACGCCGATGAAATCCTTCTCCGGCATGGCTTTGGCGATATGTGCTGTCGTCGCGCCCATGCCGAAGCCGATTTCCAGGATGACGGGCGCCTTGCGGCCGAACACCTGCTCGAAATCCATCGGTTCTTTGGCGAAAGGCAATAGAAACTGCGGGCCCAGGGTCTCGAGAGCGCGCGCCTGCGCCACGGAAAGCCGTCCCGCGCGGGTCACGAAACTGCGGATGCGGTGTTCGGTCGGATCGTACATCATCGGCCGCGCCGGGCCGTTTGCTGGGGTATCAGAAGACATGGGAATGGAGAAATAAGTGGCTGCGCCGCATCAAGCCAGGCGCCAGCGAAAAATGGAGCGGGTGAAGGGAATCGAACCCTCGTCGTAAGCTTGGGAAGCTCGACAAGGAACTCAACACCCATGCGGGCTTGCGGCCCGTTTCTGCTCCGCAAATGTGACATTATAGCAGTGGTATAAGCTTGCATCCATGCGGATAATTTCGCGTTTGTGGAGCACCCACGGTACTTCGTATCAATCCCGCAAAAAATTGAAATACAATAAATATTAAAAAACATTCCTTAAAACAACAAATTTTTACTCCCTTAGCAAGTGCTCACACTGAATATTTCCTCAAAACCATATCAAAACAGTATTATAGAGAATGGTTGAATATTTTTCATTGCAAATAATGCAATATCAAAGTGGGGGGGCGTATGGCAGGACAAGTTGTTACGGTAATGAATATGAAAGGTGGAGTGGGTAAGACAACGGTTTCATTGCAAGTGGCATCAGTTGCTGCCTGTGCACTCTTTCCGAACCAAGGACCTAAGAAGGTGCTTCTTATAGATTACGACCCACAGTTTAACTTATCGCAAGCCTTACTTCCATCAAAGCAGTATTTTGAACTTGAAAAAGCAAAAAAAACGATTCTATCGGTGCTTGTTGAAGATGACTTGGCTCTCGACCCCTATCATCTGCAAGTTCCAGGAAATGAAAATCCACCAAAACTTAATGATGTCAAGGTGGAAATAATTAAATTTAAAAACGGTTCCCGCTTAGACTTGGTTCCGTCAACCCTAGATTTGATGTATGTAGCATTAGGTCATGCTAACTCCAGCACAAAACCTATGGAAGTGCGATTTGAAAAATTCATTAATGAGTGCAAAAAAGAATACGACCTTATAGTTATTGATTGCCATCCTGCCGGATCCGTTTTTACAAAAACATCACTACGGAATTCAGATCATGTATTAATTCCTGTTGCCCTGCAACGCTATGCAATTCGTGGCATAGGCCTAATGATGACCTTTATTGAATCAAAAAAGCAGGGCACAAAAGGACCCATACCTCATATATTATTCAACTTGGCTGGTAGATCCGGGGTTGAAAAAGCAGAAGTTGAAATTCGAGCAAATAAAAATTACGAATCATTCTGCTTAAAACATACTTTAAAAAGATACAGTGCGTTTAACGAATTAGATGGCGGGAAAGGTTTTCTATGGGAGAACAAAAAAGCTTACAGTACCGAGGCTTGGAAAAATGCCTCACAAGTGACAAGTGAATTTCTTAAGCGAATAGGAGTTATACAGTGAAAAAAAATAACTTAGAAAATAATACAATAAGAAAAATTGTTGGCCTAATTTTATCCTCAGATATAAGCTCGATTGAAATTCATATGCTTTCCTCGGAACTAATAAATAGTCGAGACCTCAGCATAGAATTGGGAAACGCTCTTAAAAAATCAATTCAAGCATTAGAGAACAGCAGTGACACAAAGCCAAAAAATCTCAAAATTGATAACAACAATTATGAGATTAGTTCCATAACCAATTTAATGGAAAAAATACAAGACAGAAAAATATCAAAAAAAGTAGTAATTTCCGCCTTGCCTAAAAATACATTTTCAAACATTTCTCAAAATTCACTATTGAAAATGTCTCTCCGCGATTTACTGAATCGCGCCTTCGAAAATTCATCAGAAAACACAATTAACTCGTTTATTAGAAAAATTGGCATTGATTCAGAGCCTGATCCATACCTGGCAGGAATTGACAAAAACCGCTATTAGGAAAACATGACTATTTTAAGCTTAGAAAAGGCAATGCGGTCTGTTAACTGGAATGAAAACGTTGAGTTTTTTCTACAAGATCAAGAATTAATGTTGGCCATTGACCATTCTTGTCAACGCATAGCAATTTGGGCTAAACAACTCGAAAATATTGACTCAAAAAATCCAGCCATAAGTTTTGTAAGAGCAATGCAAATCTGCTCCCAACATGCTGTTACAACAATGGGACTCGCCATTTATAAAGCGTCAGCAGCATCTATCCGAGGAATTGTTGAGAATGCTTTATATTACACGTACTTTCGCACGCATCATGTAGAACTTGCGTCACTACTCAGAGATGCAAATTATTACATTTCAAAAGGAGAAATTCTATCCTTTCACAAACTTCACACACCATATTTTAGTAAAACACAAGAAAAACTCGGACTTCTATCACGAATTGAAAATTGGTACAGTGCCATTTCAGCAATTGTCCATGGGCAAGTTCCAGGAATTTGGACAGATCAAAAAGGTATAGGAGACACAAAAACCAATATTGATACCCTAAGAATGGCAGTAAAAGAGTTCTGCGAAGGAGAGAGAATTGTTCATGAGCTATTTTTATTAACAGTGGGAAAAGAAAGCTGGGACGATTTTTCTCACACTGCAAAAAAAGCACTCTTAGCTGGGATTCCAGGCGAACAGAAAGAAATTTTGAAATTAGATAAACATTAAAGAAATTTCTTAAAAATTCTATAACACATTGACAATGCATCCGGCGTTATCCGAAAAGTCACCATACAAATAAATGGTTAAATAGCAACGTAAGAGCTTTGTAGAATTTCAAGTAAGAGCGAGTAAAGTGCGTCAAAATGCGTCAAATCGCACGCCCCCTCTTCTCCCCGCCGCGCCAGTCCTCATGCGCCTTCGGCCATGGCGCATATTTGAGTCAAAAGACCCCTAACTAGCGGGCAGGTGTGGAGGGGGGACAACTGCGCGCGCTGGGCCGAAATGAGACTTTTCCTCGGCTTAGGAGCAACACCATTCATCGGCACATGGAATAGCAGCCCCGTGAGCGGCTTGCGCGATGCCTGTAGCTCGCTGGCGCGACAGGGCTATCGCGGACCAGCCCTGACCGCTATCCAATCCACCCAAGTTAAGGAGCAAGCCCGCGCAATTGCTGGCAAATCAATGAAATAGTGCTTGACGTGGCACTGGCTTTGCGCGGCCGCCGCCTTGCTGACCTCTCTTTTTCGACAGCGGCAAGGCGGCGGCCAATGAAGGTCTTTTGATCTTCATTGGCCTTTCATGTCGCTCGCTTCCTTGCTGTCCGATTTCTCCGACCATCTTCAATCCGACCAGTTCCGTCTTACCGCCCGCCATCCTGATCATCCGACAGCGTTTCAACGGCGCCGCAAACTGCCGCTACCGTCCTTGGTGGCGCTCATGCTCACCGGCATGCGCAAGAGCGTGCAAACCGAACTTGATGAATTCTTTGGCCATCTGCAACAGCAGGCGCAACTGACGCACCAGGTGAGCGCCCAGGCTTTCGCTCAGGCACGCTCGAAACTTGCTACCACGGCCATGCCAGAGCTTAACGACTGGCTCATTGCTCAAGCACAGCAGCATGGCTACCTGCCGCGCTGGCACGGTTTCAGGCTGGTCGCCGCTGACGCCTCGACCGTTCGCTTTGGCTTGCGCGCCAGCCATGTCAAACGTGCCGCCGTGGCCGATCAACTGGTGTTTGGCTTGTTTCTGCCCGGTGCCGAATTGATGCTCTCGGTCTCGCTATACAGCACCGACGTCGGTGAACGCCAGATGCTGTTCGAACAGCTCGACCGGCTTGGCAAGGATGATCTGCTGTTGCTCGACCGAGGCTACCCATGCTATTGGATGCCTGCCGTATTGAACCAGCGCCGCATTGCCTTCTGCATGCGTGTTGAGCAAGCGCGCGGTGGTGGCTTTCCCTGCGTTAATCAGTTTCTGAAGTCAGGGCTGCAGGAGCAGATCGTCATGCTGCGGGCGCCGGATCGACGCGATGCGCTTGACTATGAATGTCCCATTGCGCCGCAGACCGTGCGCCTGATACGCCACGTTGCCTCGACCGGCAAGGTGCGTGTTCTGATGACCAATTTACTGGACGTTGAACAATTCCCTGCCGCATTGTTCGGAGACCTCTACCACCAACGCTGGCGCATCGAGGAAGCCTTCAAGCGCCTCAAACACCGCCTCCATCTGGAGCACGTGACGGGACTGTCACAGCAGGCCCTGATGCAGGATCTGGCTGCCAAGGTACTATGCGATAACCTGCAGGCGTTGGCGAGCAGTGCCGCCGGCCAGCAAGATGCATTGCCGACGGACAGACGCATCAACCGCGCCTATGTCCATTCGGTACTCAAGCCGCTCTTGCCATCGTTGTTGCTTGGGCTAGCGGCAGCCCACTTGCTTGCCGACGCGCTGGCTCTGATCGCCAAGCGAACGTTTCAACATCGCCCAGGACAATCAAGGTCACGGCAAACCAACGCCTACAAGCCCCATAAATACATGGCCTACAAGGCTGCTTGATGGCAGCCTGTTGCTTAACTTGGGTGGATTGGCTGCCAACCACCATAGCTGACATCGTATCACTGGACGCATAATGAATTACAAGTCCCGATGAAAACCTACCCCCACCTTGGTCAGGCGCACATGGAGAGTCTTGGAAATGCCAAGCCAGCCGGCAACTAGGCTTGTATTACACGTAGTGGCGAAAGCCTATCCTGCGTTGGGGATTTTTTCCGATCCATAAATTGGAAATACCAAGGCTACTGTAACCGATATTCCAGATACGGAAATAAAAAAGCCAGCCAATCCTGCATACAGAATTGAGTGGCTTTACGTAGGGAAGATTTAGAGGCTGCGCAATCTTGCAGCCCATTCATTGAAGTCGATTTCCATAGTAAGTTCCGATCTGGCGCTGGCAAGTCAACAACACCAAAACTCTTCAGTACATCCTAGGCCGCGTGATCGTGAAAACTTCATGAAGTAGGGCTGTACGGTAGTTCAATTTTTCGCTCTCGACAAATTTTTTCATATTTAATGAGTGCATCACCGAGCTGTTCCTCCATATCTGCCAATCCCGCAGCCAGATTCTCGAAATCGTGTGCCTCTAGCAATTGACTCATTTCTTTCAAACTGGAAACTAAAGAATTCAACGTATCGCCTTGTACGACAACACCAGGAAAATTTCTTTCTGGTAATTGCACAACAGCAAAATTCGAAGGATTGCTTAACAAAATAACTTCCTCTGACATATAAAACCTCTACTTTTTCGGAGTGAAAATTACATGCGGCAGGGCTGGATTAATAGGAATATTAAAGATATCCAGCATGCTCTCCTGTCCATTACGTACATTCTTTGCTCCTGGCAAAGATCCTTTCAAATCACTTCGTACTTTGTTATTTTCTTGAATGATGTAGTCATAATCAGATCGTGCATGAAGATCTTTATTTGGATCGACGCGGCTACCTACAAGTGTGATAGTTTGTCCTGATTTATCAGCAGCGTTTTGAATCATTAATATTTCCGCAGTGCTTAATTTATCTAATGTCGCACCAGCAGCAAGTTTACCTCCGGCCTTAATTTCGACACGTAATGCAGTACCTACTGTCCCACCAGATAAAATATCTGCGCTAATACTGCCGACTGCCATGAGCATTCCAGCACCATTTGCATTAAACGCCGCACGTCCATAATCATATACTCCCCCGACAATTGGGATGAACGATGGTGCTTCAAGGAGAAAATTGGCATAACCACCCAATTTCGTTCCCAAGCTTTCCTGCCCCGGAAGGTGTGCCATGACACCTTCCTCACCTCGGAAAGCGGATTTAAAGTCACTTGTAAAACTGCTTCCACTGCTTGCCGAATAAGTTAATTAAATAGCATCAGAATCATTCCTATTACAAAGAGCAATTTCACCGGCCGTCACCAAAATTAAAGCGATGGTAATTCCTTTGTTGTCCGAAAACTCAACCTCATACTTATCATCAGGATAGACTTCTATCACATATCCAATAGCCCCCATTCCGACCCCTTCAGTGGCATAAGCGTCCGTCACTAGCGTTACTCGGCTATAGTTATCGATGGTCATTTTGCAAATCCAGAAAATGGAGTATTAAGAGTAATTGTCCCATTGTCGCGCAGCATCCACCCAGAGTTCAGGTTACTAGTTTTCCCTGCTGACTGCCCAATTCCTCGCAATTCAATTCCAATATTAATCCGTTGCCCAAATTCGTTAGGCGCGCCTTTTAACGTGTATTCGCCCCGAGCAAATTTCTCAGCCGCTTGAGTCTCCCAAGTCTTCGCCAACTGAGCTGAATGGCTAGCGTCATATCCTAATCCCCGGAAGACTGCGTCTTTGCCGTGGTCGGCTCCTTCTTTGAAGATATAAGCGGAAAATTTCTCAACTGGCGCAAAAGCGGCTTGAGTTGCAAATAATCCTTTAACCCATTTCAGGAAAGGAAGCGCAACGCCTGCGACCTCTGAAGCTACGCCAAGTTTCTCGTGTAAATCCACCCCGCTTTTCATGGACTTATAATTCGGGTCCATAACATTGTCGACTTGACCTGTGATTAGTCCTTTGGAAAATGCTTCCAGACCGGGATCGATCGTAGTTGGCATACCAGTTTTTGCGCCGACATATCCCGTGATTGCCGAAACCTTATTCGCGCCCTTGTTACTCGCATTATCAGCACTATTCGTCAATTTATCGCCGTTCGAACTCACTGCCCAGCTGTTCGGAGTCGTATTTTTTCTGATACGGAGCAAATCATCGTTAACCTGTTTTTGACGCCAGTCTTCCTGCGGCTCTTCCCCTGCAAACCCCGTTGGGTCCGTCAGGTTCGTTGGGTTGTTCCACACATAAGTATATCGGTTGTAACTTTGGCTATGCGTCGGATCCTGGATCAGCGGGTCGGCACTCATGAAGCGCGCCAGCAACGGGTCGTAGATGCGCCCGTTCATGTGCACCAGGTCGAGCTTGTCGAGCATTTCATGGCCCGTATAGCCGCGGTTATCCGTCAAGCAATCGAGGCAGTCCGGAATCCCGTCACCAGTAACCTTGCGGCGCTTGCCCCAGCTGTCATAGGCCAGCTGCTCCTTGACTACACCGGCCGCATTGCTGATCGCCACCACGCTGCCCAGGCGATCCAGATGCGTCCAGTTCAGCTCTGTACTGCCCGTTGGCTTGTCGATCTCCACCCCCAGCCCCATCGGCCAGTAGGTCTTGACAGTTGGCGCGCCGCCCTTGACTTCCACTTCCATGGCGCCCGCGTAGTACGTTGTCGTACCATCGTTGCGCTCTTGGCGCGCACGCTGGTGTTCTGGCCCATACATGAAGATGCTGTTCTCACTGCCCTTGCTGATCGAACGCGGCATGTCAAAGCTGGTCCAGCTAAGCGCGCGCCCGGCGCCTGAGAGCAGGTTGCCATTGATGTCGTAATCGAGCGTGCCGATGCCGGGAATCGACTTAACCGCATGTGGCAGACGGCCACCCGCCGGCGCATATACGTAGTCGCCCGTGCCGACACCGGTCTTAGCCAGCAGGTTGCCGATACCATCGTAGCGGAAGCTTTGCACAGGCTGGCCCGCCACCGTGGCGCTGGTCAGACGGTTCAGGCCATCGTAACTGAACTCTTCCGTGAAGCCCACGAGCCCGGCG
This sequence comes from Janthinobacterium sp. SUN100, assembly GCF_030397705.1. Classification (NCBI taxonomy): domain Bacteria; kingdom Pseudomonadati; phylum Pseudomonadota; class Betaproteobacteria; order Burkholderiales; family Oxalobacteraceae; genus Janthinobacterium; species Janthinobacterium sp. SUN100. The sequence continues at coordinate 214,192 of NZ_JAPUBU010000004.1, read as the reverse complement.
CCCGGCCAGTATTGCGCGCGTTGCTTCACGTTGCCCAGCGCGTCGTAGTTATACGATTCAGTCAGCTGCCCCTGGTTCTGCGCATTGTTCAAGGTGCCAAACGACAGGTAGCCGGTATTCGGGTTGTACTCGCGGGCCATCTTCAAGCCGTTGCCCAGCGTAGCGGCCGTCACGCGGTTCGCCGCATCCTGCGCCGTCGCTTGCCACAGTAGCAGCGCGCCACGCCCGATGCTTTCCAAATAACCGCGTTCGTTATACCGCTGCGTAAACACCTTCGCCGTATCGCTGCAGCGCTGGTAGGACTGGGTCAACAAACGGCCCCAGGCATCATAGCCGGTCGTGGCTTTATAGGTCGCGGACTGTACCTGGTCCAGGCGGGTCGTCGTGGTGACAGGCCGGCCAAGTGCATCAAAACTGTGCTCGCGCCGATAGTCGACCTTGCCGGTGAGATCCGTCGTATACGCCTGCACCAGTTGGCCGCAGCTTTTCAGCGCCGCGCAATTGCTCTGGCCAGGAAGCAGATCATAGTTCCAGTAGCTGATCAGATCGGGCTCGCTGCGTTGCACCATGCGCCCCAGCGCATCGTAGCGCATCGTCGTCGCGGTGCCGGCGGCCAACTGTAGCGGACTGACCTGCTTCCAAACCTGGCCCAGCGGGTCAACACCATATGTAATCTTGCCCAGATCGGGATCGTTCAGCGCGACCCTGCGTCCCAGCGCATCGTAGCTGACCGTGACCACATTGCCAGCCGGATCCTGGGTCCGCAGCAAATTACCGTCACCGTCGTACGTGTACGTGGTGGTACCACCCAATGCGTCGACACTGCTGGCCAGCTTGTCCTGCATATTGCGCGTGTCGCTCTTGCGCTGCCCCTTGGCGTTGGTCAGTATGGTGGTCAGCCCTTGGTACGCGGTACTCGCCGTCAATTCCTGGCCCGCATCGTTGCGGGTCACGGTACTCGTCACGCGGTCCAGGTCGTCATAAGCGAGCCGGCTGGCCGACACCTGAGGCGCACCCATAATGCGCGGCCAGTAGGTTTCAGCCAGACGGCCACGTGCATCGTAACGGCTGTCAGCCACCACCTGCTTGCCATCAAAGGCCCAGCTTTGCGTGCGCAGCACATGGCCGGCGCTATCGCTGTACACCAGTTTGGGCAAGGCGATGCGCTGGCCATTTTTTATGTAGTCGGTGATCGCGATCGCGACCGCGCCGGCCGGACAGCTGGCGTCGCACACCTTTTCGTAGCTGCGCGTCTCGTTGCCGTCTGGTGCGGTTTCAATGCGCTTGCGCCCGAAACCATCTACCGTCTGGTTATACACCAGGCCGTTAATATCGATACGCTGTTTCAGCGTGCCGCTGGTCGCATCGTACGCTGGGTACGATTCCACCTGCCCCAGTGCGTTCTTCTTTGAGATCGGGAAGCGGCGTCGCGTGTCATAGTCCACTTCGGAGACAATGCGGGTTTGCGCGGTCTTGCTGGCCGGATCGGACCAGCTCTGCGTGATCTTGTTTACCAGTCCAGACAAATTGCCCAGGCGGTTGTAGGACGTCACCAGCTTGAGCGTGGGGTCATTCTCTTGCTGCGTTTCCGTCAGCAGCAAACCTTGTGCATCATAGGTAAAGGCCTTCGTGCGCGTGACCGTCAAGGACGGCGAGGTCCGGATGTCGGTCGTAATCATCAGGTCAGCCAGGCGCCAGTTGGCCTCATCACTAGCGTACGTATTCACGATCTGCGACTTGAATGTCTCGCCGCCGGGTACCGTGGCGATGACGGTGCTGGTGAGCAGGTTGCCATAGGCACCGACCTCATTCGTCGTGGTGACGTTGCCCATGTCGCTCTGATCGAGGTCACGGCGCGACACGCTCGAGCTTTGCACGAACGGGTGACGGGTGATCTTGTTGCTCGGCTGCGTGACGGTGTACTGGCTCAGCGTCTGGCGCATGTCGTTGAAGACATTGGCTGGCGGGACCGGTGCAGCCTGCGCATACCGCGTCGTCTGGCTGGCAGCGAGCATGCCAGTAAACGGGAAATCCTGACGGTACCAGGTGGTCGTGACATGCCCGCTCTGCGCATTGGTCACATCCTGCCGTGCAAAACCGAGGTTGCCACGGCCGGAACCGTCGTTGGCATTGCCCGCATAGCGATAACGCGACGTCAGCCAACCACCCTGCCCGTTGCTGCGGCTGAACGTTTTCACCAACTGACGCGTCACCGGTGCGCGCTTGATTGGATATGCCGGCATGATCGGCTGGCCACTGATATCGTAGGCTACGTCCTGATAGACGGTGGCATCGTTGACAGTGGCATACTCCACTTTTTCAACCAATCTCAAGCCATTGGTCACGCTGATCAGCTTATCGATGGCCTGGCCAGGCATGGCCTGGTCGGCGGCGCTGAAAATTTCCCAGTTGCTCCCTCCCAGATAGCTGACGATGTCCTGCTTGCCGTCACCGTCGAAGTCGCCGGCCAGTCTCGATTGTGGACGCGGGTCATACTCCCCAGGATCTTCTGGGTTATATGCGTATTCCGGGAAGTAGTTAACCCGGCGCGCGTCGGTATAAAAAGTGGGACCGGTCCATGGTTTGCAGCGTTGCGATACAGCATCCGCACCAATCTGGCACAGTTGATAGCCAGTAATATTTTGCGTGGACCAGGTGTCATGTGTCGCCCGCAACACGTCGACTATGCCATCGCCATCGAAATCCCCTACGGTGACGACATCGTAGTCAAATCCCGCTGCCGTCACTGAACGGCAGTCGGCTGCGCCAACGCCTTTCGAATAGCAGATAAGAGATTTGTTCGACTGCGGAGTACCATTGTGATCAATGTTGAAGGTGCCAAACGCTATATCGGTCAACCCATCGGCATTGAAATCGCCGGTCAGCACTCCCGATACGGCTGGTTCCAGGACAATGGTTTGCTTGTCGGGGAAAGCATATGCGGCAGAGTTGATACTGGAATTGCCAGGTGTATAAAAATAGACAGGGCCTTTAAGTGGGCAGACCCACTGGTATTTATTTGGATTGTTAATAACCGGTGCTAACTTGCACGATCCCAGTAACACATCGTCCAGCAGCCCATCGCCATTAACGTCGGCACTGGGATGGCTGCTCACATACGGTCCGTTCTCCGCCATCAAGTCAGCAACCTCGGTCCCAGTCGCAACGCAATTGAAGGTGCTGCCGGTGGACAAGCACTGGTAACGCTTCGGCATGGTTACGGTTGCAGAAGTGATATCGCCGGATGACAGAAAGAGGTCGTCGCGTCCATCGCCATTGATGTCCTTCACGATGCGCGGATTTCTGGCTGGGAAGGAATGATTGAATGCATCTGCCGGCAAGTTCAATGCCGCATCGCAAACAAAACCTCCTCCCGTGCGCATACGTGAACGGCAAATACGCCAGTTACTGGTTGCATACTGGCCGGCAGCCTGGTCCGCTACCAGCAAATCGATTTGGCCATCGCCATCGAAATCACCCACTTCCATGATATGGCCGGAAATAGTTGCCATCGGGTTCGAGACAGTCCATCCCTTGCCGTCCGCATTGGACAGGTACAGCCTCTGCTGATAGCCGTTTTGCGCGGTACGGTAACGCTCGATCATGTCGCTTTTGCCGTCACCATTAACATCGGCAATAGCGATCATCTTTTGCGCATCGCGCGTGTACCAAATAGCCTCGGTTTTCAGCGCAGCCAGATTCGGGCCTTGGCGTGTGCCCCCCAGAGTGGAAAATTGCGCCGGCGCATTCGGATTTTTCTTGCCCCAGTCAAACGTCGTCGCCGGCAAGCATACGCCGCTGGCATCGCATGCCTGTACCGTTTTGAGCAGGCTGCGCCCGCTGCTGGCACTCAGTTCATACGCAAGGTTATACCGCAGCGCCGGCGTGCCGCCGCTACCGTCTGCTTGTGTATCGGTGCTGGTCACGATGCTCTTCAGGCGCAGGCGTGCGTCGAAATGACTGCCGTACACATAGGCCACCTGCGCATCGGGCCGGGCTTCGTACTGTAGTTCAGCCTTGACGAACATCGCTTGGCCGGAACGCGTGTTGCCGCCCCAGCGGATCTGGGCCAGCCGGCTTTCGCCGCTTGCCGCATCCAGGTTATACCAATAGCCAACGGTATTACCCGAGCGGTCCGTGCTGCTCGATAGCCACCAGCGGTGCGCTAGCCCATCAGAGCGACCTTGGCCCAGCAAATAGGTATCGGTGCGGTCACCGTAGGTCAATGTCTGGCCGGTTTTGTTCTCCACCGTAAAGCTGCGATGACCATTCGCGAGCGTCGCGCGGATGCGGCTGAAATTGTCGATCTCGGTACGGTACTCGGCCCCGTCGCGCCAATAGTCGCCGTCGTTATCATGGTTGCCGTTAATGAGGATCAGTTGCTGGCCATCCAGGCACAAACGGTCGGCCGGCACGAAGCGCGCCGCGTCGGTGGTGTTATTGATGGCAAAGTTACGGCCGCAGCGGTCAATGCTCGACACGCCCGCCACGCTCCAGCCCAGGCCCGCCACGCCACCGGTGTCGGTGCTGCTGTAATTGAGGCTCAAGCTCGGTTGCACTCCTGCCACCCCTGGCGGCAACGCGATCGGCAGGCTATAAGTGGCTCCACCATTGCCTACGCCCATGCTACCCGGCAGGGTGCCGACATCGGCATTCTTGAGTTGCGCCAGATGGCCGATCCAGACGGGCGAGCCGTCGGGATTCGGTGGCAAGGGCGGCGGCTCGGGCGGCGGCTCTACCGGGGTGTCATCGCTGAGTATCAGATCGATAATGGCCTGGAGTAAAGCCGCTTGGGTCGCACTGGACGGCGTTGCAGGATTCGGATTTTGCGTAACGTTGATCACTAGATTGGTCGATGGCCCGCCAAAGGACTGATCTCCCTGCATTTGCCATTGAAAATTATAGGCGCCTGGAATCTGGGGGGCAATGATATTAAAGGTGAAAGTGTGTTCGGCTCTTGGCGCAACGTCCGCATTAACATCGACCGCATGCATTCCCCAGGTTACATTCTCTGCGGGATTGACGGAAACGATCCGATAAATATTGTTCCAAGTGGTCTGTCCCGCGTTGCGCATCCTAATCGAAACAGGATAGCTCTGCCCGCTGACCATCGACAGCGGTACGCTCTGCCAAATGAACTGCGCCCCGTCCTTGGGCTCCGGGTCGAAAGGAACAGCATGCAAGGAGGGCACGGCCAACATCAGGAACAGCGCGATATAGAGGTGCATCAAGGATGTTGCCATATTCTTAACTAAAAACACGAAACGATTCTCCTGATGCACATGAATGCAGTAAATATTTGTTGAAAGAAATGGGAATGCGGCACGCCACGCGATGCATAACGTGAATTGATAAATTATTTTATATCAATTCACAGGGGATATTTCAAAATCGGAAATTTATTTATGAAAGTATTCTGAGAGGGGGCGCCTAACAGGCCTGATTAGCTGTTTAGATACGTGTCATCCAGTTCGACCGCGCGCTTCCTAGAAGCGTCAACAAATGTTCGATAGCACGCGGGCACGCCTTCTGCAAAGCCTATTGCCTAGCCTCACACAAGCCTGGTAGTTTCATTGCATCAATTCCTGCGTCACAGCTTATTCAACTTTAACAGAAAAAAGATGACAAAAGACTTGAAGTTTGATATGGTTTTTCAAAAAGATGAGAAATGAAAAAATGGAAGTCGTCTTTTTAAAACATATAATTTTGTACCATCCACACTCACATAGACAAGACAACAATCATCGATGAAAAATAAAAAGAGCATAATAGGCGCGAAAAGAGTAATTTATAAGTTGACTTATGCTATTGCCGCAGGTATAGCGCTAACACTCGCCCCCCCTCTCGGCAGCTGCGGTCACTGAGTGCAATCTGTCTCCGAAAACCATGTATGTTGGCGATGGACTGTTATGGGTAAGTTTTCAAGGAGGGGGCCAGGGAACCATAGCGCAAAAAAACGCGGATTTCAAACCCATTTACGCTCTTTTCATGATGGCGGTCGCCACACAAAAGGATGTGGTCGTTCGCTATACACCTGACAATGCTGATTGTAACGGGGTGCAGGAGATCCGTGGCGTATGGTTGGCGCGCTAAGGAAGTGCTGATCAATTCGCTTTCTTAGCTAGTTTGGCGCGCCAAATAGTCGACAGACCATTCGCTTAAGCCCAATTGGCGCTCCATTCAATGCGATGTTCGCGTCTTTCTGTAATCAGGACGAACGACGGGATTCTGTGATCGTAAAAAGCCTACCGGCCAGCAGCAGATTGGCAAAGGCGAACAGTGTAAAGACCTTTGCAGTAATCTTGGTCAGACCGCGATAACGCGTTTTTAGATGACGACACAGGTTTTTGGGCGACGGCGTCGCAGCGATCAGTGTGCCGTTGACGATGGTGTCCTCGCATTACAGTTAGCGGCGTCAATTAATTAAATTGTAAAAATTTGGTTGTAAACATCCAGTTGACAGCAAAAAATGTAGCGACTATGTATAATTATATGGCCAGACGTGGCGGAGATTTTTTTACAGAAAACATGTCCATCACTTTTAATATCAAGATTAGTAACGATGCAGATGCTTCTGAAATCCTCCCTCTTTTGTTGGATTGATGTTTTATATGCAGCACCCATGTATATTTAATTATTTATTAACTTTTCAATTTGCAGGACTTGATACTATGTTCGCAGTTTCTCGAATATTTCCTTTTCTTATATGCTCTGCTTTAATGGCTCCGGCGCATGCCGGTACGCAATCAGGGACAATCACAGGATTAGTTAACCGTACCAGCGATGGCCTGCTTTTCTTCTATTTGAGTGGGCCTGCCTCAGATAAGGCGTCCTGTGCCACCTCACCTTACTGGATCGTCAAGGATGAGAACTCAAATGCTGGGAAAAGGCTTCTGGCTATGCTTTTGATGGCCAAAGCGACGGGACAAAGTATTAATGTTACCGGCGCTGGGACATGCTCTCGCTGGGTTGATGGCGAAGACGTTGATACTATTTCGTTGTAACTTATACATATGTTTTTCGCCGTGGAGCGTTGGGATTACCGTTGTAAAGAGTTTCGCCGAATTCCAGATAGTTACATAGGATTGCCGATAATTTCACTAAATTGCAGCAGGTTTCAAAATAGCTCAGGAATTTTTACTATGCCAAATACGGCGTTAGCGCCGATTGCTCGCCAGCCACGCGGTGCCAAGCAGATGGATAATGAGATAGCCTTACTTATTCAGCACCGTCGCCTTAATCGTTTGAGGATTGTTTTGTGGCTGGATTTGATAGATCGTCATATACCACTGCGCGCGCGAGCCGGCATCGCCACTACTATCACGGTCGCTTTCGCCGCTTTCATTGAGCGCGTCGACAAAATGCACCAGGCCGTGAGCATTGAGTGCCTCAAGCGTAATCTGAGTCTGCCCTGTCACCTGTTCATGCGAGAGCGTTAACATGGCTACGTCGTTTGAGTCAGCCTGCTCTATGGTAGACAACACGCGTGTCCATGGATAGCGCAAGGCCGCGACGATCTTTTCCTGCTCTTTTTGGCGCCGTTGTGTTTCCGGGTCGCTTTTAGCTTGCTGCTGCTGTGCGGCCCGGCGCCGTTCTTGTAGCACTAGCTCCAGCTGCCCGGCGCGTTGCGCATCGCGTTTGGCCACTTCCCGCAAGGCGATCGACTCGGCCAGCAGCACTGCCCCCCAGATTAGCGTACAAACCATGCAAAACAGTCCCATCCATGGAATGGGACGGCGCCGGATGAATTCGAGTTGCAGCATCATGGAATCCCCTGCGCGGGCGGATGGAACAGCAGGTCACGGAAATCCGCATAGAGGATTGGTTGCAGAAGGTTCTCATGCCGTACCACTTTGTCAACATGCAACTGCGCTAGCGGCAGGAGCTCGCCTGCCACCATTAGGTACGCATGACGCTGCGCATCCTCACCGAGGGAATACGCCATGCGCCGGATCTCACGGTTGATCACTTCGGCCTCGCGGCGATGTGTCATGGCGCTCATCGCGTCCATCTTGCCTTCCTTTTCAATCACAATCGTGAAAGCGTCGCGCTCTACCATCATCATCGCCCTGCCGTCATTCAGGGTCGCCGGCCCACACCGTAATTGCATCGCATTCCATACGCCGGCCACGTAGGGCCGAACAGACAGGAGCCGCAACCCGTGCTCGCGCGCCACCTGACGTAGCCGCGCAACAATATCGGCACGCAGAGCACAGGCTACGACCTTTCCCCGTGCTGGAAGATGGTCTAAGGTGAACTCCCACTGTCCAGGATTCAAGCCCAATTGATACTGCATCTGCGCTTCTGCGGCCGCGCGCTCCTCTTGCTCACCCTGCAGCCCGGGCGGCAGTTGAAATATCATGAACTTGCCAAGTGCTGAACCGACATGCACGGCAAGCGTGGCATATCGGCGCTTGCGCAGTTCTATCGCATCAAAATTCAGGCTAGCCGGCGTACCTGCATCCCACTGCCAGCGTGTAATATCTTCGACGCGGTACCATCGTCCCCATCCAGTTTGGCGACGCAGCATTACCTCGCTACCGTTGAGATAAATATGGTATGCGTCAATCATGCGCTACCACCCGGTCAATTTCGTCCATCGTGGTGGCACCGCTGGCCACCAGGTCCAGCGCACGCACATTCAGCGGGCGTACGCCAAGCTCCAGCGCATAGCGCTTGATCTCGGTGACATTTGCACGGTTCAGTATCATGGTGCGCAGGGTATCGTCGAATGGTAGCACTTCGGCTAACGCATGCCGGCCTTTGTAGCCTGTATTGCGACAATGTTCGCAGCCGCGGCCCCTTTTCAGCGTCAGCTTGCTAATATCCATGTTCGTCACTTTCAGCCGTTCGATAATTTCCAGGCTTGCCGCCTCCGGCACGTTGCAGATAGGGCAGTTCGAGCGGATCAGGCGCTGAGCCACCACGCCGTTCAATGCCGACATGAGACTGTATAAATCGATGTCCATGTGGGCAAACCGGCTGATTACGTCGAACACGCTGTTGGCATGCACGGTGGTAAACACCAGATGGCCCGTTAATGCGGCCTGTACGGCGATTTCGGCGGTTTCCGCATCGCGGATCTCGCCTACTAATATCTTGTCCGGATCATGGCGCAAGATGGAGCGCAGGCCTTGGGAAAAGGTCAGTCCCTTTTTTTCGTTCACGGGAATCTGCAGTACACCCGGCAATTCATACTCCACAGGGTCTTCGATGGTAATGATCTTTTCCTGGCCAGTCTGGATCTCCGTCAGCGCCGCATACAACGTCGTGGTCTTGCCACTGCCTGTCGGACCGGTGACCAGCAGCATGCCATGCGGCTTCTTTGCCAGGCGGCGGATGCGCTCGATGGCATCTGCATCAAGCCCCAGGCTGGCCAGCGAAATGGCATGAGCATCGCCATGTAACTGCGTCTTGTCGAGTAGTCGTACCACGGCATCTTCGCCAAAAATGCTGGGCATGATGGAAACCCTGAAGTCCAGTTCGCGCGAGCCCAGCTCGATGCGGAAGCGGCCATCCTGCGGTACGCGGCGCTCCGCGATATCGAGCTGTGCCAGTACCTTGATGCGCGAGATGACTTCCTCGGCGCGCACGCGGTCCGGCAGCTCGGACGCCGGAACGAGCACGCCATCGAGGCGCAGCTTGACCTTCACGCCATTGCGGTCACATTCAAAATGGATGTCGCTGGCACCAGCTTTCCAGGCATCATAAATGGCCGCATCGACAAAGCGCACGATGGGACTGGTGCTGCGTTCGATGGTTTCGATCGAAATCACATTGCCTGCGCCATCGCCAACGCTGCTACGCTGTTCCGGAGCACCGGCCGACAGGCTGCTCGATGCTTTGATACGGTGCTGCGCCTGGTCCAGCGCTGCCAAGATATCCGCCTTGTCGCCCCATGCCAGCGCCGGGTAGCCGCCCACTTTGTTGGCCAGCCATTGCAAAGCGTGGTCGTCCCATGGATCGGTCACTACGAAACTATCGCCGCCCAGCAGCCGCAACGGATAGATCACGCGTTTGACGCAGTCAGTAAAGCTCAGCAGCGAGAACTCAGGAGTGCAGGCCAGCATGGCGGCCTGTGGGTAATATGCCATATCCAGGTGGACAGGGGCTGCCGCAGCGAGGTCGGCCACTTCGCAGCCGGCCAGTGCCGCCAGTTCAACCGCTAGCGCCTGGCCACTGTCGCGCGCGCGCGCCCGCGCTTGCGCCAGTAAGGTACTCAACGGCGGCATGGCGGCTAAGGTGGGGACACGACTCATGTATCAAATTCCTCCAGCCAGGTCGAATACCGGCATGTACATCAAAATAATAATCGCACCGATCATGATGCCAACCGCCATCAGCAAGATCGGTTCAGCAACTCGGGTGGCACGGTCGATAAATACGGTGAATTCTTGGCGGTACGTCTGCGCGATGATGTCCATGATGCGCGCCAGATTGCCTGACCTTTCGCCGACCTGCAACAGGCGTTCGGTGACGCTGTCCGTCAAGCCGTTCTCGGCGAAGGCCGTGGACAGGCGCTTGCCCTCCTGGATCAGACCACGCGCGCGCAGTATCTGGTCCTGGAGTTTCTTCTCAAAGGCCAGGTTTTGCGCCAGAGGTATTGCGTCACTCAGCGTATAGCCGCCCTTGAGCAGCATCGACATGGTTTGATAGATGCGCGCAAGCTGGTAGAGGCGCAGATAATGCTGGACGAACTTGAAACGTCCCAGCGCGCGAAGTAGAAGAATCTTTAGCTTGCCATTGCGGTGGCCGACTACCGCCAGCACGACCAGTCCAGTTATGCCCGCCAGTATCAGGCCGAGATAATCGCTGGAGACCTGCCCCACCTTCATCAGGATTACCGTGGAAAAACTCAGTTTTTGCGAAAAATCGTCATAGACTTTGGCGAAGCGGGGCACGACATAAGAAATCATGAACAGGCACACCAGCATCCCAAAGACGACAACCAGGCTGGGATAGATCGCCGCACTAACCACCTTACGGCCCAGTTCCTGGCCCACTTTTTCATACGCTACATATTCTTCCAGCGCCTCGTCGAGCCGGCTGGTGCGCTCGCTGGCGCGGATGGAGGCGATCAATAGCGGAGGAAAGCCGATACGGTTCAATTCCAGCGCCGATGACAGCGGTTTTCCCTCCAAAAGCAATTGCCTGATTTCCAGCAGTACGGTGCGCTTGGCATCATCGTTGTCCTTGGTGCACAAGGTGTCAATCGCTTCCACCAGCGACATGCCGGATGACAGCAGGGTACGCAGCTCATCGCAAAACAGCACCAAGTTAAAGCCCCTGATGCCGGAAACCCCGCGCGTGCGGGTGCGCCGGCCCTGCGCCGCGACCGACAATACTGTGTGGCCCTGCTGCTCCACCATGCGCGTCACTCCAGCTGCATCCTCGCCATCCACCGTGCGTTCGGTAATGGCGCCGCTGGCGGCATGAAATGTGCGTATCTTAAATTGCATGAAGATCCAATCCGTTTTGACGGGCAGCTACCGTATGCGGGGCACGCCTCATGGCACTGCCACATACATAAACTTCCAGTCGGTGTAACGCTCACCCATCAGTGGCGCGGCACCCGACAGGAGCAAAGGCTGGCGCCGCAAGGTAGCTTTGTCGCTGAGGCTGTACACGCCGGCGATACCGCCATCGGCCGCTTTGACGAGTCCCCATTCCGCTCCCTTGCCCACCGGATCGAGGTAAATCTTGCGCAAGTGGCGCCGCACGCCAACAAAACGTCTATCCTCGACCAGGTCCTGCAGCGCAGGCGGGTATGCTTTCGCCGTACCGGGTGCCTGCGCGTAATAGGTACCAATCGCCCGCACATATGCCTGTCCGATCTGGATCAACTCTTCCTCCCGTTCACGCTGTGTCGCGTTACTCCACGCTTCGCCGACGGCGGCCAGGCCAATACCGAACATCGCCAGCGCGAATAGCATGGCGACATAGGTAAAACCATGCTGGGCCGTAACAGCGTTACCACGAGGCATACTCGCTCCCGTCGCGTGCGCGGCCCGTCGCAGCGCTCCTGACGTCGAACACGGCGCCCATGTCCCTTTTTTCCGGCGCGACGATGACCCAGTTGTCGCTGCGGTCGGTAATCGGGTCGACAGGCATCTTGCGCAGGTAGCGGCGCGCGACGATTTCGTCGAGCGAATCGGGATAGCGGCCATTATCACCAAAATACTTGTCGATCGCATCGCGCGTCTGTGCCAGGTTTTGCCGCAGCACAGATTCCTTGGCCTTGTCGACATTACCGAAATAGCGCGGCACCGATAACGACAGCAGCATGCCGATCAGCGCCATCACCACCAGAAGCTCGATCAGCGTAAAGCCGCGATATGTGGGACGAGTCACCATAGCCGGTATGCGATGCCGTTCATGCCGACCTTGTCCGAGGTGGAATAGACATCGAACACGTCTGCGCCCTCCTTCGGCTCTTCCGGCGGAGATAAATAGCTGCGCAAGCCCCACGACACTTCCGCATTTACATCAGCGGGCGCGAACGGGTCTTTCGGAATGCGCCGCAATAGATACATAGTCTGGCCGCCGGCCGCCAGGTCAGGCACGCCCTGCACCAGCACCGCCAGCGACGGAGGATACCCGCTGCCCTGCTCCCCCTTGCCGATGCGCCCGGCATCATAGGCCTGTTTGTAGCCATCGATAGCGCGGCGGATTTCCCACAAGGACTGCTTCAGCTCGCGTTCCTTGTTGCGCGTCGCCGTCAGCTCGACCAAGGGCATGGCGGCTGTGGCCAGGATACCCAGGACGGCCATCACCACCAGCAGTTCGACGGTGGTATAGCCGGCATGCCGGACATGGCCGGACTTGCGCGGTTTAAACATGGCACGCACTCACTTGACCATCACGCGCAGCGGCGCCGGCAATGCTTCGGCGTCGATCGGCGTCGAGGAAATCGATTTGGCAGATAACACGCGAATCTCGGCGGGGCCCGCAACAAGCGCCTTGAACTTGAAGCTCATCATCGTGCCCTCCCCTTTCACACCTGCCGCGCCGGTGCGTAGGATTGCCATTGATGCCAGCCCCTTGGCTTGCTCCATCGCCTTGCTCGCGCTTGCCGTGGCGCCATCCCGGGTAAAAAAGGCGCCTTCATCCGCGTCAACCACTTGCAGGTTCTGCTGCGAAAATTGCAGCTTCAGCGGCATGCCACGCAAGGCTGTGGCAGCCTTCACATTGACATGCACGATAAAGGTTTCGCCAGCCTTGACCTCTTGCGGCCCTGCTAGGGACACGGCCACCTGCGGCGCGACTGCGACTGCCACTGTCGCCGCGCCATTGAGCAGTGGCGCCACCATCGGCGCTACGCCCTGCGGCGCCCCCGAGCCCATGGGCATCGGCACTGCGCCTGGCAAGCCGGGAAACGATGGCGCACTCTTGGCCGCGCCTGGCTTCTCCACAGCTGGCAGGGTCAAAGGCCGGCTGCGCACATCGTTTTCGGTCCCCGACCAGAACTCCGCCTGGTTCAGGTCCGGTCTGCGGATATTGCGCACGATACGCGGCGTGATCGACAGTACGATCTCCGTGCGCTGGCCATCGTCACGCTGCGAAGAGAACAGCCGGCCTACCAAAGGCAAATCTCCGATGCCGGGCACGCGGTTGGCGCTCATGCGCTCTTCGTTGCTGATCAAGCCCGCCAGTAGTTGTGTTTCTCCATCGCGCAACCGCAGAACCGTGCTGGCGGTGCGCGTGCCGATCTGGTACACCAGAGAACCGGCGGCCGTCTTGATCTCGCGCACCAGCGAACTGACTTCCAGGCCCACCTTGATGGCCACCTCATCATCCAGGTAGATATTCGGCTCGACGTCAAGCTTCAGGCCGACATCGACGTATTGCACCGATTCGGAAATGAAGCTGTTATTGTTGGAGCTGCCAGTGGTAGTGACCACGGGCAGCTTGTCGCCGATCAGGATCTTGGCTTTTTCGCGATTGCGTGCGCGGATCTTGGGGTTGGCCAGTATATTCACGTCGCCCACGTCGCGGTGCAGATTGATGCGCACATCGGGCAAATTGATGCCAATGGAATCGCGATTCAGGCTTTTCAGATTACCCAGCGTGAAACCGTCCGAGCCGGCGGGCGCGAGTGGCGTGAGGTTGAAGCCGTCCGGATATTTGATGCCCAGTTCAGTCAGGCTAGAGCGTTTTATTTCCAGTACCTCGACCTCCATCATGACTTCCGGCTCGGACAAATCGTGCAACGCGATCAGGCGTTCTGCAAGGCGTATCGTTTCCGGCGTTTCGCGCACCATGATCAGGTTCAGCTTTTCATCGATGAAAGGCTCGCGTATCTTCAGCATGGTCTTCAGCAACAAGGCGGTCTGCTTGACGTCCGCGCTGGAAAGATAGAAGGCGCGGATCACCAGATCCTGGTATTCCTTGGCCTTTTCCGGCGTCTTCGGATAAATCAGCACAGTGGACGCATCGAGCACCTTGAAGGTCAGCTGGCTCGTCGAGGTCAACAGCTCAAGCGCATCGTCGAGCCGTGTTTGCCGCAGAAAAATGGTCGTGCGCAAATCCTGGTGCACGTCCTTGTCGAGCACAAAATTGATGCCGCTGTTGCGCGTCAGGGCTTCGAGCACCATGCGCAGATTGGCATCGCGGAAGTCGAGCGAAATGGGCCGCGTCTCAGCCAACCGCGCAACGCTTAGCTCGGACTGTTTGCTGGCCAGTTCCAGCTGCCGCTGCAACCCGAGCAGTTCAGCACTCCTGGGCGTGTCTTTCAGCGCCGCCTCGATCACCAGCATGGCGCGCTCGCGCATGCCTTTTTCAATCAGCTCGCGGGCGCTGGCGACGGCAGTTTTTAACCGTGCATCGCGCTCGATTTCCAGCATCATGGCCTTGGCCCTGTCTTCATTGGGCTGTATCGCCAACGCGCGTTGCAGGATCGCCTGGGCCTGCGCCTCATTTCCGCGCGAACGCGCCGCCGTCGCCGCCGTCATCAGGCGCGCCAGGATAGTGTCGCGCGCGGAGAGCTGCCCGGTACGCAGAATCACGCTTTCCGGATCATTCTGCAAGGCGGTATCATAAGCCTGCAGCGCTTCTTCGTACTTGCCTGCACCAATCTGGCGCTGCGCACCGTCGCGTATGTATTGCGTACCACATCCCGCCAGCAAAACGGTGCAGCACACCGCGCCGGCCCAACCGAAATAATGTCCCTTGTAACGCAATGCCCTACTCCCTGTTTTGCATGAACGCCCCGCCGGAGCCAGCCAATCAATTTCCGGTCTGCACGGCGATCACTATTTTTTCTTCCAGCGGCACATACGTCACCACAATCTGCGTTTCTGTCACGGCATCGATGCGGAATGTATTATCTAACAACTGGCGCGCATGGATAGGAATAAGTGTGTCTCCACGCGCTAAATAGGTGATCGTCCGGCCATCGACGTCGACCATGCGCCCGAAGTACTGATAGGGAAAGGTCGGTGCACTCGGCTTTTGCGGCGGTGGCGGTGGTGGCGGCGCCAAGGCGCGCGGTGCAGACGACTGGAAACTGATGGAACGGAACAGGTCTGTTTCTGATCCCACCAAGGGATCGCGATCCAGTAAGCCACCGGCCTCGCTAGTGCCGATTACCTGCTCCGGCGAAACGGTCGTGTCTGCGTGCCGGCGCGGTATTGCATCTTCAGTGGACCAGGGCTGGCTATCCTGCTCACGCCAGGCGGTCCAGCCGCACAAGGCTACGGTGAGTAGCGCTGCCAGCCACAGGCCTTGCCGGCGGGAGGGCAAGGCCGGCATCGATATTGCCATCAGCTTGGCTTCCGGTAAAAGTAAGTGAAATGCACATCAATTTCCATCGCGACATCGCTGGCGCGCGCCCGACGCAGCGAAAGCGAGTCCAGCGCCAGTCCACCATGAGTGGCCAACATCGCGGTCAGGGTTCTCTTCAATGGTAAATAAGCACCCTTGATACGTGCATTGACCTCGATGCGCCCGATCCCAGCGGCGGCTAGATTGTCGGTCGGCTTGAAGCTCGCATCCGACATCAGCAAACCGTTTTGCGTAGCCAGCGACTGCAAGTCCGCCGTCACCAACGACAGGCTGTCGAAGCCGGCCAGTTGTGCTGCCAGGTTTTGTTGCGCAGTAACAGGATCAGCCGCTTGCGCGCGAAACTGGGCTTCCAGCACGCGTATTCTGGTCGCTGCCGCTGCGTTCTCGGCGCGCTGCACCGGCAATTCATATGAACCCAGCCACGCCGCGCCGCATAGCAAGAAGCCGACCGCCAACCATGGCCAGTTGTGGCGTACTGAGAAATGGAATGGCTGTAATTGTTTTAAAGGATACATTGAATCTTTAAAAATTTAATGACGTGGCACCTAAAAAAGTGCCGATCAATTCGCTTTCTTAACGAAGTTCATGCATCAACTGGTCAAGCGGTAATCTGATCCTGCGTTCTTCACAGATGGGCGGCATGCCTACGAGGTTCGATAGGAGCGCACTGATTAAGCAAGGGATGCGCAGGCCAACTTGAGACAACAACGGAATTCTCACTTTCCACCATCTGTCATTCAAAAAAAGTGTTTTCCGGCTTCGAACACACCGCCAAGAAAAAGCTAACTCGACGCGACCACTTCTTACATAGATCGGCAGTGTAACTGCCGTAAGGGAAACTGCACAAATTGATTGACCCATTTTATTCGACCATCTGGGAATCTGGACTTGGCCCTAACCTTCACACTTGGGACTATCCGACATTGTCGCACCTTTTGACAGTTAACAAAGCAGCTTTGCATTACGAATGGCGAATGCGATTTTTGTTTATTTATCAGTAATTCCTAGGGTAAAAAACAAGGAATCTTCCCCAGCGGTACCTCAACTTTGAAGGCCTCGCGGTGGCAGAGTGTTTCCTTGTGCTAGATGAGCTCGCTAAAAACGGCGGTGGGTAGTTGCTGCGCGTCCTATATATTTTTTCCGAATCCCTCATATTGCTGGTATCCCTATCGACAATATAAGCGCGCAATTTCTCGATCTGCTGACTAGGGGCGATAAGTGTGACTTTCTCCCAACTTGGCGGCGATTCCCATTACTCTCGTTGTTGAGGTGCTGTGCTTCATCGCCAGTAAGAAATTTCTGAAGAATAAATTAGCTGGGCATTGATGCCATAGGTAGCTTGCCGAATGCTGGAAATGGCCGCGCAGATCTAAAGCCGACAGTACAAAAAAACCTCTCGACGCGCAAACATCAAATGGGCCAGTGCAACCTAGGACTTGTAAGGTGGATATGATTAAGTTCTACTTTCACGTAGGTGTTGTGCGTCGAGCCCGTTTAATTGGGATGTCGGATGGTTTAACTTTGGAAGGTACCAACACCCCAGACCAACGCGTAGTAAGCTCGGTCATTATCGTTGCATCGGGACGGACAAAATCCAGTGCCTCCCGGAGCACAGATTTAATTTCGGATGCTGTGACGCCTGGCAAAATCGGGATATACAAAACCTGCGGTGCGTCCTTATGCAAACCTGCGACAAAGGTTCGCGCGACCATCTCGTCGAAAGAAACCTCGGCATCAATGGCCAGCCGAGCAATATCTTGTGCCAAGGTAAACGGAATATCCCCCGTTACATTTGGAATGTTGGGTTGGCTGGTGGGCTCTCCCACTACGTTAAGAGCCCACTCCAAACACTTCACTATCTCCGCGTTCATCGAACGGTTATTTGCCTTTGCAACAGCAGCGATTCTATCCCGCATACCATCGGGAAAGCGAACGATGTACTTGTCGGAATCCTGCGCAGTGCGAGCCGACGCTGCGGCCCGTGGAGTTTTTGGCGGCGGAGTTGTTCTTAGTGGAGGTGTGAGACTTTTCATACAGCAAAGGATACTGGCATTGAGCCATTTTGCAATACTGGCACTTAGCCATAAATAACTCCTGCCTATAGTGGCTCAATGCCATATATTTGAAATATGGCTCTAAGCCATAAAAAAGAATGTAACATGAGCACCGACACCAAGGAAGCCAAGATGGACAAATTTATAATCAGGTTTGACGGGAATCAGCGCGAAGCCATCAAGTCACGCGCAGAGAAGAATCGTCGCAGCATGAACGCCGAACTGTTGGCGCTCATCGATGCGGGGATTTCCGTAACAGATGCCGCCGCCGACACGCGTGCGGCATGAGAAAATTCCCTTCCAGCGCGGAATTACATGCGTTGAATGACGCAAGTGTAGCTGCGATCCAAGCAATTACCTGGCGCGGCCAGAACATCGTCACCACCGAACTACTCACCCAGTTGCGCGGAACCGAAGCGAAGAACACTCAAGTGAACCACACGCGCAATCTGGCTCGAGTCGAGCAAGGTATTCATTTCTTAAAAGTATGCGACAAGTCGTGCGTCAACGGCAAGGACTAGAAAATATCGAGCAAGCGGCTGAATGGCTCGTCAAGTCGCGCTTACGCAAGCAGTCAAAAAACATGACGGGTCGCGGTCGCGCCCTGTACCAAGTGGAAAGAAAGCTGAAATGAGAGTCATCGGCCTGCCCTGCCCGCATTGCGAAAACACCGTCCGCGCTGTCAAAAGCCGCACGATGTCCGCCATGTTCAAGGAAATCACCTACATGTGCCAGAACCCCGAATGCGGGCACTCCTTCGTGGCAGGCCTGGAAGTACTGCGCACCCTCTCGCTGTCCGCCATGCCCAAGCCGGATATCCGCATCCCGATGTCCCAGCATGCGCGCGCGGCGGCCACCAGCCAACTGGCCCTGGACCTGACTGCGGGCTGCTGATGACTGTCCCGATCCTCGCGCCGCCGTAACCCGGCCGCCGTAACTCCCCTCTTTTGCTGTGCCCTGCTGCGCTCCCTTTTGAGCGTGCGGGATTCGTTCAACCTGAAATAAGGAAAACCGATGGAAAACACGCTGCACGCCACCCGTCATGCCGACCAATCCATGGCATCGAGCACGATCCGCCCGACCTTGCAAAATTGTATTGTCCCCGTGGCGCCAACGTGTTTTCTGCTGCAGGCCAGTGCGGGCATCGGCATCGCGGCGCTGACCGCCCACATCCACGAGATTGCCAAGACCTATCACGCCTACGGCGCTGCCAATCTGACCTTCATCGTCAGCCATGCGCAGGCGCTGGAGCGTGACGGCTTTTTCACGCCAGCCAAGCAGCGCGCCCTGGTCGGCAAGCTGCCCATCGAGGTGAACTACATTTTCGCCACTGAAGCGGGTTCCCGGCACTGCTGCGGCACATCGCACACGCTCCAGTACTGGGCAGAACATTTTCTCAAGGCAGGGGCACGCTGATGCAGCGCGTGGCCAAAACCTCCGGCATCTGGCTGCTGTCGCTCCTGATCGTCATTACCCCTGACGTGCTGCGGGCCATTGGCTTCATCAAGGACTGAACCATGCCGGCGTCCCTTATCGACAATCACCTGTCCTTCCAGCCTGCCGCCGAAATCCTGGCCGCGCGCGACAAGGATATGCCGACGCCACCAGGCGCCGGGCACGCGCTGGCCGCCATCGCCGAAGCCAAGGCCCAGCTACGCAGCATCAAGCCGCGCAACCTGGCCCCCTTCATGGCCCAGGCCTGGGGATTGTCGCCGCGTGGCGCGCGCCGCTCCGTGTTGATCGCCGCCGGCATAGACGCCGACCGCTGGGAGTCGCCCATCCATTCATTTACCGAGGAAGAGCGCATCGCGCTGCGCGCCGCCACCTCCGCCGCCATCCGTGTGTACGAAAGACTGTTAAATGCAATCTAAACAAATCCTGCTGCCTGCCCCACAGCGTCACGAAGCCTTTTTGCGATCCGCCCAGTTCGCGCCCGAGCTGACCCGCATTCCATACAAATGGCGCAACCGCGTCATCACGGCCGCCCTGGCCAAGATGGCTTGGTCGTCCTGGTACAAAGTCTATGAATCCATCGCCACCGGCTTTGTGCGCGAATTCGCCGAACAGTACGTGCCGGCCGGCGTCGACCTGTCGCAAAGCGATGCCGACATCGTGGCCACCGCTGAGCGTGCGGCGGCTGTTGTAGTCAAAGCTCTCTGGTCGGCCACGTCGGACAGGCACGCCCTGCAGATCATGGCGGACGAATGCACCTCGTATGGCATCGAGGTGCCCGAGTTCGACGCACTGGCCGACACCATCGCCCGCCTGGTGGACGCCCGCTGGTGGCGCCGCCAACTGCGCAAGCGCGTCAAGCGCGCCTTTGAAGCCGGAAATATCCGCCTGGGCTACGTGAACTATCGCGGCGAACCTTACGCCAGCAATGATGCCGTGCTGTCGCGCCTGGCGCAGAACCGCCGCAACGCGGCAGCGCTGGCCGCCACCCTCGTGCAGAACGAGAACGGCCAGCAATTCAGCATCGCCGAGCTGGCAGAGAAAACGACGGCGAATAAAGCCATCCGGCGCGGCGAACTGATGTTGCGCATCAACGGCTTCGAACAGATTGCCCGCGAGTGCGGCGACCAGGGCATTTTCATCACTTGGACGTGCCCATCGCGCTTCCACGCCATGCAACACAGCGGCAAGCCCAACGACAAGTTCGACGGCTCGACGCCGCGCGAGGCGAATGCCTACCTGGGCAAGATAACATCGCTGTGCCGCTCCGCGCTGGCGCGCCGTGGCATCGGCCTGTATGGCTTTCGCATCGCCGAACCACATCACGACGGCTGCCCGCATTGGCATCTGCTGCTGTTCGTGCGCCCGACCGCGAAAGACAAGACGGCGCACCTGCAGGACGTGGCGGGCCGCGCCATCCGCATCATGAAACGCTACGCCTGGCGCGTGGACCGTGGTGAACCGGGCGCCTTCGCGCGCCGCCTGGACGTCAAACGCATCGACTGGGCCAAGGGCAGCGCCGCCGGCTACATCGCCAAGTACGTCGCCAAGAACATTGACGGCGTGGCCGAGCACAAGACGAAGGAAGGTTATGTCGTCACGGCCGACACCGAAGGCGATGTCGAGCTGACGCCGTCGGCGCGCGTCGAGTCCTGGGCTGCGTGCTGGGGCATCCGTCAATTCCAGCAATGGGGCGGTGCCCCTGTCACCGTGTGGCGCGAACTGCGCCGCATCGAGGAAAGCATGCTCAACGAAGCCCCGGCCGCCATGCGCCGTGCCTGGGACGCCGTGCAAAAGATCGACGGCGAAAAGCGCGCCTGCTGGGCCGAATACCTGCGTGCCCAGGGCGGCGCCCTGGTGCCGCGCAAGGAGCTGGTCGTCACGCTGGCCAAGGATGAAAAGACCGTCATCGGCCGCTACGGCGAAACGCTGCGCACCACGCCCTATGGCGTGCGCTGCAGCGACCTCATTGGCGTGGTCTTCAAGTCCGTGCGCCACACGTGTACGCCGGTGCAGGCCACAGGCGGGCGCGGGGTGGCTGTTGGGGTTGCCGTTCCTCGGACTCGGACTCGTGTAAATAACTGTACGCACCCCGACCGCCCTGCCCCGGCCACGCCGCCGGCGGCGCCCGCGCCCAACCTGCCCGACGAGGCAAAAACAGCCCTGATTGCCGCCTGGGCGGCCGTCAACGCCTGCCCGTGGCCACGGCTGATCGTTCCTGACTCCCCGCACCTTGAAGGGGACGGCACATGAGCACCTTTGCCGTGATCGTTCGCACGCAAACAGAACGCTTTGAATTTTTTGAGGTTGCCGCATCCAGCGGCGACGTGATCGACGCCGCCATCGACCGCTACGGCGTGTGCGGCGTTACCGCCAAACTGAAAGGAGCACCGCAATGCTGACCACCCTGACCGATTCACCGCGGCAAATCGCCCTGGGCGACCGCGTGACATTCGATACCGACGAGGGCTACCAGGCCGGCACCGTCAACGACCTGCGCCGCGACGTGGGCAATGGGGAGCTGCATGCTTGGGTGGAGCTGGATCACCAGTGGGCGGGCATGTTTCGGGCCGTGCCACTGGCGGCAATCATGCCCGTATTGAGTTAGGGACACAGTATGGCGGACCACATCGCGACGAATGCCACCTTTCTGTCGATGGACGATATTTGCGCCCTGACCGGCAGGAAGATGAAAACCAAGCAAATTGAGGCACGGCAGAAGATGGGCCTGCCCTTTTGGGTAAATGCCATCGGGCGGCCGGTTGTCACGGTCGCGGCAGTTGAGGGGCGCAAAGAAGCGCCACGAGAGAAAACATGGGTAATGCCAAGGATCAATAAAAATGGGCCGACGAAACACACGTAATTTGAACATGCCGCCGAACATGCACCCGCGCACCCAGCGCAGCGGCAGGGTGTATTACTACATGTACACGAAGGACAAGCCGCGCAAGGAAATCCCGTTTGGGCCCGACTTCATCTTGGCCTTGAAAAAATATGCTGAGCTAAACATCGTAGTGGAACTCACCGCTAACGCGACGTTCTCAGATGTCGAAACGCGCTACTTGGTCGAAGCGGTTCCAAAACTCGCAGCCAGTTCAGCACGCATGTACCGGTCAGACATCAAGCACCTGCTGGCGACCTTTTCCGGGGCGCCATTGGATCAGATCAAGCCTATGCACATTCGACAGTTCCTTGACGACCACGCCGACAAGCCGACCACCGCCAACCGGTGCAAACGGGTATTTTCAACCATGTGGAACCATGCGCGTGGCTGGGGATACACGAACCTGCCGAACCCTTGCGAGGGCATCCAGGGCCATTCATTGGCAAAGCGTACCGTCTAAATTACGGATGCAGTGTTCTCCGCTGTACGCATGCACGGCAGCGCGCCGCTACGGGATGCGATGGACCTGGCCTACCTGACCGGTCAACGTCCGGCTGATGCGCTGCGCATGACTGAACAGGACATCATTGATGGGCACCTGATCATTACGCAGGAAAAAACCAAGCAGCCGCTGCGCATCACCATCACTGGGGAGCTGGCCAAGCTGATGGAACGTATCCGAGCACGCAAGGCAACGCACAAGATCGTGACAGGTGCACTACTGACCAATATCCACGGCAAGCGCCTGACCGCGCCAGCGCTTCGCACGCACCTTGACGCAGCAAAAAAGCGGGCGGCAAAACATGTGCCGGAACTGGCGCAGGAAATCCTGGCATTTTGGTTTTACGATCTACGCGCGAAGGCGGCCGACGATACTTCGGATGATCGTGGCGACCAGGCGGCCAGCGATCTTTTGGGGCACGACAGCGTGAAGACAACCCAGCGGCATTACCTGCGACGAGGCAAGATTGTGGCCCCAACGAAATAGATTTGATCCTTAGTAGCACGGGCAACGATTGAAAATTTATTTGGGGAATCAAACTAAATATTTAATCTTGCCCAGTAGACACAATGATATTTACTGCGTAAACTCTAAAAATACTTAATGTAACGACAACCCACTAGAACATTGGTAGCATTCTCGAACATGGTGTGTCCCATAATTACCTAGTACTGTATGCATGCACAGTTCGATATCATTGATATAAGTTGCAACGTTTCTTAAGCATCAAACTTAGATTTTTGCCATACACTCAACATACACGCCGGCTCGCTTCTGCTTGTATTCATACCAACATACCATTTAGGCGCAAATTGATTGATTTTTGGATAGTTCTTGGTGCGGTCGGCTCAGTTGCCTCTCTTGCCGGTGTGCTCCTTCCGTCTCAAAGTAGGAGGCAGCGGTGGATTCATGTTCTATATGGTATCGCCATCGTCGTCGTCGCATCGACCGCCGCATGGTACTGGCAGGCGAATCAACGTATTCACAAAGTTGAACAAGCTGCTCAGCGACTGCTTTCTGAATCCGAATATAACTTTACAAATGCAGGATTCATCCAGGCTGCACTCGCTTTTCTAGAGAAAAATAAAGATCTCTATCCAGACTCATACTCACGAGCTCAAGAATTATGCAAGCAAAACAATTGTTCTGGAGCACAATACTCCAAAGAAGCTAGCAGTGCTATTGACCATGAGCACAACTTACGAAACGTCGCTTCCACACTCCGTGGCCTTGTCAAAGGTATTAGCGCCTTGGAAGCTGAACACTAAGAGAGCTAGCTCACGACACACGAAAAGTCATGAATGACCAGGCGTTCGTATTCCGTTGCGGCATGCCTGCTAGTGGTGACTAAACTGAATATCGCGCAGCGTAAGGCACAGGTGGGGACTTCGAGGAAGTCAATACCGGCCATTAAGAAAAGTGCATATGGCATCTCTGAAACAGCTGCCAAAGAAGCAAGCCACTAAGAGCAAGTCAGTGTCGTGGAAGTCAGATCAAAGCTGAATAGAACCCATTTATACTCCATCTTTGTGGAGCGAAGTGCTGCTTGTGGAGCGGCGAAAACAGGTTTTTCGCCGTTTTTCATTGGAGCGGGTGAAGGGAATCGAACCCTCGTCGTAAGCTTGGGAAGCTTCTGCTCTACCATTGAGCTACACCCGCGAAGCCTGCATTTTACGCGGGATAACGAGGACTTGGCAAACTTGTGCGGCGCTTTCGCATGCATCAGGAATTCTCACGACAATTAACAGAAAAACCAATTCGGCGCATCGGCACGTCAGTGTTTTTGTTGATAGAGAACAACAACGCATCTAGCCTGGTACGGTGAATAGCTTGGTATACGGCTAAAATAAATGAAATTATTGGCCTCGCGAACGGTGTAGCGCAGACTAGCAGGAGAAATGTTGCTACAATCGCGTGACAGTTTAGCATTCCCGCTGTTCAACCTAAAAGGATATCCCATGAAGAAAATTCTGATCGCTTCGGCAATCCTGTGCTTCGCTTCCGCGCAAGCCATGGCTCAAACAACGGCACCAGTTGGCGGTGCGCCTGTTCCACCAGCAGCGGCACCAGCAGCTGGCGCTGCCGCCGGTGGCACTGTTGCTGGCCTGAGCACGAGCGCCCTGATCGCAATCGGCGCAGCAGTTGCCGTTGTGGCCGGTGCAGCAAGCTCGGATTCGACCACCGCGCACACGACCCCAAGCCACGCCAAGTAATCTGTCGATGCCTTTGGCTGAAACAGACAAGACCAAGCCAGCGGATTGACGTCAAGCCGCGAGACGCTGGCTTGGTCCCACGAGAAGCTGGCCTTGTCATACGAAGCGCCACTTCCTCGATAAAAGCCCTTTTCATTTTTTGAAAACGGGCTTTTTATTTTTCTTCAATAATGCGCGTGCAGTTAACGCGAATCTTGCATATGCCTGCCCCTCTCGATGTCCGAGCGATACGCATCTGTTTTCAGAAAAACTCCGGCCTTCAGGAACATGAAACTCCCTGAGCAATGATGCATAGTTAATGAAAAATCAGCCTTTCCATAAACGCATGGGATTTGCCCTGCAAGGCTTGAGTGCCACCTTCCGCAAGGAATCAAGCTTCCGGCTGCAATGCCTTGCGGCCCTCATGGTATTGATTGTACTGGCCTGGAACCGGCCAGCCACAATCTGGTGGGCTTTGTTATTGCTCAACTGTGGCATGGTTCTCGCAGCAGAACTCTTCAATACCGCCCTCGAAAATTTGATTGATCACCTCCACCCGGCCCTCCATCCCAGCATCAAGATCGTCAAGGACTGCGCCGCAGGAGCCGTGCTCATTCTCAGCATCAGTGCCATATGCGTGTTTGTTGCTTTTTTGCTTGAAAACGTTGCGTGCTAAGCAGGAATACTGGGGTAGCAAACTACAATACAGGACGCGCCAGAGTGCGCGCATGTCAGAGTCTATAGAGTCTATAGAAAATATACAGATTCCTATAATTCATTAAAATGTTGCCCCGATTGGCAATGTTGACTTTTTTCCCAGTGCATACCTCGCGGCATACGAGCGCGGCAAGCCAGGAAAGTATTAATGCATGTCGAATAACGAATTACTCAGCTCTATCCAATATTAAATTTAAATTGAAGCATAAATGACTATTCCCCTCCTACCAGTAATTCTTTGTGGTGGCTCCGGCACACGTTTATGGCCGCTGTCGCGCGAGGCATTCCCAAAGCAGTTTCTGCGCTTGTCGACCCAGGGCAGCATGCTGCAACAAACACTGCAGCGCCTGGCTGACATCGACACTGTGTCGCCAGCACTGCTGGTATGCAACGACTCCTCGCGTTTCATTGTCGCGGAGCAAGTGCGTGAGATCGGCCTGGGAAATAGCCGCATGTTACTTGAACCCATGCGCCGCAATACAGCACCGGCGATCGCCTCAGCCGCCTTGCATGCGATGGAGAATGGTGAAGATCCACTCCTGCTAGTGCTGCCATCGGACCACGTCATTCTGGACACCCCGGCTTTTCATCGCACCATCGCGCTGGCGCGTACTGCCGCAGAAGCGGGTAATTTACTGACGTTCGGCATCACGCCAACGGCGCCAGAAACAGGGTACGGCTATATTCGCGCCGAAGGCGCCGCAAGCGGGCAGGTTCAGCGCGTACTTGAGTTCGTGGAAAAACCGGCCCTGGCGCTTGCTGAACAATATATCGCCAACGGCGATTACTTCTGGAACAGCGGCATGTTCCTGTTCCGCGCCAGCCGCTATCTGGAAGAGCTGGCACAGTTCCAACCCGCAGTCCTGGCCGCGTGCCGCGCTGCCATCACCGCCGCGAAAAGCGACCTCGACTTCATTCGCCTCGACAAGAATGCCTACGCTGCCAGTCCCGACATTGCCGTCGACTACGCCGTCATGGAGCGCACCAGCCATGCCTCTACCATCGCTCTCGATGCGGGCTGGAATGATATCGGCTCCTGGAAAGCCGTACTCGACGTGGCGGAAAAAGATGCCAATAATAATAGCGCCCACGGCGATGTGCTGATCCAGGATTGCAACGATTGCCTGGTGCACAGTACAAGCCGCCTGGTCACCACCATCGGCATGCGTAATACCGTGATCGTGGAAACCGCCGATGCCGTGCTGGTCATGGATGCGGATCAGGCACAACAAACGAAAACCATGGTCGCGCAGCTGGTCGCCAGGGAGCGTCCCGAGGCCACCATGCACCGTGAAGTCTTCCGTCCATGGGGTTCCTATGATTCCATCGGTAATGGTGACCGTTTCCAAGTCAAGCGGATCACTGTCAAGCCTGGCGCCAAGCTGTCTTTGCAAATGCATCATCACCGCGCCGAGCACTGGATCGTGGTATCTGGTACGGCCCAGATCACCAATGGCGACAAGGAATATTTGCTGACCGAAAACCAGTCCACCTATATCCCCCTCGGCGTCGTCCACTCCCTGGCCAACCCGGGCAAGCTACCACTCGAATTGATTGAAATTCAATCGGGCAGCTACCTTGGGGAAGACGATATCGTGCGGTTTGAAGATCTCTACGGCCGCGTTTGACCGATCAGATACAAAAGCACCACGCATGCGGCACCGCAAGAATTCACACTGAAGTTTATAAGGTTTAGCAAGTCATCATGAAACCAATCGAAGGCATCTTTGTACAAGAAGTGAAATGGTATTGCAGCAGCAGGGCGGAAAAATATTTTCTCACCTTTGCCGATGCCTTTGCCATGTTCATGGCATTCTGGCTCGCCGGCACATGGACACTCGATGCCACCGACTTGAACAGCTTCGGGCTGGACAGCTCGCGCCTGCTCAGTTACTGCCTGCTATCCCTGGTCACGGTGGCGATCTTCAAGCTGAAGGGCCATCATGCCAAACGCCGTCCGTACTCGAATGAAATCAAGGAACTCCTGAAGATCGTCATGGTCATGGGCCTGATCGACGCGGCCCTGGTCTTCCTCGACAAGCGCGACTCCTCACGCGAGGCACTGTTGGCCACCTGGCTGCTGGTGCCATGCTGTGTCGTGCTGCTGCGTGGCATGATCAAATACTTGCTGATGAAAGCGGGGGGCTGGATACGTCCCATGGTCATCATCGGCTGGGGCGACAATGCCCTGCAGACAGCGCGTGCCTTCGATGAAGAAGCCTTGATGGGCTATCGCCTGATTGCTTTCCTCATCCCCGAAGGCCAAGAACGCTTGGAGCAGCACTACGTAAACCGCAGCAAGCAAGCGGTGCCCTGCATTCCGCTCGGTGAGAACCCGGAACAAACGCTCAAGCTGCTGGGCGATCCGCATGCGGTTGTCGCATTGGAGCAAGGTGGCATCGATGCTTATCAGGGCATGATCCAGCAAGTCAGCCGTTGCGTTGCAAATATGCAAGTTGTGCCAGCCGTACGCGGCCTGCCCCTGTACGGCATGGAGGTCAACCATTTCTTTACGCATGAAGTGCTGCTGCTGACCATGCGCAACAACTTGGCGCGGCCAGGTTTGCAATTGATTAAACGCTGCTTTGATCTGATGGCTTCAATCTGCGTGCTGATCGTCGGCGCCCCCATCTTGCTGTGGATTGCGGCCAAGGTCATGGCATCGGGCCGTCCCATCTTCTACGGCCACAAACGCGTGGGCCAGAATGGCAAGCATTTTCTCTGTTACAAGTTCCGCACCATGGCCGTGAACGCCGATGTCTTGCTCAAGGAGCTACTGGAGCGCGATCCTGAAGCCCGTGCCGAATGGGACCGTGATTTCAAACTGAAGAACGACCCGCGCATCACCTCGATCGGCCACTTTCTGCGCCGGACCAGCCTTGATGAATTGCCGCAGCTATGGAACGTGCTGAAAGGCGAAATGAGCCTCGTCGGACCGCGCCCGGTGGTCGATGCGGAACTGGAACGCTATGGCAACCAAATCGACTATTACCTGGAAGCGAAACCCGGGGTCACGGGCCTATGGCAAGTCAGCGGCAGGAATGACGTCAGCTATGATACGCGCGTTTATCTGGACGCCTGGTATGTCAAGAACTGGTCTTTATTCAATGACATTGTCATACTACTGAAAACGGTTAAAGTCATTTTCAAGAAAGATGGCGCATATTAGTAACGTTATTAAGTTAGTAGTTGCATTTAAGAATATTTAATTGCCCTCGCGCTCAATACAATTTGTCGAGGGGGCATTGTGGCAATGTTCAGAAAAAAGGATAACAGCATGATTTTAGTGACTGGCGGCGCCGGCTTCATCGGTTCCAATTTTGTACGCGACTGGCTGGCGCTCAACGATGAGCCCGTGATCAACTTTGACAAACTGACCTACGCTGGCAATCTCAGCAATCTGGCAAGCCTGGAGCAAGACCCGCGGCATATCTTCGTACGTGGCGATATTTGCGATACTGCCCACATCTCCCGTCTGCTGGCAGAACACCAGCCACGCACCATCGTGCATTTTGCCGCAGAGAGCCATGTCGATCGCTCGATCCATAGCCCCGGCGAATTCATTTCGACCAACGTCAACGGTACCTTCAGCCTGCTCGAAGCGGCGCGCGCCTATTGGAGCGGCTTGACGGGCGAGGCCAAGGACGGCTTCCGCTTCCTGCACGTCTCGACCGATGAAGTGTACGGTACCCTGGGGCCGAACGACCCGCCATTTACGGAAACGACGCCGTATGCGCCAAACAGCCCGTATTCGGCATCGAAAGCGGCGTCCGATCATCTGGTACGCGCGTATTTCCATACCTATGGCATGCCCGTACTGACGACCAACTGCTCGAACAACTATGGCTCTTTCCATTTCCCGGAAAAACTGATTCCGCTCATCATCAGCAACGCCCGCGCCGGCAAGCCTTTACCTATTTATGGCGATGGCATGCAAGTGCGCGACTGGCTATATGTGGGCGACCATTGCTCGGCGATTCGCCGCGTCCTGGAAGCAGGTCGTCTGGGTGAGGTTTACAACGTGGGCGGCTGGAATGAAATGGCCAATCTGGAAGTCGTGCATACCTTGTGCGACATCCTCGATACGCTCGATCCCAAGGCGTCCGGCAGCTATCGCGAACAAATCACCTATGTACAGGATCGTCCTGGCCATGACCGCCGCTACGCCATCGACGCACGCAAGATCGAGCGCGAACTGGGCTGGAAGCCGGCCGAAACCTTCGCCACCGGCATCCGCAAGACCGTTCAATGGTACCTGGACAACCAGGCCTGGGTACGCGATGTCCAGTCGGGCGACTACCTGAAATGGGTGGAGAAAAACTACGCGACGCGCGACACGACCAAGGAGCAGCAATAATGGCAACAACCATCGAACGCAAAGGCATCATCCTCGCGGGCGGTTCAGGCACGCGCCTGTACCCTGTCACCATGGCCGTATCGAAGCAGCTGCTGCCTGTGTATGACAAGCCGATGATCTACTATCCGCTGACCACCCTGATGCTGGCCGGCATACGCGATATCCTGATCATTTCCACACCACAAGATACACCGCGCTTCCAGGAGTTGCTGGGCGACGGCAGCCAGTGGGGTATCAGCCTGACCTATGCCGTGCAGCCCAGCCCGGATGGCTTGGCACAGGCCTTCATCATCGGCAAAGAGTTTGTCGGCGATGCACCATCGGCGCTGATTCTGGGCGACAACATCTATTACGGTCACGACTTTGAATCGCAGTTACGCGAAGCCTCGGCACGCACCAGCGGCTCGACCGTGTTCGCTTACCATGTGCACGATCCGGAACGCTACGGCGTTGTCGATTTCGATGCGCAACGGCGCGCCATCAGCATCGAGGAAAAACCGCTCAAGCCAAAATCAAACTATGCCGTCACCGGCCTGTATTTCTACGACAAGCAAGTGTGCGATATAGCCGCCGGCATCGCCCCGTCAGCACGTGGCGAGCTGGAAATCACGGATGTCAACCGCACCTATCTGGAGCGTGGGCAATTAAACGTCGAACTGATGGGGCGCGGCATGGCCTGGCTCGACACCGGCACGCATGAGTCCTTGCTGGAGGCGGGACAATTCATCGCCACCATCGAAAATCGCCAGGGGTTGAAAGTCGCCTGCCCTGAAGAAATCGCCTACCGTCGTGGCTATATTGATGCAGCCAAGCTCGAGGCCTTGGCGCAACCCTTGAAAAAGAACGCCTACGGCCAATATCTGCTGCGCCTGCTCGAAGAAAAAATATACTAAAGCCTGAACGGCTCATTTCACACCATGCAAATTCAAACAACCGCCATACCTGATGTCCTGATTCTCGAGCCCACCGTGTTCGGCGATGACCGGGGATTTTTCTACGAAAGCTTCAACCAGAAGCGCTTTGCCGAACTGACTGGCGTCACGCGCGACTTCGTGCAGGACAATCATTCCAAATCAGCCAAGGGCGTCTTGCGCGGCTTACACTATCAAATCCAGCAGCCACAAGGCAAACTGGTGCGTGTGACCGCCGGTGAAGTATTCGACGTTGCCGTTGACCTGCGCAAGAGCTCACCAACGTTCGGTCACTGGATAGGAGTGACCTTATCAGCGGTCAACAAACGCCAGTTGTGGATACCGGAAGGCTTCGCCCACGGTTTCGTGGTCACCAGCGACAGTGCCGAATTCCTGTACAAGACAACCGACTACTGGGCACCGGAATTCGAACGCAGTCTCCTGTGGAACGACCCGGCCATCGGAATCGATTGGCCACTCGATGGCGAACCACTATTGTCGGGCAAGGACAAGGCCGGCACGCTCCTGTCAAAAGCCGATATATTTACCTGATCCACAGGCCTGTCCGGGCACGCGTCCGCCCACGGCGGCCAAGCCGCAACAGGTAACTCGTCCAACGAGGCCTCATGATTGATCGTAGCCAGAGATATCCGGCTACGATCAATCGAATATGGCATGCCACCGGCAACATAAAAACCGCCACTGATCACCAAGCTTGCTGCAACAAAGTAATCAAGAAGGGCACGAACGATGCCATATAATTACCACAAATATAATGCATGCAATATCGCTTAAGGCGCGTTCAAATACTGGTTAAGCTTTCGCCCGACCAGCCCCGCGGCATAATCTGATATATGATCGGTATACCCGTAGAGTAAACGTCCATTTTTTGTCATCGAACAAGACTCAGAAACGGTATCACAAAGAATATCTGTTGTATCAAATATTCGGATCTTTTCCGGATTCAAATCCTTAACTTTCAGCAATAACTCCCTATATTTCTTAGCCGATTTTACCTGATCGGAAATTCTCACCTTGCATTCAACGTCCCCATTTCCATTGATGAGTTTTTCAAAAAATTTAGGATGTAATCTCCTTGGCAAACAGTCGCTAGGATCCTTGAAAGTCGGATTATCTATTACAAATACGATCGTTTTTCCAGTCCGAAGAATTTTTCTTGTGAAATTCTGAACACCATCTAATGCAATATCAAAATTCTTATTTCCTTCCAAATCATCGATAGAATATATATTATTTAACGAGAAAATCCCACGCGTTGCGGCAGCTATGACTACCGTCTCGAATTCCGGATTGGCCGCGATCTTCTCCACTGCAGCAATCGCATTTTTCTGATAATCTTCATAGATTTTTTCACTGGACAAAATTGGCGCCACAGGACCATTTCTACCATTACCACCAATTAGTGACCAACGTCCATTTTTATCAGAAGTTCTAATCAGCCCAGGATATAGTGCCAACGCCTTGCTATCTCCGATCAACGCATATTTCGGTTTATCGCGTCGGTCACTAGTGCAAATAGAGAAATTCATATCAAGATCAGTTCTGTTTTTCCCGCATCCAGCAACGATCTGACCTTGGTAGCCACCATCATATCCCGAAATACTAACCGCATTATCGGCCAAGAAAGATCTTGGCAATCCACCTCTCCCCTCCCGGACAAATGAAAAAATACCTATTGCACCAATCATCATGAGCAGCGCCGTCAAAGAGTAATAAGATTTTTTAGATGATTTTCCGAATCGAATTGGAGTCTCAATAAACTTGTAAGTCAACCAGGCCATAATAATCGATAGAAATATCAGGTAACAGATCAACTGCGTACTGACATGGTCATGCCACAATATTCTAGCAAAGGAAAATAATGGCCAATGCCAAAGATAAAGAGGAAAACTGATCAAACCGAACCAGATCATTACACGCATGGATAATATTTTCCGATTTATCCAGGCATCCGGGCCTGCCATGATAAGGCAGGCTGTTGCAAACGTCGGCAATAATGCCCACCAACCAGGAAACGCTGCTTCTTTAGTTATGCAAATTAATGCAATGAGCAAGGTTAGTGTACCAAGCAGCGACAACGGATCAGCATAGCGTTTAGTAAACCGGGAAGTCTTATCTTTCTCAAATATACTCAAATAAGCCAAAAAAGCACCAATCAGCAACTCCCAAAAGCGCATGTGGGGCATATAGAATGCGGCATTTGAATTATTTTCAACATTCCAAACATTCAAAGAAAAGGAAATGGCAATAGCAAAAATAATTACCAATTTAAGGCTGACATTTTTCTTCCAAGAGAACCAGAGAATCAATGGCCATACTATGTAAAACTGTTCCTCAATTCCCAATGACCATAAATGAAGTAAAGGCTTCAAATCTGCAGATACATCGAAATATCCATTTTCCAGAAAGGATACAAAATTTGATAAAAATATTGCCCCGCCAAAGATATGTTTACTAAGCCCCTTAAATTCATTTGGAAATAAAAAATTCCATCCGATATAGTAACAAAAAATTAATACAAATATTAGCGATGGGAATATTCTTTTTGAGCGCCGCAAATAAAAATCAAAAAAACTGAATTTTTTATCAACCAAAGATTCAAACAAAATTGTCGAAATCAAAAAGCCGGACATCACAAAAAATATATCAACGCCGATAAATCCGCCTGGCAAAAACTTGGGAAATCCATGAAATATAACGACACACAGGACGGCAACAGCACGTAAACCATCAATATCGGGGCGATATTTTTTATGGTGCTTAAGCATCGACTCGGCAATTGGATTTAAATAATTAGTCATTGTATAAAAAAATAATCATATCAAAAAATTCCATAAGCAGGATTTGATTTGACAAGCTTAGCAAGATCCAAAAAAATATATAAGCAAAATCGAGTATGCCGCATATCTAAAATTAAAAATGTAGCGAGCCATTCAATTAATACATATATATATATCATTAAGAGTAATTGAAGATATCATCATATTTTTCAAAAATTGAATCCTTTGCATATATATCATCAAACAATATTTTGCAATTATCAGAGTAATACTTGTTTTGGACAGGATCACATAATCTCAATACGGAATTACCGAAATCTTCCCATGTGTTGGCCAATTCACCATGTACGCCATGAATAAAGTCGATTCCCTCGACCCCAATATCGGTTGAAATAATTGGCAACGAACATGCCAAAGAATCGATTATTTTCAATTTAACCCCAGAGCCAAAGGCCAAAGGCGCGATCAGGGCGCAGGCGTTAGATAGCAGCAGCGACAATTTTTCTACACGCCCCAGAAACTTTACTGCTTGACCAAAGGGCTGGCCACACTGTTTGAGCTCATCTGTTACTCCGCCACCGATGATAGTCAGTGTTGCGGCAGGATTGTGTATTAATACTTGTGGAAATACCGATATTAGAAAGACTTTCAGTCCCGCCACGTTATGAGGTAAATTCATGGAACCTAGAAATATGAAACTAGGCTTCTCATCCCAATTTCGCACCATGATCTCGGTTGCAGGCAAAAAAGGCGGGATGGATGTAAGCCGCATCTCACCATGACGTTTCTTGAAATAATCGACTTCACTGGAACTGATCAAGAGCGAAATATCACAATCAGCAGTAGCCCTGATCTCTGAATTTTCTATAATATCCGCTTCATATTTGAGAATAAATTTTTTCAAGGGATCAAATTTATCTACTGCGAATCGTAAAAACGAAGGTATATTTTTTTCAAAATTACCAAATACGCCGATCGATCTGAGATCGGAGGCCGCCATACGCATATATCTCAAGGAGAATAAGTCATCAAGATAAACAATCTTACGCGCACCAGAAAATTGCAAATGACTTGCATATTGCGCCAGCCGCACAGTATCAAAAATCACCATATCCGGTTTGTGCTCGGTTATCAGAGTCTGCATTCTGTCACGGATTTTGCGACTGTAAAAAAAGCACTCTTGAATACTTTTTACACGCTTCAATAAAGTGTAATTTATTATGTTTAAAATTGTCACCAACCGTGATGGCCGGTTAATCGCCGCAATAATCTTATTGCTTCCAAGGGATTCGCCAACTACCGCTACATTGAAGGATTTACCATACCTTTCCTGTAGATAATCGAATATACCGGAAAGCACAACACTTTTACCATTATTACGGGGGGATGGATCAATTGTCGTAAAAAAAAGGACTTTCGTCATTTATAATCCTATTGCTGAAAAAACCGGAATGGCCAGGAACCATTCCGGTTTTTATGTAAATCCGCATAAAAAGAGTGTTTTCTTTAAAGTAGTCTCTAAAAAAATCTCGCAAAAAAAATCAGACTTAATTTTAAAAATTACTTATCATTAATAGCTATTTAGCTACTCTACAGGCAGATAATATTTACAAAAAAATTATTTTCGTCAAGAATTATTTTCTAACGCCTTGATATAGTTGAGCATATACTCATCATGCTGGGTAAAGTTATGTTCCAATACTTTCTTTGAACGATGCAAGTTTAAAATACCTTGCAGAATCTCATCCATATAGATATTAGAAAATTTTTCCACCAAATCATCAATATCTTGATAAGAGAATCTTGCATCCTCAACCAACTCGGCCTGACCACACGAGTTTGGCACTAAAGTCAAGCATCCAAGACGCTGCAATTCCAATGCAGAAATTCCGTAATGCTCAAATAGCGCGCAATGTAATCCCCATTTGCAGGAGGAAATTACTGATTCCAGTTGTTCACGATTCAGTCCCTGCTTCCATTCCACATAACTCTTGTCTGAAATCAGTTTATTGATATCCGCAGTGTATGCCGCATCGGCGCGACCAACAATCAATAAATTAACGGCTATACCACGCTCTCTTATTTTCTTTACAAATTCAATAGCGAATTCAATCCGCTTGCCAGGCACGACGCGCCCCAACACCACCACGGTATCACGGCGTTCCGACCACCAATTTCCAAGTACATCATCGGTAAAGCATTGTTCTGTCTTTGCACCCATATAAGTATAATCCGCCACAATTTCAGGATAATGTCGTCTCACCTGACCCATCGTCCACTTGGAATTAGCAAGGGCCGGAATTCTTTCAACTTGCTGCCGATTCCAACCTGAAATGAGACGGCACGACTGTACATATAGCATGCGTGCCAGTCTGCGGCTCAACTTGTGTGCTTGTTCTCCCAGATAACTCAAGCTTTCAGCATCATGGAAAAAAATCGGCACATGAATAAATTGGAAATTTTTCTTCCCATTGACTGTCAATTCTCCATAGCTGGAAACGACAAGATCATATTGGGATACGTATGATTTTGCTGCACGCAATGCCACCGCGTATCTTAGCAAGGACACCTTCCTGGATTTAATAAGTGCCTGAACAAATGGAAAGGCCCGAATGACTTTCAAGCGGCTTTCATCAATAGAGATACCAGACCAATCAGATAACGACTTGACATTAAGAGCATCACCACAGTGCACCACATCGACGTCATAACCAGCTCGCATTAACGTATTAATTGCGCGTATAGCGAAGAGTTCTGCGCCGCCGAAACTATATAGATCATTGTGAATCAAAAGACATTTTTTTTCATTATTTTCAGTTATTATTTGCAAAGCACTTGAACACTTATATTGCGTCAGATCATGAATAAAACACATTAGCCGCATATCAGCCGGGATTTTTTTTTACATACCCCTGATGTATAAGATAAGAAATAACAAACCAGTAAAATGGATAAGTAATTGCGGCCTGCCATAATGAGCAAATAAGCAGAAAAGCAATGACAAGCATTCGAAATTCACGCGGCAAAGCAATCAGTGGCTTTAAAATGAATAGAAAGATTATAAAATAAAAAAATAGCCCTATAAAACCGCCATATAGTACTATATTAAAAAATGGAGTTTGCGCAGAAGACCCCTTGTCAATAATATCGATGGAACGAAATGCACTACTTAACCAATCCGGATAAATTTGCGATGACGGCCCGGCAAAACCAAATGTACCAGTACCAAAATACGAACCAATTCCCTCATACCAACCAGCAGCATTTGATATAAAGCGGACTACAGAAGAGGGTTCAAGCAATAGCCAATTCGCAAGAAAATCACCATCAAAAGCAGAGAGAGCAAAATTAAAGAAAACGCCTAGTCTAGAATTTTCCTTAAACATTATAGATGCGGCAACAGCCGAAAATGTGAAAATCATCAATATATATATAATAATTTTTGATTTTATGGATTTTCCGCCGTGCATTATAAACTGATTCAACAATATAAGCATAGCAAATATAATCCCCGTAATCGACAGGGTGGCAACCAATAAAACTGCGATTAATGCGAATAAAAAACCTTCACCATCTTTTATTTTATCGGCAGATCTATTCAATAGGTACATGATGTACAAACCAAATAAATTCAGTGAGGCATATGAAGGCTCTGAAGAAAAAAATGAATTAAACCCATAATAATAAAGCGTCCCTCTGGGGAAAAATATTCCCAACATTGCACGTGTCGGAGATGATGCCAGCAAGCCACATATAATTACAAAAAACAACAAAATAACAATCCAGCGCATTACCCATAAATTGCATAAAGGAATCAGCCGCCACCCAAAAAGAATATAGCTTATTAGTACAAATATTTTCAGCGCCGATGCCAGGTCAGTAGTAGTACCGAACGCCAGGCCAATTGCTGCCATCAACAAAAGCAAGGCGGCCAACAACATTAGCCGAAATGATAATTTCCCATCCTGCAGAAATGCCATCATCGCCAAGGTCATCAATATAATTGGCTGATACTCGCCCATAGGCAGCACTTCCAAATTAACCGTCAAAAATCCGAGCATTAACAGAGAAGATAACAGCAGCTCTCTTGACGATAAGGGTATTTTCTTAAATATATTGTTCATTGATAAGTCCAGGATGTTGGTCTTGCCGCGCCTCCAAAATTTCGGCACGCTCAGTTCGCATATTCATATTTCGTTGCATGTTTTTGCAATCAACACTTTCAAAGCTTACTTACGAAATATTATGTGCAAATGCCGTTTAGGTCAGGCACCGATATTTCAGACTAAATCCCTTTTCTTGGAAACAAATCTTATTTTATTATTGATCTTCAACAAATAAAATCGGGCGCAACGATCATTTCCATTCTGAATCTCTTGTATTGTCAACAGAATTATTGAAATTACGGCTTCATTTTCAATCCATCACGTGTTCCGCGATAAAATGAAGAAAATAACTTTTTCGTAAATAAACGCCATTTCAGAAGGCGGGTAAGGGAAAAATAAGTAAATGCCACTATTTTTTGTACCGTCGAAAAATTCTTCTTGATGAAATAAATTCGATTACGATGGCCGTAGTAAATCGAGAATGGTGAGGTTCCTCCACCTGTACTACTGCTGACTTTATGCCATACCTGGCCTGCCGCCCAATAATAGACTTTATACCCAGCCAAACCTGCACGCCAGACAAAATCAGTATCGTCATGATAGACAAAATATTTTTCATCCATGATTCCTACAGCATCAAAAACCGAGCGATGAATAAGCATGAAACAAGTCGGTGCATATTCTGTATGGCCATCCTTATCATACTGGCCGGTGTCTTTCTCTCCTTCGCCAGTATGATTGGTAGTACCTATCCATCGATTAAAACTACCACCGGCACACCATATTTTTCCGGAATCAAAGAAATATATTTTAGGAACAATCATTCTTTCCTGGCGCACATCAGCCAATGTCAGCATTTCTCCCAACAGATCAGGATTATTAAACTCAATATCATTATTGAGCAATAAAACATATTCACATCCCATTTCCAATGATAAATTAATACCCTGGTTGTTTGCCGCGGCCACACCGACATTCGAGGTATTATGTATCAATGTCACATTCTTGAAATCGTATTGTTTAATCAATTCTTGTGCTTTCGCATAAGAACGATCATCCAGACTATTATCAATAATAAATAACCAATAATCCTGCATTTTTTGCTTTGACAGGCTTTCGAAAAATCCCGGCAATACCGATGCGCTATTGAATAGTACTGTTACCAGTCCGGTCTTGACTGTCATTTGTACAAGCCTCGCTGTTTCATTTCTGCAATGCTTACGTCATAGGCATCCGCCTGCACCGCCTGCTGATTGACCCATTCGGTGAACAACTTGATACCTTGCTCAAAACCTATCTCTGGTTTGAATCCAAGCAGGCGTGTCGATTTGCTCAGGTCGGCATAATTATGTCGGATATCACCCAATCGATAAGCGCCAGTTACCTTGATTGGCACATCGACGCCATAAGCGTGCACCAGCGACTGTGCAACCGTCAGCACGTCGGTGGCGACACCAGCACCAATTCCGAACACTTCGCCATCGGCCTCATTCTTGGTTAAAGCCAAGGTCGTCGCAGCAACAATATCGGAAATGAAGACGAAGTCACGGCTTTCTTTGCCATCTTCAAAAATGCTCAAGCCATTGCCATTCTTGATACGTGTCGAAAAGATAGACAGAATACCCGTGTAAGGATTACTCAAGGATTGACCAGGGCCATATACGTTCTGATAACGCAGTGCAGTAGCACCAATACCCAGTGAGGCACATACTGTCATCACCATCTGTTCCTGATTCTGTTTGGTAATGCCATACACTGAAGATGGATGAATCTTTGATTCCTCATCGGTTGCCAACAAGCTCAATGGTGCACCGGTCTCAGGGCACCGCGGTTCAAAGCGGCCTGCCTGCATATCTTCGTCCTTGCGTGCGCCAGGGTAAATGACACCCAGTGCCGAGGAATGATATTTACCCTCACCATAGATCGAGCGCGACGAGGCCACCACCACTTTATTGACCGAGTATTTCCCATTGGCCAGCAAATCGAGCATCAGGCCGGTACCGCCGATATTGACGTCGACATAGCGTTTGATTTCATACATCGATTGGCCGGTGCCGGTTTCTGCCGCCAGATGTACGATAGCATCCTGCCCTTGCAGAGCCTGTTTCCATGCAGCTTCGTCACATACGGAACCTAGCACAAAGCGAACGACATCCTTGATACTGCGATACAGCGGTGATGTCTCGACAGGATTATTGCCATGAATTTGCGGCGATAGATTGTCCAGTACAGTCACTTCATGACCAAGGCCAATCAGATGTAAGGCAAGATTGGAGCCGATAAAACCCGCACCGCCAGCAATAAGAATATTCATTTTATTTTTTTCCACGCATTAGTTTCAAAGCAATATTTTTTTACAACTTTTGCCGGATTCCCCACCGCCACTGAAAATTCCGGTACATCTTTATTTACAACAGAATATGCACCAATCACGGAATTTCTTCCAATTTTCACATTGGGCAGGATAATTGCACCGTAACCTATAAAAACATCATTCTCGATATCAATATAATTTCCGATACACTGGATTCGATTGCCGATTTTTACATCACTACTGACATCATCATACGGATGGTGAACATCCACAATCGCAACGCCCCCGGTAATGGAAACATTATTACCTATGCTCACCCTAGAACCACAAATGATGTGCACGTTCTGTTCGATGTTTACATTACTTCCGATAACGAGACTTGGCATATTTTCTTTATCGGTCAAAACAACTTCCAGCCTGGCACCACTACGAATCAGGACGGAATCACCAATAAAAATTCGGTGCGGATTCTCGATCAACAATGGTTTAAATATCGTCACCCCGTGCCCAACCGCTCCAAAGAAAAATCTGTAGAAAAAAAACACTTTCATTTTTGCAAAAAATGAAATTAAATAATTAAAAAATTCGAAAAATTTCATATTTTTTATTTTAATTAATTTTTTCATTGTAGATAAATTTACACTCTTAAATATTCATCATTTATCTTAATTATTTATTTTGCTGCTGCAAAATCGATTCGCGCTCTTCATTGTTTATCTTTTCAATATTATTAACATCAAGAAAAAATTGTCGCTCATATGTCTTCATTGAAAGAATACATTGGTAATACATCATTTGCAAAACAAAGAATAGTCCCGGCATTCCCGCCTTATAGCCGCCATCGAAAAAATAATTTTTCAGGAATGCTTTTCCCAATCGCGCGAATAGCTTGAAACTTCCGCTAAAATCATTGCGTTGCGATTGAATATCGGTATATCGATCAATCGTCGCGATGTAGATTTTTGCCGTATTGGATATAAAATGGCGCACATAAAATTTCCTGGCATCCATGTAATATATTTCACTTTCCGGCACCACTGCACGTCCAAAAGAGTGAATCTTGTTGCCAGTAAAATCGAGTGCATCTTTTTCAAATACACGATTTATGCGATCAGCATAGGCATCATGGCAAAATTTTCCATAATAAAAATTCTTCCTTGCCAAACTGATGATCTTGTATTTATTCGATTCAATCGTATCAACTATGCCGATCAATGTCTGTTCATCCAGCATCTCATCGGCGAAGCCCCAGTAGATCCATGGTGTTTGCACTGTTCTTTTTATCAGTGCCACAGTTTCTTCGTCTTCAACCCATCCTACATTTTTATTCGAAAATACTGTCGCGCCATACTTTTCAGCGATTTCACTGGTTGCATCAGTACTGTGGTTATCAACAATCAAAACATGTCCCCAACCGGTCAAGTTGCGCAATACTCTTTCGATTCTTTTTTCTTCATTGAAGGTAAAAATAACAAAAGTCAACTTATTACAAAATTTCATTTTATTCCTCTTTTTTTCTTTGCAAATCGACAATATGCAAAATAAGAAAACCGGCTATGAATATCTGCGATAATGCAATGGGAACACCGATCGCAAACGAATTCTGCGGCCAATAATGCATCGCAATATATCCACCGATCATTGAAGTCACTGATGCGACAACATTGCAGAATATCATCACTTTGGCTGCGTTATTAAGCATTAAATGAACCGTTGCAGCCCCTATCACCAGATTCCCTGCCTCCACCAGCACGCCAAAACCAATGGCCTGAGCGTATTCTACATAATCGTTTTTAGTCAAAAACAGTAATAAGTATTTCCCGGTCAGCGCGGTACCCAGCATGACAATCAATGCAAGAATCAAGGCATTTCTAATATAAGTCAGCGTAAACTGGCCTTTGCTGCCATAGACCTTCGGCAAGAATATCTGGGAATAAACGGATGAAATCGCCTGCATGCCCGCACTTCCAAGGTTCGTCACCACCACATAAATCGCCGCAGTCGCCGGCACGCCAGCCCATACATACATCAATCTGTATGATTGTAATTGTGCAAGATTGCAAATCGCACCAATCGACAAGGCATATGATTTCCGAAACACAATTTTATAGCTCTCGATCCCTTCGTCAAGCCAGCTGTAAGCTATTTTTCTAGAGCTATACAGCAATATAATGCATGCTTCCAAAAATAATGCCATTACTGACGAATACAGCAACACGCTGGCAGTTGCCACAACAAGACTGTTGACCAGGATGAAAAGCCCGACTTTTGCTAGTCCTTCGAAAACCAGCATGCAAACGACAAATATCTTGTGGCCGCGGTTGTTTAGCAATCCCCTGGAAAAATTACATAAATATATTAATAGCGCGGTGACATAAATTCCGAATATGTCGAACGGATGAATTTCCCCCATATACAACAATGGCATGCAAAATAACACGCATAAAGCCAATGCTATCAAACAGACGATTTTATTGATCTTGTAGAGCGCCACCACAGGAATTTCCTTCCCGTGCAACGCCAGTCTGGCCTGCAAATAATAATCAATCGGAACAAAAATTAACGCATTCATGATATATGAAAGCG
This sequence comes from Janthinobacterium sp. SUN100, assembly GCF_030397705.1. Taxonomy (NCBI): domain Bacteria; kingdom Pseudomonadati; phylum Pseudomonadota; class Betaproteobacteria; order Burkholderiales; family Oxalobacteraceae; genus Janthinobacterium; species Janthinobacterium sp. SUN100. The sequence goes on along the minus strand of NZ_JAPUBU010000004.1, from coordinate 171,533 downwards.
TCATCAGATAAAAATATTTCCCGATCTGTTCGGTAGAAAGGTTATTCGTATAAATTTTTATAAAAATGAAACCGACGCCGATTGAAAAAAACCTCAATCCAATCACAGCGCCGGTTTCTAAAAAATTCCGCCTGTTCAATGCAGAAATTACTTTTTTTAACATGACTTTGAAACTGTTAATTGCTTTTCTTTTTCACAAACTCATGTGCTTTTGCGGGCATACCATTGATATGTCTTGCCGACAGCCTCTTCCAGAGAGCATGTCTGCTTGACATGCAGGCTCTTGTTGCTCTTGCCCAGATCCGGATACAAATCGTCCTGGGTTTTACGTTCCGTCGCAACATTGCCAAACGCACATTTGACAGTTTTGTTGGCTGCACGTTCGATCAGTTTGATCAATTCCAGATGCGACACCGGCTCGGCGCTGCCCAGGTTATAGATCTGGCCATCGACACCGTGCACCAGAGCTGCCAAAGTCCACCATGCTACATCGCTACCGTACAGGTAGCTGCGGCGTGCGGAACCATCGCTATGCATGCGGATTTCGGTGCCCAGCAACATGTCTCGCATGAAATTATTGATCGCCCAAGGCCGGTCCAGTCCCTGATACGGGCCCAGGAAGGTAAACGGGCGCAAGGTGCTGACCGGCAGGCGGAACTGGCTGCGATAGGTGGCGCATAGGCTTTCTGCGGCGTGTTTTGCATCTCGGTAGACGTTGTGCAACTGCCCTGCGGGTGCCGGGAAATTATCCGTCTCTGCTATCGCACCGGTCCGGTCCGGGGTGCCATTGACCATGCTAGAGCTCAGGTTAACCAGCCGCTTCAGGCCGGACAACTGCGTCGCCGCATCCAGTGCATGGGCGGTACCCTGCACCGTGGTCTGGAACACCCGCAATGGATCGGAGGCATGCACGCGGTTGTCAGGGATGCCAGCAGCATGCACTACATACGTGGTATCCGGATGGAAGGCGAATGGCGAGCGTACGTCTTGCACGACAGGATGGATATCGCCGCGCGTCGACAAGCGCGTATTGGCTTTGGCCCAGTCGGTCGCGCTGCGTGAATACAGGTCGAGCTTCATGCCGAGCAGGTATTCATCATTGAGCGCGGCGACCATTTCAGCCAGCCAGCTGCCCAAGAAGCCACTACCGCCGGTGACGGCGATGCGTTGACCGCGCAAGGCTGCCCGTACGTCGGCATCGGTCGAGGCGGCCAGACAGTCCTTCGAGAAACTCGAGGAATGGTCGCTCATAATACGGCCGCCTTTTGTGCCGCCAGTTCTTGCGCCACTTCAAAAATCAGGCTTTCCTGTCCAGCCACGGCATTACGCTTGCCCAAGGCAAAGAAGATATCGCGCGGATCGACACTGTATTCCTTGGCGGCCCGGTCAACCGGTTTGGCGAAGCCAGAAAACACACCAGCCAAGCCGCTGACGATACTTAGCGAAGAAATCGTCGGAATCACTTTAATGAATTCATCGGCCGCCAGACCGGCCGCATCGAGGATTTTGTACAGGTCGATACCGGTCGCAATGCCAAGGCGCTGGAATACCGCGATCAAGACTTCCAATTGGGCATTACCGGCGCCGGCGCCAAAACCGTATATGCTGGCGTCGATCATCGATGCGCCGGCGTTGACCGCAGTCACCGAATTGATCACGCCCATGCCCAGGTTGTTATGCGCATGGAAGCCGACCGGGATCGACAGTGCGTCAACCAGGCGCGAAATGCGCTCGGTGACGTCGGAGGGGAAATAGGCGCCGGCCGAATCCATGATGATCAGGCCTTCGGCGCCGTACGATTCCATCTTCTTGGCTTCTTCGACCAGTACTTCAGGCGTTGCCATATGGCTCATCATCAGCACGCCGAACACTTGCTTGCCGGCCTGGCGGATATAACCGATGTGACGGTCGGTGGTATCGGCTTCGGTACAATGCGAAGCGATGCGGAACACGTCCACGCCGGCGTCGATGGCCTTGACCAGATCTTTCTTGATGGTGCAAAAACCCGGGATCGAATGGATGCCCAACTTCGAATCTTTCAGGTTGTCACGCGCCACCGCCAGGATGTCACTATCGGTCAACGCGGCTTCGCCGATCAGCATCGACGACGCACCGAGGCCATTACCATGGCCGACTTCCACGATCGGCACGCCGGCAGCTTCGGCGGCACGGCAGTAATTCGCGACATTCTCGGCCGTCAGCTGATGGCGTACTGCATGATTACCGTCACGCAGGGTAGGATCGGTGATCAGTACTTTCTTAGTCATTATTTTGCTCCTTGCGCAATTTGATTTCAGCTACCTGTTCCGCAATGGCGATGGCAGCGCAGTTGATGATATCGAGGTTACCGGCGTACGGCGGCAAGTAGTCACCGGCACCCACCACTTTGATAGTGACAATAACGCGGTTGCCGTCAATCGTAGGATTGACGATCATTCTATAACCAGGAACGTAAGCATTGATTTTCTTTACCATTGCTTCGACCGAAATGCGGATCTTGTCGATGTCCGGATTTTCGATTTGCGCATAAATAGTAGTCTGCATGTCGATCGGCGGACGTGCCGGATTCAGGATCAGGATGGCCTTGCAGCGCGCCGCGCCGGAAAACTTTTGCAGCGCCTGCTCGGTCGCATCGATATACTCATCAAGGTTATGGCGCGTGGCTGGACCGGCGCTGCGCGACGAAATGCTCGATGCCACTTCGATGTAGCCGATGTCCGGATGCACCTGGGCAATAGCGTTAGCGATAGGAATCGATGCCTGACCACCACAGGTAATCATGTTAATGTTGCGCGCACCACTGTCCAGGGCTTCCTTGGCATTGATGGCCGGGATGCATAACGCACCCAGCTTGGCCGGCGTCATGTCGATCACGGTCTTGCCCAGTTTGTCGAGAATGGCCCAGTGTTCATGATGCGCGTGTGCCGAGGTGGCGTCGAACACGATGTCGCAAATGTCGGGATTTTGCACGATGGCGTCAATACCTCGGTCGGAAATATGCACTCCCAGTTCGTTGGCCTTTTGCATGCCTGCCGAGTTGAAGTTACGCCCGGCGAACAAGGTGCATTCGAGCCATTCGGAACGCATGATCTTGACCATCAGGTCGGTGCCGATATTGCCGGTACCAATAATACCGACCTTTACTTTGCTTTTCTGTGTCATTTCATTCCGTTCAGTTTTGATCTTTATTGCTTACTTTAAATAGCTAGCCCGGCATGGCCGGCTGCTCGTTTCTATTGTGGATCTCGGCCGAGAATGCTGGCAGTTTCCTTCGCGATACATTCGAGCGAGGAATACACTGGCAGGTAGCCCAGTTCCGCCGCCTGCCGGTTCAGCGAATAATAATGCGGCTTGGCGCCGGTGGCGTTCACCACGTTGGAGGCGGCACCGACAAATTCATATTGCAGGCCAAATTGCTGTTTCATCGCTTCGAGCAAGGCTGGCTTGTCGATCGGAGCGCGAGTATAGCAATCGATCGGACCGTTGTGCGGCGGCCCATTGAGGATACAGTTGACGAGTTGGTGAAAATCTTCCGGGTGCATGAAGTCGCGCACCATGTAGTCGGGTGACGTCTGCAGCACCGTATTGTCGCGGATGGCGCGCACGATATCGGTGATGAAAAAACGCGCAGCCATGTCCTGCGTACGGCTGAAACAATTAAATACACGAATATCGGTGATCGCCAATTCAGGCTGGGCTCGGTGGCGGCATTCAGCATGCAGCTTGGCAACCGAGTAATACTCTTGTGGCGTCAGTGCATTGATGGAAATGGCGGCCTGGGTCGATGGACCGGCCGGCTCCAGAAAGGTGCTGCCGTAGGCTGCGCCACTCGACAGGAAAATATAGCGTCGCTGCGGATGCTGGACCAGTCCGGCCATAACCATGTCGTCGTACTGCTGGGTAATGCCGAAGATCGATGCGCCCATCTTGGCCGCGCGTTGCGGATCACCGACACCGACGAAGTTGATCACGGCGTCGTGCTCATGCTGGCCGTACTCGTCATACAGATACAGCGGGCAGCGCGCGGCCAGGCCGAGCTGCTCCAGCCACTGCTGCGCCGGCGCCAGGTCGCGCACGTACATTTGCAAGCGGGTATCTTCCTGTAGTGCCATCAGGCGTATCAGGTCTTTGGCGATCTGGCTGCTGGCGCCAAGAATGGCTACGTGTTTCATAACGCCGCCGCCTGTTCCATTTCACGCGCCTGGACCTCGGGCGGCAGGTGCGGGAACATGCTATCGATGCTGCTCGAACGCATGCGTCCGTCCGGCAGCCTGACCGATACCACGGCCGGGATGATCTTCTGGTCGCGCGGCGCGACGATCTCGCACAGCACCGGACCGTCCATCGCCATCACCTTTGCCAGCGTGGCCGCCAGGTCTTCCTCACGCTCGCAGCGCACGAACGGCAGCGCATAGCTGGCCGCCATCGATTCCATGCTCGGGATAAACACGCCGCTGCGGTTGTCAGCACCGACATAATGGGCGCCGAGGAAGTCGCGCTGGGTATTGCGCATCGATACATAGCCGTCGTTATTAATGACGAACAACTTCACGTTCAGCCCGAAATGGCTCATCGTCGACAGTTCGTGTACGTTGGTCATCAAGGAACCATCGCCGGTGACGCAAACAGTCGGACCGGCGGCGCCCGTGGTGGCGGCGCCATTCGCTACCGGCAAGGCGAAGCCCATCGCGCCCATGGAGCCGGAGGAGATGAAGCGCTGGCCTTTTTTGACGCGCAAGGCCTGGCCCATCACATAGAATGCCGAGCCCGCATCGGCAACTACGCAAGCATCGTCTGCCAGCATGCGGCTCAGTTCTTCGGCGAAATGGTAGAAATTGACGGCATCATTGTGCACATGCGCTTCAGCGCTGACCGGGTAGCGTTCTTTCCATGACTGGGTACAAGCACGCCATGCACTCCAGTCGGGCGCAGTCGCGCCGGCCGAAGCGGCCAGCAAGGCGTCGATGAATTCCAGGCTGCCGGCCTGGATCGCATGACTAACGCCAACTTGCCCGCGAGCGATCACGGCCGCGTCGAGTTCGATCTGGATCTTGACGGCGGACGGTGCAAACAGTTCGCTTTCCCAGCCGGTGGTCTGGCCATGCAGACTGCAGCCAATACTGAGGATGACATCGGCGCTCTGCACCGCGAAATTGCCGGCGCGATCGCCTTTCGGTCCCGGATGGCCGACAAACAGGGGATGGTCGAAATACATCACATCTTTGCCCAGCTGGCTAGTGGCGACAGGAATGCCGAGCTGGCCAGCCAATTGTTGCAGTTGTGATACGGCATTGGCACAGCGCACGCCATAGCCAGCTAGAATCAACGGCCGGCGCGCCCCTTGCAGCAAAGCTAACACTTCCGCCACGTTGGCATTTGATGGCGCCAGAGCCAGGGGCTCGGGCACATAACCTGGCAATTCCTCAGGGTCGATCAACGCACCCTGCACATCCAGCGGCAAGTCCAGCAAAACAGGTCCAGGACGGCCCGATTGCGCCAGGTACAGCGCTTTTTCCAAATGGTAGCGGATGGTCGAAGGATCCATGACAATCTGTGCGTACTTGGTCACCGAAGCAACGATAGGCACAATATCGACTTCAAACGTGCCGAACTGGCGCAGGCCGGCGATGCCGGAACCTTGGATGGTCTGAGTACTTTTGCTTTGGCCGGTCAGGAACAGCAGCGGCGTGCTATCCTGCCACGCGCCAGCCAGACCTGTCAGAATATTCGTCGCGCCTGGGCCGCTGGTCGCATAGCATACGCCCAGTTCGCCGCTTCGGCGCGCGTAGCCGTCGGCCGCCATCGCGCTGGCCTGCTCGTGGTGATGGTGAATATAACCGAGGCCGCCTTCGCGACCGAGAGTATCGACCAGGTGCATCATCATGCCACCATTGAGCAGAAAAACGTGTTTGACGCCTCGCTCCATCAGGCGCGAGGCAATATAGTCAGCTACTCGAACTTTCATTTCGGATCCATCATGTCGGGAGTATTGTTAAGCGCCAGGAATATACTGTGTTCCTGATCGAAAGAAGTAACCGCACGCACCACGGCATCGCGGATAATCGAGGTATCAACCGCGTAGACTAGGAAGTTCGCACCCAGCGCCAAAGCGGCGGCAATGTCTTGCTGGCTGCGCACCATCATGCCAGCGGTCTTGCCTGCGGCGCGGATACGCTGGATCGAGCTGTCGACTATGGCGCTAACGCGCGGATGGCGTGTGTTGCCATCACAGCCAAGCGCCACCGCCAAGTCGTAAATGCCCATGTAGACCACGTCCAGTCCTGGCGTGGCGCAAATGGCGTCGATATCGGCCAGCGCGCTTTCGCTCTCGATGATGACGCAGGTCAACGAGAATTCATTGCTCAGTTTTCCTGAGCGGTTATCCGGCGGATTCGCATACTGGGCCGCGCGGGTGAACGGGTTGTAGCCGCGCGTGCCGCGCGGCGCGTACTTGGCCATCCTGACGACAGTATCGGCTTCAGCGGCGTTGTTGACTTGCGGCGCGATGATGCCATGCGCACCCAAGTCCAGCGCCCATTGCGCGGCCGACGGGTTGACGCCCGGCACGCGCACCAACGGCACGCCGCCGGCCGCCTCGACGGCACGAATGCAGCCGTCAAGACCGCTGACATCGAAAATGCCATGTTCCATGTCGAGGATGGCGAAATCCATGCCACCGAGGGCAAAGATTTCCACCACTACCGGCGATGGAATGATGGACCACACGCCCAGCACCGCCTGGCCAGCGGCCAGCTTGGCTTTGAGCGCATTGACGGCGGCGGCGGGCTTGGCGGGTGTAGACATGCTTGTGCCTTCTTAGAAGTTGACGCCGAAGAACTCTTCGATCTTGCTGATCGAGAAGTCCATCATTTCGCGAGTCAGGCCCGGGAAGACGCCGATCCACAGCGTGTCGTGCATGATGCGGTCGGTATTCGTCAGCTCGCCCGAGACACGGTAGTTACGCCCGATCATGTACGGCTGGCGCGTCAGGTTGCCGGCGAACAGCAGACGCGTGCCGATCTTGTGTTGATCCAGGAAGGTCAGCAGACTGACGCGGTCGACATTTGCTTCCGGGCGAATGGTGATTGGGAAGCCGAACCAGGATGGATCCGAGTTCGGTGTCGCTTCCGGCAGGATCAGGAACTCCGCACAGCTCTGCAGGCCGTTTTTCATGTGGGCGAAGTTGTCCTTGCGTGCCTGTACAAAACCAGCCGCACGGTCCATCTGCGCCAAGCCACATGCCGCTTGCATGTCGGTGATCTTCAGGTTGTAGCCCAGGTGGCTGTAGGTGTACTTGTGGTCATAGCCTTCCGGCAGCGTGCCCAGCTTGCAGCAGAAACGCTGGCCGCAGGTGTTGTCCTTGCCTGGCGCGCAATAGCAGTCGCGGCCCCAGTCGCGGAACGATTCGGCAATCGCTTTCAGTTCCGGATTGTTGGTAAACACCGCGCCGCCTTCGCCCATGGTGATATGGTGCGCAGGGTAAAAACTCATGGTGCCGATATCGCCGAAGGTGCCGCACATCTGGCCGTTATACGTGGCGCCCAGGGCGTCGCAGCAGTCTTCCACCAGCCACAGATTGTATTTCTTGCACAGCGCAACGATGACTTCCAGGTTGAACGGATTGCCCAGGGTATGGGCCAGCATGATGGCCTTGGTCTTGTCCGTGATGGCCGCTTCGATTTTCGTGGCATCGATGTTATAGGTGCCCAGTTCCACGTCGACGAAGACGGGTACCGCACCATATTGCAAAATCGGATTGACGGTGGTCGGGAAACCGGCCGCCACGCCGATGACTTCGTCACCAGGCTGGATGGCGCGCGCGCCGAGTTTGGGCGACGTCAGCGCCGAGAAGGCCACCAGGTTGGCGGACGAACCCGAGTTCACCGTGATCAGGAATTCGACGCCGATGAACTTGGCCAGGCGCTGTTCGAATTCGTCATTGAAACGACCCGTGGTCAGCCAGGCGTCGAGCGAGGCTTCGACCATCAGGCCCATCTCGGGTGCGCCGACGACTTTACCGGCCGGTGGAATCACCGTCACGCCCGGCTCGAATGGTTTCGGCACGCTGGCCAGTGCGCCGTATTGCGCCACCAGGGCAGCAATCTGCTCGCGGATTTGTTGTTGGGTCAGTTGTTCGCTCATGATACAGCCTTCAATTTATTAGGTAATTAATCAGGTATTTTGATAGGTGGCGATTTGCGCCAGCGTCATTGCCCGCATGTCCGCGCCCTGGTCGCACGCCTTATGCCACTCGACAATTTTGGCGATGGTCTGGCCGATGTCCCAGCGCGGATGCCAGCCCAGCTGGCCACGCGCCTTGGAACAATCGAGTTTCAGATAGGTTGCCTCATGCGGATGGTCCTGGCCGTCGAGCGACCAGGAGGCGCCCGCGCCCCATTCTTGCGTCATGCGCTCGATGATCCATTCGACGGGCTTGGCGTCGGTATCGTGCGGGCCGAAGTTCCAGCCTTCGGCATGCACGGGGCCTGCCGTGTACAGCTTTTCCGCCAGGGTCAGATAACCGCTCAATGGCTCGAGCACGTGCTGCCACGGGCGGATCGCATGGGGATTGCGGATCATCACCGGCTCGCCGGCGCCGATGGCGCGCAACATGTCGGGAATCAGGCGATCCAGCGCCCAGTCGCCGCCGCCGATGACGTTGCCGGCGCGGCCGCTGCCCAGAGCCACGCCGTGTTCGGCGTATTTGTCAGCATGGAAGAAGGAACTGCGGTAGCCGGCTGTCACCAGTTCGGCGCAGCCCTTGCTGTTGCTGTAGGGATCGTAGCCGCCCATGGCCTCGTTTTCGCGGTAGCCCCACGGCCATTCGCGGTTTTCATAGCACTTGTCGCTGGTGACATTCACCACCGCACGCACGCCAGGCGTGGCGCGCACGGCTTCGAGCACATGCACCACGCCCATGACGTTGGTGGAATACGTTTCCACCGGATTGGCGTATGAGTAGCGCACCAGCGGCTGGGCGGCCATGTGAATGACGATGTCCGGACGTGCGGCGGCCATGGCGCGCTTGACTGCGTCGCCATCGCGCACGTCGCCGATGATCGACTGCATGCCACTGGCCACGTCGGCGACCTCAAACAGGCTGGGGGTGGTCGGTGCCGCCAGCGCATAGCCGGTCACGTCGGCGCCAAGCTGCTGCAGCCACAGGCTCAGCCAGCCACCCTTGAAGCCGGTATGGCCGGTGAGAAAAACACGTTTTCCTTGCCAGAATGCGGGATTCATCAAGCCGCCTTCCAGGGGGCCTTGCCCGATTGCCACAGTTCTTCCAGATGCACCTTGTCGCGCAGGGTATCCATCGGTTGCCAGAAGCCATGATGGAAAAAGGCGTCCAGTTGACCTTCAGCGGCAAGGCGTTCCAGCGGCTGCTTTTCCCAGGTGGTGCTGTCGTTCGCGATGTAATCGATGACTTTCGGCGACAGCACAAAATAGCCGCCGTTGATCCACGCACCATCGCCTTGCGGCTTTTCCTGGAAACTATTGATTTTCTGGCCATCCAAGATCAGCGCGCCGAAGCGGCCAGGAGGCTGAGTCGCGGTCAGCGTGGCCAGCTTGCCGTGCGCCTTGTGGAAAGCGATCGATTCGGTGATGTTGACATCGCTGACGCCATCGCCGTAGGTAAAGCAGAATGCCTCTTCGCCCTCAAGGTAACGCTTGACGCGTTTCAAGCGGCCACCGGTCAAGGTTTCGTCACCTGTATCAACCAGCGTGACTTTCCAGGGTTCGGCATTGCGCGCGTGAACTTCCATCTGATTATTCTGCATATCGAATGTGACATCCGATGTGTGCAAAAAATAGTTGGCGAAATATTCTTTGATGACATAGCCTTTGTAACCGCAACAAATAATGAAATCATTAACGCCATGCGCCGAATATGTCTTCATGATATGCCACAGAATCGGCTTGCCACCAATTTCTACCATCGGTTTTGGTTTGGTGGAAGTTTCTTCACTAATACGTGTACCCAAACCACCGGCGAGAATGACTGCTTTCATTTTTTCACCACAAATATATTTTAAAAACAAGAAAAATCTTTAAATCAGATCCAAGAAATAACATTCATATAAATGACAAATTATTTTTACCAAACCTTGGATAGCTTTACCCAACGCTCTCTCGATTTCTCACTTCTCCGTGAAAATCGATAAAATTCACGCATAAAAATAAAAAATACAGAAAAAACAAAACCAACAATAACAGCACCCAGCATGATAAAAACTCTTCTTGGTTTTGATTTTTTCTCTGCAGGAACAGCCTTATCCAGTATCTGAATATTTGAAGACTCTTTCGCCTCGTCGATCTTGGCCAACTCGTACTGCTTGGAAAGCAATTCAAAAATTGTCTCGTTATACTTCACATTACGCAATCCACGAATATATTCCACTCCAATGTCTGGCAACTTCGACGTCGACACAAGCGCATCTCCACTCTTGCTTTCTGGACCACGTTTTAATTTTTCAACTTGGTTCTGCAACCCTTGAATTTCCTGTTGCAGACGAATAACTTCCGGATTGTTATTGGTTGCAAAACTTCGCATTGATCCAAGTTGCACCTCTTTCGCAGCAATCGTCCCTTCAAGCTGCGCCACATTAGAAATAATTCCTCTTACCTGGCCTTCAAGCTGAATAATTCCCGTGTCTTTTTGAACATTACGCAAAGCAATTTCAGATTCAGCAAGATCATTTTTTGCCTTGACCAACTGCTTTTCAAAGAACAAGCGCCGTTGTGAAGCATCTGTAATTGCCAGATTCTGCGTCAATGCGGACAATTCGGAAACGTATGAATTTGCCAATTCTGCGGAAAATTTTGCATCAGCATCTTCGACAGCAATCGAGATAATTCCTGACTTTGCGCTCGAAATATCAACTATTCCCGCAAGCTTCTTTCTGGCATCATCGAAGGTGTCCACCTCAAATTTCTTCTTTAAATCAAATTTATTAATCAGATTGTCAGCCACCGTCCGGCTCTCCAACATGCCGACATAAAGATCGTTCGGATTTTTCAATCCGGCGATACCTCCAGCGGCACCTGCCAGCCCTCCCAGTTGTCCCAACATTGCTGCCATACCTGCCCCTTGCTGCTGTTGCGGAGGCAGAATGGCAGACTTCGACAAAAATTTCGGACTGATGATGAAAAATGCCGCCGCTACCCCAAGCAACAGGCAAAACAGGGGGGTAAGAAATAGCAATTTCTTATTTTCACCAAGTAGCACAAGCAAATCCAGGATATGAATTTCATTATCTTCCTTAATCGCAAGCACGTTCTCTTTTATTTCCACCATTTGCTCAGACATCATTTTCTTTCACGTAACAGTCTATTTTAAAGCCAGAACATAATTTTGATTTAATCAAATCGTAACAATATGGCTACGCATTCATTGCGAAGAGTTATTAAAAGTCAAAATTAACGGCAAATGAAATATGATATTTTCAATCAGTCTTTCAATACCTTCAAACCAGCGGCACCCAAACCAAACTGATAGAAAATTGCTGTCCAGTCTTTCACGCTCTGCATGAAAGTGCTGCGATCGATTTTCTCTGGCACGACCACAGTATCGCCTGGATTGAGCGCATTACCGCCAATGCCACCGAACCAGCCGCTGGCTTGACTACTAGCGGCTGTACCATCGGCACGAATCACATATATTTCAGACTTATCCGCATTGGATGTAACACCACCAGCCTGCCTCACATAATCGTTTACCGTACGTTGTGGACGGTAAACAAAGGCGTTTTGCTGGAAGACCGAACCCAGCACATCAACAGTGCCGGGACGGCGCGGAATCAGAATGGAGTCGCCGTCCTGCAGCGGCAGATCGGGAAGGTTTTTGACCTGCGTATCGACACCTGGTAAATCAAGAACAATGCGGCCCTCTGCCTTGATGCTGCGCAGTTTTTGTGCGATACGGCGCTGCTGCTCGACTTCGGCCACAGCCTTCGCCGCGTTATCCTTATCGTTGCTTGCTGCCATACGCTGGGTGGCATTCGACTCCATATCGCGCTCAAAACGGTCAGCTACCTGGTCCAATTTGATTTGCTGTGCACGGCGTACGGATTCACGGTTCAACTGTGTCGCGTACAGGTAGCCATTTTCATTGGCGCCGCCGACACGTGCGACCAGCTCGCGCAGCGTTTCGCCTTTTTTCAACAGAAAAATACCGCTCTGCTTTGCTTCGCCAGCCACACGCACGTATTCATTCTGGATTTGCGCCTGGACCGGTACGGCGCCTGGGGCAAACACGCGCAGAATATCGGTAGGCTTGACGGCAATGCCGGCCAACTGACTGCCGGACACACCTTTGTCGGCTACCAGTTCCAGCACGGTTTTATATTGATTATCGATGTTCCTTTCGACCACGATCTGCTTGGTTTCAGCCGCCGACTCGAAGCCGCCGGCCCAGCTCAATACATCGGCCAGGCTGGCATTGCCTTTCAATTCGAAAATAGCGGGCTGTTTTACGTTGCCGGTCAAGGCCACGAGGGGACCGACTTCCGGAATGTAGATTACGTCGCCATCGCGCAAGGTAACGTCGCGGCTCTTGTCGCCCTTGACCAGCATGTCATACAGGTCGAAGGTACTGACAGTATCCTTGCCGCGCTTGAGCTGGATATTGCGCATGCTGCCGGTGGCGTCCGGGCCACCCGACGTAAACAGGGCATTGAGCAGGGTGCTCATGGAATTCAAGGTATATGTACCTGGACGGACGGCATGGCCAACCACGTACACTTGCACGGCACGCGTTTGCGCGATGCTCGCCGTCAGGTCGAAGTTGGTGTAGATCTTGCCGATAGCCTTTTTCAAATAGCCCTGCAAATCCTTGTACTGCACACCGCTGACCTTGATGGAGCCGACGCGCGGAATGAAAATCGCACCGCTGCGGTCGACCGTGGCGCTGACGTCAATGTCAACCATGCCCCAGCCGCGCACCTGCAACTCGTCACCCGTGCCAATCACGTATTCCTGGTTCACCTGGACACCATCGAGCGGCGCGAAGGTGGACGGCACGTCGCTGAACAGATCCTTGCCGAAGATGCTCAGTTTCTTTCCCGTCACGCCATCGACATACTCTTCAAAAGCGCCGGCCTTGGTACCTGCCGCAGCCTGTTTGCTAAGATTATTGGCAGCCAGCGTTTTCTCCTGGCGCGGATCGCTGCGGCCGCTACGAATACTGGGCAAGGTACCTGCGCCCGACTCACTTGCCTGTGCTCGAGACAGGTTCGAGCGCGACATGTCAGCCATGTCCAGGTCCTGCCCTGCGGCATAGGTAGAGGTTGCCCCCAACAGGAAAGCCGAGAAAATCATGTGTTTCACGAAAGGCGGGGGAGTACGAAATTGCTTTTTCATGCTGGTCTTTGTCTGGATGAATGTTGTATGAGTAAAGGGAGCGCCATGCGCGCTTAATACTTGCCCTGCCAGGTCACGCTGATTTCTTTCGGGCCGGGATTGATCGACAATCCCGATTTGCTCTGGTCGCGCTGCGCGTGCCACAGCCAGCTGCCCATGGCGTAGCCGACGATGCCGCCGGCGACCGTGTCGGAGACCCAGTGCTTGCGGCCGAATACGCGGCCGGCGGAACCCACGGCGGCCACGCTGTACAGCCAGGGCGCATCGTACTCCTTGGCAAATGGCGTCACGGCGGCAAAGCCGATGGCGGCATGCGCGGAAGGGAACGACGAGTTTGAACGGGAACTGCCGCTGCCGACGCGGCTCCACGTTCCGAGGTCTTCCTCTGGTCGGGCGCGGCCAAACGCATATTTTCCGGCCACTGCCACGCCCGTTGCCACGGCAACCGATTGCAGGGAAATGAGTCCCGTATTTTGCATGCGCTCATCGCCCAAGGCGAAGGCGGCGGCAGCGGCGCCCACTGCCGCGTATGGCATGGCCTTGCCCAGCTTGTCCCAGTTGCGGTAGACCTTGGAATCTTCGTGCTTCTTGACGAAACGGTCGACGGGCTTGTCGCTGAGGGCTGATGCCAGCACCACGCCCCCGACCACTGCCGTCGCCTTGAGCCACTCAGGGGCGCTGGGCGTTGCAGATGCGGATTGCTCCAGGCGTGCGCGCATGGCGGGCCATGGGCTGACAAACGGCCGGTCTGGCGGATTGACGGCAGGCAGGTGCTGTTCGTCCGGACGCTCGGCAAAGTTGCCCAGACCATCGTAACTGTGCATATCGGCGCGCGGACGCTCGAACATGTCGTACAGATCGCCCGGCGAAGCCACCATTTGCCCCACGTCGCGCGTCCATGGCGCAAGGGCGAAGCCGGCTGTCGATTGCGTGTCCATCGGCAACATGCTGTTCAACGGCACGGACAGGAAGATGCCACGGTCCTGGTACGGCTTCGACGGCGTACCAGGGCTGGTGATGTCGTTGCCGTTCGTATGCGTGTACCAGGCGCCGACTTCGATACCGGACTGGAAGCGGCGCTTGAATTCCACGCGCACGCCCGTGTCCTTGGCCAGGAAGCGGCCGGCGCGCGCCGTCACGGTAATATCGTGCGGCAAGCGGTAATGCAGGGAGCCGATCGCCGTCACCGTCTTGTAGTCGCGCGAATCGAGCAAGCCCTTGTAGCCACGCTGCTGCAAGGCATCGACAGCCACGTCGGCCGCCCAGCGGCTATCCTTCGGCAGGTACAGCACCTGGCCGCCCACGCCGCGGAACATGTCTTCATACAGGCCGGCCGACACGCGGGTATACACGCGCTCGGCGGGATTGTCGTATTTGTTCAGCAAGACGCGGCTCAGCGAAAAACGCCCGCCGCGCAAATATTCCGCGATATCGGTACGTACGTGCGGCAAATTGCTGTTCGATGGCTGCTTGACGCCCGATACCGTTTCCAGCAACTGCAGGCTGGCGGCGCTATTCAGGTACAGACCGTCGCCGAGGCGGCGGTCGTAGTTGGCTACCGCCGAGATCGAATAACGGAAGGCGCCGCTCGGGTCATTGAAGAAGAAGCCCACCTTGGGAGCGACCTTGAAGCGGTTCGCCTCCCGATCCAGCGATTTGATTTGCACCACGTCGCCATCGACGCCAACGCCGACGGCCAGTTTGCCGTCGTCCTGGAGGACATTGGCGGCCTTGGCGGGAGCAGGTGCGGAAACGTCAGGAGCAGGCGCCGCTGGCGCCATGGCAGTCGCGGAAACGGCGGCCAGTACCGGCGCGGGCGCAGGTACTGGTGCAGGTGCGGCAGCAACGACGGGTGCCGGCTTGTCGAGGAATTCCTGCAGCCAGCCTTGCTGATCGTCCTGGATGACATCGCTTTTTTCAGGATAGCGCAGCAGCACGACGTCGAGGAAGGCCTTGCGGTCGATCTTGCCTGCCAAATAGTCATTCAGTTTTGCCAAATCAAAGAATTCGTAGGTGGCGATTGGCTGGTCCAGCTTGGTATACGTGATGCGCAGGGTCGTCACGCCCTTTGGCGCGAAGGCGACAGCCGTGCGCGCGGCACGGCCAACGGCGCGGCCCATGTTCGAAATCCGGCTGTTGGTCAGGCTCAGGCTAAGGACATTGCCTTCCTGTTCGACCCGGATATTCTTATAGTCCTGTTTTACCAAGGCATTGACCAGGTCGGCGCCATACACGGCATCGCGGTGCCATTCTTCCTTGCTCGGCAGCGGTGGCGGATTCTTGTCGTCCACGAAATACGGCGGCTCGTACACCTTGGGGACAAACTCACGTTCGCCAAACGGAATGCTGATAAAGGCGTTCACGCTGAACTGGTCGCGGTTGCGTGCCGCCTGCAAGGCAAGCCAGCCCCAGCGGTACTCCAGGCCCACGGACGCGCCTTTGCGGCGCTTGCCGGCGTCCGTTTCGCTGGCGCGGAAGTCGCGCAAGTAATTCGTTGTATCGTATTCGGCCACCACCGACCAGCGCGGCAGCGCGGCCGGTGTCCAGCGCGCGCCGGCGAACACCCCGTCCGGGCGTTTATGGGCATAGCCGAGGCTCGCTTCGATATTCTTGCTGGCGCCAAAAGTCTTGGTGGCAACAACATATTGCCCCTTGAACAACTCGGTACCGAACAGATCCGTCATGCCGACGGCAACGGACGGCATCCACTCCGTTTCCGTCCACAGGCGCAATTTGCCGTCAACGACTTTATCCTTGTAGCGGCCATAGCCACTGCCATATTCACCAGGCACATTGGTAAAACCCGGTATGCCCGTTATCGACACATAACGTCCCGTCATTTGCAGGAAAGGCAGGATATTCGCCGTCGCCCATAACTGGCCATACGGGCTGTCGTAGCTGTAGCCGACGCTAAAGGTGCCATCCGTTTCCACCACGGCGCTGGGCATATTGATATACCCGGACTGGCCACCATGATTCGGGGTCGCGGCCATCACCGAAGGCGCGCCAAGCACCAGACAGCCACACCAGGTATATTTGATTGATTTTCTGAGTACGCTTAACAAATCCGGCTACCTAAAAGATCCTGCACCTGGAATTCCTGACAATGTATTCAGAAAATCAATGAGCTTGGGGAAACGTGAATGAAACGAAAAAAGGCCAACCGACGGGCATCTTGCAATGCCACGCATCAGTTCGCCACTAAAACTCGGTACTTCCGGGCAATTGATCGTTGCTTAATCATGCCTCAGGAATATATGTCGCAGAATTTTAACATTGTTTTCTTGTAGCAAATGCTTAACTTGTTTCCCTAGCGCCACACCTGCCCATGCACCGCAAACGCCGCCTGCGGCGCTGCGGCAGGCGGGAAAGGTCACTTCAAACTGCCAAATACTTTGCCGATAATCTTGCTGCCATATGCGAGCGGATTGCTGCGGATGGCTTTTTCTTCCTCGCCGATCATCAGGTACAGGCCGTCAAGCGCACGGTCCGTGACATAGCCTTCCACCGTCGATTGCTGCTGCGGCACCAGTCCCGTCTTGCCGATCTGGCTCATGGTGCTGTTGTACTTGCTGGCCAGGCCGGAACGGTCGGTAACGGATTTCACGATGGGCAGGAATTTGACGGCCAGGGGTGCCGATGTCTTCTGGCGGAAGAAATCCGTGACGGAGGTATCGCCACCGGACAGGATATTTTTCGCATCGCTCACGCTCATCGATTTGACGGCGTCGAGCAGCAAGGGCTTGGCCATAGGCACGGCCGACTCGGCGGCACGGTTCATCGACACCACCAGGTCGTCCAGTTGCTGGCCGCGACCCGTCATTTTCAGCAAGGGCTTGGCTTGTTCCAGGATGCCGGGCAGCTTGATCTTCACCTTGTCGTTATTGAGAAAACCATTTTCGATGCCCAACTTGGCAACGGCGGCGGCCGATCCGGCTTCCAGCGCCGCCTTCAAGCCATTGCTCGCATCCTGGTTACTGAGAGCATCCAGGGGACCGGCGCCTGCGCCGGACGACAGCAACACCAACGCGCACAGGAGGGCGGCCGAACGGCCAGGGAAAGGGTTCAGGCGCATAGTTTTCCTTTTCTAGAGAATAGACAGACTACCTTCTGCTGGAACCTTAGCACATCAAAACTGCAAATACTGCAGCAATTTTTTGCGTCTTGGGGAAAACAAGGGGTGCCACAGATGGCGGAGGGAAAGGACTATACAACATCAGCTGTTGTATCCGCGCACGCTAACGCCGGCGGCATAGTTCAGTCTGCTATCGCCGCCAGTTGTTCGCGCACCCGCGCCAGATCCGTCTCGCGCATGCGCGCCGCCGTCTGACGCAGGGATTTTTCCGCACCGGCCACGCCGGCCGCCGCCGCCATCGACAGCCAGATATACGCCTGCTGCAAATCGAGCGGTCCACCCTGGCCGCTGGCCGCCATCAGGCCCAAATTCATTTGCGCCCGCGCATGGCCCTGGCGTGCGGCCAGCGCATACCAGTCCCAGGCGGCGGCATAATCCTGCGGCACATCCTGTCCATTGTCATGCCGCAGGCCCAGTGCGAACTGGGCCAGGCTGTGGCCTTGTGCTGCGGCACGGCAGTAACAGGCGCAGGCCAGCTGGCTGTCTGGCGCCGGACCATCGTCGCGGTCGTGCAGCACGCCCTGCATGTATTGCGCCGGCGCGTAATCCTGCTCGGCGGCGCGGCGGTACCACTCCAGCGCCAACGACAGATCCTGCGGCACGCCCTGGCCATGTTCATAGCGCAGGCCCAGGTCAAACTGCGCCCGCACATGCCCCTGGTCGGCCGCTTTGCGGTACCAGAAGATGGCTTCCTGCGCATCGGCAGGCATGCCCTGCCCATGCTCATGCAGGAGTCCCAACTGATACTGGGCCGCGGGAAAACCCTGCCCGGCCGCCTGGCGATAAAACACTTGCGCCCGGGTATAGTCTTGCGCGCCATGTTCATGGTGCAGGCCCAGGTTGTGCTGGGCCGCCGCGTGCCCCTGGCCAGCCGCCTTCACATACCACGCGAGTGCCGCCTGCTTATCGCAGGGCACGCCCTGGCCATTATCGTAGATCAAGCCCAGGTTGAATTGCGAACTGGCGTGGCCCTGCTCGGCCGCGCGCCGGTACCAGGTGATCGCCTGCCCGCTATCCTGCGGCAGCACGTCGCCATTTTCATAGCGCAGCGCCAGGTTGAACTGGGCCGGCGCATAGCCTTGCTCGGCCGCCTTGCGCATCCAGGCCGTCGCCTGCTGGCGGTCCTGGCGCACGCCCTGGCCATTATCGTAGCGCAGGCCCAGATTGAACTGCGCCCGTGCATAGCCCTGTTCGGCCGCCTTGCGGTACCAGGCGATGGCTTGCACGAAATCCTGCGGCACGCCCTTGCCATTGTCATACATCATGCCCAGATTGTTCTGTGCGCCCGCGTCGCCCTGTTCCGCCGCGCGGCTGAACCACAGCATGGCTTGCCCGCTATCTTGCGCCAGCCCCTGTCCCTTCGCATACAGCCAGCCCAGGTTGTACTGGGCCGCCGCGTAACCCTGCTCGGCCGCCTGCTGGTACCAGTGCGCCGCCTGCGCAAAATCCTGCGCCACGCCCTGCCCCTTCTGGCACATCACACCCAGGTTGTATTGCGCATGCTCCAGGCCCTGCGCGGCGGCCAGGCCATACCAGTGCAGCGCCAGCGCATAGCTTTGCTCAATTCCCTGGCCATTGAAATGCATGAAGCCCAGGCTGTGCTGGGCGTTCGCATTGCCCTTCTCGGCCAGCCCTTTCAGGCGCAAGTAATCAGCCGTGTAATGAGCGGCCGTGTAACGGGGATCGGCAAGCGGCATGGTCAAGCTTCGATGGCCAGCGTCTGCGACAGCGCGGGGGCGGCATCGGCGATCAGGCGGTTCTGCTCCTGCAGCACGCCGATGAAGCTGCCCAACGAGATGGGGCGGTGGTACAGATAGCCCTGCATCGTGGTACAGCCCTTGTCCTGCAGATAGCGCGCCTGGCCTTCCGTTTCCACGCCCTCGGCGATCAGGTGCAGTCCCAGTCCGCGCGCAATCGAAATGATGGCCAGGATGACGGGATAGTGTCCGTGCTCGTCGTGAATTTCCTTCACAAACGACTGGTCGATCTTGATGGTGTGGATGGGGAAGCGGTGCAGATACGACAGCGAGGAATAGCCGGTGCCGAAATCGTCGATGGCGACCGACACACCCAGCTGGCACAGCTTGTTCAACTGCTCGATCGCATACTGCGGATTGCGGATGCAGATGTTTTCCGTGATTTCCACTTCGATCTTTTCCGGTGCGATGCCATAGCGCGTCAGCGCGCCGCGCATCTTCTCGAAAAAGTCTCCCCGATCCAGGTATTGCGGCGACAGATTGAGCGACAGGCGCACGGCTTCGCCGCCGGCCGCGTTCCACTGCACCAAGTCGCGGCACAGGGCGCCCAGCATCCAGTCCGAGATCGGCAGCATCAAGCCGTTCTCCTCGGCGAACGGCAGGAATTCGCCGGCCGTCAACAAGCCCCGCTGCGGGTGGTTCCAGCGCATCAACCCTTCGGCGCCGACGATGCGGCCCGTCATCACGTCCACCTGCGGCTGGTAATACATCTCCAGCTGGTTCAGCTCCAGCGCCTTGCGCAGGCTTTGTTCGAGCGCGATCTTCTGGTGCGACACGTCGAGCATGGACTCGTGATAAAAACTGTGGCCATTCTTGCCCAGCGCTTTGACCTGGTACATGGCGATGTCGGCATGGCGCAGCAGTTCGTCGATAGTCTCACCGTCGCCCGGATAGATGGCGATGCCGATGGAAGCCGAAATATGCACCTGGTTGCCATCAAGGTCGAACGGCTGGTGCAGGCATTCGAGGAATTTGTCGGCGATCAGGCGCGCATCCTGGCGGTCGCGCAGCTCCGGCAGCACGATGGTGAATTCATCGCCGCCCTGGCGCGCCAGAGTATCGCCGCGGCGCAGGCAATCCTTCAGGCGCAGCGCCACCTGCTGCAGCAGCTCGTCGCCCTTCACATGGCCGAGGGTGTCGTTGACCAATTTGAAGCGATCGAGGTCGATGAACATCACGGCCAGTTCCGTCAGCTTGCGCCGCGCCTGGATCACGGCCAGTCCAAGACGGTCCTTGAACAGCATGCGGTTCGGCAGGTCCGTCAGGATGTCGTGGTAGGCCTGGTAGGAAATGACTTCCTCGGCGCGCTTGCGGTCGGTGATGTCGCGCGCCACGCCGTAGGTGCCGAAGTATTCCTGCTTCCGAGCTTCGTGATCGTGGCTGTGCATGCCGATCGAGTTGAGCGGAATCGTCATCAGGGTGTTGTTGAAGGTGCGGTCGCTGCCGCTGCCGCTATGGCACTTCAGGCGCAGTTCCACATTGCGCGACGCGCGTTCGTCGATGCGGCGCTCATTGAAGGCATAGCGCGCCCGCTCCTGGTCTTCATCGTGCACGAGGATCGAATAATGGCTGCCGATCAGCTCTTCGCGGCTAAAGCCCAGCAACTGGTGTACCCGGTCGTTGATGAAGGTGATGCGGCCTTCGTGGTTCAGGGTGTAGATGATGTCGGGCGAGCTGTCGACCAGGTAGCGGTACATCTTTTCCGAGTTTTCCAGCTGCAGCGCGATGCGCTCGTTTTCCAGCGCCAGCTTGCGCTTTTGCAGCGCGTTCTCCACCGTCTTGAGCAGCTCCTCGCGGCTGTACGGCTTGCGCAGGTAATCGTAAGCGCCACGCTTCAAGGCGCCGATGGCCGCCTCGATGCCGACGTCGCCGCTCATGACGATCACGTCGCCCTCGATGCCGCGCCGGTTGATGTGGTCCATGATTTCATGGCCGCTCATGTCGGGCAGGCGCAAGTCGAGCAGGATCAGGTCGAAGCGCAGTTTCGACAACTGCGCCAGCGCCTCGCTGCCGCAGGTGGCCGTGTACAGCTGGTAGCCGCGGTCCTTCAGCAATTCGTGAAGGGAGGCGAGCAAACGGGGCTCGTCGTCGACCAGCAGGATGCGCGGGCTGTTTTCCAGGTCAAACGGAATGGCGGAGGAGTTCATGGACGTTACGAAGACAAGGCGGTATTGCCGGGCGCGGGCAGCGCGGCTGCAGCACTCGCCGGCAAGGGAATGGGCAGCAGAATTTCAAACGAGGTGCCGGACTTGCTGCTGCGGCAGCCGATCACGCCATGCAGGCGGGTGACCAGGTCATGCACGATGGACAAGCCCAGGCCGTGATGCGCCCCTTCCTTGCTGCTGCGCACGGGAGAAAACAGATTGGCCAGCACTTCCGGCGCCAGGCCGGCGCCATTGTCGCTGACGCACAGTTCCAGGTACAGGCGGCGGTCGCGGTTGACGTGGCCACGGTTCGCCACTTCGATGCGCCCGCCATCGGGCAAGGCTTCGACGGCGTTTTTCAGCAGGTTGAGCAGGATTTGCTTGAGCATGTCGGCATCGGCCTCCACTTCGCATGGCGCATCCTGCATGCGCGTGACCACCTCGATCTTCGGCGGCAGGAAGTCGGTGGCGCGGAACAGGCGCAGCACATCGTCGACCACGCGTGCGCAATCGGTCACGCCACTGGCCGCCACCGGCTGCAGATCGGCCAGGCCGCCGATCAACTGGCCGACTCTGTCGATTTCCTCGTTCAGGATCGACATCTCGCCCGTGACCGGCTCCTGCTTCTCCAGCTTGTGATCGAGCACGCTCAGGTAGTTCTTGATGATGGACAGCGGGTTGTTCACTTCATGCACGACGCGACGCGACGCGGCGCGGTATTCCTCGGCCACGTGATCGAGCTGGCGCCGTGCCAGGCCGCGCGCGCTGATGGCCGTTTCCAGCGCCGTGGCGGCCTGGTTGGCATAGGCGCGCAGGAAACCCTCGCGCTTCTGGCACGCGGGAATCTGCCACGCCGCCACGCCGCCAATCAACACGCCCAGGCTGCGCTGGCCCGCCACCAACGGCACGCAAACCAGGCTGTCGGTACCAAGAATGCGGAACAGCTGCTCCTCGACGATGCCCAGCGCCGGCATGTCGCGCTTCAGGAACGCCAGTTGGCACTCCAGCGCCGAAGCGGCCAGGAGCCCGCCCTTGGCCAGCGGGATCGAGAAGCCGGCCAGACGCTGCTGATGTTCGCCCGCCGCCACGCCGACGAGCGCATGGCCGGTGGGGTTTTGCAGCAGGATGACGGCGGTATCGAAATCGAACAGGATGCGCGCCGAGCGCGTGATGGCTTCGAGCAGGCTGCTTTCGCCCTGCTGGCGGGCGAAGGTCTGGCCCACTTCGGACACCAGCACCATATTGCGCACTTCATCGGACAGGCGCTGCTGCACCGGATCGACGGATGGCGGCGCATACGCGGGCGGCGTGATGATATCGTCCGCACCGGCCAGGTCGATGCCCAAGTGCTGCGCCGCCTGCGCCACCTGGCGCGCGACGCTGCCGGCCAGGTCTTGCAGTACCTCGACGTCCAGCGCGCACAGGCTTGCCGCCTGCGTGATCGATTCCGCATCGTCGGCATGGCAGCACAGCAGGTGCGCCAGGCGCACGATGCGGATCAGAGGATGGCTCGCTTCCAGGCGCGCCAGCGGTTCGTGGTGATACAGCACGCTGTCGGCCAGGAAGGAATCGAGATGCCAGCGTTCGATCAGCCAGGCGCCCGCTTCGGCATGCGTGATCTGCAAGGTGCGCTGCTCCACCGCGCACAGGGCGGCATCGTCGCGCGCCGTGAAATTGAATGCGTATTCCTTCGGCGCCGTGGCCAGCAAGGCCAGGCGGCCCACGTTGTGCAGCAAGCCGGCCAGATACGCTTCCTCGACGTGCGGATAGGCCATGGCTTTGGCCAGCGCGCGCGCCATGACGGCGGCCGACAGCGAACTTTTCCAGAAGGCGCGCAGATCCGTGCTGCCGGAATGGGGAAAGCTGTTGAAGGTCTGGAAGACGGATTCGCTGATGACCAGGGTCTTGATCATGTCCGTGCCCAGCGACACGAGCGATTGCTCCAGGCTGACGACCTTGCCCTGGCGATGGTAGGCCGAGCTGTTGGCCACGCCGAGTATCTTGCTGGTCATGCCAGCATCCTTGGCGATCAGGGCGGCCAGCTCCGGCATGCCGGCATCGTCGGCCTGCAGGTGGGCGATCAGCTTGATGAGGATCTGCGGCATGGCCGGCAGGCGGGCAATCAGCAGGCGATTGCGAATATCTTGATCAGATTGATGCATCGTATCAGGCATTGCCGGTTCGAAAAGGATGAGCGCTTAGCAGCGAAGCGCGGCCACGTCAGAGGAATCCTCTACTCCTGTAACCCAAAAAATGTCGCCTGAGAGGATGCCGGGAAAAGAAGTCATCTTATCATAAGCGCCGAATATTACTTGCAATATAGAAAATTAAGTTGAAATAAATCTAGCGTTCTGCAGTGGAAACTTCTGCCTTGAAGGAACCCAGCAAACGGTGACGGAAGCGCCGCGATATCAGCCACAGCGCCAGCGCCAGGCCCGTAAACGCCAGTTGGCCCGAGGCCAGCCACAGCACGGAACCGGACAGCAGCGGCGAGATCACGCCGGCCACCACGGCGCCCAGCAAGGTGCTGGCAAACGACTGGCACGAAGCCACCGTGCCGCGGATATGCGGGAACAGATCGAGCGCCAGCAAGGTCGCGCCCGGCCCCACCAGCGACATGCCGAAGGTGTAGAAGAACAGGGGCAGCACCGACCAGGGCAAGGAGGGCGGCAGGAACAGGTGATACACGACATTGACGCTGGCGGCGCACAGCAGGAAGGCAAAGCCGATGCCGATCTGGCGCGCGAACGTCACCTTGCCGGCGATGCGATTGGCCGCCGCGGCGCCCATGAAGATGCCACTCACGCAGGGAATGAACAGCCAGCCGAATTGCGATGGCCCCAGGCCCAGCTGCTTAGGCAGCATTTCCGGCGCGGCCGTGATGAACAGGAACAGGCCCGCGAAATTGAGGGCGACGATGCCAGCCTTGATGTGGAACAGGGGCGAGCGCAGGATCTGGCCATAGCTCGACGCGAGGAAGCGCGGATTGAACGGCTGACGCTTTTCCATCGGCAGGGTTTCGGGCAGGCGCCAATAGCAGAACGCCAGCAGCACCAGCGTGTAAAAGGCGAGGAACAGGAAGATCGAGCGCCAGTCGAACCAGATGACGATCCAGCCACCGAGAATCGGCGCCACCGCCGGGGCGATGGAAAAGATCATCGTCACCAGCGACAGCAGCCGCGCCGCTGCCGCATCGGCGTACAGGTCGCGGATGATGGCGCGGCTGATCACCACGCCGGCGCCGGCCGAGACGCCCTGCATGATGCGAAAGAACCACAGGTAGTGCACCGTGTGCGCCGACGCGCAGCCGAGCGAGCCGATGGCAAACATCAACAACGACACGAGAATGACGTTGCGCCGGCCAAAAGTATCCGAGATCGCGCCATGCCACAGCACCATGCCGGCAAAGGCCAGCATGTAGAACGTCAGCGACTGCTGCACTTCCAGCGGCGACGCTTGCAGCGAACCCTGGATCGCGCCAAAGGCAGGCAGATAGGTGTCGATCGACAGGGGTCCCAGCATCGACAGCCCGGCCAACATCATCGCCAGGGCACCGCGGCTCAACGGCGCCATGTGGCTCGGCGTGGGAGGAGGAACGGGGGTAACCGGGTCGGGCGGCACATCGGCCGGAGGGGTGGGAAACATGGCGGATCCAAAGTGGCGCGCGAACCGGTTACGGTCCGCGCGCGTGATACTGCATTTTTTAGCGCGTAAAACACCTGAGAAAACCGTAGCGAGCGGCCGCCAATTGTGGCCGAGAAGCGCAACCGTACAAAAGTACGGTGAGCATCGCAAGCCGCAAGTGGCAACGCGCAGTAGGTTTAATCAGATGTTTTTCGGTTTGGCTTCTTCTCTACGGTTGTAGCCGGCGACCATATCAAAGCGGAACAGACGGCATTCCAGCGCGCCGTTGAAGAATGGCGTCTTGCGCGCTTCTTTCAAACGCAGCAGCTTGGGCAGACCCAGGTCGGCCGTGAACAGGAACACGGTCCAGCCGGCAAAGCGCTGCTTCAGGGTCGTGCCCATGGCCGAATAGAAGGACGTCGACAATTCGTCTTCCGGGATGGTGCTGTCGCCGCGCACACCGATACGCTCGCCGTACGGCGGGTTGGTCAGCATGATGCCCGGCACGTCGCTTGGCGGCTTGACTTCCTGCGCCTCGATCTGTTTCAAGGGCACGTCGAAGCGCACACCGGCGCAACGCAGGTTATGGCGCGTCATGGCGACCATGTCGCCCGAGATGTCGCTGCCGAAGATGGTCGGTTCTGCCGGCAGCGGTTTGACCTTGATGGCATTTTTCATGGCATTCCACGGCGCCGGATCGAAGTCGTGGAAGTTTTCAAACGCGAACTGGCGCGAGGCGCCCGGCGGAATCCCCTGCAGCATCTGCGCCGCTTCGGCCAGGATGGTGCCGGAACCACACATCGGGTCGAACAGCACCATGCCAGGCTTCCAGCCCGACACGCGCAGCAGGCCGGCGGCCAGGTTTTCGCGCAGCGGCGCGTCGCCCGTCTCTTCGCGCCAGCCGCGCTTGAACAGGGCTTCGCCCGAGGTGTCGAGGTACACGGTGAACGTATGTGCATCGAGGAAGCCGACGATGCGCATGTCCGGCGTCTTGGTGTTGACCGATGGACGCTCGTTGAACTGGTCGCGGAAGCGGTCGCAGATCGCATCCTTGATTTTCAGGGTCGTGAACTCCAGGCTGCGCAGCGGCGATTTGACGGCCGTGACGTCGACGCGGATCGTGTGGTGCACGCCGAACCAGTCTTCCCAGGATTGCGCCAGGGTCAGGTCATAAATATCGTTTTCCGTCTTGTAGCCGGAATGGGCCATGCGCATCAGCACGCGCGAAGCGATGCGCGAATGCAGGTTGATGCGGTAGGAGTCCAGCAGGTCGCCCGAGCAGTGTACGCCGCCCGGCACCTGGTTATGAACCTTCATGGTCGAACTATCCTGGGCGATCTCGCCCAGTTCCTCGGCCAGCGCCGCTTCCATGCCGCGCGGGCATGGGCAAAAATATGAAGCCATGGTTGGTGTACCCTTATTCCATTGTGTTGAACGCCCGCTAAATTACAGGCGCTGCTTACTACGTTAAAAAATACGACGTTTAAAAAACTGCTTTTTCTTGACTACCCTGCCAGCGCCCGTTCGACAAAATCGAGGCGGTCCTGGCCCCAGTACCCTTCCCCATCGACGATGTACCACGGCGAGCCGAACACGGAAGCGGCGGTCGCTGCCTCCGTGTTGGCGTCGTATTCGGCCTGCACGCTGGCCGTCTCCGACGTTTTCAGCAACTGGCGGCCATCAAAACCGGCATCGAGTGCGATCTGCACCAGGGTTTCCTCGTCGCCGATGTTGCGCTCTTCGGCCCACAGGCCGCGCATGATGGCGTGCGCCAGGTTCAGCGATGCCTCCACGCCGTGCGCCAGGCGCGTGGCGATGATCAGCTTGGCCGACGCTTCCGGCGACACGGGAAAAAACTTGGGCTGCAAGGTCAGGGGAACTTGCAAAAAGGCCGACCAGCGCGCCAGTTCGGCCAGGCGATACGCCTGGCGCTGCGGTGCACGCTTGGCCAGCGGCAGGCCGCCCGAGACGCTGAAAACCTTGCCCAGGTCGAAGGGACGCACGTCAATCTGGGCGCCTGTCTTCGCGGCGATGGCCATCAGGCGTGCATGCCCCAGGTAAGTCCATGGCGAGTGGGGCGCGAAGAAATACTGCACGACTTTGTTCTGACTTGCACTCATCTCGATTCCCTTAGAAAGGCTTGACCACGACCAGCACGACGACGGCCAGCAGCATCACCACCGGCACTTCATTAAACCAGCGGAACCAGGTGTGGCTGCGCTTGTTGAGACCTTTTTCAAACTTGCGCAGGATGGCGCCGCAGGCGTGGTGATAGCCGAGCAGCAGCACCACGAACGTCAGCTTGGCGTGCATCCAGCCCGGCATCTTCATGCGGCCTTCGCCCCCACCGTACAGCATCCACATCAACGCCAGCCCCAGCACCATGGCCGGCAGCGCCAGCAGGGACATGAAGCGGTACAGCTTGCGCGCCATCAGCAGCAGGCGCTCGGTGGCCACCGTTTCCGTCTCCATCGCCAAATTCACGAAGATGCGCGGCAAATAAAACAGGCCGGCAAACCAGGACATGACGAAGATGATGTGGAAGGCTTTGGTCCAGAGAAAGAGCATGGGGTTCCCAGTGTCAGAAGTGGAGAGAAACGAGAGCACGGGCCGCCTTGTGGGCAGCCCGCGAAAGAGACTATTTGCGTACTTCGCCGTGGCCAAAGACCACGTACTTGAGCGAGGTCAGGCCTTCCAGTCCCACCGGACCGCGTGCGTGCAGCTTGTCGTTCGAAATGCCGATCTCGGCGCCCAGGCCATATTCAAAACCGTCGGCAAAGCGCGTCGACGCGTTCACCATCACCGAGGCGGAATCGACTTCGCGCAGGAAGCGCAGCGCATCGCTGTAGTCTTCCGTGATGATCGATTCCGTATGCTTCGATGAATACTGGTTAATGTGGTCCATCGCTTCGTCGATGCCGTCGACGACCTTCACCGACAGGATCGCCGCCAGGTATTCGGTGCGCCAGTCTTCCTCGGTGGCGGGCACCAGGTGCGGATAGGCAGCGGCGGCCAGGATCGCATGGCTTTCCGGATCGGCGCGCAGTTCCACCTGCTTGGTCAGGTACAGTTCGGCCAGCTGCGGCAGCACGGTCGCGGCGACGGCGCGCGACACCAGCAGCGTTTCCATGGTGTTGCAGGTGCCGTAGCGGTGGCACTTCGCGTTGAAGCCGATATCGATCGCCTTCCTGATATCGGCCTTGGCGTCGATATAGACGTGGCAAATGCCATCGAGGTGCTTGATCATCGGCACGGTGGCCTCGTCCATCAGGCGCGCGATCAGGCCCTTGCCGCCGCGCGGCACGATGACGTCCACGTACTGCGGCATGGTGATCAAGGCGCCGACGGCAGCGCGGTCGGTGGTGTCGATGACTTGCACGGCATCGGCCGGCAAGCCGGCTCCCTGCAAGCCCTCGGCCACCAGCTTGGCCAGCGCGCGGTTGCAGTGAATCGCTTCCGAGCCGCCGCGCAAGATCGTCGCGTTGCCGCTCTTGATGCACAGGCCGGCGGCATCCACCGTCACGTTCGGACGCGCTTCATAGATGATGCCGATGACGCCCAGCGGCACGCGCATCTGGCCCACCTGGATGCCCGTCGGGCGGAACTTCATGTTCGAGATTTCGCCGATCGGATCGGCCAGCGACACGATCTGCGTCAAACCTTCGACCATGGTGGCAATGGCAGCGTCGGACAGGGTCAGGCGGTCGAGCATGGCCGGCGCCAGGCCGGCGGCAGCAGCCGCATCGAGGTCGCGCTGGTTCGCCGCGCGCAGCAGGTCGGCATCGCGCACGATGGCGGCGGCGATCAGGCTCAAGGCGCGGTTGCGCGTGGCGCTGTCGGCACGCGCCATGGCGCGCGAGGCGGCGCGCGCGCGCGTGCCCACGTCCTGCATATATTCTGTGATGTCCATGCTCGTATCCATATAGTAAAAAACTAGCCTCGGGCGATCTTCAGGCCCAACTGCAGCATGGCATCCCAGGCATCGCCCGCGTAGCCCTTGGCGCGCAAGCCCTTGATCATCTTGTCCACTTGCGCCGCCTGCTGCAGCGCCGCTTCCAGCACGGGTAGCGAAATGCGCCGCAGGGCCGGTTCCATCATCCGCTCGCGCGGCCCCCAGATGCGGTATTCCTTCAGCAGCGCGCCCAATGGACGCCCTTGCGCCATGCCGGCCTTCAATTTTAACAGCGTGCGGATTTCTTCGGAGACGGCCCACAAGACCAGCGGCAGCGCCTCACCCTCGCCTTTCAAGCCCTCGAGCATGCGCACCAGGCGCGCCGGGTCGCCAGCCAGCATGGCTTCGGATAGCTTGAAGACATCATAGCGGGCCACGTTCAACACCGCGTCCTGCACTTGTTCGTATGTCAGCTTGCCCGCGGCATGCAGCAAGCCCAGTTTCTGGATTTCCTGGTGCGCCGCCAGCAAGTTACCTTCCACCCGTTCGGCGATGAAATCGATGCTGGCCCGTTCGGCGCTTTGTCCCTGCGCGGCCAGGCGCTGGGATATCCAGGCCGGCAACTGCGCCCGTTCCACATTCGGAATGTCGATATACACGGCCGCCTGCTGCAGGCTGGCGACCCAGGCCGCCTTCTGCGTGGCCCAATCCAGCTTGGGCAAGGTGATCAGGGTCAGGTTGTCTGGACTGAGGTTTTTCGCGTAGCTTTGCAGCGCCGCGCCGCCATCCTTGCCCGGCTTGCCGGTGGGGATGCGCAGCTCGATCAGCTTCTTGTCACCGAACAGCGACAGTTCCTGGTTCGCCGCCAGCAGTTCACCCCACTTGAAGCTGCGCTCCACCGTCAGCACGTCGCGTTCAGAATATCCCTGCGCGCGCGCCGCGCGACGGATCTTGTCGGCCGCTTCCAGCGCCAGCAGGTGTTCGTCGCTGGTGATCACATACAGCTGCGCCAGCGGCTTGGCCACATGCCCATCGAGCGCGTCTATCCGCAATTGCATGGCGTCCCCGTTACTGCTGCGGGGCTGCCGGCGCGACCGGCGTCACGGGCGCCACTGGCGCCACCGACATGGCCGGCAGCACCGGCTTGATGGCGGCCAGGCGGCGCATGATCTGCTGCACCAGGTCGTTGCGCATGTCGCGGTACAGCGCCGCTTCTTCCGTTTCCTTGGCCAGTACCTGCGATTCATCGAAGGTAATCGGACGCACCAGGCTGATGGTCGTCGGCGCCAGCAACTGGTTGCCGGCCTTGTCCACCACGCGGAAATTGATCGAATAGCCGAGTTGATACTCTTGTACCCGGCCATTTTTGTTCAGCGACAAAATGGTCTTGGTCTGATTCCTCTCCGGGTCGCTGAGCACTTCAAGGACGGCGTCGGCGCCATCCCTGGTGTTCACCACTTCCGTGCTGCCAATGGCGCGGATATAGCGCTTCAGGCCGATCGCCAGCGGCGACGTGTCGGGCAAGCCGATATACATCGTCGCGAACGGCAGCATGAAACTGCCGTTCGAACCGCGCAAATGAAAGCCGCAGGCCGACAACAAAACAGTCAGGCCCAAGGCCAGCACGGCACGGCGGCCCAACAGCGATACGGAAGAGGAAGTCGTCATGATTACACCACGATGCTGATTAACTTGCCTGGCACGACGATGATCTTCTTCGGCGTGGTCTCGACATACTTCTGTACACTTTCGCACGCCAGCGCGGCCGCTTCGATGCTCGCCTTGTCCGCATCCTTGGACACCGTGATCGAGCCGCGCAGCTTGCCGTTCACCTGGATCATCATCTCGATCTCGGACTGTTCCAATGCGGCCGGGTCGACTTGCGGCCAGGCGACGTTCAACAGGTCGCCGTGCACGCCCGCGTAGCCCAGTTCCTGCCACAGCACATGGGTGATGTGCGGCGCGACGGGATTGAGCAGGCGCAGGAAGATGGAGAAACCTTCGGCGATCAGCGCCTTCGACTGCGCGCTATCGTCCAGCTTGGCCGATTCCAGCGTGTTGAGCATCTTCATGCAGGCCGACACGACGGTGTTGTACTGGATGCGCTTCAAGTCGTAATCGGCTTGCTGCAGCAGCTTGTGCAATTCGCGGCGCAGGTTTTTCTGCGCGTCGCCCGTCGCCGGTGCGGCGCCGCCGGCCAGCGCGGCTTGAATCGTCGCCGACTGGGCGTAGCCGAAGTTCCACACGCGGCGCAGGAAGCGGTTCGCGCCTTCGACGCCGCTGCCCGACCATTCCAGCGTCTGTTCCGGCGGCGAAGCGAACATGGTAAACAAACGGGCCGTGTCGGCGCCGTACTGCTCGATCTGCGCTTGCGGGTCGATGCCGTTGTTCTTCGACTTCGACATCTTTTCCGTGCCGCCGATTTCCACCGGCTGGCCGTCGGCCACCAGGATGGCGGATTGCGGACGGCCCTTGTCATCGAGCGACAGGCGCACGTCGTCCGGGTTGAACCAGGTGGTCTTGCCCGCGGCATCCTTGCGGAAGTAGGTTTCGTTGAGCACCATGCCCTGCGTCAGCAGGTTGACGAATGGCTCGTCGAACTTGACCAGGCCGAAATCGCGCATGATCTTGGTCCAGAAGCGCGCGTACAGCAAATGCATGACGGCGTGTTCGATGCCGCCGATGTACTGGTCCATCGGCATCCAGTAATCATTGCGCGCGTCGACCATGGCATCGTTCGAGCCTGGCGAGGTATAGCGCATGTAATACCACGACGAATCCACAAAAGTATCCATGGTGTCCGTCTCACGGCGCGCCGGCTTGCCGCACTGCGGGCAGTCGCACTGCAGGAAGGCTTCGTACTTGTTCAGCGGATTGCCCGTGCCGTCCGGCACGCAGTCTTCCGGCAGCACCACCGGCAAGTCTTTTTCCGGCACCGGCACCACGCCGCAATCGGCGCAATGGATCATCGGGATCGGCGTGCCCCAGTAGCGCTGGCGCGAAATGCCCCAGTCGCGCAGGCGGAACGTGGTTTTCTTCTCGCCCAGGCCCAGTTCGGCCAGGTCGGCAGCCACCGCATCGACGGCGGAGGCGAAATGCAGGCCGTCGTATTTGCCGGAAGCGACGCAGACGCCATCCTTGCTACCATACGATTCCTGCCAGGCGTCCGTCGAGAATTCCTGGCCCTTGACTTCGATGACTTGCTTGATCGGCAGGTCGTATTTCTTGGCAAAGCCGAAATCGCGTTCATCGTGCGCCGGCACGCCCATCACGGCGCCATCGCCGTAGGTGATCAGCACGTAGTTGCCGACCCAGACTTCCACCTGCGCGCCCGTCAGCGGATGGGTGACGAACAGGCCGGTCGGCATGCCCTTCTTCTCCATCGTTGCCATGTCCGCTTCGATCACGGAACCGAGCTTGCATTCGGCGTTGAAGGCGGCCAGCGCAGGATTGCTTTGCGCGGCGTGGATGGCCAGCGGATGCTCGGCGGCCACGGCGCAAAAGGTCACGCCCATGACGGTGTCCGGACGGGTAGTAAAGACATACAGCTTGCCGTCGCCGATCAGGGCGCCATTCGTGTCCTTGATGTCATGCGGGAAGGCGAAGCGCACGCCCGTCGACTTGCCGATCCAGTTGGTCTGCATGGTGCGCACGCGCTCGGGCCAGCCCGGCAGCTTGTCATCCACATACGCCAGCAACTCTTCCGCATAATCGGTGATGCGCGCGTAATACATGGGGATTTCACGCTTTTCGATCAGCGCGCCCGAACGCCAACCGCGGCCGTCGACGACTTGTTCGTTGGCCAGCACGGTCTGGTCGATCGGGTCCCAGTTCACGGTACCGGTCTTCTTGTAGATGATGCCTTTTTCCAGCATCTTGAGGAACATCCACTGGTTCCATTTGTAGTATTCGGGCTTGCAGGCGGTCATTTCGCGCGACCAGTCGATGGCCAGACCCATCGATTCCATCTGCTGCTTCATGTGGGCGATGTTCGAATACGTCCATTGCGCGGGCGGCACGTTGTTGGCCATGGCCGCGTTTTCCGCCGGCATGCCGAACGCATCCCAGCCCATCGGCATGAGCACGTTGTAGCCATTCATGCGCAGGTAGCGGTACATCACGTCATTGATCGTATAGTTGCGCACGTGACCCATGTGCAGCTTGCCCGAAGGGTAAGGCAGCATCGAGCAGGCAAAATACTTGCCTTTTGGGAAACGCGGGTCGTGTTCGACGGCTTTATAGGCATCGATCGCCTTCCAGTGCGATTGGGCGGCTTGTTCGACGTCGGCGGGACTATATTTATCTTGCATGATGTGCGGCCAATAGTGGATATGAACCGAGCATTATACTGGTTGTCGCCGCCCGATAGCGCGGCGCGCCGGCGGCCCGGTCTCGCATATTTCGGCCGGCGCACAATTATGCTATGTCGTATGCAACAATACATATGCCACAATCTTGCTCTTTGCATCAACGCCGACCATGATCGTCTACCAGGAATATCCGCCCATCCCCGCCCTGCGGCCGTGGCTGGACTGCGTCTGGACGTGTCGCGTGCAAACGGGCGCCACGCCCCTGACGCACCAGGTCTTGCCCGACAATTGCATCGACATCCTGTGCCAGGACCAGCAGGACGCCAGCTTTGCCGTCGGCATGATGACGGCGCCGATTGCCGTCGTCAGCCAGGGTCTCGTGCAGACGGTGGCGGCCCGCTTCAAGCCGGGCGCGGCCGCACGCTTTTTCCAGCTGCCCTTGTGCGAACTCAACGATGGCCGCACGGGCTTGCAGCAACTGTGGGGCCGCGAGCTGGCGGCGCGCCTCGGTGACGCCCTGTGGAGCGGGCCCTTGTCCAATACGCAAAGAGTTTCTATTTTGCAAGATTATCTGCTGCTGCGCCTGCGCACCGCGCCGCCACGGCGCCAGGCCGGCGCGGCCGAACATGCGATCGCGGCCATCGAACGCGCATCCGGCCAGGTGCGCGTGGAGGGCCTGGCGCAGCAACTGGGCGTGTCGCGCCAGCATCTGGCGCTGCAATTTCGCCAGCAAGTCGGCATCAGCCCGAAGCTGTTTGCCCGCATCTGCCGTTTTCGCGCCGCCAGCCAGGGCCTGACAAGCCTGGCGGGACAGCCGGACTGGGCGCAAGTGGCCTTGCAATATGGTTATTTCGACCAGTCGCACCTGATCCACGACTTCCAGGATTTCGCCCGCAGCTCGCCCGAGGCGTGGCTGTCGGGCCGGCGTGCATGACCACCTTCCATTTTTCCAATCGCGCGGCGCGCGCCGGTGGCATCATGGCACCAGGTATTTCGCCGACTATTCAACCAACAGGAGCAGAACATGATCAAGGGCTTGCGCACCGTCACCTATCCCGTCCCCGACCTGGACAAGGCCAAGGCCTGGTACAGCCAGGTATTTGGCACGTCGCCGTATTTCGACCAGCCGTTCTATGTCGGCTTTGCCATCGGCGGCTTCGAGCTGGGCCTGCTGCCGGGTGGCGAAGCGGGCACGCAGGGCAGCGTGACGTACTGGGGCGTGGACGGCATCGAACAGGAAGTCGAGCGCATCGTTGCGCTGGGCGGCACCCTGCACCACCCGATCACGGACGTGGGCGACGGCATCCGCACGGTGGAATTGCTCGACCCATTCGGCAACCAGATCGGCCTGATCGACAATCCCCATTTCGACACGGCCAAGGTGGTTTGAATTGCCTCAGGCGGCTTCGCCCTGCAGCCATAGCCGGAACTGCTGCAAGGCCGTCTTTTCATGTGCCGTTTCGGGCGTGATCAGGTAATACGCGCGCTGGCCGCGCAGTGGGCGCTCGCATGCGATCTGCAATTCGCCGCGCGCCAGTTCCGCTTCGACCAGCATGCGTGGCAGCAAGACCACGCCCTGCCCTTGCACGGCCGCCATGGCCAGCATGGAAAACAGTTCATAGCGGGCGCCGTAGTGCGCCCCGTCGCGCCCCTCGCCCTCGACCTGCATGGCGTCAAACCACTGGCGCCAGGCGCCCGGGCGCGTACTTTGTTGCAACAAAGTCAATTCCAATAAATCCTGCGGCTGCCAGTCGCTGCGCGCCGCCAGCAGGCGGGGGCTGGCGACGGGCACGATTTCTTCGTGCATGAGCAAGGTGGCGCGCGTGCCGGGCCAGCGCGCCAGTTGCTCGGGCGTGCCCGCGTACAGGGCGCCATCGTATTCCGTATCGGCAAACATGAACGGTTTTGTATACGCATCGATATGTACGACGATGTCCGGATGCAAGTCCGCCAGCGAAGACAGCCGCGGCATCAGCCAGCGCGTGGCAAACGTGGGCACGGAAGCGAGCTGCAAGGCGCCGCCGCCGCCCTGGCGCGCCATGGTGTCGAGCGTGTCGCGCTCCAGGCCATCGAGGCGGGCGGCGATCTGCCGCGCATACGCGGCGCCGGCGCTGGTCAGCAGCACGCCATGGCGCGTGCGCTGGAACAGTTGCACGCCAAGAAAAGTTTCCAGGGATGAAATCTGGCGCGACACGGCGCTTTGCGTCAGCGACAGTTCGCGCGCCGCATGCGTGTAGCTCTGGTGGCGCGCGGCCGCCTCGAAACAATTCAACGCTTGCAGCATGGGGATTTTGCGTGACATGGGAATATCCGGCCGGTAAAAGAACGCCAGTATGCCGCAAGATATGCGCAGCACGCATGTCTGGGTGCGAAAAAATCGTTTGCGCAAGGCTAGGCAAAAATCTACCATGAGTCATATTCAATCTTGCGCCGATCACCGGCGCTCACCTGCGAGGCCTGTGATGAGCAAAACCGTATTCGACTGGAATTCCCCCCTGCTGCTGGAAGAACAACTGACGGGCGACGAACGCGCCGTGCTGGAAGCGGCCCGCGACTATTGCCAGGGCAGCCTGGTGCCAAGGGTTCTCGAATCGTTCCGCCATGGCCGCACGGACGCCGCCATCTTCCGCGAAATGGGTGAACTGGGCTTGCTGGGCACGACCATTCCCGAGGAGTACGGTGGCGCCGGACTGAACTATGTCTGCTACGGCCTGGCCGCGCGCGAAGTCGAGCGCGTCGATTCGGGCTACCGCTCGATGATGAGCGTGCAATCCTCCTTGGTGATGGTACCGATCAACGCTTTCGGCAACGAAGAAACCAAACAGAAATACCTGCCGAAACTGGCGACGGGCGAATACATCGGCTGCTTCGGCCTGACGGAACCGAATCACGGCTCCGACCCTGGCAGCATGGTCACGCGCGCGCGCAAGGTGCCGGGCGGCTATAGTTTGTCGGGCGCCAAGATGTGGATCACCAACAGCCCGATTGCCGACGTGTTCGTCGTCTGGGCCAAGGACGATGAAGGCGCGATCCGCGGCTTCGTGCTGGAAAAAGGCTGGAAAGGCCTGTCGGCGCCGGAAATCCACGGCAAGGTGGGCTTGCGCACCAGCATCACGGGCGAAATCGTCATGGATGAAGTATTTTGCCCGGAAGAAAACGCCTTCCCGGACGTGCGCGGCTTGAAAGGCCCGTTCACTTGCCTGAACAGCGCCCGCTACGGCATCGCCTGGGGCGCGCTGGGCGCGGCCGAAGACTGCTACCTGAAGGCGCGCCAGTACACGATGGACCGCCAGCAATTCGGCCGCCCTCTTGCTGCAAATCAACTGGTGCAAAAGAAACTGGCCGACATGTTGACGGAAATCACCATGGGCTTGCAAGGCTGCTTGCGCCTGGGCCGCATGAAGGATGAAGGCTCGCCGGCCGTGGAAATCACCTCCATCATGAAACGCAACAGCTGCGGCAAGGCGCTGGACATCGCTCGCGTGGCGCGCGACATGATGGGCGGCAATGGCATTTCCGACGAGTTCGGCGTCATCCGCCACCTGGTCAACCTGGAAGTGGTCAACACCTACGAAGGCACGCACGATGTGCACGCGCTGATCATCGGCCGCGCCATCACCGGCATCGCCGCGTTCAACTAATGGACGCCTTGGCTTCCACCCTGCGGCCCGCACCGCTGACCGGCTTGCGCGTGCTGGACCTGTCGCGCGTGCTGGCCGGCCCGTGGGCCGGACAAATGCTGGCCGACCTGGGCGCCGACGTGGTCAAGGTTGAACAACCGGGCCGCGGCGACGACACGCGCTCCTGGGGGCCGCCGTATCTGAAAGACGAGGATGGCCGCGACACCGCCGAGGCCGCCTACTTCCAGTGCGCCAACCGCAACAAGCGCTCCCTGTGCATCGACCTGGCCGCCCCGGAAGGGCAAGCCCTGGTGCGCCGGCTGGCCGCCGAGGCGGACGTGCTGCTGGAAAATTTCAAACTGGGTGGCTTGAAGCAATACGGTCTGGATGCGGCCACCTTGCTGGCACTCAACCCGCGCCTCGTCTACTGCTCGATTACGGGCTTCGGCCAGGATGGGCCGTACGCGGCGCGCGCCGGCTATGACTTTTTGATCCAGGGCATGGGCGGCTTGATGAGCATCACGGGCGTGCCCGATGGCCAGCCGGGCGCCGGGCCGCAAAAAGTGGGTGTGGCGCAGACGGACATCCTGACGGGCCTGTACGCCACCATCGCCGTGCAGGCGGCGCTGGCCGAACGGGAACGCTCGGGCCTGGGCCAGCATATCGACCTGGCCTTGCTCGACGTGCAAGTGGCGGCGCTGGGCAACCAGGCCGCCAATTACCTGTGCGGCGGCAAGGTGCCCCAGCGCATGGGCAATGCGCATCCGAACATTGTTCCATATCAAGACTTCCCCACAGCCGACGGCGACATGATTCTGGCGATCGGCAACGATGGGCAATTCTCGCGCTTTTGCGCCGTCGCCGGCCATCCGGAATGGGCGCAGGACGAACGTTTCGCCACCAATCCGCAGCGCGTGGCGCACCGGGCAATCCTGATTCCGCTGATGCGCCAGGCCACGGTGATGCGCACGACGGCCGAGTGGATCAACGCCTTCGAGGCGCAAGCCGTGCCGTGCGGCCCCGTCAACCGCATCGACCAGGTCTTTGCCGACCCGCAAGTGGTGGCGCGCGGCTTGAAA
The DNA here is from genome assembly GCF_030397705.1 of Janthinobacterium sp. SUN100. NCBI lineage: Bacteria > Pseudomonadati > Pseudomonadota > Betaproteobacteria > Burkholderiales > Oxalobacteraceae > Janthinobacterium > Janthinobacterium sp. SUN100. Next base: position 133,613 of record NZ_JAPUBU010000004.1, on the reverse strand, counting down.
GTGGAGATGCCGCACCCGACGGCGGGCACGGTGGCGCTGGTGGCCAATCCCGTGCGCCTGTCGGGCTCGCCGGTGCAGTACCGCTTGCCGCCGCCATTGCTGGGACAGCATACCCAGGAGGTGCTGCAGCAATGGCTGGGCCTCGATGGCGGCCAGATCGACGGTTTGCGCGAACGCAAGGTCGTCTAAAGAAAAACGCCGGGCAGTGGCAACACTGTCCGGCGTTTTTTATCGATTCAGCGTTACTTCAGCGTCAATTTCAACGCCGGTTTTTCACCGTAATCTTCATAGCGCTCGTTGATGCCGGCGATACAGAACGTGATTTCTTCCAGTAAATCAGGCACTTGCGCCTTCATGCTTTCGGCGTCCTGCACCACGATGTCGAGCACTTCGTTCGGTTTCAAACGGAACTGCGTCATGTTTTCGTCGTCGCGCAGGTAGCTGAGGCAATCGACCCAGGCATCCATGCTGTTGCCGTAAAACTCGGGGAAACCGAAGGCTTGCACGCATTGCGCGTGGAAGCTCGCTGCGTCGGTGATGTCTTTTCCATTCAGGATGGCAGTGGCCATGGTCTTCCTCAGTTCTTTAGCGACAGCACATCCTGCATGTCGAACAGGCCTGTGGGCTTGTCGGCCAGGAAACGCGCGGCGCGCAGGGCGCCGTGGGCGTAGGTGACGCGGCTGCTCGACTTGTGGCTGATCTCGATGCGCTCGCCGATGCCGGCAAACAACACCGTATGGTCGCCTACGATATCGCCGCCTCGGATGGTGGCAAAGCCGATGGTCGACGGGTCGCGTTCGCCCGTCACGCCTTCGCGGCCGTACACGGCGCATTCCTTCAAGTCGCGTCCCAGGGCGCCAGCCACCACTTCACCCATTTGCAGGGCCGTCCCCGACGGCGCATCGACCTTGAAGCGGTGATGGGCTTCGATAATTTCAATGTCGTAGCCTTCGGACAGGCTTTTCGCGGCCAGTTCCAGCAATTTCATGGTGACATTCACGCCCACGCTCATGTTCGGCGCGAACATGATGGCCGTCTTTTCGGCGGCGGCGGCAATGGCAGCCTTGCCAGCGTCATCGAAACCGGTGGTGCCGATGATCATCTTGATGCCGTGCTCGGCGCAATATGCCAGGTGCTGCAAAGTGCCTTCAGGGCGCGTGAAATCGATCAGGAAGTCGGCGTTCGCCAGGCCCTTCGCCAGGTCGGACTCCGTCAGCACGCCGGCCGGCTTGCCGAGGAAGGCGGCCGCATCCTGGCCGATCGACGGCGAACCGGCACGGTCGAGCGCACCGGCCAGCACGGCGTCGGGCGCATTGCTGACCGCTTCGATCAGGATATGGCCCATGCGGCCGCTGGCGCCAGCGATGGCAATTTTCAGTTCAGTCATTTTATTCTCTTACAGCAACTTATTTGGTGGGTTCGGCAGCAGGGGCAGGTGCAGGCTCGGCGGCAGGTGCAGGCGTCACTTCCGGCTTGCTCACAGGAATGGCAGGGGCGGCATCGGCCGGCACGGGCACGGCGCTCGGCGCCACGGGCGACGGCACGGCGGCGGCTGGCGCATCGGCCTTGGCGACCTTGACGAACGGCGACGGACCGGCGATGCGGTCGATGTATTCTTTCTCCGTCGGCAAGTTACCGCCTTCGAAACGTTCAACCTTGCCATCCTTGCCGAAGTACACGACCACGCGGCTGCTGGTGGTTTCGCCACTGCCCCGTGCCAGGCGGAATGGATAATCCCAGCGGTCGGCATGGAAGATATCGGTCAGCAACGAGGTGCCGAGGACGAAACGCACCTGGTCGCGCGTCATGCCCACTTTCAACTGGGCCAGCATCTCTTCAGAGACAAAGTTGCCTTGTTGAATGTCAGGACGGTAGGGCGAGAAAAACCACATGAATTTTTGCAGCGGCGTAATGGTGGTCGTTTGTGCGCCCTGTTCGGGAACCAGTTCCTTGCCTTCTTTTTGAGCAGCTGCCGGCTTTTCGCCCAGGATGCCACGGTTGGCGCAGCCGGACATGGCCAGCGCGACACAGACCATGCCTGCCAAGACTGGTGCTCGAAATGGAATACGGTGCCAGAGAGATGGCAATACAGCCGGTGTTACGCGCATAAATGACCTCAATTGGATGAACAAAACGCCAGGAGTGACCGGCCCGCCAAAAAAAAGCATATTTTGGCACTCCCCGACAAAACGCTATATGATAAAGCACCTGACCCACATACGAGCAACAAACATGAGTAACAATCCTAGTGATCTCAAGGCAAGCGGCCTGAAAGCCACCCTGCCACGGCTGAAGATACTCGATATCTTCCAGAGTAGCCCGGTACGCCACCTGACCGCGGAAGACGTCTACAAGATTCTGCTGGCCGACAATATGGATGTCGGTTTGGCAACTGTCTACCGCGTCCTCACGCAATTCGAACAGGCCGGCTTGCTCAATCGCAACCATTTTGAAACCGGCAAGGCGATTTTCGAGCTCAACGAAGGCTCCCACCACGACCACCTGGTGTGCCTCGACTGTGGCCGGGTCGAAGAATTCTTCGACGAAGACATCGAAGTGCGCCAGCAAAAAGTGGCCGAAGAGCGCGGCTTCAAGATCGCCGAACACGCTTTGGCCATCTACGGCAACTGCATCAAGACGGCTTGCCCGCACAAAACCGCCTGACCCAAGCCGGCCGTTTCCGCAAGGGAACGGCCGGCGCGCCAGGCAGTACGATCAATGATGGCTCAGTGCGCTTGACAGCAGCTTGGCCGTGATATCGACGATCGGGATGACGCGCTCGTAAGCCATGCGCGTCGGCCCGATCACTCCCAACGTTCCCACGATCTTGCCGTTGACTTCATACGGCGCCGTCACCACGCTCATCTCATCCATGGGCACCAGGTTCGATTCGCCGCCAATAAAGATCTGCACGCCCGTCGCCTTGCTCGACACGTCGAGCAGCTGCATCAAGCCCGTTTTTTGCTCGAACATGTCGAACATCTGGCGCAGCGAATGCATGTTCGACGACAGATCGCTCACGCTGAGCAAGTTGCGCTCGCCGGAAATCACCATGTCGTCGCTATGGTCGGCCATCGCTTCGCTGCCCGCTTCCACGGCCGCCTGCATCAAACTGCCCATATCGTCGCGCAACTGGCGCAATTCGCCCTGCAGGCGCACGCGCACGGCGTCGAAGGACAGGCCGCCATAATTCTGGTTGATGTAATTGGCCGATTGCACCAGTTGCGCCGGCGTGTAGTCGGCCTCCGTCAGCAATAAACGGTTCTGCACGTCGCCGCCGGGGGCGACGATGACGAGCAGGATGCGTTTTTCCGACAGGCGCAGGAATTCGATTTGCTGGAACACGGATTCGCGGCGCGGACTGAGCACGACGCCGGCAAACTGCGACAGCGACGACAGCATCTGCGCCGCGTTGGCGATGGTTTTTTGCGGTTGCGGCGTCTGCAGGCGCATGCGCGATTCCACCAGGTGCTCGTCCAGGTGCCGCACGGTCAGCAAGGTGTCGACAAAGATGCGGTAGCCGCGCGGCGTGGGGATGCGTCCGGCCGAGGTGTGCGGACTGGACACATAACCGAGCTCTTCCAGGTCGGCCATGATGTTGCGGATCGTGGCCGGCGACAGGTCCAGGCCGGAAATTTTCGACAAGGCGCGCGAACCGACCGGCAGGCCGTCGGCGATATATCGCTCGACCAGGGCTTTCAGCAGTGTTTGGGCACGTGTATCGAGTTGCATGGTGTTTTATTTAGGCAAGTATTTTGTTAAGCAAGCGGCAACGAAAGCGGCCGAACGTGCAACAACAGCGCCTATTATGCACGTTCGCCCGGCCGGCGGCGATCAATCTTCCAGTTGCCCTTGCAGCCACAGCAACAATTCATCAAAGTTGGCGCAGATGGCATCGGGCTGCACGCCGGCGGCCAGGTGCGCATCGCTGCCCTTGCGGTTCATCCAGACGGCGCGCATGCCCGCCCCCTGCGCTCCCGTCACGTCGAAATACAGGTCGTCGCCCACATACACGGCTTCATGGGGCGCGACGTCCAGCGCGGCGCAAGCTGCCAGGAAGATGCTGGCGTCGGGCTTGGCCACGCCAAAATCGCTGGCGGCGATCGATACCTTGAAATGCTGCGCCAGACCGATAATGTCAAGGTCCGCATTGCCATTCGAGATCGAACCGACCAGCATGCGCTGGCGCATCCAGGCCAGGCCCGGCAAGACGTCGTCATAGGGCTGGACGCGGTTGCGCGCGGCCAGGAATTGCAGGATGGCGCCGTCGACCAGGGCGGGATCCTCGCCGGCAGCCTCGAAGGCGGCCAGCAGGCCCGCGCGGCGCAATTCGATCAGGTTGCCATGGAAATGCGGTTGTTCGTTGAGCATGGCCAGGCGGTGCTGGCGCAGCACCTCGATGGAAAACTGCTGCGCCACCTTGGGCGCATGCGTGGCCAGCCAGTCGTGCAGCAGGGTTTCCGCGGCGGCAATCACGGGCGCGATGGGCCACAAGGTATCGTCGAGGTCGAACAGGATGGCCTTGGGCGGCACGGCGGGTTTTACGGGGGCAAGGGACATGGGACTCACAATGGGATGCTGCGTCACGGTGCGCAGGATGCGTCTATTGTCGCACCGATCGACGCCGCCGGCATGGCTGGCCCCCCGTGAAATGGGGCCGGGCCAGCGCTTCCCGGCGAAAAATTGTTACAGGGTGATACAAGGCAAGGTCATCGAGCTTGCCAGATAGACTAAAATAGGCGCCATTCCAATGCGGCGCCAGCGTCCGCGTTGCGCTACCCAACCTAATTCGTTTTGGAGAATGTATGAAAAATTTGTACCTGCGCTCGATGCTGGCGGCGGCTTGCGCCGTCACACTGGCAGCCTGTGGCGGCAGCGGCGGCAACCTGTATCTGCAAGTCTCAGTCAGCGGCCTGGCCAAGGCTGGCCTGATTCTCCAGAATGACGGCGAACGCTTGCCGGTTACCGTGGGCCAGAACATCGTTGCCTTCACCAAGCTGGTGAAGACCGATGATCGCTACAATATCACCATCGCGGAACAGCCCAAGGGCGCCGTTTGCACCATCATCAATGGCGTTGGCAAGGCATCGAGCTACTCCGTGACCACGGCCGCGGTGAGCTGCACAACCAACACCTACCCGCTGAAAGGCACGATCACGGGCCTGACCGCCGGTAACTTGCGCTTGGTAATGGGCTCCACCGGCACCACCCTGTCGGCTGGCGCCACCGCCTACACATTCGAATCGGTAGCTGACGGCGCCCCGTACGGTATTTCCATACTGGCTCAGCCAACGGGCCTGATGTGCCGCTTCCAGGGTTCAAAGAGTGCCGACGGCAGCGATACGGTCGGCACGATGGGCTCTGCCGCCACGACCGCGGCCACAATTGACTGCACGCCGCAGTAATCCTTGCGATCCGTCACCTATTTTTTGGAGAAATACATGAAGTTATCCTGCTTGCGCCCACTCGCCGCGCTGCTGCTGACCCTGGGACTGGCCGCTTGCGGCGGCAAGGCCTCGTACGACGTCAGCGGTACGATCTCAGGCTTGAGAAATGAAGGACTGATCCTGGCCAATGGCGGCGAGGATCTCACGGTTGAAGCCGGCAAGACCTCGTTTACCTTTAAAAAGCGCATCGACTATGGCACCGAGTACAACATCACCTTCAAGCAACAACCGGCCCACATGACTTGCGGCATCAGCGGCGGTTCCGGCTCGGCTGGTCATTACATCAATATCAGCGCCGCTGTTACTTGCTTGCAAAACAGATATACCGTGGGCGGCACGATTTCCGGCCTGACCGTGGATGGCCTGGTACTGATTAACGGTAGTACAATAACAACGGTGGCCAAGGATGCCACGACCTTTACCATGACCGACACTGTCGCCTATGGCGACACGTATGGCATCAGCGTCTCCGAAACCCAGCCTAAAGGCCTGTTGTGCTCGGTACAGCCAGGCACGGGCGGCGGCACCATGGGTGAAGCGAATGTGACGACGGTGAAGATCGTCTGCAATCCGGCCTGAGTTGCGGCAACGGTAGCCGCCAGGCGGCTACCGGGAAGAGATATCATGGAAATCTATAATTGATATTCCAAAGATAAATTGGAGTTATATGTGGCGATGCAGCATAATGCATCTGTCTCCTCCAACTCTTCCAAGAATTGGATTTAGCCCGCTTTCACCAGCGGGCTTTTTTTTGCCCAGAATTTCTCACGCGGGTTTATTCAAGCCCGGCTGCAACATCTGCACGATGCTGGAGAAATCCTGCTGCGCATAACCGGCTTGCGCATGCATCTGGTACATCTGACGCACCAGGCCGCCCAAGGGCGTGGGCGCGTTCGCCGACAGGGCCGATTGCTGCGCCAGGCCCAGGTCTTTCAGCATCAGCGCCGTGCCAAAGCCGCCCGTGTAATTGCGCGACGCGGGCGTACCGTCCATGACGCCTGGCCACGGGTTGTACACTTCCAGGGTCCAGTTGCAGCCCGAACTCTTGGCCATGATGTCGGACAACACTTTCGGGTCCAGGCCATGCGCCACGCCCAGGTTCAGCGCTTCGGCCGTGCCCGCCATCAAGATGCCTAGCAGCATGTTGTTGCAAATCTTCGCCACCTGGCCCGCGCCCGCCTCGCCCGCATGGAAGATGTTCTTGCCCATTTTTTCCAGCAGGGGACGCGCCTGCTGCAAGGCCGCTTCGCTGCCGCCGACGATAAAGGTCAGGGTGCCGGCTGCCGCGCCCGCCGTGCCGCCCGAGACGGGCGCATCGATCATGGTAAAGCCCCGCTCGCTGGCCGCCTGCGCCACCTGCCGCGCCACATCGGCGGCAATGGTACTGCAATCGATGAACAGGGCGCCGGGCTTGGCCGAGTCCAGTACGCCGCCCGCCGCCAGGTACAGTTCCTGGACGTGCTTGTTGGCGGGCAACATGGTAATGACGGCGTCGGCCGTCTGCACGGCCGCGCTGGCGGAGGCGGCCGCCGTGGCGCCCGCCTCGACGAGCGACGCCACTGCCGCCGGCGTCAGGTCGAATACGGATACGTGGAAGCCGGCGGCCACCAGATTGCGGGCCATCGGCGCGCCCATGTTGCCCAAGCCGATGAAAGCGATATGTTGCATTTTTGAAGTCTCCTGTTGTTCTTTTAATGTAGGTCGCGCAAAGGATGGCTATCCCACGGCGCCGTGAAATACCCATTGAGATACGCGTCGCCGACGTCGGCCAGGCTGGCTGGCTGCCACTGCGGCGCGTTGTCCTTGTCGATCAGCAAGGCGCGCACGCCTTCGCTGAAGTCCGCATGGGCGCAGCACTGCACGGCAACGATCAATTCCAGCTGGAACACTTGCGCCAAACTCATGTGACGCGTGCGTTCGCGCATGGCCCAGACCAGAGCGGCGGAACTGGGCGCGCCCTTGTGCAGCGAGTGGGCCGCCTTTTGCAGCCAGGCCGAATCGCCGTCATACGCGGCGATGGCGGCCACCACTTCGGGCAAGGTGGGCGCTTGCGTCAGCGCGGCGATGGCGTCGAAGTTGGCGCGCACTTCGGACACGGGCAGCATGGACGCGGGAGCCGAGAAGCCGCGCAGCAGGCGGCCCAGCTGCTCGCTGTTCGCCTGCGGGCTGGCTTGCCATTGCGCCAGCGCCAGCGCGTCCAGCACCATGTTCCGCTCTTCCTGGCGCAGGAAATAGTCACCGAGGCCCGCAAACAGGGCGTCAGCCGCGTTCATCGGTGCCCCCGTCAGCCCCAGGAACAGGCCGCTGCGACCCGGCATGCGGCCCAGGAACCAGCTGCCGCCCACGTCCGGGAACAAGCCAATCGTGATTTCCGGCATGGCGATGCGCGTGCCTTCCGTCACGACGCGGTGGCTGGCGCCCGCCATCAGCCCCAGGCCGCCGCCCATGACGATGCCGCCGCCCCACACCAGCAGCGGTTTCGCATACGTGTGGATGCGGTGGTCGAGCCGGTATTCCTCGGCAAAGAAGGCCAGCGCCTGCGGGTTCGGCACGACACCCGCTTGCTCGACGACGGCCGAACGCAGGCTGCGCACGTCGCCGCCCGCGCAGAAGGCCTTGTCGGTCGACGATTGCAGCACCACGCAGGCGATGGCGTCGTCACCGGCCCAGCGCACGAGGGCGCCATCGATGACGCGTATCATCTCCAGGGTCAGCGCGTGCAAGGACTTTGGCGCATCAAGGGTGATGACGCCCAGCTTCATGCCGCCGGGACAGTCGCGCTCTTCTATCTTGACGGTCTCAACCAAGGTTTCAGCCACAGTATTTTCAGCCATTCTTCCACTCCGCCGGACGTTTTTCCAGGAACGCTTGCACGCCTTCTTTCTGGTCTTGCGTATCGAACAGGCCCAGGAACAGGGTGCGTTCATCGGGCAGGGAAGCGACGAGCGGATGGCTGCGCGCGCCCTGGATCAGGGTCTTGCACGCCGTCACGCTGCTGGGGCTTTGGCGGGCCACCTTGGCGGCCAGGGCCAGCGCCGTGGCGGCAGCCTTGCCGGTTGGCACGACTTCCTCAACGAGGCCGATGGCCAGGGCCTTGGCCGCATCGACCCGCTCGCCGCACAAAATCATGCGCTTGGCCCAGCCTTCGCCCACCAGCCACGGCAAGTGCTGCGTGCCGCCCGCGCACGGCAGCAAGCCGACGGACGCTTCCGGCAAGGCCATCTGCGCGTGTTCCTCGGCAATGCGGATATCGCACGCCAGCGCGCATTCCAGGCCGCCGCCCATGGCGTAGCCATTGATGGCGGCGATGCTGACGCCGCGAAACGCGGACAGCGCCTCGAACGCCTCGCCAAAGGCGGCGGCCATGGCGAACGCCATATCCTTGTCGCCGTCGGCAAACACTTTCAGATCGGCGCCGGCCGAAAAGAACTTGGCGCCGCCGCCCGTGATCACGAGCGCGTACACGTCCGGGTCCCCATTCAGGTCGGCCACCAGGTCCCTCAGGGCGCGCAGGCTGTCCAGGGTCCACGTGTGGGCGGGCGGGTTGTCGAGGGTTACCAGGGCCGTATGGCCACGGCGTTCCAGCAGCAGATTGGTATACACTTTGGTCATCGTAAGGTCTCCGTGGCGCCGTCTTTCAAAATCGCTCGCGCGACGATCAGGCGCATGATTTCATTCGTCCCTTCCAGGATCTGGTGTACCCGCGTGTCGCGCACGTGGCGCTCGAGCGGATACTCGCGGATATAGCCATAGCCGCCATGCAATTGCAGCGCATCGTTGGCCACATTGAAACCCACATCCGTGGCGAAACGTTTTGCCATAGCGCAATATGCCGTGGCGTCAGGGCTTTCCTGGTCCAGTTTCCAGGCAGCCAGGCGCACCATCTGGCGCGCCGCCACCAGCTCCGTCAGCATGTCGGCCAGCTTGAATTGCAGGGCCTGGAACTGGGCCAGCTCGCGGCCGAACTGCGTGCGCTCCTTCATGTACGCCTGCGCCCGCGTCAGGGCCGCCTGCGCCGTGCCCACCGAGCACACGGCGATATTGATGCGCCCGCCATCGATGCCCTTCATGGCGATGGCAAAGCCTTCGCCTTCCGCACCAAGCAAGTTGCCAACAGGCACTTTCACCTGGTCGAAGCTGATGATGCGCGTGGGCTGGCTGTTCCAGCCCATCTTTTCTTCCTTCTTGCCATATACGATACCGGGCAGGTTCGCCGGCACGGCAAACGCGGAAATGCCGGCCGCGCCCTCGCCGCCCGTGCGCGCCATGACGATCAGCATATCCGTCTGGCCCGCGCCGGAAATGAAGGCTTTCGTGCCGTCGAGCACATAAAAATCGCCCTCTTTCACGGCCTTGGTGCGCAGGGAGGCTGCGTCGGAGCCCGATTGCGGTTCCGTCAGGCAATAGCTGGCCAGCTTCTGCCCGGCCGCCAGGGCCGGCACCCACTCGTCGCACAGGGCTTCCTGCCCCCAGCGCGACAGCATCCAGGTGGCCATGTTGTGGATCGTGATGTAAGCCGTGGTCGAGGTGCAGCCGCCGGCCAGCTCCTCGAAGACGATGGCCGCATCCTGGCGCGACAGGCCCAGGCCGCCCCAGCGCTGCGGCGTGTACAGGCCGCAAAAGCCCATCTCGCCCGCCTTGGCAATCGTTTCCACCGGGAAAATCGATTCCGCATCCCAATGCGCCGCGTGCGGCGCCAGTTCGCCTTCGGCAAACGCGCGCGCCGCCTGCTGGAACTCGCGCTGCTCGTCGCTCAGTTCAAAGTCCATGCCAGCTCCTTATTTGAGGCTGATGGTGGTGTTGACCTTGCCCACCGAGGCCGCGTCCGTGAACCAGCGCTGGGTAATCGTCTGCGTCTGCGTGTAGAACAGCACGACTTGCTTGCCGAACGGGCCCAAATCGCCCAGTTTCGAGCCGCGCGAACCCGTAAAGCTGAACAGGGGCACGGGCACGGGGATGGGCACATTGATGCCGACCTGCCCCACGTCGATTTCTTCCTGGAAATAACGCGCGGCCGCGCCGCTTTGCGTGAACAGCGCCGTGCCATTGCCGTTCGGATTCGCGTTCACCAGGGCAATCGCTTCATCGAGCGTATCGACTTCGACGACGATCAGGACGGGGCCAAAGATTTCCTGGTCATACACGACCATGCCGGGTTTGACGCCGGACAGAATCGTCGGTCCCACGAAGTTGCCGTTCGGATAGCCATCGACCTTCACGTCGCGGCCATCGAGGGTCAGCACGGCGCCCTGCTCGATGCCCTTGGCGACCAGGCTGTGCACGCGATCCTTGGCTGCGCAGGAAATGACAGGGCCCAGGTCCGGATTGTCCTTGCCCGCGCCCACCGTCAGGGTTTTCGCCTTGGCCGCCAGTTCCGGCAGCCAGTCGCGCGCTTCGCCCACCAGCACGGCGACGGACGCGGCCATGCAGCGCTGGCCGGCCGCGCCAAAGCCCGCACCCAGCAACTGGTTCAGGGTCTGTTCCTTGTTGGCGTCAGGCAAGACGACGGCGTGGTTCTTGGCGCCCATCATGCATTGCGCGCGTTTGCCGTTCAGGCTGGCACGCTGGTACACATGCGTGCCCACCTTGCTCGAACCCACGAACGAGATGGCCTTGATGTCCGGATGGTCGCACAGGGCGTTGACCACGTCTTCGCCGCCGTGGATCACGTTCAGCACGCCGGCCGGGATGCCCGCCTGCAAGGCCAGGCGCACGAGTTTTTCCGTCACCAGCGGGTCTTGCTCCGATGGTTTCAGCACGAAAGTATTGCCGCAGGCAATTGCCATCGGGAACATCCACAGGGGGATCATGGCGGGGAAATTGAACGGGGTAATGCCCGCGCACACGCCCAGCGGCTGCATCACGCTGTAGGTATCGACGCCGCCGGCCACGTTTTGCGCGTATTCGCCCATTTGCAGGGTGCCGATATTGGCCGCATGTTCCACCACTTCCAGGCCACGGAAGACGTCGCCTTCCGCGTCGAGCAGGGTCTTGCCCTGTTCCATGGTCAAGGTGGCGGCCAGGTCGGCCATGTTTTCACGGATCAATTGCTGCAATTTGAGGAAAATGCGGGCGCGCGCGCCGATCGGCGTCTTGCGCCAGGTCTTGAAGGCGCGCTGGGCCGAGGCGATGGCGGCGTTGACTTCCTCCGGCGTGGCGAACGGCACACGGGCCAATACTTCCTGCGTCGCAGGGTTGACGACGTCGCGCCAGACGGTGGTGGTCGATTCGACCCACTCGCCGTTGATCAGCAGTGGAACGGTAGGGATGGAAGTTTGCGTGGTCACTCGGTGTCTCCTCGTTGGGGGTATAGGTCTGTTTGCATTATTCGCACAATACGGGCCGCAAACAAGGCGTGAAAATGCGAGATAATGCAAAGATGAATCTGTTAATCTGCAAAGATTGTAAATTTGCAGACTCCACAAACCGGGGAAGAGGAAACGCGATGGCAAAGGTTTTCATGGGCGTGCGCCTGCAGCGCCTGCGCGAGGAACGGCGCATGACGCAGGTGGCGCTGGCCAAGTCCCTGGGCATTTCGCCCAGCTACCTGAACCAGATGGAGCGCAACCAGCGCCCGCTGACGGTGCCCATTTTGCTGCGCATCGGCAGCGTGCTGGGGGTCGATCCGCAAATCTTTTCCGAACACGACAGCGCCAGCCTGTTGGCCGATGTGCGCGACGTGTTCGGCGAATTGCCCGACGCGCCGCCCACCTCGATGGCGGAACTCAAAATGCTGGTGGAAAACATGCCGGAACTGGCGCGCTCGATTCTGCTGCTGCAGCGGCGCTACCGGGTGATGGCGGAACGGGCCGACACGCTGGCCGCGCGCCTCGACGATGGAAGCCGCGGCGCCAGTTCGGCGGCACCGTCCACGGACGAGGAAGTGCGCGAATACCTGAACCGGCGGCAAAATTACATCGATGAGCTGGACCGGGCGGCGGAAAGCGTGGCGGGTGAACTCGATCCGGCCCTGCGCCCGCTCGATGCGCTGCAAGGCCGTTTGCTGGAGCGCCACGGCATCCGGGTGCAACTGTCCGATGGCGACGCGGGCATGGTGCGCAAGCACCGCTATGACGCCCAGCAACACATCTTGTGGCTGCCCGACACCCTGACGGGCGGCCAGCGCGCCTTCCAGATGGCGGCGCAGATCAGCCTGCTGGAACACAGTTCGCTGATCGACGCCCTCGTGCTGTCGGCGGGATTCTCCGGCGCGGCCGCGCAAACGAGCGCGCGCCTGGCGTTTTCGAATTATTTCGCCGGCGCCCTGCTGATGCCGTATCAACGCTTCTTGCAGGCGGCGGAGACGCGCGCCTACGATATCGAGCGCCTGGCGCACCAGTTTGGCGTGGGTTTCGAAGCCGTATGCCACCGCCTGAGCACCATGCAGCGCCCCGAGGCGGCAGGACTGCCGTTTTTCTTCGTGCGCGTCGACCGCGCGGGTAATGTCTCGAAGCGCCAGTCAGCCACGGACTTCCATTTTTCCAGGGTGGGCGGCACGTGTCCGCTGTGGATCGTCTACGACGCCTTCAGCCATCCGGGACAGGTACTGACGCAGGTGGCCAGCATGCCCGACGGCTGCACCTATCTGTGGATCGCGCGCCAGGTCAGCACGGCGTCGCCGGGCTTCCGGGCACCGGGCAAGACCTTTGCCGTGGCGCTGGGCTGCGACATCTCGCAGGCGCACCGGCTGATCTATTCGAAGGGACTCGATTTGCACGACCCCACCAGCGCCACGCCCATCGGCACGGGCTGCAAGGTGTGCGAGCGCCAAAGCTGCCCGCAGCGGGCGTTTCCATCGCTGCTGGCACCGCCGCCAGCGTCCGCCTGACTTACTCGACGACCCGGGCGCGCAGCGCGTCGAATTCACGCGCAAATTCCGCGCGCCAGTCGCGCCGCGTGGATTCGGCTATCCAGGCCGCGTCCAGGCCATTGAGCATGAAGCCGCGCATGTCGTCCAGGCCGAAACCGAATTCGCGCATCATCATCCAGGCGCCCGTCGGCGTCACGTGGTGCAGGGTCGGGTCGTCCGTGTTCGGATGCAGTTTCAGGCCCAGTTTGGCCATGGCGCGGATCGGGTGGTCCAATGCCCAGCGCTCGGGCGCCAGGGTGCGCAGATAGTAGGAATTGGTCGGCACGACCGTAAATACGAGGCCCCGCTCCACGCAGCGCTGCGCCAATTGAGGATTATCAACAATCGTGTAGCCGTGGTCGACCCGGTCCACCTGCAACTGCTCGATGGCCGTCTCCACGTTCATCCACGGCATGCCGAATTCGCCCGCGTGCGCCGTGCACTTGAAGCCGGCCTCGCGCGCGGCGCGGTAGGCTTCGATGAAGAGTTCTGGCGGGCGGTCGTTTTCGCGGTAATCGATGCCGATGCCGATGACTTCCGGCGCGCGGTAAGCCTTCATCCATTCCACCATCTGCACGGCTTCGGCGGGACTCGCTTCGCGGTCGATGCTGGGGATCAGGCGGCCGACCACGCCGAAATCGCGCTGTGCGTCGCGGATGGCGGCCACGATGGCGTCTTGCGCCGCGTCATAGCGGATGCCCGACACGCGCACGGTGCCGGTGGGGTTCCAAAAGAATTCCGCGTAGCGCACGCCGTGGCCATGCACGTCTTCCAGGTATTCGTAGGCGAGGCAATACAGGTCCGTCGGCGAGACGATCAGGTGCGCGTCGAGCGCGCGCAGCACGCGCAGCACGCCGACGGGCTTGTCGCCGCGCGTGTAAAACGCGTCGATTTCCTCGGGAGTGACGACATTGCCCGTCTTGGCGGCCAGCGCACGGAAAGTGGCTTGCCGCACCGTGCCGAACAGGTGGCAATGCAGCTCCACTTTCGGCATGGCGCGTAAAAACTGTTCGATGCTCAGGGGGGAATTAGACATGAAGCTCGTTTCGTAGTGAAGTGGGTCAGACGAGAATGGCGGCCAAGCGGCGCATCAGACGCTCGATGGCGGCCGGGCCGTCGGCCAGCATCGCCACTTGCGTGTTGATCGGTGCGCGGCGCGGCACGCGGAATTCGCATACCGTCATGCCGCGCGTCAGTTCGCCCGTCAATTCGATGGCCACGTGGGCGCTCTGGAACTGGAACAGCTGCGGCGCTTCCAGGTACAAGGCCACCACGGGGTCGTACATGGGCATGGGCACGGAACCGTCGGCACTGCGGATGCGCACATACGCTTCCAGGTAGCCGGCCAGACGCTGCGCGCGCTGCGTGCCGATGGCGCGCAGCTGCTCCACTTCCACGTTCGTCACCAGCAGCTGGCGGCACAGGTTCAGGCCGAACATGCGCAGCGGGATGCCCGCCTTGAACACCTGGGCGGCCGCTTCCGGGTCGGCAAAGATATTGAATTCCGCCGCCGCCGTGTGGTTGCCTTGGTCGGTCGAGCCGCCCATCAGGATGATTTCGACGATTTTTTCCGCGATGTCCGGCGCGCGGCTCAAGGCTGTCGCCAGGTTGGTCATCGGCGCAATCGCCATGATGGTGATCTGGCCAGGATACTTGCGCACGGCGGCGATCAGCGCGTCGACGGCGTGGCCGGCAGCGTCGCTGGCGGCGCCGGGCGGCAGGATCTCGCCCGTCGTCGGCATGCCGCTGTCGCCGAGGATGCGCTGCGCCGTTTCGATGACGCCGGCCAGCGGCTCTTCGCAGCCGCGGTAAATCGGCACCGTCAAGCCATCATGGGCCTTGATGCGCAAGGCGTTGTCATAGGTGATGTCGACGGGCGCATTGCCCGCCACCACGCTCACGCCCAGCCACTCGATATCGGGATTGCTGCCCAAGAGCAACATCGTCAGCCAGTCGTCGAAACCGGGATCGGTATCGAGCCATATCTTTTTCAAGGATTGGGTCATGATGCTTTCCAGTAAGAAATTACGCGCCCAGCCACAGGGCGCTGTCGGACGGCAGCACGAAGGAGACGGCCGTGCCTTCGCGCCAGGCGGCGCCGCCGGCCGCGCAAATGCCCTTGACCTGGCCCAGCGGCGTTTGCAGCAGGTATTCGACGGTGTCGCCCAGGAAGCCCCGCGCCAGCACGGTACCCGGATACTGGCCCGCTGCGTCGTCGGGCGCGCAGACGCGCACCTTGTCCGGACGCCAGCCCAGCACCGTGGTGCCGGCCGCGACGGGCGACGTGTACGGCAGGCTGGCGCCCGCGTGGTGCAGCGCGCCGTCGCGGTAGTCGAACAGGTTCTCGAATCCCATGAAGTTGGCGACGAAACGCGTCGACGGCGTATTGAAGACGGCTTCCGGCGCGGCCAATTGCTCGATGCGCCCGCCATTCATGACGACGATGCGGTCGGACAGGGCCAGCGCTTCTTCCTGGTCATGCGTCACGTACAGCATGGTGATGCCCAGCTCGCGCTGGATGCGGCGCAGTTCGGCGCGCATCTGCACGCGCAGCTTGGCGTCCAGGTTCGACAGCGGTTCGTCGAGCAGCAGCAGGGCCGGCTCGACGACGATGGCGCGCGCCAGCGCCACGCGCTGCTGCTGGCCACCGGACATCTGCGCCGGCAGGCGCGTTTCAAAACCCGTCAGGCCGACGGCGGCGATCACCGCTTCCACCTTCGTTTTCAGCAAAGCTGGCGCGACCTTGCGCAAGCGCAAACCGAAAGCGATGTTGTCGTATACATTCAAGTGCGGGAACAGCGCGTACGACTGGAAGACCATGCCGATATTGCGCTTGTTCGGCGCCAGCTTGCCGATTTCGCGGCCGTCGAGCACGATGCGGCCCGACTGCAGCGGCATCAGGCCGGCGATGGCGCGCATGGTGGTGGTCTTGCCGCAGCCGCTGGGGCCGAGCAGGGAAATCAGTTCGCCCTGCTCGACGTGCAGGTCCAGGTCTTTCACGGACGTCGTGTTCTTGGCGTAGCCGAGGTTCAGCTTGTGCAGTTCCAGATAACTCATCGTGTGTTGCCTCTTACATGTATTTAGAAATGCCCAGCACCTTCTCGGTCACCATCACGAAGGCCATGGTGAACAAGACCAGCAAGGTCGACAGGGCAGCGATCGACGGATCGAAGCTGTTTTCCATATGCCCCAGCATCTCGATCGGCAAGGTGCTGATGCCCGGGCCCGTCAGGAACAGCGAGACGGGCACCTGGTTGAACGAGGTGACGAAGGCGAGGAAGAAGGCGGCGATCACGGCGTTGCGGATATTCGGCAGCACGATCATGAAGAACGCGCGCAAACGCGACGCGCCCAGCGTGATGGCGGCATCCTCGATATCGACGCGCAGATTCACCAGGCTGGCGTACACGACGCGCACCGAGTACGGAATCAGCAGCGCGATATGGCCGATCAAGAGGCCCACGTAGACGGGCGCATTGATGGTCAGGACCAGGTGGTGCAGCAGTCCCAGGCCCACGAGGATGGCGGGAATGATCAGCGGCGACGTCAATATCTGCCGGATGGCGCCGATGCCCGGCGGCGGCATGCGCGAAAACGCATACGCGACGGGAATGCCCAGCAACAGCGCGATGACGGTGGCGATCAGGCCGATTTCCAGGCTGGTCTGGAAGGCGCGGCGGAACTCGGGCGCCGACCACACTTCAAGAATCCAGCGCAGCGAATACGACTCGGGCGGAAACGCCAGGGTTTCGCCGCCGGAAAAACCGGCCAGCACGACGATGGCGAAAGGCCCCAGCAGGAACAGGAATACCAGCCATAAAACGGCACGTGAAAACAGGCTTTCTTTCATACGGAACTCCGGCTCGAGGAAATACGTTTAAGGCCGGCATTCACCAGCAAGGTCATGCAGACGAGGATGACGGCGATGACGTTCGCCGCGCCGAAATCGCTCTCCACGCTGACCTTTTGGTACAGCAGGGTTTCCAGCATCAGCACCTTGGTGCCGCCCAGCAGGGCCGGCGTCACATAGGCCGTCACGCAGCCCGTAAACACCAGGGTGCCGCCGACAACCAGGCCTTCCTGCGTCAGCGGCAGGGTGACCTTGCAGAACACTTGCCATGGATTGGCGCCCAGGGTGGCGGCAGCCGGTTCCACGTCGCGCGGCAGGTTTTCCAGCGCGCCCGCCAGCGACATCAGCATCAGCGGCAGCAGCAGTTGCAGCAGGCCGACAAACACGGCGAACTCGCTGAACAGCAGGCGCAGCGGCTCTTCCGTCAAGCCCATGTTGACCAGCGCCGCGTTGACGGCGCCGTTGCGGCCCAGCAGCACGATCCAGGCGTAGGTACGCGCGATCGGCGAGACCATCAGCGGCAGGATCATCATGCCCACCACCAGGCCGCGCCACTTCGGCGACACGCGCGCCACGGCTTGCGCGGCCGGGTAGCCGAGGATGATGGAAGCGAGCGTCACCAGCGCGGCGATGCGCAGCGTGCGCCAGAAGATGGTGCGGTTGAACTCTTGCGAAAAGAATTCGACGAAGCGGTCCACGCCCCACTGCATGCCGTCGCCGACGCGGAAGGCGTCGACCAGCAAGGCCAGCACGGGCAGCAGGAAGCAGACAACGATAAAGATCAGCGCCGGCAGGACCAGCAGCAGTCCCAGGCGCTTTTTTGGATCAGCAAACATGGTGTTTTCTCCTCGTCACCACTATTTGCTCATGGCCTTGTTCCACTGCGTCATCCAGTTGCTGCGCTGCTTGATGATGGTTTCCGGTTTGACGAATTTCAGCGAATTGATCTGGTCGGCGCCATAGGTGTTGAATTGCGCGGCGGCCACGGACAGGCGCACGTCCTTGTTGACGGGCGAGTCGACCAGGTTGGTCGCCAGCTGCGTCTGCACTTCCTTGGACAGCCAGAAATCCATCAGCTGGTACGCCAGGTCCGCATTCTTCGAGCCGGCCACGATGCCCATCACGTTCATGCCGGCCGCCTGGCCTTCGGCCGGGATGCTCCATTTCAGGGGCAGGCCCGTCTTGAGCATTTGCGACCAGGTGAAGCGCGCCACAGGCGCGGCCCAGATTTCATCCTGGGCAAACAGGGCGGCCAGCTGCGCGCTGTTTTTCGAGAAGGTGACGACGTTGCCCTTCATGCCGACGATCTTCGCAAAGCCGGTGGCGTAATCGTCCGTCTTGCCGCCCCAGGCCGCATCGGCCATGCGCAGCATCAACGGGCCCTGCGTGGTGCTCACGTCGGGGAAGGCCACGCGGCCCTTCAGTTCAGGGCGCCACAGGTCCTTCCAGGACGTCAGCGGGGCGATCTTGTCGCTGCGGTACACCAGTCCCACGGAATACAGGGTATAGCCGACGGCGTAGTTGCCGCCGATGGGGTTTTTCGCCACGTCGTACAGGGCCTTGTAATTGCTCAGCTTGGAGTAATCCATGGGCTGGATCACGCCCTTTTGCGCCGCTTCCAGCATGCCGGAATCGGACAGCAAGACCAGGTCGATCACCGGGTTCTTGCTGTGCACCACCAGCTTGGCGATGCGGTCCGCATTATTCCCCGTTTCCACCTTGATATCGCAACCGCATTTGGCCTTGAACGGCTCGTACACATACTTCATGAACAAGGGCTGGGCAATCGGGTAGGCCGAAATGACCAGCTCGCGTTTTTCCGCGTGGGCGGCGTTGGCCAGCAAGCCTAGGCTCAACGCCAACATGAGGTGCTTTTTCAAGATGCTTCCTTTCAGGGGACGGCGCTGCGGGACAGCGCCTGTAAAGATGAATCAGACTCAGAAATAATGTCGCATGCCGACGATCAGCACGCTTTGCGTCTTGCCGCCCGAGGCGCCAAAGCCGAACACGCGCGCGAACGTCGCATCGCCGGCCGCTTTCTGGTAGCTCCAGGTGATGGCGACATCGGTGCGCTTGGACAGGAAGTAATCGGCCTGGAAGTTGACCTGATGCCATTTCGGCGTCTTGTTGATCACGTCATATTTACCAGTGGTAAAGAAATACGACGCGCCCAGGTTCAACGCTTCCGTCAGCTTGTGGTTCACGTTCAAGTCCACGTTTTGCAAGGTCAGATTGCTCTGGTCCAGGTAGTGGTAGCGCACGTTGGTGTACAGCGCGCCAAACTTGGTCCTGCCCACATTATAAAAGCCTCCCGTGCCGGCGATGGCCTGGCTGTCCACGCCCGCGCCCTTGACGGCGCTCTTGTTGAAGATCAACAGGGAACTGCCGTAGTCATTGCCGATGGCGCCATTCGGCGCGTCCGGGCTGTTCGGGCGATCCATCTTGGTGTAGGCGACGGCCCAGCTGAAGGCATCGACTTTGTAGCCTGCGCCCATGCTGTAGACGCGGTTGCGGTTGGAATCTTCCGGATTTTCGCTGAAACCGTACAAACCCGTAAACGACAGGTTGCTGATGTTCGGGCTGACGTACTTGACGGCATTTTGCACGCGCAGGTTGTTGTAGCCATTGTCGTTGTCGCCGATGTGCACGCCGTTACTGGCGATGACCACCGGACCCAGCAAGTCCTTGACGGCTTCGTACTGGCGGCCCAGGGTCAGGGTGCCCTTGTCGTTGCTCGACAGGCCCACATACGACTGGCGACCGAACAGACGGCCGCTTTGCGAGGCCGTACCCGTCATGACGTTAAAACCGTTTTCCAGCGCGAAGACGGCCTTGGTGCCGTTGCCCAGGTCTTCCTGGCCGCGGAAACCGATGCGGGGATTCTGATTCGTGCCGCTCAGCGCGTGCGTGCGGCTGCCGTTACCCTCATCCGATACATAGCCGATACCGGCCGACAGCAAGCCATACACTTGCACGCTGCTTTGCGCCTGCGCCGCGCCCTGCGCCGCCAGCAAGCCCCCAACTACCATCGTTCCAGTCATCCATTTGTTCATCGCCGCCGCCCTAAAAAGAATAAACCCTGAGTTTTTTTGGAATTATTTTATTGATGCGTCCCTTGCCTGGCGCACCGCCGCGAGTGCCGGCGCCGCATTCCAGGCTCTTCTCCTGAATATTGTTGCATTCAAGACAAGTAAAGACCAGTCCAGAATATGGTAAATTGCGGGATAAGAAAATTTGTTTATTTTTATAAATCCATTACTTTTTCTAATAAGCAAAACCATGCATGAGTTGAGCAAGAAGATTTCCTTACGACATTTGCAAGCGTTTGCCACCTTAGCCCGGGTAAACAGCTTCAGCAAGGCTGCACAGGAATTGTGCGTGACCCAGCCGGCCCTCAGCGCGTCGATCAAGCTGCTGGAAAATCAACTGGGAAAAAAGTTGTTTAACCGCACAACCCACCAGCTGGAACTGACGCGCGAAGGCAAGCTGGCGCTCGATTACGCCACGCATTTATTGAATACGGCGAGCAATACCTTTGCCGATATCCAGCGCGCCATCGGCAGCGGCCGCCACCGCATCCGCATCGGCGCCATCCCCTCGGCCATGGCGATGACGGCCGTGGTGGTGGCGCGCTACTGCGAACAGCATGGCGATGAAGTGGAAATCGTCCTGTCGGACATGCCCAACGATGGCTTGCTGCACGCGCTGCATTCGGGCCAGCTGGACTTTTGCGTAGGCATCGAGGTGCCCGGCTCCGTGTCGCTGGAAAGCGTGGGCCTGTTCGAAGACGAGCTGGTGCTGGTGACGGCGGGACGCCATGCGCTGGCGCCGCTCAAGGAAGTGCGCTGGGAACAGTTGGCGGGACAGGAAATCG
Source organism: Janthinobacterium sp. SUN100 (assembly GCF_030397705.1). Taxonomy (NCBI): domain Bacteria; kingdom Pseudomonadati; phylum Pseudomonadota; class Betaproteobacteria; order Burkholderiales; family Oxalobacteraceae; genus Janthinobacterium; species Janthinobacterium sp. SUN100. The sequence goes on along the minus strand of NZ_JAPUBU010000004.1, from coordinate 112,593 downwards.
TCGTGTTTACCAAGGGCAGCATCTGGGAGTTCGCCTCGAGCGCGCTGCGCCAGCATGGCTTGAGTCCGTCGAGCCTGTACCAGATGATCCACAGCGAGTCGCTGTATGGCGTGGTGCGCGCCGGCATCGCCGTGGGCATCATGCCCAGCCTGTACACGACTTTCCTCAACGACGAGGACTTGCACGTGGCGCCGCTGCGCCAGCCTACGTGCAAGCGCAAGATCGCCTTGATGCGGCGCAATGAAATCAGCCGCAACCACCATGTCGACGATTGCTTTTCAGCGTTGCGGCAAGATCTGCAACAGGTCGACCAGTGGTTTTGAGTTAAACCGGGGGCTTAGGCCGGCGCCTTCAGCAAGTTCGCCAGGGCAACATACTGCTCCAGGCCCACGGTTTCCGGACGCAGGGTCGGGTCGATGCCGGCCGCCTTGATCTGCTCTTCCGTAAACATCCCGGCCAGGCAGTTGCGGATCACCTTGCGGCGCTGCGAGAAAGCTTTCATGACCACCGCTTCCAGGGTCGCCTGGTCGCACGCCAGGCGTTCAGCCACGGGGATCATGCGCACGATGGCCGATTCCACTTTCGGCGGCGGGTCGAAGGCCGTCGGCGGCACGATGAACAGCAACGACATGTCATAGCGCCATTGCAGCATCACGGACAAACGGCCATACGCCTTGCTGCCCGGCTCGGCCACCATGCGCTCGACGACTTCCTTTTGCAGCATGAAATGCTGGTCCTGCACCAGCGGCGCGAAGTCCGCCAGGTGGAACAGCAGCGGGCTGGAGATGTTGTATGGCAAGTTGCCCACGATGCGCAGCTTCTGGCCGGCCGGCACGGGAATTTGCGCGAAATCAAACTTCAGCGCATCGCCCGAGTGGATCGTCAGCTTGGCGGGATTGAAGGTCTTTTCCAGGCGCACGATCAGGTCGCGGTCCAGCTCGACCACATGCATCTGTTTCAAATGGCGCAGCAGCTGCTCCGTCATGGCGCCCAGGCCGGGGCCGATCTCGACCATGGCATCGTCCGCCTGCGGCGCGATGGCAGCCGTGATGTCGTCGAGGACGAAGCGGTCATGCAGGAAGTTCTGGCCAAAGCGTTTGCGGGCAACGTGTTTCATATTCTGTTTTTCTATTCTAGAGGCGGTGTAGCGGGGTAAAACCGGTGGGCGGTCAGGCGCGGGTGCTGGCGCGCAGCATGGCGAGCGCCGTTTGCAGGGCTTGCTCCATGCTGTGTCCATCCGCCAGCCCCAGCCCTTGCGCGGCCAGGTCCAGCGCCGTGCCATGGTCGACCGAGGTGCGGATCAGCGGCAAGCCCAGCGTGACATTGATGCCGCGCCCGAAGGTCGCATATTTCAGCACGGGCAAGCCCTGGTCGTGGTACATGGCCAGCACGCAATCGGCATCGGCCAGGTATTTGTGCTGGAACAAGGTGTCGGCCGGATACGGTCCGCGCGCATCGATGCCGCGCGCTTGCGCCGCGGCAATCGCCGGAGCGATGACATCGATTTCCTCGCGTCCCAGGTAGCCGCCCTCGCCCGCGTGCGGGTTCAGGCCGGTCACCAGGATGCGCGGCGCGGCGATGCCGAATTTCTGTTGCAGGTCGCGCTGGATAATGTCCAGGGTGACGGCCAGGCTGTCCAGCGTGATGGCGGCGGACACGTCCTTCAAGGGCAGGTGCGTGGTGGCCAGCGCCACGCGCAGGGTCGGTTCGCCATGGCCGGGTTCGCCGGCCAGCATCATCACCACCTGCGGCGTATCGGTTTTTTCTGCCAGGTATTCCGTATGGCCGGAAAAGGCCACGCCGGCGTCGTTGATCGTGCTCTTTTGCAAGGGTGCCGTGACCATGGCGCCAAACCAGCCGGCCTGGATACCTTCCACGGCCGCGTCCAGGGTAGCGAGCACGGAGCGCCCGTTTTCCTTGTCCAGCACGCCGGGGATGACATTGTTGACGGTGGGAATATCGATCACGGCCAGGCGGCCCGGTCCGAACTGGGGCAGGCCGCTGTTGCGCACGGCTTGCAGCGACAGCGCCGCCAGGCGGATGTCCGGGTCGATCAGGCTGGCCGTCAGCGCCAGGAAGGCGGCGTCGCCCAGCAGGATGCAGTTGACTTCATTGCGCATGGCCCAGGCCGCGCGTATGGAGATTTCCGGGCCGACACCGGCCGGTTCGCCACAAGTGATGGCGATGGCTGGGCGGCGTGCAAGGGGCAAGTTACTCATGCGCAATGAATCAGCAGCATTACTGGTCGTCCGCGCGGAATTCGACGTAGGCACGGTCGCGCACTTCGCGCGCCCAGTTTTCCGTCGCTTCTTCCAGCTTGCGTTCGCGCAAGGCATTGCGCGCGGCGGCGCGCTGCTTCTCCTTCGAGACGTCATCGCTCTTGCGTTCCAGCACTTCGATCAGGTGGAAGCCAAAGCTCGATTCGATCGGCTGGCTCACTTCGCCCGGTTTCAGCGCATTCATCGCCGTTTCAAATTCCGGCACGGTGTCGCCTGGATACAGCCAGCCCAGGTCGCCGCCCTTGGCGGCCGAACCGTCGTTCGAGAACAAGCGGGCCAGGTCTTCGAACTTGGCGGCCTTGTTATCGAGACGCTCTTTCAATTCCAGCAATTTGCGCTTGGCTTCGGCAGCCGACAAGGTCGGTGTTACTTTCAGCAAGATATGGCGGGCATGCGTCTGCTGCACGGCAGCGACGGCTTGCGCTTCGGCCGCGCTGCGGCGGTCCACCAGCTTGAGAATGTGGAAACCGGTGTTGCTCTTGATGATAGGCGTGATCTGGCCCGGCTTCAGTTTCAGCAACTGCTCCGTGAACAGGGGCGGCACGCGGTCGCTATGGCGCCAGCCGATATCGCCGCCGCTCAGCGCATCGCTGGCGTCGGAATAGGTGGCGGCCATCTTGGCGAAATCGGCGCCCGTGCGCAGCTGGCGGCTGACTTCTTCGGCGCGCGCGCGGCGTGCGGCGATCTGCTCGGGGCTGGAATTTTCCGGAATGCGCACGAGAATCTGCGCCAGGTTCAGTTCCACCTGTTCGCTGGCGGCCGCTTTTTCCGCTTCCAGGAAGTTATCCACTTCGGAATCGGAAATCTGGATCTTGGCGTCGACTTCATGCTCGCGCAGGCGCTGCATGATGATTTCATCGCGGATTTCTTCGCGGAAAGTCGCAAACGGCGTGCCTTCCTTTTCCATCTGGTTGCGCAGTTCCTGTACCGTCATTTTTTGCTGTTCAGCAATACGGCCAATCGCGCGGTCCAGGGTCAGGTCATCCACGCGCACGCCCATTTCCTTGGCCAGCTGCATTTGGGCGCGCTCGACAATCATGCGCTCCAGCAATTGACGACGCAGGTCGGCAGGATCGGGCAAGGGCACGTTCTGCGCCTTCATGCGCTGCTCCACGCTCTTGATCCGGGCCGCCACTTCATTGCGCGTAATCACCTCGTCATTGACGACGACGGCGATGGAGTCGATGGTCTGGCCACTGCTCGAGGCCGGTGGTGTGAACCCCTTGGCCGGTGCCGCGGCGGCGGGCTTGGCGACAGGCGCTGACGCAGCCTGTTGCGCCCAGACACTACTGGTCGTGGCGCCGGAAATGGCGCACAACAAAACCGTTGCAATTTTGAGTTGGTGCATACTGGCATTACGCATAATGTGTAGAGCGCTCATGAGTTCAGGTGAATAAAAAAACCGGTTTGTGCCAGCGCCGGGAACACCGGCGGCGGCAACGGTGCCTATCTTAACGGAGTGGCTGGCTCAGTGTCTGGTAACCAGGGATGGTTTTTGTAAAAGTTTCCAAGCCATTCGCGCCCAGGCCCAGGCCATTCGACAAGCCCGTCAATTCCAGCTGGAAGAAGATCGGCGTCGAAACGGTATTGGACGTCGTCACGAAACGCTGCGCGCCCATGCGGAACACCCAGCAGTCGCCCTTGTATTCCAGGCCGATCAGGCTTTCCAGCATGCTGCGATCCTTGATGGAGTAACTGATGCGTCCCACGCCATACAGGCGGTCCGTCAACGGCCATTGCGTCGACACTTCCGCATTGCGCAAACTGCCGCGCTGGAAACGATTGCTGAAATTCAATACTTTCTTGGCGCCTGGCTGATATTGCAAGGTGTAGTTATAGCTCATCAAGCGGCGATCGCTGGGATTGTACTGCACCAGGCTGTCGGCGGTCCAAGTCTCGGACACGCGGCCCGTTGCGGCCAGCAGGATATCCGAGCGCGACTGGTTGACGGGCGTGGTCGAATTGAGCTGCACGCGCTGGTCGGCAAAATAGAAACGCTGGCCGAAGGTCAGGCGCATGCGTTCCGTACCGTCCGCCTGCAGGAAGCGCGATACCAGGGCGGCCGTGACCTGATTGGCGTCGCCGATGCGGTCGCTGCCGACGAAACGGTTTTCCGTGAAGATCTGCGTCAGGTTGAAGGTGCCGTCGGCCGTATCGAAATTCGGAAACTGCGTCTGGTCGCGGTACGGCGTGTAGACATAGAACAGGCGCGGCTCCAGGGTTTGCGTGCCGCCCTTGGCGCCAAACAGATTCGTGTCGCGTTCAAACACCAGGCCGCTGTCGACCGAGAAGGTCGGCACGGCGCGTGTAAACGAGGTCGTCGGGAACAGCGCCTTGGTCCTGGCATCATTATCAAGCTGATAAGCACTGGCATTGAGCATCAGCTTGGGCGTGATGAAGTAGCCAGGGCGCATGATGGGGAAACTCACTTGCGGCACAGCCACGAGGCGCGACCCTTGCACCAGGGTCGGGTGCGCGAAGCGCGTCGCTTCCGCGTCGAAGGTCCAGTCGAAGCCGCCCCAGACGTCATATTTGCCAGCGTGGAAGTTCACCGCCGGCAAGCGGTCATACGGACGCGACACGGTCACCGTGGGATCGGGATCCTGCAGCACCTGGTAATTCTGCACGCGCGCCGTCAGGCTCCAGTCCTCGGTGCGGTAATCGGTGCGCAATTCGCGCAGCAACTGGCGCTCGGTGGCGGTGGCGACGGTTTTCGAAAAATCGTTCGGGTAATTATTGTCGGACGCTTCGCGCAAATCCCAGCTGTAGCTCCAGCCCTTGGCCAGCGCCTGCTCATGCTTGGACTTGATCATGTAGCGGTTGGTCTTGGTTTGCTTGTCGTTAGGCAAGAATTCAAACGACGTTTCGCCCTGGTACAGGCCGGCATCCGTTTCGCCCATGTAGCGGCCCGTCGCACCGAGCTGGATGCCGCGCCGTTGGATGTAGCGCGGGTACAGGGTCAGGTCGCGGTTCGGCGCAATGTTCAGGTAGTACGGCATCAGCAGCTCGAAACCGTTCTTCGAGGCAAAGCCCGGCGTGGGCGCCAGCCAGCCCGAGCGGCGCGCGCCCGACAGCGAAAACGAGATGCCCGGCGTGCCCAGGATCGGCACGTCCTTGAAATAGATGATGGTCTTGCTGCCGGTGCCCACGTCGCGGCCCGTATCGAGGTTCAAGGTGCTCGATTTCAGGTACCAGTCCGGATTCGGCCCTTCGCAGGTACTGTAGGTACCGTCGATGACATTGGCTTCATCGGGGTTGATGAAGTCGACGCGTTCGGCCTTGCCCTGGCCGCCGCCCACTTCGAAGCGGTATGTCGGGTTGAGCAGGAAACCCTTGCCGGTCTCCATGTTCAGCTTCAAGACGTCGCCCGTGTAGTAATCGCCGAAACGCCACATCTTGATATGGCCCTCGGCGTCGAACTCATCTTCAACTTGTTTGTAACAAGCTGTATCGGCCGTCATTTTTGTGGTTTTTCCGCGCTCGATCACGACATTTTGATCGAGATTGAGCTCCCTTTCGGGGCGTCCCTTCATGCTGTTTGCCGTCATGACGGTGGGCGCGTCGGGATCTTCCACATGAACCGGACGCGGCGCTTTCTGGGCGTGGACAGGCACCGTCGTGGCGGCGACAAGCGCGCTGATGGCGAAAGCCCAGCGCTGCGAAGGGGGGGAGGCCGAAAACCAGCTCATGAATTGGAAGGGGCAAGCACCATTGACAGGCGATTTTTTGATTTGAATCCCTTATTATATGGGAATCTGTGCGACACGCCTTAAAGCTCGGGTAGCTGGCCCCGGTCGCAACGTGGCAGTAACGGCTAGCAGCGCAGGAACTGCGCAGGCAAATCCCTGGTTTACCAGTGATAAAACAGTGAGGGGCTCCCCGGAGTACCCATTCTTGGCAAGACAAGACACGCTACGAGAAGGTGCCTTGTCAGTCTTATACGTCCGCCGAAACACCGGCGAGTAGCTATTCCTTTGCCTGTTTTGTTTACATAAAACATTGAAACTGTAGTTTATTTGCAAAGCTTGTGGATATTTTACATTTGCTTACAATTTTCTATATTTCAACAGTTCTCTGCAAGACTCGGTTTTCTCTCAGCTGAGTCATACCCGAGTGAAACTCTTCGATATCTTGTCATGCTTCAGTGTTGCAACTGCTGCCATGACCAGATGTACGACCATCTGTCACCTACTTGAGTGTGCGTCGCCGGTAACGGCGGGGTGCAAAGCCTCAGGGACAACGTACCCCCATTCTTTTCCGGCAGCCCGGCGTGCGAACGCCTGGCTGGAGACTGCGAGCAGCGATGCGGTCCAGGGGCTAGGTGAGTGCTGCAAGGGCAATGTGATGTGAACCATCGTTTGAACCCTCGTAAATATTAATAGGCCAAAGCTGCTGGCAGGCCTAAACCAAACGGTATGTGGCTGGTTATCTCCGTGGATTCTGGGGATACGTCGTCATTCAGCCACCGGGGGAAAGATGGGCCCTAAACAGCCAGTCGCGATGTAGCTGTCGCGTCGATATCGTTGGGAACGTGGTAAGCCCGATTCCCTGCCGCTCGATCAAAGAACCGAGATAGCGGCAAGCAAACCGCAAGGCACGCCCTTGGGGGAGCGGGTAGAGGAGGATGGAGAAAGCGAATGCCGGGCTGTAATGGTCCGGATAGGGATTCAAGATTTGTCCCGGCCTGAAAGGGTGCCCACTTCCATCTGGTGTAATAGTCGTCATACGACTGTACTGGCTCCAGGCAGTCATCATTTTCAACCACCCCGAAGGGAGGCAGCTCACCCTTCGGGGTGCGCTGTGTCTCGTCGGAACAACTACACGAGGTTCAGCATGAAAGTAACCGCTAGCAGTCTTGCCGGTTCTGCGTCCTCGCACGTGCCTACTGAATGGGTTGCCATCAACTGGCGGCTCGTACAACGCAACGTGAGAGCCATGCAGCATCGATTAACGAAGGCGATACAGGAAGGCGACTGGCGCAGGGCGAAAGCGCTGCAAAGGTGGCTAACCCACTCGTTCAGCGCGAAAGCGCTGGCAGTCAAACGAGTGACAGAGAATCAAGGCAAACGAACCGCAGGCGTGGACCAGCAGTTGTGGGACTCAGCAACGCAGAAGTTCGCTGCCATTGCACAGTTGAAGAAACCAGGCTATCGGCCCCTGCCATTACGGAGGGTCTTTATTCCCAAGTCAAATGGAAAGATGCGCCCACTGGGCATCCCTACCATGCGGGACCGGGCAATGCAGGCGCTTCACCTGCTGGCCTTGGATCCTGTCTTGGAAACGCTGAGTGATCCCAACTCATACGGGTTTCGCAAAAATCGCTCAACGGCCGACGCGATGTCGCAAATTTTTCTCCAGACCTGTCGGAAAGTGTCGGCAACCTGGGTGTTAGATGCGGATATCGAAGGTTTTTTCGACAATATCAACCATCAATGGCTGGTCGACAATGTCTTCATGGATAAGTTGATCCTGTCTAAATGGCTGAAATCCGGGGTAATTGACCGGAAGCAATTAATGGCAACCACAGCTGGAACGCCACAGGGCGGCATCATCAGCCCTGCCCTTGCGAATTGGACGTTGAACGGGCTGGAGACTGAACTGATTGCGCACCTCGGTGCGAAATTCGGCAAGTCAAAGGCAGGCAAGCTCAAAGTCGGTGTCGTGCGATATGCGGACGATTTTGTCGTTACCAGTGGATCGAAGGAATTGCTGGAGACGGAAATCAAGCCTTGGATCGAAGCATTTCTTGCAGTCAGAGGATTGCGACTGTCCAGTGCCAAAACCAAGATCGTGCACATCGATGAGGGCTTCGACTTCCTGGGGTGGAACTTCCGAAAATATTCCGGGACACTACTCATCAAGCCAAGTAAGAAGAACATGAAAGCGTTCTATGAAAAGCTGAGGAAGACGATCAGCGAAAACATCGGGGCGAAGCAGGAGAATCTCATTCGATTGTTGAACCCCATGCTGCGGGGCTGGGCGCAATATCACAGCCCTGTCGTCGCCAAGGAGGCGTTTTCGACGATGGAGTCGCTGCTGTACTGGCGGCTTCGTCGCTGGGCCATGCGCAGGCATCCGAAGAAAACCGACAGCTGGATACGCGACCGATACTGGCGCCCAACCGAAAGTGGAAATCAGGTGTTTGCAGCGGACGTTGTCACAAAAAATGGCAATAAGGCCATGAAGGAACTGTACTCGTTACCTGGTACAGCGATTCTGCGTCACACGAAGATCAAGGGCGGCTATCACCCCTACGATCCGCAATGGGAACTGTACGGCGAAACCCTTCGGCAGGAACGCATGTTGAAAAACATGTCTTACCGGCGTGAGTGGGCCAAGCTCTACCTCGACCAACGTGGCTTGTGCGCTCTGTGTGGATACGAGATGAACATGGAAACCGGATGGCATGACCACCACATGGAACACCGTGTGGCAGGAGGTTCCGACGCCCTTGGAAATCGCGTATTATTGCACCCAAATTGCCATATAAATGTGCACGCAAACGATTTACACGTTGCGAAGCCGGTCCCTGCATAGGGACTTTTATTATGCTTGAGCCGTGTGCGGTGAAAGTCGCACGCACGGTTCTTAGGGGGGAGAGCTTCCAGCAATGGGGTTCTCCTACCCTCCGCACCATCAACCCGATTCCACAGGCCGCTTAATGTCATTCTCCCCCAATTCCCCTGCCGCGCCGGCCTCCGCCGACGCTCGCCTGACCCTGTTGAAAGCCTGGTTGGCCCCGCTGAACCTCGTTGCGCCCGATTCCGCCCGCCCCGCTTCCAGCGATGCGAGCTTCCGCCGCTACTACCGTCTCGATGTGCTGCCAGGCAATACAACATTGCCAGGAAGTACATTGATTGCCATGGATGCGCCGCCTGAGCGCGAAAACGTGCCCGCCTTCGTCAAGGTGGCTGGCTTGCTGAAAGGCGCCGGCGTGTCCGTGCCCGAGATCATCGCGCAAGACCTGGAGAATGGCTTCCTGCTGCTCTCCGACCTGGGCACGACCACCTACCTCGACGCCCTGAACCACGACAATGCCAGCGTGCTGTACGCGGAAGCGCTCGAGTCGCTGATGAAAATCCAGCTGGCCAGCCAGCCGGACGTCTTGCCCGAATTCGACCGCGCCTTCATCCTGCGCGAAATGAATCTGTTCCCGGAATGGTTTATTGGCAAGCACCTGGGCGCCACCTTGACGGATGTGCAACAAACCCAGCTGGACAAGGTCTTCGAAGCCATCACGGCGAATATCTTGTCGCAGCAGCAAGTTTTCATGCACCGCGACTACCATTCGCGCAATTTGATGCACATCAACGATGGCTCGATTCCCAATCCCGGCATTCTCGATTTCCAGGACGCCGTCTTCGGCCCCGTCACCTACGACATCGCCTCGCTGCTGCGCGATGCGTATCTCCAGTGGGACGAAGAACTGGTGCTCGACTGGGTGATCCGCTACTGGCAGCGCGCCAAGCAGCTGGGCTTGCCAGTCAATCCCGACATCGACGCCTTCTACCGCGATTTCGAATTCACGGCCCTGCAGCGCCATTTGAAAATCCTCGGCCTGTTCGCGCGCCTGAATTACCGCGACGGCAAGGATCTGTACATGGGCGACCTGCCAACCGTGCTCGACTACGTGCGCAAGACGGCCAACCGCTATACGGAACTCAAGCCGCTGGTGCGTCTGCTCGATGCCCTGGAGAATAAGACGCCGCAAGTCGGCTATACCTTCTGATGACACCCGCCAAAACCTACTGCGCGTCGCGCTTTGCGGCCGGCGATGCTCACCGTACTACAGTACGGTTGCGCTTCTCGGCCACAAAGCACTGCCGCTCGCTACGGTTTTGTCAGGTGTCGCTACTGCAGAATTAACTTATTGTGCGGCTCACGCCACGCAACAATTACCGAACAAAACAGAAAACGAGTCCTACCCATGAAAGCCATGATCTTTGCCGCAGGCCGCGGTGAACGGATGCGTCCGCTTACCGATACCTGCCCCAAACCGCTGCTGAAAGTGCGCGGCCGTCCGCTGATCGTCTGGCATGTGCTGAACCTGGTGCGCGCCGGCATCACGGACATCGTCATCAACCATTCCCACCTGGGCCACCAGATCGAGGAAACCCTGGGCGACGGCAGCGCGTATGGCGCGCGCATCGCGTATTCGCCCGAGAGCACGCCGCTGGAAACGGCGGGCGGCATCGCCCAGGCGCGCCACCTGCTGGGCGAGGAGCCATTCCTCGCCATTTCCGGCGACATCTATTGCCCCTACTTTGATTTCACGCAAGTACTCGACGTGCTGGCCGACAAGGACGTGCTGGGCACGCCGTATCCGGCCGACCAGCGCGACATCGCCTGGACGTACCTGGTGCCCAATCCCGACTTCCATCCCACAGGCGACTTCGGCCTGACCTTGTTCGCGATCAACAATACGGACGACACCAAGTGGACCTTCGCCAACATCGGCGTGTACCGTCCCGAGATGTTCGACGGCATCGCGCCCGGCAGCCACGCCAAACTGGGCGATTTGCTGCGCCAGTACGCGGACCAGGGCCGCGTGGGCGGCGAAGTCTATCCGGGCGAGTGGACGAATGTGGGCACGCCGGCGCAGCTCGACGCCCTCAACGGCGTCACGGCCAAGGCCAGCGCAACATGATGGCCAACTACGCGGCACGGCGCGCGGCGCTGCTGGCGCAGATGCTGCCGAGCAGCGTGGCCATCCTCGCCACGGCGCCCGAAGTGCCGCGCAACAGCGATTGCGATTATCCGTACCGCCACGACAGCTATTTCTATTACCTGAGCGGCTTTACGGAGCCCGACAGCGCCGTGGCCCTCGTGGCCGCCAGCGCCACGGCGCCGGCGCGCGCCATCCTGTTTTGCCGCGCCAAGAATACGGAGCGCGAAATCTGGGACGGTTTCCGCCACGGCCCCGAGGCGGCGCGCGCCAGCTTCGGCTTCGACGCCGCCTTCCCCATCGAGGAACTCGACGTGGAAATGACGCGCCTGCTGGCCGACGTCCCCGCCATCTACTATGCGCTGGGCGGCAGCCTCGATGCGCAGGTCAAGGTCTGGCGGCACAACGTGCGGCAAAAGGCCCGCAGCGGCGTCACGGCGCCCGCCATCGCGCATGACATCCATGGCATGCTCGACGCCATGCGCCTGCTGAAAGACACGCAGGAACAGCAGTTGATGCGCCGCGCGGCCGCCATTTCCAGCGCGGCCCACGCGCGCGCCATGCGCGCCACGCGACCCGGCATGCACGAATACGCGCTGGAAGCGGAGCTGCTGTACGAATTCCGGCGCAGCGGCGCGCAATTCCCCGCGTATTCCTCCATCGTGGCCGGCGGCGACAACGCCTGCATCCTGCATTACAGCGCCAACAACGCGGTATTACAGGACGGCCAGCTGGTACTGATCGACGCCGGCTGCGAACTCGATGGCTACGCCTCCGACATCACGCGCACCTGGCCCGTCAACGGCCGTTTCAGCGGCCCGCAGCGGGCCCTGTATGAACTGGTGCTGGCCGCGCAACAGGCGTCGCTGGACATGGTGCGCCCCGGCTTGCCGCACAGCGCCATCCACGAGGCGGCCTTGCAGGTGCTGGCGCAAGGCATGCTGGATTTGAAATTGCTGGACCGGCAAAAAAGCGGCAGCGCGCAGGACGTCATCGCCGACAAGGCCTATCTGCCCTTCTACATGCACGGCACCAGCCACTGGCTGGGCATGGACGTGCACGACGTGGGCGCCTACCGTGACACGGACGCGCCCGGCAAGCCATGGCGCGCTTTGGCACCGGGCATGGTGCTGACGGTGGAACCGGGCATCTATGTGCGCCCCGGCGCGGGCGTGCCGGAGCAGTTCTGGCATACCGGCATCCGCATCGAAGACGATGTGCTGGTCACGCCGCAAGGCCACGAAGTCTTCAGCACGGCGCCCAAGGGTGTCGCTGAAATCGAACAACTGATGTCACAGGATTAACGCCGCCGCATGCATACACCGTCCACTTTCGATCTCGCCATCTGCGGCGCCGGCCCCGTCGGCATGGCGCTGGCCGCCCTGCTGGTGCAGCGCGGCAGCCGCGCCGCCGGCATCGCCCTGCTCGACGCCAAATCCCTCGACCAAGCCAGGCGCGACCCGCGCACCATCGCCCTGTCGCACGGCAGCCGCCAGATTCTCGAGGAAGCGGGCGCCTGGCCCGTGGCAGCGACGCCGATTCACCAGATTCACGTCTCGCGCCGCGGCAAGTTCGGGCGCAGCCTGATGGACCGCGGCGAGCATGGCGTCGAGGCGCTCGGCTATGTGGTCCGTTACGGCGCCGTCGTCAGCGCGCTGGCCGACGTGTGCGAACGCCTGGGCGTGGCCAGCTTGCGCCCGGCCCTGGTCACGGGCAGCACGGAAGACGCCGATGGCGTCAGCGTGCAGCTGGAACGGGAGGGCGCCGCGTCCAGCTTGCGCGCCAGCCTGCTGGTGCAGGCCGAGGGCGGCCTGTTCGGCCAGCAGCCGGAACGCGCCGTCAGCCGCGATTATGGTCAAAGCGCCATCATTGCCCACGTGCGCACCAGCGATCCCGTCGCCCACCGCGCGTACGAGCGCTTCACCGACGAAGGGCCGCTGGCCCTGCTGCCGCAGGACGACGGCTACGCGCTGGTCTGGTGCGTGCCGCCCACGCGCGCGGAACAGTTGCTGGCGCTCGACGAGGTAACCTTCCTGGCGCGCCTGGGCGTCGCCTTCGGCAGCCGCCTGGGGCGGTTTACCCACACGACGCCGCGCCTGGCCTATCCGCTGGGCCTGAACGCCCAGGCGGGCGGCACGGCGCGCACGGTGGCCATCGGCAATGCGGCGCAAACCCTGCATCCGGTGGCGGGACAGGGCCTGAACCTGGGCTTGCGCGACGCCGCCGTGCTGGCCCGCGTGCTGGCGCAGGACAGCAGCCCGGCCGGGCTGGAACGCTACGCCAGCCTGCGCCAGGCCGACCGGGGGCTGACCGTGCGCGTCACCGACACCATGGCGCGCATCTTCACGGGCAGCGCGCCCACGCAAGGCTTGCTGGGCCTGTCGCTGGGCCTGCTGGACGCATTTCCCCCTGCGCGCAAGACGCTGGCCGAGCTGATGATGTACGGCCGCCGCTAAGTCTTAGCAATAAGGAAAGGGCACGGGCGAAAAAGAAACAGGCGGGCGATCCGGCATGGAGTAAACGGCCCGCGGATGCGACAATGGCTGTCACCTGGCTTTTGGCGACCGTTCCATGACAGATGCATTGCCCGCAGCACCGCCTGCCGCTCTTCCCGAAGTCCTCTTTTCCCGCCTGCTGGAAGACGCCCTCGACGCCGTCATCATCATCGACGAGCAATGCCGCATCCGCTATATCAATGGCGCCATGCAAACGCTGTCGGGCTATGCCAGCGGGGAATTGCTGGGCCAGACCCTGAACGGCCTGCTGCCTGACGCCGTCGGCGCGCAGCACGACAACCACGTGCTCAATTACATCCGCAGCTCGCGCACCTCCAGCGTGCTGGGCAAGATACGCGAATTCGCCATCCGCCACCGCGACACGCAAATGATCCCCATCGAAATGAAGGCGATGGACCTGGGCGTGGTCGATGGCATGCGCTATTTCGGCGCTTTTTTGCTCGACGTGCGCGAACGGCGCGAACTGGCGGCGAAAAACGCCAGCCTGCTGGCGCAGCTGGAACAGCAGGCGCTGCACGATGCGCTGACGTCGCTGCCGAACCGGCGCGCCTATGAAGCGCAAGCCGAGCAGGCGATGGCGCGCGCGGCACGCAGCGGCGCCGCCCTGAGCGTGGGCGTGGCCGACCTCGACCACTTCAAGAAGATCAACGACCGCTATGGCCATGCCGTGGGCGACGCCGTGCTGCGCACGGTGGCGCAGGCGCTGCGCGACACGGGACGCATCACCGACGTGGCGGCGCGCCTCGGCGGCGAGGAGTTCGGCCTGCTGTTCCCCGACGCCAGCCTGCAGCAGGCACACCAGGTGGCCGAACGCATCCGCGCAGCCGTGGCGGCGGCGGTCACCGTGCTGCCCGACGGTTCCCCGCTGCACGTCACCATCAGTATCGGCGTGGCGCCGCTGGTGCAAGGCGCCAGCCTGGATGCGGCCATGTCGGATGCCGACAAGGCCCTGTATGTCGCCAAGCACCAGGGACGCAACCAGGTCGTCGCGGCAGCGGCCGGCCAATAAAAACGGCCCGCGCAAGGCGGGCCGCTCCTCCTGCACCGGGAGACTTTACTCGATTGCCTTCACCATATCCTCGATCACCTTCTTGGCGTCGCCGAACACCATCATCGTGTTCGCCTGATAGAACAAATCGTTGTCCAGGCCCGCATAGCCGGACGCCATCGAACGCTTGTTGACGATGATGCTCTTGGCCTTGTAGGCTTCCAGGATCGGCATGCCGGCGATCGACGATTTCGGGTCTTTCGCCGCCGGGTTGACCACGTCGTTCGCGCCCAGCACCAGCACCACGTCCGTCTGGCCGAATTCGCCGTTGATGTCTTCCATCTCGAAGACCTGGTCGTACGGCACTTCCGCCTCGGCCAGCAGCACGTTCATGTGGCCCGGCATGCGCCCCGCCACGGGGTGGATCGCATACTTGACGGTGACACCCTTGTGCGTGAGCTTTTCCACCAGCTCTTTCAGCGAGTGCTGCGCGCGCGCCACGGCCAGGCCGTAGCCGGGCACGATGATGACGGTTTCCGCATTGCCCATGATGAAGGCGGCGTCGTCGGCCGAACCGGATTTCACGGGACGCTGTTCCTGCGCGCCCGCCACGCCGGCGGCCGGCGCATCGCCGCCGAAGCCGCCGAGGATGACGTTGAAGAACGAGCGGTTCATGGCCTTGCACATGATGTACGACAGGATCGCACCGGACGAGCCGACGAGCGAACCGGCGATGATCAGCATCGAGTTATTCAGCGAAAAACCGATGCCGGCCGCGGCCCAGCCCGAGTAGCTGTTGAGCATGGACACCACCACCGGCATGTCGGCGCCGCCGATGGGGATGATGATCAGCACGCCCAGCGCAAAGGCGATGACGGCCATGACGATGAACGGCGTCCAGGCCGGCTCGGCGCCGTCGGCAAAGCAGAACACCAGGCCCAACGCGATCATCACCAGCGCCAGCACCAGGTTGAGCATGTGCTGGCCCTTGAAGCTGACGGGCGCGCCCTGGAACAGGCGAAACTTGTATTTGCCCGACAGCTTGCCGAAGGCAATCACCGAACCGGAGAAGGTGATGGCGCCGACAAAGGTGCCGATGAACAGCTCGAAGCGGTTACCGATGGGCAGCGCCTCGCCCTGTTTGGCGATATTAAAGGCCCATGGCTCGGAGACGGCCGCCACGGCGATGCACACGGCCGCCAGGCCGATCAGCGAATGCATGGCCGCCACCAGTTCCGGCATCTTCGTCATTTCCACGGTTTTCGCCAGGTAGGCGCCGATGGCGCCGCCCGTGACGATGCCGATGATGACGAGGGTCAGGCCCATGCCGCCCGCTTGCTGCTCCTTCAGTTTCAGGATCAGCGCCACGGTGGTGACGGCGGCAATGGCCATGCCGCTCATGCCGAAGGCATTGCCGCGGCGCGCCGTCGAGGGCGACGACAGGCCTTTCAAGGCCTGGATGAAGCACACCGAGGCGATCAGGTACATCATCGTCACCAGGTTCAGGGTGACGAAGCTCATGGCGTGACTCATTCTTTTGCTCCTTGCTTGGCTTTCGGTTCTTTTTTACGGAACATCTCGAGCATGCGCTGCGTGACGAGGAAGCCGCCAAACACGTTGACGGCGGCCAAGGCCACGGCCAGGGTGCCGGCCGCCTGCGCCAGCGGGCCTTGCGTCAGGCCGGCCGCCAGCATGGCGCCGACGATGATGATGGCGGAAATGGCATTGGTGACGGCCATCAGCGGCGTATGCAGCGCCGGCGTGACGGTCCAGACGACGTGGTAGCCGACATAAATGGCCAGCACGAAGATGATCAGGTTAATGATGGTGTGACTGATTTCCATGATGTGGTTCTCTCCCGGTGCCGCGTTGTTTTTGTAACTTATTTACGTAAGATTTCGCTGCCCGCACACACCAGGCTGGCCTTGATGATTTCATCCTCGCGGTCGATCAGCAACTGGTCGTCCTTGTCGATGATGAGCTTCAAGAAGTCCAGCACGTTGCGCGCATACAGGGCCGAAGCGTCGGCCGCCACCAGGGTCGCCAGATTCGGTTCGCCCACGATGTAGACGCCGTGCTTGAGCACCGTCTTGCCCAGTTCGGACAGGGGGCAGTTGCCGCCCTGCTCCACGGCCAGGTCGACGATGACGGAACCGGGTTTCATGGCTTTCACCGTTTCTTCGGAAATGAGCACGGGCGCGGCGCGGCCGGGGATCAGCGCCGTGGTGATGATGATGTCGGCCAGTTTCGCCCGTTCATGCACCAGTTCGGCCTGGCGCCGCATCCAGTCGGCCGGCATGGCACGCGCATAGCCGCCCGAGCCCTTGGCGATCTCTTTTTCTTCATCCGTGAGGAAAGGCACGTCGAGGAACTTGGCGCCCAGCGACTCCACTTGTTCCTTGACGGGCGGGCGCACGTCGGACGCCTCGATGACGGCGCCCAGGCGCTTGGCCGTGGCGATCGCCTGCAGTCCTGCCACGCCCACGCCCATGATCAGCACGCGGGCCGCCTTGACGGTGCCGGCCGCCGTCATCAGCATCGGCATGAAGCGCTGGTAAGTGTTGGCCGCCACCAGCACGGCCTTGTAGCCGGCGATATTTGCCTGCGACGACAGCACATCCATCGACTGCGCGCGCGTGATGCGCGGCACGGCTTCCAGCGCAAAGGCGGACAGGCCGGCCGTGGCCATGGCGGCGATATTGTCCGCGTCAAACGGGTTCAACATGCCGATCAGCACCGTGCCGCTGGCCATCAGGGCCCGTTCATCGGCATCGGGCGCGCGCACCTTGAGCACGATGGCGCAGCCATAGGCTTCCTGGGCGGTGCCGATCTGCGCGCCGGCGGCGGCATACGCGTCGTCGGGAATCGATGCCTGCAGGCCCGCTCCCGATTGCACGACGATCTGATGTTTGGCTGCCAGCTTCTTGACTGTCTCGGGCGTTGCTGCCACCCGTGTTTCACCAGGCCGTGTTTCGGCCGGTATGCCTATCCTCATGATGCCTCCGCTAATTGATAAACTGACTAGAATCTAACACGGAAAGCAGCGCGTTAAACGTTTGTGAACCAGCAACTTTTAGTCGTACGACACTAATTTCACCAGCATCCCACGATTCGTTTCACCATGCGGCGCGGCGCCCATATTGTGGGAAAGGTGTGTCAATCTCACCACAGTCGAGCGTGCGTGCGCGCTTGTTTTGGCCACAGGGAAAGCCTATATTAGCGGGCGTTTCCTGCCATCTTGGCGACTAAGCCCCCATGCTAGTGCGCTCCCCGGGAAAGACGTAAGTACCTCCCACCGCTATTTGCTAAAACGTTGTCATTTATCAATATGTCCGCGCAACAGAAGGCCGGGTTCAAACCGCGCGCGCAGAACAAGATAAAATGTCGGCTCTTTCAAGGATGGAATCATGCCGAGAATCTGGAAACCCTCTGTCACCGTTGCCGCCATCGTCGAGCGCGACGGCCTGTTTTTACTGATTGAAGAAGAGACCAGCGAAGGCATCAAGCTCAACCAGCCTGCCGGTCACCTCGACCCGTTCGAGTCGCTGGAACAGGCGGTGATCCGCGAAACGCTGGAAGAAGCGGCCTACGATTTCATCCCCACAGCACTGGTCGGCATGTACATGTCGCGCTATCAGTCACTGCGCACGGGCGAGGACGTGACCTATTTGCGCTTCACCTTTTGCGGCACGGCCGGCGCCGAGCATGACCGCCCGCTGGACGAAGGCATCATCCGCACCCTGTGGATGACGCGCGACGAGCTGGCGGCGTGCCAGGAACGCCACCGCAGCCCGCTGGTGCTGCAGTGCGTGGACGAATACCTGGCGGGCCGGCGCGCGCCGCTGGCCCTGCTGCACACGCATGCGTCCGTTTTCAATAGCGCATAGCAACACGCATTGCCATATTATTAAAGTAACTGGAAAGCAAGATGAGCAAGAAGAAAGTCGTTATCGGCATGTCGGGCGGGGTCGATTCCTCGGTCGCGGCATGGATGCTGAAGGAACAAGGCTATGAAGTCATCGGCCTGTTCATGAAAAACTGGGAAGATGACGACGATTCGGAATACTGCTCCACGCGCCAGGACTGGATCGACGCGGCCAGCGTGGCCGACGTCATCGGCGTCGATATCGAAGCCGTCAATTTCGCCTCCGAATACAAGGACCGCGTGTTCGCCGATTTTTTGCGCGAATACCAGGCCGGCCGCACGCCGAACCCGGACGTGCTGTGCAACGCCGAAATCAAGTTCAAGGCCTTCCTCGACCACGCCATGACCCTGGGCGCCGACCTGATCGCCACCGGCCACTATGCGCGCGTGCGCCAGGCGCCCACCGATGCGGGCCGCTACGAGCTGCTGAAAGCCGTCGACGCCAGCAAGGATCAAAGCTACTTCCTGCACCGGTTAAATCAGGCGCAGCTATCCAAGACCTTGTTCCCGCTCGGTGAAATCCCGAAGACGCAAGTGCGCCAGATCGCCGAGAAACTGGCCCTGCCGAACGCGCAAAAGAAGGATTCGACGGGCATCTGCTTCATCGGCGAACGCCCGTTCCGCGAATTCTTGAACCGCTACCTGTCGTACAAGCCGGGCCCCATGAAGACGGCCGATGGCAAGACCGTGGGCGAACACGTGGGACTGAGTTTTTATACGCTGGGCCAGCGCAAGGGCATCGGCATCGGCGGCGTGAAGTCGTACCAGAACGCGGACGGCAGCAGCGACGCCTGGTATGTGGCGCGCAAGGATATCGCCAACAACACGCTGTGGGTGGTGCAGGGCCATGACCACCCGTGGCTGCTGTCGCCATCCTTGACGGCCGACCAGGCCAGCTGGGTGGCAGGCAGCGCGCCGCAGGCGGGCGCCTTGAGCGCCAAGACGCGCTATCGCCAGGCCGACGTGGCTTGCCAGCTGCTGCCGGACGGGAATGAACTGTTCAGCCTGGCGTTTGACCAGGCGCAATGGGCCGTCACGCCGGGCCAGTCGGCCGTGCTGTATGACGGCGACGTGTGCCTCGGCGGCGGCATCATCGCCAGTGCCACGGGTTTGGCTGGCAGCTAGGAATTGCCTTGCGCGGCGGCGGCTAGGGCTTGCTGCTTGCGCACCATGGCAATGACCGTATTGCGCACGGTTTTCAGGACCGTGTCGGCCATGAAGGGTTTCACGATGAAGCCCGACACGCCCATGGCGTGGGCCGCCTGCAGCGAGGCGGCGTCGATGCCGCCCGAAACCATGAAAATGAGCGTCTTCGGATACTGGGCGCGGATGGTCTGCACCACATTGGTCCCGTCTTCCACCTGCTCGCGCGCGATGCACACGAAATGCGGGTGGTGCTTGACCAGCAGCGCCAGCCCCAGCGCGCTGGTATGCGTTTGCCCGCAGACATCGTAGCCGCCATCGGTCAGGACCGTGTTCAGCAGGCCGCGCGCCACGGCGCTGCTATCGATCAGGACTGTCTTTAACATCATGATTACTTTCCTTGCTTGATTTATTCCGTGTTCTGGCCAAAAGAGCTCTATTTTTCCCACACGAGCTTGTTCCAGGTCACGCCTAACGTGACATCCGTTTTCAGCGCCACTAACTTTCTTGAAAGATACAGTATTTCCCGCTCTTTTCGCAGGCTTTCGCCCAGCGCGCCGGGCAAAATGCCCGCGCCGGCCATCACGGCATCGATATTGCCGTAGGCGCGCAACAGTTTCGCGCCCGTCTTCAGGCCGATCTTCGACACGCCGGGGATGCTGTCGGTGACGTCGCCCATCAGCGCCAGCAGGTCGGGCAGCAGTTCCGGCGGCACGCCGAACTTTTTCTCGACCCAGGCGTGGTCGTGCCAGACGCCCTTGAAATGGTCCCACACGAGCGCGCCGTGGGCGATCAAGCCGTGCAAATCCTTGTCGGTGGTGGCGATGACGGCCGCGCCGCGCCCCTCGTGCAGCCAGCGCATGACGGCCGTGCCGATCACGTCGTCGGCCTCGACCTCGGGAATGCTGACCACGTGCATGCCGAAGCTGGCCAGCGTGGCATAGAAGCCGGGCAAGGCGTCGCGCAGCACCTGCGGCATGGGCTGGCGCCCCTCGCGGTAACCGGCATACAGGGCGTGGCGCCAGGTGGGGCCGCCAAAGTCGAAGGCCGGCAGGATATGCGTCGGCTCGTGGTCGTTGATGAGGGTGCGGAACGACGACAGCGCATGGCGCAGCGCGATCTCCGCCTTCAGGTCGGAATCGGGTTCAGGACTGGCTTCGTAGACGCGGCGTACGATATTCAAGCCGTCGATAGCGAGGAGTCTGGCCATGCGGTAAGTGGATACTGGTTGAATCGGGCATTTTACCGTATGGTTCCCCGCACATCGGGCTTGAATGCCGCTTATTTGGCGAAATCGTAGGGCCCGCCTTTTTCCAGCGCGCGCTGGTAGGCCGGGCGCGCATGGATGCGCTGCAGGAAGGCCGTCAGCTTCGGCAGGCGCTCGTCGAGTCCGCCGCGCATGGCCGCCGCTTCCAGCGAAAAGCTCATCTGGATGTCGGCCGCCGTGAATTCATTGCCGGCAAACCATTTGGTTTTTTCCAGCTCCGCTTCCATGTAGGCCAGCTGGCTGTTGATATTGGGCATGATGAAGCTGCTCTTGACCTTGCTGGCAATGCCGCGCGCGATGGGTTTGACGAAAAACGGCATCGGCGACGACTCGACCTTGTCGAACACCAGCTTCAGCAGCAGCGGCGGCATGGCCGAACCTTCCGCGAAATGCAGCCAGTAGGTCCAGCGCAGCTTGTCCGGCGTGCCCGCCGCCGGGATCAATCGGCCATTGCCGTAGCGCTCGACCAGGTAGTCGATGATGGCGCCCGATTCGGCGATGGTGTTGGCGCCATCCGTGATCACGGGCGACTTACCCAACGGATGCACGGCCTTCAGCGAAGCGGGCGCCAGCATGGTCTTCGGGTCGCGCTGGTAGCGCTTGACCTCGTAGTCGAGGCCCAGTTCCTCGAGCAGCCAGAGCACGCGCTGCGAGCGCGAATTGTTCAGATGGTGGACGACGATCATGGTTTTCCCGGTAACAATGGTTGAGTTCCAGTATAGCCGGGGATGGCCGGATCGGGTCAGCGCAAGCGAATCGACGAAAAAATTGCGAAAAACAGTATTTTCAATTGATAACTTTTCAATAATCCCTTATCTTGTTTTGTTTCCAATAAGTAAGGAAACCCCTGTGGATTTCGACGCAAACAACACACCTCCCCGACAAGAAGCCATCACCTTCAGTGCCACCGGCAGCGAATACTTCCGTATCTGGATCGTCAACCTGCTGCTGAGCATCGTCACCCTGGGCATTTATTCCGCCTGGGCAAAGGTGCGCCGCAACCGCTACTTTTATTCGAGCACCCACCTGGCGGGCGGCAGCTTCGAATACCACGGCAACGCCGTCGCCATCCTGAAAGGCCGCATCGCCGCCGTGGTGCTGATCGCCGGCTACAACATCGCCTTCCAGGTCTCGCCCATCGTGGGCTTGCTGATGTTCGTGCTGCTGGCCGCCATCCTGCCCTGGCTGGTCTGGAAAAGCCTGCAATTCAAGCTGTACAACACCAGCTACCGCGGCATCCGCTTCGGCTTTGGCGGCAGCGCCAAGGAAGCCTACAAGTACTTCCTGTGGCTGCCCATCCTGAATACCTTCACGGGCGGCCTGATGACGCCTTTCCTGCACCAGCGCCTGAAGCGCTTCCAGCACACGCAAAGCCGTTTCGGCGCCACCCATTTCAGCTTTGACGCCACGGTGGGCAGCTTCTACAAGACCTATTTGCTGTTCTTCGCCCTGCTGCTGGGCGGCTTGCTGGTCCTGATTTTCGTCGTCTTCGGCAGCGTGTTCGCCTCGTTTGCGGCCAATGCGAATGACAAGACCAAGGTTGGCAGCCTACTGTTTGCCATCGGCGCCCTGTACCTGTGGGCGTTCACCGTGCTGCCGCTGTTCCTGACCATGATCCAGAACCTGATCTGGAACCACACGCGCCTGCAGCAGCACCAGTTCCAGTCGCAGCTGACGTGGGGCCGCACCACCTTCGTCATGCTGAGCAACCTGCTGGGCATCGTCGTCACCCTGGGCCTGTTTACGCCATTCGCCCATGTGCGCTGGCTGAAGTACCGCCTGGAAGCGACGTCCATGCTGGTGCACGGCAGCCTGGACGAATTTGTCGCCGCCACGGGCCAGCAAGTATCGGCCACGGGCGAAGGCGTGGTCGACCTGCTGGACTTCGACCTGTCGCTGTAGCATGACGCTCGATCACCACGCGCCGGGCGCGGCCCCCGTGCCCGCGCGCTATTTCGACGGCCAGACCTCGCGCCTGTACCACGTCACGCTCAGCGTGCGCGATGGCCAGGCCGTGCTGGCCGGCGACATCGAGCGCAGCTGCCCGCTGGACGAGCTGCACGTGTCCGAACGCAGCAGCCACGCCGTGCGCAAGGTCAGCTTTGCCGATGGCGCCTACCTGGAAATCGCCGACCAGGCGGCCTTCAACAGCCTGCTGCACGACACGGGCCACCGCGACGGCTGGGTGGTGCGGCTGCAGCAAAGCTGGCGCGGCGCCCTGCTGGCCACCGTGGCCACCATCGTGGCCCTGTGGCTCAGCTATCAATACCTGCTGCCGCTGGCGGCCAAAGGCATCGCGTACACCCTGCCGCAGTCCGTCGAACGGCAGCTGGGTCAGGGCGTGCTCGACATGCTGGACCGCCATGTATTCGCGCCCAGCCAGCTCGATGGCGCGCGCCAGCAAGCCTTGCGCGCCCAGTTCGCCCGCCTGGCCACGCCCGGCGACAGCACGCCCGAGCACCGCATCGTGTTTCGCAAGAGCAAGATCGGCCCGAACGCGTTTGCCCTGCCGTCCGGCGACATCGTGCTGACCGATGAAATGATCGAACTGCTGCCGGACGACCAGGCCATCATGGGCGTGCTCGCGCATGAGCTGGGACATTTGCAGCAGCGCCACCTGACGCGGCGCATCATCCAGACTTCGGCCGTGGGCGCCGGCGCCGCGCTGCTGTTCGGCGACGTGTCGACGGTGGTGGCGACCCTGCCGCCGCTGCTGCTGGACTTGAAGTATTCGCGCGATGTCGAACGCGATGCGGACGACTACGCGATCGCCATGCTGCGCCAGAACGGCATCCCGCTGGAACACCTGGCGCAAGTGTTTGTCGCCCTGGGCAAGCTGGACCACGGCACGCCGTACCTGTCGAGCCATCCGGCCAGCGCCGAACGGGTCGAGCGCATCCGCGCTGCACAACGCTAAGCACCCACGCGGCGTCCAGCGGGCGCCGCGTTCTTTCCAGCCAGCACGTTCCGTGAATCGAAGGTAGACTCATCAGTTATCAGTCTGACTTCACCGGAGTGCCCATGCACCTAGTACCATTTCGCTACCTGACCTTCATTGCGACGGCAGCCATCTTTGTCCTGTCCCTGTTCTACTACGATCACTACTGGCTGCCCGTGCTGGCCGGCGCGCTGACCCTGGTCGGCATCAGCGACCTGCTGCAAACGAAGCGCGCCCTGCGCCGCAATTACCCCATCCTCGCGCATTTCCGCTTCTTTTTTGAGAGCATCCGCCCCGAAATCCGCCAGTATTTCCTGGAAAGCGACAGCGAAGCGACGCCGTTCTCGCGCAGCCAGCGCAGCATCGTCTACCAGCGCGCCAAGGAGCAGACGGACAAGCGCCCGTTCGGCACCCAGCTCGACGTGTACGAAGCGGGCTATGAATGGATCAACCACTCCATCGCCCCCGCCAAGGTGACGGGCCACGACTTCCGCATCGACATCGGCAATCATCCGGACTGCCCACGCGCCAAACCGTATTCGGCCAGCGTCTTCAATATCTCGGCGATGAGCTTTGGCGCCCTGTCGGCCAACGCCATCCTGGCCCTGAACGGCGGCGCGCGCAGCGGCGGCTTCATGCACGACACGGGCGAAGGCAGCATCAGCCCCTACCACCGCGAAAACGGCGGCGACCTGGTGTGGGAAATCGGCTCCGGCTACTTCGGCTGCCGCAACCAGGACGGCACGTTTTCCGAGGAACGCTTCATCGCCAACGCCAGCTCCGAGCAGGTCAAGATGATCGAGCTGAAGATGTCGCAGGGCGCCAAGCCGGGCCACGGCGGCGTGCTGCCGGGGCCGAAAGTGACGATCGAAATCGCCACCACGCGCGGCGTGATGGTGGGCGAGGATTGCGTCTCGCCGGCCGCGCACAGCGCCTTTTCCACGCCGCTGGAAATGCTGCACTTCATCGACCGCCTGCGCACGCTCTCCGGCGGCAAGCCGACGGGCTTCAAGCTGGCCATCGGCCACCCGTGGGAATTTTTCGCCATCGTCAAAGCCATGCTGGAAACGGGCATCACGCCCGACTTCATCGTCGTCGACGGCAGCGAAGGCGGCACGGGCGCCGCGCCCCTGGAATTCACGGACCACGTGGGCACGCCGCTGCAGGAAGCGCTGGTGCTCGTGCATAACACCCTGGTGGGCGCCAACCTGCGCGACAGGATCAAGATCGGCTGCTCGGGCAAGATCATCACGGCCTTCGACATCGCCCGCCTGCTGGCGCTGGGCGCCGACTGGTGCAATTCGGCGCGCGGCTTCATGTTCGCGCTGGGCTGCATCCAGTCGCAAAGCTGCCACACGGACCGCTGCCCCACGGGCGTGGCCACGCAAGACCCGCAGCGCCAGCGCGCGCTGGTGGTGTCGGACAAGATCTCCCGCGTGGCGCACTTCCACCAGAACACCATGAAAGCGCTGGCCGAACTGATCGCCGCTGCCGGCCTGGCGCATCCGCAGGAACTGCGCCCGCACCACCTGGTGCGGCGCATCTCGCCGAACCAGGTGAAACTGGCCTCGGCCCTGCTGCCCTTCCTGGAAGCGGGCCAGCTGCTCGACCCGAGCCAGCTGCCGCAGCTGCCGCCCGTGTTCGGCCTGTACTGGCCGAAGGCACAATCGGCATCGTTCCAGCGCCTGGATTGAACCCGGCCTTGCGCAAGTGGAGCAATACCACTTAATAACCACTTGCGCAAAAACCCAAATCCAATACAATACCAAAATAAGGTCAAAACCAAGGCAGCTTTCCGGTGAGCGCTCCATTGCGCCGCCGCGGGCCACAATACGGACTTGTCGTCATCAGAATGAATACCGGAGGAGTTGCAGCATGGAGCAGGGTTTGCGCGAGAAAGTAGGACAGCTATTCATGGTGGGCTTCGACGCCCTGCAGGCGGACGAGCATATCAAGACCTTGATACGCGACAAGAAGGTGGGCGGCGTGATCCTGTTCCGCCGCAACGTGCACACGCCAGCGCAAGTGTCCGCCCTGTGCCGCGAGCTGCAGGAGATCAATGCGGAAGTGTCCGACATTCCGCTGCTGATCTCCATCGACCAGGAAGGCGGCATGGTGATGCGCATCGAGCAGGGCGTCACGCCGATTCCCGCCGCGATGGCCTTCCAGGCGGCCGGCTCCATCGACGACTGCGAACGCATGAACCAGATCAGCGGCGATGAAATGCGCCAGGTGGGCATCAACCTGCTGCTCGCCCCCGTGCTGGACGTGAACAACAACCGCAACAACCCCGTCATCGGCGTGCGCGCGTATGGCGAGGATGCCGCCACCGTCATCGACTACGGCATGGCGGCCATGCGCGGCCAGCGCGCCAGCGGCATGGCCGTCACCGCCAAGCACTTCCCCGGCCACGGCGACACGGCCATCGACACGCATTACGCCATGGCCCTGGTCCCGCACGACAAGGAACGCCTGCGCGCCGTGGAACTGGCGCCCTTCCGCGCGGCCATTGCCGGCGGCGTGGACGCCATCATGACGGCGCACGTGGTCTTCCCCGCCTTCGAGGCCGACACCAGCGTGCCGGCTACCCTGTCGAAAGGCGTGCTGACGGACCTGCTGCGCGGCGAGTTGAAATACCAGGGCGTCGTCATTACCGACTGCCTGGAAATGGCGGCCATCGCCGACGGCATCGGCATCGCCCAGGGCGCCATCGCTACCTTGCAGGCAGGCGCCGACATCGTCCTCATTTCGCACCGCGAAGCACAGCAGACGGCGGCCATCGACGCCGTCATCGCCGCCGTGGAGCGCGGCGACATCGCGCTCTCCCGCATCGACGCGGCCTGTGCCCGCGTGGCTGAACTCAAGCGCAACCGCGCCGTGCGCGACTGGCGCGCGCGTCCGCTCACGCCGCCGGCGCTGATGCAGCCGGCCGCGATGGCCCTGTCGCAGCTGCTGCAAAAGGCCGCCTTGCGCGTGCAGGGCGACTACCGCCCGCTCGACGCGGGCCTGCCCGTGACCCTGCTGACGGTGGAAGTGCGCTCGCGCAGCGAAATCGACGAAGTGGCGCTGGGCCGCAACAAGGAAGCGCGCAGTTCGATGCTGCCGGCGCTGCTCGAAGCAGGCCTGGACGTGCGCGAGTACGCCTTGTCGGCCGAGGCGCTGGACGACGAAGTCAATGCAGCCATCGCCTTTGCGCAAGGCGCGCAGCAGATCGTGCTGCAAACGTATAACGCCATGTTCGTCGACGGCCAGCGCCGCCTCGTCGACGCCCTGCCGCAGGATAAACTGTGGCTGGTGGCGGGCCGCCTGCCGTATGACCTGGACCTGGCACCGAATGCGCAAGGCCGCCTGGCCGCCTTCGGCTGCCGTCCGGCCGCGCTGGTGCCCGTGGTGGAAAAACTGGCGGGCAAGGCGTAAAGCCACGCCCCCTCCTGCACATGCCGGGCCTTGCCCGGCATTTTTCATGCAGCGTCGCAATCGAAGCGCACGCCCGTCATCTGTTCGCTCAGCGTCCATAGCCGGCTTGCCTGCCCGGGATCGATGGCCCAGCGCCGCACGCCCGGCCCCATGCTGTCGTCCTCCACTAAGGGGGCGATATCGCCATCCTCGCAATACACGCCGCCAATGCCCTCAAGCTGCGCGCTGGTGGCGCACCAGACGGTGGTGGCCACTCCCTGCGCCACATTCTTGAAACCCGACTGCGGCGGCGGATTCACGTGGCCCGCATCGTCAAGCGCTCCCACCCTGCGCAAATCATCCTGGTCCAGGTGGCGCACCAGCGGCGTCAGGATGGCGCCCGGATGCAGCGAAAAGGCGCGCACACCGTGCGCCGCGCCGCGACGGTCCAGTTCCACGGCAAACAGCGCATTGGCGCTTTTCGACTGCGCATACGCGCGCCATTTATCGTATGGCTGGCGCAGGAAATGCGGGTCGTCCAGGTCGACGCCCGCCTGCCGGTGTCCCAGCGACGACACGCACACGACGCGCGCGCCCTGCGCCTGCCGCAAGGCGGGCCACAGGCGCGCCGTCAACTGGAAATGCCCCAGGTGATTCGTCGCGAACTGCGCCTCGTAGCCACGTGCATCGCGCAGCAAGGGCGTGGCCATGATGCCGGCGCCG
This sequence comes from Janthinobacterium sp. SUN100, assembly GCF_030397705.1. NCBI lineage: Bacteria > Pseudomonadati > Pseudomonadota > Betaproteobacteria > Burkholderiales > Oxalobacteraceae > Janthinobacterium > Janthinobacterium sp. SUN100. The sequence goes on along the minus strand of NZ_JAPUBU010000004.1, from coordinate 84,753 downwards.
TTCACCAGCAGGTGCAGGGGGCGGCCGGTGGCAAGGAAGGCGGCCGCGAATGCGTCGATCGATTGCGGATCGAGCAGGTCGAGCGCCGCGACCTCCACACCAGTCATGCCGGCCAGGACCGCTTGCGCCTGATGCTGGTCGCGCGCCGGGACGAGCACCCTGGCGCCGGCGCCAGCCAGCACGCGCACCGTTTCCCGCCCCAGGCCCGACGCGCCGCCCGTGACGATGGCCTGCATGCCGGACAGATCGCGGCCGGCCAGCACCTCGCTGGCGGTCGTGGCCGCGCCGAAGCCGGAATGAAGGGGAATTTGCCTGTGATCGCCGTATGTCATATCTGCCTCTGCATGTGGGTGGCCAGCGCGGGATGGCTGGCGACATGCGTATTTTGCGCGAGCTGTTCTGGACGGTGAATGGCGTAAAATCCGCAATACTATCGCCATCGTCCAGAATTGCCGCCACCATGGATTTGCTCTCCGATGTACTCTCGCTGTTTGATACGCGCAGCTCCTACTTTGCCGGCCTGAAGGCGGGCGGCGAGTGGGCCATCGACTTTCCGCCGCCGGACGGCATCAAGTTCAACGCCGTGATCGAAGGCGCTTGCTGGCTGACGGTCGCGGGCATCGACGCTCCCGTGCAGCTGCAGACGGGCGACTGCTTCCTGCTGGCGCCGGGACGCGCGTTCACCCTGGCCAGCACGCCCGGCTTGCCGGCCGCACCAGCGCTGGAAGTGTACCGGCACACGCAACAGGGCGTGGCCCGCCACGGCGCGCCGCAGCACGATTTCTTCCTCATCGGCGGACGCTTCCACTTTGGCGACGAAGCAGCCATCCTGCTCGACTGCCTGCCGCCGCTGCTGCACGTGCACGGCGATACGGACCAGGCCAGCGTGCTGCACTGGGCCTTGCAACGGCTGGCGCAGGAACTGCAGGCGACGGCGCCCGGCGCGGCGCTGATGACGCGCCACCTTGGCCACATGATGCTGCTGCAAATGCTGCGCCAGTATCTTGAAGCGCAGGCCTCGCACCCGGTGGGCTGGCTGTTCGCGCTGGCCGATCCACGGCTGCGCGCCGCCATCGAGGCCATGCACGCGCAACCGGCGCGGCGCTGGACCTTGTCGCAGCTGGCTGCCGTCGCGGGGCAGTCACGCTCCGCCTTTGCCTTGCACTTCAAGAAGCGGGTGGGCGTGACGCCGCTCGACTACCTGCTGCGCTGGCGCATGCGCCTGGCCACGCGGCGCCTGAAGGACGGCAGCGCACCCGTCACCTTGATCGCGCAGGCGCTGGGCTACGATTCCGACAGCGCCTTCAGCCACGCCTTCAAGCGCGTCATGGCCTGCTCGCCGCGCCAGTACCGGCTGCGCCACGCGAACGCGCAGGCGTAAAAAAACCCGCGCTTGCGGGTTTTAATCATACAAGGTCAGCGCGCCGGCACGGGCGGCAAGGCCGCCACCGCCAGCAAGGCAAACGGTCCGAGAAACAGGCCGATACCGAACCACAGTCCCCCGTGGCGGCCGCGCCGGCTGGCCAGCAGCCAGGTGGCGACCGCAAACAAAAACATGAAGATCAACAGTATCGCCATTGCCACTCCTTGCCATGCGGAAAGCCCAGTGTAGCCCACGGGCGCGCCCGTGGCTAGACGTACATCAGTCCTGGCGCTGCACCTGCATCAGGATCACGCGCTTGCTGCTGCCATCGGCTGGCGGCGTGCTTGACGGCGGCGGCGGGCTGTCGCACGAGCCGCAGGAACCGCAACCGCTGCCGCAGCCCGGCGCCACCTTGAAGAAGGTCGACATCTTCGCCTCATCGAGGCCGCAGCGCACGAGGCCCCGCACGATGGCGCGGCGCACGCCCGCCGGCAGGTACTTGGTCGAAAAATGCAGCAGCGCGGCTGCGACGATCAGAGCGACGATGAGGGTTTGCCACATGGTTTTCTCCTAAGCGCTCAGCATCAAGGCGACACGGTACGTGATGAACGAGGCGGCATACGCCAGCGCGAACATGTAGCCGGCCATCAGCAGCGGATAGCGCCAGCCGCCCGTCTCGCGCTTCACCACGGAGAGCGTCGACAGGCACTGCGGCGCGAACACATACCAGGCCAGCAAGGACAGCGCGGTGGCCAGCGACCACGAATGGGCGATCAGCGGCTCCAGGGTGGTGGCCAGCGCGTCGCCGGTTTGCGACAGCGCATACACGGTACCCAGGGCGCCGACGGCCACTTCGCGCGCCGCCATGCCCGGCACCAGCGCGATGCAGATCTGCCAGTTGAAGCCGATGGGCGCGAAGATCACTTCCAGGCCGCGGCCCAGGATGCCGGCCAGGCTGTAGTAGATCGGCGGATGGATGGCGTTATCCGGCGCGCCGGGGAAGGTGCTGAGGAACCACAGGATGATCATCAGGCTCAGGATGATGGTACCGACGCGCGTGAGGAAGATTTTCGCGCGCTCCCACAGGCTGACGGCCAGGTTGCGCAGGTGCGGCCAGTGATAGGCGGGCAATTCCAGCATCAGCGGCTGGTTGCCGCGCACGCCCATGCCGCGCTTCATGACCCAGGCCACGGCCATGGCCGAGATGATGCCGGCGAAGTACAGCACGAACAGCACCAGGCCTTGCAGGCTCAGATAGCCCCATACCTGGCGTTCCGGGATAAAGGCGGCGATGATCAGCGCATACACGGGCAGGCGCGCCGAACACGTCATCAGCGGCGCGATCATGATGGTGACCAGGCGGTCGCGCGGATTCTGGATGGTGCGCGCCGCCATCACGCCGGGAATGGCGCAGGCAAAGCTCGACAGCAGCGGGATGAAGGCGCGGCCGGACAAGCCCACGCCGCCCATCAGGCGGTCCAGCAGGAAGGCCGCGCGCGGCAGGTAGCCGCAGTCTTCCAGGCTCAGGATGAAGAAGAACAGGATCAGGATCTGCGGCAGGAACACCAGCACGCTGCCGACGCCGCCGATGATGCCTTCCACCAGCAAGCTTTTCAGGTGACCGTCTGGCATGTTCGCCGTCAGCACGGCGCCCAGGTGGCCCACGCCATCGGTGATCATTTCCATCGGCGTGGCGGCCCAGGCAAACACGGCCTGGAAGATCAGGAACATCAGCACGGCCAGGATGATGGGGCCGAACACGGGGTGCAGCACCACGTCGTCGATCTTTTCCGTCAGGTTGCCCTTGTCGCTCGTGTCATTGCTGACGGCGGACAGGATGCGGCGCACTTCGCGCTGGGTTTCTTCGACGGTGACGGCATCGATGGCCGCCAGCGGTTTCGCTTCCACGGCCGGCAGCGGCAGCATGGCGTCGATGGCGTTCAGCAAGGCTTTTTCGCCATCGTGCTGCACCGCCACGGTTTCCACCACGGGCATGCCCAGTTCCTGCGACAGTTTCACCGTGTCGATCAGCATGCCGCGCTTGCGCGCCACGTCCGTCATGTTCAGCGCCAGCAACATGGGCAGGCCCAGGCGCTTGACTTCCAGCACCAGGCGCAGATTCAGACGCAGGTTGGTGGCGTCGACAACGCAGATGATGGCGTCCGGACGCGGGTCGCCGCGGCGCAAGCCGCCCACCACGTCGCGCGTGATGGCTTCATCGGGCGTGGTGGCCGACAGGCTGTAGGCGCCCGGCAGGTCGAGCAGGCGCACGGGCTTGCCGGCTGGCGAGGTGAAATGGCCTTCCTTGCGCTCGATGGTCACGCCGGCGTAGTTCGCCACTTTCTGGCGCGCGCCCGTCAAACGGTTGAACAGGGCGGTCTTGCCGCAGTTCGGATTGCCCAGCAAGGCAATTTGTGGCTGATGCGGCGGCTTGTGCACGCCTGCATCCACGATAGTTTCGACAGCACCCATGGTCATTCCGGTTGAAGCAGCGGTTGAATCGTAATCAGCGCCGCTTCGAAGCGGCGCAGTGCGAACGTGGCATTGCCGACCTTGATGGCCAGCGGATCGCCGCCGGGAATGCCGCGCTTGAGCATGCGGATTCGTTCGCCGGGAACGAACCCCAGCTCCATCAAGCGGCGGGCCAGGTCGACGCCGTCCTCCGTCTGTCCTGCCGTGTGGGGCGTGATATGCAACACCGTGCCGCTCTGGCCGACTGCCAGCGCATCGAGCGTCATCATGGGTGGAACTAGAGTCATGAGCAAATTCCGTTCAAATTAAGAACACCTGATACCGGCGACGGCGCAAGGCGCCTTGCACCGGTTCCAGGTTTGTGAGGTAAAACGCAACTGTTGCGCATTACCGACAAGCGGCCATTCAATCTGTCCAGACGGTGACCGTCCGAGACAATACCAGCATTATAAACATGAATGCGAATAGTTTTTATTTAGCCCGGAGAGCCGCCCCCATCAAGGGCTGCGTCATTCGGAAACATGGCCTGTGAAGCTGCGGCGCCAGGCCGCCAACTGCCGCACACTTGATCAAAATCACTTGCATTGTCCCCCGCTTTGCGCGACAATGAAACGTAATGATAATGATTCTCATTAAAACACTAGCAACAATGCTTTCCAGCACTAGTGTCTGTTCATCCTCCAGCCAGAAGGTGTATCAATGATTGTATGTGTCTGCAACAACATATCTGATCGTGAAATCCGTCAAGCCGTCGATCTTGGCCTGTCCAGCATGGCCGAACTGCGCCGCGACCTGGGCGTGGCCACCTGCTGCGGCAAATGCCACACCTGCGCGCGGGAAGTGCTGAACGATCACCTGAACGCCACCGTGGCGCTGCAAGAAACCGTATTGATGCGAGCTGTACTGACAAACTAAAGAAAGCGATGAACGCCATGACGATGATGCCCCCGCCCGTAACGGTGCAGGCCGTGCAGCAATTTGCCGACTTCGACAAGAAGCGCAACAAATTCGCGCCGCTGATGGCCATCGTCGTCCTGCACATCGCCGGCTTTTACGCCATCCAGAGCGGCCTGCTGAGCCGCGTGGTCACGGCGGCCATGCCGACCATCACCACCATCAGCATCATCGCCCCGCCGGCGCCGCCCAAGCCGCCAGCGCCGTCCGTACCGAAAACCGTGGAATTGAGCGCCCCCGTGCCGCGCGCCGTGATCCCGCCGCTGCCGCTGATCGCCGTGGCGCCGAGCGAACCGACGATCACGCCGCCGCAGCCGACGCGCGCCGAAGCGGCACCGGTTGCCACCGCTGCGCCGACAGCGCCATCGACACCGTCGCCCACGCCTCCGGCGCCGTCGACGCCGCGCACCGTCAGCAGCGTCGAATACATCAAGGCGCCGCAGCTGATCTACCCGAATCTGTCGCGCCGCCTGGGCGAAAGCGGCACCGTGGTGTTGCGCATCCTGATCAATGAAAAGGGCTTGCCCGAGCAAATCCTGATCCATAAATCGACCGGCTACGGCAACCTCGATGAAGCAGGCCGCCAGGCCGCCCAGCGCGCGCTGTTCAAGCCGATGATCGAGAACGGCAAGCCTGTTCCCGTGTACGTGTTAGTACCGCTGACCTTCCAACTGAGCTAGCCTTCCGGCGGCCCTTGCGCCGCTGCCAGCCCGCAAGCACCGCACCCTGTGCCCTGCTTGCTTTTGTGCGCCCTGTTTTCTGTACCAGTCAAGCAACTGCTTGTTTCAGTCTGCCAGCCTACATCCCCGGGCCAGGCAGACTTTTTTTTGCGCGCTACATCTCCGCCCACATCCTGAGCAGGTTGTGATAATGCCCGGTCAAGCCCACCGTCGCCGGCGAATCGCCGTGTTCTCCGCGCACGCTCTGGATGTTTTGATCGAGCTCAAACAGCATGCTGCGCTTCCAATCCTCGCGCACCATGCTTTGCGTCCACAGGAAGGAGCAGATGCGCTCGCCGCTGGTGACGGGCAGTACCTGATGCACGCTGCTCGACGGATACACGATCACGTCGCCGGCCGGCAATTTCACTTCATGCGTGCCATACGCATCGACCACCACCAGTTCGCCGCCTTCGTACTCGTCCGGCTCGCTCAAAAACACGGTCGACGAGACGTCGGCGCGCATCGACTGCATGCCGTTTTTCGGCGTGCGGATGGCACCGTCGATATGCAGGCCATAGTGCTCGCCGCCCGCATAGCTGTTGAAGAACGGCGGCAGGATGCGCAGCGGCAGCACGGCGGAAAAGAACAGGGGATTGGCCATCAGTGCGCGGCTGACGATCTCGCCCAGTTCCAGCGCCAGCGGCGAACCTTCCGCCAGCTGGCGGTTGCGCTTGACTTGCGCGCCTTGCGCCCCGACGCTGGCGCGCCCGTCGACCCAGTCCGTCTGCGCCAGGCGCTGGCGAAACTGCGTGACCTGTTCCGGCGTCAGCACGCCGGGTATATGCAGCATCATCTTGCTATCCTTTTTCAGTAAATATCGCTGCCTGATTATCGCATCGCCGGCAGCGGCCAAGAAGACACAAAAGCAAGAACGGACCAACATTTCCCGCCTTTTCAGCACGGCCATGCAGGCGCGCCAGCGGCGGCCAAATAGGAGCATGAACGCGAATGAGAATGGCCTTCATTTTCCTTAACAAATAAAAAACGGAAAAATGTGGCAATCCATTTGAGAATGGGTTTTATTCGCACGATATTTACGTTAAAAAGACGGAAAAATGCCGTTTACCGCCCGAAATCGCCCATATTTTGCGCTATCATGCGGGCATAGCGAAACCGGCAACCTGCGCGCCACCAGGCAGCCAGCGCCACCCGGCAGTGAACGCCAGCAGCCTCCGGTTTCATCATCGAATGCGACACAGAACAAAGGAAATCCCATGAAGGGCGATAAAGAAGTCATCCGCATGCTCAACGCACAGCTCACCAACGAACTGTCGGCCATTAACCAGTACTTCCTGCATGCGCGCATGTACAAGCACTGGGGCCTGGAGAAGCTGGGCAAGAAGGAATACGAAGAATCGATCGGCGAAATGAAACACGCCGACAAGCTGATCGACCGCATCCTGATGCTCGACGGCCTGCCGAACCTGCAAGCGCTGCACAAGCTGCTGATCGGCGAGAACACGCCGGAAATGCTGGAATGCGACTTGAAGCTGGAACGCGCCGCGCACGCCACCGTCAAGGAAGGCATCGCCATCAGCGAAAAAGCGGGCGACTACGTCTCGCGCGACCTGTTCCTGATGATCCTGGAAGACACGGAAGAACATATCGACTGGCTGGAAACGCAGATCGACCTGATCGCCAAAGTCGGCATCCAGAACTACCTGCAAAGCCAGATGGCGATTGAAGAGTAATTTTTCTTCGAGGCAGATAAAAAAACCGGCAATCGCCGGTTTTTTTACGTCCGTGCCTTTACTGCGGCACGGTATCCTTGAACGATGGGCGTTCGGACAGTTTGTCGAACAGGCGGGCCAGCGCAGGATGGTCCGCGCGCCAGTCGATTTCCGGGAAGCGGAAGCTGAGCCAGCCCAGGGTGCAGCCCACGGCCACGTCGGCCAGGGTGTAGTTCTTGCCGGCGCAATACGCGCTCTCGCCCAGGCGTGCTTCCAGCGCCGCCAGGCCCAGGGTGACTTTGTCCAGCTGGCGCGCGATCCAAGCCGCGCTTTGCTGCTCGGGCGGGCGCTGCGTGCGCTCCAGGCGCACCAGCACACCCGCGTCGAGGATGCCGTCGGCCAGCGCTTCCCAATTCTTGATATCGGCCCGCTCGCGGCCATTGCCGCCGGCCGGCAGCAGCTTGCACACGGGCGTGAGCGTGTCGAGGTATTCGACGATGACTTTCGAATCGATCAAGGTGCTGCCATCCTCCATCACCAGGCAAGGCACTTTGCCCAGGGGATTGGCCTGGGCGATGCGGGTTTCCGGCACCCACACGTTTTCCAGCTCGAAGACATAGTCGAGCTTTTTTTCCGCCAGCACGATGCGGGCTTTGCGGACATACGGGCTGGCGAGGGAACCGATCAGTTTCATAGGTACTTTAAGGTAAAGGAGCAGCAAGCAGTATAGCATCGGCGGCAGCGCTGTTTGGCAGCACGCGCCCGGCGGCCCCCCGTGTGTGGCAGGCACGCCGCATCGGCGCCGGATTCGGTCCAAAAGCGGCGTGCCGGCGGCCAACGGACGGCTGGCCAGCGGCCAGCGGTGGTAAAATCGCCCTTTACTGTGGCGCCGTCAGTGTTGCTGTATTGCAATAGCCCTGCCCTCCCCGCGCGCCACACGCCAACCGTTTCTTTAACTTGCGTCCGCTCTCATGACTTCTACTACTCCGTATTCCACGCTGTCGGCCCTGTCTCCGCTCGATGGCCGCTACGCCAGCAAGACCGATCTGCTGCGCCCGATCCTGTCCGAAGCCGGTTTCATGCACCACCGCGTGAAAGTGGAAATCTCCTGGCTGCAAGCGCTGTCGCAAGCCGGTTTCGCTGAAATCAAGCCGTTTTCGGCCGAAGCGACCGCCCTGCTCGACAAGATGGCAGCCGACTTCTCGGAAGCCGACGCGGCCCGCATCAAGGCCATCGAAGCGGTCACCAACCATGACGTCAAGGCCGTCGAGTACTGGCTGAAGGAACAAGTGGCGGACGTGCCGGAACTGGTGGCGGCGTCGGAATTCATCCATTTCGCCTGCACCTCGGAAGACATCAACAACACTTCGCACGGCATGATGCTGAAAGCGGCCCGCGATGGCGTGATGCTGCCGGCATTGAACGGCCTGGTGGCCAAGCTGACGCAGATCGCGCACGACAATGCGGACGTGCCGATGCTGTCGCGCACGCATGGCCAGACGGCCAGCCCGACCACCCTGGGCAAGGAATTTGCCAACGTCGTGGCCCGCCTGCAGCGCGCCGTGAAACGCATCGAGCAAGTGGAAATCCTCGGCAAGATGAATGGCGCCGTCGGCAACTACAACGCCCACCTGTCGGCCTACCCCGGCTTCGACTGGCCGGCATTCTCGCAGGCCGTCATCGAGCAGCGCCTGGGCCTGGTGTTCAATCCGTACACCATCCAGATCGAGCCGCATGACTACATGGCCGAGTTGTTCGACGCCTTCGCGCGCGCCAACACGATCTTGCTGGACCTGAACCGCGACATCTGGACGTACGTGTCGCTGGGCTACTTCAAGCAAAAACTGAAAGCGGGCGAAATCGGTTCCTCGACCATGCCGCACAAGGTCAACCCGATCGACTTCGAAAACTCGGAAGGCAACCTGGGCCTGGCCAACGCCGTCCTGAAACACCTGTCGGAAAAACTGCCTGTCTCGCGCATGCAGCGCGACCTGACCGATTCGACCGTGCTGCGCAATATCGGCGTGGGCCTCGGTTACACCCTGCTGGCCTATGACAGCTGCCTGCGCGGCCTGAACAAGCTGGAAGTGAACCATGCACGCCTGGCGCAAGACCTGGACGCGACGTGGGAAGTGCTGGCCGAGCCCGTACAAACCGTGATGCGCCGCTATGGCATCGAAAACCCGTACGAGCAGCTGAAAGAGCTGACGCGCGGCAAGGGCATCTCGAAAGAAGCGCTGCAAACCTTCGTCAATGGCCTGGCCATTCCGCAGGATGCCAAGGACGTGCTCCTGACCATGACGCCGGCTAACTACATCGGTATCGCCGCGCAATTGGCCAAAGCCATCTAAGCAGTTTCCACATGGGGATCCTCACGATCCCACTCCCGCGGGGCGGCCAGCACACAAATGCTGCCCGCCCCGCGGTTTTTCCGGCAATCTTTCTTGTAGAATCTGCAGCACGCAGCGCAATTTGCTTTTCTTTGGTATATTAGGCCGAATTAGTCCTAACACGTACTACTTTCAAGAAAGCCGTCGATGCAACGCTACACCACCACCGCCATCATCCTGCACTGGCTGACCGCCCTGCTGATCATCAGCGCCTTCGTCATGGGCCTGGTCATGGTCGATATTCCCGGCCTGACGCCCACCAAGCTCAAATATTTCTCGTGGCATAAGTGGCTGGGCGTGACCGTGCTGGCCATCGCCGCCATCCGCCTGTTGTGGCGCAAGGCCAACGTGCCGCCGCCGCACCCTGCCAGCATGGTGGCCTGGCAAAAGAAGGCGGCCGACGCCATGCACGTGCTGCTGTACATCCTGATCTTCGCCGTGCCCGTCTCCGGCTACCTGTACACCCTGGCCGCCGGCGTGCCCGTGGTCTACCTGGGTCTGTTCCAGCTGCCCGTCATCATGGCGCCGAACCCGGAACTTAAGCCGCTTTTAAAAGAGATTCATTATGTTCTGAACATGACGATGGCCGCTGCCGTGGCCGCCCATGTGCTGGCGGCGCTGAAGCACCAGTTCATCGACCGCGATGGCGTACTGAAACGCATGCTGCCATAAGAACGTCGAACCAAACCTGCTGCGCGTCGCGATTTGCGGTTTTGTCCGGCGTTCCAAGCCCTTCTTAATCTGCTTTGCTCACTGAAACTCCAGGAAAAATAAGATGAAAACCACCCAACGCATCGTCCTCGCTTCCCTGCTGGGCCTGTCCGTGGCCGCCACCGCCGCCACCCTGCTGAAAGTCGATCCAGCCAAGACCAGCGTGTCGGCCGTGTTCAAGCAAATGAACGTGCCCGTGGAAGCGAAGTTCAAGAAATTCAATATCGCCATCGATTACAACCCGGCCACGCCGGACGCGTCGAAAGCGTCGGTGGAAATCGAGACGGCCAGCATCGATATCGGCGACCCGGAATACAACAAGGAAGTGGCCAAGAAAGAATGGTTCAACGCGGCCCAGTTCCCGAAAGCCACCTTCGTCTCGAGCAGCATCAAGGCCGCCGGCGCGGGCAAGCTGACGGTCAGCGGCAAGCTGAGCATCAAAGGCAAGACCACCGACGTGACCTTCCCCCTGACGGTGAAAGCCGACGGCGGTAAATATGCGTTCGACGGCGCCCTGCCGATCAAGCGCCTGACCTACAACATCGGCGAAGGCGAGTGGAAAGACACGAGCATGGTTGCCGACGAGGTCACCATCAAGTTCCACGTCGCTGCGCAGTAACACCTGAGAAAACGTCCATGGCTGCGTTGCTCTTGCCTCGTCGTACTATTCGTACTGCCTTCGGCAAGGCGCCTTGCCCTGAACGTTTTTCAACCGTTACTGATTAAAATCACACCACCAACCGATTCTTTTTAGGATATTGATGAAACTTAAGCACTTGATGATCGCCGTGCTGGTAGCCGCCGGCGCGGGTTCGGCCATGGCCGCTACCGACACCTACAACCTCGACCCGACGCACACGTTCCCCAGCTTCGAAGCCGATCACATGGGCATGTCCGTGTGGCGTGGCAAGTTCAACAAGACCAAGGGGACGGTCACCCTGGACCGCGCCGCCAAGGCGGGCAGCCTGGACCTCGTCATCGATGCCGATTCGATCGACTTTGGCCTGGACGCCATGAACACGCACGCGAAGAAAGCGGACATGTTCAACGTAGAGAAATTCCCTGAAATCACCTACAAGAGCAAGTCGCTCAAGTTCAACGGCGAGCAGCTGGTGGAAGTCGATGGCGAACTGACCCTGCTGGGCGTGACCAAGCCCGTCAAGTTGAACGTGAGCAAGTTCAAGTGCATCATGCACCCGCGCTACAAGCGTGAAGTGTGCGGCGCCGATGCCACGGCAGAATTCAAGCGCAGCGACTTTGGCTTGAACTACGGCATGCCGGCGTTCTCGCCGGAAGTCAAGCTGGCCATCCAGGTGGAAGCCATCAAGGCCGATTAAACACGACCTTGCCGCATGACAAGCCCGCCTCGCTGCCCGCAGCCAGGCGGGCTTTTGCATGCGCCATGCGAATCCGCTGGACTTTTCTATCGTGCGGCATCAGTATCAATTTGCCATGACGTGCAGGCCGCACCGCTCTGGCACAACCACTCATCCATCGCGCGGAGGATTACATGAATTTCATTATCTGGATCGTTATTGGCGGTGTCATCGGCTGGCTGGCCAGCATGGTCATGAAAACGGATGCGCAACAAGGCATCTTCCTCAATATCGTCGTCGGTATCGTCGGCGCCTTCCTGGGCGGCTGGCTGCTGGCGCCCCTGTTCGGCACGGGTACCATCAACAGCGACAATTTCAGCCTGTCTTCGCTGCTCGTCTCGTTCCTGGGCGCCGTGATCCTGCTGGGCATCGTGAATCTTTTGCGCCGCGGCAAAATACGCTAAGCAGACCAAAAGCAGCACATCCGCAAATGGCCGGGCCGCGCAGGCGCCCGGCCATTTTTATTGCTGCCAGGACAATTGTATGGACAATACCACAGCCGCGGCACGGGAAAATGCCAGCTGGCAGCCGCTTTCTGCCCCTGCAATGTCGAAAATAGTACCATTTAAACAAGCAACCACAAACATGCCGCCGGGAAAATGTGATTGACTAGTGCGAGTTCGGTGCGGATACTCTAGGTCGCCCGCTGAGAAAAAACACTGGGTACACGTTGGTTCCGACTTCCCTTCATGTAAAAGACTAGAACTCGAATGAAAAAATCTTTAATCGCGCTCGCTATCCTGAGCAACTTCGCACACGCCGACGAAGGCATGTGGATGCCCCAACAGCTGCCACAAGTAGCCAAGGAACTGAAAGCGGCCGGACTGAAACTCGATCCGACCACCCTGACCAAACTGACCGAGTTCCCGATGGGCGCCATCGTCAGCCTGGGCGGTTGCTCGGCCTCGTTCGTCTCGCCGCAAGGCCTGGTTGCCACCAACCACCATTGCGTCTACAACAGCGTAGCGGTCAATTCGACCAAAGAGCGCGATTTGCTGGCCAACGGTTTCCTGGCCAAGACGTTCGCTGAAGAATTGCCGGCCGCCCCAGGCAGCCGCATCTTCGTCACCTCCGCCGTGACCAATGTCAGCGACAAGATCATCACCGCCGACGTGGCCAAGCTGCAAGGCAAGGCACGCATCGACGCGATCGAGAAAAACCAGAAGAAACTGGTCGCCGAATGCGAAAAAGAAGCGGGTTTCCGCTGCACCGTGTCGAGCTACTACGGCGGCCTGGAGTTCTACCTGATCAAGCAACTGGAAATCCGCGACGTGCGCCTGGTGCACGCGCCTCCAGCGGGCGTGGGCAAGTTCGGCGGCGACACCGACAACTGGATGTGGCCGCGCCACACGGGCGACTACGGTTTTTACCGCGCCTACGTCAGCAAGGACGGCAAAGCTGCCGACTTCAGCAAGGACAACGTGCCGTACCAGCCAAAACACGTGCTGAAACTGGCCAAGGATGGCTTGAAAGAAGGCGATTTCGTCATGGCGCTGGGCTACCCTGGCCGCACCAACCGTCACCGCCTGCCATCGGAAGTGGCGTTCACGTTTGACTGGAACTACCCGGCCTTCGTGAAAGCGTCGGGCGAAACCCTGGCCATCATCGCGCGCGAAACCAAGGACAACAAGGATGTTGCCCTGAAATATGCGGGCCAGGTGGCTGGCGTGAACAATTACTACAAGAACCGCCAAGGCATGCTCGATTCGTACGCGGGCAGCGACTTCCTGGCACGCAAGACGGCAGAACATGAAGCCCTGAAAACCTGGGTCAACGCGAATGCTGCCCGCAAGGCGGAATTTGCCGGCGACATCGAGCAAGTGGAAAAGCTGATCGCCGAGCGCGATGCCGACACCAAGCGCGATTTCTTCCTGGGCTACGCACAGCCACGCCTGCTGAACACGGCACGCAGCCTGTACCGCCTGTCCAACGAAAGCACCAAGGCCGATACGGAACGCAAGTCCGGCTACCAGTCGCGCGACTTGCCACGCCTGGAAGCGGGCATCACGTCGGTCGAGCGCACCTACGATGAAAAAGTCGACAAGGCGCTGGTACTGAACAGCCTGACCAAGTACGCCGCGCAACCGGCAGCACAGCGCCGCGCCAGCTTTGACGCCGCCATCGGCATCAAGGACGGCATGTCGCAAGCCGACCTGTCCGCCGCCCTGGACAAACTGTATGCGGGCAGCAAGCTGGCCGACAAGGCCGAGCGCGCAGCATGGCTGAAACGTACGCCAGCCGAATTCCAGGCCAGCAAGGACAGCTTCATCCAGGCAGCCGTCGCCATGTATCCGGATTCGCTGAAAAACGAAGCGGAAGACGAAGAACTGGCAGGCAAGATCCAGCAAGCCTACGCCAACTACATGAAAGCAAAAATTGCCTTCATGAAGAGCAAAGGCCAAGCCGTCTATCCTGACGCCAACAGCACCCTGCGCGTCACCTTCGGCCGCGTTGCCGGCCGTGACCATGGCGCCGACGGCACCACCTGGACCGCGTTCACCACCGTCAATGGCGTGGTGGCCAAAGCCACGGGCCAGGGCGAGTTCAATGCACCGGCAAATCAACTGGCCGCGATCAAAGCCAAGGACTTCGGTAAATTCGTCGATCCGAAGCTGAAAACCGTGCCGGTCGACTACCTGGCGACCCTGGACATCACCGGCGGCAACTCCGGTTCGGCTGCGCTGAACTCGAAAGGCGAATTCATCGGCCTGGCCTTCGATGGCACCTTGGACTCGATCATTTCCGATTGGGACTACAACAAGGCCAACACCCGTTCGATCCAGGTCGACCTGCGCTACATGCTGTGGAACATGAAACACATCGACCACGCAGACAACCTGCTGAAAGAAATGGGCGCTGAATAACAAAAAGCAATAACCCGGCAACGGGCGCTTTAGCCTGAGCCACTCCTGCGGGAGTGGCTTTTTTTCGCCTAACGTTTTTTCACTTTCGCAAAACGGTAAGGCACGGCTTGCTCCGCGCCAAACACTTGCGCGCTGCCACTTCCCAGCGGCAACATGACCCGCCGGCCATCCTGCAGCAGCAAGGCCAGGTCGGCGCCGGGAAAGCGCTGCGCCAGCAGTGGATGGGCTTGCCGTTCGATGGGGGCGGCGGGAATCACGATGCGGTAATCGCTGTCGCCAAAGTCCAGCAGCAGCGCGGGAAGCGCTTCAAGCCCCGGCAGCGCCGTGATGCGCAGGCGCGCGCTTCCCTTGACGAGCTCGAAGGCCGACCACAGGGGCAAGGTGCGCTGCGTGGCGCCGATCTGCAGCAGCGGCGCGTGGCGCGCATCCGCCGACGTCAGCACGATGTCAGGCTGTTCTTCCGGCACGGCGCCATCGATGGCGAGCAGCCAGCCCCGGTAGCGTATCAACGCGCCCTGCGCGACGGCCGTGACAGACCCGCCCTGCGCCACCGGCTCCTTGCCCGCAGGCAAGCGCAATGGCGCCGCCTGCGCCGCCAGGCCTATCCCCCATACCAGCACCGCCAGCGCTGCCATCGCCGCCTTGCCCATGCCGCCTCCCCTCGCGCGTGAAACGTATTCATAACACAAGTACGGCAACAAGCCCTTGCGGCGCCTCAAGGCAAGAGCCGGTGCTACAATTGGCCCCTAGCGGGCGTACTTACCCAGCGCGCCTTCCCCCTCCCAGACTCAGACCGCTATGCCACCAGACTTGCGCACGACCTACGAACTCGGTAACCACAACCAGACCACGACCTGGCTGGAATGCATCACCTTCTATCAAGATCTTGCCGCACGCTATCCGCAGGTGCTGCATTTCGAACAGATCGGCCTGTCCGACTCGGGCGTGCCCATCCACGCTGGCGTCGTCAGCGCGGACGGCGTGTTTGACCGCGAGCAAATCAAGCG
This sequence comes from Janthinobacterium sp. SUN100, assembly GCF_030397705.1. Lineage (NCBI taxonomy): Bacteria > Pseudomonadati > Pseudomonadota > Betaproteobacteria > Burkholderiales > Oxalobacteraceae > Janthinobacterium > Janthinobacterium sp. SUN100. The sequence continues at coordinate 69,224 of NZ_JAPUBU010000004.1, read as the reverse complement.
CGCAGGCCGCACCGTATTCTTCAACAATAACGGCATCCACCCGGGCGAACCGGAAGGCATCGACGCCTGCATGGCCATCGTGCGCGACCTGTGCACGCAGCCGGAGCGCCTGGCGGCGCTGGGCAGCACGGTATTGCTGTTCATTCCGATCTACAATGTCGATGGCAGCCTGAACCGCGCCAACACGTCGCGGGTGAACCAGGATGGCCCGGAGCAATTCGGTTTCCGCGGCAACAGCCGCCACCTGGACCTGAACCGCGATTTCATCAAGTGCGACAGCCTGAATGCGCAAGTGTTCAACCGCCTGCTGGCCAGCTGGGACCCGGACGTGATGGTCGACACGCACACGTCGAACGGCGCCGACTATCCGTACACGATGACCCTGATCCACACGCAGACGGATAAGCTGGGCAATGGCCTCGGTCCCTTCCTGCAAGACACCATGCTGCCGCACATCTTTGCGCAGATGGAACAAGCCGGCTGGCCCACCTGCCCGTACGTGAACCCCGTCAAGGATAGCCCCGACCACGGCATCGCCGAATTTCTCGAAGTGCCCCGTTTCTCGACCGGCTTTGCGGCCTTGCATCACGTCATCGGTTTCATGCCGGAAACGCACATGCTGAAACCGTTTGCCGACCGCTACGCTTCCATGCGCGCCCTGCTCGACATCACCATGGCGTTCACGGTCAAACATGGCGAACAGATCAAGCAGCTGCGCGCGCAAGCGAAGGCGGCCGGACGCACGCAAGCCGCATGGCCGATCCACTGGGCCATGAATGAAGAACAGCCGTCGACCTTCCCCTTCAAGGGCTATGCGGCGCAATACACGCCGAGTATCCTGGGCGACTACCAGCGCCTGTCGTATGACCGCTCGCAGCCGTGGGAACGCGATATCAAGTACTACAACCGCTTCGATGCGGACGTCACCGTGGCCGCGCCGAAAGCCTATATCGTGCCGCAAGCGTGGCGCGAAGTCATCGAACGGCTGCGCTGGAACGGCGTCGAAATGCACCGCATCACCACCGAACAGACGCTAACGGCGCGCTACTACCACATCACCGACGTCGGCACGCGGGCCACGGCCTACGAAGGCCACATGTTCCACGACAATGTGGAACTCGAAGCGCGCACGGGCCAGTTCACCGTGCAGGCAGGCGATTATGTGATCAGCCTGGACCAGGACAACGCCCGCTACGCCGTGGAAACCCTGGAACCGCAGGCGCACGACAGCTTCTTCCGCTGGGGTTTCTTCAACAGCGTGCTGGAGAAGAAAGAAGCGTTTTCCGATTACGTGTTCGAAGACATGGCTTCCGAACTGCTGCGCGACGAGCCTGCGCTGGCCGCCAAGTTTGCCGAGTGGAAAGCAGCGAATCCGGCCCTGCTGAGCAATCAGGAAGCCGTGCTGAATTTCATCTTTGCACACTGCCAGCGCTTTGCCGAGCCAGAATGGCGTAGATATCCCGTGATTGCCCTGATGTAAATCAAGGCTGTAGCGACTGCAACATCCTGGCGCCGCATCGGAGACCCCGGTGCGGCGCCTCTTTCTGTGCCCTACCCACAAGGTAATCCCATGCACTACGCACTGAACCTGCGCACCTTTATTTACAGCCATTATTTTTACCTGGGCTTGCGCGTTGCCATCGGTCTCGTCGGCCTGGCCTTGCTGACCCAGGAAATCAGCGACAGCGCCACCGCCATGACGGTGTGCATCGGCGCCCTGTGCACGACCCTGATGGACATGCCCAGCCCGCTGCGCCACAAGTTCAATGAAATGCTCGCTTCCGTGCTGCTGTGCAGTGCCGTCACTTTGTTAATCAGCCTGTGCGGCCCCGTGCAGTGGCTGTTGATGACGGTGCTCGTGCTCGTGAGTTTCCTCGCCAGCATGATGGTGGTGTACGGCAAGAAATCCATGCCCTTGCAGCTGGCCGCCCTGTTCATCATGACCATGTCGATGGAGCACCAGATGACGTGGCAGCAATCGTTCCACCATGCGGGCCTGTTCATGCTCGGTGGCCTCATCTATCTGGCGTACGCCATGGCCATCGCCTGGGTCTTGCGCCACCGCATCAAGCAGCAAGTGCTGGCCGAAGCCCTGTTCGAACTGGCCGCCTACATCGACATCAAGGCCGATTTCTACGACACCCGTTTTAACCTGACGGAACAGTTCAACAAGCTGGTGCGCCATCAAAGCATCCTCGCCGACCGCCAGCAGGCATCGCGCGACTTGATCTTGCGCAGCCACAAGAACAGCAAGGATGCTATCGTCGTGCAGGTGCACGTGTGCATGCTGGATCTGTATGAACTGATACTCTCCACGCACACGGATTACGCGCTGCTGCGCCAGCACCTGGCGGACTCCGACGTACTGAAATCCTTGCACGACCTGGCCTACAAGGCGGCGCGCGACATCGAAGCCGTGGCCTACGCCGTCACGCGCAAGCGCGCCTCGTATGCGCAGATCAGTTACGACAAGGAATGGGCCGATATCGAAGAGGAAATTGCCCGTCTGCACGCAAAAGGCGATGCTGCGCAGGAAGCGCTGGCTACCCTGCGCGCGCAGCGCAACAAGATCCGCGCCATTCTGAAAATGATCGCGGAATTGCACCTGGCCAGCCAGAAAGTGTATGACAACGTGCCGTTCTGGAGCGGTGCGGACATGGCGCCGTTCCTGTCGCAGCAGAAATACGAGCTGAAAACCCTGCTGTCGAATCTGCGCCTGGACTCGCCCGTGTTCCGCTTCGCCCTGCGCGTATCGATGGCCATCTCGGTGGGATTGCTGATCGGACACTGGCTGCCATATGCGGCGCACAGCTACTGGATCGTATTGACCATCGTCATCATCTTGCGCCCCACGTTCAGCATGACGCGCCAGCGCCGCGCCGACCGCATCATCGGCACCATCATCGGCTGCATCATCACGGCCATCGTGATCCGCTTCGTGCACAGCAATATCGTGCTGATGGCCATCCTGTTCCTCTCCATCGTGGCCACGCCCACCTTCATCTATTTGCGCTACCGCTACACGGCCATCGCCGTGAGCCTGATGATTCTGCTGCAAATGCACCTGGTGGCGCCCAGCAACCCGAACCTCGTCAGCGAGCGCCTGATCGATACCCTGATCGGCGCGGCAGTGGCGACCGTGTTCAGCTTCGTGCTGGCCAACTGGGAATACCAGAGCCTGCCACGGCTGGTGCGCCAGGTGCTGAATGTGAATGTGAGTTATATGCAGGCCAGCTTCGCGCTGCTGCAGGGGAAATGTTTCGATGACTTCGCCTACCGCATCGAGCGCAAGCGATTGATGGACAGCCTGGCTGCGCTCAGCTCGGCGCTGGTGCGCATGCTCGATGAACCGGCCAGCAAGCAGCGGGCCGTGGAAGACATCAACCTGTTCATCGTGCAAAATTACTTGCTGGTCGCCCACGTGGCGGCGCTGCGCTCCATCCTGGGCCGGCATGCCAGCCAGCTGCCCGTCGCGCCCGTCAACGCCCTGCTCAGCCACAGCCATACGCAAGTGTGTTTGACCCTGTCGCGCGCGCTGGATCAGCTCGACAACCAGGCCGTCATCAGCGCCCCGCTGGCAGTGCCTGCCGCGCCGCCCGTCAGCGACGTGGCCTGGTCGGGCTGGCCGCTGGTGCAACGCCGCATCCGCTTGTTACAGGCAGATGCGGATAAGATCGTGATACATAGCGCGGCGATCGTGCATATCGTCTCGCCACGCGCCTGACAAAAAGTCCATGGCGTTGTTGCCGCGCCTCGTCGTACATTCGTACTGCCTTCGGCACGGCGCCTAGCCCTGAACATTTTGTCAGCCGCTTTATCCAGGCTAGCCTGCCTACGGCAGGCCGCCAATGACTACTTCAAATAACGCTCGAACCAGCCGATGGTGCGCTTCTGCAAGTCGCGCTGATGCTCGGGCTTGCGGAAGGAATGGCCTTCGCCGTCGTAGATGAACAGGCTGGACGGCACGCCCATGGCGCGCAAGCCGTGCCAGAATTCCAGCGACTGGGCAGCCGGCGTTTCCACGTCGCGCTCGCCCACGTAGATCAGGGTCGGCGTCTTGGCCGCCTTGATCGATTCGATGGGTGAAGCCTTGCGGTAGACGGCGGGATTGTCATACGCGGAGGCGCCAAAGAACGGGATCATCCACTGGTTGATGCCGTTCTGGCCGTAATAGCTGATCCAGTTCGACACGCCCGCGCCCGCCACGGCCGCCTTGAAACGGTCGCTATGCGTGACGCCCCACATGGTCATGAAGCCGCCATACGAATGGCCGATCAGGCCCAGGCGGTCCCCATCGATGAGCGCCACTTTTTGCGCGGCATCAATGCCGGCCAGGATGTCGCGCCAGTCGCCGCCGCCGAAGTCGGCCATGTTGGCGCGCGTAAAAGCCTGGCCCTGGCCAAAGCTGCCGCGCGGATTGGGCAGGAAGACGAAATAACCCTTTTGCGTCAATTCATGGATCAGGGTGCTCGCTCCCACGTAACGGGGCGAGGCGGCGGCGCCCGGGCCGCCATGCACGTTGACGACCATCGGGTAGCGCTTGCCTGCATCCGCCTTCAACGGCCCCAGCAGCCAGCCTTGCACCTTGTATTGCTCGTTATTCCAGCCCACGTTCTGCACCGTCAGTTGCGGCGCAAAACCGTCATTGTCGCGCGTAATCTTTTTCAGCTGGCCCACCGGTCCCGCCACCAGGTAGCTGGCGTGCGTAAAATCTTCCTGGGCGGCAGCGGCGTGACGGCCATCGGCGCTGAACGACAGGCGGCCATCGCTGCCGCTGCTGCTGAGTTCACCGAGCAGCACAGGCCGGGACGGGCCGCTTTGCGCATCGATGGGCACCAGCGCCAGCTGCGAGTCGATCAGGGCCGTTGCCAGCAAGCCGGCGCCGCGCCAGACGACGCCATTGAAGGTGCCGCGATAGTCTGGCGTGAGATTGCGCGGCGTGCCGCCGGCCAGCGGTACAGTGTAGATATCGCCGCCGATGGAGCCGAAATCGCTCATCAGGCCGCCGATGAAGACCACCGTCTTGCCATCCGGTGAAACCGAAGGCAGGTTCAGCTGCATGGCCGGCGACGCGATCACGCGCAGGGCGCCCGTGGCCGCATCAATATGGCTGAGCTTGGCGACCCACCAATTGCTGTCGCCATTGCCTTGCGCGCTGGTGGCGACAAAGCCGCGGCCATCGGGCGTCCAGCTGTATTCATACACATAGGTGTCGCTGGGCGACAGCAGACGCGGCTCGCCGCCGCTGACCGGCACGACGGCGATGCGCTGGGCATCGTCTTCGCTGCCCACTTCGCCCACCTGGCGCGCGCCCGCTTCCACGGCGCCGGCCAGCTTGCGCGCGCCCACCGTCGCGAGCAGGGCCAGCTGCTTGCCATCCGGCGACCAGCGCGCCGTACTGGCCACACCTTTGATGTTCGTCAATATCTGGGTTTGCGCCTGTGTCATCGTGGCCAGGTACAGTTGCGCCGTACCCGCCTTGGCGTCGTAACCGACAAAGGCCAGCTGCCGGCCATCGGGCGACCAGCTGGGCTTGTCGTAGGAACACACGGCGCACGGATCGAATTGCTGCACGATGGCGCCGTTGGCGGCGTCGCGCACGACGATGACCGCATGCGGGCGCTGCGGCAGTTCGCCCGCCCTGCTCGATTCGATGGCGGCGATGCGCTGGCCATTGGCCGACAGAGCGACGGCGCGGTAATCGCGCAAGGCCGGCTCGGTGGCAGAAGCGGCCTGTGCCAGGGTGCCCAGAAGGCTGCTTGCCAGCAAGCCGCAAGCGGCCAGATCAGTTATTTTCATCATGTAAATTCCGGTTAGAAATAAAAAAAACCGCCGGCAAGCGCGGCGGTTTCGGATGGAGCAGACTGCATTAGCGGGCCTTCTTGCCCAGGTGCGAATGCCGCATGCTGTACAGGAAATAAATGGCTACCGTCACCGCCATCCACACACTGAACACGACAAACGTCGTATGCGGCAAATCGCGCATGATGTACAGGCAAGCGAGCACGCTGAGGCCAGGAATCACATACGGCCCGAACGGCACGCTGAAGCCTTCGATGCGGTTCGCGCCCTGCTTGTGACGCAGCACGGGCACGGCAATCGACACCACCATGAAGGCTGTGAGGGTACCTATGCTGACCATGTCCCACAAGTAAGTCGCATCGACGGAACCGGCCACCACGGCCACCACCAGACAAACTATGATCGTATTGCTCACCGGCACCAGGGTGCGCGGGTGGATCTTCTGGAACGACTTCGGGATCAGGCCGTCGCGGCTGACGGCAAACAGGATGCGCGTCTGGCCGTAGATCGTCACCAGGGTCACGCTGAAGACGGAAATGACGGCGCCGGCCGATAGCACCAGCGCGGGCCAGGTCTTGCCCGTGACGTTTTGCAGGATCACCGCCAGGCCCGCTTCCTGGCCTTCGAACAATTTCGCCTGTTGCGCGCCGAGGGCGGCCACGGCCACCAGCAGGTAAAACACGGTGACGATGAGCAAGGCGCCGAGGATGCCGCGCGGCACATTGCGCGTGGGATTTTTCACTTCGTCGCCGGCCGTCGCCACCGTATCGAGGCCGATGAAGGAGAAGAAGACGGTACCGGCCGCCGCCGTGACGCCCGTCATGCCGGCAAAGCCCTTGCTATTGTCGGCATTGAAGAAGGGGAAGAAATTGTCGGCATTGAAGCCGGAAAACGCGATGACGATGAAAAACACGAGGATCGCCAGCTTGATGATGACCATGATGGCGTTCATCAGGGCCGATTCCTTGGCGCCGCGCAGCAGCAAAAAGCCGCACATGCAGATCAAAAAGATGGGCGGCAGGTTGATGTGGCCGGCATGAAACTCCATGCCATGCGGGCCGGAAACGATCATCGGCGTGCGCAGCATCTCGGGAATGTGCCAGCCGAAGGCATTTTCCAGGAAATTATTCAGGTAGGACGACCAGCCGATGGCCACGGCACTGCCCGCCAAGCCGTACTCCAGCAGCAGACAGGCGGCCATGATGAAGGCCAGGAACTCGCCCACGGTAGCGTAGGCAAACGAATACGAAGAGCCGGAGGCGGGAATGCGGAACGACAGCTCCGCATAGCACAGGGCCGTCAGGCCTGCCGTAATGGCGGCGATCAGGAAAGACAGGACGACCGATGGGCCCGCCTTGGGCACGGCTTCGACCATGGTAAAGAAAATGCCCGTGCCGATGGTGGCGCCCACGCCGATCATGGTGAGGGAAAACAGGCCGATGGACCGGCTCAAGCCACTGCTGCTGAGGCCTTCACCATATTCGACCGTGGTATCGATCGGCTTGGTGCGGCAAAGTTTCTGGACCAGGGTTTGGCTCACTAGACTTCCTTTATGAGGCATGCACTTGAACACCTGCCAAAACCTACTGCGCGTCGTGATTTGCGGCCTGCGATGCTCACTGACTCGGCGTCCCCGTGCATTCGCACAGCTGCGCTACCTAGCCCGGGAGCACCGAGCCTCACATCCGCTCGCTACGGTTTTGTTAGATGCTGCTTGAAACATGACGGCTAAAAACACTTAAAAACGGCGCTCCGGCCCTACCTGGCAAAAAACCGGAAAGATCGCGTCCATTTTCAAAACTAAGCGATTATAGGGCTTTCATCGGTTCAGCTAAACAGAACTTTGATGCAAGGAAACAACGCCAGGCGTGCGCCATCAAACGCGTACTGGCGTTAGTGCTGCATGGAATGGCCAATATGAAAGAAAAAGCGCGCCGCTGCAAGTGCAGGGGCGCGCTTTTGATTCAGCTCAACTAGGCTGAATTACTTTTTAGCATGCGGCACATCGGCCGGCGGCCAGCCCGCTTCGTAGCCTTGCGGCACGTCATCGCGGCGGTCTTTCGGCGCCAGGCCCAGCGCGTAGTACAGCACCGTCAGCAGGATCAGCCAGGCCGGTCCCACCATCAGGGCGATGCGCGTATCGGGGAAATACGCCATCAGGCCGATCACCAGCGCCAGGAAAGCCAGCGAAATCCAGGAACCGTAGGGCGCGAACGGCATGCGGAAGGCCAGGTTCTTGATTTCCAGCGGCGTCAAGGTCTTGCGGAACTGGATTTGCGTGACCAGGATCACGCCCCAGGTCCAGACGGCGCCGAAGGTGGAAATCGAGGTAACCCAGATAAACACTTTTTCCGGCACCAGGTAGTTCAGCAGCACGCCCAGCAGCAGGGCAAACACGGACACCAGGATGGCGCGGCGCGGCACGCCGCTGGCCGTCGTTTCCGCAAACGCCTTCGGCGCCTGGCCTTGCAGGGCCAGGTTGTACAGCATGCGGCCCGTGCTGAAGATACCGCCATTGCACGACGACAAGGCTGCCGTCAGCACGACGAAGTTGATGATGCCGGCGGCCGTCTTGATGCCCAGGCGTTCGAACGTCATGACGAAGGGGCTGCCGGTGGTGCCGATTTCATTCCATGGGTAAATCGACAGGATGACGAACAGTGCGCCGACATAGAAAATCAGGATGCGCCAGAACACCGAATTGATAGCGTCAGGAATCGATTTCTTCGGGTTCGCCGCTTCGCCGGCCGTCAGACCGATCATTTCCACGCCCAGGTAGGCAAACATCACCATCTGCAGCGACATCAGCACGCCCTGCGCGCCATTCGGGAAGAAGCCGCCATGCGTCCACAGGTTGGAAATACCGATGGCCACGCCGCCATTGCCGAAACCGAAGATGATCATGCCCGTGCCGCCGACGATCATCAGGATGATGGTGACCACCTTGATCAGGGCAAACCAGAATTCGAATTCGCCGTAGGCTTTCACGGCCAGCAAATTGATCGCGCCCATGGAGCCGAGGGCCGCCAAGGCCCAGATCCAGCGCGGCACGTCGGGGAACCAGATACCCATGTAGATGGCGACGGCGGTAATTTCCGCCACGCACGTAACCAGCCACAGGAACCAGTAGTTCCAGCCCGTCAGATAGCCTTGCAGGGGGCCCAGGTAATCCTGGGCATAGCGGCTGAAGGAACCGGCCACAGGGTTGTGCACGGCCATTTCGCCCAGCGCGCGCATGATCATGAAGATGACCGCGCCACCGATGATGTACGACAGCATGATGCCGGGACCGGCCATCTTGATTGCATTGCCGGAACCCAAAAACAGGCCCACGCCAATCGCGGCGCCCAGCGCCATCAGGCGAATCTGCCGCTCGCCCAGGCCGCGGTGCAAGCCTTGTTCACTCGTTTTCATTACGTGTCTCCGTTTTTTTCTTGAATACACCGATCCCTCCACCCCAATGGCGGTTCCGCTCTTGCTGGAAAGGAGGAAAAGGCGAGCCGGCGACAGGCGCCGGCATGCTCAGGTGATCAGGCCAGTTCGGCGATCAGTTCGATCTCGACGCAAGCGCCCAGCGGGATTTGCGCCACGCCGAAGGCGGAGCGGGCGTGCTTGCCGCTGTCGCCGAAGACTTCGACGAACAGTTCCGAGGCGCCATTGGTCACCAGGTGCTGTTCCGTGAATTCAGAAGTGGAATTGACCAGGCTCATGACCTTGACGATGCGCTTGACCTTGCTCAAGTCGCCGCCGCACGCGTCTTGCAATGTGGCGATCAGTTCGATGGCGATGCCGCGCGCAGCGATCTTGCCTTCTTCCGTGGTGACGTCCTTGCCCAGTTGACCCACCCAGACCTTGCCATCCTTCTTGGCCAGGTGGCCGGACAGGAAGACGGTGTTGCCCGTGCGGGCATGCATCACGTAAGCGGCAGCTGGTGCGGCAACGACTGGCAATTCGATGTTGAGGGCTTTGAGTTTTTCGTAAAACGACATGCTATTTCTCCAAGAAAACAATATAAGCGAAACCAAAATTCATGCACGGCAGGGCACGGAGGATGACGCCCTGGCAGCGCGGCAGTGACCGACAACAGTGCCAGATTAAACGTCATCATATTGGTGAACCAGCAGTTTTAGTTCACAAATAGGCCCGGTTATTCAGTGGATTATACCGACAATCAAACAAAATTCAGCATCGGTTCATGAAGCATGCTCTCCAGGCATCGAGCGTGTATTTTTTCATTCAATTGTCATTTGTGCAATGTCAAGCCCTCCGGGTCAAGGTTTATCGCCTGCAGAAATGCCTGGTCATGCGAAACCACAAGTAACGTCCCCTGATATTGCAGCAGCATCTGCTCGAGCGCCTGCAGGCTGGCCAGGTCCAGATGATTGTCGGGTTCATCTAACAGCAGCAATTGCGGCGGCGTCTGCGCATACAGTTCGGCCGCCAGCGCCACCTTCATGCGTTCGCCCCCGCTCAGCAAACGGCTGGGCATGGTGGCGCGCGCGCCGGCAATGCCCAGCAGCGCCAGCCGCGTGCGCAACTCGCCTTCCGGCACAATGCTGTTGCGTTCCTGCAAGCGTTGCACGGCGCTCCACTCGCCGTCTTGCAACCCCGCATGCTGGTCCAGCCACGCCACCTGCGCATGGCAGCGCAGCGCGCCGCTGGCGGGCGCCAGCTGTCCCGCGATCACGCGCAGCAGGGTCGACTTGCCGCTGCCATTGTCTCCCGTCACGGCCAGGCGGCGCGGGCCGCTCAGCACCAGGTTGATGGCGTGCGCCTGGCCATGCGGCAAGACCAATGCGCGCAGCTCCAGGATCAGTTTCCCGTTCGGCACGCCACTCTCGGGCGCCAGCAGCAGCCGTTCGGCCTCGGGCGCGCAGCGGGCGCTGGCGTCCATCACCCTTTGCTGGCGCGCCTGCTGCGCCTCTTGCGCGCGCACGCGCAGCCTGCCTTGGCTATCCTGGCTTTTCTCCTTTTTCGCGTCGAGCAGCAGCTTGCTTTGATTGCCTTCGCGGCCCTCGCGCTCACCGCGCGTCACCCGTTTCTGCTGGCGTTCGGCCTGCTGCTGCGCCTCGCGCTGTTCGCGCCTGGCGCCGGACTTTTCCGCCTGCAGGACGGCGGCGTAGCCAGCCTGCTCCAGCGCGCGCTGCTGCGCAAACATGGCGTAATTGCCGCCATAGCTGCGCAAGCCCTGCGGCGACAGCTCGACAATTTCATCGACGTGCTGCAGCAAGCCGCGGTCATGGCTGATCAGCAGCAAGCCGCCCGGCCAGCGCGCCATCTGCGCCACCAGGCGAGCACGTTGATGGACATCAAGGTGATTGCTCGGCTCATCGAGGACCAGCCAGTCCGCCTGCGACAGCCAGGCGCCTTGCAGGGCGATGCGCTGGCGCTCGCCACCGCTCAGGCCAGCCGTCGGCGTGTCGGCGTCGACATGAGATAAATCAAGCGCGTCGAGCGCCTGGCGCAAGCGCGCATGGGCATCCCAGCGGTCTCCCACCAGGGCGTAGTCGGCCTCGTCGATGCTACCTTCGGCGATGCGCGCCAGCGCCGCCAGCAAGCTGGCCACGCCGGCGAGGGCCGCCACGGTGGGATAGCGCTGCGGATCGAGTTCCTGCGCCACGTAATGCACGGCGCCGTCACAGCGCACGGCGCCAGAAGACGGCTGCGCCTGGCATGCCAGCAGGCGCGTCAGCACGCTCTTGCCCACACCGTTATCGCCGACGAGGCCGATACGATGCGGGGCAAACGCGAATTGCAAATCGGAAAACAGGGTGCGGCCATCGGGCAGCACGAAGGAAAGACGGTCGAGTTGTAGTAATGCGGGCATGGATACTCCTTGTACGTGCAGACAGGGCTGGCGAACCCGCGCGGCGCAAAGGCGCTGTGGCGGGAAGGGCGAGGCCGTGCACAGCACGGCAGTATCAATGGCGCATGTCGAAGTGTCCGGAATGAATAGTAGAAGAAACCGGAGTTTAGCAGAAGATGAAAGCTATTGCCCAATGCGGGCCACGCGGAATTTTTGTCATATCGATCAGCATTTGTCGCACAGATTCAATCTTATTCTCCACGGCTGCGGTATTTTTCATCTTGTCGCAAAGCAAGAATTTCATCGTCGGCCCATCGCAGCGGTGGAACCCGATGCTGAAGCGGCATTCGATGGCAGGGCGATGTTATGCGCGCGTCATGCAATGGCTTCGCAGCAGGACTTTTCTTATCAGCATGTTTCCTTGAGGAAATTTCCAAATAGAGACGCCTTTCCTGAATCCGCGCAAGGAGGCAAGCGGAAAAGAGGGGCGATTATTTATGATTAGCAAATGAAGAGGTGTCGGTATGTTTAATTATCCACGTAGTGGCCCGGCGCGGCGCACAAACCAGCTGGCGATGGCAGCCGCTTCGTCGCCTGCGCTGCCTGCCATGCGTCCCGCCATCCTGGCATGCCTGCTGGGTATTTTCTCCCCTGCTGCCCAGGCAGGCCTGGGCGACGTCATCTCGCCGGCCCAAGGGCCCGTCGCCGATGCCAGGGCCATGCATGCGCGCTCCTTTTCAACCGTCCTGGACGCATCGGCCTCGACGAGTTTGCCGTATTCCAGCCACAGGATCGTCCTGCCCGATGGAGGTGTCGCCACAGAGTTTGCGGATGCCGGCGGCTTCGTATTCGCCGTGTCGTGGGCCGCCCCAACCATGCCTGACCTGGCATCCTTGCTGGGCGCCTACAAACCCTCCCTCGATCGCGCCCAGGTCGCCCAGCGTTCGTCGCGGATTCGTTCGCCGCGCCTGCTCAATGCCACCGCCGGCGACTGGACCATCGTTTCAAGCGGACACCTGCGCGCCTATTCGGGCTACTCCTACCTGAGTTCCCGGCTGCCGGCAGGCTTCGACCTGGCGACACTGCGCTAAGCGCCTCTCCCAATTCACCCCCTCAAGGATTCCATGAAAACGCCCCCCTTCGCGCACCGCTTCCGCCTGCCATTGATGTCCGCGGCATTTGCCCTGTTCGCCACCCTCGCCCTGAGCGCCTGCGGCGGCGGGTCCGGCTCGTCAGCCCCTCCTCCCGTGCAGACTAACCCGCCCGTGACCCCGCCTGTGGTGGAGCCCCCCGTCGTCAGCCCGCCTGTGGTGGTGGAGCCTCCGGTCGTCACCAATCCGCCCGTCACCCCCGTCGATCCGCCGATCATCATCAAGCCTCCGGAGAACAAGCCCGGCGGCTCGCCGTTGAATCCGGTCGCCGCCGTCATCGGCGACGACAATGTCGCGCCTATCTATGTCGATGCCGGTCCCGCGAACGGCAACGGCAACACGCCGAACGCGATCTTTGTCGATGTCAAAATTTGCGCTCCGGGCAATACCAACAACTGCGCCGTCATCGACCATGTCCTGGTTGACACCGGCTCGGTCGGATTGCGCGTGTTTGCCGCCGACATGCCCTCCCAGCTGCTGGGCAGCCTGGCCAGTGCCACTTCAGGCGGTGAACCGTTGGGCCAGTGCATTTCCTTCATTTCCGGCACCACCTGGGGCAGCGTCCGCAAGGCCGACATCCGCATGGGCGGCACCAATCAAGGCGGCAAGCTGGCCACCAACATGGCCATCCAGATCATCGCCGATCCGGGTGCCAAATTTGCCAGCATCCCTGCATCGTGCCAAACCCAGGGCACCATGCTGAAAACGGCTGCGGACGTGGGCGCCAAGGGCATCATTGGCGTGGGCTTGTTCGCGCAAGACTGCGGCTCCGCGTGCACGGTCTTTGCCGCGCCCGTCTACTACGCGTGCTCCTCGGTTCCATGCCGCCAAATTCCAGTGCCGCTGGCGGACCAGGTTGGCAATCCCCTCACGGGCTTTGGGGCCGACAACAATGGCAACATCATCATCCTGCCCCCCTTGTCGAACCACGTTGCCGAGCGCGCCGAGGGCATGCTGATCTTCGGCCTGGGAACCCGCTCGAACAATGCCCTGCCAGCGGGCAGCTCGGTACTGGGCGCCACCAATCTCGGCTACTTTTCGTCGGACTTCAATGGCCGTACCTTGAGCAACAGCTTCATCGACAGCGGCTCGAGCATTAACTTCTTCCCGGCTGGCGGCAACTTCATCTCCTGCAGTGGAGCAATCTCCTCCTTCTTCTGCCCCGGCGGTACCCTGTCGCTCACGGCCTCGAACACTGGCCGTGCCGGCACGGTCTCGAGCGTCTCCATCCTCACCGTGGACGCATCGGCCGCGTTCACCGCGCATCCGACCGCCCATGCGTTCGAGGGTTTGGCCGGCGCCGTGGGCGCGCCTTACCTGACCTTGAACATGGGGGCGAGCTTCTTCTTTGGCCGCTCGGTTGGCATGCTGATCGATGGCCGCTCCGCAGTGGGGGTGAGCACCACGGGACCCGCCTTTACGCATACGCCTTAGCCCTCCAGCCGCCGGCGGATTACGCTCCGGGCCGGGACTCCTAGCGCTGGCCCAGGGTCGTGTCGCCGAACAGGTGCTTGTACTCGCGCGGCTGCGAGCGCCAGTACTGCGGTGGCGCCTGCACTTGCGCGCCCAGCTGGGCCGCCGCATGCCAGGGCCAGCGCGGGTCGAACAGGATGGCGCGCGCCAGCGCCACCATGTCGGATTGACCTTGCGCAATGATGTCTTCCGCCTGCTGCGCTTCCGTGATCAAACCCACGCTGATGGTGGGCAAGCCGCTGTCGCGCTTGATGCGCTCGGCAAACGCCACCTGATAGCCGGGACTCACGGGAATTTGCTGCTGTGGCGAAATGCCACCGCTGGAGACGTGGATGAAGTCGGCGCCCAGCTGCTTGAGTTCCTGCGCGAAGCGCACGCTTTGCTCAATTTCCCAACCGCCCTCGACCCAGTCGGTGGCGGAAAGGCGCACGCCTACGGCCACGCTGTCGGGCACGGCGGCGCGCACGGCTTCATACACTTCCAGCGGAAAACGCATGCGGTTTTCCAGGCTGCCGCCATACACGTCGGTACGGTGATTGGACAGGGGCGAGAGGAACTGGTGCAGCAGATAACCGTGCGCCGCATGCAGTTCGATGCCTTCGATGCCGAGCGCATGCACGCGCTGGGCGGCCGCGACAAACGCGCCCTTGATCTGCAACAAACCCATCTCATCGAGGGCGATCGGCACGGTTTCACCGGGAGAATGGGCGATGGCGGATGGCGCCACCGTTTGCCAGCCGCCCTCGGCCAGGTGCACGCAGGCGCCGCCCTGCCAGGGCGCGCGGCTCGACGCCTTGCGTCCTGCGTGACCCAGTTGCACCACCAGCGGAATCGGCGCGTGGCGGCGGATCGCCTGCACCACGTTGGCCAGCGCCGCCTGGTTCGCATCCGACCACAGGCCCAGGTCTTCGGCCGAGATGCGTCCCTCGGGCGAGACGGCCGTCGCTTCCGTCATCAGCAAGCCCGCCCCGGACAGGGCCAGGTGGCCCAGGTGGATCATGTGCCAGTCGGTGGCGTTGCCGTTGTCGGCCGAGTACTGACACATGGGCGCGATGGCGATACGGTTGGCCACGAGCAGCGGCCCCAGTGCATATGGCGTGAATAACTGGCTCATGGCGGACTCCGGAGAAGGGAATGCACCGATTCTACTGTGCTTTGGAAAGTGCGGCTTACACCTGCTTACGTTTGATACAGCGCAAGGGCTAGCCTTGCGCAGACGAGGACGCTAATCTGGACACATCAACAACACCGGCATTACCACCCCCAGGAGAACACATGAACACGACGACTACCGCCAGCCGCATCCACCCCTTGATGGCCGGCGCCGCCATTTCCGTGACCGTCCTGTGCCTGGTGGGCGCGGCGTCCATCGCCGGCATCCTGCCCAATTCGCGGGCCAATGTGCCTGCCACGCCAGCCATCCCTGCCGACGTGGCCGCCATGACGCCGGCCAGCGCCGCTGCCCTGGCAGCGCCTGTGGCGGCCCCGCTCGCCGCGCCTGTCGTGGCGCAAGCCACCCCGGCACCAGCCCCGGCGCCCGTCGTGCACAAGCGCGTCGTGCACCACACGCAAGTGGCGCAGGCGCGTCCTGCCTACAACGATAACAATGATGGCTACCGCGACACGGCTTACCGCGAACCCGTACGCCAGCCGCAGCCAGTGCCTGCACCGGCGCCGGCACAACCGAACTACGTGGGCATCGGCACGGGCGCCGTCATCGGCGGCTTGATCGGCAATCAGGTCGGTGGCGGCCGCGGCAAGGCGCTGGCGACGGTGGCCGGCGTGATCGGCGGCGGCATGCTGGGTAACGCGGTGCAGAACCAGGTCCAACAGCAGCCACAGCGTTAATCGTACGGTCCCAGATAATCGAGCTTGCCCACGGCCACGCCATTGTTTCTGAGGATGGCGTGGACCATGGAGACGTGGAAATAAAAATTCGGCAAGGCAAAACTGAGCAGGTAATTGTCTCCCGAGAATTTCTTGCCCTCGTCGGTCCAGTTCAGCACCACTTCCTTCTGCGCGCTGCCCGCCATCTGGCCCGCATTCACACTGTCGATGTAGGCGATGGTGTTGGCGATGCGCTCTTGCAACTGTTCGAACGACGCTTCGTTATCCTCGAACTTCGGCGCCGGCACGCCGCTCAGGCGCTCGACCGACATCTTCGACGTATCGCTGGCGCGCTGCACCTGCGCCGTCAGATCCAGCATGTCGGGCGCCAGCTGCGCGCCCAGTAAAATCTCGGGCACGATGCCATCTTCCTCCACATGGGCTTGCGCTTTTTCCAGCAAGGCCGAGACGACCCGCAAGCCGCGGATGAAGACGGGAATGGTTGCCTGATACATGGACACGGACATGGCGGACTCCTGAGAATGAACGATGAGCCAGTGTACCCGAGGCGCCGTCTTCCGGCAGCGCGCACCATGCCACTCCTGTGCGCCAGCGCACCGAGCGGCCCAGTTGCTATTATTACTTGTCCAGGTTTACCTTGCCATCCGGTGCATGGCCGGGCTGTTCCGCCGCTTCAGGCTGCAGTGCTGGCTGCGGCTGCGGCGCCGGCTTCTCCTTGCGCTTGCCGCCGAAAAACTTGACGATGGCCGCACCGCCGCCCACCACGGCCAGGATCAGCACTTTCTTGAAGGCCAGCAACAGCGCCAGCAGTTTGCCAAACAGGCCCAGCTTGCTGGCCACGCCACCCGCCACCAGCGCCGCCAGGCCATATTCGGCCACCTTGTCCGTCTTGCTGTCGAAATCCGTGTAGCGGTTACCCTCGGTAAATTCCGTGAACGCCGTCACTTGCTGCATCTCTTTCTTGATCGCCTCGATCTGCTGCATGCTGGCGATCGCGTTCAGGTTCAACACGCCTTCGCGGCCCAGCACGCGCACGTTGTAGTTGAGCGAATGCTCGCCGCCATCGACCATCAAGTCCTTGGCCCAGTACAGCTTGTGCGTATCCTTGGCATAGCTGGGTTTTTCCGCCCAGCCCATCAAATGGATGCCGGGATAGCCCTGCTTCTTGCGCTCCGCATTGTTTTCCAGCACGGATGCCTGCATATCCTTGAGCAATTCGTCGTACTTGATGCTGTCCGCATCGTCATCCTTGATATGCCCCTCCTTTTCATACGTGACGATGACACCCCAGCTGTCGCGCTCGAGCACGCTGGTCTTGGCGGGCACGATCATGCCCAGCGACTCCATGCCCGGTGGATTGCCCCAGGCATCGACCAGCACGCGTTCGGCGTCCGTCGGCGACAGATAACGGAAGTTGGTGGGTAAGTCCAGGGTGGCGATACCGCCCGGCAAGGTGATCTTGCCGCGCTGCAGGTGCAATTGGGCGAGGAATTGTTCGGCCGTCATTTCCGGCGCAGAAGCCTTCTCATCGGCAGGCGCGGCAGCCGTCAGGCCGGAGAGGGTCAGACACAGCAAGGCTGTCAGCAGGCGTTTCAACATGAACGGTCCAATAAATTGCAAAAGGGAAAATATTTTAAACCAGTTGATTGCCTAATGGATAATTATTTCTATGCGGCATCTTTTTGGCAAAAAAAGCGCCAGGCGGGTTTCCCCGGCTGGCGCCTGATGCTGCGTGATGGCGGGACGATCAGGAGGTACGCACCACCATCAAGCCCGCGCGCAAGCCCACGCGCACGTCCGGGTTCGGAAACACCACCAGCTCTTCCGCATGCTGCACCGTGTAGACATGGTCGCCATCGCTGGCGATCACGGCGTGCTGCGGCAGGGACGTGAAATTCTGCGTGCTGCGATCAAACGCCATGCGGAATTCATCGCTGTGCTTGATGATTTCCTGCGCCACCTTGAACACGTGCGGTTGCGCCTTGACGGGCTGCGCAGGCAAGCCGCGCAGCAAGCCGTCCAGCGCCCGCGACACGTCGTCGAACAGGGACAAATCGTTCTGCCCCAGGGTACCCACGCGGCCCAGTTCCACCGTGCTGGCGGCCGCGCCGAAATGCTCGGCCGAGTAATAACTGTAGGTGCCGGCCGATTGCGGGTTCATGATGATGGCGCCGATGGCCGCCTGGCCCAGCCAGTCGATCAGCTGTGCCTTGGCGTCGTCGGCCACCAGGTCGGGCACGATGGCAAACGTGGGGTACACGGAAGGCCGGATGGCCGTGTGCAAATCCAAATGCCAGCGCACGGGGCCCGCCTCGTCAAAGAACGCTGCTGTCGCAGCGATCATTTCATCGGCGCGCGCGCTTTCCGCCGCTTGCGCCAGGCTTCCCCGCACGGGGCGGAACATGCGATTCAGGTCGGCGTCGATGAAACGCTTGCCGGCCCGGATCGCATCGACATTGCCCACGCAAACGAGCAGGTCGACGGCCAGCGCCGACGCATCGCGCGACAAGGCGTCGAGCAAATGCGCCAGCACTTCGATCGGTCCCGTTTCGTCGCCATGCACGCCCACCGAGACGGCCACGCTGGCGCGCCCCGCATCGGCCTGCGGCTTGACGACTTGCAGCATGCCGGGCGCTGGCAAGGCCACCGTGAAACCGGCGTTGGCGAACAGCTGCGCCACGCCGCTGAAATCGGCCTGCGCCAGCGCCTGCACGGCTGGCGGCAAGCCGCCAGCGCCCGCTACTACCTGGGTTACTACCTGCGTTACTGCTTGCGTCATTACACCGCCGCTTCCGCTGTGGGTTTCGCCGTGATTTTATTCACGGCTTCCGACAAGGTCCACACGTCCAGCATGGCTTGCTCCAGTTCCGTCGCAGCCACATAGGCCGACAGGCCCAGCGCGCCCGTCACGGCATCGACAGCCTGGCCTGCATTGCCTTGCTCTGCGCGCGCCAGCACCTGCGTCAGCAGACGCTGTTGCGTGCGGCGCAGCGCTTGCTGCGCGTAGTTGCGCAACTGCTCCTGCGACTTGCCTTGCGCGGCCAGCTTCAAGCCACGCTCCAGCGTGCCGATACCCGCCTGGCTGCGCAGGGCCAGGCCCACTTGCAGGAAGGCCGCCAGGTCCATCGAGGCAGGACGCGGCACGGACAGGGCCGGGAACAGGAAGCCGGCGACGACTTCCAGCGCATCGACCGCATCCCACGCCTGCACGAAGGCTGGCGTCAAGCCCGGCACCAGTGCGGCTTCCGACTTGATGCCGACGGCTTTCAGCAGGTCGCGCTTCGATTCCGCGCCAAACAGGCGCGTGAGTTCGGCCAGGCCGGCGCCGCGCAACTGTTCGGCAGGCACCGACAGCACGCCGGCGATCATCGTCTGCTGCAGCACGCGCGTTTGCGCATCGACCTTGATCGACACGTCGCGTGGGATCGTCAGCGCGTCCGCATCGAGCGCGTCGAACACGGGCGCCAGGTTCAGCGCCACCCATGCCTGGCCCCAGGCCAGGATCACGGTCGATTCGTCCACGCCGTGTTCCGCCGCCAGGTTGCGGATCATCAGCGGACCGCAGCGGTTGATCACTTCATTGGCCAGCACGGTCGCCAGGATGGCGTTGGCCAGCGGGTGGTCGAGCGCCGAACGCGTTTCCACCAGCAAGGATGGGAAGTACGGTTTCAGGACTGGCTCGGCCCAGGTTTCACCGGTCAACGGCAGGCTTGAGAGGATGCGCTTGAAGCGGTTCTTCACGTTGGCGATCACCACGGCCAGTTCCGGCGTGGTCAAGCCACGGCCGTCGGCCTTGCGGCGCGCCAGTTCGGCCACCGACGGCAGTTGCTCCAGTTCGCGCGACAGGGCGCCCTCTTCTTCCAGGCTGGCGATCAGTGCGGCATAGCCATCCTGCACGGCGCTTTCGCTTTGCGCCTGCAATTCGCGCACCAGCAAATGCGTCTGCTGCGTGTTGTCGCGCAAGACCAGGCGCTCGACGTCGTCCGTCATCGCATACAGCTCGCGATTGCGGTCGGCTTCCGTCAGCTTGCCCGCATTGACTTCCACATCCAGCCAGATTTTCACGTTGACTTCATGGTCCGAGCAATCCACGCCGGCCGAATTGTCGATCGCATCGGTGAAGATGCGCCCGCCCGTCAGTGCAAACTCGATACGGCCGGCCTGGGTCGCACCCAGGTTGCCGCCTTCGGCCACGACTTTCACGCGCAGCTCATTGCCGCTGACGCGGATATGGTCATTCGCGCGGTCCTTCACCTGTGCGTGCGTCTCGGTGGAAGCCTTGATATAGGTACCGATGCCGCCGTTGTAGAACAGGTCCACGGGCGACTTCAGGATGCGGTGCATCAGTTCTTCCGGCGGCAGCGAGGTTTCGGCGATATCGAGTGCGGCGCGGATTTGCGGCGACAGTTCGATCGTGCGGGCGGAGCGCGGATACACGCCGCCGCCTGTCGAGATCAAGTCCTTGTTGTAGTCATCCCACGAGGAACGCGGCAAGGCGAACAGGCGCGCGCGTTCGTCGAACGAGACTGCGACGTCCGGTGTCGGGTCGAGGAAGATGTGACGGTGGTCGAACGCGGCCACCAGTTTCAGCTGGCGCGACAGCAGCACGCCATTGCCGAACACGTCGCCCGACATGTCGCCCACGCCGACCATGGTGATCGGGGTGGTATTGAGGTCGTGGTCCATTTCATAGAAGTGGCGCTTCACGGCTTCGAATGCGCCCTTGGCCGTGATGCCCAGTTTCTTGTGGTCGTAGCCGTTCGAGCCGCCCGAGGCGAACGCGTCGCCAAGCCAGAAACCGCGCTGCACGGCGATGCCGTTGGCGATGTCCGAGAACGTGGCCGTGCCCTTGTCGGCGGCCACCACCAGGTAAGGATCGGCTTCATCGAAGCACACGGTGTCGACCGGCGGCACGATATTGCCAAGCGAGCGGTTGTCCGTCACTTCCAGCAGGCTGGAAATGAACAGGCGGTAGACGGCTTCGCCTTCGGCCGCGATGGTTTCGCGCACGGCGTCCTTCGGCATCATCTTGCAGACAAAACCGCCCTTCGCGCCGGCCGGCACGATGACGGCATTCTTCACCATCTGCGCCTTGACCAGGCCCAACACTTCCGTGCGGTAGTCTTCCATGCGGTCGGACCAGCGCAAGCCGCCACGGGCGACAGGGCCGCCGCGCAGATGCACGCCTTCGAAGCGGCGCGAGAAGACAAAAATCTCGCGGTAAGGACGCGGTTCCGGCACCAGCGCCAGGCTGCTGGTGTCGAACTTGAAGATGATCTTGTCGCCGGCTTGATTGTTCTGGAAGTAGCTGGTGCGTAGCGTGGCGCTGATCAAGTCGGCCAGCGCGCCGAGGATTTCCTCGGTGTCCGCATGGTTCACGGAAGGCAGGCCGGCCTTGATGGTAGCGATGGCCTCCAGGGCTAGCGCGTGCTGCGCGTCGGACAGCGCCGGATCGAAGCGCTGCAGGAAAGCGTCGACCAGGGCTTTGACCTGGGCCGGCTGCTTGCGCAGGCTTTCGGCAATGTAGCGCACCGAGAAGCGGCTGCCCGTCTGGCGCCAGTAGCTGGTGTAGGCGCGCACCAGCTGCACTTCACGCGTCGACAAGCCGCCTTCGATGACCAGGCCATTCAGGCGGCCATCTTCGGCCGTGTCGTTGAACAGGGCTGCAAACAATTCCTGCGCCACGGCGACGACCGATGGCTGCGCCAGTTTCGCCGCGCTGGCGGCATCGACCGTCAGGCTGGTGACGAAATAGCGCGTGCCGTCGGACAGCGAAACCGAGTACGCCTGTTCGCGGTCGATGGCCACGCCTGCGTTGTGCAGGGCCGGCAGGATGGTCGACAGCGGCGGCACCTTGTTGGCCGAGTACAAACGGATGGTGGTAACGGCGCCCGTCTCGATGCGCACGGCCACGTGCGCCGGATCGGTATTGCGCAGGATGGTGTCGAGGTCGCGGAAGGCGACGGCCGGCGCGGTGGCGGCCACGTAATCGAGCGGCAAAGTAGCGCACAGTTTACGCAGGCTGGTACGCAGTGCCACGTCGGGCACAGCGTCGGCCACGGCCGCAAAACCGTTATGCCAGCCATCGAGCACGCCCAGCAACGGCTGTTCGATATCCGTTTCCAGGTCCAGCGGGTAGCGGGCGGCGTGGGCGATCAGGTAGACGCGCGCCAGGGGGCCGTCGGCCACCAGGGTCTGCGTGCTCACATGCGTGGCGCCGGAACTGGCTTGCAGGGCTTTTGCGAGGCTCGATGCCACGCTGGCGCTGTAGCGCTCGCGCGGCAGGTAGACCAGCACGTTCAGGTGGCGCGCATAGACGTCGCGGCGCGCGAAGACCTTGGTACGCGGCTGCTTGTACAGCGAGACGACGGCGCCGCACACTTGCGCCAGCCAGTCGAGGTCCGCTTCCAGCGCTTCCGTGCGCGGCAGGGATTCGAGGATTTCGCGGAACTTCTCGGCACGGAAGCCTTGCTGGCGCACGCCTGCCAGGCTCAATACCTTGGCCACGCGGCCGCGCGCAAACGGCAGTGCCGCCAGCGGAGTGGAATTGCCGGCGCGGGTGAACAGGCCGACGAAGCAATGCTCGCCCAGGATCGCGCCTTGCGCATCCATGTCGCGCACGCCGATGAAGTCCAGCTGCTGGTCGCGATGCAAAGTGCCTGCCACGTCAGCCTTGACGATGGACAGCGCCGAGTCGCGCTTGGCCAGGGTGTCGAAGTCGCCCGGGATGTTCGCCAGGCAGGTGCCGTAGACGGGGTGCGCCGTATCCTGCAGCACGCCGACGCGGCTCGGGATGTCGCGTTCGAGTTCGCGCACGCCCGGCTTGACGCGGTAGTAGGCGTAGCCGAACACTTCAAAGCCGCCGCTGCGTGCCCATTCCAGGAAGGCGGCCACTTCCGCGCCTTCTTCGCCATGCTGGGCGGCAGTCGTGGCGACGGCGGCCAGGCGCTCGCTCATGGCGGCGCTATCGCGGCGCACCACCGCGGCGTCACGCGCGACCGTCTCCAGGGCGGCGACCAGCGCAGCCAGGGCTTCCGGCGCCAGCTCTTCGTCGAGCAGCACCAGCACATACGATTCGAGCGGGTCGCCCGACTGGCGCACCGCTTCGACGCTGCCGTCGGCGGCGCGGCGCACGGGCAGCACGGTGTTCATCACGCCGCGCACGGCCAGGTGCTGGCGGCGCATGGCCATGACGATGGAGTCGACCAGATAGGGCATGTCTTCGTTCAGGATCAGCAAGGCGCTCGCCATGCCGCCACGGCCATCCGCATAGCGCAGGGTGGCGATCTGGCAGCCGTTGCCGGTACGCTTGGCCGCTTGCGTGAAGCCGTCGACCAGCACGGGCGCCAGGCTGTCGGGCGCGATGTCGGCCAGGTCTTCGGCGTCGAGCGAATCGAGCCATGCCTGCACCAGTTGCACGACAGGCGCTGCCGCCTTGCCTGCCTTGCCAGCCGCGTTAATCAACTCCAGCGTTTGTGTACGCAAATCTTGTGGCGTGTGATTCATCTTGCATCTCCATTACGGTAATGTGAATGTCCAACGCTGTCGTTCGGGCTTGTGGCTGGGCGGCAGCGGTGTCAAGAGACGGGGGTCGCCCGTCCAATTCTGTCTGTGCTACGGATAGTCTGTCTCGGATTTTTTCTGTGTATTGTCTATCGCCTACAAGTCGTACAATCCCGGTAAGTTGAGGATGATCGTCAATTCTTCAAGCGCCGCATGCACTTCCAGCGCCAGTTGCGGATCGGCCAGGTCGCCCGGCTCCAGATGGTCGCGGTAGTGTTTTTCCACCCACTGCACCAGCCGATGGTACAGCGTTTCCGTCATGATCACGCCCTGGTGCATGGCGCGCGCTTCGGTTTCCGTCAGGGCCACGCGCAAACGCAGGCACGCAGGCCCACCGCCGTTGCGCATGCTCTGGCGCAGATCGAAATGTATCAGTTCATCGATGGGACCACCGCTGGCCACCAGGCCATCCAGGTAGCGCGACACGGCGCGGTTTTCCTGGCACTCCTGCGGTATTACCAGCGCCATCTTGCCGCCCTCTTTCGTCAATAGCTGGCTGTTGAATAAATAGCTGCTGACGGCGTCCGCGATCGGCACCTGGCCCGTGTCCACGCGCAGCGCCTGCAAATCGGCCCCCGTGGCGGCGACGGCGCGGTGCAGCTGCGACAGGCTTGCCTCTTCATCGGCAAACGCCTGCTCGTGATAGAACAGCACATTGCCATTGCCGACGGCGATGACGTCGTTATGGAACACGCCCTGGTCGATCACGTCAGGATTCTGCTGCACGTACACGGTGCGCTTCGCATCCAGGCCATGCAAGCGCGCCACGGCTTGCGACGCTTCCAGGGTCTGGCGCGCCGGATAGCGCTTCGGCGATGGCGCGGAAGGGTCGAACTCCACGCGACCATACACGAACAGTTCAACCGATGGCGCGCCGTGGCTTGCGCCCAGGCGCGTGTGGTTGGCCGCACCCTCGTCGCCAAAGGCTGGCGTCGAAGGCAGCGCCTCGTGCACGGCGAAGTGCTTGTCGTCGCTGAAAATGGCGCGCAGGCTGCGCGCCGACTGCGCGTGCTCGAAGGCGCGGTGCAGCTTGTTATTCAGGTTGGCGGCCGTGAAATGCACGCGGCCATCCTGCGTGTCGGCCGACGGGCTGACCGTGGCGGCATTCGCCGTCCACATGGGCGAGGCGGAATACGCGCAGGCCAGGATGACGGGCGACTCCTTGTAGGCGCG
The DNA here is from genome assembly GCF_030397705.1 of Janthinobacterium sp. SUN100. NCBI lineage: Bacteria > Pseudomonadati > Pseudomonadota > Betaproteobacteria > Burkholderiales > Oxalobacteraceae > Janthinobacterium > Janthinobacterium sp. SUN100. The sequence goes on along the minus strand of NZ_JAPUBU010000004.1, from coordinate 44,408 downwards.
CGCCAGCACTTCGGCATCCGTGCCCGTGAAACCGATGGAGCGCAGCAGGCGGAAATTCGGCCGGTCCTGCGGCGGCAGCAAGGCTTGCGCAAAGCCGCGCGCGGCCAGGGCGCGCATCTTGGCCAGGCCCTGCAAGGCGGCCTGCCTCGGATTCGAAGCGCTTTTCACATTGCTGAACGAGGCCACGTTGCCGAACGATAGTCCAGCATAGTTATGCGATGGCCCGACCAGGCCGTCAAAGTTGTATTCGCGCGTGCTGTGCATGGGATTTCCTTAAAAATTCAGGCCGGGCGACAGCTTGGCTGGCATTTCCAGCGCACTGTTCTCGATCGAAGCGACCGGGTAGGCGCAGTAATCGGCCGCGTAATACGCGCTCGGACGGTGGTTGCCCGACTTGCCGATGCCGCCGAACGGCGCCGTGCTGGCCGCGCCCGTCGTCGGACGGTTCCAGTTGATGATGCCGGCGCGCGCGCGTGTCTGGAACGTTTGCCACAGGGCCGGATCATCGGACAAGAGCGCCGCGGCCAGACCGAATTCGGTGGCGCTGGCGACCTTCAGGGCCGCATCGAAATCGGCCACGCGGATCACCTGAAGCAGGGGGCCGAACCATTCTTCGTCGGGGATACCGACAGCGTCGGTAACATCGACGATACCTGCCGTCACAAAACCCGCCTGCGGGTTGAGCTGGCGCATCTGCAGCAAGGTGGTGCCGCCCTTGGCGACCATGTCCGCCTGCGCCTGCACCAGACGCGCGGCCACGGCACTCGACACCACTGGGCCCATGAATGGCTGCGGCTGCGCGTCGGAAGCGCCGATGCCCAGTTTCGCGGCCACTTCCACCAGGCGCTCGACAAACGCAGCACCGGCGGCGTTGTCCTGCACCACCAGGCGGCGCGCGCACGTGCAGCGCTGGCCAGCGGAGACAAAGGCGGAGAAAATCGCGTGGTGCACGGCCGCGTCCACGTCCTTCACGTCCCACACGACGAGGGCGTTGTTGCCGCCCATTTCCAGCGCCAGCATCTTGCCCGGCTGGCCGCCGAACTGGCGGTGAAGGCTGATGCCCGTCTGGCAGGAACCCGTAAACAGCACACCGTCAAGGTGCGCATTGGCACCCAGCGCGACGCCCGTGTCGCGCCCGCCGTTGACGAGGTTGACGACGCCATCCGGCAAGCCCGCCTGCTGCCACAGTTGCACGGTTTTGACGGCCGTGCGCGGCGCATATTCGCTGGGCTTGAAGACGATGGTGTTACCGGCGATCAGGGCCGGCACGATATGCCCGTTCGGCAGGTGGCCGGGAAAATTGTACGGGCCGAAGACGCCGAAGACGCCATGCGGACGGTGGCGCAGCACGGCGTCGCCGTCGGCGATCTTGCTTTGCGTGATGCCCGTGCGCGCGTTGTACGACTGCACCGAGATATCGATCTTGTTGGCCATGGTGGCCACTTCCGTGCGCGATTCCCACAGCGGTTTGCCCACTTCTTCCGAGATCAGCAGCGCCAGCGCTTCCGCATGAACTTTGAGCAGTTCGCGAAAGCGCACGCAGATGGCGATACGTTCCTCGACGGGCGTATCGGCCCATGCTTCAAAGGCGGCGCGGGCGGACTGGCAAGCCTGCTCCACTTCGCTTTCCGTCGCTTCCAGGCTGGCCCAGGTCTGCTTGCCGTTCGACGGGTCGATGGTGAGCAGTTCGCGGCCCGTGCCTGGCAGCCAGGCGCCGTTGATGAAGTTCGATGCTGCGGTAGACGAATTAAATACGTTAGACATGGGGATGCTTCCTCGGGTTGAGTGACAAGGTGCGCACGGTGTCGCCGTGATGGCAGCGCAGCAAATGCAGTTCATCGTCGTCCAGCGCGATCTTGCCGCTGTGCGGATTGGCGCTGGTGACGATCATGCGGAAATCTTTCAGGTCGGTGTTCGACACCAGGTAAGGCTCGGCCTGGACGGCGTCACCGCTCACTTCAGGCGTAGCGTCGGCGTCAAGCACGGCCGGCATGCTGTCGCGCATGGCGCGCAACTCGGACACGCGCGCCTGCAGCACGGGACCGGCGTCGAAAATGTCAACATAGCCCTCGAAGTGCAAGCCTTCCTGCTCCAGCAGGCGGCGCGCGGGCGCCGTGCTCAGATGCACCTTGCCGATGACTTCCTGCGCCTCGTCGGGCAGGTAGGCCACGTACATGGGCTGGCGGGGCATCAACTCGGCGATGAAGGATTTTTTACCGAGGCTCGTCAAGTCGTCGACGTGGTGGAAATCCATCTTGAAGAAGTGGCGCCCCAGGCCCTCGTAGAATGGCGAGCTGCCGTCCGGCGCCTGGTAGCCGCGCATCTCCGCGATCAGCTTTTCCGTGAACAGGTGGGGGAACTGGGCGATGAAGAGGAAGCGGCTTTTCGACAGCAGCTTGCCGTTGTTGCCGCTGCGGTAATCGGGATGCAAAAACAGCGAGCACAGTTCCGTGCTGCCTGTCAGGTCGTTCGACAGGTACAAGGTTTCCATGCGCGTAAACACGTCGAGTTCGCGGCTGGAATGGACCAGGGTGCCGATGCGGTAGTTATAGAACGGTTCTTCCAGGCCCACAGCGCCCTTGATGGCGCACACGCCGGCCAGGCGGCCTGTATCCGTATCCTCCATGACAAACATGTAGTCGCGCTTTTCGGGCGGGATGGTTTCGGCGAACGAGGCGCAGGCGATGGCCAGGCGGTCGCCCAGCATTTTCATGTCCGGCTTGAGGGTGGTCATGCCGGTGCCGACCTGGCTGGCCAAGCCGTACAGGGCGTCCAGGTCAGAAGCGTTGATGGCGCGTACTACTAGCATAATGTTCTCTCGGTTAAATGCGCACGCAAATGACGCTGTCGCCTTCGGCCACGGCCAGCGCCTCGAGCAGCTCTGGCGGCAAGCCGACGGTGTCCTGCGCTTCGAGCGCATCGCAGGTAAAGGTGACGGCGCGGAAGTTGCGTTCCGCGCCCGAAGCGACCGCGTAATGCACTTTCAGGCCCGTGCGGCTGGGCGTGACGCCTGCGACGACGCGGCGCGTAAGCGAGCCCGTAAACGAGCGCAGCGCATGCTTGTGCGCCTGCAGGATCGGGCCGCCATCGAAGATGTCGATGTAATCGTCGGCTTCAAAGCCTTCTTCCGTCAGCAGATTGAAAGCCAGTTCGCCGCTCGGGTGGATCTGGCCCATGGCCGCCTGCGCATCGCCCGGCAGCAGCGGCACGTACACGGGGTAATGCGGCATCAGTTCGACGATCAGGGTGCGGTTGCGGGCACCGCCGATGACTTTTTCGGCATCGAGGAAATCCATCTGGAAGAATTTGCGACCCAGCGCATCCCAGAACGGCGACTGGCCGTCGGCGTCCGTGATGCCGGCCAGCGGCACGAAGAAGCGGTCGCCGAAACGGTGCGGCGCCAGCACGGCAAACAACAGCCGCGCGCGCGACAGCAAGGCCGCTTCCAGGCCCGCCTGCTCCATGTTGCGCACGTAGAAACCGGACAGCTGCGAATACGCCGTCAGCTCCGAGCACAGGGTCAGCGCATGCACGCTGTGGCTGATGTTCAGGTCGCGCGAAACTTGCTGGATGACGTCGTTGCGAAAGGAAAAATAGGTGCCGTTCGAGCCGGCCGAGGCGAAGATGGCGGCCGTGCCGGCGATGCTCTTGTCGAGCAGGGATTCAAGCACGAAGAGATACGATTCTTCGCTGGGGATGTCGACATGGGCGGCAAACGAGGCGATGGAGCGCTCGACGGAGGCGGCGATTTTTTCGCGCGTCTTCGGCAGGGTATGGACACCCGGCATGGTTACCGCGGCCAGCGCTTCGAGGGCTGCAATATCCGCAATTTCTACCGGACGGACAACATACATGGGTACTCCTTCAATGCTGACGATACATGGGCTGAAAACCCGGGTAGAACCAAGCCGGCCCGCAGCAAAGCGGCGGGCCGGTGATCAAACAGGGAGCGAGGCTAGCCTCAGGCTTTCAGCATGCCGTCGATGGCGACGCGCAGCAGACGGCCCGCTTCGGCGATCTGTTCGTCCGAGACGATCAGGGCCGGCGCCAGGCGCACCACGTCCATGCCGGCGATCAGCACCATCAAGCCTTGCGCCTCGGCCGCTTTCTGGATGTCTTTCGCGCGGCCCTTGAAGGCATCGGTGACGACCAGACCCAGCAGCAAACCGCTGCCGCGCACGACGGAGAACACTTGCGGGTAATCCGTGATCAAGCCTTGCAGCATGGCGATGGTGTTGACGCTCGCTTCTTTCACGCGGGCCAGGAACGCCGGCGTGTTGATCGTTTCCAGCACGGTCAGGGCCACGGTGGCGGCCAGCGGGTTGCCGCCGTAGGTGGTGCCGTGGGTGCCGACGGCCAGGGTTTGCGCCAGTTCATTCGTGGTCAGCATGGCGCCGATCGGGTAGCCGTTGCCCAGCGCCTTGGCGGCCGTCAGGATGTCCGGCGTGACGCCGTAGCCCATATAGGCGAACAACGCGCCAGTGCGGCCCATGCCGCTCTGGACTTCGTCGAAAATCAGCAGGGCGCCCGTCTTGTCGCACAGAGCGCGCAGCTCCTTGAGGAATTCCGGATTGCCTGGCACCACGCCGCCTTCGCCTTGTACCGGCTCGACGATCACGGCGCACACGTCATCGCCGATGGCGGCGCGCGCCGCTTCGATGTCGTTGTAGGCGATGTGGTCGATCGACGGCGGCAGCGGCTCGAAGCCTTCCGTGTACTTGGCCTGGCCGCCGACGGAGACCGTAAACAGGGTGCGGCCGTGGAAGGAGCTGAAGCACGAGATGATGCGCGACTTGTGCGCGCCAAACTTGGTGTGCGCATACTTGCGCGCCAGTTTCAGGGCCGCTTCGTTGGCTTCCGCGCCGGAGTTGCAGAAGAAGGCGCGGTCGGCGAAGGTCGCTTCCGTCAAGGCCAGCGCCAGGCGCAGGACAGGCTCGTTGGTATAGCCGTTGCCCAAATGCCACAAATTATTGATTTGCTTGGTCAACACGTCGACCAGGGCCGGATGGCAATGACCCAGGCTGTTGACGGCGATGCCGGAGGTGAAATCGAGGTAATGCTTGCCTGACTGGTCCCACAGATCCAGTCCGGAACCGCGCACGGGCACCATGGCAGCAGGGGCGTAGGTAGGAACGAGGACCTGGTCAAAGGTTTCCCGGGTGACTGGACGAGCCGTTACGGTCGAATCAAGCTTGGCATTCATAGCATTTCCCCATCAATATGTTAGGTACTCCGCAGCTACGACAGCTACGTGTGTACTGCATTATAAAAAGCGGGATGCTAAAACTCTTTTGAATCTGCGACAAGGATTTTCACAATTCATCACAGCTACCTTGACGCGGGGCTAGGCCGGCGGCATCAGCTTGCGCTGCCGCTCTTCACGGGGGGTGTTGCCAAATAAAGTGCCAAACGCCGTGGAAAAGTGGGAACCGGAGGAAAAGCCGCACATCAGGCCAACTTGCACGATGGAATAATGTGTATCAAGCAATAATTGCCGCGAGCGCTGCAGGCGCAGCTCCAGATAGTAGCGCGACGGCAAGCTGCCCAGGTATTGCTTGAACAGCCGCTCGAGCTGGCGCCGCGACAGGCCCACCAGGCTGGCGATGTCGTCGGTCGACAGCGGTTCTTCGATATTGGCTTCCATCAAGGTCACCGCTTCGGACAATTTCGGCTGCAGCACGCCGAAACGCGCCTGCAGGGCCACGCGCTGGCGCTCTTCCTTGCCGCGAACCTTGTCCACGCACAACGCTTCCTTGACGAGCGCCTGCACGTCGGCGCCAAAGATGGTCTCGATCAGGGTCAGCGAAAAATCGATGCTGGCCGCGCCGCCGCAGCAGGTGACGTGCGGACCGTCGATATCGAACAAATGCGGCGTCAAGATGGCCCGTTCGGCCTTCGCTTCCGCATCGGCGTACAAGGCCCACGGCAAGGCGATGCGCACGCCATCCATGACGCCCGCGTCGGCCAGCCACAGCACGGCAGCACCCACGCCGCCCCAGAATGGCGCCGAGCGGCAGCGCTCGATCACGGCCCGGCACAGCTCGGCGCGCAGCGGCGCTTCCGTTTCATCGGCCACCAGCAATGCGATATGCCAGTTGCCGCCCTGCGCGGCCACCTGTTCCGGCGTGCGCACGTCCAGCTGCAGGGCCTCCGGTCCCACCGCCCGCGCGCACAGGCGCAGCGGCTGCACCAGGCCTGCCCAGGTAATCGATTCGGCATCGCCGGCATGCACCAGCAGCAAACGCAGCGGTTTGTCGAGGCCGATACGGGAAAGATTAGCGAAGGACATCGGCGAGGCGGGCCAGGGGGCAAGGGCTGAGTTGCCCACATGATACCGGACTTCCGCCCCATCGAGCCCCTCATGCAAGGGCACATCCTGGCGCTGCGGAAAAAAGCGGGGCGGAAGGATATAATCCCCCCATGGGTGAACGATATTTAAAAAGTATCCGGCTGCTGGCCGAATGCATGCAAGGCTTCGAGCGGTTTTCTGGCGACTTCGTGCGCCAGTACGGCTTGACGCATGCGCAATTCGACATCATCGCCACGCTCGGCAACACCTGTGGCATGTCCTACAAGGAACTGGGCCAGAAAACCCTGATCACCAAGGGTACCTTGACGGGCGTGGTGGACCGGCTGGAACAAAAGGGGCTGGTAATCCGCGAACGTTGTCCACGCGACAAGCGTTCCTATTACGTGCGCCTGAGCTGCGCGGGCGAACAGGTGTTCCATGACGTGTTCCCCAAGCTGACAAAGCAGGGCCAGCACCTGTTCGACGGCTATACCGAAGACGATTTCATGCGGTTGGAAACCACCCTGGCGGGCTTGAAGCACGCCATCGCCAACGGCCACGGCTGACCATTCACCAAGCACAGACATTCAAACAAGACAAAGGAAACCAAGTTGAAAACCACACTGCTCGAAGGCAAAAAGCCCGCTCATTTCGATAAACACATCATCGGCAACCTGCTGCTCAACGCCAGCACGCCGGAACTGGTGCGCCAGGAAAAACTGATCATCGGCGTGCGCAACGAAGACGGCGAAATCTACCGCCTGATCGGCGCCACCAAGCACAACAGCTTCATGAACGCCGTCGAGGAATTGTTCGACCTGGGCCTGACGGATGAACTGGAAGACAGCGACGAGCTGGTTGAAGGCTGTGACGCCATCTTCAGCGAAGCTCTGTAGCAGCGCTTTCGACAGGACCTGCTGCGCGATGGTCCTGTCCAGCGCTGTGACGATCGCTGTCGTTAAAAAAGGCATGCCACCAATATAGGGGCATGCCTTTTTTCGTTTACGGGGCAGTTGCTTGCCTTTTGCTAAGCTGTTTGCGAAAAGATCATGGTTAAAAAGTTCCGCACGGAAATATTGCGAGTATAATTTTTTCAATGAACAGACTCGACGCCTTTAAAAGCATCGCCGCACAAGCCGCTCGTGGCGAGCTGACCTTTCCTGCCAATGTGGACGCTTCGCTCAAGCTGCAAGAGGCGCTGGCCGATCCCGACTGCCATATCGAAGCCGCAGCCAAACTGGTGCAGGCTGACCCGCTGCTGGCCGCGCGTACGGTGGCCATCGCCAATTCCGTGGCGTTCAACCGTTCCGGCAATGAAATCACCAGCGTGCGCAACGCCGTGCAGCGGCTCGGCGTGCGTACCCTGCAGTCGGTGGTGGCATCGCTGATCGTGCGCCAGCTGGGCAGCACCATCACCGATCCCGTGCTGCAAGCGAAGGCCAACCAGTTGTGGGAGCATACGGCGCATGTGGCGGCCCTGTCGCAGGTACTGGCCCGCCGCGTCACCAAGGTGGACCCCGATACGGCCCTGTTTGCCGGCATCATGCATGAAGTGGGCGGGTTTTATCTGCTGTCGCGCGCGGCCGAATTCCCCGGCATCCTCGACGGCGAACCGGAGGACTGGGTCGAACATGGCGAACAAGCCATCGGCCATGGCGTCCTGACCAAACTGAAGGTGCCGGAAGCCGTGATGGGCGCCATCGATGCGCTGTGGGAAGGCTTACGCGCCATTCCGCCCGAATCGCTGGGCGACACCCTGCTGCTGGCGAATGACCTGGCGCCCGTCTCGTCGCCCCTCAACGAAAGCCCGGCCGCCATCGCCGTACGGGCCGCCCGCGCCGCGCGCAGCATCGATTGCCTGATCGGCGACGATGCGACCTTGTCGAGCATCATGGAAGAATCGGACGATGAAGTGCAGTCGCTGCTGAAGGTGCTCGTGCACTAGCCTGCCGGCTTGCTGGCCGCTGGCGGCGGTGCCGCCGGCTTGACCGTGTCGACGATCAGCACATGCTTGTCCATGGCCTGCGTTCCCTGCTTTTGCTGGACGACTTGCGTGGCGACCGCCTTGGTACTCAACAGGGGTTTCGGATGGCGTGGCATGAACATGGCGTACCTGCTGGCAGTGGGAGAGGCCCCATATGTGCAGCAAGTATCAAATTATCAAGCCACCCTCAAACACCGGACAAAAAAAACCCGCTCGAAAGCGGGTAAAGTCCAAAGCTAGGGATGTCCTGAAAGAGACAGCCCTATCTTATGCTGTGCGCCGCGCAAGCTCCGTGCGCTGGCACACTTAGCGCGCAGATTATCCCGGCAATAGCTGCACGTCTGTTTCCTGCCAGGCGCGCAGCTGCCGCACGCGGGCAAACCACGCCTGGATATGCTGGTACTGCGCCAGCGGCAGCCGCACGGCCTCGCTGTACATCAGCGGCGCGGCCACGGCGAAATCGGCCAGGGTGACGTCTTCTCCGCTGAGCCAGCCGCGTCCCGCCAGATGCGCGTCCAGCACCACGGCGCACTCATGCAGATCGCGCTCGCCGCGCGCCTCCTCCAGCGGATCCGCCGGACCATTGCCCGTCATGCCCTTCCAGGCGCGTTCCCAGGCCAGCACGCTGATGGCGGGCGCGAAGTGCTGCGCGGCCCAGAACAGCCACCGGTTGACGTCGGCGCGGGCTTGCGGCGCGGGCGGATAAATCGTCTGGCCCGGTACCTGCTCGGCCAGGTATTGCATGATGGCGCACGATTCCCACAGCAGAAAAGCGCCATCGGCCAGCACGGGGACCTTGCCGTTCGGGTTCAGCTCGGACAGGCGGCGGCGGTCATCCGCATTCATCAGGTCGACTTCCGCCAGTTCCAGCGGCAGGCCGAGGTGGATCGCCGTCATCAGGGCACGGCGGGCATTCGAGGACATGGGGTGGTGGTACAGGCGCATGGCAGATGGCTCCGGTGAGTGAAGAAGCCACCATCGTAGTCGCCGTCACTGACAGTTTTTGTCAGGAGCGAATGTCAGGATTCCGGATCGATATCGTGCGCCTTGCGCCAGGCATCCAGCAACACATGGCGCCGCGTGGGATAGCGTTCGTCATGCTGCTGCACGCTGGCGATGCGGTCGATGCGGAAATGCCGGTAATCGCCGCGCAGCTCGCACCACGCGGCCAGCAGGCGCTTGCCTTCGAAAAACGCCAGGGCAAACGGCCACACCGTGCGCGAGGTGGCGCTGCCATGCTCATCCTGGTAGCCCAGGGTGAGCTTCTGTTCGTAGCGGATGGCCTCGCGCACGGGCTGCACATAGCGGTCGGCCGGCCGCGTGCCATCGGCGGGGCGTCCCAGCGGCACCCACAAGCTGGTCTCGGCCATGCTGTCGCGCAAGTCGCGCGGCGAGGCGGCCGCGATCTTCGCCAGGGCATTGCTGGCCGCCTGCGCCAGGCCCGCATCACCCTGCCGGCGCACCCAGCGCGCACCCAGCACCAGCGCTTCCAATTCATCGGCACCAAACATCAGCGGCGGCAAAAAGGCGCCACGGCGCAGCACATAGCCGATGCCGGCCTCGCCCTGCAGTGGCGCGCCCAATTCGGCCAGGGTCTGGATATCGCGATAAATCGTGCGCTCGGAAACGCCCAGCTGCTGCGCCAGCTGGGCCGCCGTGACGGGCACGCGCCTGGCGCGCATGGCGTCCATCAGCAGGAACAGGCGGCCGCTGCGGCTCATGGACAGGCCTGCAAAGCCTGGTCGCCCATGACCAGGGCCGACAGGGCCGGCACGTACAGATAGCCGTCGGACGCCAGGCGCGCCGCGCGCGTCCCCTCTTGCACGTCGGCGATGCCGTAGCAGCGCTGCAGCCGGGCGGCGGCTGGCCACCAGTAGACGGCCGCCTCCTGGTCTGGAAAGCGCTGGCGCACGCTCTCGGCCTGCACCGCCACTTGCCGGAAATCGCGGTAAAAGGCGGGTTCGATACCCAGCTCCGCGGCAAATGCCGTTTCCAGCGCTGCCGTCTCTGCCAATTGGGCCGCCAGCGCCGCCGTTTCACGGTCAAGCGCATCGGCAGGCACGCCCGCCTCGATCAGGCTGCGGCGCATGCGCTCCTGGCCGGCCTGCGCGCGCAGGAACGCCGATTCCTGCAGCGCCAGCACGGCGCCGGCGGGGATGTGCATATGGCGCGCGGCAGGGAAGACGTACAGGGCGCAGCTGCCCGCACACACGGTGTCGACGGACAGGTCCCATTGCTGCTGGCGCAGATAGCGGCCCAGTTGCATCGCCACCTGCGGGTCGCCTGCATCGCTATTCACGCGCAACAGCGTGGTGCCTGGCGCTGCCAACCCTTGCAGCTTGGCCACGTCGCCCGCGGCGATCGGGCCGCGCATGGCGATGCTATCGCTGCCAGTGCGGCTGAAATCGGCGGCGCCGGCCAGCGCTGTCACGCCCGCCATCAAACCTACCCATAAAAAACGCTTCATCATCATCCATCACAAAAAAAAACGACCACCGCGAGGGGTGATCGTTCTTGGGTTCGCTGTGCAAAAACCTGCGTTTACACCACGGCGCCGTCGGTTTCGTCTTTTTCCTTGACCGGCTTGATCAAGTCTTCGCGCTTGACGCCCAGCCACATGGCGATCGAGGCCGCGACGAACACGGACGAGTAAATACCGAAGCAGATACCGATGGTCAGCGCCAGCGCGAAATGGTGCAGGGTCTGGCCGCCGAAGACCAGCATCGACAGCACCATCATCTGGGTCGAGCCGTGGGTGATGATGGTACGCGAAATGGTGCTGGTGATCGCGTTGTCGATCACTTCATGCACGGAAGCCTTGCGCTGCTTGCGGAAGTTTTCGCGGATACGGTCAAAGATCACCACCGATTCGTTGACGGAATAACCGAGCACCGCCAGGATGGCCGCCAGCACCGTCAGCGAGAATTCCCACTCGAAGAAGGCGAAGAAGCCCAGGATGATGACCACGTCGTGCAAGTTGGCGATAATCGCCGAGACAGCGTATTTCCATTCGAAGCGCACGGCCAGGTAAGCCATCACGCCGATAATCACCACCACCAGCGCGTTCAAGCCGTTCTGCTTCAGTTCCTCGCCCACTTGCGGACCGACGAATTCAACCTTCTGCAGTACCACCGCTTCATTGCCGGCGGCATCCATGCAGGCGTTCTTGAGCACATGCTCGCCCTTTTCGGTGACGGTGTCGATGCCCTTGGTCGTGCCCTGCTCGGCCTTGCACAGCGATTCGAACACGCGCTGCGAGGTGTTCGCGGCACTGACGCCATTTTCCACCGGCAGGCGTATCATCACGTCGCGCGCCGTATCGAAACTGGTCACGCCCGGCTCTTCATAGCCCATGGCGATGAGGGTGCCGCGTATGCCTTCAAGGTTGGCCGCCTTGGGGTATTTCACCTCCATCAGGGTGCCGCCCTTGAATTCCACGGACAGGTGCAAGCCCTTGTGCACCAGGAAGAAGACGGCGGCAAGGAAGGTCACGGCCGAAATGACGTTGAAAATCAACGCATGGCGCATGAAGGGAATATCTTTTTTGATCCGGAAAAATTCCATGAAATCCTCTGAGTTCTATTCTGTGCATCCGGCGGCTGGGCCGCCGGATGCGATCGCTGTTGTCGCTATTGGGTGAGTCGGGCCGTCGCTTATTTGCTGGTGCCCGGCACCCAGACCGTGCCGATCGACAAGGTCGTCAGCTTTTTCTTGCGGCCATACCAGAGGTTGACCACGCCGCGCGACACGAAGACGGAGGAGAACATCGAGGTCAGGATACCCAGGCAATGCACAACAGCGAAGCCACGCACGGGACCGCTACCGAAGGCCAGCAGCGCCAGGCCGACGATCAGGGTAGTCACGTTCGAATCGAGAATCGTGGCCCAGGCGCGGTCGAAGCCGGCGGCGATCGCCGCTTGCGGCGTATTGCCGGCACGCAGCTCTTCACGGATACGTTCATTGATCAGCACGTTGGCGTCAATCGCCATGCCCAACGCCAGCGCAATAGCGGCGATACCGGGCAGTGTCAGGGTCACCTGGATCATCGACAGCAAGCCGATCAGCAACAGCAGGTTGGCGGCCAGGGCCAGTACGCTGAAGGCGCCGAACAGCATGTAATAGGCGATCATGAAGATGGCGATGGCGATGAAGCCGTACAGGGTCGAGTGGAAGCCCTTGGCGATGTTTTCCGCGCCCAGCTGCGGTCCGATCGTGCGTTCTTCGATGACGGTCATCGGTGCGGACAGGGCGCCCGAGCGCAACAACAGCGCCAGTTCATTCGCGTTTTCCGCGCCGCCCATGCCGGTGATCTGGAAGCGCGAACCGAGTTCCTGCTGGATCGTCGCAACGGACAGCACTTCCGGCTTGCCTTTTTCAAACAGCACGATGGCCATGCGCTTGCCGACGCGCTCGCGCGTCGCTTCGCGCATCTTGCGTCCGCCGTCGCCATTCAGGTCGATCGACACGGCCGCTTGCTGGTTCTGGTCGAAGCTGGCCGTGGCGCTGGAGATATAGTCGCCCGTCAGGATCACGTCTTTCGCCAGCACGACAGGGACGCCCTTGCCGACGGTGAACAGTTCCGAGTTGAACGGGATGGCGCTCGACAGTTCGGTGCCAGGCACGATGGTTTCATCGACCAGGCGCACTTCCAGGGTCGCCGTGCGGCCGATGATGGCCTTCGCGCGAGCCACGTCCTGCACACCAGGCAATTGCACCACGATGCGGTCAGGACCTTGCTGCTGGATCAGCGGCTCAGCCACGCCCAGCTCGTTGACGCGCTTGGACAGGGTGGAGATATTCTGTTTGACGCCTTCGTCGATGGTTGCCTTCAGGGCCGCCGGTTTCAGGGTGATGTTCAGTTTCAAATCGCTGCCTTCGCCCGCATCGGCGAACGCCAGTTCCGTCATCTGGTCGGACAGGACATTTTTTGCCTTCAGGCGCGTCTCGGCGTCACGGAAGTTGATTTGCACGCTGTCGCCCACGCGCTCGATGCCGGTGTGGCGGATATTCTTGTCGCGCAACACGCTACGCGCGGCGGACTGGACGCCCTGGACTTTCTTGTTCAGTACGGCTTTCGCATCGACCTGCATCAGGAAGTGCACGCCACCGCGCAAATCCAGGCCCAGGAACATGGGCAAGGCATGCAATTTTTGCATCCACATCGGCGTATTGGCTTGCAGGTTGACCGTCACGATGAACGCGGGATCGGTGGAATCGGGGTTCAGATCCTTTTCCAGCACCAGTTTTGCCTTGAACTGGGTATCGGGATCGGCAAAACGCACGCGCACGGAGGCGAGATTGCCGGCGCCATCCATGGTGACACCTTCCGACTTGACGTTCTCTTTCGTCAATATTTGCTCGACTTGCGTCATCAGCTCGCCCGTCACTTTGACGGTCGACTTGCCGCTGGTTACTTGCAGCGCCGGTGACTCACCGAAATAGTTGGGCGCCGTATAGAGTGCGCCCAGCAATAAGGCGACGACGATGATGATGTATTTCCAGGCAGGATAGCGATTCATAGTGATTCAGCGTTCAGTGTTGAGCGTCGGAGGCGTCGCGAGGGGCGGCGGATAGCCGCCCCGGATCTGTCATTGCCAAGGCAATGACAGCGAGGAATTACAGCGCCTTCAGGGTGCCTTTAGGCAGCAAGGTGGTGATGGAACTCTTTTGCACCGTGATTTCGGTGCCGGCCGCCACTTCGATGGTGACGTAAGCGTCCACTACCTTGGAAACACGGCCCAGCATGCCGCCGGCGGTGACGACTTCGTCACCCTTGGCCAGCGCGTCCATCATCGCCCGTTGTTCTTTGGCGCGTTTTTGCTGTGGGCGGATCATCAGGAAATACATGACCACGAACATCAATACCAGCGGCAGGAAGCTGGTCAGGTTGCCGCCGAGGCCCAGGGCTTCGGTTGGGGCTTGCGCATAAGCGTTGGAAATGAAAAACACGGTGACTCCAGTTCTAATCAGTTTGAAAAAATAGCGCTGTATTCTAGCATTGGCTATACGTCATAACCCGAATTGCAGGCATGGCAACTTTAAATGGGGCTAAAAAAGCATTATGCAATGCTTTATCGCCCCAGTCCAAGCACCAATACACAAAACTTCCGGCCATGCCGCAGCCAGGACTCAAGCTAAGCTTTTCTTAAGTTCCGCGTGCGCGTTCCGCGTGGAATTGCAGGGTAAACGCGTGGAAACGGTCTTCGTCCAGCGCCTCGCGCATCTGGCGCATCAAGTCCAGGTAGTAATGCAGGTTGTGGATGGTGTTCAGGCGCGCGCCGAGAATTTCCTTGGAGCGATGCAAATGGTGCAGATACGCGCGCGAGAAGTTGCGGCAAGCGTAGCAGCTGCAGGTCTCGTCCAGCGGCGCCTGGTCTTCCTTGTACTTGGCGTTCTTGATCTTGATGTCGCCAAAACGGGTAAACAGCCAGCCATTGCGGGCGTTACGCGTCGGCATGACGCAGTCGAACATGTCGATGCCGTTCGACACGCCCGCGACCAGGTCTTCCGGCGTACCCACGCCCATCAGGTAATGCGGCTTGTTGGCCGGCAAGCGCGGACCCACGTGGGCCAGCATGCGCATCATGTCTTCCTTCGGCTCGCCGACGGACAGGCCGCCGATGGCGATGCCGGGGAAATCGATCTCTTCCAGCTTGGCCAGCGACTCGTCGCGCAGCATTTCGAACATGCCGCCCTGCACGATGCCAAACAGCGCATTCGGGTTTTCGCCGCGGTGGAACTCATCCTTCGAGCGCTGCGCCCAGCGCAGCGACATGCGCATGGACTTGGCCGCTTCCTCGATGGTGGCCGGACGGCCCTGGATTTCGTACGGCGTGCATTCGTCGAACTGCATGACGATGTCGGAATTCAAGACGCGCTGCACCTGCATCGACACTTCCGGCGAGAGGAACAGTTTATCGCCATTGATGGGCGAATTGAAATGCACGCCCTCTTCCGTGATCTTGCGCATGGCGCCCAGCGAAAACACCTGGAAGCCGCCCGAATCCGTCAAGATCGGCTTGTTCCAGCCCATGAAGCCATGCAAGCCGCCGAATTTCTCCATGACGGTGTTGCCTGGACGCAACCACAAGTGAAACGTGTTACCCAGGATGATCTGCGCGTCGATCTCGTTGAGTTCCAGCGGCGACATGGCTTTCACGGAACCGTAAGTGCCCACTGGCATGAAGATCGGCGTCTGCACGATGCCATGGTTGAGTTTCAAGGTGCCGCGGCGTGCCTTGGTCAGGCCGCTCGTGTCGGTCTTGAGTAGTTTAAATTCCAGCATGTCAGTCTTTCACGGGAGTATCAAGGTTCAGCGCAGCGCGCGATTGCGTGGTGAGCAGCATCGCGTCGCCATAGCTGAAGAAACGGTAATTCTGCGCGATCGCATGCGCGTAGGCGCTGCGGATCGGCTCATAGCCGGCAAAGGCCGACACCAGCATCAGCAGGGTCGACTTCGGCAAATGGAAGTTGGTGATCAGGCGCGTTACCGTTTTAAATGCATAGCCGGGCGTGATGAACAGGGCCGTATCGGCGCTGCCCGCCACCAGCTGGCCGCTTTGCGAGGCCGATTCCAGCGCGCGCAGGCTGGTCGTGCCGACGGCGACCACGTCGCGCCCGGCAAGCTGGGCGGCGCGCACGGCGTCGACGGTTTCCTGCGGCATGGTGTACCACTCGGTATGCATCTTGTGTTCGGCCAACACCTCCGTGCGCACGGGCTGGAAGGTGCCGGCGCCCACGTGCAGGGTCACATAGGCAAAGTTGACGCCCTTCGCTTTCAGCTGGTCGAGCAAGGCCTGGTCGAAATGCAGGCCGGCCGTCGGTGCCGCCACGGCGCCGGGCACCTTGTTGAACACCGTCTGGTAGCGCGTTTCGTCAAATTCGTCCGCATCGTGCTCGATGTAGGGCGGCAGCGGCAGGCGGCCATGCGCCTCGATCAGCTCGAACACGTCGGCGTCGAAGTGCAGCGTAAAGAATTCGCCGGCGCGCTGACCGACCGTCACGTCGAAGGCGTCGGCCAGGCGGATGCGGCAGCCGGGCGGCGGCGACTTCGAGGCGCGCACCTGAGCCAGCACGGTGCGGTCATCGAGCACGCGCTCGACGAGGGCCTCGATCTTGCCGCCGCTTTCCTTGACGCCAAAGAAGCGCGCTTTGAGCACGCGCGTATCGTTCATCACCAGCAGGTCGCCCGCCTGCAACAGCCCGACGATATCGGCAAAGCTGCGGTCAACCAGGGCGTCGCCGTCCAGATGCAACAGGCGCGAGGCGCTGCGCTCGGCCAACGGAGTTTGCGCAATGTTTTCTTGCGGCAAATTAAAATCGAAATCGGAAAGCGAATACATGCGTTTTGCTTCAAAAGTACGTCAAAAATGATTAGGAGTGCGCAATGGAACATCTGGCACTATACTGTGCGCCTATACAGGCATTACAATAATCCGCCGCAACAACTACGACTGCGGTACGCACAGGGTGTGCCGGACAACCCTCTATTTTACGCTAGCGGCACCAAAACCTTGCATATGTCCGATCCAAAGCCCGATCTTCCTCCCGCAGCCAAGCCCGCCGCGAAGCCGAAAGCCGCCAAAAAAGTGGTCAGCACGGAAAGCCGGCTGGCCAAACTGGGCTTGCGCACGGATATGGACCTGGTGCTGCACCTGCCGATGCGCTACGAGGACGAAACCAAGGTCTACACGATACGCGACGCCTGCCTGCGCGGCGGCGAGTCGTGGCAAGTCGAGGGCATCGTCACCAAGTGCGAAGTCAATTTCAAGCCGCGCAAGCAATTGCTGGTGACGATCGCCGATGAAACGGGCAATTTGCTGCTGCGCTTCATGAATTTCTATGGCAGCCAGGTCAAGCAACTGGCCGAAGGCACGCGGGTCCGCGCGCGCGCCGAACTCAAACACGGCTTTTTCGGCGCCGAGATGGTGCACCCGACGTATAAGGTGGTCAACGAAGGCGCGCCGCTGCCCACGGCCCTGACGCCCGTATACCCATCCGGCGAAGGCCTGTCGCAGCACGTGCTGCGGCGCGAAATCGCCGACGCCATGCGCCGCATCGACTGGCAAGACACCTTGCCCGATCATCTGCTGCGCGACATGCAGCTGTCGCCGTTCCGCGCCGCCGTGCACCTGCTGCACTATCCGCCGCAGGACATCGATGAAAGCGCGCTGATGGACCGCTCGCACCCGGCCTGGGTGCGCATGAAGTTCGATGAGCTGCTGGCGCAGCAGCTGTCGCTGAAACGCGCCCAGCGCGCGCGCCGCTCGAAAGGCGCCGCCTCGCTGCCCGTCGTCGGAACTTTATCGAAGGCCTTCGGCGCCGCCCTGCCCTTCAAGCTGACGGGCGCGCAGGCGCGCGTGCTCGAGGAAATCCGCGCCGACCTGCGCCAGCCGTATCCGATGCAGCGATTGCTGCAAGGCGACGTCGGCAGCGGCAAGACGGTCGTCGCCGCCCTGTCGGCCACGCAAGCCATCGACAGCGGCTACCAGGCCGCGCTGATGGCGCCCACGGAGATTCTGGCGGAGCAGCACTTCCGCAAGATCGCCGCCTGGATGGAGCCGCTGGGCGTGAAGGTGGCCTGGCTGACGGGCAGCCTGAAGAAAAAAGAAAAGACGGCAGCGCTGGCCCTGATCGAATCGGGTGAAGCGCAGCTGGTGATCGGCACGCATGCGCTGATCCAGGACAATGTGCTGTTTGCCAAACTGGGCCTGGTGATCGTCGACGAGCAGCACCGCTTCGGCGTGGGCCAGCGCCTGACCCTGCGCAACAAGGGCGACAGCGCAGCCGTGCCGCACCAGCTGATGATGTCGGCCACGCCGATTCCGCGCACCCTGGCCATGACGTATTACGCCGACCTGGAAGTGTCGGTGATCGACGAGCTGCCGCCGGGCCGCAGCCCCATCGTCACGCGCGCCATCGACCAGAACCGGCGCGACGAAGTCATCGCCCGCGTGTATGCGGCCGCGCTGGAAGGCCGGCAGGTGTACTGGGTCTGTCCGCTGATCGAGGAATCGGAAGCGCTGCAGCTGCAGACTGCCACCGACACCTACATGATGCTGGCCGACGCCCTGCCCGCGCTGCAGGTGGGCCTCGTGCACGGCCGCCTGAAGCCGGCGGAAAAGCAGGAAGTGATGGACGCCTTCATCGCCGGGCATATCCACGTGCTGGTGGCCACTACCGTCATCGAGGTGGGCGTCGACGTGCCGAACGCTTCGCTGATGGTGATCGAGCATGCCGAGCGCTTCGGCTTGTCGCAGCTGCACCAGCTGCGCGGGCGCGTGGGCCGCGGCTCGGCGGCCAGCGTCTGCCTGCTGCTGTACCAGGGCCCGCTGGGCGGCGTGGCGCGCCAGCGCTTGATGACCATGCGCGAAACGACGGACGGTTTTGAAATTGCCCGCCGCGACCTGGAAATCCGCGGCCCCGGCGAATTTCTCGGCGCGCGTCAATCCGGCCAGGCCATGCTGCGCTTCGCCGACCTGGAAACGGATCAATGGCTGGTCGATCAGGCGCGCGACGTGGCGCACGACCTGCTGCACGCCACCACGACGGCCGCCGCGACCACCGTGGAAGCGCACCTGGCCCGCTGGTTGGGCGGCAAAGAGGAATTCCTGAAAGTCTAGGAGCGCCCTACATGCACATCCAGAAGCGGTTCGCCAGGTCCAGCATGAAATCGGGACGCAGATAGGCCAGGAAGACGAGAGCCAGCAGCGCGGCGCCAGCCAGGCGCCATAGCCAGGTGCGCCAGCTGGCCATTACGCGGCCACCGCCACGCGCTTGACGGCGCGCTCGTCGATGGGCAGGTTGATCAGCGCGGCCAGCAAGCCCAGGCCGATGGTGATCATCCACACGATGTGGTAACTGCCCTGGTGCTCGTACAGATAGCCGCCCAGCCACGCGCCAAGGAAACTGCCCACCTGGTGCGAGAAGAACACCATCCCCGCCAGCATCGACAGATGCTTCACGCCGAAGATGCCGGCGATGATGCCGTTCGTCAGCGGCACGGTCGACAGCCACAGCACACCCATGCCGGCGGCGAACAGGTACACGGACCACGCCGACAAAGGCGCCAGCAGGAACACGGTGATGACCACGGCGCGCGTCACGTAGATGGCCGACAGCAGGTAGCGCTTGGCGATCTTGCCACCGAGTTTGCCCGCATAGTAGGAGCCGATGATGTTGAACAGGCCGATCAGCGCCAGCGCCGTGACGGCGATATTCGGATTCATCAGACCCTGGTCCTTCAGGTAGGCCGGCAAGTGCACGCCGATGAACACCAGCTGGAAGCCGCAGACGAAATACCCTGCCAGCAGCAGCCAGAACGAACGGCTGGCGATGGCTTCGCTGAAGGCGGCGCCCACGCTTTGCTGCGGGCCGCTGGCGTGCGACACGGGCGGCTCGCGCAAGTAGAAGGCCATCGGGATCATGGCCAGCAGTACCAGCGCGGCCAGCACATAAAAGGCGTTTTGCCAGCCCACGGCGGAAATCAGTTGCTGCTCGACCGGCATCATCAGGAACTGGCCGAACGAGCCGGCCGCCGACGAGATGCCGAAGGCCCACGAGCGCTGCTCGGGCGGCGCGCTGCGGCCGATGATGCCGCTGATGGCGCCAAAGGCCGTGCAGGCCAGCGCCAGGCCGATGAAGATGCCGGAACCGACGATGAACAGCGTGGGCTGCGTCACGAGCGCCATCCACACCAGGCCCGCCATGTAGCTGATGGCGCCGACGATGACGACGCGCATGGTGCCGAAACGGTCGGCCGCCATGCCGGCGAACGGGCCGAAGACGCCCCACATCAGGTTTTGCATGGCCAGCGCCAGCGAATACGTTTCGCGCGTCCAGCCATTCGCTTGCGAGATCGGCTGCATCCAGAAACCCAGGCCATGGCGCACGCCCATCGCCAGGGTCAGCACGACGCCGCTGGCGATGAGGACAGTTTTCAGGCTGGGACGGGATGAGTGCAATGTCATGGGATTCCTGTTCACGCCTGGTCGGCTCTGTACACGAGACCGATCTGGCCACGCATGGTGTCAAGGTTATGCATCAGCGCCACGCTGTCCGCATGCAGCATGACGGGACTTTCCAGCAAGCCGGCACGGATGCAGCGCATCGCCTCGATCGCCTCGTGCGCGTAGCCGTTGCCCAGGTGCGGCATGGCGACGACGCGGCGCCCGCCATCCATCGTTTCGACGATCAGGTGGTCGGGTTTGTAAAAACGGTTGGGCAGCCGAATCCGCCCCAGGCTGCCGGAAATGGTCATTTCCGTCGGCGTCTGCGCGCGCAGGCTGCAGGCGCAGGACGAGGTGCCCCCGCCCGCGTGCCGCAGCGAGAACACGACCTGCTCATCGACGCCTGTGGCGCCCATCTCGGCCAGCGCCTGTACCTGCGATACGGAGCCGAGGAAGAAGGCCGCCATCGACAGCGGATAAATGCCCACGTCGAGCAGCGCGCCGCCGCCGAGTTCGGGATTGAACATGCGGTGCTCGGGCGGGAAATTGGCGACAAAGCCGATGTCGGCCTGCACCTGCTGCAGCACGCCGATTTCGCCGCTGGCGATGATGCGCTGCGCTTCCTGCACGGCGGGCAGGAAACGACTCCACATGGCTTCCATCAAAAACAGTTTTTTGTCGCGCGCCAGGTCGACCACGGCCTGCGCTTCGCGCGCATTCATGGTGAACGGTTTTTCGCACACGACGTGCTTGCCGGCGGTCAGGCACAGCATGGCATTTTCAGCATGCAGAGTGTGCGGCGTGGCGATATAGATCACATCCACGTCCGGGTCCATGGCCAGCGCCTGGTAGGAACCGTGGCAACGCTCGATGCCGAATTCGGCGCCGAAGGCCTGTGCGCCAGCCTCGCTGCGCGAAGCCACCGCCACCAGTTGCGCACCGGGTGCATCGCGCAGGCCATTGGCCATCGCGCGGGCGATCTTGCCTGTGCCAAGGATGCCCCAGCGGACGGTATTTTCCATGCTATTGATCTCTTTCTGCGCCAGCCACCTTGCGCTTCGGGCGGAACACCGCCGCGTCATTGTAAAAATCGTCGTCCTGGCCCTCGCACCAGCCGGGCAAACCGAGCACGGGCAGCGGCGTGAAGTCCGCCGTGGTGAGGCCTTGCTGCGCCAAGTCCTGCGCCACCCGCTCGTCGAGCCAGGCGCGGCGTGCCGCATCGTCCAGAGTGAAATAGGCGTCGCCGGCGAAGATCACGCGCGTATGCGCCGTGATGGCCTTGCGCGGCGCCACCAGTTTTTCCATCAGCGCGTGGCCGAACAGCCAGACCTCGGCGTCGCCGCCCGCGTCAAACTTGTCGCGCTGCGCAATGAACGCGCTGCGCCAGTCATGCCCGCGCAGCGCCGCATCCAGCGCGCGCCCCGCATCGCTGTCGCGCAGCACCAGCAGGGCGGAATTTTCGTCAAAAATCGTCGCGCCGTCGCGTGCGGGACCGCGCGATTTGCCCACGCCGGACAGGGCGATCTGCGCCGCCTGCAGCGCGTTCAGCTGCCGCTTGATGCGCGGGAAGGTGAGCCACACGAGCGCGTTGAAAAAATCGTGCAGATTGTCGCGCGTAGGCACGCCGCCCGTCGCGCCGATGAACTCCTCGTAGGCGACGCCTTCGGGCAGGTCCGCTTGCGGCACGAAAGCCAGCGGCAGGCCGGAGGGATTGCGCAAGTCCAGCGCCCGTGCCCGGCCGTTCAACGCAGCGATCACCGTGTCGCGCTGCAGGTCCAGCTGCCGTCGCGCCGGCAGCACCGTGGCAAACCAGGGGCGGGTCCAGTCTATCGATGGCAGCATGGAGTATTTACACCATTTTCCAGTTAATCTGCTCGCCCGCATTGAGCGGAATCACATGGCTGTCGCCCAGTGGCAGCGAAGCCGGCAAGGTCCAGCTTTCGCGCTTCAGGGTGATGGTGTCCGTGTTGCGCGGCACGCCGTAGAAGGCGGGGCCGTGGAAGCTGGCGAACGCTTCCAGCTTGTCAAGTGCACCGGCCCGTTCGAACGCTTCGGCATACATTTCCATCGCGTGCAGGGCCGTGTAGCAACCGGCGCAGCCACAGGCCATTTCCTTTGCGCCTTGCGCGTGCGGTGCCGAATCGGTGCCGAGGAAGAAGCGCTCGTCGCCGCTGGCGGCCGCCGTCATCAGCGCCAGGCGGTGCTCTTCGCGCTTGAGGATGGGCAGGCAGTAGTAATGCGGGCGGATGCCGCCCTTGAAAATCTCGTTGCGGTTGTACAGCAAATGGTGCGCCGTGATGGTGGCGGCGATGGGGCCTTCCGCTTCGGCCACATACTGCGCCGCATCCTTGGTGGTGATGTGTTCGAACACGACGGACAGGGCCGGGAAGGCGCTGCGCAGCGGACGCATCACGCGCTCGATGAAGACGGCTTCGCGGTCGAAAATATCGATTTCCGGATCCGTCACTTCGCCGTGCACGAGAAAGGGCATGCCCACTTCCTGCATCACTTCGAGCACCTTGTAGCAATTCTTCAAATCCGTCACGCCCAGGTCGGAATTCGTCGTAGCGCCGGCCGGATACAGTTTGACAGCCTGCACGATGCCGCTGTCCTGCGCGCGGCGGATTTCGTCGGGCGAGGTGTTGTTCGTCAGGTACAGCACCATCAGCGGATCGAAGTTCACGCCTTGCGGCACGGCGGCCAGGATGCGCTCGCGATAAGCGGCGGCATCGGCCGTGGTGGTGACGGGCGGTTTCAGGTTCGGCATGACGATGGCGCGGCCGAACTGGCGCGCGCTGTGCGGCAGCACGCTGGCCATGACGGCGCCATCGCGCAGATGCAAATGCCAGTCATCCGGACGGGTGATGGTGATGGAGGCTGGGGTGTGATCGAGTGTGGACATGGCGGCTGCTCTCAGGCGGTCATTGCGAATAGCGCCATTTTACCAGCCGCGAGGCTGCAGCACAGGCTGGGGAAGCCGGTGCCCCGGCCTAGCAGACAACAAAACGGTCGGTAAGCACCGGCCGTTTTCAACCGCAGGATCACATGCGAATCAGGACTTGGCCGGTACCAGCTCCTGCTTCGCCACCCAGGCGCGGATATCGGCCAGCATCCAGTCCAGCGCGGCGCGGTCGTACACCCGACCACGACTGACCACCAGGCGGATCTGGCGCGTGGCGCCGATGTCCTGCAGCGGATTCGCGTCGAGAACCAGCAGGTCGGCCGCCTTGCCTGCCGCCACGCTGCCATATCGATCCAGCTTGCCCAGGAAGCGGGGACCGTTGATGACGGCAGCCTGCAAGGCTTGCTGCGGCGTCAAGCCATACTGCACGTACAGGCCGATTTCATCGTGCAAGGCCTGGCCCGGGTAGTCGAAGGAATTCAAAAAGCCCGCATCCGTGCCGGCGATGATGCTCACGCCCTGCTGCTGCAAGATCGGCAGCAGCTTTGCCGATTGCTCGAACTGCGTGTGGCGCTGGGCGATGGCTTCCGGGCCATCCTTGGCGGCGCGCTGCACGCGCCAGTCGTAGGTGGCGCGCAAGCCCTTGCCGATGTATTGCAGGGCCGGATCGTGCGTGTGGTCTTCGCGGTCCAGGTAAGCCGTCACGCGCGAACCCCACAGGGTAGGCACGATGGCCGTGCCGCGCGCGGCCAGGTAGCTGAAGGCCTTGCGCGCCGTCGGCTCGTCGTAGCTTTGCACGCTTGCGTGCATGGCTTCCTTGCCCGTCATCGCGCCGGCGGCCACCTTGTCCGTCAGCTCCTGCTCGCGCGGCGTGGTGGCGCGCAGCAAATACGATTGATGTTCGATCGTGCCCAGGCCCGCATCGGCCATCTGCTCCAATGTGAGCTGCACAGGGATATGGCCCGAGGTGCGCATGCCCCGTTCGCGCGCCTGGCGCAGCGCTTCCAGGTACAGCTCAGGCTTCAGCGTGTTTTCCGTGATCTTCACGAAGTCCACTTGCTGCGCCTGCAGGCCGTCGAGCGCGCGCGTGACTTCCTGCGGCGTGCCCACTTCGATGGTGCCCTTCCACAACGGCTTGATGCCTTCGAGCTTGGCGCCCGACGTGAAGATGGTCGGCCCTTGCAACTGACCTGCGTTGATCTGTCGGCGCCATGCCAGCACCGTGTCGGGCAAGTCGCCCGAGCAGTCGCGCACCGTGGTGATGCCGTGCGCCAGGTACAGGGGCAGCAACTGCTTGTTCTCGTCGATCAGCTCGGGGCCGCCGCCAAAGTGCACATGCGTGTCCCACAGGCCCGGCATCAGGTATTTGCCGGGCAGGCGGATGGTCTGCTTCGGCGCGTAGCTGCGCAACTGCGCGTCGTCGACGACGGCGACGATGCTGTCACCCTTGAGCAGCACGGTCTTGCCGTTGACGGCGCGACCGCCAGCAACGTCGATCAGGGTGGCGTCGCGCAGGGCGATGTCAACGGCGATCTTGTCGGCCGCGTGGGCATGGGCGAGCAGGCCCAGCGCCAGCATGGCGCCGGCTATTTGTTTCATGACAGGCATTCGTACTCAACTTCCAAAAAATATTAATGGATGATCTTGGCGAGGAAGTCGCGCGCGCGGTCCGAGCGCGTCGTGTTGAAGAAGTCATCCTTGCTGCAATCTTCGATGATCTTGCCCTGATCCATGAAGACGATGCGGTTGGCCACACGCTTGGCAAAGCCCATTTCGTGCGTGACGACCATCATCGTCATGCCTTCCTGTGCCAGGCCCACCATCACGTCGAGCACTTCGTTGATCATTTCGGGGTCCAGCGCCGACGTGGGTTCGTCGAACAGCATGGCGATCGGGTCCATCGACAGCGCGCGGGCGATCGCCACGCGCTGCTGCTGGCCGCCCGACAGCTGGCCCGGGAATTTATCCTGCTGCGACAGCAGGCCCACGCGGTCCAGGTATTTCAAGCCCTTGACATTGGCTTCGTCGACGCTGCGGCCCAGCACCTTGATCTGGCCGATGGTGAGGTTTTCGCGGATCGACAAATGCGGAAACAGCTCGAAATTCTGGAACACCATGCCGATGCGCGCGCGCAGTTTCGACAAATTCGTTTTCGGATCGTTGACGCTGATGCCGTCGACGATGATCTGCCCCTGCTGGATCGGCTCGAGGCCGTTGACGGTCTTGATCAGGGTCGACTTGCCGGAGCCGGAAGGGCCGCAAATGACCATCACGTCGCCCTTGGCGACATTGGTGGTGCAGTCGGTGAGTACCTGGAACTGGCCATACCATTTGCTGACGTTATTGAGTTCAATCATCTTGTTCTTTCTTTTACGGTTAGCGAATGATGGCGACGCGTTTCTGCAGGCGTTTTACCAGGAACGACAAGGCATAGCACAGCACGAAATACACGACGGCGACAAACACGTACATCTCCACCAGGCGGCCGTCGCGCTGGGCGATCTTCGAGGCGGCGCCGACAAAATCGGGAATCGACAGCACGTACACGAGCGACACGTCCTGGAACAGCACGATGGTTTGCGTCAGCAGCACGGGGATCATGTTGCGGAACGCTTGCGGCAGCACGATGCTGCCCATGGTTTGCCGGTAGTTCATGCCCAACGCCTGGCCGGCCCACACCTGGCCACGCGGGATCGACTGTATGCCGCTGCGCATGATCTCGCAATAATAGGCCGCCTCGAACATGATGAAGGTGATCAGCGCGGAAGAAAACGCGCCCACTTTCACGGGCTCGTTCGCGCCGATGACCCAGGCGGCGATGTACGGCACCAGAAAGTAGAACCAGAAGATCACCAGCACCAGCGGGATCGAACGTATCAGGTTGACGTAGCTCGATGCCACGCCCGAAACGATGCGGTTGCCGGACAGGCGCATCAGCGCCAGCAGGGTGCCCAGCACGATGCCGCCGACCATAGCCAGCGCCGTCAGTTTCAGGGTGAAGACCATGCCGGTCTGGAACAGGTAGACCCACGAGCGGGAGATGACATCGAAGTCGAAATTACCGAACATGTCAATGTCCTCCCGTCTTGGCGCCGGCGACGATGAAGCCCGGGATGGCGACCTTTTTTTCGATCAGGTGCATCAGCACCACCACCAGCAGGTTGACGACGACGTAGATGATGGTGGCGGCCGAAAACGCCTCGAACACCTGGAAGGAAAACTCCTGGATGGCGCGCGCGCTGGCCGTCAGTTCGATCAGGCCGATGGTCAGCGCCACGGAACTGTTCTTGATGATGTTCAAAAATTCGCTGGTCAGCGGCGGCATGATGACGCGCGCGGCCATCGGCAGCAAAATGAAGCGGTAGGTTTGCGGCAGGGTCAGGCCCAGCGCCGTGCCGGCCAGTTTCTGCCCGCGCGGCAGCGCCTCGATGCCCGTCGTTACCTGCACGGCCACGCGCGACGAAGTAAAGAATCCCAGGCACAGCACGGCCGTGACGAACGGCGTATTCGGCAGCGACTTGACCCAGGCACCCAGGTCAGGCGGCAGCAGCTCCGGCATGACGAAATACCAGAGGAACATCTGCACCAGCAGCGGCACGTTGCGGAACAATTCGACGTAGGCATTGGCCACGCCCACCAGCCATTTGTTCGGCAGGGTGCGGATGGTGCCGATCACCAGGCCCAATATCAGCGCCATGATCCACGCCGCACCGGCCGTGGCCAGGGTCCAGACGAGGCCAGACCACAGGGTGTCCATGTACGTGCCCACGCCATCGGGAGAAATCTCCCAGAAAATGCGCCAATTCCAGTTGTAATTCATGATCATCCTTCCATGCAGCTCAAGGAAAGCGGCTTGTCCGCCACCCGTCCCGTAAATAAAACGGGAGGCTTGCGCCCCCCGATTTGTTACGCACTCTTGTTATTTTTTCCGTTTGTCCGAGGTCTTCTGCGCTTCCGGTACGGCCGCATACGCAGCCGGGTCGCCCGAATCGGTCGGATTCGTGAAGACCGCCTTCAATTGCGGCGGCATGGGAAATTTCAGGTTGATGTTTTTCGGCGGGATCGGCGAGGTAAACCATTTCGCGTAGATGCGGTTGATATCGTCGCTCTTGTACAGGCGGATCAGCGCGTCATCGACCACTTTCTTGAAGGCGGGATCGCCCTTGCGCAGCATGATGCCGTACGGCTCGACCGACAGCGCTTCCTTCGTGATTTCGTAGTCGTTCGGGTTTTTCGAGTTGGCCACTTGCGATGCCAGCAGGATATCATCATTGGCTTCGGCCACCGCGCGGCCCGTTTCCAGCATCAGGAACGATTCAGGGTGGTCCTTGCCGACGGCAATCGTCATGCCCAGGTTTTTTTCCTTGTTCAGGATGGTCATCTGCTTGATGGTCGACGTGCCGGCCGTGGCGACCAGGGTCTTGCCGCGCAAGTCTTCCAGGGTCTTGATATTCGAGGTTTTTTTCGACAGCACGCGGTTGCCGATGACGAACATGGTGGGGGCGAATGCCACCTGCTGCTGGCGTTCCAGGTTATTCGTCGTCGAGCCGCATTCGAGGTCGATGGTGCCGTTGGCCATCAGCGGGATGCGGTTGGCCGACGTGACGGGGCTCATCACCACTTTCAGTTCGCTCAGGCCCAGGTGCTTTTGCAGGGCCGTGACAACTTTCATGCACAGGTCGATCGAATAACCCTGGTATTGCTGCTTGTCATCGAGATAGGAGAAAGGCACGGAGCCGTCGCGCACGCCAAGGGTGACGGAACCGGCTTTCTTGATCTTGGCCAAGGTGCCGGTCAATTCCTGAGCCTGGACTGGCGACATGCTGCTGATGACACCGACGCTGAGCAGCGTGGCGATGATTTTGGTCAATTTCATAAATTCTCCTGGGCGGACAAACCGGATGGACTCCGAACGAAACAACTGTGGTGCAGACGCCACCAATGGAATTAATTTTATTTCATTTTCAGCGCTGGACTAGCCGTTTTCTGCGATTGCCCGCAAATAGGCGCTATACGCGCGCCTGAATCGGCGCGGCTGTAGCATTTTTCCTACTGATTTCGCCTTCCCGATTTATTTTGCCGGCGCCAGCCCCGCCAACTCGTCCTCTTGCGCCTCGTCGTCCATATTTGCCTGCTGGCGTTGCCACATCTGCGCGTACAGGCCATCAAGCGCCAGCAATTGCGGATGCGTGCCCCGCTCGACGATGCGGCCATGGTCGAGCACCAGGATTTGCTGGGCATCCGCCACCGTCGACAGGCGGTGCGCAATGACCAGGGTGGTGCGGTTTTTGGCGATGTCCTTCAGCTGAGACTGGATCGCCTGCTCGGCCTTGGAGTCGAGCGCCGACGTGGCTTCGTCGAAGATCAGGATAGCCGGGTCTTTCAGCAAGGTGCGGGCGATAGCCACGCGCTGCTTTTCGCCGCCCGACAGTTTTAGCCCTCGCTCGCCCACCATGGAGTTGTAGCCATCTGGCAAGCTTTCAATAAAATCATGGATCGACGCCGCTTTGGCTGCCGCCACGATGGCTTCCTTGCTGGCGCCCGGCTTGCCGTAGGCGATGTTGTATTCGATGGTGTCGTTGAACAGCACTGTATCCTGCGGCACGATGCCGATGGCTGCGCGCAGGGAATCCTGCGTGATGGCGCGCAAGTCCTGGCCATCGATGGTGATGCCGCCGCCATCGACTTCATAGAAACGGAACAGCAAACGCGACAGGGTCGACTTGCCCGAGCCGCTATGCCCCACCACGGCCGTCGTGGTGCCGGCGGGAATCTGGAAATCCACGTCGAACAGGATTTGCCGCTTGGCTTCATAGCTGAAATCCACATGCGCAAAGCGCACGGCCGCGCCCCGCGTGACGAGCGGCTTGGCTTCCGGCGTATCGGCGATTTCGCGGTTCTCGTTCAGCAAGGAAAACAAACGCTCCATGTCGGCCAGACTTTGCTTGATTTCGCGGTAAATGACGCCCAGGAAATTGAGGGGAATGTACAGCTGGATCATGAAGGCGTTCACCAGCACCAGGTCGCCCAAAGTCATCGTGCCGTTGATGACACCCACCGTGGCGCGCCACAGAATCAGGGTAACAGCCGTGGCGATGATCAGCGACTGGCCCGTATTGAGCAGGGACAAGGAAGTCTGCGATTTCACGGCCGCCGATTCATAGCGCTGCAAACCCTCGTCGTAGCGCTTCGCCTCGTAATCCTCGTTGCCGAAATACTTGACGGTTTCATAGTTGATCAACGAATCGATGGCCTTGGTATTTGCCTTGGAATCAAGGTCGTTCATGGTGCGGCGGAAATGCGTGCGCCAGTTCGTCACCAGCACGGTAAACGCGATATAGGACACCAGCGCCACTGCCGTGATCACGGTGAACCAGATGTCGTAGTGCAAGACCAAGTAGCCGAGCACGAGGGTGATTTCCACCAGGGTCGGCAGGATGTTGAACAAGGTATAGGAAATGAGCGAGCCGACGCTGCGCGTGCCCCGCTCGATATCGCGCGTCATGCCGCCCGTTTGCCGGTTCAAGTGAAAGCGCAGGGACAAGGCATGCAGGTGGCGGAACACTTGCAGGGCGATGGTGCGCACGGCCCGCTGTGTGACCCGCGCGAACAGGAATTCGCGCAATTCCGTAAACAGGGTGGTCGACAGGCGCAGCAAGCCATACGCCACCAGCAAGCCGACCGGCAACACCAGCAGCGCTTGCGGATGGGCAGCCGTGATCGTCATGGCATCGACGAGTTTTTTCAGGATCAGGGGCACGCCCACGTTGGCCAGCTTGGCGCCCACCAGGCATAGCAGCGCCAGCAGCACCCGCCATTTGTAGACCCACAGATACGGCAGCAAGGTCTTGATGGTGGCGAAATCGCTGTGGCTGGCGGAGGCTGGCGAGCGGGGCGGAGGGGGAGTCTGGGAACGGCGCATGGCGAAGGTCGGCTTTTTATGGTTCAATCGGGGCAATTGTAGCCTTTCATGAGAATAAAAGATGAGCACCTCCCCCGACCGTCCCGACAACTGCCTCGCCTCCGGCCTGCCCGCCGGAAAAATGCCGGAATTGCGCATGATGCCAGCGCCGTCCGACGCCAATGTGTACGGCGACGTGTTCGGCGGCTGGATCATGGCGCAGGTCGATATCGCCGGTTCCCTGCCGGCCACGCGGCGCGCCAACGGCCGTGTCGCCACCATCGCCGTCAATTCCTTCGTCTTCAAAAACCCCGTCTTCGTCGGCGATCTGCTCTCCTTCTACGCCGACATCGTCAAGGTTGGCAATACCTCGATCACCGTCAATGTCGAGGTGTATGCCGAACGCAACCGCCTGCAGGCATGCATCGTGAAAGTCACGGAAGCAACCCTGATCTACGTGGCGACGGACTCCGACCGCAAACCGCGCAAAGTGCCGCCGATCGAGACCTTGCTGTCGCCTTGATTGTCGCTGTTACATTAATCCCACGTTTTATTTTCAGACGGCATGGATAGCCAGCGCCGCATCTTCCTGCAGAGCGCCGCCCGCATCGGTGCGCTGGCCGCCGCCGGCAGCGTGCTGTCCGGTTCCAGCGCGAGCGCCGCCACGCGCCTGAATGGCGCCGGCTACCCATTTGCGCTCGGCGTCGCCTCCGGCTCGCCCTTGTCGGACGCCGTCGTGCTGTGGACGCGCATCTGCTACGACCCGCTGCATGCCAGCGCCACGCCCGCCATCGCCCTGAACGTGCGCTGGGAAGTGGCGGACGACGAGGCCTTCCGGCGCATCGCCGCCAAGGGGCAAGCCACGGCCACGCCCGCCCTCGCGCACAGCGTGCACGTCGATGTGGGCGGCCTGGCGCCCGGACGCTGGTACTGGTACCGCTTCATGCTGGGCGACGCCGTCAGCCCCGTGGGCCGCACGCGCACGGCGCCCGAGCCCGGCGCCATGCCTTCTTCGCTGAAACTGGCCGTCGCCTCGTGCCAGCATTGGGAATTCGGCGCCTACGCGGCGCACCGGCACATCGCCGCCGCCGCGCCCGACCTGGTGGCCTTCCTTGGCGACTACATCTACGAATGGGGTCCATACCAGCTGCAGCACCCGAGCCGGGCCGTGCGCACGCATGAAAGTTTTACTCTGGACGACTATCGCGCCCGCTACGCGCAATACAAGAGCGACCACGACTTGCAGGGCGCGCACCTGGCCGCGCCGTGGATCGTCACCTGGGACGACCATGAAGTGGCCAACGATTACGGCAATGACCGCGACGAATTGCTCACGCCTGCCTTTTTGCAGCGCCGCGCGGCCGCCTACCAGGCATTTTATGAACACATGCCGCTGCGCCTGCTGCCGCTGGGCCGGCGGGGTTTTGTCGACATGCGCATCTACCAGCGCTATGACTGGGGCCGCCTGGCGCGCTTTCACGTGCTGGACGACCGGCAATACCGCGCCTACCATGCGTGCGCCAAGCCGGGCCGCGGCGGCTCGAATTCCGTCACCACGCGCAACTGTCCCGACTTGCGCAAGCCCGAACGCACGATGCTGGGCGCAGAACAGCAGCGCTGGCTGCAAGCCGGCCTCGATGATTCTCCCGCGCGCTGGAACATTTTGGCCCAGCAAACCCTGATGGCGCAATCGAGCCAGGTGCCCATCCTGCGGCCCGGCGACGAACGCATCTGGACCGATGGCTGGGATGGCTATCCGATGGCGCGCCAGCACTTGCTCGACGCCTTGCGCAGCAGCAAGGCCAGCAACCCGCTGGTACTGTCGGGCGACGTGCACACCTTTTATGCCACGGAACTGAGCCGCAACGCCATGCGCCCTACCGGCAAGGATAATCCCGTGCTGGCCACCGAGTTTTGCGGTACCTCAATCACGTCGAGTTCCCGCCCGCAGGCACGCACGGAGCAGTACGTGGCGATGAACCCGCACATCCGCTACGGACGCAGCGACAAGCGCGGGTATATGTTGCTGGACATCACGCCGGAGAAAACCACGGCCCTGTTCCAGGGCCTGGAAAACGTGCGCGACAGCGCGTCGGCCATCGCGACACTGGCCAGTTTCACCGTCCAGGACGGCAAGGCTGGCGTACAACGCATCTAGCCTATGCATTTCAAGGCGTCGCGGTAGCGCCGGCTGACGGGTACTTCGCCACCCGTGGACAGCACCGCGCGCGCATCGCCCGATTCCAGCGGCACGATGCTCCGCACAAAGTCGAGGTTGACGATGTAACTGCGGTGCACGCGCAGGAAGCGCTTGCCGTCGAGGCGGCGCTCGATGGCGGCCATGGTCGAGCGCAGCGGATAGTCGTGGCCGCGCACATGCAGATTCACATAATTGCCCCACGCCTGTATCCACTCGATCTCAAAGGCCGGCAGCAGAAAATCCTTGCCCAGCTTGCGCACCAGAAAGCGTTCCGGCTGCTGCACCGGTTCCACGGCAGGCCCTTCATCGGGTTCGCCCAGCAGGGTCGCCTCGCCTTGCCAGCGCATCAACAGCAACTGGTAAAAGCCCGTGAACAATAAAATGGAGAAGTAAGTACGCACATCCTTGACATATTCATACGGCAACTCGCGCCACCAGTTACCGAAATCGTAGTCGCTGCCGGCGCTCCAGTAAGCCAGTTTGCGCAAGGCCACCATGGCCAGCACATGCACGAGGCTGTAGACCAGCGACGCGGCCAGGTGCCAGCGCAGGTTCTGGCGCTGGAAAACCAGGTGCAAGGGACGAAACTGGTTAGCCAGGATCACCACCGGTACCAGCGCCAGCAGCACCAGGTTGCTGCTCCACTCCCACACGGCCACTTCCCAGAAGGGCGTATCGAGCCCGGCGCGCACGCGGTCGGCCCAGCTGATCCAGCAGTTGAGCGACGTTTGCAGCAGATACAGGACGATCCAGAAAGCTGGCTCGGCGATCTGGCGCCAGCGTTGATATCGTTGCAACAAATCGGTGGAAGAGAGGCGCATGGTGGCGGACAGTGAATAAGTTGCATGATTGTAAGGTCCCAAAGCCGTCCCAGCGCCACCGCTCGTCACAAACAGCCCGCGATTGATCACTTTTCGCTGGTTCGCCCCGTGCGGCCTGCCTATGCTGGGGCATTCCCTGACCGACGGACCCCACGACCATGACCACAGATTCCCGCCGTTACGATATCGATGCCTTGCGCTTTCTTGTCTTCAGCCTGCTGATCGTCTACCACACGGCCATGCTGTACCTGGATGGCGCCGCCTTCCACATGAAAAGTACTTACTTGACGGAAACATTGAACTTTCCCATGGTCTTTATCAACCGGTGGCGCATGGAAATCGTGTTCCTTATTTCCGGCGTGTCCTGCGCCATGATGACGCAGGCGTCCAGCGGTGCGTTCCTGTGGCGCCGGGTCAAGCGCCTGTTGCTGCCCTTGCTGTTTGGCGTGCTGGTGGTGATCCCCGTGCAACCGTATTGCGAGGGCGTCAGCAACGGTCTGGTCGAGCCTGGCTATGGACCATTCCTGCTGCATTACTTTGGCGGCTACGCCTGGCCGGCCGGCGCATTTACGGGCTGGAAAACCAGTTTTACGTGGAACCATCTGTGGTATCTGGTGTATCTGTTGCTGTACACCATCGTGCTGGTGACCTTGCAGCCGCTGCTGGCCAAGGCAAGACCGCTGTTTGCGGGCCTGCGCGGCTGGCGTCTGCTGGTCCTGCCCGCCCTGCCAACGCTGGCGGCAACGGTCTTCCTGAAGCTGCGCTATCCGGAAACCCATGCGCTGCTCAAGGATTGGTACGCGCACGCCATCTATTTCACCATGTATCTGTATGGCTGGTGGCTGGGCAATGACAAGGGAGTGTGGCAGGAACTGGCGCGCTTGCGCTGGCAGGCGCTGCTGCTGGCACCCTGCGCGTTTGCCGTGTATCTTGGTTTTGACCTGGTGGCTTCGGAAAACCTGCTGACCTGGGCCTCGTTTGGCTCCTGGCCCATGCGCAACCTGTACATGTGGCTGGCCATCTGCGCCATCCTGGGCTGGTCGCACACCTTGCTGAATAAACCGTTTGCCTGGCTGCCATGGGCGCGCCAGGCCGTCTTTCCCTGGTACATATTGCACCAGAGCGCGATCGTGCTGCTGGCCTACTGGCTGGTGCCGTTGCAGCTGGGCCCCGTGCTCGAGCCGCTGCTGATCTTGG
Organism: Janthinobacterium sp. SUN100; assembly: GCF_030397705.1. Taxonomy (NCBI): domain Bacteria; kingdom Pseudomonadati; phylum Pseudomonadota; class Betaproteobacteria; order Burkholderiales; family Oxalobacteraceae; genus Janthinobacterium; species Janthinobacterium sp. SUN100. The sequence continues at coordinate 10,166 of NZ_JAPUBU010000004.1, read as the reverse complement.
CAGGCACGGTGGCGACCTGCTGGCTGGGGACGTCGCTGCTGATCAGCAAGGTGAGCTGGCTGCGTCCCTGCTTCGGCTTGCCCGCCCGGCCACGGCAAGCCGTGGCGGCGGACACAGCCCTGGCGGCGAGTTAAGCCGCTTTCTTTTCGTCGCGCAATTGACGGCGCAAGATCTTGCCGACATTGGTTTTCGGCAATTCATCGCGGAACTCGATGTATTTCGGCTTCTTGTACGCCGTCAACTCATGCTTGCAATGCTCGCGGATCTGTTCCACCGTCAGGTTCGGATCCTTGCGCACGACAAACACTTTCACGGCTTCGCCCGAGTTGGCATCCGGCACGCCGATGCAGGCGCATTCCAGCACGCCCGGGCACGACGCAACCACATCTTCCACTTCGTTCGGATACACATTGAAGCCGGAAACGATGATCATGTCTTTCTTGCGGTCCACGATCTTCACGTAGCCGCGCTCATCCATGACGCCCACGTCGCCCGTCTTGAAATAGCCGTCGGCCGTCATCGACTTGGCCGTCTCGTCCGGACGCTGCCAGTATCCCGCCATCACTTGCGGGCCACGCACGGCGATTTCGCCCGGTTCGCCCAGCGGCACTTCCACGCCATCGTCGTTCAAAATCGCCACTTCCGTCGACGGGAAAGGCAAGCCGATGGTGCCCGTGAATTCCGTGATGTCGACACGGTTACCCGTCACCACAGGCGACGTTTCCGACATGCCATAGCCTTCGATCAGCGGGCAACCCGTCAATTTCAGCCAGCGTTCGGCCACATTGCGCTGCAAGGCCATGCCGCCGCCATTGCACACTTTATAGCTGGAAAAATCGAGCTTGGCGAAGTCGGCATTGTTCAGCAGCGCGTTATACAGAGTATTAACTGCCGGGAAGACGACGATCTTGTGCTTGGACAACTCCTTGACGAAACCGGGGATGTCGCGCGGGTTGGGGATCAGCACGCTCATGCCGCCCAGGCGCATGCCCATCAGGGCGCTGACCGTCAGCGAATAGATGTGATACAGGGGCAAGGCACACATGAAGCCCATCGAGGTGGCGCGCATTTCCTTGGTCATCACGGGCGACATCCACGCCTCGTTTTGCAGCACGTTGGCGATCACGTTACGGTGCAACAACATCGCGCCTTTCGACACGCCTGTCGTGCCGCCCGTGTACTGCAGGAAGACGATATCGTCATGTCCCTGCTGTACCGGCGTCAAGGTCAAACGGGCACCCTCGGCCAGCATCTTGTTGAAGCTGATGGCGCCCGGCAAGGAAAACGCGGGCACCATTTTCTTGATCTTGCGCACGACGAAGTTGACGATGGTGCCCTTCAAGCCACCGAGCAAGTCGCCCATGGTGGCGACGATCACATGCTTGACCTGGGTATGCGGCAATACCTGTTCCACCGTGGTGGCGAAGTTTTCCAGCACGATGATCGCTTCGCTGCCCGAATCGATCAGCTGGTGCTGTAATTCGCGCGGCGTGTACAGCGGATTGACGTTCACCACGGTGTAGCCGGCGCGCAAGATCGCCGCCATGGCCACCGGATACTGCAACACGTTCGGCAACATGATCGCCACGCGCGCGCCCGCTTGCAGGCCCTTGCTTTGCAGCCAGGCGCCCATCTGTTGCGACAGCTGGTCAAGCTCGCGGTAGGTGAGGAATTTATCCATGCACACGAAGGCGTTGCGGTCCGCATATTTCTGGAACGACTCTTCCAGCAAATGCGTGACGGAACGGTATTGCGTGCAATCAATCTCTGCGGGAACGCTGTCCGGGTACGACTTCAACCAAATCTTGTCCATCTCGCCTCATCTTTATCTGTAATAGGGACGCGCCTCCTGGCGCATCCCACACTGTTTATGCTGCTATCTTTGTTTCGTCACGCAGAGCGCGACGCAAAATCTTGCCGACGTTGGTCTTCGGCAGTTCATCGCGGAACTCGATGTATTTCGGCCGCTTGTAACCCGTGAATTGTTCCTTGCAGTACGCGGCCAGCACTGCCTGGGTCAGGTTCGGATCCTTGCGCACGACAAACACTTTCACGGCTTCGCCCGAGTGTTCGTCCGGCACGCCCACGCAGGCGCACTCGAGTACGCCAGGATGGGCCGCGATGACGGCTTCGACTTCGTTCGGATACACATTGAAGCCGGAAACGAGAATCATGTCTTTCTTGCGGTCCACGATCTTCACGTAGCCGCGCTCGTCCATGATGCCCACGTCGCCCGACTTGAAGTAGCCATCGGGTGTCATGACCTTGGCCGTCTCGTCGGGACGGTTCCAGTAGCCGCTCATCACTTGCGGGCCGCGGATGGCGATTTCGCCCGTCTGGCCCAGCGGCACTTCCTTGCCGTCATCGTCGAGGATGGCGATGTCGGTCGAGGGCACGGGCAAGCCGATGGTGCCGGAAAACGCCGTGCTGTCGGCGCGGTTGCAGGTGGCGACGGGCGATGTTTCCGACAAGCCATAGCCTTCGATGATGGACACGCCCGTCACTTGCAGCCACTTGTCGTTGACGGCTTGCTGCACCGCCATGCCGCCGCCATTGGCGATCTTCAAGCCCGAGAAATCGAGCTTGGCGAAATCGGGGTGGTTCACCAGTGCGTTATACAAGGTATTGACCGCTGGCAGCAGGTTGAATTTGTACTTGCCCAGTTCCTTGATCAGGCCCGGAATATCGCGCGGATTCGGGATCAGGATATTCAGGGCGCCCACCCGCGTGCCCCACATCGCGCACGCCGTCAGCGCAAAGATATGGTACAGCGGCAAGGCGCAGACGACGATCATCTGTTCCTTGCTGTTCTGGTCGAGCGCCGCGCCCGACCACGCTTCGCTCTGCAGCACATTGGCGATCACATTGCGGTGGCTCAAGGTCGCGCCTTTCGACACGCCCGTCGTACCGCCCGTGTATTGCAGGAAGGCAGCGTCATTGACGCTCAGCTCGACGGGCGTGAGTTTCATGCGGCTGCCCAGCGCCAGCGCCTGCTTGAAGCGCATGGCGTTCGGCAAGGAATACGCGGGCACCATCTTCTTGACGTTGCGCACGACAAAATTGACGATCATGCCCTTCAAGCCGCCCAGCATTTCGCCCATGCTGGCGACGACGACGTGCTTGACGGCCGTCTTGCCCAGCACCTGTTCCAGCGTATGGGCGAAGTTTTCCAGCACGATGATGGCTTCGCTGCCCGAATCATTGAGCTGATGCTCGAGTTCGCGCGGCGTATATAAAGGGTTGACGTTGACCACCGTGTAGCCGGCGCGCAGGACGGCGGCGATCGCCACCGGATACTGCAGCACGTTCGGCATCATCAGGGCCACACGCGCGCCCTTCTTCAGGCCGCGGCTTTGCAGCCAGGCGCCCAGTTGGCGCGAATAGGTGTCGAGTTCGGCATAGGTGAGGAATTTGTCCATGCAGACATAGGCATTGCGATCCGCATATTTCTGAAACGCTTCTTCCAGCAAATGCACCAGCGAACGATATTGATCAGGATCGATGTCGGCGGGGACGCCGGGAGGATACGACTTCAGCCAAATTTTTTCCATCCTGTGCCTCTTGTCTCGAATAATCGTGGGGGAGCCGGCGCACCCTGCCGGCGCGGATCATTGCTGCGGATTCTGTCGTCCTGCAGTCAGTTTGAGCATTCTGACGAGCAATTGCTCTATGCTACTAATGCGATGCTATCGGGCGCCGGGCTTCCATGCAAGCGCTTTCAACAGTATTCGAGCGGCAACTCTAGGGGTATTTTGTGCTGCACTGCAACATGATAAATACGCTGTTGCAGGATCGTTCGCCTTGACGTCCGAGACAATCTTTACGGGTCACGGGCTGGACAATTGTTCCAGCGCCTGCCTGCGCTCAGGCTTCTTGATCTGGGCCATTGTGTGCACTGCAGCATAAAAAGCACGAAAGTTCTTTTTTTCTTCCAGCAATTTTTTGAAGGCCGGCAAAAATTCATTGTAGGTAGACACGGAAGCCAGGTGCGCATTGCTCAATGGCTGCTCGAACCAGCGGTCGTAACCGGCAAAACCACCCCAGTTTTTCTTCAGGACCTGATACGCTTCTTGCAATGCCGCAAATACCTGCGCCTTGCGCGCGCGCTTGTCCGCATCGCTGGCGTCGCTCGCATACACGGACTCCAGTTCGCCCCGGTATTTCAATAGCAAGGCCAGGAAATCCTGCCGCCGCGCCGCATACTGGGCATACGCCGCGCGCATGCTGTCGTTGCCCTCGCGCGCCAGCCAACGCTGCACGCCCGCCTCTTCCACGGCACTGGCAAACGACTCGTTGAAGGCCGAGTCGCCAGGCACGTACACCACCTGGTGCGCCAGCTCATGGAAGATCAGGCGCGCCAGTTCCGCATCGTTGTAGTGAATAAAGGTCGACAGCAGGGGATCGTCGAACCAGCCCAGGGTGGAATACGCGGGCACGCCACCCACCTGGACGTCGTAATGCTGGGCTCGCAACTCGTCGGCATACGCGAGCGCCTCCTCCTTGCTGTAATAGCCGCGATAGCTGACGCAGCCGGCGATGGGAAAACACCATTGCAGCGGCTGCAGCGACAATTCCGGCGTGGCCACCACGTTCCACAGCACAAACGGGCGCCGCAGCGCCGCATAGTTCTTGTAGCTGCCATTGTCGGGCAAGTCCAGCTCGCTGACGGCAAAGCGGCGGATTTGCTGCGCCTTGGCCAGACGCACTTTCAGGCGCGGCTCGGTAGCCGGATCATCGAGCCAGTCGCCGATAGGGCGCGCGCCGGACCACAGGGCATATTGCCCCTGCGCCGCTTGCGTGTAGTAGCGCAACTGCGTGCAGCCGCCCAGCAGCAGGCATACCGTGCCGACGAGCAAGCGGGCCGGCCAGCGCGCCATGGTCAGGCAGCCTTTTCCACTTCGACCAGCGTATCGTAGAAGGTCGGCGCGCGGCCCATGTCCGTCAGGCGCTGGCTGGTCACTTCGTTGGCGTTCTTGCCGTCGCTGGCGAGTTTCTTCCACCACACGGACAAGCCCACGACCAGGCCCCGTCGCGCCTTGTCCGTCACCCTGGCCTTGGCCACAAAGCTGCCGCGGTCATTAAATATGCGCACCATGTCGCCGGCCACGATGCCGCGCGCGGCGCCATCGTCGGGATGGATATCGAGGTGCGGCTCGCCTTCGGCCGCGCGCAGGCTTTTCACGTTCACAAAGGTAGAATTGAGGAAATTGCGCGCCGGCGGGGAAATCATGGCCAGCGGATAGCGGGCCGCCAGCGCGGGATTGCTGGCCAGCGATTCGTGCGGCGCGATATACGCGGGCAAGGGATCGAGGCCCGCCAGCGCCATGGCTTCCGAATACAATTCGCACTTGCCCGATGCCGTGGGGAAACGCCCCTCGGCAAATGGCGCTTCCGGCATGGCCAGCTTTTGCCAGCCCGTGCGTTTCAGCGATTCCCAGTCGAAATGCACGGCGCGCGCATCCGTCGCATCGAACGCCTTGGCCGCCAGCGCATCGTCGCTTTCCTGGAAGCACGGGTCATCAAAGCCCATGTATTGGGCCAGCAGGCGGAAGATTTCCGTATTCGCCTTCGCTTCGCCCAACGGCGCCACGGCCGCATTGTTCGCCATCATGTACAGGTGGCCATAGGTGGCATGCGTATCGACGTGTTCCAACTGCGTGGTGGCGGGCAACACGATGTCGGCGTAGTCGACGGTATCGGTCTGGAAATGTTCGAGCACGACCGTAAACAAGTCTTCACGGGCAAAACCCTGCGCCACTTTCGAGGAATCGGGCGCCACGGCCAGGGGATTCGAGTTGTAGACGATCACGGCCTCGACTTGCGGGCCAAACTCGGGCGACGCCGTTTTCAGCAGATCGTCGCCGATGGTGCTCATATTGATGGTGCGCGGCGTGCCTTTGAGCAAATCGGGGCGCTGCAGGGCCTTGCGGTTGATGGGGAAGGAACCCGAGCTCGACAGCTGCATGCCGCCGGCCGGATGGCGCCAGGCGCCCGTCAGGGCGGGCAGGCAGGCGATATTGCGCACGGCCATGCCGCCGCCATGCACGCGCTGCACGCCATAATTGGCCCGGATGGCGGCGCCCTCGCCGGAGCGGCACGCCTGGCCGTACAGGCGCGCCAAGTCAACCACTTCCGTGGCCGTGATGCCGCACACTTCGGCCACCCGCTCGGGCGGCCATTCCAGGGCCCGCTGTTTCAAGGCATCGTAGCCAACAGTGTAGCGCTCGATGTAATCATGATCGAGCAAATCTTCCACAATCAAGACATGCATCAAACCCAGCGCCAGGGCCGCATCGGTCCCCGGCAGCAACGCGACGTGCTGATGGCACTTTTCCGCCGTCAGCGAACGGTAGGGGTCGATGGCGATCAAGGTGGCGCCATTGCGCTTGGCTTCCTGCGCGCGCATCCAGAAGTGCAAATTCGAGGCGATCGGGTTGCCGCCCCAGATGATGATCAACTTGGCGTTCTGGAACTGTTCCAGATCCGTGCCTATGCTGGCGCCCACCGTGTAGCGGTAGCCCGTGGCGCCCGCCGAGGCGCAGATGGTGCGGTCCAGCAAGGAAGCACCGAGTTGGTTGAAGAAACGCGACGACATCGACTCGCCCTGCACCAGGCCCATGGTGCCGCAGTAGCTGTACGGCAAGATCGCCTGAGGATCGCGCGCGGCGATCGGTTTCAAACGGGCCGCGATGGTCTGCAGCGCTTCTTCCCAGCTGATGCGCTCGAACTTTCCTTCCCCCTTCTTGCCCACGCGGCGCAGCGGATGCAGCAGCCGATCCGCATGGTAGGTGCGCTCCGTGAAGCGCGACACCTTGGTGCACAGCACGCCCGCCGTAGTCGGATGGTCGGGATCGCCCTTGACGGCTGTTGCCACCCCGTCGGTCACGGTGACCAGCAAGGCGCAGGTATCGGGGCAGTCGAGCGGGCAGGCGGCGCGCACTTGGGTGGTGGTCATGGGGCAATCCAAAAACGTTGGGGGAAGGCGATACTGTAAACCATTCCGCGCGCTTGCTGTTGGCGCCGTGGCAAGCACGTCCGTGCGCTGGATTTACCCGGCAAACAAGGGCTACAATGCACTATTAGCCGCGTCTGTTTTTGATCAAACAAGCGCGGTCCGGCGCGCCATACATTGCTGCGCGCCAGCATCCACAGGAGAGTCCCATGAAACTAGTTGATCCGATCTTGGCGTTTCAATCCGAGCTGCAAGGTATCCGCCGCGACCTGCACGCGCATCCCGAGCTGTGCTACGAAGAACAGCGCACCTCGGACGTGGTCGCCGCCAAACTGACGGAATGGGGCATTCCCGTGGTACGCGGTCTGGGCCGTACTGGCGTGGTCGGCATCATCCAGCATGGCACGTCCAAGCGCGCCATCGGCTTGCGTGCCGATATGGATGCCTTGCCGATGCAGGAAATGAATACCTTCGAGCATGCTTCACGCCATCCGGGCAAGATGCACGCCTGCGGCCACGACGGCCACACGGCCATGCTGCTCGGCGCCGCCCATTACCTGGCGCAACACCGCAACTTCGATGGCACGGTCTACCTCGTCTTCCAGCCGGCGGAAGAAGGCGGCGCCGGTGCGCGCGAAATGATCGAAGACGGCTTGTTTACCCGCTTTCCCATGGATGCCATCTACGGCATGCACAACTGGCCAGGCGCGGAAACGGGTACCCTGAGCGTGGTGGAAGGGCCAATGATGGCGTCCAGCAATGAATTCCATGTCACCGTCAAAGGCAAGGGCGCGCACGCGGCCCAGCCGCACAAGGGCATCGACCCCGTCATGGTAGCCGTGCAAATCGCGCAAAGCTGGCAAACCGTCATCACCCGCAACAAGAGTCCGCTCGACACGGCCGTGTTGTCGATCACGCAAATCCATGCGGGCAGCGCCACCAATGTGATTCCCGATGACGCCAGCCTGGTCGGCACCGTGCGCACCTTCACCACGCCCGTGCTGGACCTGATCGAAGAGCGCATGCGCGAGATCGCCGTGCACACGGCCGCCGCCTTTGGCGCGGAAGTCGATTTCCACTTCAAGCGCAACTACCCGCCGCTGGTCAACCACGCGAAGGAAACGGCGTTTGCCGTGGAAGTGATGAAAAGCGTGGTCGGTGCCGACAAGGTCAACGCGAATGTTGAACCGACCATGGGCGCGGAAGACTTCGCGTTTTTCCTGCAGGAAAAAGCTGGCTGCTATATCTTCATCGGCAACGGCGATGGCGAGCACCGCGATGGCGGCCACGGCCTGGGTCCGTGCGTCTTGCACAATGGCAGCTACGACTTCAATGACAATCTGCTGCCCATCGGCGCCAGTTTTTGGGTCAAGCTGGCCGAAGCGAGCCTGCCCGTCACGTAAGTCAGCTCAGCTTATCCGGACCGGTGCCCAGGCGCTGGCCCGGATTCAACGCTTCCAGGGCCAGCAAGGCAGCCGCGTGGTCTGCCGTCGGGTGGCTGGCGGCGAGGGTTTCATAGCGCTGCGTCACCAATTGCGTCACCGGCAAGGTGACGTGGGCCGCTTCCGCTGCCGCGAGGATGTTGTGCATGTCCTTGATCTGGCTTTTCACCTGTCCACCGGCAACAAAATTGCGTTCCAGCATGCGCTGGCCATGCACCTCCAGAATCTTGCTCTCGGCAAAACCGCCACGTATCGCTGCCCGTACGGCGCTCGCATCGGCGCCGGCCGCCTGCGCCAGCAATAACGCTTCCGCCACGATATTCAGGGTGGCGCCGACGATCAGCTGATTGCACAGCTTGGCGACCTGGCCGCTGCCGGCCGGCCCCACCAGGGTCGGGCGCCCCATGGCCGACAGAATCACTGCAACCCGCGCGTAATCGCTGGTACTGGCGCCGGCCATGATGGCCAGGGTGCCCGCCTGTGCCCCGCCGACGCCACCCGAGACGGGCGCATCGATGAAGGCATGGCCTGCCGCCTGCAAGGTGGCATGGAATTGCTGGGCTTCTGCTTGCTTGGTGGAACTCATATCGACCCATAGCGCCCCTGCACGCAAGGCTGGCAGCGCCTCTTGCAGCACCTGCGCCACGATGGGACCGGCTTCCAGCATCGAAATGACCACGTCCGCGTCATTGACCGCCTCGGCCACGGAAACGGCGGGCTGCGCCCCTGCCTCACGCAGGACTTGGGCCTTGCTGTGCGTGCGATTCCAAATTGTGACAGAATATCCAGCGCGCAGCAGGCACCTGACCATCGGATCCCCCATCAGACCGATACCGAGAAATGCGATTTTTGTAGAGAATGTCAATTGAACCTCTGAAATCAAACGGGTGGCGGGAACACTGTGCAAAACTGGGTGTCTGCGCAAACAAGACGAGCCTTACGGCCAATTTTACGATGAAAGCCTCTATGTCCTTCAAGAAGAATATCCTCAAATCCATCGCTGCCATTACCGCGCTGATGGCAGCCAACGCCGGCTTTGCCGCTGACGACAAACTGATCGACTCCGTCTACGGCGAATATGCCAAGGGCGTGAAGGTACAAATGGTACGCGCCGGCGTGACCTCGAACTGGGATAAGGCCTGGTTCGTATCGAATGGCACACAACTGAGCGGTTACTGGGATGCCAGCATCGGTGGCTGGGATGGCAAGAGCTATCGCAATGTCCCTGGCCAGCATCAAAAACTGTGGGACTTGGGCTTTACCCCCGTGTTCCGCTTTGAAAACACGAACAAGCTGGGCTTCTATGCGGAAGGCGGCATTGGCGTGCACATGCTGTCCAAGCTGTACGATAACGACGATAACCGCCTGTCGACGCACTTCCAGTTCGGCGACCATATCGGCGTTGGCTATATCTTCAATAACAAATGGGAAGTCGCTGCGAAGATCCAGCATTTCTCGAACGGCGGCTACAAGAAACCGAATAGCGGCGTCAATTACATGAATGTCAAAGTCGCTTACCATTTTTAATGGTTATGACAAATGAACAAGGCACCGCGTAGCGGTGCCTTTTTTTACGCCTTTCTGTTGGCAAAACAAAACCGCCAGACGTAAAAAAACCCCAACCGGATCACCGGAAGGGGTTTTTTCGCATAACAAGCCTGACGATAACCTACTTTCACACTGGTTGCAGCACTATCATCGGCGCAAAGTTGTTTCACGGTCCTGTTCGGGATGGGAAGGGGTGGGACCAACTTGCTATGGTCATCAGGCAT
>NZ_JAPUBU010000003.1:0-784282 GCF_030397705.1 Janthinobacterium sp. SUN100 | reverse complement strand
CACCAGAGCAAGCTCCGTGCTGCCGTTCGACTTGCATGTGTAAGGCATGCCGCCAGCGTTCAATCTGAGCCAGGATCAAACTCTTCAGTTTAATCTCTGTTACTTTGCCGTTTTACCGGCACCATCATTGCTGATGGGTCGCTCACTCAAAAAACTGACAGGCCACTACTTTCGTAGCGCCTATTTCATTATTTCTTGTGAACATTTGATATTTTAAGTTTGACGCTGCTTACGCAGCGCTGCACTTACATCAAATGCCCACACTTATCGACTGTTAATTGTTAAAGAACTGTATTCAGTACTGCTTTCGCGCTATCGACAAAGCGTTGTGTTTGTCAGCTGCGAAGAAGGAAGAGTATGAAGCATTTCAGCACAATCGTCAACACCTTCTTTTCTACTACCCAGCCCCTGAAGGCTGTCCCTTTTGTGCCGCAAACTAGTGCGTCTCATTGGGGAGGCGAACTATAGCAAAGCGCCCCGGGAGTAGCAAGGCTTTTCCGGGGTATTTGCGGCCAACTGCTACAATTTCGCCCCCTCAGCGCACATTCGCGTCCATCCATAGAAGATTCACCATGAAACAACAAGCTCAAGGATCAGGCCTGACCCTGAAACGAGCTGGCTTTACCACTGGCTTCGGCGTGCTCGCCGCCACCCTCGGTTCCGCAGTCGGTCTCGGCAATATCTGGAAATTTCCCTACTTGACGGGCGCCAATGGCGGCGCCGGCTTCCTGCTTATCTATTTACTCGCCACCTTATTAGTAGGGTTGCCCGTGATGATCGCGGAAATCACCCTGGGACGCCGCGCCAAGGTCAACCCAATTTCCACCATGGAACAGTTGGCACCGAAGGGCAAGCCCTGGTGGCTGGTCGGCGTCATCGGCATGGTAGCCGCCTTCCTGATCGTGGCGTTTTACTCGGAAGTGGTGGGCTGGGTGTTTGCCTATATCGCCAAGGCCATCGACGGTTCCATCCTCAGCAGCGACAAACTGGTGACGGAAGCAGCCTTCGCCTCCCTGATCAGCAATCCTTTGCAATCGCTGTTGTGGCAATGGGGCGTGCTGCTGTTTATCGGCGGCATCTTGATGCTGGGCGTGACCAAGGGCATCGAGGCGATTGCCAAGAAACTGATGCCACTACTGTTCCTGCTGCTGCTGCTGCTGTGCGCGGTCAGCCTGTCGCTGGATAAAGCGGGCGAAGGCCTGGCCTTCCTGTTCCGTCCCGATTTTTCCAAGCTGACGGCTTCCGTCGTGCTGACGGCCATGGGCCTGGCCTTCTTTAAATTGTCCGTCGGCATGGGCACGATGATGACCTACGGCAGCTATTTCCGTGACGACCAGAATATCCCCGTCACCACCTTGCGCGTGATGGCGGCCGACCTCGGCGTATCGATGCTGGCCGGTATCGCCATCTTCCCCGCCGTGTTCACGTTTGGTTTCGCTCCCAGTGCGGGGCCGTCGCTGGTGTTCATCACAATTCCTGCCGTGTTTTCGCAAATTCCCATGGGACAAGTTCTGATGGTGGTGTTCTTCATCCTGGCCGCCGTGGCCGCCACGGGCGCGATGTTGTCGCTGATGGAAGTGCCCGTGGTGATTTTCCATGAACGTTTCGGCTGGACGCGCACCAAGGCCACCGTCGTGACCATGCTGCTGCTGGCCGTGCTCGGCTCCGTATGCGCCCTCAGTAACAGCACCCTGGCGGACTTCAAGTTATTCGATTTGAATATGTTTGATCTGTTCGACTTTCTCTCGTCGAATATCTTCCTGCCCGTGGGCGGCATCGCCATTGCCTTGTTTACAGGCTGGGCCTGGGGCAAGCAGCATTTCATCGATGCGATCAGCAATCACGGCCAGTTGCAGAATCAAACCTTGGCGCATGTGCTGCTGTTCCTGCTGCGCTTTGTCTCGCCCGTATTGATCCTGATCGTGATGCTGAAGGGATTAAAGGTCTTTTAATCAGAGTACCCGGGTGTAGGTCTGGCGCACCAGCACCCGGTCGCCGCAATCGAAATGCCACCATTCGCTGTTGATGCCGAAGAAGCCCGCCTGGAACATGGCGTCGCGCAACAATCGGCGATGTGCCACCTGCTCCTGCGTAATTTCTCCCTTTTCCAGTAAAACCAGCTCCAGTGCCGGGTGCGAGCGCTCACTTAGATCGTCAAACCCTGTCCCCATATCCAGTTCCTGTCCGTCCGGCCCGACGATGGTGATGTCGAGTGCCATGCCGAACGAGTGGATCGAGCCGCGTGACGGTTCGGCGATATAGCCGAGCAACTCCGTCCCCTGCAACGCGTCCCACAGTTGCTGCTGCACCCGCTGCGGGCGCAAGGCGTCGAGCACCAATAAATGATGATCGGGGCGCCGCGCGGCCAGCCACGCCACGGCCCGCTCCAGCGCGGCGGCCGCATCGCGGTGCAGCCAGGCGCAATCAATGGGGCTGTATAAGTCGCGGCCGACGAAATTGTCGGGCGTGGCATAGCGCAAGTCGACGGCGATGCCGGCGATGCTGCTCAGGTGGCGAAATTGCGGATCGTTGCCAACCGCTTCCAATTGCAAACTTGCAACAGACATCAGACTCCTCTTTCCAGGCAATTACGCGCCGCCACGCCGATGCTGTCGGCCAGGCGCCGCGCGCCATGCGACAGCGGCGAGTGGCTCGCCGTCAATAAATACAGTTGGATGGGGATAGCTGGCGCCCAGGGACGGCGCTGCAGGCGTTCGGGCGAGCCGGAGGCGGCCGTAAACGGGTCGACCACGGCCATGCCGGCGCCCGCTTCCACCAGGGAACGGGCAATTTGATAGGTCTGCACCACGGTGGAAAACACGGGGCGAATGTCCTGCGCTTCGCAGGCGGCCACCACCAGTTCGCCCAGCGGATCGTTGTCGGCATGGCCGATCAGTTCGCCATTCAGGCCATGCGCCGTCAAGGGCGTACCGCAATCGGCCGCATGCCAGGTACCGGCGGGCGCGATCACCGTCATGACGCCATGCGCGAGCGGCTCGGCCACGATGCCAGGATGGCGCGGGTCTTGCAGGGACACGGCCAGGTCCGCTTCACCGAGGCGCAAGGTGTTGACGATCTCGCCAGTGTGGTGGGTGGCCAGCTGGCAACGCGTGTGGGGAAAGTCGCGCCGCCACTCCGTCATGGCGAACGGCAAGACGCTGATGGCGATCGTCGGCGTGGACACCAGGCGGATGGTTTCCACCGCATGGCCCTTCAGGCTGGCCGCCAGGCGGCGGATGCCCAATAAATCGCGGTTGAGCTTTTCCGTCTCGACAAACAGCCGGTGCGCCTCGGGTTTCGGGTACAGCTTGCCCCGCACGCGCTCGAATAGCGGCATGCCCAGTTGCAATTCGCAGTGTTGCAAGACCTTGGTCACGGCCGGCTGCGAGATATGCAGCACCTGGGCGGCGCCGCTGATGGTGCCAACTTGCATGATGGCGTGAAACACTTCGATATGACGCAACCGCATGAGCTATTCCTTTACCTTGCCGTGGCCGCCAGGGCCGTCAATGTTCAGCATATAAGAAAAAGTCACGGGCTGGAACGGCCATGCTACTTTGTTGCAACAGCCGGGGCCGGCGTCGTCAGCACTTCCAGCAGGGCCGCCGTTTCACCATCGGGCGTGCCATCGAACAGCTTGTTGCGGTATTTCATCTGGAAAGCGATCAGCACATTGCGCGTCGCTTCGTCGAACACGCCCGTAGTCGGCGTCGCATAGCCGTGCTGGGCCAGCTTTTTCTGGAACCAGACGGCGTCCGGCACTTGCTGCTCAAAAATCAGGCGTTGCGCGGCGACACGGTTGGCGTCCGGCCACACGATCAAGCCCGCATCGGCCAGCTGGCGCCAAGGGAACAATGGACCCGGGTCTTGCTTGCGCTGGGGGGCGATCTCGTTATGGCCGAGGATATTTTCCGGCGCGATGTTGTAGCGGGCCTGGATATCTTTCAACAGGGGAATGAGCTCATCGATCTGTGCCTGGGGAAACGGATACCAGAGGCGGCCTTCCGGCGTGTCCTTGTAGCCTGGGTTAACGATCTCGATGCCGATCGAGCTGACATTCAACTGTGTATAAGTCTTCCAGTTACTCACACCCGCGTGATTGGCCTGGCGCGATTCATCGACCAGCACGTAAAACTTCGGCTTGTCCGTGTCCGTCAGCAAATAATGGCTGCTGACCACTTGTTCCGTCAGGATCTTGATCGAGCGGGGCAGGTCGCTGACCGTGTAATGGATGACGATGAATTTCACGCGCGGGCTCTGGCTGCGCGCCGTCAAACTGTGGTCGAGGTGCGGCGCGGGCGTGGTACAGGCGGAGAGCAAGGCCACCAGCAGGGCGAGAGCGATTTTTTTCATGAAAGATCCGTGTTCGGGTTAATAAAATGTTCAGTGCTGGCCTGTGTCTTGACAGCCGTCTTGACGGCGATCCTGGCCGCCGCTTCATGTGGACGGGCAACTTTCTGTTCCAGCGTCAACGATACAGGCAAAGCGGCGCGCATGGCAGCCGCGATGGCCGGGTGCAACTGCGCCGCGCGGCCCGCCAGCACGACGGGACGCGTACCATGGCGCGCCGTCAGGGCCAGCGCCAGGCGCGCCAATTCCTGTCCCGCGCGCTGCAAGATGTCCAGCGCCAGCGGATCGGCATCCGCACTGGCGGCCACGGCCAGCGCCAGCCGGCCGATGGCGCCCCGGTCCTGGCCATACATGAAGGCGCGCGACAGCGACCAGTCGCTGCCGCCCAGTTGCGCAAACACGGCCTCGGCCATAGGCGAGCCTTGCCAGCTGCCCGGCGCCTCGTCTTCACGGCGCCAGATGTGGCGCAAGGCTTCGCGCGCGATCCAGTAGCCGCCGCCGCCATCGTCGAGCAGCACGCCGCGCCCGCCTGCGCGGTGAAAGCCGCCATCCGCATCGATCCAGGCGGCAATCGAGCCCGTGCCAGCGTAGACCAGATAACCTTCGCCGGGTTCAAAACTGTCGCGATAAGCGATATCGATATCGTTGCCCAAGCGCACGTCGCCGGCGTGCAGCGCCAGCAACTCTGCCAGCATAGGCGCCAGCGTTACATCGTCGCCGCCAAAACCCGTCAAGCCCGCCACCACGGCGCGCGGTTGGCCGACAGCCAGCACGGCCTGGCACAGCCGGGTAAACGTGGCGTGCACGGCTGCGCGGCCCGCATCGCTGCTCATTTGCAAGGCAGACAAGCCTTCCACGACGCCGTCGGCCACGATGGCGCCGTCCCCGTTGGCCAGGGCCCAGCGCGTCTGCGTGCCGCCCGCGTCGATGCCCAGCCCGAGCACGGCAGTATCAATATGGGTGGCAGGGAAGAAAATCATGGCATGAGTGTAAAGCCAAGCGGAGCTTGCAGGCATGAAAGCTTGCGCATGTTTCATGCCTGCAGGTTATGGACTACTGATAAACGCTCAGCAACTACTTGGCGAGGGCCGCAAACGGTTCGCGCACGGTGACGCGGGGGCTTTCATTGCCGAGGCGGTCGACGGCGCTGACCACCACCGCATTGACCTTGCCGGTGGCATCGTCGACCAGGGTCAGTTCGCCCTGCACGCCCGTGACCACGGTAAAGCGCCAGTCTTCGCCATAGCGGGCCCAGACGGCGTACTGCGCCACGGGTTTGCCGCCGCCCGCCGCCAATTTGACGTTCAGGCTGGTGGAATCGCGGCGCAAGGCCAGCACGGGCGTACCGGGCGCTTCCTTGCCCAGCCACGGCGTGGCGGGAATCAGGGCAGGGCTTTGATACACGGTCGCCTTGAGCTGGTCGCTGACACCCTTGCGGTTCTGCATCAGCGGCACCATGCTGAAATGCACCTGGCCATTCGCGCCGGGGCGCGTGCGCGTCACTTCGATCTGCTTGATGATCTCTTGCGGCGTGAAGGACTTGGCGGAATTGTCGATGCGGCTCGTATACAAACCCGGCCACACGTGGCGGCCATACGGGTTTTGCGCCAGCCAGTAGTCGAGCAGCACGCCGAACGCTTGCGGCGCCTGCGCCACGGGCCAGTACAGCTGCGGCGACAGGTAATCGAGCCAGCCCTTGGCCAGCCACAGTTCCGCATCCGCATACAATTTGTCGTACTGGCTGAAACCGACGATGCCGGCAGGACGGCGATCCGGGCGGCCGATGCCGAACGGGCTGATGCCGAAGCGCACCCAGCTCTTTTCGCGGTGAATGCCTGTATATAACGCTTCGATCAACTGGTTGACGTTCTGGCGGCGCCAGGACGGACGATCCAGCTGACCGCCAGCCAGCAGATATTGCTGCCAGGAAGGCTCATCGGGAAACGGCAGTTCGCGCTTGGCGCCGCCATTGCCCGCGTCCAGCGCGGCTGTTTCCGCACCGGCGCCGGCGCCAGGCGCGTCGATCGGATACGGGTAAAAGTAATCGTCGATGTGCACGCCATCGATATCGTAGCGGCGCACCACGTCGAGCACCACGTCCGTCGTGTGCTTGGAAGCGGCGGCGTCGCCCGGGTCCATCCACAGGTAGCGGCCGTATTGCTTGACGGACGCCGGGTTGGTGGACGCGAAACTGTCGCGCGCCAGCGGCGACTTGGCCGTCGCGTGGCGGGCACGGTAGGGATTGAACCAGGCGTGCAATTCCAGTCCCCGCGCATGCGCCTGGGCCACCCAGAAGGCCAGCGGGTCATACAAAGGCAACGGCGGCTGGCCTTGCTTGCCGGTCAGGTATTCCGACCACGGCTCCAGCTGGGACGGATATATCGTGTCGGCGCTGGGCCGCACTTGCAGCACAATCGCGTTCAAATTCAAGGACTTGGCGCGGTCGAGGATGGCCAGAGCTTCCGCTTGCTGCTTGGCCACCGGCAAATTGCTGCGGCTGGGCCAGTCGATATTCGCCACGGTTGACACCCAGGCGGCGCGGAACTCGCGCGGCGCCGGCGGCGGCACTTCGCCCGTGATGTGCTGCACGGGCGGCACGGCCGGCAAACCCGCTTCACCCGGCGTCACTGCGGAAGGCAGCTTGGTGCTGGTACAGCTGCTGAGCAATGTGGCGGTGGCCAGCGCGGCCAATACGCCGGCGCTGGCGCCCAGGCGTTTTTTAAAAGTAGACAACAAAACAATTCCTTGCAGTGGTGGAGCGCAGGTCTATCGGTGGGGCATTTTACTGTGCGCCCGCCATCCTTGCGGGCGCACCGTTCAAAAGAATCAGGCCTCGGCCTTCTTGCCGAATTCGGGATCGATCTTGACCAGCGCGGCCATGATGAAAGCAGGAATGGTGGCGATGCACACCCAGATGAAGAAATGCTGGTAACCGAGCATTTGCTGTATCCAGCCGCTGGCCATGCCCGGCAACATCATGCCCAGGGCCATGAACCCCGTGCAAATGGCGTAATGGGCCGTTTTATGCGCGCCATCGGAGACCATGATCATGTACAGCATGTAGGACGCGAAACCGAAGCCATAGCCAAATTGCTCCAAAGCAATACCGCCGGCGATCACATAAATGCTGCTGGGCAAGGCGGTGGCCAGGTAAACGAAGACCAGGTCGGGCAAGTGGACGGACAGCACCATGATCCACAGGCAACGTTTCAAGCCGAAGCGGGAAATGATGAATCCGCCCAGCAAGCCGCCCAGGGTCAGGGCGATGACGCCGATGGTGCCATAGACGAGGCCCACCTGTTCCGTGCTGAGGCCCAGGCCGCCTTTGGCGACGGGGTCGAGCAGGAAAGGTGCGGCCAATTTGAGCAGTTGCGCTTCGCCGAGGCGGAACAGCAGCAAAAATCCCAGGATGACGAAAATATCCTTCTTCCTGAAGAAGGCGGCAAAGGTGGCGACGAACTCTTGCAGAGGGGAAATACCGGCGCCCTGGATGCTGGGCCGGTCATCCTTGGGCTTGGGCAAAATAAAATAGTGATACAGGAAGAGGGCGATGAACAAGCCCGCCAGGATGGCGAACACGACGGACCAGGCCAGCTGCACATTGCCTGTCGCATGCGTCAGATAGCCGGCCAGATACACGAGGCCGCCCTGGCCGGCGATCATCGCCAGACGGTAAAACGTGCTGCGCACGCCCACAAAAGCCGCCTGCTGGTGCTCTTCCAGGCCCAGCATATAAAAGCCGTCGGCGGCGATGTCATGCGTGGCGGAACTGAAAGCCATCAGCCAGAAGATGGCCAGGCTGATCTGGAAAAAATGGGGCAGGGACGTCGTCAAGGCCACCAGCGCCAGCGCGGCGCCGATCACCAGCTGCAAGCCGACGATCCAGAAGCGCTTGGTGCGGTACATATCGATGAAGGGCGACCACAGGGGCTTGATAACCCAGGGCAAATACAACCAGCTCGTATACAGCGCGATATCCGTATTGGAAAAACCGTAGTTCTTGTACATGATCACGGACAGTGTCATGACAACAACATAGGGGATGCCCTGGCCAAAATACAGGGAAGGGATCCACAGCCACGGCTTATTTGACGGCTTATTCGCGCGCGCCGGGGCGGTTTGTTTCACAAGCTCCATACATCCTTCTTTGTCTCCCAGACAGAAGAATGCCGCGCCATCGGATCACGCCGCCAGTGCCGCCCGCACACTGCCGTCCGCGCCGGCCAACAATGCCTGTGCCTGGTTTGTGTTGATTTTTTTGATCAAGGCAACAATCGCCACCTTGACGTGATAGTGGCATTGCTCCAGCACGGTCCTGGCCTGCACTTCGCTGGCGCCTGTGGCGTGCATGGTCAGACGCACGGCCCGCCAGATCAGCTTGGCGTTGGTCGGCTTCAAGTCTACCATCAAGTTTCCGTAAGTTTTGTGCAAACCGACCATCAGGGCGCTGGAAATCGTGTTCAAGGTGATTTTTTGCGCCGTGCCCGCTTTCAGGCGCGTGCTGCCGGAAATGACTTCCGTGCCTGTGTCGAGCACGATGCCGCACTGCGCCTCGTGCGCCACGGGGGCGTCCACATTGTTGGCGATGCCGATCGTCAAGGCGCCCGCCTTGCGCGCGGCCAGCAGCGCGCCCAGCACATACGGCGTGGCGCCGGACGCGGCCAGCAGGATCACCACGTCATTGCTCTGCGGCTGCAGGGCCAGCAAGTCCGCCTCACCTTGCTGTAAATCATCTTCCGCCCCTTCGACGGCCGTAAACATGGCGCCCGCGCCGCCAGCCAGGATGGCGACGGCCCGTTCGGGCGGCCAGGAAAACGTGGGATTGAGTTCAACGCTGTCGAGCACGCCCAGGCGTCCCGACGTGCCCGCGCCCACGTACAGCAGGCGCCCGCCGGCCGCAATGCGGGGCAGGGCGGCCGTGATGGCGGCAGCGATGCCGGGCGACGCCAGCCGCACGGCTTCGACGGCCCAGAACTGGTCGTCGACCAGCGCCGCCACCAGTTGCTCCACCGGATACAGGTCCAGGTCCGGATGCCGCCGGCTCGGGGTTTCAGTTTTCAACATGATTTCAGAACATGGTTGACCGTGAAACCAGTTTAATACCAACGAGCGGGATCAACCATGAAAGGATGGCGGGCGGGCATAACGGGAGTTTATGGCCAGTGCAACTAGGCGTACTTCGCTACGGCGGCAAACCAGTTGCTGAATTTGTTCATTCAGTGGCCCAGAAGCAAGTTTTAGACCCGTTTATGTCTATACTTCAGTTCGACGCCAACATCCACGACACGCCCCATGATCGCTCGCCAATTGCTGTTCCTGTTTAGCGCCCTTGGCGCCATCAACGGCATTTTCCTGGCCGTCTATTTTTTCAGCCGCCGGCCCCGCTGCCTCGCCGACTGCATGCTGGGGGCATTGCTGCTTGCCGTCGGGGTGCGCACCGCCAAGTCCGCTTTCCTCTACTTCAACCCTGCGATCGCCATCGAATTCCGCCAGCTGGGCCTGTCGGCCTGCCTGCTGATCGGCCCCTTGACCTATTTATATGCACGCGCCTTCATCGCCGGGCTGGCGCAACGGCCTGCCGGACAAGCATGGCGCTGGCATCTGGGCTTGTCCTTCCTGCTGATCGGCATTGGTGTTGCCTTTCCGTATTCCGCGTATCGTGCTGTGTGGAACCAGTCGAGCCATGCCATTCATGTGTTCTGGCTATGCTACCTGCTGGCAACCGCCAGGCTGCTGTGGCAAAGCCGCCGCGCATGGTGGAACGAGGGACAGCGGATGGCGACCAGCAGCGTACTCCTGCTGAGCGTCTTTGCAGGCAGTTGTCTCATGTTGGCGGCGTACGCAAGCACGCCGTTCACGTCCTATATTGTCGGCGCCTTGTCGTTCACCTTCTCGCTGTATGTGGCGGTGATGGTCTTTCTGCTGAGAAAGGAAATCCTGGCGCCTGCCGACCCGCAGCAAAAGTACCGGAATAGCCGCCTGACGCACGAAGACACGCTTGCCGTGCTCGCCGCGCTGGAACAACAGATGAGCGGGCAGAAATCCTATCTGAATCCGAACCTGACCCTGGCCCAACTCGCCAAACGGGCGGGCTGCACGCAGGCGCAGGTGTCGCAGGTATTGAATGACAAGCTGGGCAAGAGCTTCACGACCTACGTCAACGAATACCGTATCGCCGAGGCGAAACAGGTATTGAGCGACGAGCCGCAATGGAACATGGATAGCGTCGCCGAGCGCTGCGGGTTCAATTCCAGTTCCACCTTCTACTCGACCTTCAAGAAAGTGGCTGGCCAGACTCCCGCCAGCTTCCGGGCCCAATCCAGCCAGGCGGCCAGGGCCATTTCCGCATGAAAGCACTCCGGAATCGCCATTCCGGAGTCTGAAATCATGTTTGGCGACATCAATTCCCCTGCATTTCGATAAATTATCGACCACCAGCGATCTGAAATAGTCGTTGCTCCGATAAACGCAGTTCTACATGCAGGGTACATCCATGATTCAGTTTTTATTGCGAACGATACTCGCCTGTTGCTTGTTAAGCATCACCGCCGTCAGCACCGCCGCAACCGCAGACCAGGACGAAAATGCCATCCGGGAAACCGTGCGCTTGTATATGCATGGCACCAGCTTTAACGTGCAGAGCGAGATCAACCAGGCCTTTTATGCCAATTCCCGCCTTTACCTGGATGGCAAAAACGATGCGGAATGGGAGTTGAGCGGTCCGGAATACGCCAAACTCTTTTCCCAAGAGAAAATAGGGCAATTCAATGGGCGCCACGGGCGGCTGATCAAGGTGGATGTGAGCGGCAAGGTGGCCACCGCCAAGGCCGAGATCCACATTCCCCAGCAAGGGGTGCGCTATGTGGATGTCTTTCTGTTGAAAAAGATCGCCGGCAACTGGAAGATCATCAGCAAGTCGGCAGATCGCGAGCCAGCAGCCCCGCGCCAGACACGCAAGGTGCTGCTGGTGGTGTCGAATGTGCATCAATATCCCGGTACAAAGGTTAACGCCGGCAATAATTTCCCCGAGCTGGCCTATACCTATGATGCATTTCGCAAAGCAGGGTACGCCGTCGACTTCGTCAGTCCCGAGGGGGGCGCCATTCCCCTGGAAATGATCGTCACGTCGGACGCGCTGCTCAAGAAGCATCTGTACGACAGTGATTTCATGTGGGCACTGGCCCATACCAAGCCCGTCTCCGAGATCAAGGCAAACGACTATGCAGGCATGGCTTTCGTCGGCGGCGGCGCGGCCATCGTCGGCATCCCGGACAACAAGCCGCTGCAGGACATCGCCTTGCGTATCTACGAACAACAGGGCGGGGTGATCGCGGCCATCTGCCATGGCACCGAGGGCATCAAGAATCTGAAGCTGCGTGATGGTACTTTCCTGATCCAGGGCAAGGTGCTCACCTCGTTCCCCGATGCGTTTCTCAACAAGGAATCGCCGGTATACAAGGCCTACCCCTTTTCGGCAGAAGCCAGCATCAAGGGCCATGGCGGCATATTCAGGCACGGCGCCAACGGCAAGAGTCACGTCGAGGTCGACGGCCGGCTGGTGACGGGCATGAGCTGGGAGTCGTCCGTCGGCGTGGCGGAATCCATGATCCGCCTGATCGAGCAGTAGATTTACGGAGCGCGGCGCATTTCCGCCACAAAATCGTAATGATCGCTGCGGCAATACGAATGCGTGAGTTCCACCGCTTCGCCCGACTCCAGGTAGGCGATGCGCGTGATGAACAGCACGGCCTGGCCATCGGGGATGCCCAGCTGCTTGGCCAGCACGTCCGTCGCATTCATGGCGCGGATGTGCTGCAAGGCGCGCACGGGGGCCTTCTTGATGCTGCTCAAGTATTCATACAGCGAGTCGCCCATGGTATCCGGGTCCGGCACCACGCTGAACGGCAGCACGCTCACTTCATACGCCATCACGACGTCGTCGGCCAGGCGCAAGCGCTCCAGGCGCGCCACTTTCGTGTTCTGCGCCAGGCCCAGGCTCAGCTGTTCATCGCTGCTGGCGATGACGACATCGCGCTTGAGCCAGCGCGAACCGGGGCGGTAGCCGCGCTGCTGCAGCTGCTCGGAAAAGCTCGACAGGTTCGACAGCGGCTGTTCGATGCGCGGGGCAATATAGTTGCCCGAACCGCGGCGGCGCACGACGAGGCCTTGCTCGACGAGCTGGTCGATGGCCTTGCGGGCAGTCACGCGCGATACGTCAAGCAGTTCGGACAGGGTACGTTCGGATGGCAGGGCCTGGTCTACCTGGTAGCGGCCGTTGCGTACGTCATCGCTCAGCTTGCGGGCGATCTGCATATATAAAGGCGAATTGTCATTTAAATCGACCTTGAGTTCTACGCTGGTCTGGCTCATACAGTTCTCCTTGTCCTCCTAGTGTAATAGCGATGGCGCCTGCGCGTAGCCCGTCCACCCATGAATAAATGGAAAATGACCATAAATAACGGTTATACACTTAAAAAAACAATGTTTTACCGTACGTATAGCTTTGCATTATAGATAAATAAGCAATTTTCATTAGCCATGTAAACCATCGCGCCCTATGCTGGTGACGCCTCCACCACATCGGACAACAGGGAAACATGCACAATAAAATGACGGGTTTACTGGGCTTGCTGCTGCTGGGCACGACCTGGAGCGCGCTGGCCGCCCCGCCCGGCAGCGGCAGCGACTTGGTCTCTCAAAACGCAGGGCCGCGCGCGCTCGATGCCACGCTGGCCGCCATCGTCGACGATACGGCCCACCCGCTGGCCAGCCTGTCCGTGCTGGCCATCCGCCATGGCAAGGTGTCTTATCAGCAACAATTTGGCTACCGGCACATAGCCGCCACGCCGGCGGACAGCTTGCCCGTGACGCCCGCCACCCTGTTCCGCATCGCTTCCGTCTCGAAGATGATGACCACGCTGGGCCTGATGCGGCTGGTTGAACAGGGCAAACTGAGCCTGGATCAGGACGTGGGCATTTATCTGGGCTTTTCCCTGCGCAACCCGCATTTCCCCCAGCAACCGTTGACCCTGCGCAGCTTGCTCAGCCACACTTCCTCGCTGCGCGACGCGGGCGGCTACGCCTGGGGACCGGAACGCAGCCTGCGCGACGTGTTTACGGCCGGCGGCGACAGCATGTGGGATCGCGCCGCAGCGCCGGGCCGCTACTTTACGTATTCCAACCTGAACTGGGGCGTGATCGGCACGGTGATGGAAAAAGTCACGGGCGAGCGCTTCGACTTGCTGATGCGCCGTCTGCTGCTCGATCCCCTCGACGTGCGCGGCGGCTACAACCCGGCCGCCTTTTCCCCGGAAGAGGTGGCCAATACGGCCACCCTGTACCGCAAGCGCACGCTGAAGACGGAAGTGTGGCAGCCGCACGGGCCATGGATCGCCCAGGCCGACGATTTTTACCAGCGCCCACCGGCCGGCCTGGCCAGCTATGTGATCGGCAGCAACGCCACCGTCTTCAGTCCCACGGGCGGCTTGCGCATTTCCGCCGCGGGACTGGGCAAGGTCATGCAGATGCTGCTCGACGGGGGCCGCTACCAGGACCAGCAGCTATTGCAGCCGGCCAGCATTGCGCTGATGTTTGGCCGGCAATGGCAATTGGCGCCAGACGCCAGCAATGGCGACAGCGAGCGGGGCCTGTACCGCGCCTGGGGGCTGGGCAACCAGCAATTCGACGCGGTGGCGGGGCAGGGCAACGGCCTGGTCGAGGGCGCCGGCTTCACGGCCGTGGGCCATTTGGGCGACGCGTATGGCCTGGTGTCCGCCTTCGTGCTCGATTTCAAGAACAGGAACGGCATGGTGATGCTGGTGGGCGGCACGGGCAGCGATCCCGAACGCTATCCGGGCACGTATTCCGCCATGGGCCGCAGCGAAGAATTGATACTCACCACCCTATACCGTGGTGCGATTGACAAGCATGAATAATTTGCACTGAAATAGTGCATTCCTGAAAGTTATGGCTGCACCATGATGTTTCATTGGCTCCCCGACCGGCCAGCCTCTAAGCTCTTCCCGAATGCTCCCGCACCATGGGAGCGCAACGCAGCGAGGCAACATGCAGCAACAAGTCATCATCATCGGCGGCGGCATCGTCGGTCTGACATCGGCCTGGTGGCTGGCCGAGGCCGGCTACAGGGTCACTGTACTGGAACGCAATGAACAAGTGGCGATCGCCGCCAGCTACCGCAATGGCGGCCAGCTCAGCTATCGCTATGTGGCGCCCTTGGCGGACGCGGGCGTGCCCTTCAAAGCCTTGCAGTGGCTGCTGCAAAAAGACGGTCCGCTGCGCTTCCGTCCCGAAGCGGACTGGCGCCAATGGCGCTGGATGGCCAGTTTCTTGCGCAATTGCAACAGCGCCAGCAATGCCCGCACGACGGCCAAGCTGCTGCAACTGGGAGAATGGAGCCGCGCCGGCATGGCGCAGCTGGAGTTGACGGTGCCGCCGGAAGCGTATGCCTGGCGCGATGCAGGTAAACTCATCGTCTACCGCACACCCGCCGTCTTTCAACGGGCCGTGGCGCGGCCCGAGTCGGAAGAGGCGCGCGTCGTGCTGTCGCCGCTGGAAGCCGTGCAGCGCGAACCGGCGCTGGCGGCCCTGCAGGGTGCCCTGGCGGGCGGTATCTTTACCGAAGGGGAAGCCGTGGCCGATTGCCACGCCTTTTGCCTGGCCCTGGAAGCGCGTTTGCTGCAGCACCCGAATTTTTCACTGCTGCTGAAGGGCGAGGCGCGCCGCCTCGTCACGCACAAGGGCAAGGTCACGGGCGTCGACACCAGCCTGGGGCTGTTGCAGGCAGATCACTACGTGCTGGCGGCCGGCATCCAGAGCCGCGACCTGGCCGCCACGGCGGGCGTCTACCTGCCCCTGTACCCGCTGAAGGGCTACAGCCTGACGGCGCCCATCCGCGCACAGGACCAGGCGCCCGAGATCAGCATCACGGATTTCGAACGCAAGGTGCTGTATGCGCGCATAGGCGGCGACCTGCGCGTGGCCGCCATGGTCGACATGGTGGGCGCCGACAACAGCATCGACTGGAACCGCATCGCCGGCCTGACGCGGCTGGCGCGCGAAGCCATGCCGCACGGCGCCGATTACGACCAGGCCACGGCCTGGGCCGGCCTGCGCCCCGCCACGCCGAACAGCGCGCCGCTGGTGGGCGCCAGCAAAGTCGGCAATCTGTGGCTGAACGTGGGCCATGGTCCGCTGGGCTTTACCTTTGCCGCCGGCACGGCGCGCATCCTGGCCGACCTGATGCAGAACAAGGCGCCGCCGTTCGCGCTGGACTTCCTCAGCCCGAAAAAATAGCAGCCCAAGGCGGCGTGCACGCGCCGCTGCCTTTATGGCGGATAATTGCGGAACTTTTCAGTTCTCCTGTCTGCCAGCGCATGCTCACACCCTCGACATCTGCCGCCTGCCCCTGTGGCGGCGCCTCCTACGCCAGTTGCTGCGGCCCGTATATCGCGGGCGACGCCGTGCCGCCCACGGCCGAAGCCCTGATGCGCTCGCGCTACACGGCCTTCACCTTGCGCGACGAGCCCTATCTGCGCGCCACCTGGCACGCCAGCACCTGTCCCACCGACGCCTTATTCGCCGAAGAAGAAAAAGTCCACTGGCTGGGACTTGAGGTAAAATCTGCTTTACGTTTACGTCAACGTAAAGCAGAATCAGCAGATCAAGCCGAAGAGATACAGCGCGACAGCGTGGAATTCGTGGCCCGCTACAAGGTCAACGGCCGCGCGCACCGCCTGCATGAAGTGAGCCGCTTCGTGCGCGAGGCGGACAATAGCGGTGGTGGCGCCCTGCGCTGGTTTTATCTCGACGGCAGTTTTCCCGAATAGCGCGACCCGAGAGACCGGGCGATAATAAAAAGGAACCGCAATGCCGCACATCGAAAGCAAACTCAATCCGCGCAGTGAAGATTTCAAGGCCAATGCCGCGGCCATGCAAGCCATCGTCGACGATTTGCGCGACAAGGTGGAGAAAATCGCGGCCGGCGGCGGCGAGGCGGCGGCCGCCAAGCATCTGGCGCGCGGCAAGCTGCTGCCGCGCGACCGCGTGCAGATGCTGCTCGATCCCGGCACGCCCTTCCTCGAGTTTTCCCAGATGGCGGCTTACGCCATGTACCAGGACGCCAAGGGCGTCGATGCGGCGCCCGCCGCCGGCATCATCACGGGCATCGGCAGGGTCTCGGGCCAGGAATGCGTCATCGTCTGCAACGACGCCACCGTCAAGGGCGGCACGTATTACCCGATGACGGTGAAAAAGCATTTGCGCGCCCAGGAAATCGCCGACCAGAACAACCTGCCCTGCATTTATTTGGTCGATTCGGGCGGCGCCAACTTGCCGAACCAGGACGACGTCTTCCCCGACCGCGACCATTTCGGCCGCATCTTCTACAACCAGGCGAACCTGTCGGCCAAGGGCATCCCGCAAATCGCCGTGGTGATGGGCTCTTGCACGGCGGGCGGCGCCTACGTTCCGGCCATGAGCGACGAATCGATCATCGTCAAGGAACAGGGCACGATTTTCCTCGGCGGCCCGCCGCTGGTGAAAGCGGCGACGGGAGAAGTGGTGACGGCCGAAGACCTGGGCGGCGGCGACGTGCACACGCGTTTGTCCGGCGTGGTCGACCACCTGGCGCAGAACGACCTGCATGCGCTGTCGCTGGCGCGCACCATCGTCTCGAACCTGAACCGTAAAAAACCGCAGCAGATGGCCTTGCGCGACTCCGTCGAACCGAAATACCCGACCCAGGAACTGTATGGCGTGATCCCCGTCGACACGCGCAAACCGTTCGATGTGCGCGAGGTGATCGCGCGCATCGTCGACGGCAGCGATTTCGACGAATTCAAGGCCCGCTACGGCACGACCCTGATCTGCGGCTTCGCGCATATCTATGGCGTAAAAGTCGGCATCATCGCCAATAACGGTATCTTGTTCTCCGAATCGGCCCTGAAAGGCACGCATTTCATCGAATTGTGCTGCCAGCGCAAGATCCCGCTCGTCTTCCTGCAAAACATCACGGGCTTCATGGTGGGCCGCAAATACGAAAACGAGGGCATCGCCCGCAATGGCGCCAAGATGGTGACGGCCGTCGCGACGGCTGCCGTGCCAAAGTTCACGGTAATCATCGGCGGCAGCTTCGGCGCCGGCAATTACGGCATGTGCGGCCGCGCGTTTTCGCCCCGCTTCATGTGGATGTGGCCGAATGCGCGCATTTCCGTCATGGGCGGCGACCAGGCCGCATCCGTGCTGGCCACCGTCAAGCGTGACGGTATCGAAGGCAAGGGCGGGCAGTGGAGCGCGGACGAGGAAGCGGCCTTCAAGCAGCCGATCAAGGAGCAATACGAACACCAGGGCCACCCGTACTACGCCACCGCGCGCCTGTGGGACGATGGCGTGATCGACCCGGCCGATACCCGCATGGTGCTGGGCCTGGGCCTGTCGGCCGCCTTGAACGCGGAAATCCCGGACACGAAGTTCGGCGTATTCCGCATGTAAGCGGCATTCAGGGAGAAGATAATGGAATTTGAAACCTTAAAGCTAGTCATCGAAGGCAATGTCGCCACCGTGACCCTGAACCGCCCCGACGTGCGCAATGCCTTCAACGAGACGACGATCGCCGAACTGGCGCGCGCCTTCGAGGGCCTGGGACGCAGCGACATGGTGCGCGCCATCGTGCTGGCCGCCAATGGCGCGGCCTTTTGCGCCGGCGCGGACTTGAACTGGATGAAGAAGATGGCAGGCTACACGCATGCCGAAAACCAGGCCGACGCGCTGCAGCTGGCGCAGATGCTGCGCACGATTTACCTGTGTCCGAAACCCGTGGTGGCGAAGGTCCAGGGCGACTGCTATGCGGGCGGCATGGGCCTCGTCGCCGCATGCGATATCATTCTGGTTGCGGAAGACGTGCATTTCTGCCTGAGCGAAGTGCGGCTGGGACTGATTCCCGCCACTATTTCACCGTATGTCATCAAGGCCATGGGCGAAAACGCGGCACGCCGCTATTTCCTGACCGCCGAGCGATTCTCCGCTCAGGAAGCGCTGCGCATCGGCTTTGCCCACGAGGTAGTCGAGGCAGACGCGCTGGACGCGAAAACGGCCGAGGTGCTCAAGGCGCTGACGGGCAACAGCCCGCACGCCGTGGCGCAAGCGAAAACGCTGGTGCGCGAGATCGTCGGCCAACCCGTCGACGAGGCGCTGCTGGCGGACACCGCCGAGCGCATCGCGCAGATCCGCGCCTCGGAGCAGGGACGCGAAGGCGTGCAATCGTTCCTCGACAAGCGCAAGCCGAGTTGGCTCATGGGCTAGTTAATAGTCCAAAGCTCATGGACTAAGAATATCATTGGAGCAGTTTTGAAAGCAGAAAAACAATCGGGCTGGGTCGAACGCAGTCTGCGCAGCGTGTGGCATCCGTGCACGCAAATGCAGCATCACGAGACGGTCCCATTGATCCCCGTCAGCCACGGCCGCGGCGCCTGGCTGTATGATCACGAAGGACGACGCTACCTGGACGCCATCAGCTCCTGGTGGGTGAACCTGTTTGGCCACGCGAATCCGCGCATCAATGCGGAGCTGAAGGACCAGTTGGACCGGCTGGAACACGCGATGCTGGCCGGTTTCACGCATGAACCGGTGATCGAGCTGTCGGAAAAGCTCTCCGCCTTGACGGGCGGCGTGCTTGGCCACAGCTTTTACGCGTCCGACGGGGCGTCGGCCGTGGAAATCGCCCTGAAAATGAGTTTTCACGCCTGGCGCAACAGCGGCAAGGGTGAAAAACAGGAATTCGTCTGCCTGAAAGGCAGCTACCACGGCGAAACCATCGGCGCGCTGGCCGTCACGGACGTGGCCCTGTTCAAGGATGCCTACGGCCCCTTGCTGCGGGCAACGCAGACGGTGATGTCGCCCGACTTCCGCCAGGCGACGGAAGGCGAGTCCGCCGAGGACGTGGCGCGCCGCGCGGCGGCCGAAGTGGAACAGCTGTTCCAGCAGAAATCAGAAAAAATCGCCGCCATCATCATCGAACCGCTGGTGCAATGCGCCACCGGCATGGCCATGCACGACCCGCTGTACCTGTCGCTGGTGCGCGCCCTGTGCGACCGTTATCAAGTCCATCTGATCCTCGATGAAATCGCCGTCGGCTGCGGGCGCACGGGCACCTTCTTTGCGTGCGAACAGGCCGGCATCTGGCCCGATTTCGTTTGTCTCTCAAAGGGCATCAGCGGCGGCTATCTGCCTTTATCGCTGGTGATGACGCGCGAAGACATCTACCAGGCGTTCTACAGCACCGACGTGCGCCGCGGCTTTTTGCATTCGCACTCGTACACGGGCAACCCGCTGGCCTGCCGCGCCGCGCTGGCGACGCTGTCCATCTTCGAGGAAGACGATGTGCTGGCCACCAACCGCGTGCGCGCCGCCAAAATCACGCAAGCGCTGGCGCCGCTGGCGCAGCATAACAAGGTAAAAAACTTCCGCCAGCAGGGCATGATCTGGGCGTTTGACGCCGTCGACGCGGCGCCCGATTTCTCGCGCCGCTTCTTCAGCACGGCGCTGGAACACGAACTGTTGATGCGCCCCATCGGCTCCACCGTCTACCTGATGCCGCCGTACATCCTCGACGACGCAGAGATCGCGGGCCTGGGCCAGCAGACCCTGGCCGTCTTCAATCATGTGATCGGGGCCTGAAATGGAACTGATCGCCCGATTACAACAGCAGCTGCAAGGGCTGGAAGAGCGCAGCCTGATCCGCCGCCGGCGCACCGTCGACACGCCGTGCGCGCCGCGCCTGACGGTCGATGGCCGCGCCATGCTGGCCTTTTGCAGCAATGACTACCTGGGCCTGGCGTCGCATCCGCGCATCGTCGCGGCGCTGAAAGAGGGCGCCGACCTGTATGGCGCGGGCAGCGGCGCGTCGCACCTGATCAGCGGCCATGGCCGCGCCCACGCGCAGCTGGAAGAGCGTCTGGCGACGTTTGTGGGCGCCAACCTGGAAAACGCCCGCGCCCTGTATTTCTGCACCGGCTACATGGCCAATCTGGCCGTGCTGACGGCCCTGTCGGCGGGCGACGCGGACGCGGAGATTTTCTCGGAAGCGCTGAACCACGCTTCGCTGATCGACGGCACGCGCCTGGCCCGCGTGAAAACGCGCGTATATCCGCACGCCGACCTCGACGCCCTGGCGGCCCTGCTGGCAGCCAGCACGGCAAAAACGAAAATCGTCGTCACCGACAGCGTCTTCAGCATGGATGGCGACCTGGCGCCGCTGCCCGCGCTGCTGGCCCTGTGCGAACAATACGGCGCCTGGCTGGTGGTCGACGACGCGCACGGCTTCGGCGCGCTGGGAGCCAACGGCCGCGGCGCGCTCGAACACTTCGACCTGCATTCGCCCTACCTCGTGTACGTGGGCACCCTGGGCAAGTCGGCCGGCGTGGGCGGCGCCTTTGTGTGCGCGCACGAAGCCGTGATCGACACCCTGATACAAAAGGCGCGCCCGTACATCTTCACGACGGCAACCGCCCCCGCGCTCGCGCATGCGCTACTGACCAGCCTGGACATCATCGCTGGCGAGGAAGGCCGGCAACGCCGCGCCCACCTGGCGGCGCTGGTGGCGCAATGGAACGACGGCCTGCAGCTGCAACGCTGGCAAGCCTTGCCCTCGGTGACCGCCATCCAGCCCGTCATCATCGGCGAGAACGCGGACATGCTGGACATCGCCGCCACCCTGTATGAACAGGGCCTGTGGGTCGGCGCCATCCGCCCGCCCACCGTGCCAGCCGGTACGGCGCGCCTGCGCGTAACCCTGTCGGCCGGCCATACGGCGCAGGAAGTGGCGCAATTGATCAACGCAGTCAACACCCTGGAAAGGACTCGCCATGAGCCTTGATGATCCTATCGTGGCGGAAGTGCTGGCGGACCTGGTGCCGGCCGTGCAGCCGGCTCCGGCCATTGCCGGCCTGCCCTCGCGCTTTGCCTGTTTCGTCACCGGTACCGACACGGAAATCGGCAAGACATTGACGTCGTCGGCCCTGCTGCACGCGCTGGTCGCGCGCGGCGTGCGCGCCTGCGGCATGAAACCGGTCGCCGCCGGCGCCGAAATGCGCGACGGCGAACTGCATAATGAAGACGCCGACAGCCTGATCGCGGCCGGCAACGTTACCATGCTGCGCAGCCTGACGACGCCCTACATGCTGAAGGAGCCGGCCGCGCCGCACATCGCCGCCGCGCTCGAAGGCGTCAGCATCGAATCGGTGCCCATCCTGGCCGCCTACCTGGAAATCGCCGCCGCCTCGGACGCCGTGGTGGTCGAAGGCGTGGGCGGATTCCGCGTGCCGCTGTCGCCCGGTTTCGACTCGGCCGACCTGGCGCAGCAGCTCGACCTGCCCGTGATCCTCGTGGTCGGCATGCGCCTGGGCTGCATCAGCCAGGCCTTGCTGACGGTGGAAGCCGTCGAAGCGCGCGGCTTGACGGTCATCGGCTGGGTCGCCAACACGCTGGAAGTGGAAATGCGCTTCTTCGACGAAAATATCGATGCGCTGATCGAGCGCATCCCGGCGCCGCTGCTGGGCAGGGTGCCGCGCCTGGCGCAGCCGAGCGCGCAAGCGGCGGCGGCGTATCTCGATTTCACCGGCTTGCCCAACTGGCCGGCGCAGCATCCCAACACTTAATGTAGCTAAAAAATAGAAGCGAAGGAATCACCATGTCTTTAGTCCAAGAAGCAGCAAAAACCGTCGAACTGCACCGCCCTGCGGCGCGCATCACCGTGCCGGAAGCGGCCACCTGGCCCGTCGCCGACGTGCTGGCCCTGTTCGACCTGCCATTCAATGACCTGATGTTCAAGGCCCAGCAAACCCACCGCGTCAACTTCCCCGACGGCGACGTGGAACTGGCGACCCTGTTGTCGATCAAGACGGGCGGCTGCGAGGAAGACTGCGGCTATTGCCCGCAGGCGGCCCGCTACGACACGGGCGTGGAAGCGAAAAAAATCCTCGACATCGACACGGTGCTCGACGCGGCCCGCCAGGCCAAAGCCAACGGCGCCACGCGCTTCTGCATGGGCGCCGCCTGGCGCAGCCCGAAAGAGCGCGACATGGAAAAAGTCGAAGAGATGGTGACCAAGGTCAAGGCGCTGGGCCTGGAAACATGCGCTACTTTGGGTATGCTGGAAGAAGGACAAGCGGACCGCCTGAAGAACGCGGGCCTCGACTTCTACAACCACAACCTCGATACGGCGCCCGAGTTCTACGACAACGTCATCTCGACGCGCGAATACCAGGACCGCCTCGACACCCTGGGCCGCGTGCGCGAAGCAGGCTTGAAAGTATGCTGCGGGGGCATCGTCGGCATGGGTGAAACGCGCTTGCAGCGCGCCGGCCTGATCGCCCAGCTGGCCAATCTGAATCCGTATCCGGAATCGGTGCCCGTCAACCACCTGGTGCAGGTGGAAGGCACGCCGCTGTACGGCATGGAAGCGCTCGATCCATTCGAATTCGTGCGCACCATCGCCGTGGCCCGCATCACCATGCCGAAGGCGCGCGTGCGCCTGTCGGCGGGCCGCCGCCAGATGGGCGAAGCCGTGCAAGCCATGTGCTTCCTGGCTGGCGCCAATTCCATCTTCTACGGCGACAAGCTGCTCACCACCGACAACCCGGAAGCGGAAGACGACCGCGTCCTGTTGAACAAGCTGGGCCTGCAAACGCGCGGCGCCATGCTGGACTCGGTACAGAAAGAGAAGTGCGGCTGCTGATCCAGCCATCGGAATGCGCCCCACCAGGGCGCATTCCTTCATCGCGACACCTCAGATAAAAAACTTCCAGCCACGAGCTGCAAAGAGAGAGACCATGTTCACTAAAATCCTGATCGCCAACCGCGGCGAAATCGCTTGCCGTGTCGCCGCTACCGCGCGCCGCATGGGCATCCAGACCGTCGCCGTGTATTCGGAAGCGGACGCCAACGCCAAGCATGTCGCCGTGTGCGACGAAGCCGTCCTGATCGGCCCCGCGCCGGCCAAGGAAAGCTATCTGTGCGGCGACAAGATCATCGCCGTGGCGCTGGCCACTGGTGCGCAGGCGATCCATCCCGGCTACGGCTTCCTGTCCGAAAACGCGGATTTCGCCGACGCCTGCGCCACTGCGGGCCTCGTCTTCATCGGCCCGCCGGCGTCCGCCATGCGCGCCATGGGCTCCAAATCGGCCGCCAAGTCGCTGATGGAAAAAGCCAACGTGCCACTGGTGCCCGGCTACCATGGCGAGGAACAGGATGCGGACTTTTTACACACGCAAGCCGACAAGATCGGCTACCCCGTCCTGCTGAAGGCTTCGGCCGGCGGCGGCGGCAAGGGCATGCGCGTCATCGACAACAGCGCCGACTTCAAGGCCGCGCTGGCCTCGTGCAAGCGCGAAGCGATCAGCTCTTTCGGCGACGACAAGGTGCTGGCCGAAAAATACCTGTCGCGCCCGCGGCATATCGAAATCCAGGTGTTCGCCGATACGCTCGGCAACTGCATCTACCTGTTCGAGCGCGATTGTTCGGTGCAGCGCCGCCATCAAAAGGTGCTGGAAGAAGCGCCGGCGCCGGGCATGCCGGCCGAGCGCCGCGCAGCCATGGGCGAAGCGGCCGTCGCCGCCGCCAAGGCCGTCGGCTACGTGGGCGCGGGCACGGTGGAATTCATCGCCAACCAGGATGGCTCGTTCTACTTCATGGAGATGAACACGCGCCTGCAGGTCGAGCATCCGGTGACGGAAATGATCACCGGCACCGACCTGGTGGAATGGCAGTTGCGCGTCGCCTTTGGCGAGCCGCTGCCGAAAAAACAGAGCGAACTGGCGATCCACGGCCACGCCATCGAGGCGCGCATCTACGCGGAAAATCCGGAGAAGGGCTTCCTGCCGTCGATCGGCACCCTGCGCCACATGCAGTCGCCATCGGCCGTCACGTTCGAACTGGGTGGCACGATCGTTCCGGCGTCCGTGCGCATCGATTCGGGCGTGCGCGAAGGCGACGCCATTTCGCCATTCTACGACCCGATGATCGCCAAGCTGATCGTCTGGGGCGCGGACCGCCGCGAAGCGCTGGCGCGCATGGCGCAAGCGCTGTCGGAATACCAGATCGTAGGACTGGCCAGCAATATCGCCTTCCTGAAACGCCTGGTCGAAGGCCGGGCATTTTCCAGCGCGGACCTGGACACGGGTTTGATCGAGCGCAATCAGGAATCGCTGTTCCCCGCCCTGCAGGCGGCGCCCGACACGGCCCTGGCGCTGGCGTCCGTGGCCCTGCTGCTGGAAGAAAAGGCAGCCGCCGAAACGCAATCGGCCAACCGCGCCGACCCATGGGGCAATGCCCTGGGCTGGCGCTTGAACAGCACCCTGGGACGCAGCCTGGCGTTTGCCGACGAATTCGCGCTGGCCGGCGACAGCAAGGCCTATGCCGCGCGCATCGCCTACCAGACGGATGGCTGGCTGTTCAACGGCCAGCCTCTGACATTGACGGCGCGTAAAGGCAACGAGCTGCACATCAAGCTGGGCGCGCGTGCCGTGCATGGCACCGTGCTGCGCGACGGCGAGCAATTCCACGTGTTTACCAGCGGCTTGCACCACACCCTGCACTACAGCGACCCGATGGCGCATGCGGGCGAAACGGAAGCGGAAGGCGGCCGCCTGACGGCGCCGATGCCGGGCAAGGTCGTCGCCGTGCTGGTCAATCAAGGCCAGGACGTCAAGAAGGGCGAGCCGCTGGTCATCATGGAAGCGATGAAGATGGAGCACACGATCGCCGCGCCGCACGACGGCCTGGTGGAGGAGGTGCTGTACGCGGTCGGCGACCAGGTGGCCGATGGCGCGCCGCTGCTGGCCTTCAAGGCCGCCGCCTGAGGAGCGCTCTTGGAAACCTCGATGCGCATCCTGTTACAGCGCGCGGACGGCAAGGAAGCGGCGTGGATCAGCGACTTCCGCGACTTGCTGCCCGAAGCCGAGATTGTCTTCTGGCGCGAGGGCGAGGCGGTCGCGCCCTGCGACTATGCCGTCGTGTGGCAGCCGCCCGCGGCCATGCTGCCCGTATTGAGCGAAGTCAAAGCCATCTTCAACACGGGCGCGGGCGTGGACGCGCTGCTGAAATTCGGCGAGGCGCTGCCGGCCCACGTGCCGCTGGTGCGCCTCGATGATGCGGGCATGGGCGTGCAGATGGCCGAATATGTGAGCCACGCCGTGCTGCGCCACTTCCGCCGTTTCGACGACTATGAGGCGCAGGGCCGCGCCGGCATCTGGCAACCGCTGCCCGCCTTCGACAAGGGGGATTTTCCCGTCGGCGTGCTGGGCATGGGCGTGCTGGGCACCCGCGTGCTGCAAGCGCTGGCGCAGTTCGAATTCCCCCTGCGCGGCTGGAGCCGCAGCCAGAAGCACGTCGACGGCGTGCAGTGCTTTGCGGGCGAAGAGGGACTCGAAGCCTTTTTACGCGGCACGCGCGTGCTGGTCTGCATGCTGCCTCTCACGCCGGACACGCACAACCTGCTCGACCGCGCGCGCCTGTCGATGCTGCTGCCGGGCGCCTACATCATCAACGTGGCGCGCGGCGCGCATCTCGCCGAACCGGATTTGCTGACCCTGATCCGCTCCGGGCACATCGCCGGAGCGACCCTGGACGTGTTCCGCAACGAGCCGCTGCCGCAGCAGCACCCGTTCTGGCAAGAACCACGCATCACCATCACGCCGCATATTTCGGCCGCCACCCTGCGCCGCGAAAGCGTGGCGCAGATCGCCGCCAAGATGCGCCGCCTGCACGCCGGCGACTCTGTCGCCGGCATCGTCAACCGTTTGCAAGGATATTGAGATGAACCCTACTACCAGTCTGCCCAAGCAGGTCAAGATCGTCGAAGTGGGTCCGCGCGACGGCCTGCAAAACGAGAAGGAAACCATCAGCGCCGCCGTCAAGATCGAACTGGTCGACCGCCTGACGTTGGCCGGCTTCGCCAATATCGAGGCGGCGTCCTTCGTCTCCCCGAAATGGGTGCCGCAGATGGCCACCAGCGCGGAAGTCATGCAGAAAATCGCGCGCCGCCCCGGCACCATTTATTCGGCGCTGACGCCGAACATGCAGGGTTTCGATGCCGCGCTGGCGGCGAAGGCCGATGAAGTGGTGATCTTCGGCTCCGCCTCCGAAGCGTTCTCGCAAAAGAACATCAACTGCTCCATCGCCGAATCGATCGCCCGCTTCGAAGGCGTGGCGAAAGCGGCCAAGGAACACGGCCTGCGCCTGCGCGGCAGCATCAGCTGCGCCTTCGGCTGCCCCTACCAGGGCGACGTGCCGCTCGACGCCGTGGCCGACGTGGTGAAACGCATGCGCGACCTGGGTTGCGACGAAATCGACATCGCCGACACCATCGGCGTGGCCACGCCGCGCAAGACGCAGGCGGTAATGGAGCGCGCGATCCAGGCTTTCCACGTGGGAGGCCTGTCCGGCCACTTCCACGACACCTACGGCCAAGCGCTGGCGAATATCTACGCCAGCCTGGAAACGGGCATCGCGATCTATCACTCGTCCGTGTCCGGCCTGGGCGGCTGCCCGTACGCCAAGGGCGCCACCGGCAACGTGGCCACCGAAGACGTGCTGTACCTGATGCAGGGGCTGGGCATTGCCACCGGCATCGACCTGGATCTGGTCGTCGATGCGGGCCAGTTCATTGCGCAGCAGCTGGGGCGCAAGGGTTCTAGCCGCGCCGGCAACGCCATCGCGGCGAAACGCCTGGGGTAAATGCAAAGGGGCTGCGGCCCCTTTTTGCTGCCGGCCTCGCGCCGCAGGCGCTACAGACGAAAAAAAACCCAAGAGCCTAAACTCTTGGGTTTTTTTCTACAAATTTGGTCGGAGTACAAGGATTCGAACCTTGGACCCCCTGGTCCCAAACCAGGTGCGCTACCGGGCTGCGCCACACTCCGAAGACCAAGATAATACAGGCCGTATCGACTTCGGTCAAGGGTCAGGTGAAACTCTGTGTAAATTATTTACGCGCGGCACTGGAACCCATGTATTTTTCAAAACGATTGAAGTATGCGACACTGGCTTGGCAAGTTTTCCCGATCAGACATGAAGGTGACGACGGCAATGGAGTTCAGGATAGAAAGAAGCGACGGTGGCCGGCCCCTGCCGAACCGCCGCGGCATCGTGCTGGGCATCGCCGTGTCCCTGCTGCTGCATGGCGCCTTGATCACTCTGTGGCGCCATGTGCAGCCGGCCGCGCGGATGGACACGGCCCCGCGCGTGGAATTGATCGCCGTGTGGATACGTCCGCTGGCCGCCAAGCCGCCTCCGCCGCCCGTCGAAGTGCTCAAGCCGAAACGCGAACCCAAGCCCATCAGCAAGCCGAAGGTCGCCACGGTCCGGGAAACGCCGGCGGCGACCACGGCGCCAGCGGCCAGCCCGCAAGCCATCACGGTCGTGCCGGCCACGCCGGCGGCCAGTGCCGATACCTTCAGGCAAGAAACCCCGGAAACACCGAAATTCGACATGGACGCGGCCAGGCGGACGGCGCGCAAGATGGCAGGCGAACGCGATCCGTCCAAGGTGGGCACGGCCGTGGGGCAAATCCCCGACAAGCCACTGCAAACGGAAACCCAACTGGCGCGCGACATCGCACAAGGCAAGCGCGGCGATTGCCGCACCGCCTATTCCGGTGCGGGCTTGCTGGCGCCCGTGCTGATGCTGCTCGACAAGAAGGATAGCGGCTGTAAGTGGTGATTATTTAGCAACATCCCATCATGGGTATGCCGCCATCAGATTATTCCTGCCCCTTCAACTGCAGCGCCCGCTCATACAGGGCGTTTTTCTTGCGGCCCGTGATCTGCGCCGTCAAATTCGCCGCCTGCTTGACGCTGCATTCGGCCAATAAAATATTCAGGATGCGTTCCGCTTCCACGTCTTCCGCGTCCTGCGCTTCCGTGGCGCCTTCCAGCAGGACGACAAATTCTCCCTTTTCCCGGTGCGCGTCGGCGCGTATCCACGCCTCCGCCTCGGACAGGGGGCAGCGGTGGATTTCCTCGAACAGTTTCGTCAGTTCGCGCGCGAACACCACCTGGCGCGTCGGCTCGAACGCCGCCGCCAGGGCCGTGGCGCAATCGAGGATGCGGTGCGGCGCCTCATAGAACACCATGGTGGCCGTCACGCCGCGCAGGCTGTGCAGCATGTTTTCGCGCTGCTTGGCCTTGGCTGGCAAGAAGCCGACAAAGTAAAACTGGTCATTCAGCAAGCCGCTAGCGGAAATGGCCGTGATCGCCGCCGACGGGCCGGGCAGGGGCAGCACGCGCAAGCCGGCCGCGCGCACGGCGTCGACGATGCGCGCGCCCGGGTCGGACACGGCGGGCGTGCCGGCGTCGGAGACGAGGGCGATGCGCTCGCCGGCGTGCAGGCGGGCAATCAAAGTTTGCGCCACTTCGCGTTCGTTATGTTGATGCGCCGCAATCAACGGCTTGTTCAAGCCAAAGCGCGTCAGCAGGTGCGCCGTATTGCGCGTATCTTCACAGGCGACGGCATCGGCAAGGCTCAGCAAATGCAGCGCGCGCAGGCTGATATCGGTCACATTGCCGATCGGCGTGGCCACTATATACAATGTTGCGATAGGATAGACCTGGTGCGCCGCCTCTGTCATGATGGGCAGGCTGGCGATGGAACTGATTTCTTGTACGGTCATTTTGGAGGTTAAATGCTTGCTAATAGTGTGAAGTTACTGCTTGTTTGTGCCGCGACCGGCATGCTGAGCGCTTGCAGCACGCCTTGCGACGCGCCCGGGCAATTGTGCGCGCCTATTGAATCTAACACAAGGGCGCTGCCGCCACCGAAGCCGCTGCCACCGCCCCTGCCGCCGAAGCCGCCCGCACCCGAACCCGTCACTTTCGCCGTGGCCGTGCCCGATATTACCGCGTACGACGGCAACGGCGCGCCACTCGCGCCTATCAAGAACAAACCGGCCACCGGCACGCCGCTCGACATGCCGGCCGCCACGGCACCGGCGCCGTCCGACGGCAATGTCCACCACATCGGCCTGCTGCTGCCGCTGCGCTCGGCTTCCCTGGGACCGGCCGCCGAATTGCTGCGCGCCGGCTTCATGGCCGCGTACGAGCGCGACCGCAGCGGCTTTGAAGTGACGGTGATCGATACGGGCGATGGCAGCAGCGACGTCCTGAACAAGTTTGCGCAAGCGCAAGAGGAACAGGACATCGTCGTCGGTCCCCTGTCGCGCTCGGCCGTCACGGCCGTGGCGAACAGCGACCTGGTGCGCAAACCCACGATCGCCCTGAACCACCCGGACAACCGCGGCGACGCGCGCCTGCCGGCCAAGCTGCTGGTGATGGGCTTGTCGATCGAGGCGGAAGCGCGCCAGGTTGCCGCCTGGGCCGCCAGCGAACAGCCGGGCGCCAGCGCGCTGGTCCTGTCGGCCGGTTCGCCCTCGCAGCGCCGCATCAGCGCCGCCTTCAAGCAGGAATGGCTGCGCCAGGGCGGCAAGA
Organism: Janthinobacterium sp. SUN100; assembly: GCF_030397705.1. NCBI lineage: Bacteria > Pseudomonadati > Pseudomonadota > Betaproteobacteria > Burkholderiales > Oxalobacteraceae > Janthinobacterium > Janthinobacterium sp. SUN100. The sequence goes on along the minus strand of NZ_JAPUBU010000003.1, from coordinate 754,439 downwards.
TCGAGACCATGGACTTGACGGCCACGAATGGCTACCTGAGCGATGCCGAGCTGGTGCAGCTGCGCGCGCGCCTGGCCGCCACGCCGCCGGGCCTGCTGTTCGCCGCGCTCGACGCCGACCAGGCGCGCCAGCTGCGCGTGGCCATCGGCAGCGATCTGCCCCTGTATGGCACCTCGTCCTTGAATCCCGGCGCCGGACGCGGCGCCAGCGGCCCGGAACTCGACGGCGCGCGTCTGCTGGACTTGCCATGGCAAGTGCAGCGCGACCATCCGCAAGTGATGGTGTATCCACAACCCGAGCAGCCCGCCGAACGCCGGCTGACGGCCGACATGGAACGCCTGTACGCGCTGGGCATCGATGCCTTCCGCGTGGCGCGCGAAGTGGCGCTGCGGCCGAACGCGCCATTTATCCTCGATGGCGTGACGGGCCGCCTGGCCGTGCGCTTTGACGGTGATCAAAGCGTGTTCGAACGCACGGAACAGGCCGCCACCTACCAGCAGGGCGTGCTGGGTACCTGGCCGCCGGCCCCGGCAGCGCAATAAGGACACGCCATGCCGCCCTTCGCTTTCTGGAACAAACGGGAACGGGGACGGCAGGGAGAAGACGATGCGCTCGCGTATCTGTTGCTGCAAGGCTTGGTGCTGTTGCAACGCAACTATCTGTGCAAGGGCGGGGAACTCGACCTGATCATGCGCGACGGCGCCGCCATCGTTTTCGTCGAAGTGCGGCTGCGCAGCAGTACGGCCTACGGCGGCGCCCTGGCCAGCATCACGCCGGCCAAGCAGCGGCGCATGGTGCTGGCCGCGCAAACCTGGCTGCTGGGGCAAAAGACGCTGCCGCCATGCCGCTTCGACGCGCTGGCCATCGATGGCGGGCGCATCAGCTGGCTGAAGAACATCCTCGATATGTAAGCATTTTTAACAGTGCTTGTCCGCCATGCCGCGCGCCTGCACTATAATCGGCAGACTATGAATAATCAACGCATCCTCTCGCACTTCCACGAAAGTGCCGAACTCAAGATCCAGGCCGCCACCGTACTGGCGCAACCGATTGCGCAGGCGATCGACCTGATGTTTTATGCATTGTCCAACGGCAACAAGATCCTCGCCTGCGGCAACGGCGGTTCCGCCGCCGACTGCCAGCATTTCGCAGCCGAGCTGGTCGGACGCTTCGAACGCGAACGCTTTCCGCTGCCGGCCCTGGCGCTGACGACGGATACGTCCATCCTGACGGCCGTGGCGAACGATTACAGCTACCGCGAGATCTTCTCGAAGCAGGTGCAGGCGTTCGGCCAGGCCGGCGACATCCTGCTGGCCATCTCCACGTCGGGCAATTCGGCCAACGTGATGGCGGCCGTGGAAGCGGCGCTCGAGCGCGAAATGCGCGTCGTGGCGCTGACGGGCAAGGACGGCGGCGCCATCGGCAAGATGCTGACGGACGCCGACGTGCATATCTGCGTGCCGGCCGAGCGCACGGCGCGCATCCAGGAAGTCCATCTGACCACCATACATTGCATCTGCGACGGCATCGATGTCGCCCTATTCGGAGGAGACGTGAATGACTAAATTCGGTACTGGCCCAGGCTGGAAACGCGTACAACGCCCGCTGGCCACCGCACTGCTGTGCGGCGCCATGCTTACCTCGCTCACCGGCTGCATCGAATTGATGGTCGGCGGCGCGGTGATGGGCGGCGTGGCAGCAGCGGACCGCCGCACCCTGGGCGCGCAGACCGAAGACAAGTCGATCGCCCTCAAAGGCGAGTCGCGCATCCCCTCCATCGTGGGCGACGTGGGCCACGTGAACGTCACCAGCTTCAACCGCCGCGTCCTGCTGACGGGCGAAGTGCGCGACGAGGCGATGAAAAATGCCGTCGAGCGCGAAGTGCGCAATATCGAGGGCGTGGAATCGGTGGCGAATGAATTGATCATCGCCGGCCCGGCCAGCTATACCTCGCGCTCGAACGACGCGCTGATCACCACCAAGGTCAAGGCCAGCCTGGTCGACATGAAAACCATCTCGGCTGCCTCGTTCAAGGTCGTCACCGAGAACGCCACCGTCTTCCTGATGGGCAGAGTCACCCAGCGCGAAGGCACGGTCGCGGCCGACGTGGCGCGCGGCGTGGGCGGCGTGCAGAAAGTGGTCAAGCTGTTCGACTACATCTCGGAAGCGGAACTGAAGCAATTGCAGCCGGACCCGCCGCAGCAGCGCACGACGAACACCGTCAGCGATACGGTCCAGCAGTAAGCGCCTCCGCCATCCGACCTAGGGCGCGCCAACGATGCGGCGGCTATAATAGTCGCATCGTGGCCGCATCGCCCCGCTTTTCAAGTGAAAACCATGTCAACTTCGCCATCCGCAAGCAAGTCCTGGATCAAGCCAGCCCTGATCGCCGTCTTCGTGGCGGGCGTGGCGGCGGCAGCTTACCTGTCGCTGAATGACAAGCAAAGCGCGCCGGACGTGACCTTCCACGGCATCCATGGCGAGAAAATCACGTCAAACAGCCTGCGCGGCAAGGTGGTGATGGTCAATTTCTGGGCCACCTCGTGTACGACTTGCGTGGCGGAAATGCCGGAAATGGTCGACACCTACAACAAGTACAAGGGGCAGGGACTGGAATTCGTGGCCGTGGCCATGAAATACGACCCGGCCAACTACGTGCTGAACTTCGCCGAAACGCGCCAGCTGCCGTTCAAGGTAGCGCTCGACGTGACGGGCGAGGCGGCCAAGGCCTACGGCGACGTGGCCCTCACGCCCACCACCTTCGTCCTGGACAAACAGGGCAAGATCCTCAAGCGCTACGTGGGCAAGCCGGAATTCGCTGAACTGCACAAGCTGCTCGAATCCGCCATCGCCGGCTAAACGTCTCACATAAGCTACTGCGCGTCGCGATTTGCAGCCTGCGATGCTCACTGTGCTCAAGCACAGTTCCGCTTCTCTGCCGCAACTCACTTCCGCTCGCTACGCTTCTGTGAGGCGTTGAAGACGAGGGGAGCACCACACAAAACCCTGTTGCCAGGTGTTGCCAATCTGTTATAACCTTCCCTTGCGTGATCCCACTCACCTTGTGAAGGCCAGCCGTGTCCCCAGCCGCCCAATCGCTCGACCCGCAGCAACTGAAAACCTGGCTGCTCGCCGCCGGCAACAAGGACGCCACGGCGTTCCGCCAGCTATATAACTCCACCTCATCGAAACTGTTTGGCTTCGCGCTGCGTATATTGCATAAGCAAGAGCTCGCTGAAGAAGCCTTGCAAGAGGGGTTCGTCGCCATCTGGAACAACGCCGCCGCTTACCAGAGCCATCTGGCGGCGCCGATGACCTGGATGGCCACCATCGTGCGCAACAAGGCGTTCGATGTGCTGCGGCGCAGCGACGATACCGTGGAAATCGATGCCGAACAGTTTGATAGCGAAGTCATGAATGCACTCCGAGACCCCCAGGCCACGCCGATCGAGTCACTGCAACTGAGCGGTGACGCCAAGGCGCTGGCGTTTTGCATGTCCGCCCTGGAAGGGCTGCACCGGCAGGTGGTCGCCCTGGCGTTCTATCACGACCTGTCGCATAGCGAAGTGGCGCAGCAGATGTCGCTGCCGATCGGCACCGTGAAGACCTGGATACGGCGCAGCCTGGAACGGCTGCGCACGTGCCTGGCGAAACGGGAGGCATCATGAATATCCGCGGCAATGACGTGCTGCGCCAGAAACTGGCGTCCGAATACGTGCTGGGCACCCTGAAAGGGGGCGCGCGGCGGCGTTTCGAAGGCTGGCTGCACAACGACGCCGATTTGCGCAATATCACGGCCGAATGGCGCCAGCGCCTGGAACCGATGGCGGAATTCGCCACGCCCGTGGCGCCGCCCAAACGCGTCTGGCAACAGATCGAGCAGCGCCTGCACCTGCGTCCGCAGGGCGGCCAGTCCTGGCTGCGCGATTCGCTGGCGTTCTGGCGTGGCCTGGGCATGGCGTCGAGCGCCATCGCCGCGCTGCTGGTCATCGTCGTGGCCACGCGCGTGATGGATGCGCCGCAGATCAGCTATGTGGCCAGCCTGACGGACGAGAAAGCGCAAACGGCCCTGCTGCTGACGGCCGACAGCCGCCACGGCGCGCTCGAGGTGCGCATGGTGGGCAACGCGCCCGTGCCGAGTGATAAGGACCTGGAACTGTGGGCCGTGCCGAAGAGCGGCAACCCACGTTCGCTCGGCTTGCTGGCAGACAAGGGCAACGTGAAACTGGCCCTGTCGCAGCGCGCCATCGGCAGCGATGTGGCCTTGCTGGCCGTCACCCTGGAACCGAAAGGCGGTTCGCCGGATCCGAACGGACCGACGGGACCAATCTTGTACAAGGGTAACTGGGTAAAAATATAGTCTTACTTGGGATACAGAATCATCTGCGTGCAGCGGAACAGGGCAATCGTCTTGCCCGTTTCCTTGCTTTTCACCACGGCATCCCACACTTGCGTGTTGCGGCCCTTGTGCTCGACTTTCGCCGTGCAGGTGAGCGTGCCTTCGCGGGCCGTACCCAGGTGGTTCGATTTCAGTTCGATGGTCGTGAAATTGCTCGCGCCTTCGGGCAGGTTGACGATGCAGCCATAGCCGGAAGCCGTGTCGGCCAGGGTCACCACGCTGCCCGCATGCAGGTAGCCATTCGGCGCCAGCAAGTGCGGCAGCACGGGCAATTCCGCCGTCAGCTGGCCGTCGCCCACTGCCGTGATGACGATGCCCAGGTGGCCGGGCAGGCGGCCGGTGCCGCGTTCATTCAACATTGCTACGGTGATGTCGGGATTGCTCATGCTGGTCCTTGTGCGGGTGAATCCGGACAGCGGATCTGCCGGAAAATACTATGATGATAGCAACTTTCCCCGCATCGGTTTGGCAACCGCCTATTTCCGGCCACGCCGCCGTTTCCACCACACCAAACTGCCCGTCAGCAAGAACAGCAGCGGCATCAAACCGAAGACGGTAATGAAGGCGCGCCCGGCCACGCCGAACGCCTGGCCCGAATGCAGGGGGAATTGCCAGCCGAGGAAAACATCGCCGGCCGGCGCCCGCAAGGGATCGCGTATGCGCAAGGGCAAGCCGCTGCGCGCGTCCAGGGTAATGCGCGTGGCGCCGTCGCCGTGGGCGATTTCGCCGGACTGGCGCACGCGCACGTCATACGGCTGGTCCTTTTTCGCCGGCAGCACGATGCGCGACACGCGCGCCTGCGGATACAGCAACTGCGCGGCGGCCATGGCCTGGCCCGCATCGAGCACGGCGCCGTCCTGGGCCACATTCTTCAATTTTGCCGTATCCGGCACCGTCGACACCAGCTCCACCAGCGGCACGATCAATTGCGGCAAATTGAAATAGATGCCGGAAAAAGCGAGCACAGCCAGCACAGGCGCGGCAAAGAAGCCCGCCGCCTTGTGAAACGTGTAATGAAAACGGGGCCAGGAACCGCCATGCGACACCGTCAGCGCGCGCTTGATCGCCGTCCACTGCAGGCGCGGCCACCACAGATAGATGCCGGTGAGCGCCATCAGCAACAGCATCACGCCGGAAATACCGGTAATGGTCTTGCCCACTTCGCCGGACAATACATAGCGGTGCAAATGAAACATGCCCGACATCAACAGCGGGCGCGTGAGGCCGAAACGGCCCCAGTCGCGCTCGCCTTTGACTTGCAAGGTGTAGGGATCGACCATCACCTGGCGCACGATGGCCTGGCTGAAGGGCGACGGCTTGCCGGCCTGGCGGTACGACGCCACGTACACGTCGCGTGCATCGGCGGGCGGATTGAGCTGCGAAGGCTTGCCGTAGGCGGGGTCGGCAGTCAGCTGGTCCACCACCGCTTGCAGCGTGCGTGGCGTCACCTGGAACACCTGGCCGGGCGCGGGCGTGCTCGCCTGCAACAAATTAGGATTCAGATATGCGTCCAGTTCCGGCATCCAGGCGATGGCGGACCCCGTCAAGCCCAGCAGGACGAACAGGGCGCCGAACCACAGGCCCGCATACAGGTGCAGCTTGGCTAACAGCCATGGAATCGGGCGCTTGGACATGAAGGGGGACTCTGGGAATTTTGGGCTGCGAAACGATAGCATGAAAGCCCTGCAGTGAAAATCACGTGCGGCAATAAAGGGAAGAACCATACAACACGCTCATCAGAACGCGCGAATTGGAGGAAACCGAGCGTTTCGGCACCATCAGCGAGCGCATCGGCATCGCGGAGGAATGTTGCAAGGCATACACTTTCCCCTATACTTCATCGAAAGGAAAACCATGACCACTGCCCGCCTCTTCGCCGCCACCTTGGGCCTCGCTCTGCACCTGGGCGCCCACGCGGCCGATTTCACGGTATCGAGCACCGACATCGCCCCTGGCCAGACCCTGGCACCTGCGCAAGTGTTCCAGGGCTTCGGCTGCACGGGCGGCAACCTGGCGCCGCAGCTGTCGTGGCACGGCGCGCCAGCCGGCACCAAAAGCTACGCCGTCACCCTGTACGACCCGGACGCGCCGACGGGCAGCGGCTGGTGGCACTGGAGCGTATTCAATCTGCCCGCCGGCACCACTTCCTTGCCGGGCGGCGCCACGGCCGGCACCCTGCCAGCGGGCGCCATCCAAGGACGCAACGATTTCGGCGACAGCGCCTACGGCGGCGCCTGCCCACCGCCCGGCGACAAGGCGCACCGCTATCAGATCACGGTCTGGGCCTTGGGCGTGGACAAGCTGCCCCTGGATCAACAGGCCAGCGGCGCCATGCTCGGCTACATGCTCAACGCCAACGCGCTGGGCAAGGCACAGCTGACGGGACTGTATGGAAGATAAGATGGAAGCGGTGGCCCTGAGCGAACTGCGCATTGCCCACGGCACCATCGAGGCGCGCCGCGCGCAAACCCTGCGCCGCGTACCCGTCTTCCAGAGCGCCCTGTGCCGCGTGCGGCAGGGAGTAAAACTGCTGGAATGGGGCGCTCGCCAGGCGCGCGCCGGGACGCACGACGTGGTGCTGATGCCGGCGGGCCAGGAACTGGGCGTGGCCAACCTGCCCGGCACGCAAGGCTACCGGGCCGAAGTGCTGAGTTTTTCGCCAGCCCTGATCGCCCGTTTCCGCGCGCGCCATGGCGGCCTCGTCGATGGCCAGCTGCGCCAGGCGGCCACGGCCAGCTTGTGCGTGCCGCTCGATGACCACGCGGCGCTGGCCTGGGACCAGCTGATGGCCAGCCTGGCTGCCGGTAGCCCGCCCGCGCTGCTGGCGCACCAGGCCGAAGGCTTGCTGCTGGCTCTGGCCCTGGGCGGCCACTGCGGCCCCTTGCTGCTGGACCGCCGCGACCCGCTGGCCGCGCGCGTGCAGCAAGTGCTGCTGCTGGACCCGGCCGCCGACTGGAGCGTGGCCAAGGTCGCCAGCCAGCTGCACCTGGGCGCGTCCACGCTGCGCCGCCAGCTGGCCCTGGAACAACGTCACTTCCGCGCCATCCTGGAGGACGTGCGCCTGGGCCTGGCCTTGCAAGAATTGCAATCTGGCATCTTGCCCATTGGCGACATCGCCGCCGCCTGTGGCTATGCCTCGCCCTCGCGCTTCGCGGCCCGTTTTCGCCAGCATTACGGCCTGTCGCCGCGCGACTTGCGCGCCACCCTGTAAGCTCGCTCCGGCGCAAATGACGCAACAAGCGCTGACAGCGGGGCGATTTTCTTGCTACTATGCGCCCATGTCTTCCCGCCAGCCCACCCGCAAGCTTGCTCATCACGGTGCCGCCGCCCTCGCGCGCACGCCGTGGCGGCTGTGCGTGGCGCTGTTCAGTGCGCTGGCCCTCGTGTTCTTGCTGTCGACGGCCGCGTCGCACCTGCACAAGACGACCCTCGACGCGGAAGAGTGCGCGCTGTGCGCCACCGTCATCGACAAGGTGGCCGATATCGCCGTGCCGCCGGCCGTCACCGAGCCGCCCGCCCAGTTATTGCCGTACCGCTTGCTGGCCGTCGCGCCCGCCACCCTGGCGCCCGCCGCCGCCCTCATCCTGCCGCCCGTGCGCGGCCCGCCTGCCGCCTCGTTGTAGTTCCCACGCTGTTTTTATCCTTTTTTCAGGCTGCACCGCCGCGTCCTCATGCGCGCCGGGCCGCCTGGCGTAGACTATTTTCGAGGTTCACCATGCAACACACACCACGCCTGAGCGCGCTGTCGCTCGCCCTTGCCAGCCTGTTCAGCTTTTCCGCCCATGCCGCCGAGCCCGCGGATGCCAGCCCGGCAGCGTCCGGCGCCGATGCTGCGCCGCAAGAGATGCAAAAAGTGGAAGTCACGTCCGCCCATTTGAAAAGCGCGCGCATCGAGCTGTCGCCGAAAGTCGGCACCACCATCTACAGCATCGACAGCCACATGGTCGACATGCTGGGCCAGGGCGACAACACGCCGTTCAATGAAGTGCTGCTGCGCCTGCCGGGCGTATCGCAGGATTCGAAGGGTTCCGGCGCCCTGCACGTGCGCGACGACCATGCCAACGTGCAATACCGCATCAATGGCGTGCAATTGCCGGAAAGCATCAGCGGCTTTGGCCAGTCGATCGACACGCGCCTGATCGACAAGACGGATTTCATGACGGGCGCCTTGCCGGCCCAGTTCGGCCTGCGCACGGCCGGCATCGTCGACATCGAAACGAAGGAGGGCGGCATGACGCCTGGCGGGCGCATCGGCATCATGGTCGGCAGCCACGACCACATGGAGCCGAGTGCCGAATTTTTCGGCAGCGTGGGCAAGTTCAATTACTACCTGTCCGGCAGCTACCTGGGCAATTCCCTGGGCGTGGAAAACCCGCAGGATACGCGCAGCGCCCTACACGACAAGACGCGCCAAAACAAATCGTTCGGCAGCCTGTCGTATTTCCTCGATGACAACACGCGCCTGGGCGCCATGTTCGGCACGTATAACGGACGCTTCCAGATCCCCAACAATCCGGACCAGGCGCCGGGCTTCTCGCTGGCTGGCCACAGCGATGCGCAGGCGGGCACGTCCACCTTGCCGTCGTCGCAGTTGAATGAAAACCAGCGCGAAGTGAACCGCTTCCTCGTGCTGTCGCTGCAAAAGAGCCTGGGCGACCTCAATTACCAGGTCTCCGCCTTCCACCAGTATTCGGAACTGCACTTCACGCCGGACTCCATCGGCGACCTGATCTACAACGGCGTGGCGTCGGATTCGCGCCGCGCGAACAGCGCCTCGGGTGCCCAGTTCGATATCAGCTACAAGTTGCACCAGGACCATACCGTGCGCGCCGGCCTCGCCTACACGCGGCAGAAGACGACGAGCGACAACACGGTGGCCGTCTTCCCGGCGCTGGACGGCGCGCAAAGCGCCACCACGCCGGTTTCCATCGTCGACAACAGCGGTAAGACGGGCACCCTGGCCAGTTTCTACCTGCAGGATGAATGGCATATCAGCAAACCCTTGACCCTGAACTATGGCGCCCGCTTCGACAAGGTGTCGGCCTACACGAACGAGCAGCAATGGAGCCCGCGCGTGAACCTGGCGTACCAACTGGCGCCGGGCACGGCCCTGCACGCGGGCTATTCGCGCTACTTCACGCCGCCGCCGCAGGAACTGGCGGCACAAGGCAGCATCGACCTGTACGCGAACACGACGAATGCGCCGGAAATCGGCCAGTCGGACAACGTCAAGGCCGAACGCACGCATTACTACGACGTCGGCATCAGCCACCAGGTGAGTCCGAAGCTGACCGTGACGGCCGATGTGTACTATAAAAAGATCAACAACCTGCTGGACGAAGGCCAGTTCGGCCAGGCATTGATTTTGACGCCGTTCAACTATGCGGATGGCTACGCCAAGGGCCTGGAATTGTCGGCCATCTACAGCGAGAAAAACTGGGGCCTGTTCCTCAACGCCAGCACGCAAAAGGCGCAGGGCCGCAACATCAACTCGGGCCAGGCCCTGTTTGGCGCCGATGAGTTGAACTACATCAGCAAGAATTATGTCTACCTTGACCATGACCAGAAATACACGCTGTCCGGTGGCGGCCATTATCACTTCGGCGATTCGCAAGTGAGCGCTGACTTCCTCTACGGCAGCGGCCTGCGCATGACGCCGGATGGCGGCGCGCCGAATTCCGGCCATTTGCCGAGTTACTTCACCGTCAACACGGCGCTCACGCACACGTGGAAAAATACGCCGGTCGGCAAGGTGGAAGGACGTTTGGCCCTGATCAACCTGTTCGACAAGTCCTACCTGCTGCGCGACGGTTCCGGCGTGGGCGTGGGAGCGCCGCAGTACGGCGCCCGCCGCAGCATCTATGCGGGTTTATCAACAAGTTTCTAAGAGTTACGCGCGAAGACAGCGGCAGGGAGCAACGCCTGCCGCTGTCGGTTGCCGTACCGTGTCATGTCTCATCCCCAGGCGATGGCCGTCTGGCCGTGCGCCTGCAAATACGCATTCGCCAGGCTGAACGGCTTGCTGCCAAAGAAACCTTTATTCGCCGACAAGGGAGATGGATGGGGCGCCGTCAGCACCAGGTGCTTGCCGGGGTCGATCAGGGACCGCTTGGCTTGCGCGTAGCCGCCCCACAGGATGAAGACAAGATTGCTGCGCTCGGCGGACAGGTGGCGGATGGCGCTGTCCGTCAGCTTTTCCCAGCCCTTGCCCGCATGCGTACCAGCCGCCCCCGCGCGCACCGTCAATACGCTGTTGAGCAAAAATACCCCTTGCTGTGCCCAGTCGGACAAATCCGTGCGGGTGCGCATGACGCCTGCGTCGCTCTGTAATTCCTTGAAGATATTCTGCAGGCTGGGCTGCGGCGGCGTGCCTTCGGGGATGGAAAAGCACAGTCCCATGGCCGCGCCCGGCGTGTGATACGGGTCTTGCCCCAGGATCACGACTTTCACCTGCTCGAATGGCGTCAGGTCGAAGGCCCGGAAGATGGTTTTTCCGGGCGGGCAGCACGGCCCCGCCGCATATTCCGCCTTCACGAAGGCGGCCAGGCCTTCCCAGTAAGGTTCGGCGAAATCAGCCTCCAGCCGCGCCTTCCACGATGCGTCGATGCGTACGTCCATGGCTCCCCCGTCAATCATGTTTTTAAAACATTATTAATCAGTATAGCCGCGCCATGCCCGGCACCACGTTACGGTACGGCCGGGCAATGCCTATTTGTCGTCGTAGTGATAGCGGCACGCCGCCACGTAGATGCAGCCCCCGTCGGGAAGGTAGACGAGCCGGTGCTGGCGGTCGATGCGGCGCGACCAGAAACCCGTCAGCTCGCCTTTCAGCGGTTCCGGCTTGCCCGTGCCCTTGAATGGGTCCGCCAGGCACTCATCGAGCAAGTCATTGATTTTTTGCAGGATTTTCAGATCGGTATCTTGCCAGAACAGATAATCTTCCCAGGCATGATCGGTCCAGGCCAGCACGGCGGCGCGCGCCTGCTGCTTGTTTTCAGTCTTCCGGTTTTTCATGCTGCGCCAATTCCCTGGGCTTGGCCTTGCCCGCTTTGATCTGCGCCACGGACGCCATCAGCCGGCTGGCATTCTTGGCCGTGCCCAGCAAATACAGGGTTTCCTCAATGCTGTTGTAGTCGGACAAGGACAGCATCACCACGTGTTCGCCATTCACGCGCGTGATCACCGTGGGCGTGTGGTCGTTGCAGACGTCGTCCATCACGCTTTTCAGGCCCGCGCGCGCCTCGCTGAAAGTCAGGATATTCATGCCGTGCCACCGTTCCCTTGAAAGTACATGCAGATAATTGTACAGGATGTTGTACATCACCTCAATCAGGCAAAAAAAAGCCGCCAGCGCGAGCGGGCGGCTTTGATACAGCGCAAGGTGCTTAGAAATTCAGCGCCGATTCCACGCCGGCGCTGTGCGCCTGTTCATCCGCATGGTACGAGCTGCGCACCATGGCGCCCACGGCGGCGTGGGTGAAGCCCATTTTATACGCTTCTTCCTCGAACATTTTGAACACGTCCGGGTGCACGTAGCGGCGCACGGGCAAGTGGCTGTTCGATGGGGCCAGGTATTGGCCGATGGTCAGCATGTCGATGTCGTGCTCGCGCATGTCGCGCATGACTTGCAGGATTTCCTCGTCCGTCTCGCCCAGGCCCACCATGATGCCGGACTTGGTCTTCACGTCCGGGTACATGGCCTTGAAGTCTTTCAGCAGCTTGAGCGAGTGCATGTAGTCGGAACCGGGACGGGCTTCCTTGTACAGGCGCGGCGCCGTTTCCAGGTTGTGGTTCATGACGTCAGGCAAGCCATCCTTGAACAGGTTCAGGGCTTTTTCCAGGCGGCCGCGGAAGTCGGGCACCAGCACTTCGATGCGGGTGTTCGGCGACAGGGCGCGCGTTTGCTGGATGCACTCAACGAAATGGCCGGCGCCGCCGTCGCGCAAGTCATCGCGGTCGACGGAGGTGATGACGACGTAGTTCAGGCGCAGCTTGGCGATGGTTTTCGACAGGTTGGCCGGCTCTTCCTTGTCCAGCGGATCCGGGCGGCCATGGCCGACGTCGCAGAACGGGCAGCGGCGCGTGCACTTGTCGCCCATGATCATGAAGGTGGCCGTGCCCTTGCCGAAGCATTCGCCGATGTTCGGGCAGCTGGCTTCCTCGCACACCGTCACGAGTTTGTTTTCGCGCAGGATATCCTTGATTTCATAGAAGCGGGTCGATGCCGACGCGGCCTTGACGCGGATCCAGTCCGGCTTTTTCAGGCGCTCGACTTGCTCGATCGGAATGATCTTGATCGGGATGCGCGAAGTCTTGCTGGCGCCTTTTTGCTTTTCGCTCGGGTTGTAGGCGGCGGGGGCGGTGCTGGAAATGGTCTCAGAAGTCATGGCTGCAAGCCCTTGAGGGGCATGTTGGTTTGTTTGCTCAGGCATCCGCTGCCTGAGGCGCGCCTGCGGCGCTGTTTACTTCGCTTACATCGAGTAATACGGTCAATTCGTGGGCCAGGGCCCGCTGCACGTCGGCCAGCGGCGCCAGCACGCCCATGCTGCGCATGTCCACCGTCTTCAGGCCGGAATAGCCGCAAGGGTTAATCCAGGAAAACGGTGCCAGGTCCATCGCCACGTTGAGCGACACGCCATGGTAGGTGCAGCCGTTGCCGCGCACTTTCAAGCCCAGCGCGGCGATCTTCGCACCCTTGTCTGGCCCGCCGGCAATATAGATGCCAGGCGCGCCATCGATGCGTTCGCCAGCGAGATTATACGCCGCCAGCACGTTGATGATGGCTTGCTCGATTTTATGCACGAACTGGCGCGCATACAGCTTGCCGCCCGGCTTGTTGCGGCGCAAGTCCATCAGCAGGTAAATCACCACCTGGCCGGGGCCGTGGAACGTCACTTCGCCGCCACGGTCCGTCTGCACCACGGGCACATTCTCCGCGCCGGCCAGCAGGTGGCCGCGGTCGGCCGCCAGGCCCAGGGTGAATACGGGCGGATGCTCGACGATCCACAGTTCGTCGCGCGTCTCCGTCGTGCGCGCGTCGGTAAAGGCGCGCATGGCGGCAAAGGTCGGCTCGTAATCGACGCGGCCCAGCTCGCGGATCAGCGCCGTTTCGGTTCGGGTGGTGGTCATGACGGATTCTGTAATCAGCTGCCGGCGCCCTGCGGACGCTGCGGCGAAGCCGTGATTATAAGCCAGGCCGCCGTTTCATTCCGGGGCAGACTCCGGCAACAGCAGCAATCTGCCCAATTTTTGTGCAGCATGGCGTATCTGGGGCCCATTCAAGGCCGTGTAGCCGAGCAGCACGGCTGGCGCCAATTGTGCGCTGTGACAAAAATCACCGAGCGGCTGCAGCGCCAGCCCCTCGTGCGCCGCGCGCGCGCAAAACGTCCGCTCATCGCTGCCCGGCGGCAACCACAGCACGCAATGAAAACCCGCTTGCTGGCCGGAAATGGCGTAGCGCCCGGGGGCAATCTGCTCGAGGCAGGCCAGCAGCAGGTCGCGCCGCTCCTTGTAGGCCAGCCGCGCCTGGCGCAAATGGCGCACGAAAGCGCCATCCTCCATCCAGGCGGACAGCGCCAGCTGCTCCGTCACGCCCACGGACCTTCCCGTCAACTGCAGGATGCGCAGCAACTGCGGCCGCAAGGCGGACGGCAGCACCATGAAGCCCACGCGCAGGCCGGCAAACAGGGTCTTGTTAAAACTGCCACAGTAGATCACGCGCTGGTACTGGTCCAGCGCCTTCAAGGCTGCCAGCGGCGCACTCTGGTAATTGAATTCGCTGTCGTAATCGTCTTCCAGCACCCACGCGCCGTGGTCGTTCGCCCATTCCAGCAAGGCCAGGCGGCGCGTGACGGACATGGTCACGCCCAGCGGCGACTGGTGCGCCGGCGTCACGTAGGCGAGGCGGGCATCCGCGTGCGCGGCCAGGGCGGCGCAATCGATGCCCTCGGCGTCGACGGCAATGTCCACCGGCACGGCGCCAGCGAGGGTGAACAGGGCGCGCGCGGCCGGATAGCCCGGTTCTTCCAGGCACACCTTGTCGCCCTCGCGCACGATGCTGCGCGCCAGCAAGTCGATCGCGTGGCGGATGCCCGTGGTGACGACGATGTCTTGCGGGTCGCAGCGCACGCCGCGGTACTTGGCGAGGAAATCGGCGATCTGCTGGCGCAGTTCGGGCAAACCGGCGGGATCGGCGCTGCACAACTGCTCCGGCGTGGCGGCGGCCAGCGCCCGCGTGGCGCACTTGGACCAGGCGGCCATGGGAAACAGGCTGGCGTCGGCGCGCCGCGCCACGAAGGGCAAGCCGTCGCGCACGCCCGTATCCGAGGCAGGCGCGGGCGCCACGGCCAGCGGGGCGGGAGCGGCGTCGCCCAGGCCCGCCATCAGGAAGCGCTCCGGCACGACGGCGCACACGCGCGTGCCGGAACCGGGCACGCGCGTCACGTACGCTTCCGCGTGCAGGCGGTCGAACACGGTTTCGATGGTGCCGCGCGACAACTCCCACCGTTCCGCCAGGGTGCGGCTGGATGGCAAACGGCTGCCCGCCGGCAACATCTTCGTCAGGATGGCCGAACGCAGCGCTTCATACGCGCCATCCTGCTTGTTGACGCCCGCCTTGTCGAGCCAGCTGGTGGGGCGAGGCAAGTCCAGGGCGTGCGGTGATTTTCCTCGCGGCATAATAATCGTCCAAGTGGTCCAATGAATTTTCTGATGACTGGCACTTCGCATTACACCACAAACATTCTACTCTCACCGTTCCGGTGCGCCAGCGGGGCGCACGCTTGCCTGGATCGTGTAAAACAATGCAGAAACAAATCGCTTTATGGGCCTGGGGCGGCATCGTGCTGCTGCTGGTCTGCCTGTCGCGCATCAGCATCGACATCTATCTGCCTTCGCTGCCGGCCATGGCCGATGCCCTGCACGCCAGCGATGCGCAGCTGCAACTGACCCTGAGCCTGTTCATGGCTGGCTCGGCCGCTTCGATGCTCGCGTGCGGGCCGCTGGCCGACCGCTACGGACGCCGCCCCGTGCTGCTGGCCGGCACGGGCATTTTTGTGCTCGCCAGCATCGTCTGCACCGTGACTTCCGACGTGCACGTGCTGATCGCCGCGCGCGTGCTGCAGGCCTTCGGCGGTTGCAGCGGCACCATCATCGGCCGGGTCATGGTGCGCGACCGCTTCGATCCCGCCACGCAGGCGCGCATGCTGGGCAAAATATCGATGGTGATGGGTTTGTCGCCGATCGTGGCGCCGCTGGCTGGCAGCGTGCTCGACGCGGCGTTCGGCTGGCGCGCCGTGTTTGGCGTGCTGTGTGCGCTGGGCGCGCTGTCGCTGGGGCTGATCGCCGCCTGGGTGCCGGAAACCAGGCCGGCCAGCGCCGTGCCACAGGGCAATACCCTGGCGCTGTACCGCCGCCTGCTGGGCGACGCGTATTTCCTGCGCTATGCGCTGGCCATCGGTTGTGTATATTGCACGTATTTCCCCTTCATCGCGGAATCGTCCGTGCTGTTGCAAAGGGGCATGCACCTGTCGCCGCACGCGTACGCGCTGGTGTTCGCGCTGACGGTCAGCGGCTATATCGCGGGATCGAGCCTGTTTCGCGCGCTGGGCCCGCGCCTGGGCGCCGATTACCTGCTGGGCGTGGCGGTGCTGATCAATGTGGCGGGCGCGGCCAGCTTGTTGCTGGCGGGTACGTTGGCGCCGCGGCACGTGGCGTCGCTGGTGGCGCCCATGCTGCTGGTGATGGTGTCGGTGGGCATGGCCATCCCCGCCTGCCAGCTGGCCGTGCTGCAGCCGTATGGGGCCCAGGCGGGTAGCGCCTCGGGCCTGTTCTTCTTCGTGCAAATGCTCATCACGGCCGCCTGCGGCGCCGTCATCGCCGCCATCACGGACGGCAGCGAAAAGCCGCTGCTGTGGGTGACGGCGGCGGCCAGCGCGGCCTTTGCCGCCGTCTGGCTGCTCACGAAGAGCCGGGCCAGCGTGGCGGCAGCCAGTCTTACATGACGATCTTGACCATCGGGTGGCCCGACAGCGCCATGTACAGGGCGTCGAGCTGCTCGCGGCTGATGGCGCGCACGGTGACGGTCAGGCCCGTGTAATTGCCCTTGCCCGATGGGCGCTCTTCCATGCGGCCTGCGTGGAAGGTCGGATCGTGGCTGATCACCAGTTCCAGCATGGTCGGCGCGAAGTCGACATGCGTCGGGCCCATGATCTTGATGGGAAAGTCGCTCGGGTATTCGATCAGCGATTCGCTGGGAGGAATCGTCACTTCGGTGGGTGGGGTGGTTTGCATGGGAAATCCAATCAGTGCCGGTCAGAACAGACGGCGCGGCGCATGGCGCGCGGCGGCTGCAGAAAGGCGTATTGTAGCCAACTTTGGCGACGCCTGCGCCCGCCGCCATGGCGCCAGGGGCGCGGAAAAAAAAAGCCAGCTTTGTAAGCTGGCGAAAACTATTTCGTTTGGACAAAATAGCCGGAAAATCGGTGCTGTCAGCCGCGAAGGCATTGCGCTGTGCTGCAATGACTCCACTGTAGACAAAACACCGCGGCTTGACCGCTGAAATGTGACGAACTGTCGGTTTGGCGGCTTGAACGTCGATAATCCATGACCGGACGGACAGACAGCCAGCGCCAGCGGCCCGGTCAACGCTCCGTTTCCTGCATCCGGCCATTACGGCCGGGGCCGCCGCGCTCATTGCCCCGGTCAATGTTCCGGTCATTGCTCCGTTCGCGTGGCGGCCCGCTGCGTTCGCCCCCGCGCGCCTCCTGTGCCGGACGCGCCACAGGAGCCGGCATCGGCGGCGGTGCGGGCCGCGGCTGGGCCACGGGCGGTGGCGCAGGCATGGCAGGCGGCGGCGCCGTCTGCAGCACTTCGCGGCGGCCGCCACGCTCCCAGCGGTTGCCGTCCGGGCGCTGCACCTCGGCAGGACGCTCGATGGCGGGGCGCGGCTGCGGCCGCTCGGCGCGGGATCGCTGTTCACCACGCCAGCCGGGGTGCGCCACCGGGTCTTGCACGGGCGGCAAGGAAGGCGCCGCCGGCATCACGGGCTGGGCCGGTATCGGCGGCTGTTGCGGCTGTTGCGGCTGCGGCGGCTGCGCCGGCACGGGCGGCCGGTTCGGCTGCATGGGACGCGGCGCCAGGTGCGTCTGGCCATCGTCCGTCTGCAAACGGCCAGGGCGGTTGCCCCAGTCGCGCCGGAAACCATCTTGCTGGCGCGGCGCATCGACGGGACGCTGCCAGTTGCCCGCCGGCGCAGGCGGCGTGCTCAAAGGCATGCTTTGCAGCACGGGGGCCGGCATGATGGTGCGGTTGCGGCGCGGCACGTCCACCGTGCGTGCGCCGCCAAAACGCTCGCCCGGCAGCATCGTCATGCCTTCACGGCGTTCGCGCTCGCCCATCACGGAACGGCGCCCGTCGGCGACGCGGTTGAGGCGGCGTTCATACTCGGCACTGCTGCGGTAGCCAGGCACGTAGCGCTCGTGCGGCGACAGGGGAAACCAGCCCACGCCCGGCTGCTGGCCGTGGCCAGTCCCGTGATTGCCGCCGACCCAGCCCACCAGGGCCGGCGCCCAAGGCACGCGGCCGCGCTCGCGGCCCGGGGCCCAGCCCCAGCGCTGGCCCAGCAGCACCCAGCGGCCGTAATGCGAGGGCGCATAGCCCCACGGCGCATTGTCGACCCAGGTCCAGCCCCACGGCGCGATCCACGTCCAGCGCCCGTCGCTGTACGGCGCCCAGCCGGCCGGCACCGTGCTGGGCAGCCACAGGGGGCCGTATTCCGCATCGTCCTGCCAGGCGCCATAGCGGTCCAGCTCTTCATAGCCGGTCGTATCATCCGTGACATAGCGCAAGGCCGGCGCGGCGGCGGGCAAGGCTTCGGGCCAGTTGTCGAAGGCGATCCTCTGCACGGCGCCCGTGCGCAATTCCTCGTCCGTCAATTCGGCGCGCTTGCCTGCACGCAAGGTGACGCTGCCCGTCGCGCCATCCACGTCGGCCGCGCCTTCGAGCACGCTGACGATGCTGGTGCCGGGCTGGCGCCCCGCCTCGACGCGCACCCAGCCCGGCTGGGTCAGGACCACGCGGGCCTGGGCCGTGGTCAGCTCGAAGCCGCGCAGCGCGTCGGGATTGCGCACGCGCACGCTGACCGTGCCATAGCCGAGGTGCAATTTGAAACTGTCGTCATCGAGCTCGCTCACTTCCAGCTCGGAATCGCCATCGAGGCGCACGGCGGCCGCACCCACGCGCAATTCCGCCAGCGCGCCGCGCAGGGTAGTCAAGCGGTTATCCGTCGTGACGGGCCAGTTCAGCAGGGCATTTTGCGCCTCGCCCTCGCCGGCGCGCACCAGCACCTGCCCTTCGACGGTGGAAATGCGCGCCACGCGGGCGGGCGGGTCCTGCGCCAGGGCCAGGGAGCACGCCGACGACAGCAGCACGGCGCACACGGTGTTCAAGAAGGGGGAAGACAGGGTCGGACGCATGGCAGCGCTCCAGGCAGGACGGACAGAGATGAAAGGTAGACAACACCCCGATTACAGTCCTATCGGGCGGGCATCGCAAGCGGGCTTACAAATGTTTGCATCTTGATCTGGCTCAGGACGCCGTCTGGCCGCCCCGCTTGACGAAGAACAGGGCGGCGCCGACGGCCATCAGCAAGCCGCCAAAGAAGCGGTTCTGCTTTTTCACGGCGCGCGCGTCGCGGAAGAAGCGCTGCATCGAGGACGCTAAAAAGGCATAGCTGTGCATGACGATCTGGTCGATCGTGCACATGGTGACGGCCAGGATCAGCAATTGCGGCAGCAGCGGAGACGTGGGGCTGATGAATTGCGGCAACACCGCCACCATGAAGATGATGCCCTTCGGATTCGTCACGTTGGTCAGGAAACCCGTCAGCACGCGCCGGCGCATGGACGGCACCACGGCGTCCGCATGCAGGTCGCCCGTCACGGCCACCTTGGCGCGCCACTGCGACAGGCCCAGGTAGATCAAATACAGCGCGCCCACCGTCTTGACGATATTGAAGGCCACTTCGGACGCCAGCAGCAGGGAACCGACGCCGGCGCCCGCGATGCCCAGCACCACCAGCAGGCCCAGCTGCAGGCCGAGAATCGTGGCGCTGGCCTTTTTCACCCCGTAGGACAGGCCATGCGACATCGACAGCACGGCGCCCGAGCCGGGCGAGACGGCGATGATGGAGGCGGCGATGACAAAGGTGATCCAGGTGGCAAAGGGCATGCGGTTTCCAAAAATGATGATGAGAGGCAATTTTAACCCGGCCCGTGCGGCCTTGCCGGCCCCGCCTGAGGTAAGATCGCGGTCATGCCTTAGCCACATCGTTCCTTGCCGTACAACCAAGAATAACATCATGAAAAACAACACTTTCCTCGCTCCACAATTTCCTGCCACCACCGTGGGAGCGCGCTGAGATGGCCGGCTCCAGCCTGCTGGCCCTGCTCGACGACATCGCCAGCATCCTCGACGACGTTTCCCTGATGACCAAGGTGGCCGCCAAGAAGACGGCCGGCGTGCTCGGTGACGACCTGGCCCTGAACGCGCAGCAAGTGGCCGGCGTGCGCGCCGAGCGCGAACTGCCCGTCGTCTGGGCCGTCGCCGTCGGTTCGCTGAAGAACAAGGCCATCCTCGTGCCCGCCGCGCTGGCCATCAGCGCGTTTGCCCCATGGGCCATCACGCCGCTGCTGATGGTGGGCGGCGCCTACCTGTGCTTCGAGGGCTTCGAAAAGATCGCGCACAAATACCTGCACCCGGACGACAGCCACAAGGCCGAACTGGCGCAGGCGCTGCGCGACCCGCAAGTCGACCTGGTGGCGCTGGAAAAGGACAAGATCAAGGGCGCCATCCGCACCGATTTCATTTTGTCGGCGGAAATCATCGTCATCGCGCTGGGCACGGTGGCCGCGGCCACCTTCGCCGAACAGGTGGCCGTCGTCGTCGGCATCGCCCTCATCATGACGGTGGGCGTGTACGGCCTGGTGGCCGGCATCGTCAAGCTCGACGACGCGGGCTTTTACCTGGCGGCGCGCAAGGGCGCGGGCGCGCTGATGGACGGCGTGCGCGGCTTTGGCCGCATGCTCGTGTCGGCGGCGCCGAAACTGATGAAGTTTCTCTCCGTGGTGGGCACCCTGGCCATGTTCATGGTGGGCGGCGGCATCCTGACGCACGGCTGGCCGTGGGCCAGCGGCATGCTGCACCACGTCGAGGAAGCCGTCGGCGGCGTGGCCGGCATCGGCCCCGTGCTGGCGGCCGTCACGCCCAGCCTGATCAACGCGGTGGCCGGCCTCATCGCCGGCGGCCTGGTGCTGGCCGGCGTCACGGCCGTGTCGGCTTTGTTGCGCATGATCAAGCCAAGCAAATAAGCTTTCTGGTCTGATGGAGCGGCAGGCGCATCCGTGCCTGCCGCCCCGGCCATGCCGGCGGCGCCCGCTGCCCATGGAGACCCTATGCATGCTCCCCCCGCCCCACGCCCCAGCAGCGCCTTTATCGGCGCCTCCTGGGCGGCATTGCTGATCGGCATCGTCACCTATCTGTCCGGCTTGTGGAACGCCACGATGGCGCTCAACGAGAAGGGCTATTACTTCACCATCCTCATGTATGGCCTGTTCGCCGCCATTTCGCTGCAAAAATCCGTGCGCGACCGCAGCGAAGGCATCGCCGTGACGGGCATCTATTTCGGCCTGTGCTGGATCTCCGTGCTGCTGGCCTTGCTGTTATTGACTGTCGGCCTATGGAACGCTAATCTGCAAAACAGCGAAAAAGGGTTTTATGCCATGGCGTTCCTGCTCAGCCTATTTGCTGCCGTGGCCGTGCAAAAGAATGTGCGCGACGTGGCGCGCGCCTCGGCCAGCACACCCGCCGAGCTGCCGGGAACTTAAACACCAGCGGCGCGTCTATTCCTGTATCCATGTCGGGAGAGGATGATGGGCGACCAGCAGAAACGTTTGCAGATGGCGCTGGAGGCGGCGCACATGGCGATCTGGGATTCGCGTATCGTCGCTGGCCAGGTCATCGACGGCACGGTCAGCTGGTCGGCCAAGGGCGCCACCTTGCTGGGCCTGGAAGAACGGGCGCTGACGCAGCCATTCCGCAGCTTTCTCGATTGCGTGCACGCCAGCGACCGCGACAAGGTGGTCAACGTGCTGCAGGACGGCGTGCGCCGGCGCGGCGGCTACGCCCTGCAATACCGCGTCGTCTGGCCCGACGGCAGCGAACACTGGCTGGCGGCCAAGGCGCACATCTTCATGGATGCCGGCGGCCGGCCCGACCGCACCCTGGGCATCATCTGGGATATCACCGAGCACATGGCGCGCGAACTGATGATCGCCGAGCGCAAGGAACTGGCCGAAGTGACGCTCAGCTCCATCGGCGACGGCGTCATCACCACCGATCCGCAGGGCAAGACGCGTTACCTGAACCGGGTGGCCGAGCAATTGACGGGCTGGAGCAACGAGCTGGCGCAGGGCCTGGACATCGGCCTGACCATGCCGCTGGCCGATGAACGCACGGGCGAAGCACGCGAGCACGTGGCCATGCGCTGCCTACAACAGCACCAGGCCATCGGCATTTCACCCCGCTCGCAACTGGTCACGCGCGACGGGCGGCGCATCGCCGTCGAGGAATCGGCCGCACCCATCTGGTCGCGCGACGGCCACATCCTCGGCGCCGTCGTCGTGTTCCGCGACGTCAGCCACGAGCGCAAGCTGAGCCAGGAACTGTCGTGGCAAGCCACGCACGATACCCTGACGGGCCTGATCAACCGGCGCGAATTCGAGCACCTGGTGGCCGGCGCCCTGCGCACGGCCAAGCAGGATGGCCACGCGCATGCGCTGCTGTACCTGGACCTGGACCAGTTCAAGGTCATCAACGACACTTGCGGCCACGGCGCCGGCGACGTGCTGCTGCAGCTGCTGACCAAGATGCTGCAGGGGCGGATGCGCGACAGCGACATCCTGGCGCGCCTGGGCGGCGACGAACTGGGCGTGCTGCTGCCGCACTGTCCGCTCGAACACGCGCGCCTGATCGGCGAACAGCTGCGCCAGTCCGTGCGCGATTTCCGTTTCGCCTGGGACGAACGCAGCTTCGAGCTGGGCGTGAGCATCGGCATCGTGGAAATCAGCCAGGACAGCAAGTCCATGAGCGAGCTGCTGAGCGCGGCCGACCAGGCTTGCTACCTGGCCAAGGAGCAGGGCCGCAACCGCATCCATATCTATCAGGAGTCCGATGTCATGCTGGCGCAGCGGCATGGCGAAATGCTGTGGATCTCGCGCCTGAACGAAGCGTTCGCCCACGACTATTTCCGCCTGTACGCCATGCCCATCGTGCACCTGCACGACAGCCCGGAACACCACGACGAAGTGCTGATCCGCATCCGCAACAGCAAGGGCGACCTGATCTTGCCGGGCGCCTTCATCCCGGCCGCCGAACGCTACGACATGATGCTGTCCATCGACCGCTGGGTCATCCGCGCCGTCTGCGCGCATATCCAGAGCGTGCGCGACAGCCTGCCGCCGTTGGCCGCGCTGGCGGAAAGCCGGCGCCGCGCACCGGCCCTGTATTCCGTCAACCTGTCGGGCATGTCGCTGGCCGATGCCGGCTTGCACGACTACATCACCGAGCAATTCGTGGCATTCGCGATTGCGCCCGAGCAAATCTGCTTTGAAATAACGGAAACGGCCGTCATCGCCAACCTGCCCAAGGCACAAGTGTTCATGCGCCAGCTCAAGGCCTTGGGCTGCCGCTTCTCGCTCGATGACTTCGGCAGCGGCTTTTCCTCGTTCGGCTACCTGAAAGCCCTGCCCGTCGACTATTTGAAGATCGACGGCGTCTTCGTGCGCGACATCGCCACCAATGCCATCAACCGCGCCATGGTCAAGGCCATCAATGAAGTGGGCCACGTGATGGGACTGGAAACGGTGGCCGAATACGTGGAAGACGCGGCCACCCTGGCCGTCATCCGCGAACTGGGCATCGACTACGCGCAAGGCTACGCCGTGGGCAGCCTGCGGCCGCTGACGGCGGGCGCAGATTAAGCGCCGACGGCAACCAATATCTTTAAAACAATGCCGCATTGCTATCGCTAAATGCGTGCAAGCACGACCAATCTTGAGGATTTTGATCTACATCAATAAATTTGCGCAGGCGACTCCTTACACTGATCTCCATTCTTGCAATCGTGCAAGTCTTACTCACCAATTGCCTATTTAACTGATCAGGAAGCCGCGACCATGCGACAAAATTTGCCAGTGACTAACCGTGAAGTCCTCGTCTTGGACGATCAGGCCATCGTGTCGAAAACGGATATGAACGGCAATATCGTGTATGTGAACCCCTACTTCAGTCAGGTCAGCGGTTTCAGCGAGGCCGAGCTGCTCGGTTCGCCCCAGAACATCGTGCGCCACCCGGACATGCCGGCCGAAGCGTTCGCCGACCTGTGGACCTCGATCCAGGCCGGCACGCCGTGGACGGGCCTGGTCAAGAACCGCTGCAAGAACGGCGATTTCTACTGGGTGCGCGCCAACGTCACGCCCATCCGCGAAGCGGGCAAGACCATCGGTTACATGTCCGTGCGCGTCAAGGCGGACAAGGACCAGGTCAAGGCCGCCGAAGAAGCCTACGCGGCCATCCGCAACAAGGAAGGCGGCAACATCGTCATCAAGAACGGGCAGATCGTGCGTCCGGGCCTGGCGCACCTGCTGCACAGCCTGACACACATGTCGCTCAACCTGCGCATCTGGGCCGCCACCTCCATCGTCAACTGCCTGCAACTGCTGGTGTGCGTCATCAGCCTGTTCGCCAGCGGCGGCCAGATCACCAATTACGCCATCTTCGGCGCCACCCTGTTCGGTTTCCTGATCAACGTTTTCCTCTGGTACACCTTGCGCATGTCCGTGCTCAAGCCGCTGGGCAAGGCCCTGAACGGCGCGCGGGCCATTGCCGCGGGCGACCTGTCGGGCAGTTTTGAAACGGAGAGCACGGATGAAGTGGGTCAACTGCTGCGCGCGCTGCAACAGATGAACAGCAACCTGATCGCCACCATCCGCGACGTGCGCATCAACGTGGAAACCATGGCCGTGGCCACCAAGCAAATCGCCGTCGGCAACATGGACCTCTCGGGCCGCACGGAATCGCAGGCCGCCAGCCTGGAAGAGACGGCCTCGAGCATCGAGGAATTCTCGTCGACGGTGAAACAGAACGCGGACAACTCGGTGCAGGCGAATGAACTGGCCGTGGCCGCCTCGAAAGTGGCCGTGCAGGGCGGCGAGATCGTTTCCGAAGTGATCACCACCATGGACGAGATCAACACCTCGTCGAAGAAAATCGTCGACATCATCGGCTTGATCGAAGGCATCGCCTTCCAGACCAACATCCTGGCCTTGAACGCGGCCGTGGAAGCGGCCCGCGCCGGCGAGCAGGGCAGGGGCTTCGCCGTGGTGGCGGGCGAAGTGCGCAACCTGGCGCAGCGCTCGTCCGTGGCAGCCAAGGATATCAAGCAACTCATTGAAATTTCCGTCGGCAAGGTGGGCGCCGGCATGCTGCAGGTCAACCGCGCCGGCGCCACCATGGAACAGGTGGTCAGCTCCGTCAAGCAGGTGACGGCCATCATGCAGGAAATTTCCATCGCCTCGCGCGAACAGAGCATCGGCGTCGACCAGGTCAACCAGGCCATCGCCCATATGGACCAGGTGACGCAGCAGAACGCGGCCCTGGTGGAAGAAGCCGCCGCGGCCGCCACGCGCCTGGCGGAAGAAGCGGCCAGCCTGTCGCAAGCCGTGAGCCTGTTCAATTTCGGCAAGATGCCGCCACCGCGCCGCGTCGCCATGCCTGGCGGCAAGTCTGGCGCCGCGAACGCCGGCAAGCCCGCCATGAAACGCCTGGCCGCCTAAACCTTTCAAGACTTTACACACACCATGCCTACACTACTCAGCAGTGCTTCCGCCGACCTGGACGCCGTCGTCGAATTCGACCCGGTCATCATCGGCAAGATGAGCCAGTCCGGCCCGCGCTACACGTCCTACCCGACCGCCGACCGTTTCAATGCGGAATTTGGCTACGGCAACTTCCTCGAAGCGCTGGCCGCCCTGCGCATGCGCGGCGGCCGCCGTCCCCTGTCGCTGTACGTGCACGTACCGTTCTGCGACACCCTGTGCTACTACTGCGCCTGCAACAAGATCATCACGAAAGACCGCAGCAAGGCGGCCACCTACCTCAGCTATTTAAAGCAGGAAATCGCCATGCAGGGCAAGCTGTTTGCCGGCATGAACCAGATCGAGCAATTACACTTCGGCGGCGGCACGCCCACCTACCTGAGCGAAAAGCAGATGGATGAACTGATGGCGCATTTGCGCCAGCATTTCGAATTCGCTTCCGATGAAGACGGCGAATATTCGATCGAGATCGACCCGCGCACCGTGTCGCGCGAACGCGTGTTTTCGCTGCGCGCGCAAGGTTTCAACCGCATCAGCCTGGGCGTGCAGGATTTCGACGCCGACGTGCAAAAAGCCGTCAACCGCATCCAGCCCGAGGCGGAAACGGTGGCCATCATGCAGGCGGCGCGCGACGCGGGTTTCCGCTCGATCAGCATCGACCTGATCTATGGCTTGCCGAAGCAAAACCTGGACACCATGACGGAAACCCTGCGCAAGGTGATCAACGCCAGCCCCGACCGCATCGCCCTGTACCACTACGCGCACATGCCGCACCTGTTCAAGCCGCAGCGCCGCATCCTCGACGCGGACATGCCCGACAGCGCCACCAAGCTGGCCATGCTGGGCCTGTGCATCGCGCGCCTGACGGCCGCCGGCTATGTGTACATCGGCATGGACCATTTCGCCAAGCCAACGGACGACCTGGCCGTGGCGCAGCGCCAGGGCCGCTTGCACCGCAATTTCCAGGGATACTCCACGCGCGCGGAGGCGGACCTGATCGCCTGCGGCGTGTCGGCCATCAGTTCCGTCGGCGCCGTGTACAGCCAGAATGAAAAGACGCTCGACGCGTATTACGAAAAGCTCGACGAAGGCGTGCTGCCGATCACGCGCGGCATCAAGCTCGATACGGACGATTTGTTGCGCCGTATCATCATCCAGATGCTAATGTGCAATTTCGAATTGTCGATCGCCACCATCGAGCAGGCGCACCCCGTCAAATTCCGCAGCTATTTCGCCGCCGAACTGGACAAGCTGCGCGAACTGGCGCGCGACGGCTTGCTCGTCATCGAGGAAGACTGGCTGACGGTGACGCCGAAAGGGCGCTTGTTGATCCGCAATATCTGCATGGTCTTCGACCGCTACCTGACCCTGGCGCGCGCCAATACGGCGCCGGACGCGGTGCAGCCGCTGCGCTACTCGAAAACGGTGTAACGCCACGCGATGAACGCCCTGAGCCTCGTGCCCATGTTCCTGGTCGGCCTGGCCGGCAGCGTGCACTGCATCGGCATGTGCGGCGGCATCGTGGGCGCCCTGTCGCTGGGCGGTGGCACGCCCGCACCCGGCCGTCCCGTGATTGCCATCGCCGTGGCGCGCCCGGCGCTGCAGACCACCTTGCCGGCGAACGTGCTGCGCGTGCTGGCCTACAACGGCGGGCGCATAGTCAGCTACATGCTGGCCGGCGCCCTGGCCGGCAGCCTGGCGGGCGCCGGCATGCTGCACCTGGCGTCCCTGCAAGTGGCCGGCTACTGGCTGGCCAACCTGATGCTCGTCGCCCTGGGCCTGTACCTGATGGATGCCTGGCGCGGCCTGGCGCACCTGGAAGCGGCCGGCAACGTAATCTGGCGCCGCGTGCGCCCCCTGTTAAAGCCGCTGATGCCGATGGATACGCCGTTCAAGGCGCTGGCCGTGGGCGGCCTGTGGGGCTGGGTGCCGTGCGGCATGGTCTACAGCGCCCTGCTGACGGCCATGATGCAAGGCTCGGCCCTGAACGGCGCGGCCGCCATGGCCGCCTTCGGCCTGGGCACCCTGCCCACCCTGCTGGGCATGGGCTTGCTGGGCACGCGCCTGCGCGCGCAGATGCAGCGCCGTCCCGTGCGCATCGCCAGCGGCTTGCTGGTGCTGGGCTTTGGCGTGCTGGGCCTGCTGCGCGCCGCCAACGGCGTGTCGCTGGGCTGGCTCGACGCCCTGTGCGTCACGGGCCATCCATGAAAAGACGCATGAAAACAAACCCATGAATGCTGTGTTAAAACCGTCCGCCTGCTTCCATTGCGGCTTGCCCGTCCCCGTCGGCTCCAGCTGGCACGTCACCATCGACGACGTGCCGCGCGCCATGTGCTGCCCCGGCTGCGAAGCGGTGGCGCAAACCATCGTCGACATCGGCCAGAGCGCGTATTACCGCGACCGCGACGAATATGCCGTCAATGCGGCTGACGCCACCCTGGTGCCGCCCGAGCTGCGTCTGTACAGCAATGACGACGCGCAATTCGCGCGCGACGCCAGCAGTTGCGAAGCGACCCTGTCCGTCGAAGGCATCCGCTGCGCCGCCTGCGTCTGGCTGATCGAGCGTCAATTGACGCGTTTGCCCGGCGTGCAGGCGGCCAGCCTGAACGTCGCCACGGAGCGCCTGTACGTGCGCTGGAGCCGCGCCGAATGCGAACCGGGCGACATCCTGCAAGCCGTGCGCCAGGTCGGCTACACGGCCTATCCCTACGATGCCGTGCGCCATGGCGAGCGCCTGCAAAAGGCCAGCAAGACCCTGGGCCGCCAGCTGTTCGTCGCCGGCCTGTCGATGATGCAGGTGATGATGTATGTGGCGCCCGCCTACCTGGCCGAGGATGGCACCCTGGATGACAATATGGCCAGCCTGATGCGCTGGGCCAGTTTGCTGCTGACCTTGCCGGCCATCTGCTATTCGGCCATGCCCTTCTTCCAGGGCGCCTGGGCCAGTTTGCGCGCGCGCACCCTGGGCATGGACGTGCCCGTGGCGCTGGGCATCCTGGCGGCGTTTTTCGGCAGCGTGGTGGC
Source organism: Janthinobacterium sp. SUN100 (assembly GCF_030397705.1). NCBI lineage: Bacteria > Pseudomonadati > Pseudomonadota > Betaproteobacteria > Burkholderiales > Oxalobacteraceae > Janthinobacterium > Janthinobacterium sp. SUN100. The sequence continues at coordinate 726,083 of NZ_JAPUBU010000003.1, read as the reverse complement.
GACCTTTACGGGCCGCGGCGAGGTGTATTACGACTCGGCCACGATGTTCATCTTCCTGCTGCTGTGCAGCCGCTATTTCGAGCTGCAGGCGCGCCGCAAGGCCGCCTCGGCCCTCGAGCGCCTGCAGCACGCCTTGCCCGCGTCCGCGTCGCTGATGGCGGGCTTCCCGGACGACCGCGCCACCACCCTGGTGCCAGCCGGCAGCCTGGCCGTCGGCGACGTGATTCTGGTCAAACCGGGCGAGGCGATCGCCGCCGACAGCGTCATCATCGAAGGCACGAGCGCGCTCGATCTGTCGCTGCTGACGGGCGAAAGCGCGGCACAACGGAGAAAAACGGGAGAGCGGGTGCCGGGCGGGGCGATCAACGCCAGCGCGGCGCTCATCTTGCGCGTGCTCAAACCGGCGCGCGAAAGCACCCTGTCCGATTTATTGAAACTGATCGAGCGGGCCGGCAGCGGCAAGCCGCAGATCGCCCAATGGGCCGACAAGGTCGCCGCCTGGTTCGTGCTGGGCCTGCTGCTGTTTGCCATCGCCGTGTTCGCCTTCTGGAGCTGGCATGACCCGTCGCAAGCGTGGCCCGTGGCCATCGCCGTGCTGGTCGTGTCCTGCCCCTGCGCGCTGTCTCTCGCCACGCCGACGGCGCTGGCGGCCGCCACCGACAGCCTGCTGCGGCGCGGCGTGCTGATCGTCCAGCCGCATGTGCTGGAAACCTTGCACCGCGCCACCCACATCGTCTTCGACAAGACGGGCACCCTGACCCTGGGCCGGCCCGTGCTGCGGCAAACCGAGGGGCTCGGCAGCATGGGCGAGGACGCTTGCCTGCAGGTGGCCGCCGCGCTGGAAGCGGGCAGCGCCCATCCGCTGGCGCAGGCCATCCTGGCAGCGGCAGAAGAGTTGCCAAAACAGTTGCTGCGCGCGCATGCGGAACAATTGCAAGAAGTGCAAGGCCAGGGCCTGGAGGGCATCGTCGACGGCGTGCGCTACCGCCTGGGCAATGCGGCCTTTGTCGCCGCCCTCGCCGGGCCGCCGCTGGGCGACACGGCCGTCGGCATGCAGGGCATGACGCCGCTGTACCTGGGCACGCAAGGCCGCTGGCTGACGCGCTTTTTACTCAGCGACGCGTTGCGCCCGGAAGCGGCTGACGTCGTCGCGTATTTCCACCGGCGCGGCAAGCAAGTCGTGCTGCTCAGCGGCGACCAGGAAGCGCTGACGCAAAGCGTGGCGACGGAACTGGGCATCAACACGGCATGCGGCGAATGCCTGCCCGATGAAAAGCTCGATTTCGTCCAGCAATTGCAGGCCACGGGCGCCGTGGTGGCGATGGTCGGCGACGGCATCAACGACGCCGCCGTGCTGAGCGGCGCCGACGTGTCCTTCGCCATGGGTTCCGGCGCCGCGCTGGCGCAGGCGCATGCGGACACGGTGCTGCTGTCGAGCCAACTGGTTTCCGTGCTCGACACGGCGAAAACGGCGGCGCGCAGCATGCGCATCATCCGCGAAAACCTGGGCTGGGCAACCCTGTACAATCTGACGGCCATCCCGGCCGCCGCGCTGGGTTTCCTCAACCCCTGGCTGTCCGGTGTCGGCATGGCTGCCAGCTCGGCCGTCGTCATCGCCAACGCCCTGCGCCTGCGGAAAGTCTAATGGAAGCTCTCTACCTCCTCATCCCCTTAAGCGTCGTGGTCGTCTTCATCGCCCTGTGGGTGTATTTCACGGCCTCGGACAGCGGCCAGTTCGACGACCTCGTCGGACCGGGCCTGCGCGTGCTGCAGGACGACGATACGCCGGCCAAGCCCGCGCCCGGCGAACCGCCGGCCTGACTTTTTCCCACGCAATACGCTGACGCCCGCCAGCGCCAGCAAGCGTCTTTTGACACAGGTCAAGCAGCGCTTGCAGGGATCTTGCATGGCTTTTTTGATCGAAATATCACTTTATTTCGATGCCACTTCGCTACGCTTATTTCATCCGGGGAATTTTGATCCACATCAAAGTTTTTTCCCGGTCAAACACTTACTCTCTGGCCACCATCATAAATAGTAATTCCAGGGAGAGTCTTTGTGGATCAATCGCTGAACTATAACTACAAGATCGTGAAGCAATTCGCGGTCGCTACTGTGGTATGGGGCATCATCGGCATGCTGGTTGGCGTTATCATCGCCGCTCAGCTGGCCTGGCCTGCCCTGAACCTCGACATACCATGGCTGACATACGGACGCTTGCGTCCGCTGCACACGAATGCGGTGATTTTCGCCTTCGGCATCTGCGGCCTGTTCGCTACTTCGTACTACGTTGTACAACGCACCTGCCAGGTGCGCCTGTTTTCCGACAAACTGGCCGCCTTCACGTTCTGGGGCTGGCAAGCGGTGATCCTGTGCGCCGTCGTCACCCTGCCCTTGGGCATGACACGCGGCAAGGAATACGCGGAACTGGAATGGCCTATCGCCATCCTCATCGCCGTCGTCTGGATCGCCTACGCCATCGTTTTCTTCGGCACCTTGATCAAGCGCAAGGTCAAGCACATCTACGTGGCCAACTGGTTCTTCGGCGCCTACATCCTGGCCGTGACGATTCTGCACGTGGTCAATGGCGCCGTCATGCCAGCCTCGTTCACCAAGTCGTATTCCGCGTATGCGGGCGTGCAGGACGCCATGATCCAGTGGTGGTACGGCCATAACGCGGTGGGTTTCATCCTGACCGCCGGCTACCTGGGCATGGTGTACTACTTCATCCCGAAACAGGCCGAGCGCCCCGTGTACTCGTACCGTCTGTCGATCGTCCACTTCTGGGCGCTGATCTTCACCTACATGTGGGCGGGTCCGCATCACCTGCACTACACGGCATTGCCTGACTGGACGCAATCGATCGGCATGGTCTTCTCGCTGGTCCTCCTGGCACCAAGCTGGGGCGGCATGATCAACGGCATCATGACCCTGTCGGGCGCCTGGCACAAGCTGCGCACCGACCCGATCCTGAAATTCATGATCGTTTCGCTGTCGTTCTACGGCATCGCCACCTTCGAAGGTCCGATGATGTCGATCAAGACCATCAACTCGCTGTCGCACTACACCGACTGGACCGTTGCCCACGTGCATGCGGGCGCCCTGGGCTGGGTGGGCTTCATCACCATGGGTTCGATCTACTACCTGCTGCCGCGCCTGGCGGGCCGCACGCAGATGCACAGCACGCGCCTGGTCGACGTGCACTTCTGGGTGGCCACCATCGGCATCGTGCTGTACATCGCCGCAATGTGGATCGCCGGCGTGATGCAGGGCCTGATGTGGCGCGCGGTCAATCCGGACGGCACCCTGACCTACACCTTTGTCGAGAGCGTGAAAGCGACGTATCCGTACTACGTGGTGCGCGTGGCCGGTGGCCTGCTGTACCTGTCGGGTATGTGCATCATGGGCTACAACACCTGGATGACGCTGCGCGGCAGCAAACTCCCCGTCGCCCGCATTCCGGAACTGAACGCGGCGCACGCCTGATAGGAGCGAAAGCAAATGAAATTTTCACATGCATGGATTGAAAGAAACCCCTGGCTGCTGATCGCCCTGGTCACGGTGGTGATCAGCATCGGCGGCGCCGTCGAGATCGTCCCCCTGTTCTTCCAGAAGAGCACGACGGAACCCGTCGCCGGCCTGAAGCCGTACTCGCCGCTGCGCCTGGCGGGCCGCGACATCTACGTGCGCGAAGGCTGCTACAACTGCCACTCGCAGATGGTGCGTCCGCTGCGCGCGGAAACGGAACGCTATGGCCACTATTCGGTCGCCGGCGAATTCGTCTACGACCGTCCGTTCCAGTGGGGTTCCAAGCGCACGGGGCCCGACCTGGCCCGCGTGGGCGCGCGCTACAGCGACGAATGGCACCGCACGCACTTGAACAACCCGCGCGACGTGGTGCCCGAATCGAACATGCCGTCCTACCCCTGGCTGGCGAAGACCAAGCTGGTGCCTGACGACATCATGCCGAAGATGCGCGCCCTGAAACGCCTGGGCCAGCCGTACAGCGATGAAGAGATCGCCGCCGGCCCCGCGCAGCTGCAGGACAAGACGGAAGAAGACGCCCTGGTCGCCTATCTGCAAGGCCTCGGTACATTAATCAAAACAAGGAATTAGCATGGCAATCGAAAACCTGTTTGACAGCGCCAGCAGCGTCATGACGGTGGTTTCCTTTACGACGTTCGTGGGCATCCTGTGGTGGACGTTCAGCCGCAGCAACAGCGACTTCGACGCGGCGGCACGCCTGCCGTTCGCCGACGACGCGCTCGACTATCCGGCCGAGGCCGAGATGACCCTGGCGAAGGAGCATAACCATGGCTGACTTTACCAATGGCTTCTGGAATATCTACATCATCGTGCTGTCCCTGCTGGGCATCATCGGCTGCGGCGTGCTGCTGTACTCGCAGTCGAAAATCAAAGTGGTCGAGGGCGCCCCTGCTGACGGCACCACGGGCCACGTCTGGGACGAGGACTTGAAGGAACTCAATACGCCGATGCCGCGCTGGTGGATGTGGTTGTTCTACATCACCATCGTCTTCTCGCTGGCCTACCTGTTCCTGTATCCGGGCCTGGGCAACTATGCCGGCAGCCTGGGCTGGAAATCGACGGGCCAGTACGAGGAAGAGCTGAAGAAGGCGGAAGCCGACTACGGTCCCCTGTTCAACAAGTACCTGAGCCAGGACTTGAAGACGGTGGCCGCCGATCCGCAGGCGCAAGCCATCGGCCAGCGCCTGTTCCTGACCTACTGCGCGCAATGCCACGGTTCGGATGCGCGCGGCAACAAGGGCTTCCCCAACCTGACGGACAAGGACTGGCTGTATGGCGGCGAACCCGACATCATCAAGACCACCATCATGCACGGCCGCAATGGGCAAATGCCACCGATGGGCGCCGCCCTAGGGTCCGAAAAGGATGTCGAGAACGTGGCCCATTATGTGCTGAGCCTGTCCGGCTCGACCTCGGATCCCGTCAAGTCGGTGCTGGGCAAGGCCAAGTTCGGCGCCTGCATGGCCTGTCATGGCGCCGATGCCAAGGGTAACCAGATGCTCGGCGCGCCAAACCTGACGGACAAGACCTGGCTGTACGGCGGCAGCGCCGACACCATCATGGAAACCGTACGCAAGGGACGCAGCAACACCATGCCGGCCTTCAGCGATTTCCTCGGCGAATCCAAGGTACACGTGCTGTCGGCGTATGTCTGGAGCCTGTCGAATCCGCAGGCACCCGCAAAGTAAAAATGGAACCTCAAGTCATCAAGATGTATGCGGCCCGCGAGCAAATCTACCCTCGCGAGGCCAAAGGACGCTACGCTACCTGGCGATGGGTATGCGTATGGCTTACCCAGCTCGCGTTCTACGGCTTGCCGTGGTTGACCTGGAATGGCAGGCAAGCCCTGCTGTTCGATTTGACCACGCGCAAGTTCTACATTTTCGGCGTCGTGCTGTGGCCCCAGGATTTCATCTATCTGGCGGCCCTGCTGATCATCTGTGCGTATTTGTTGTTCCTCGTCACGGCCATTGCCGGGCGGGTGTGGTGCGGGTTCTCTTGCCCGCAAACGGTATACACGGAAATTTTCCTGTGGGTCGAACGCCGCATCGAGGGCACGCGCAGCGCGCGCATGGCCCTCGACAAGCAGGGCCCCTCCGTGCGCAAGGCGTTCAAGAAGACGGCCAAGCACCTGGTATGGGGCGCCATCGCCCTGTGGACGGGCTTTACCTTTGTCGGCTACTTCACGCCGATCAAGGAACTGGCGCAGTCGGTGACCACGCTGAACTTCGGTCCCTGGGAATGGTTCTGGGTCTTGTTCTACAGCCTGGCAACCTACGGCAACGCGGGCTGGCTGCGCGAGCAGGTGTGCAAATACATGTGCCCCTACGCGCGCTTCCAGAGCGCCATGTTCGACCAGGACACCCTGATCATCACCTACGATGCCAAGCGCGGCGAACCACGTGGCGCCATGAGCAAGAAGGCCGGCAACAACGACAAGCTGGGCGATTGCATCGACTGTACCCTGTGCGTGCAGGTGTGTCCGACCGGTATCGATATCCGTAACGGCCTGCAGTATGAATGCATCGGTTGCGCCGCTTGCGTCGATGCCTGCAACAGCGTGATGGACAAGGTCGACCGGCCACGGGGACTGGTACGCTACAGTACCGACCATGCGATGGAAAACAACTTCAATTCGAAGCAGATACGCCAGCGCGCCATGCGCCCGCGCGTCTTGATCTACACTTCCATCCTGGCCCTGATCATCATCGCCGTGTGTACTTCGCTGGCCCTGCGCACGCCCCTGAAAATGGACGTGATCCGCGACCGCGGTTCCATGGGACGCGAAGTGGAAGACGGCATGATCGAAAACGTCTACCGCCTGCAGATCATGAACACGTCGGAGCAAAGCCAGCATTTCAAAATCAGCGCTTCCGGCTTGCCGGGCCTGACCTTGCTGACGCGCGAAGAAGTGACCTTGCAGCCGACGGAAACGCTGGGTTGGCCGATCCGCCTGCGCGTGCCGCACGGCGTGGGAGAGAAGGGCTCGAACAAGATTGCGATCGAATTGCAATCGCTGGACGACCCATCGCTGCATGTGCGTGAAAGCGCGGTATTCATCGTGCCGCGGTAACAAGGAAAGGCGGACGGGGACCGGGTGCCCTCGCCGCCGCCACGAAGTTGCAGGAAGGCCGGTCCCCATGCGGGGACTGGCTGATTAAACAGGAGAAATACCATGTCCGACAGTCTGAAACTGCAAGCACCCGTTGCACCGTGGTACAAGCACCGCTGGCCATGGCTGCTGATGATCGGCCCCGGCCTGTCCGTGGTCGTCGGCAGCTTCATGGGCTATATCGCGTTTACGCAGCCCGATGCGCTGGTGGTGGGCGATTATTACAAACAGGGCAAGGCGATCAACCAGGATTTGAAGCGCGACACGATCGCCAGCGACCTGGCGATGGATACGCGCCTGTCGTATGACGTGGCGCAAGCGCGCCTGACCGGTTCCGTGCACAGCTTCGGCAAGGCCTATCAGGCGCCTTTGCAGCTGCACCTGGCGCATGCGACCCTGCCGGAAAAGGATATCAAGGTGCTGGTGCAACCCGATGCGGCCGGCAATTTTTCCGTGGCGCTGCCGATGCTCGAGCGCAGCCGCTGGCAAGTGCTGGTGGAAAACGACAAACGCGAGTGGCGCCTGTCCGGCATCTGGACCTGGCCCCTGCAGCGCAGCATCGCGCTGCATGCGGATGAAGAGCTATAACGTACAGCGCCGGGAAAACCGTAGCGAGCGGCAGTGATTTGTGGTTGAGAAGCGCAGCTGTGCTATGCACGGGGGCGCCGAGCCAGCGAGCATCGCAGGCCGCAAAGCGCGACGCGCAGCAGGTTTTGACGGTGCTGTTACTTGCAGGTGTCCGTGCCGGCCGTAATCGCCTTCAGCTTGGCCGGCTGCAGGATTTCAATTTCCCGGTTGGAGACGCGCAGCCAGCCTTCCTTCTTGAACTTCGACAGCAGACGGCTGACGCTCTCGATGGTCAGGCCCAGGTAGTTGCCGATTTCCTCGCGCGACATGCGCAGCTGGAAATTGCTGCCCGAATAGCCGCGCGCTTCATAGCGCGACGCCAGGTTGACGATGAAGGCGGCAAAGCGCTGCGTCGCCTGCATATTGCCCAGCAACAGCATGACGCTTTGCTCGCGCGTGATTTCCTGGCTCATCATGCGGTGGAAATGGCGCAGCAGGGTCGGCATATTGCCCAACAATTGTTCCAGGCTGGAAAACGGGATTTCACACACTTCGCTGTCTTCCAGCGCCACCGCATTACAGTGGTGGCGGTCGGCGCTGATGGCGTCCATGCCCAGCAGTTCGCCCGCCATCTGGAAGCCCGTCACCTGCTCTTCGCCGCCCGGATTGATCTGGTACGTCTTGAAATGCCCCAGGCGGATCGCATACAGGTTCTGGAACGAGTCGCCGATACGGAACAGCGAGGCGCCGCGCACGATCTTGCGGCGGCGGCCGATGATCTGGTCCAGCCTGTCCATGTCGCCCACATCGAGGCCCATCGGCAGGCACAATTGATGCATGCTGCAGGTCGAGCATCGCGCACGCAACGCCTCCACGTTCACGGTGGGCAAGGTTGGAGTGAGTAGCGCTTCAGTCATGTCGGTACCTTTTAGAAAATGCAACAACAAGTTTACTGCATACAGCCGCATACAGGGTTGCCGTATGCCAATTTCACCGTAAATTCGGCGAATAAACGACGTCCAGCCTTTAATTATATGGCAACATCGTCAAAAGCCCGTACAGGGCGGGCAATTTGCGCGGCGGCGCTTGCCAAGCTGGGGTATTGATAGGAAAATTCCTGACAGCATTATCTGCCGCCTGTGCCGCCCGGTACTGAAAAGGAAATCATGAAGCCTCTCGGCATTAAAACAAAAGTCGCGCTGGCCACCAGCCTGACCTCGATCGCCATGATCGCGCTGGTCACCATGATCCAGGTGCAGCACATGCGCGACGACTTCACCCGAGTACTGCTGAGCCAGCAATCGTCCCTGATCACCCGCACCGCTGCCGAGCTCGACGACAAGCTGGGCATGCTGCTGCAGATCGTCACCCTGACGGCCAGGCAGCAGCCGCCGGAATTGATCGCCCGGCCCGCCCAATTGCGCGAATACTATTCGCGCCGCTCGATGCTGGTGCTGTTCGATGACGTGCTGGTGCTCGACGCGCATGGCGCCGTCGTGGCCGACATGCCGGAGGTAGCGGGGCGCGCCGGCATCAACGTCGCCGAGCGCGAGTATTTCCAGACCGTCCTGCGCACGCGCCAGCCCATGATCACCGAACCGATGCTGGGCAAGTCGAGCGGCATGCCCATCGTGCAGATGGTGGCGCCCGTGCTGGCCGCCGATGGCCAGGTGGCCGGCGTGGTGATCGGCGTGCTGCGCCTGTACAAGGACAACCTGCTGGGCCGCCTGCGCTCGGAAAAGATCGGCAAGAACGGCTATTACTTCATTCTCACGCGCGGCGCCGTGCCGCGCTACGTGCTGCACCCCGATACCAGCCGCTTGCTGCAACCGCGCAAGCCGAACGCCAACCTGACGACGACCCAGCTGCTGAAGGAAGATGGCGAAGGCAGCATGGTCAGCACCAACAGCCGCGGCATCACGGCCGTCAACAGCTTCAAGCGCCTGAAATCCGTGAACTGGCTGCTGGCCGCCTCGCTCCCCGTCGAGGATGCCTTCGAACCGTTCGATGGCGTGCTGTACCGATTGGTGCTGTGGAGCATCCTCGCCTCGCTGCTGGCCGCCTTTGTGCTGGGCTGGGTCACCGTGCGCCTGCTGTCGCCGCTGGTGCGCCTGCGCGACACCCTGCAAGCCCTGCGCACCAGCGGCAGCCGCTTCACGCCCGTGCCGGTGCAGCAGCGCGACGAGATCGGCGAACTGACGGAAGCGTTCAACGGCCTGATGAGCGAACGCGACCGCCTGCAGCAGGAACTCGAATCGCGCGCGGCGGAGCTGGAACAGGAACGCGACCGGGCCGAGGCGGCCAACCGCGCGAAGAGCGATTTCGTGGCCAACATGAGCCATGAAATCCGCACGCCCCTCAATGCCGTGCTGGGCATGGTGTATTTGCTGGGCAATACCAGGCTCGACACGGAACAGCGCAAGTATCTGACCATGGTCAGAGTGGCGGGCCAGTCGCTGCTGGGCATCCTCAATGACGTGCTCGACTATTCGAAGATCGAGGCGCGGCGCATGGAGTTGTCGCCCGTCGAATTCGACCTCGACGAAGTCATGAATACCCTGGCCACGACGATGACGATGAATGCGGGCGAAAAGGAGCTGGAACTGGCCATCGCCGTCGAGCCCGATGTGCCGCGGCGTCTCGTGGGCGACGCCCAGCGCCTGCAGCAAATCCTCGTCAACCTGGCCGGCAACGCCATCAAGTTCACCGAGAGCGGCGAAGTGGTGGTGGCCGTCAGCCTGGCCGAGAGCGAGAGCGGCCGCGCCTGGCTGCGCTTCGAAGTGCGCGACACGGGCATCGGCATGACGGAACTGCAGCAACAGCAGCTGTTTGCCGCGTTTTCCCAGGGCGACCAGAGCATCACGCGGCGCTTCGGCGGCACGGGCCTGGGCCTGGCCATCAGCAAGCAGCTGATCCACATGATGGGCGGCGACATCGCCGTCGCCAGCAGCGAAGGCAAGGGCAGCCGCTTCTGGTTCAACGTGCCCTTCGAGATGCTGGCGCAGCCGGCCGAAACGCGGCGCACGCCGGCGCTGGGCCAGCTGCGCCTGCTGGTGGCCGACGACAACCGCACCACGCGCGAACTGATCGTCAAGCTGATCGAGGCGTGGGGCTGGCTGGCCGACGAAGTGGACTCCGGCTTTGCCGCCATCGAGCTGTACCGCGAACGCCTGGCGCAGCAGCAACCGTATGACGTGGTGCTGGCCGACTGGCACATGCCCGTCATGGATGGCCTGGCCACGGCCAAGGCCATCCGCCAGGCGGCCAGCGGCCAGCGCCAGCCCATCGTGGTGATGGTCAACGCCTTCGCCCGCAACCACCTGGAAGAAATCTCCAGCGCGGCCGAGGCCGACGTCGTGCTGATGAAGCCGATCACGGGCTCGAGCCTGTTCGACGCCCTGCACCAGGCGCTGATCGCCAAAGACGACGGCGGCGAGCAACGCATGCTGCACCAGCCGCTGGGCACGGAACTGGCCGGCGTGCATTTCCTGCTGGTGGAAGACAACCATTTGAACCAGGCCGTGGCGCGCGGCATCCTCGAACACATGGGCGCCACCCTGGACGTGGTGGGCGACGGCTTGCAAGCCGTGGAACGGCTGCGCACGGAAGCGCTGCGCTACGACATCGTGCTGATGGACATGCAGATGCCCGTCATGGACGGCTTCAGCGCCACCCACATCATCCGCACGGAACTGCGTTTGCACCTGCCCGTGATCGCCATGACGGCGGGCGTGCTGGCGTCCGAGCGCGAGCGCTGCATGACGGCCGGCATCAGCGATTTCATCGCCAAGCCCGTGGTGGTGGAAGAGATGATGGAAGTCATCCTGCGCCACCTGCCCAAGCGCCCGCAAGTACAGACAGCCGAACCGGCACGCATCGCCGATGAAGAAGTGTTTTCCATGGCGCCGCTGATGCGCGTGATGGGACGCGATGCGAAGGGGCGCGGCGTGCTGCGGCGCATGGTGGAAGATGCGCTGAACAAGGGCATGACGCCCGTGCGCGACGCCGAAACGGCGTTGCGGGCAGGCCGCCACAGCGACGTGGCGCGCATCCTGCACAGCGTGCGCGGCTCCGTCGGCACCTTGGGCACGAAACGCCTGATCCGCGCCGCGTTCGCCACCGAGGAAGCCATCGATGCGGGCCGCCTGGACGAGGTGCCGGCGCTGCTGGCGCACACGGCGCAGGAACTGGAACAGGCGCTGGCGGCGGCGGCCGATTGGTTGTCGCGCCTGCAGGATTAAATCAGGCGGGCACGCCCAGAATCACGCTGGACGCTTTAAAAATCGCCGTCACGTTGCTGCCGAGTTCGATGCCCAGGTCGGTGCTGCTCTGGTTGGTGATGATGGCGGCAATCGTGCCGCCGCGCGGCAAGTCCAGCACCACTTCCGTGTTGACGGCGCCCGTCTGCACGCGCGTCACGACTCCGGCTAGCTGGTTGCGCGCGGAAAAACGCGCGCCCTGGCTGTCCGTCACGAGGATGATGGACGACGCCTTGATCAGCGCAAACGCTTCCGCGCCCGGCACCAGGCCCAGGCTCGCGCTGCTGCCCTGCGTGACGATGGCCACGATGTGCTGGCCACCGGGCAATTCCAGGGTGACTTCATCGTTGACGGCGCCCTGTTTCAGTTCGGTCACCTTGCCCAGGAATTGATTGCGTGCCGTGGTTTTCATGGCCATTCTCCGTATGAGTAAAAGATCGTCGGCGATGCCTTCCGCCTGGCTGCCCAGCTGGCGCAGGTAGCGGGCATGCTCGCGCTCGATGATACGGAAATTGTCGACCAGCTGGCGCCCCCGTGGCGTCAGCCGCGTGCCGCCGCCGCCCTTGCCGCCCGTCAAGCGCTCGACCAGCGGTTCGCCAGCCAGGTTGTTCATGGCGTCGATGGCGTCCCAGGCCGCCTTGTAGCTCATCTTCACAAGCTTGGCCGCCTGCGTAATGGAGCCGCACTCGGCGATGGCGCCCAGCAATTCCACCCGGCCGGCGCCGCCCAGGTGTTCTCCGCCCACCGTCATCCATACCGAGCCTTGCAGGCCGATTTCCGCTGCCGCTGATTTATCCAATGCGTTCACCCAATGCCTTATGTTCTTCCATGCTGTCAATTTGTCCGTCACGCAAGTAAAGCACATGTTCACCCAGAATGCGCGCATCTTCCGGATCATGTGTGATCAGGATCATGGGCACGTCCAGGCGCTGCTGCCACTGGCTCAACTCCAGGCGCATTTTGACACGCAGGGCCGGATCGAGGGCGGCAAACGGCTCGTCGAGCAGCAGCGCGGCCGGTTCGGCCACGAGCGCCCTCGCCAGCGCCACCCTTTGGCGCTGGCCACCGGACAACTCGTCGGGAAACTGGTGCGCCAGTTCCTGCAGGTGGAAGGCGTCGAGCCAATGCTCGACCTTCTGCAATTTTTCGCGCGCGCGCGGATTGAACCAGCCGCGGCGCAGGCCAAAGCCCACGTTCTGGCGCACCGTCAGGTGCGGGAACAGCGCGTAATCCTGGAACAGATAGGCGACATTGCGCTGCTGCGGCGGCAAATTGATGCCGGCGGCGGAATCGAACAGGGTGCGCCCGTTCAGGCGGATATGGCCCGCCTCCGGCGTGAAGAGGCCGGCAATGGCTTTCAGGGTCATGCTCTTGCCGGCGCCGGACGGGCCATACATGGCGATGCGCTGGCTGCTGGAGGTGCATTGCACCTGCAGGTCGAAGCGGCGTTTGCCGGAGCGCAAGGTGGCGCGGAGGTCGAGGTCGAGTTGCATAGGCGTCATCATCTGCGTCATTTGTGCGCGATGCGTCCGGGCGCCAGGCGGCCCGCCGACAGCAGCACCACGATGCAGACCAGGGAGATAATCAGGACCAGCGTATTGGCCACCTCATCCTGGCCCGCCTGCACGGCTTCAAACACGGCCACCGACAGGGTCTGCGTCTTGCCAGGGATGCTGCCGGCCACCATCAGGGTGGCGCCGAACTCGCCCAGCGCGCGCACGAAGCCCAGCAGCACGCCGGCGAGGATGCCGCGCCAGGCCAGCGGCAAGGTCACGCGGAGAAAGATCGCCATTTCCGAGATGCCCAGCACGCGGGCCGCCTGCTCCAGCTGGCCGTCGACCGCTTCGAAGGCGGCGCGCGCGGGCTTGAAGACGAGGGGAAAGGCGACCACCGTGGAGGCGATCACGGCGCCTTGCCACGTAAAGATGAGGTTGATGCCGAAGTTATCCTGCAGCCAGATGCCCATCGTGCCGCGCCGGCCCAGCAGCACCAGCAGGTAATAGCCGAGCACGGTGGGCGGCATCACCATCGGCAGGGTCATGAGGGCGTCGAGCAGCTCGCGCCCGGGAAAACGCGTGCGCGCCAGCACATAGCCCGTACCGATGCCGAGCAGCAAATTGAGCGCCGTGGCCCACGCCGCTACCTTGAGCGACAGGGCCAGCGCGGTCCAGGCGATATCCATGCGCGTTCGTTTACCTTATGGCTTCTTGAAACCGTACTTGGCGAGGATCGCTTGCGCCGGCGCCGTCTGCAGGTAGCTGACGAAGCGCTTCGCTTCAGCCTGGTTGGCGCTGTCCTTGATGGTGGCGATCGGGTACAGCACGGGCGCGTCCAATGGCACGTCCAGCACCACGTTCACCTTGTCTTTCATGATGGCCGCGTCGGTGGCATAGACAAAGCCCGCATCGACTTCGCCGCGCGCCACGTAGTCGAGCGACTGGCGCACGTTCTGCGTGCCGATGGCCTTGGGCTGCACGGCATCCCACAGCTTCGCCTTCTTCAGCGCGCCTTCGGAGTAACGGCCGACGGGCACGCTGGCCGGATTGGCGATGGCCACGCGGGTCACGCTCTTGTGCGTCAGGTCGCTCAAGTTCTTGATGCCCAGCTTGCTATCGTGCGGCACGATCAGCACCAGGCTGTTGCCGACGAAATCCATGCGGTCGGCCGGCAGGACGAAGCCCTGCTTTTGCGCCGCATCCATGGTTTCCTGGTCGGCCGAGGCAAACACGTCCACGGGCGCGCCCTTGACGATCTGTTGCAGCAGCACGCCCGAGGCGGCGAAGTTCAGGGACACCTTGCTGCCCGGATACTGCGCCTCGTAGCTCTGCGCCGCATCCTTGAACGCGTTCGTCAGGCTGGCCGCGGCCGACACCACCACTTCGCCGGCAAGGGCGGAGGTGGCGGCGGTGGCCAGCAGGGCGGTGCCAAGCAGGCGGGCGAGGGAGGTGAGGCGCATGATCGTATCCTTGTAAAGTGAACGGTGAACAAGGAGCGTAATATACACTTATATATAGCGTTCTGCCATTGCATGGGTCAAGGCAATGCCAATGACATTGACAGACGGGAATGGGCGGACTATTTTTAACAAGAGACAACTATCCACTACTTTCCAGGGTTAAACGATGGGATACGCAGCGCTACTGCTTGGCCCCCTGATGCTCCTGGCGGTCATTCTTCTGGCATTGCTCATCGAGAGGCGGCATCCCCTGCAGCAACAGCCTTCGGGGGCGTCGCGCTTCAATCTTGCGTATATGCTCATCTATGCCGCCAGCGGCGCCATGCTGGCCCCGCTCACGGCCATCGTCACGGTACAGCTTGTCAATGCGGCGGGCGGCGGGCTCATCAATCTAGCCTCTTCAGGGTGGATGCTGGCGCCGGCCTTCCTCGCGTATGCCCTCTGCATGGATTTTCTGGAATACATCTTTCATCGCGTGCAACACCGCGTACCCGCCATGTGGGCCATGCATTCCTTCCATCACAGCGATACGGCCATGAATGCCAGCACAACGACGCGGCACTATTGGGCCGAAGCGGGCATCAAGGCGCTCAGTATCTATCTGCTGGCGGGGATCTTATTCAAGACCAATACGGTGATTCTGGGAATGTACGGGATACTGAGCTTGTATCATGTTTTCCCGCACATGAATGTCCGGGTCGGCTTTGGCCGTTACTGGATGCTGTGCAATTCACCGCAGTACCATCGCGTTCATCACTCGGTGCAAGCCGAGCATTTCAACTGCAATTTCGCGGGGCTGTTCCCCGTCTTCGACTGGCTGTTCGGCACCCACCATATTCCCCACGCGGGAGAATATCCCCCGACGGGGCTGGACACGGGCAAGGCGCCGGGCACCTTGCTTGACGCGCTGACGTGGCCGGTGCGCAGCAAGGCCCCGTCCATCCCCTAGACGCGCACCGCCGCCGCCTCGTCGCGCCGCGCATACTTTTGCGCGATCACGGCGCAAATCATCAGCTGAATCTGGTGGAACAGCATCAGCGGCAAGATCACCATACCCAGCGAACGCGTGGAAAACAGCACCTTGGCCATGGGCACGCCGCTGGCCAGGCTTTTCTTCGAGGCGCAAAAGACGATGGCGATTTCATCTTCCTTGTTGAAACCCAGGCGGCGGCTGACAAAGGTCGAAATACCCAGCACCAGCGCCAGCAGCAGCAGGCTGATCAGGCCCAGGGCCACCAGCGTTTCCACCGAAATCGTATGCCACAGGCCTTCGCTGACGGCTTCGCTGAAGGCCGTATAGACCACCAGCAAGATCGAACCCTGGTCGACGTATTTCAGGGTGGCCTTGTGGCGGTCGACCCAGCGGCCGATCCAGCGGCGCAGGAACTGGCCGGCCAGGAAGGGCAGCAGCAGTTGCAGGACGATGGACAGCACGGCGTCCACCGACGACTTGCTTTCCGCGCCCTTGGCCACCAGCAAGCCCACCAGGAGGGGGGCGAGGAAAATGCCGATGAAGTTCGAGGCCGAAGCGCTGCAGATGGCGGCCGGCACGTTGCCGCGCGCCATGGCGGTCATGGCAATGGAGGACTGCACGGTGGACGGCAGCGCGCACAGGAACAAGATGCCCATGTACAAGTCGGGCGTCAGGAAGGTCAGCGCCAGCGGGCGCAATGCCAGGCCCAGCAGAGGAAACAGGACAAAGGTGCTGGCCAGCACCAGCAAGTGCAGGCGCCAGTGCATGGCGCCTGCCAGCACGGCTTCGCGCGACAGCTTGGCGCCGTGCAGGAAGAACAGGGCGCCGATGGCGACGGTGGTGATGTTGCCGAAGACCACGGCCGTCTGGCCCGTGCAGGGCAGGAACGTGGCCAGCGCCACGGTGACGAGCAGGGCGATGGTGAAGTTATCGGGTTTCAGATTGCGCAACAGGGCAGCGGGAGAAAAAGAAGACATGCGGTAGCCTGGTAACGGCGCAGCCTTGCAACAGAATGCTGTGCCGGGGATGACAAACAGCGCCGGGAGCGGCGCCAGTGCTGGCTATTCTACTTGTATTTCCCGGCTCCTTGCCTGGCGGCATCGGCATGGCTGGCCGGGTCAAACCGTGCGGACAAAAAAATGCCCTGTCCGCAGACAGGGCAACCCGGAGTAAAGTACAGCGCGAGGGCTTAGCCGGCGGCTTTGACTTTCAGCTCGTTCTTGATTTCTTTCACGCCGCTCACGGAAGCGACGATCTGCACGACGCGGTCACCCGCTTCGGCGCTCGGCACGTCGCCCGACAGGACGACCACACCTTGCTGGGTTGCTACCTTGACGGGCAGGGCAGCGGCTTGCGCATCGGCGCTCAGGGCGGCCTTGGCCGAGGAAGTGATGGTTTCATCAGGGACGGCAGCGGCGGCATTGGCGGCCACGACGGTGTCAGCAGGAGCTTGTGCTTTTGGTGCGGAGTCAGCGGCATGCGAAGCGGTGATCGAGGCGCCCGACAGTACGATAGCGGCAACCAGGGTATTGAACAGTTTCGATGTTTGCATGGTAGTTCCTCTCAATGAAGTTAAAAGCTTCTTACTTGGATAAAGCAACACTTTGAAGCGTCACATCTACCCATACAGCAAGCACCGTGCCAGCTTTTAATTTCCATTCAAAATCAACGACTTAGCTTTAGACTCGATTTTTCCTGCCCGTTTCGCGGCGTTTCGGGCCGAAAATCCGGGTTTTTTGTCGTCTGCCAGCGACAGCCTGTGGCAACAATATCAATGTTTTACAATAAGTCGTTGATTATTAATACTTTATTTTTGTCGCTATTCAGCGACAGGGTCGCCTTCGCCGCGGAACAGGGCCGGCGTCAGCTCGTATTTCTGCAATAAACGGTAGAACTCCGTGCGGTTGCGGTCGGCCAGGCGGGCCGCGTCGGCCACATTGCCATCCGTCAGGCGCAACAGTTGTATCAGGTAATCGCGCTCGAAGCGCTGCTTCGCTTCGTTGTAGCTGAGCGCTTCCAGCGACGGCACGCGCAAGGCCCGCTGCACCAGGCTCAAGGGCACCAGCGGCGCCGTGGCCAGCGCGCACACTTGCTCGACGACATTGACCAGCTGGCGCACATTGCCGGGCCATGGCGCCGCCACCAGGGCCGTCAAGGCGTCGGGCGCGAAGCCGTTCAGGGGTTTCTCATACTTGGCCGCCAGCTTCTGCAGGAAATGGTTGGCCAGCAAGGCGATGTCTTCGCGGCGCTCGGCCAGCGGCGGCAGGGTCAAGGTCACGACGTTGAGCCGGTAATACAAGTCTTCGCGGAATTGCCCCTCGGCCATCGCCACGTCCAGGTCGCGGTGCGTGGCGGACAACAGCCGCACGTCCACCGGACGCGTCTGGTCTGCGCCCACGGGGCGCACGGCCCGCTCCTGCAGCACGCGCAGCAATTTCACCTGCAGCGGCAGCGGCATGTCACCGATCTCATCCAAGAACAGGGTGCCGCCATCGGCCGCCTGGAACAAGCCTTCGCGGTTGCCGACGGCGCCCGTAAACGAGCCTTTGACGTGACCGAACAGTTCCGATTCCAGCAGCTGCTCGGGAATGGCGCCGCAGTTGACGGCGATGAACGGCGCCTTGGCGCGGCGGCTGGCGTTATGCAGCGCGCGCGCCAGCAATTCCTTGCCCGTGCCGCTGGGGCCGCGGATCAGGATGCTGGCGTCGGACCCGGCCACCAGCTTGGCTTCGGCCAGCAGCTCGGCCATCTGCGCGCTGCGGCTGATCAGCTCGGCACGCCAGCTCTCGTCGCCGGACGCGGGCGTCGGCATGACGGTGGACAAGTTGATGGCATACGCCACTTTTTCCATCAGCAGCTTGCCATCGAACGGTTTCGTCAGGTAGGCAAACGCGCCGCGCGCCGTCGCGTCGACGGCGTCGGGAATGGTGCCGTGGGCTGTGAGCAAAATGACGGGCAGGGCCGCATGCTGGCGGCGGATTTCATCGAACAGGGCCAGGCCGTCGCGGCCCGGCAATTGCACGTCGGTAATAACCAGGGCGGGCAATTCCACGGCCAGGCGCGCCAGCGCCGCTTCCGCGCTGCCCACGGCCGTCACGCGATAGTTGCCCGCCTTCAAGCGGATGGTCAGCAGGCGCAACAGGTCGGGATCGTCGTCGACCAGCAAGATGTGGGCGTGCTCGCTCATTTCGGCGCTCCCGCGGCGGGGCGCACGGACAGGCTGCGCTCGATGTTTTTCAGCGCCTCGAGTTTTTCATTGAGCTGGTCGATGCGGCGCTGGGCGTCGCGCAGCTGCGTGTTGAGCTTGTCGATGCCCTCGTCCTGACGGCGCAGTTCCGCATACTGGCTGCCCAGCAATTGCGCCAGCGGCGCCAGCAATTGCGCGTCCTTGCCCGTGGCCGTGGCCAGCGGTTCCAGCAGGGCTTGCGCGCGGGCCAGGTCGCCGGGGCCGCGCAAGGCGGCCTGCAGCATGGCGCGGCGCAGCGTGTTGTGCGGCGCGTGATCGGCCTTCGCCAGGTCCAGCTGCGCCTTCACCAGTTCCGACGGCGTCATCAGGCGCAAGGCGCCCTGATACGCCAGCAATTCCGCCAGCTGGGGATCGGCTACCACCACCACGCGCGGCGGCGTCTGCACCAGCACGGGCGTCTGGGTGGGGGGCTTGGCGGCGCAAGCGCCCAACAGCAGCGCGCAGGCGGCCATGCCGGCCAGGGGAATTCTCGTCATCATAAGGGCAGTTCTATCCGAAAATGCGCGCCGGCGGGGCGCGGTAAAAGAGTGACGCTGCCATCGTGGGCGGCGATATATTCGCGCACGATGGACAGGCCGATGCCATTGCCGTTGCGCGCGCCGGCCGCCTGGCGCACGCCCTGGTAAAACGGCTCGAAGATGCGCGCGGCATCCTCGGGCGCCACGCCGGCCCCCTCGTCGGTGCAATCGATGCGCACGCGGCCGCCTTCGCCAGACAGGGTGAAACGCACGGTGCCGCCTTCTGGGCTGAAACGCACGGCATTCGACAGCAGGTTCGCCAGGGCCGTGGCCAGCTTGTCGCGGTCGGCCTGCACGATCAGCGACGCGCCCTGCACCTCGACCGTCAAGCGGCGCGCCAGCCATTGCAGGCGCTGCCCGGCCACCACATCTTGCAGCAAGACCAGCAAGTCCACCTTGCTGCGCGCCAAATGCTGGGCGTCAAAAGCGGCGGTATTGTAGCGCAGCAAGTCTTCGATCTGGGTTTGCAGGGACGCCGTGTTTTGCTGCAGGATGCCGGCGATTTCCCGCTGGCCGTCGCTGAGCTTGCCCGCCACCTCGTCTTCCAGCAAGGCCACGCCTTCGCGCAGGGCCGCCAGCGGGGTTTTCAGCTCATGCGAGATGTGGCGCAGAAAACGTTCCTTGTCGGCATCGAGATCGGCCAGGCGCTGGCGCAGCCAGTCGAGCTGCTGGCCCAGGCGGCGCGTATCGGCCGGGCCGCCGACGACGATGGGCTGGTCGTAGCGCTTGTCGCCCAGGCGCTCGATGGCCGTCTCGATGCGGCGCAGCGGGCGCGACAACAGAAAGCCGAAGCAGGTGGCCAGCACGGCCGCCAGCAGCACGGCGCCGCCCACCAGCACGCCCAGCAAACGGCGCTGGCGTTCCAGCTCGGCCAGCAGGGCGTCGTTGCGGCTGCCGATTTCCGTCTTGCTTTCGCGCGCCAGGCTGTCATTGATCTGCGTCATGCGGGCAAACGCGCGGTACACGACGGCGTGGCCATCGCGCTTGCGGCGCTTACCCGCTTGCAAGACTTCCCACGCCGCTTGCGCCTGCACCGTCCATTCGTCGGCCAGCTGCGGGGCGAACTCGGGCGTGGCCCGGTTCAGCACTTGCAGCGCCGCCGTCGCTTCGTCGCGGGCCGCCGCGTAGCGCTCGCGGAAGACGGGATCGTCGAGCACGAGAAATTGGCGCGCGCTGCGCTCCATGGCCAGCGTGCGCTCGGACAGGCGCTGCGACTGTTCCGTCAGGGCAATCGCCTGCGCCGCCGTCTCGCGCCCCAGCCGCGCCAGGTGTTCCAGGGTCAGCAGGGCTTGCACGGAGGTAGCCGTCAAAATGCCCGTCGTCAAAATGAAGGCGGCAAATAGCAGTTGGCGAAAGGAAAGTCGGGACAAGGTGGGCGCCTTCGGTTCAGTCTGGAGTGCAAAAGGCGCATGGTACGCTAAGCGTTCATCGCGGGGCGCCACCTGTCAAAAAATAGCCTATCTGACAATGTTGTTGCTTTTGCGATCGGCAAGCAAGCCACGGCGGCGGCGCGCAGATACTCCTAGTACAATAGGGAAAAACTCCATACAGGCATCAAAGTGGCCCCGGCCCTGGCATTACGCCACTTTGCCCCCACATGTGATGCAGCCCCACCGACACTCCGAATCACCTACCGCAGAGATCCCATACCGCATGAGCACATTTGAAAAAGTCAGCAGCAACTTCATTCCAGTCTTGCAGGCAACCATCGAGCAATATGTCGAGCCAGCAACGGGCATGCGCCATATCCACATGCATACCGAGCAGGCTGAGATGGTGTTCCTGGTGGCCTTTCCCACTGTGCCGGAAGTGAGCGACGGGCGCGCCCACATCCTCGAGCACCTGGCCTTGTGCGGCTCGGCCCGCTACCCGGTGCGCGACCCCTTCTTCTCGATGCTGCGCCGCTCGACGGCCACCTTCATGAATGCGATGACCTATCCGGACCGCACCGTGTATCCGTTCGCCAGCACCGACCGCAAGGATTTCTTCAACCTGCTCGACGTGTACCTGGACGCGGCCTTCTTCCCGAACCTCGATTACCTGAATTTCCGCCAGGAAGGCTGGCGCCATGCGTTCGAAGGGGACAAGCTGGTGTACCAGGGCATCGTCTTCAATGAAATGAAGGGCGCCTTCAACAGCCCCATGCGCGCGCTCGACAGCGGCATCGCCAGCGCCTTGCTCAAGGGCACGACGTATGAAGTGGAATCGGGCGGCGATCCGCTGGTGATCCCCCAGCTGACGCATGAAATGCTGAAAGAATTCCACGCCAGCCACTATCACCCTTCGCAAGCCGTGATCATGACCGCCGGCAATATCGAAGCGTCGGCCGTGCAAGAGCAGGTGGCCGAACGCGTGCTGTCCAAGCTCAGCGGCTTCAGCCCGCGCCGCCTGCCGCAACTGGCGCCCGCGTGGACGGCGCCGCAGGAAAACGTGGTGAAAATTCCATCGCAGGAAGCGCGCGACGATGAATTCGGCCTGCAATTCGCCTGGCTGATGGGCGAGTCGAGCGATCCCATCGCCTACTACCACGCGCATTTGCTGTCGCACGGCTTGCTGGGCGAATCGTCGGCGCCCGTCATGCGCGCCATGGAATCGGCCGGCTATGGCCGCCCATCGGACATGAATGGCCGCGACGCGGGCATCCGCCAGATGGTGTTCCACATCGGCATGGAAGGCTTGACGCAGGAACAGATCGCCGACGCGCACCAGCGCATCTGGACGGCCCTGGAAGAGACGGCGCAAGAGGGCATTCCCGCCGCCGTGCTGCACGCGGCCTTGCGCGATATCAAATACAGCCAGCGCGAAATCAGCAGCGGCCGCATGCCTTACGGCCTGGGCCGCCTGCTGCACGCCTTGCCGCTGGCCATGTATGACGGCAACGTCATGGATGCCTTCGACAATGCGGACATCCTGGAAACCCTGGAACAGCAAATCGAAGACCCGGAATTCTTCAAGCAGCTGGTGCGCGAGCTGATCGCCAATCCAACCCGTCTGACCACCCACGTGGTGCCCGACAGCGCCTACTTCACGGACCGCGCCGCGCAGGAAGACGCCACGCTGGCGGCCCTGCAGGCGAAGCTGACGGACGCCGAGCGCGAGCACATCATCGCCGAGTCCGCCGCGCTGGAAGCGCATCAGCAACTGCCGTCGAATTCGGAAGTCTTGCCGCGCATCCGCCCCGGCGACGTCAGCGCGCTGCCGCGCCCGGCACTGCCGATTCCCCCGGCCGTCGACGGCGCCGTGGCGTTCAGCATTGCCTCGAACGGCATCAGCTATGCCAACGTGCTGTACGACGTGTCGGGCCTGCCGGAAGCGTCGTGGCCCTGGCTGCGCCTGTACACGGACCTGGCGCCGGAACTGGGCGTGGGCGACATGTCGTTCGACGATGCCAGCGCCTGGCGCCAGAGCATGGTGCCATCGTTCCACATCGGCCTGGAAGCCATTCCCCGCCCGCAACAAGCGATGCGCGTGGAATTGTCGTTCTCGGCCAGCGGCTTGCGCGAAGAACACGCGGCCATCGCCGCCGTGCTGTCGGCCTGGATCGCCAAGCCCCGCTTCGATGAGGAAGAGCGCCTGGCTTTCCTGATCGAAAGCCTGGTGCAAGACAAATTGAGCAGCCTGTCCGAATCGGGCAACCGCTACGCCATGCTGGCCGCGGCGGCACCGCTGTCGCCCACGCGCCGCTTCGACGACATCGTGGGCGGCCCGGCGGCCTTGCCGTTCTACCGTCGTCTGCAGCAGCTGAGCAAGACCTCCGATGGCTTGCAGGAAATCGCGCGCGAGCTCGACACCCTGCACGCGCACATCATCGCCCAGCAGCCGACCGTGCTGTGCGCCGGCCTGGAGCAAGATGGCATCACCCTGGCCCGCTTGCTGGAATTGCCGGCAGCCAACACGGACGCGGCCGCAGCAACTGAAACGCCAGCGCCGGCAGCCTTGCCGCTGGCCAACACGGCCCTGCATGCGACGAGCCAGATCAACCATTGTTTCGTGTCCTGGGCCGTGCCTGGCGTACACAATCCGGACGCGTCCGCCCTGGCCGTGGCCGCCGAACTGATGACCAACCAGGTGCTGCATACGGCCCTGCGCGAAAAAGGCGGCGCGTATGGCGGCAGCGCCAGCTATGCGGCCGGCGCCGGCACGTTTACCCTCAGTTCCTACCGCGATCCGCGCCTGGCCGGCACGTACGCCGACTTCGGCACGACCCTGGATCAAATCCTCGACGGCGATTTCTCGCAGGAACAAGTGGAAGAAGCCATCATCTGCGTCATCAAGGGCCTCGACAAGCCCCATTCGCCGTACGCGGAAGCGCTGACGGCGTGGAACATGCAGCAGCGCGGCACGACGGAAGCCGTGCGCCAGCAATTCCGCACGGGCGTATTGACTTGCACCCTGAGCCAGATCAAGGAAGTCACGCGCACCTGGCTGAAAAACGGCCAGCAGAGCCGCGCCGCGTTTGCGGGTAACACGACGCAAGACCTGGCCGGGCTGGACGTGGTCGATTTATTGGCGCTGGCCAGCTAAGGCGTGGGCTTAACAAGTGTTTTGACTTGGCTGTTGCAACGCCTGACAAAACCGTAGCGAGCGGCAGTGATTTGTGGCCGAGAAGCGCAACCGTACTCTAGTACGGTGAGCATCGCCGGCCGCAAAGCGCGACGCGCAGTAGGTTTGGTCAGGCGTTTCCAGGTACGGCGTTCGGCTCCATGAACATCAACTCCCATTGATGTCCATCCAGGTCCTGGAAACTGTGGCCATACATGAAGCCGAAATCCATCGGCTCCTTGTAGATGCTGCCGCCCGCCTGGACGGCCTTCGCCACCAGCGCATCGACTTCGCCGCGGCTCTCGGCCGACAGGCACACGAGCACTTCCGTCGCCACCTTGGTATCGCACAGCTGCTTGGGCGTAAATTGCTTGAATTTATCGTGCGTCAACAGCATCACGAAAATGTCGTCGGCGACGATCATGCACGTTGCCGTTTCATCCGTGAAATGGGCATTGAAACTGAAACCCAGCGCCGTGAAAAACGCCACGGAGCGTTCCAGCGACTGGACGGGCAGATTGACAAATATTTTGCGGGCCATCATGTCTCCTTCAGGTGAGATGAAAAATGCTGCCCGCCGATTCTACACCGGCTTTTTACGCGCCAGCGCGTCCCACGGTCTTCGGCGCGTAGCCGAAATAGCGGCTGAACGCGGCGCTGAAATTGGACGGATGGCGATAACCGGTTTGCCAGCCCGCCTGCGCCACCTGGCAACCATTTTCCAGCAGTAACTTTGCCCGCTGCATGCGCAGCGCCAGCAGGGTGCGCTGCGGACTGTCGTTGTAGCGGTAGCGCCATCCCTGCTTGAGTTTGAACAAGCTCAGGCCCGCTTGCGCGCACAGGTAATCGAGCGTCAGGTCTTGCGCCATCTGCTCCTGCATCAGCGCATGGACACGCTCCAGCTTGATCATCTCGGCCTCGGACCAGCGCCGGATGGAAGCGGGCGCGGGCGCCGGCCGCAGCGCCCGCAACTGTTCCGCCAGGACACTGAGCACGCCGATATGCACGGCCAGCGGGTCCGTCGCGCGCAGCAGCGCCCGCGCCTGCAGGGCGGACGCCGCCGTGGTGGCCGCATGCGCCAGTTGGCGCGCGCCACCGTGGGGCAGCAGGGATGCCAGGCCTTGCGGCCAGTAGCGCGCCAGCGCGTCTTCATCGACCAGCACGCGCAATTGCGCCGCCCGTTGATTCGCTTCGAAACGGCGCTCGCCGCTGACGTGGTGAAACGCCGTCACCGTCGTATGGCCGGCTCGGAAACGCAATTGTTCGCCATCGCGCGTGGTGTAGCCGGACACGCCTTCCAGGCCGATGGTGATCACCATGCCGCCCGCATCGTCATGCTTCGATTGCTCGACGAGCGCAAGGCGAGGACGGTAATCGGAATGCACGAGCAGCAAGCCCTGGTCGACCTGGCGCTGGTCAGCGCGGCACTCGCCCATCCCGGGGTCCAGCTGGCGCCGCGTCCAGCCTGCCGCTTCCCTGTCCTGTTCCCTCATCGCTCCCCCTGTTTTCCCGCGCGCCGTCGCGCATACGAAATTCGCCGTGTCGCATACAAATGCAAATGATAATTATTCTCATTGTTGCATAAAATAGGCGCTCTGCCCACCTCAGCGAAAGGAAGCACCATGCCATTCACCACACAACACGCCTTGCAACCGTATTGGGACCTGGCCGTCGCGCCCGTCCAGGCCGATGGACTGGCCGCCGCCCTGGAATTGGGCATTTTCGAATTGCTGGCCACGCCGCACACGCCGGCGCAATTGGCCGACGCCCTGTCGCTGCACGCACCGCACACGGCGCTGCTGCTGGAATTACTCTGGAGCATGCAAGTGCTGGAACGCGATGCGGCCGACGCAGATGCGCGGCGCTACCGCTGCACGGCCGCCACCTTGCAGTATTTCTGCCGCGACTCCGTGGCCTTTTGCGGCGACGCCTGGCTGTACCGGCTGCATGCGCTGCGCCATTTCGCCACCCAGCTGAGCACGCTGGTGCGCGAGGGCGGCAAGGCCGCGCCCTACAGCACGGCAAGTGGCATCAACTGGGCCATTGCCGCGCAGCAGCAGATTGGCCAGGAACAACGCGCCGTCACCATGCGCGCAGCCCTGTCCGTGATGCAGCGCATCGCCCCGTTTGCAGACGGCCACACGCCGCTGCGCCTGCTCGACCTGGGCGGCGGACCGGGCTGGGTTGCCATTGCGCTGGCGCAAGCCCATGCGGGCTTGCACGGCGGCGTCTTCGACTGGCCGGAAACGGTGGCCGTGGCGGCCGCGAACATCGCCCATGCGCAACTGTCTGACCGCCTGGAGACTGTGGGCGGCGACCTGGCCAGCGACGATATCGGCAGCGGCTACGACCTCATCTGGTGCTCGTCCGTGCTGCATTTCGTGCCCGACATGGCGGCGGCCTTGCGCAAGATCCATGCGGCGTTGACACCCGGTGGGGTCTTCGTTTGCGTGCAGGCGGAAATCGCCCCGGCAGCCGGCGACGCGGCGCGCGTGCTGCCGTATTACTTGCCGATGCGCATGCTGGGCCGCACGGTAACCCAGCAGGGAGAATTGGCGCAGCTGCTGCGCGACACGGGCTGGCGGCAAGTGGAGCAATACAGCGCCAGCGATTTCCCCATGGCGCCCGTGCAGGTGCTGATTGCGCGCAAGGATGGAGCATGAATCCGTCCCCGCGCAGCGCGCTGCCGCAAGCGCCATTTGAAGCATCGCATGGCAAGCGCTGCGCCCATGTGGTTGAATACTGGCTGCGCAGCGATAGCGCTGAACGCTGAACCATGACAAACCCCGCATCACGCACCTGAGATAGCACCAAAATGTCCATCGCCCTATGAGCCTGACACTATCTGATCGTTCTGGAACGATCCTCGGAGAAATTGTCGTCCTGTCCGAGAATGCGCTTGTTCTCGGGACTTTTCTTCCCACGGCTGCCTTTGCCGCATACGCGACCTTGTTCAAAAATCTGGAACAAGCCGCCAACGATCAGCTTTTCGTCGAGGCAGACCGGTTGGAACAGGAAATTCAGTCATGCGATTTTTGCGTACTCGACACGCACAGCGGCATGCAGCGAAACATAGCTGATGTGCAGATCATGCAAGATGGAATCTGTTTCCATTGGCGAGCAAACTGAGAACAGCCACGGTAAGCCTGCGCCGGCGGCCCGCGCCGGGACCGATGCATGCCGATGTCCCACGGCGCCCGTTTCCGCTCGCCAGTATCAAGCGGGGCTGTCCCGCAACGCGTCGATGATCAGGCCAGCCAGCCGCTCGACGGGCGGCCTGGGCACGCTGGAGGCGCGCAGCAGTTCCAGCGACAGCGGGGGCAGGGCGGGCAAGCCCGCCGCCACGTGGTCGAGCGCGCAGACGGAAGACGGCAAGCCCAGGCTGGTGCGCACCGTCACGCCCAGCCCGGCCGCGGCCGCCGCCCACAGTCCCGCCAGGCTGGGACTGGTAAACGCCGTGCGCCAGGCGATGCCCGCATGGTCCAGCGCCTGCGTGGCGCAGCGCTGGAACAGGCAGTCGCGGTCGAAGGTAATGAGCGGCAAAGGCTCGCCCGATTCGGGCTGCCAGGCCAGGCTGGACGAGGCGATCCAGCGCATGGCCGGCTCGGCAATATGCTGGCGCTGCGGCAGCGGATACTCGGCCACGTCGGCGATGCAGGCGCCGCCCCACAGCAGGGCCAGGTCCAGCTGGCCCATGGCCAGCCCTTGCATCAGGGCCGTGTTGCGCGCCACGTGCGCCTCGATGCGCACTTTCGGATGCGCGCGGGCAAATCGTCCCAGCACGTCGGGCAGCAAGGCTTCACCGAAATCCTCCTGCAATCCGAGCCTGATCCAGCCTTCCAGTTCCGCGCCGCGCAAGGCGACGGCCGCCTCGTCGTTGAGTTCCAGCAAGCGGCGTGCATAGCCGAGCAGCACTTCGCCGGCCGGCGTCAGCGCCAGTCCCCGGCCATCCTTGCGGAACAGGGGCATGCCCGCCTGCTCCTCGAGTTTTTTCAGCTGCGCACTGACGGCCGAGGTGGAGCGGCCCACCTTGTCGGCCGCGCGGGCAAAGCTGCCCAGCTCGATGCCAGCCACATAGCTGCGCAAGAAGGCGATGTCAAAATTCAGCAAGCTCATGGCGCAAATGCAATCGTCCTGTTTTATGGGATGGTGACCAGTAAATTATCTGATATTCAGAACGATCGTACTGCGCAACACTGTCAGGGTCAACCACTTTCCCCTCCCTGCCATGACCACCAGCTGCCCAGCCGTTCCTGTTCCTGTCCCCGCCACCGCGCCCGCGCTGGGCGATGCCCACCGCTGGAAGGTGCTGGCCGTCGGCGTGGCGGCCAATGCCAGCTTTTCCGCCGCCGCCAACGGCATGCCCACGACGGCCATCTGGCTGCGCAGCGGCTATCACCTGAGCAATACGCAACTGGGGGTGGCGCTGGGCGCCATGGGCCTGGGCGTGGCCCTGACAGAATTGCCATGGGGCATGGCCACCGACCGCTGGGGCGACCGCCCCGTGCTGCTGACGGGCTTGCTGGGCACCATGCTGGCCCTATTGGCCTTGCTGCTGTGGATCACGCCCGCTGACGGCGCCGTGCCGCCGTTATGGGCGCTGGCGGCCGGGCTGGCGCTGGTCGGCGTGCTGGGCGGCAGCGTGAATGGCGCCAGCGGGCGCGCCGTGATGCGCTGGTTTGGCGCGGGCGAACGGGGTTTCGCCATGAGCATCCGCCAGACGGCCGTGCCGCTCGGCGGCGGCCTGGGCGCCCTCGTCCTGCCCAGCCTGGCGTCACGTTACGGCTTCATGCCCGTGTTTGGCGCCCTGGCCCTCGTATGCGGCCTGTCGGCGTTTTTTACGTGGCGATGGATGCATGAGCCCGATTTCTCTGCCGAGGCCGCCACGGGGCCGCAAAACGCGTCCACGGGCCTGATGGGGATCAAGCCGCCTCCGCCGCTGCAAGGTCCAATCAAAAACCGCAAAGTCTGGCGCATGGTGGCCGCCATCGGCTTGCTGTGCGTGCCCCAGTTTGCCGTGCTCAGCTATGCCACCGTCTTCCTGCACGACCATGGCCGCCTGGGACTGGCCGCCATCACGGCCGTGATGGTGGCCCTGCAGGCGGGCGCCATGGTGATGCGCATCTGGAGCGGACGCCACACGGACCGCCACGCGAACCGGCCCGCCTATCTGCGCGGCTCGGCCCTGGTGGCGCTGGCGTCGTTCATTGTGCTGGGATGCATCGCCTGGCTGCAGGCGCCGGGCTGGCTGCTGATGGCCGCCGTGGTGGCCGCCGGCATCGCCGTGTCCGCCTGGCATGGCGTGGCCTACACGGAGCTGGCGACGGAAGCGGGCGGCGCCAACGCGGGCACGGCCCTGGGCATGGCGAACACGGCCGTCTACGCGGGCCTGTTCCTCACGCCGATCGCCATCCCGCACTTGCTGGCGGCCAGCAGCTGGCCCGTCGTGTGGTGGCTGGCGGGGCTGGTGGCGCTGGCTACGCGGCCCCTGTTTCCGAAAGACTAGGGCAACGTCCTGATCCGATAAACGCAGCGCATGGCATTGGCCAGCACATGCTGCTCGCGCACGATGCTGGCGTTCGGTCCCACCACTTCCTGGAACAGCTGCAATTCTGAGCGGCAAAAACCCTGGCAGGTGCGCGCGGCGGCGCAGATGGGGCAGTGGTCTTCGATCAGCAGCCAGTCGTCGCCATCCGCTTCCACGCGCGCCATATAACCCTCTTCATCGCGCACGGCCGCCAGCTGCTGCAAGCGCGTGGGCAAGTCCGGCGCCGAGCACGCCAGCGCATACGCGCTGCGGCTTTCCTCTTCGCGCTGGGTGATCAGTTTATCCAGGCCCGCTTCGCCGAACAGCTGGCGCACGGAACCGATCAGCTTGATCGTCAGCTGCGCATGCGTGTCGGGAAAGCGCGCATTGCCCGCCTCCGTCAAGACCCAGTTCTGGCGCGGCCGCCCGGCGCCCGCCTGCGCTTCCTGGCGCCCCTCGATGAGGCCCGCCGCCACCAGCTTTTGCACTTGCTGGCGCGCCGCCTCGCCCGTCATGTCCAGGGTCTTGGCCAGGGTCGCCGTGGAGACGGGTCCCTTGGTCTTGATGAAATACAGGATGCGCTCCGTCGTTTGCGGCGCCTCTTGATTATCCAAACGTTTACTTGTGTAATTCATTTCACTCAACTATCATGGGGCCAGTTAACCAACTAATTGCTTGCATAATAGGCCGGTAGCTCCCCGCTGTCGAGGAGTTTCCACGTCCGCATGCCGGCAAGGTACTCTTTTGACAGGATTTTCCCATGCAACTGTCTCACTCGATCTGGCTGTTTCACGCCATCCTCGCCACCGGCCTGGCCCTCTGGCTCACCCTGGCCGCCCTCAACAACCTGCACGCCTTCCACGGCGCCGTCTGGGCCATCGGCAACACCATGCGCATGGACCCGCTGCGCCAGGACCCGACCATCCAGACGCCGCTGCTGCGCCGCGCGCTCACGTCCCTGGTCTTGCACCGCCTGAGCCTGTTGACGGTGCTGGCGCTGCAACTGCTGGCCGCCATCGCCGCCTGGACGGGCGTGGCGCTATTGCTCGGCGCATCCCTGACGCAAGCGTTGCCCTGGCTGAACCTGGCCCTGTGCGCCATGGCCGCCTTCCTGCTGCTGATGCACCTGGGCGGCCTGTGGTTCGGTTACTGGATCGCCCAGGAAAGCTTACAGACGACGCACCTGGTGCTGCTGCTGTGGACCCTGGGTTTGTTCTTCCTCTTCAACGCGCAGCGGACCTGACCAGCCTCCGCTGCGCCTCTTCTTCTTTCTCCCTTTCAATGCAGTAAAGGACTTCATCATGAATACGAAACTCGTCGGCGTTTCCGCGCTGGCCATCGCCCTGGCCGTCGCGGGCGCCGCGCTGTACCCGCGCGCCAACTCGCATGCGGCCGATGCCGCCGCCTACCCCGCCACCAAGGTGGCGCTGGTCCCCGTCGTGCTGGGCACGCAGGAACGCTTTTTTGCCGGTGTGGGCGAACTGGAAGCGGCGCGCCAGGTGCAGGTGGCGGCCGAAACGGGCGGGCGCGTCACGCAGATCCGCTTCGAATCTGGCCAGAGCGTGGCGGCCGGCGCCGTGCTGGTACAGCTCAATGACGCCCAGGAACAGGCAATGCTGCTGCGCCAGCGCGCACAGCTGAAAAACGCGGAAAGCAGCCATGCCCGCACCGTGCAGATGGTCAGGGAAAAGGCCGCCACGCAGGAGCAGCTCGATGCGGCGCTGGCCGCGCGCGACGCGGCCCTGGGCGACGTGCGCCAGACGGAAGCGCTGATCGCGCAAAAGACCATCCGCGCGCCATTCGCCGGGCAGCTGGGCATCCGCAAGGTGCACGCGGGCCAGTACCTGAACGCGGCCGACACGGTGGCCAGCCTGATCGACACGAAGGCCTTGCTGGTGAACTTCGCCCTCGATGAGCAGAGCAGCGCAACACTGGCGCCGGGACAGGCCGTGCAAGTGCTGGTGGACGCCTATCCGAATGAAATCTTCACGGCGAAGATCAACGCCATCGACCCGCTGGTCGCCCGCTCGCGCATGGTGCAGGTGCAGGCGGCATTGAGCAATCCCCGCGGTGCGCTGAAAGCGGGCATGTATGCGAACGTGCGCGTGGCCCGCGAGGCTGGCCAACAGCTGACGGTGCCGGAAACGGCCGTGACCTACAGCGCGTATGGCGATACGGTGTTTGTGGCGCAGCAGGAAGGAAAACAGCCGCTCACCGTCAAGCGCGTGGGCGTCAAACTGGGCGAGCGGGCCGGGGGCCGCGTGGCCATCCTCGACGGCTTGCGCGAAGGGCAGCGCGTTGTCGCCTCGGGCCAGCTGAAACTGGCCGACGGCATGGCCGTGCAGGCCGTGGCCAATACCCTGGACGAGGCGAAACGCGCCGCGCCCAGGGCCGGTTCTTGAGGAAAGGCCAGCACCATGAAATTTACCGATTTATTCGTGCGCCGCCCCGTGCTGGCGCTGGTGATCAGCACCTTGATTCTGATGCTGGGCGTGATCGCCATCCTGCAGCTGCCGATCCGCCAATACCCGATGCTCGAATCATCCACCATCACCGTCTCGACCAACTATCCGGGCGCCTCGGCGGAACTGATGCAGGGTTTCGTGACGCAACCCATCGCGCAAGCCGTATCGTCGGTGGAAGGCATCGATTACCTGACGTCGTCGTCGGTGCAGGGCAGCAGCACCGTCACCGTGCGCATGGAATTGAACCGCGATTCCACGCAAGCGTTGACGGAAGTCATGGCCAAGGTCAACCAGGTGCGCTATAAATTACCGGAAGGCGCTTTCGACCCCGTCATCGAGCGCGCGGCCGGCGATTCCTCGGCCGTCGCCTATGTCGGCTTTGCCAGCGAGAGCGTGTCCGCGCCCGCGCTGACGGATTACCTGGCGCGCGTGGTGCAACCGATGTTCGCCACCATCGACGGCGTGGCGAAAGTCGACGTGTATGGCGGCCAGCAGCTGGCCATGCGTTTGTGGATCGACCCGGCGAAACTGGCCGCGCGCGGCTTGACGGCGGCCGACGTGGCCGACGCCGTGCGGCGCAATAACTACCAGGCGGCGCCCGGCAAGGTGAAGGGACAATTCGTCGTCGCGAACATCAGCGTCAACACGGACCTGACCAGCGTGGCGGAGTTCCGCGACATGGTCATCCGCAAGGGCGGCGATGAAAAGGATAGCGCCGCCCTCGTGCGTTTGAAAGACGTGGGCACGGTGGAACTGGGCGCGGCCGCCACGGAGACGAGCGGCATCATGGACGGCGTGCCGGCCGTGTATCTGGGCCTGTCGCCCACGCCCGGCGGCAACCCGCTGGTGATCGTCGACGGCATCAAGAAACTGCTGCCGGAAATCCAGAAAACCCTGCCGCCGGGCGTGAAAGTCGAGCTGGCGTTCGAGACGGCGCGCTTCATCCAGTCGTCCATCGACGAGGTGGCGCACACCCTGCTCGAAGCGCTGCTCATCGTCGTCATCGTCATCTACCTTTGCATGGGTTCCCTGCGCTCCGTGCTGATTCCCGTCGTGACGATCCCGCTGTCGATGCTGGGTGCGGCGGCGCTGATGCTGGCCTTCGGCTTCAGCATCAATTTACTGACCCTGCTGGCGATGGTGCTGGCCGTGGGCCTGGTGGTCGACGACGCCATCGTCGTGGTGGAAAACGTGCACCGGCATATCGAGGAAGGCAAGACGCCCGTGGCGGCCGCCCTGGTGGGCGCGCGCGAAGTGGCCGGCCCCGTGATCGCCATGACGATCACCCTGGCGGCCGTGTATGCGCCGATCGGCATGATGGGCGGATTGACGGGCGCGCTGTTCAAGGAATTCGCGCTGACTTTGGCCGGCGCCGTGGTGGTGTCGGGCGTGGTGGCGCTGACCTTGTCGCCCGTGATGAGCTCCTTGCTGCTGCAGCCAAAACAAGCGGAAGGGCGCATGGCGCGCGCCGCCGAGCATTTCTTCGAAGGCCTCACCAGCCGCTATGCGCGCCTGCTGGACCGCTCGCTGCACCACCGCTGGCTGAGCGCCGGTTTCGCCGCGCTGGTGATGGTCAGTCTGCCGTTTTTGTACCTGCTGCCGCAGCGCGAACTGGCGCCGGCGGAAGACCAGGCCAGCGTCTTGACGGCGATCAAGGCGCCGCAGCATGCCAATCTCGATTACGTGGAACGCTTTTCGTACAAGCTCGATGAGATCTACAAAAATATCCCCGAAACGGACTCGCGCTGGATCATCAATGGCGGCGAAGGCCCGGCATCGAGCATCGGCGGTATCAACCTGACGCCATGGGCCGAACGTTCGCGCAATGCGGCCGTCATCCAGGCCGAATTGCAGCACGCCGTGGGCGACGTGGAAGGCACCAGCATCTTCGC
The DNA here is from genome assembly GCF_030397705.1 of Janthinobacterium sp. SUN100. Lineage (NCBI taxonomy): Bacteria > Pseudomonadati > Pseudomonadota > Betaproteobacteria > Burkholderiales > Oxalobacteraceae > Janthinobacterium > Janthinobacterium sp. SUN100. Next base: position 692,479 of record NZ_JAPUBU010000003.1, on the reverse strand, counting down.
CTTCCAGCTGGCGCCCTTGCCGGGATCGAGCGGCGGCTTGCCCGTGCAAATGGTACTGCGCAGCGCGCAGGATTACGCCACCCTGTTCCGCACGATGGAAGACGTCAAGCAGCGCGCGCGCGACAGCGGCCTGTTTGCCGTCGTCGACAGCGACCTCGATTACAACAACCCCGTCGTCAAGGTGCGCGTGGACCGCTCCAAGGCGAACAGCCTGGGCATCCGCATGCAGGACATCGGCGAATCGCTGGCCGTGCTGGTGGGCGAAAATTATCTGAACCGCTTCGGCATGGATGGCCGCGCCTACGACGTCATCGCGCAAAGCCCGCGCGAACAACGCTTGACGGCGCAAGCCCTGACGCAGCAGTACGTGCGCGCCGACGATGGCAGCCTGCTGCCCCTGTCCGCCGTCGTCTCGGTGACGGAACAGATCGAGCCGAACATGCTGACCCAATTCAACCAGCAAAATGCGGCCACCTTCCAGGGCGTGCCGGCGCCGGGCGTGACCCTGGGCGACGCCGTCGCCTTCCTCGACGGCGTGGCGAAAACCCTGCCGCCCGGCTTCAGCTACGACTGGCAATCGGACGCGCGCCAATTCGCCACGGAAGGCAATGCGCTGCTGCTGGCCTTCCTGGCGGCCGTCGTCGTGATTTACCTGGTGCTGGCGGCGCAGTATGAAAGCCTGACGGACCCTTTGATCATCCTGATCACGGTGCCGCTGTCGATTTGCGGCGCGCTGATCCCGCTGGCGCTGGGCTACGCCACCGTCAACATCTATACGCAGATCGGCCTCGTGACCCTGATCGGCTTGATCAGCAAGCACGGGATCTTGATGGTGGAATTTGCCAACGAATTGCAGGTGCATGAACGGCTGGACCGCCTCAGCGCCATCCGCAAGGCGGCCCAAATCCGCTTGCGCCCGATCCTGATGACGACGGCGGCCATGGTGGTGGGCCTGGTGCCGCTGCTGTTCGCGTCCGGCGCGGGCGCCAACAGCCGTTTCGGCCTCGGCGTGGTGATCGTTTCGGGCATGTTGATCGGTACCTTCTTTACCCTGTTCGTGCTGCCCACCGTGTACACCTTTCTGGCCCGCCGCCACACGGCCGACCATGCCACGCCGCGCGCGCGCGATCTGTCGCACGCGCTGAAGGAATCCCCATGAAAAATTACCGCTATCTCATCTCCCTTTTCCCCCTGCTGGCCGGCTGCGCCGTCAGCCCCGCCTACGTCACGCCGGGCACGCCCGCCATCGCCCTGGCCAGCCCGCAGCAGGCGCAGTTTGCGCCAGGTCAAACGGCTGCCAGCGAAGCCGCCTGGTGGACGTTTTTCGACGATGCGCGCCTGTCGCGGCTGATCGCCAGCGCGTTGACCCACAACCTCGATATCGCGCAGGCACAAGCCAATCTGCTGGCAGCGCGCGCCACCTTCGACGAGCGCCGACTCGACGAACTGCCCGCCGTCACGGGCCGGGCGGGGTGGCAGCGCAGCGTGCAGCAAGATGCGCCAGACAGCCGCGCCGCCGGCACCAGCACGCGCGTGGGTTTCGATGCGCAATGGGAAATCGACCTGTTCGGCCGCCTCGCGCATATCAGCCGCTCGGCGCAGGCGCGCGCCGACGCGGCGCAGGCCGATTTGCGGCAAGTGCAGCTGACGATCGCCGCCGAAGTGGCGCGCAATTACTACGAGGCGCTGGGCTACCAGAAAAACCTGGCGCTGACGCAGGCGCAAGTGCAAAGCTGGCGCGATACCATCGCCCTGATCGATGCGCGCATCCGCGCCGGCAGCGGCTTGCCGGAAGAGCGCCACAACGCGCTGGCCAACCTGGCGCGCAGCGAGGCGGCCTTGCCGCCGTTGCAGGCGGGCTTGCGCCAGACGCAGTACCGGCTCGATGTGCTGAGCGGCCAAGCGCCGGGCGCCATCGCGCTGGCGACAGCACCGCGGCAGCAGGCGCCGCTGGCCGGCCAGCTGCCGCTGGGCGACGTGAACCGCCTGATCAAGCAGCGTCCCGACGTGGTGCGCGCCGAGCGACTGCTGGCCGCTTCCAGCGAAGACGTGGGGGCGGCAACGGCGGACCTGTATCCGCGCCTGAGCCTGGGCGGCTTTTTGGGCTTCTTTGCGCTGCGCGGCAGCGGCGTGTTCGACGGCGGCGCGCGCGCCTTCGACGTGGCGCCTTCCGTCAGCTATCCGGCCTTCCGCCTGGGCAGCGTCAAGGCGCGCTTGCGCGGCACGCAGGCCGAAGCGCAGGGCGCGCTGGCGCGCTATGCGCAAACGATGCTGTTGGCGCAGGAAGAGGTGGAAAACGCCGTTACGCAGCTGGCGGAAAACCAGACGCGATTGGCCTCGCTGCTGGAATCGGCGCGCCACGGCAACGCGGCCCTCGGCATCGCCAGCACGCGCTATGCGGGCGGTGCCGGCAGCTACCAGGCCGTGCTGGAAAACCAGCGCGCCTTGTACGATATCCGGCGCGAAGCGCTGCTGGCGGAAACGGCGTCCTACATCGATGCGATCGCCCTGTACAAGGCGCTGGGATGGGGGCACACTATGTGATCTTTTTAGCTCGGAAAGGCACGCGATGTTCACGCAAGGCAGCTGGCTCAATCCACCGGAAAACTGGTCCGCCGACGGCGCGCAATTGCGCGTGACGACGGACACAAATACGGATTTCTGGCGCAAGACTCACTATGGTTTTATCCGCGACAGCGGCCATTTTTTCGGCACGCAAATCGACGGCGATTTCACGGCGCAGCTGCACGTGGCGGCGCAGTACGCGGCGCTGTACGACCAGGCCGGCATGATGGTGCGCATCGACGAGCAAAACTGGATCAAGTGCGGCGTCGAATTTTCCGACGGCCTGCTCTTATTGAGCACGGTATTGACGCAGGACAAATCCGACTGGGCCGTCAGCAGCGCTCCCGCCATGCCGGACGGTTTCTGGCTGCGCGTGACGGTGGCGCAAGGCGCGATCCGCGTGCAGTATTCGACCGATGGCCAGCGCTGGCCGCTGCTGCGCCTGGCGCCATTTCCCGAGACCGGCAGCTACCGCGTCGGCCCCATGTGCTGCACGCCGGAACGCGCTGGCCTGGAAGTGGTTTTTTCGCGGTTTTCCATCGGCCCGGCGCAGCAAAAAGACTTGCACGATTTGAGCTAGATCAAGCGGTCCACGTCTCGTGCAAATGGCGCCACAGCAGCGTTCCAGCCGGTGTCTTCTCATACACGACGGTCGACAGCCGCTCCGTGTTTTCCGCGCCCGGCAGCGACTGGAACTCACGGTAGGACACGGTGGCGCCGGCCGCGTTGTCCTGGATCAATGCCAGGTCGGAAATACGCATGATGAGGCCCGGACGGCTGCCGCCGGCGCCCTGGAAAAATGCCGTCAAGCCGGCATGATCGAGCTGCTTGCCGGCGGGCGACACCATCGTGAAGCCGGGCGAGAAACGCGCGAGCAAATCGGCGCAATGTTCGGGCGCCGTGGCTACGCCGGAGAGCCACTCGCAAATCAGCACATGCGTGGATAACACGTCGTCAAAACAGGGGGTCGTTGTCTTCATTTTTTTGCTGCTCCATGGTGATGTAAAAGGTCGAGAACGGCGCGGTTATCGATGCGCATGCACAGCGCCAAAGGCAGCACGCACGCGCTGGCGGCCAGCGCAAAACACCAGTGAAAAACCTGCGCCGCGCGCAGGTGCTGGGCGGGGTCGTCCAGCGACGTAATTCCCTGCGCCGCCAGCAAGCCGTTGAGCAGTACGCTGAGCAGCGCCACGCCCAGGCAAAAGCCCAGCTGACGGTTGATATTCCACACGGCGCTGGCCTGGCTCAGCTGCCCGTCGGGCGTGCGCAGGAAGGCCGTGCTTTGCGCCGTGCTGCTGCACAAGCCGCCGCCAAAGCCCATCACGGCATACGCGCCGGCCAGCCAGAACAACTGGCCCGCCGCGTCCACGCGCAGCAACATCAGCATGCCCGCCGCCTGCAGCAGCGCGCCAACGATGAACAGCGGTTGCGGCCCCACGCGGCGATAGCTTTTGCCCGTGAGCGAGATGGCCGCAAACGAGGCCAGCGCCCACGGCAGCATCAGCGCCCCCGCCGTCGACGCCGACATGCCCAGCACGCCCTGCAAATACAGCATGGCCAGCAGGCTCACGCCCATGAAGACGCCCGGCACCAGCAGATACATCAGCATGGCAATGCGCAGCAGCGGTTCGGCGGCCAGGCGCAGGTTCAGCAGCGGCGTGGATTTGCGCAGCGCGCCGCGCACGTAGATCCAGGCGCAGGCGGCGCCCAGCGCCAGCACGCCGGCGCCGGCAAGCAGCTCGCCCGGCGTACCGAGCATGGTCAAGCCCAGCAACAGAAAAAGGATGGCCGTGCTGCCCGCCACAAGGCCGCCCGTGTCGAGACGGGGCACTTGCGCGCGCGGCGGGTCGGGACGCAGCCAGCAGGCGGCCAGCAGCAGCGCCAGCGCGGCAAACGGCACGTTCAAGTAAAAAATCGCCCGCCACGACAGGCTGTCGACGATCACGCCGCCCAAGGCGGGCGACAGGGCGGGCGCCAGCAAGCCCACCAGCATGATGACGGACGACAGGCCGGGCCGCTCGGCCGGTTGATACAGCTGGTAGGTCATGCTTTGCCCCAGCGGGATCAGCAAGCCGCCGCCCAGGCCCTGCACGCAGCGCCAGGCGATCAGCGCCTCGATCGAGGGCGCCAGGCCGGCGCCGATGCTGGCGCATAAAAAAGTTAGCAACGATGCCATGAACACGGTTTTGCTGCCATAATAGGCAGCCAGCCAGGCGCTGGCGGGGATGACGATGGTCAGGCCAAGGATGTAGGCCGTGCTGATCCAGGCCAGCTGCGCCACCGAGGCGTGCAGGGCATGGCCGATGTCGGGATAGGCGACGCTGGTGATGAACATGTTGATCAGGTCGACGAAAAACCCCAGCAGATAGATGGCCGCGACCTTTTTGCGATAGTCCATGGTGCTCCGAATGGCAAACGGCCAGCTTAAGCTTTCATCGCCATTTGCGTAACGGGCCAGCCCCGATTACACTGTCAAAGAAATTTTGACAAACTCCCGCAACCCGCATGTATCCTCATATTTATTTATGATCAGTCTTGACCGTTTGGGTATTTTTATCGCCATCGTCGACGCCGGCTCGCTCACGGCGGCCGCCGCCGTGCTGGGCCAGAGCAAGGCCGTCGTCAGTTTTAACTTGAAACAGCTGGAAGCGGAGCTGGGCGTGTCGCTGCTGACGCGCAGCACGCGCAGCCTGGCGCTGACCGACGTGGGACGGCGCTTTTACGAGGATTGCCAGCGCGTGCTGAGCGAAGCCCAGGGCGCCATCGAGACGGCGCGCCAGGGGCACCAAGGCTTGCGCGGCACCCTGCGCCTGACCACCACCGTCGAGTACGGCAGCCGCACGGTGATCCCCGCGCTGATCGCCTTTGCCGCCGCCCATCCGCAGCTGCAGATCCAGCATTCCTCGTCGTCCTCGCATGAAGACCTGATCTCGGGCGGCTACGACCTGGCCATCCGCATGGGTTCACTCAACGATTCGAGCTACCGCGCCGCGCTGATCGAGCCATATGCGATCTGGCCCGTCGCCTCGCCCGCCTACCTGGCCAGCCTGCCCGGCCGGGACATCGCCACCTTGCCCGACTTGCAGCGCGCGCGCTGGCTGGCGCACAGCCGCCTCGCTATGCCCCTGCGCTGGGACGTGCAGACACCCGACGGTGCCGCCGTCTTCGCCGCGCAGGACGACGCCGCCATCCATTCCGACTCCGCCTCGGCCCTGCTGGGCTTTGCCCTGGGCGGCTGCGGCGTGGCCCTGCTGCCGCAATGGCAGGTGGAAGGGGACGTGCGCGCGGGACGCCTGCGCCGCCTGCTGCCCGACGTCGTCTTCCCGGAACAGGGCGTGTATGCCGTGTATCCGAACACCCAGCATATTGCGGAAAAAGTGCGCGCGTTTATCGACTTCTTGCGCGCCTTCGTGGGCACGCCCGCCTGAGGTTTCACGTGGCGCCACGGCGCCCATGTCACGTCGTCAATACTTGTTGAATACAACGATTTCCAAAGGGCAAACGAGCGCCCATTTCGCTTTTCACGGCCTACACTGGAAGGACGTTGTTCACCGATTGGAGACCATCATGGCACATACATTGGCAGCAGTTTTCGCCGTGCGCGACATGGCCGAGCGCGCCCGGCACGACCTGATCACGGCGGGCTTTCCCGGCGCCAACATCCGCCTGCACGATGCGGGCAGTGACGACTTTTCCGCCACGGAAAACATCCGCCGCGACGACAGCGACAGCCTGCTCGACAGCGTCAAGCATTTCTTCACGGACCTGTTCGGCAGCCACGCCGACCGCCACATCTATGCGGAAGCCGTGCGGCGCGGGCATGTCGTGCTGACACTGGAAGGGGCGAGCGACGCCGATATCCAGCGCGCCACCGACCTCGTCGAGCGCTATGCGCCGCTCGACATCGATGCGCACGCCGAGCACTGGCGCACCGGCGGCTGGCAGGGTGCGCCGCAAGACGACGGCGCGCGGCGCCAGGGCGCCAGCATGCAGCAGGGCGCGTCCGCCGGCAACCTGAACGAGACGGCGGCATCGCAGCAATTTGCGGGCGGCATGGCGCCGCCGTCATCCGGCGCGGGTGCCAACGCGCGCCGCTACCCCAGCGCCGACAACCTGCCGGGCACCAGCTACGACGACGAGCAGTACTACCGCAACCACTGGAGCGCCACCTATGTCGCCACCGGCGCGCGCTTCGAGGACTACGATCCCGCCTACCGCTATGGCCATTCGATGGCGAACAGCGACAGCTACCGGGGCCGCCCGTGGGATGAAGTGGAAGCGGAGCTGCGTTCCACGTGGGAGCACACGTATCCGCAATCGGCGTGGGACAACTTCAAGGCGGCCATCAGACATGGCTGGGAGCGCATCACGTCCTGATGCGCGGCGAGGGGATGGCTCTGTCAGCGCCCCTCGTGCGTGAGCCTGAGGAAGTGGTTCAGGATGTGGAAGTGGTCTTCGAAGAACTGCTCTTCCATGGCCGGCAGGGCGCTCACCGGCACCCACTGCGCCAGCGCCGCATCGTCGGCCGCCGTCACGGCCGGCAGCTGGCGCGTCTTCAAGTCGAAATAATGCGCATGCGTGATGGTGCGCCCCCGCTGGCTGCGGTCCGGATGGTCGAACACGGCCACGCCGACCAGCGCCTCGACCAGGGTGGGCGCCAGCACGCCCAGCTGGGTTTCTTCCGCCAGTTCGCGCAGGGCGCCCTGCAGCAGGCGTTCTCGCGGCTCCAGGAAGCCGCCGGGCAGCGCCCACAAGCCCTTGCCAGGATAGCCGCCGCGGCGCACCAGCAAGACGTGGCCGCCCGTCTGCACCAGCGCATCCACGGTGCAAAAGATGGGCGCATACGGCGCCGTGCGCCAGCGCGCCTTGTACGCTTCGATGGCGCGGTATTCCTGCACCAGCGGCGCGTACCACGGCAATAAGGTCCATGCTTTCAAGTACTGGCCGATGGCTGCCGGCAGCAGCTGCGCCACGGCGCTCAGCGACACGTCCACGTCTTCCGCCTCGAACAGCACGTTGCGGATCGCCGTCGCGCCGATGGGCGCACCGGGATCGATCTCCAGGTTGAGCAACTGCCAGTGCGGGAAGTGGTGCAGGTAGTAACTGGTGGCGTCCTTGAAACAGGCTACCAGGGTGACGCGCTGCACCGCGGGCACGGCGCCCGCCACGGCGCGCCGCACGGCATCGGCCCACAGGCCATCGTCGTAGTAATCGCGCACGGCCACGTAATGCACGCGCGCGCGCTGCGCCTCGGGCAGGGTGGCGGCGATCATGGCGGCCCGCTCCTGCCACGTAAACGGGTTCTTCGGGCTGCGCGCATGGAAGGCGGAACCGAGCACCACCACGACGCTGGCGGCGGTGGCCAGCGCCTTTTGCAGCAAGCCCGCATGGCCATTGTGAAAAGGCTGGAAGCGGCCGATCAGGATGGCCGCGTCGGCAGGATAGGATAAGCTCATGCGTCGTCTCCGGTGGGGTAGTGGGCGGCGATCGGCAATTGACGCCCACTGCCAAACGCGCGCGAACGCACGCGGATGATGGGCGCCGCCTGGCGCCGTTTGTATTCATTGCGGGCAACCATGCCGAGGATGCGCGTCACCAGTGCGCGGCCCTCGTCCGTCTCGCGCAGCTGGTCGACCAGGGTCAAGGCTTGCGCGCTTTCTTGCGCCGGCAGGCGGCGTCCCTCGATATGCCATTTCAAGATTTCATCGAGCACGGGATAGGGCGGCAAACTGTCGGTGTCGCGCTGGCCCGGCGCCAGTTCCGCCGACGGGGGTTTGTCGAGCACGGCGACGGGGATCAGTTCGCGCCCGGCACTGGCGTTGAGGTGGCGCGACAGGGCGAACACCTCCGTTTTATACAGGTCGCCGATCAATCCCAGTCCCCCGTTCGTGTCGCCATACAGGGTGCAGTAGCCCACCGAGATTTCGCTCTTGTTGCCGGTGGTGAGCAGCAGGGCGCCGAAGGCGTTCGAGTATTCCATCAGGATGGTGCCGCGCACCCGCGCCTGCAGGTTTTCCAGCGGCAGCCCCTGCAGCTTGCCATCGAAGGCTTGGGCATAGCCCGCTTCGTATTGCGCCACGATGTCGCGGATGGCATGCGTGTGCAGGACGATGCCCAGGTTGGCGCACAGGGCGACGGAATCGGTGACGGAGCCGGCGCTGGAAAACACGGACGGCATGGTGATGCCCACCACGTTGTCCGCGCCCAGGGCTTCGACGGCCAAGGCCAGGGTCAGCGCCGAATCGATGCCGCCCGAGCAGCCGACGACGACTTTCGTAAAGCGGCAGCGGCGCGCATAGTCGCGCAAACCGAGCACGATCTGGCGGCGCGCAAATTCCACGGCGGGGATACCGTCCGGGTCGGGCACGGGAAACGCCGCGCCGTCCGTGCGCGTAAAACCGCCGTCGGCAAAGCGCAGCAATTGAAAATCCTCGACGAAGCGGGCCGCCTCGAATTGCACGCCGAGGGTGGGGGACATGGCGAACGAGGCGCCGTCGAACACGAGTTGATCCTGGCCACCCACCTGGTTGACGAAGAGCAAAGGCAAGTTCACGCGCGCGCAGGCGGCGCCGAACACGGCATGGCGCTGCGCGCGCTTGCCGATGTCGGACGGGCTGGCGTTGATGCTGACGACCAGGTCGGGCCGCGCCGCGTGCAGGGCGTCGAACGGGTTGACGGCGTAGGCGCGGCCATCGTCGTTCCAGCCATCCTCGCAAATCATGAAACCGACCTTGCAGCCGGCGATATCGAGGGTGCAGGCACCGGGCGGACCCGGCTCGAAATGGCGCCCCTCGTCGAAGATGCCATACGTCGGCAACAGCTGCTTGTAGTATTCGGCCACGATGCGTCCGTCGCGCATCGCCAGCAGCGCGTTGTACAGGGGCTTGCCGACGCCGGGATTCGGCCGCGCCGTGCCGATGACGGTGACCAGCGCAGGCCAGCGCGTGGACGCTTCCAGCAGCTGATCCAGCGCCTGCTGCATGTCGCGCAGGAAGGCGGCGTCCTCGAACAGGTCGCCCGGATAGTACGCGCACAGCGACAACTCGGGGCACACGAGCAGGTCGGCGCCATCGCTGCTGGCGCGGCCCATGCGCGCGATGATGGCGGCACAATTGGCGTCGAAATCGCCCACGGTGGGATTCATCTGGGCGAGGGCGATGGTCAGCATGGCGATCCTTCATTGGTTACGCTTGAAACCACTATCCTGCCTGAAAAATTTTCTGAGCGTACTGATGCAATCGTGCAAGCCTGCCGATCAGGGTGCTACAAGGTCTTGAGCCAGGCCCGCAAGCGCGTGCGCGCATTCGCATAGGGCGACGCCGTATTGAACTGGATCATGCGTCCCATCGTGTAATGCGTGTACCAGGGCTGGCCATACAATTGCGCATCGTCATGGCTTTCAATCAGCGCCAGCAGCTGATCTTTCGCCTGTGCCAAGCGCTGCAGCAAGTCGTCCATATTCAAGTCAGCATAGTCGGCATAGAAGCGCTGCGCCAGTTTTCCCAGAGCGTTCCACGTGAAACCTTCGGCGGGAAAGGCGATGTCCTCGATGCGTTTGCCGTCGCGCAGCTGCGCGTGCCAGTGCAAGACCTGTTCATTCCAGCCGACCAGGTAGGCGAGCAAGTCGCACACGCTCATGCGCGTGCCCGCCACTTGCCCTTCCAGAACGGGTTCCCGCGCCAGCGTGGGCGGCACGCGCGCCAGCTCCTGCATCAACTTGGCATACGTGCTGTCGATGGCGGCTATCAGTGCCTGCTTGCTGTCGGGGATCGCCATCAGGCCGCCTTCACGACCGGCAAGCCGGCCGCCTGCCAATCGTCGTAGCCGCTGCCGAGACGGCGCGCATGCAAGCCGTGCTGGCGCAGGGCCGCCACGGCCTGCACGGACAGCACGCAATACGGGCCGCGGCAATACGCGGCGATTTCTGCATTCTCCGGTAATTCGCCCAGGCGGCGCTGCAAGTCATCAAAGGGAATATTGACCGCGCCGGGCAAGTGGCCGGCCGCGAACTCCTGCGCCGGCCGCACGTCGAGCACGGTGATGCTGGCTTCACGCATGCGTTCCTGCAACTCGTCGCCCGTGATCGCTTCCACGTGGTCACCCCGGCCCAGCGCCTGCAATTCGCTGCGCTGGTGCTGCGCATACACGTCCAGCGCGGCCAGCAGTTGCACGATGGGGCCGCTGCCCAGCCGGTACAGCACGCGCTTGCCGTCGCGCCGCGCCAGCACGAAACCGGCGCGCCGCAACTGCTGTAAATGCTGCGAGGTATTCGCCACGGACAGGCCCGTCAACTCCACCAATTGCTCCACCGCATACTCGCCGTGCACGATCTGCTCGAGCAGGCGCAGGCGCGGCGCGCTGCCTAAAATATGGGCAAACCCGGCGGAACCGGTGAGAAGTTCGATATCGGCATTTTTCATTGACACGATGCTAGCACCCTTATAACATTCAAGCAATCAATTGAATGTTAGGAGCAGCAATGCAAATACTCTGGCTCGATGCGCTGGCGATCGGCGCGGGCGCGACGGCGGTGATGGATGTGTGGGCGGTGGCGTTAAAACGCTTCTGGTGCATCCCCTCGCTGAACTTTGCGATGGTGGGACGCTGGCTGGGCCATCTGCCGCGCGGCACTTTTACCCACGTCAACATCGCCCAGGCGGCGCCCGTGCGCGATGAAGCCATCCTGGGCTGGACGGCTCACTATGCGATCGGCGTGCTGTTTGCGGCCGTGCTGCTGGCGCTGGTGGGTGAGAGGTGGGTGCAAGGGCCGACCTTCGCGCCGGCCCTGCTGGCGGGCCTGGTGAGCGTGGCCGCGCCGTTTTGCATCTTGCAGCCGGGCATGGGCGCCGGCCTGGCCGCCAGCAAGACGCCGCATCCGACGGCCGCCCGCCTGCGCAGCCTGATGGCCCACACGGCGTTCGGCATCGGCCTGTACCTGGCGGCGCTGCTGTGGTCGACGGTCCGTTAGGACGTCAGCGGCGGCACGGGCGCGGGCGCCGGCGCGGCTGCCACCGCCGACATGGCCGGTGCCTCGGGCTGGGCCGGCACCGTGCTCAGCACCATCGTGCTGGGCTTGGCGATCGCGATATGCGCCGCGTCCAGGCGCTTGAGCAGTTCGAACAGCAGCGCGCTGCGGATGCCCGAGGTCAAACGCGGCGACGAGGCATAGCCGGTGGCGTTGAACAGCAACAAGCCATTGTCGATGCCGTCGAGCTGTACGCTGGGCGCCGGCGTGTCGAGCACGTCGGGATTGTCGACAAAGGTGGACAGGATCAGCGCGCGCGCCGCCTGCGCATCCGTGCCCAGCGGCAACGGCAGCTTGACTTGCACCAGGCCCAGCGGATTGGCCAGGGTGACGTTGCGCACCGTCTTGGTGATGAATTCCGAGTTCGGCACGATCACCGTCGAGCGGTCGCTCAGTTGAATTTCCGTGGCGCGCACGTTGATGCGGCGAATGTCGCCCTCCACACCGCCGAGTGACACCCAGTCGCCCACTTTCACCGGACGTTCGGCCAATAAAATCAGGCCGGAGACGAAGTTCTGCACCACCGCCTGCAAGCCAAAACCGATACCCACCGACAAGGCCGACGCCACCCACGCGATGCGTTCCAGGCCGATGCCGGCGGCCGACAGGGCCAGCGCCACGGCCAGCACGCCGCCGATGTAGCCAAACAGCGTGATGAACGACACTTGCATGCCGGAATCAAGGTTGGTGGTCGGCAAATAACTGTTTTGCAGCCAGCGCTTGAACAGGCCCAGCGCAACAAAACCGGCGAGCAACACCAGCAAGGCCTGGATCAGCGCGGCAGGGCGGATCGCCACCTCGCCGATGGCCAGGCCATCCTGCAGCTTGCCGATCCGCTGGAACAGCTCGCCTGGCCCTTCGCCGAACGGCGCCAGCAGCAGCATCAGGGCCAGCAGCACGACGATGGCGCGGCCTATGCCCGACAGCAACACGGCCGCCTGGTCGCGCGCCTTGGGCGTGGCCAGCACGGGGTTGGCCACATCCGGCGGCGGCGGGGTGGAAGCCAGCAGCATGCAGATATCGTCGACCAGCACCGTCAGCAGATAGGTGCTGCACAGCACCACGATGACCCAGGCGATTTGCTTGGCGACAAAGCTGCCGAACGCCACATAGCCGACCAGCAAGCTGATGACGCTGGACGCCAGCGCCAGCCACAGCAGCACCGTGACGCAGCGCAGCCACAGCGGCGTGACCAGGGTGGCGGGATCGGCCTCGCGCAACTGGCGCCAGCAGCGCTCGGCGCGCATCAAGCCGTAGGCGATGGTCGTGCTCATCACCAGGGCGACGATGCAGTTGACGGCCACGGCCGTCGACAGGCCCGCATTGATGACGATGGTGACCCGTTCCGTCGCCCACACGAGCACGACGATGAAGGAAAACATCGATGGAAAATTGCGCATGCGGTGCGCCAGCGCGTCGGGCAGGGGCAGCAAACGCCACGACACGCGCCGTGGCGACAGCAGCGCATGGCCCAGTCCCGCCGTAAAACCGGCAAAACAGATGATGCCGATCAAGCTGCTGAGAAAAGTCGAGGTTTTGTCCGACAGGCCGCCTTCCCAGCGCAAGCCCATGGCCAGCAATTCCGCCACCAGTCCCGGCGTGGCCAGCGCCAGCACCAGCACGGCCAGCGCATGCAAGGAGCGGCGCAAGCGGCCATGCGGCACGCGCGTGGCCGTCACCACCAGCAAGTAGCGCGAAGCCCAGACGCTGGCGCCGATCACGGCCACGATGGCGGCCAGCAAGCCGCCCCAGGCCGACCACGGCGTGGCGCTGGCCGCGTTCGCCAACTCCAGCTCCAGCGCCCGCAGGCGCTGCAAGTTCTGCGGCAATTCCGCATGCAGCTGTTTCCAGAAAGAACCAGCCAAAATCGACGCCGTGCGCTCGCCCAGGCGCGCCTGCAACTGCGCGCGGCGCACCGTCGACACTTGCTCCGAGGCCTGCGCCGCTTCCACGGCCAGCAGGCGCGCCAGTTTCACCTGCGCATCGAGCGCGCTGCTGGTGCGGTCCAGCTGGCTGCGCTGCGCCGCCACGTCGGGCGCATCTTTTACCCCCGCTGCCGGCTTGCCCAGCTCGGCCAGCCGCGCCTGCACGCTCGACAATGTCGGCGCGAGCGCGTCGGCCACCTTGTCCGCTTCGGTGCTGGCCGCCAGCGCATCGGCGCGCATCTGCGACAGGGTCGCGTCATCCAGATCGGCCTCGCCATCGAGCGCCTTCTGGATGCCGGTAATTTGCTTGCGCAAGCCGTCGAGGCGCTGGTCGGCCGTGGCGGCGTCATCGACGGGCTGCGACCAGGCGGGCGGCGCGGATAGCGAGCACGCCAGCAACAATGCCAGCAGGAAAGGGAAGAAACGGAGACGGAAAGAAGTCATGCGGACCTATGCCTGAAAATGAGAAAAACTGCCGGACTGGCGGCGGCGCCGGTCATGGCGTGCCGCCCGGCGGGTGCCTGTCAATATAGCTGAAAACACCGGCAAGCCACAGAATCAGCGGAACTGGCGTGTGCCTCCAGGCGCGACTAGGCATATTGCCCTATGGAAATGTCATTCAAAAAGGTCTAGGATCGTCGTCCGCTTGGCGGCGCGGCACCCATCTGCACGCCGCAGACCTTTTCACCACTCCCTCCGTATTGAGACAGCCATGAAGTTTTTATCCAACCTGACCATCGGCACACGCCTCGCCACAGGCTTTGGCGCCATCGGCGCCATGCTGATCATCATCTCTTGCCTGGGCATCGCCATGCTGGGCAAGATCAACCAGGGCACCGGCCATATCGTGCATGACAGCATGCCGAAGATCGAGCTCGCCAACAGCGTGTCGGCCAACATCAACGACATCGCCATCGCGCTGCGCAACATGATGCTCAGCGCCGATCCGGCCGACCAGCGCAAGCAAACGGACGCCATCCTGGCCGCGCGCCAGGCGGCGGCCGGCAATCTCGGCAAGCTCGCCCGCATGCTCGATTCCGACCGTGAACGCGCCTTGCTGGCCAAGATGAACGACGCCAACACGCGCTATGCGCAGGGGCAGGAAGCCTTGCTTGAACTGATCCGTAGCGGCACGCCGGACGACAGCAGCGCCTACCTGTACGGCCAGCTGCGCCCCGTATTGCTCGTCTACAAACAATTGATTGCTGAACAGATCAGCTTGCAAAATACCCTGGCCAACACGGCGGGCGACAACGCGAATGCCACCTATGCCAACACGCGTACCTTGCTGATCGGCATGTCGCTGGCGGCGCTGGCCATCGCGGCGGCGTTGGCGTATGGCATCACGCGCTCGATCACCGGCCCCGTCACCACGGCGCTGCAGGTGGCCAACACGGTGGCCGCAGGCGATTTGCGCAGCCAGATCACCGTGCAATCGAGCGATGAAATGGGGCAACTGTTGCAGGCGCTCAAGCGCATGAACGACAACCTGGCGCAAACGGTGGGCACGGTGCGCGCCGGCACGGAAACGATCGCCTCGGCCTCGTCCGAAGTGGCGGCGGGCAGCCTGGACCTGTCTGCGCGCACGGAGCAGCAAGCCAGTTCGCTGGAAGAGACAGCGTCATCGATGGAAGAGCTGACGTCGACCGTCAAGCAGAATGCCGACAATGCGCGCCAGGCGCACGTGCTGGCCGACACGGCTTCCGGCGTGGCGCAGCGCGGCGGCGCCGTCATCGCGCAAGTGGTGGCGACCATGCGGCAAATCGATGCCTCGTCGAACAAGATCGCCGACATCATCGGCGTCATCGACGGCATCGCCTTCCAGACCAACATTCTGGCCTTGAACGCAGCCGTGGAAGCGGCGCGCGCGGGCGAACAGGGCCGCGGCTTTGCCGTCGTGGCCACGGAAGTGCGCAGCCTGGCGCACCGCTCGGCCGCCGCGGCCAAGGAAATCAAGACCCTGATCGACGACTCGACCCAAACCGTGGCAGCCGGCAGCGAGCTCGTGCACCAAGCGGGCGACACCATGAGCGACCTGGTCGACAGCGTGCGCCGCGTCACCGACATCATGGAAGAAATCACCTCGGCCAGCGCGGAACAGACGGCCGGCATCGAGCAAATCAACCAGGCCATCAGCGAGATGGACAACGTCACCCAGCAAAACGCGGCCCTGGTAGAAGAATCGGCGGCCGCGGCGGCAGCCATGCAGGAGCAGGCGGCCACCCTGGCACAGGTGGTGAGCGCCTTCAAGCTGGAAGCCGGCGCGCCGGCAAGCAAGCCGGCAATCGCCGCGACAACCGTACCGCGCCAGCAAGCCGTCGCCCTGCGCGTACCGGCCGCCAGGAAAGCTGCACCGGCGGCAACGGCGTCATCCGACTGGGAAGAGTTCTAAGACAGCAACGCCACAGGTGCCTCTCGGCGCCTGTGGCGTCATGCAGCATGGGCTGCTTCCTGTTACGTGACCTGATCCATGTCAATCAACAATCCAGTTTGACACGGTGCGGCTAGGCCGAGAGTTCTCTGCGGATGATGTCTGCGCCGGCACTGAGCGCTTGCAATTTGCCTCTGGCTACCCGGCGCGACAAAGGCGCCATGCCGCAGTTGGTGCTTGGATAGAGTTTGTCGGCATCGACAAACCGCAGCGCCTTGCGCAGGGTGTCGGCCACTTCTTCCGGCGTTTCAATGGTGTTGGATGCCACGTCGATGGCGCCGACCATCACTTTTTTGCCGCGGATGAGTTCAATCAGATCGATGGGCACACGCGAGTTGTGGCATTCCAGCGAGATGATGTCGATATTCGATTGCTGCAGCTTGGGGAACGATTCCTCATATTGACGCCATTCGGAGCCCAGCGTATTTTTCCAGTCCGTATTGGCCTTGATGCCGTAACCATAGCAAATATGCACGGCCGTTTCGCATTTGAGTCCTTCGATCGCCCGCTCCAGGGTGGCAATCCCCCAATCATTGACCTCATCAAAGAAAACATTGAATGCCGGTTCGTCAAACTGGATGATGTCGACGCCGGCCGCCTCCAGTTCCCGGGCTTCCTGGTTGAGGATCTTGGCGAATTCCCAGGCCAGTTTTTCGCGGTTCTTGTAGTGGCTGTCATACAGCGTATCGATCATCGTCATCGGGCCTGGCAGCGCCCATTTGATCGGCTGCGTGGTTTGCTGGCGTAAAAACCTGGCGTCGTCGACAAACACCGGTTTCGGGCGGCTCACGGCGCCAACGACGGTCGGCACGCTCGCATCGTAGCGGTCGCGGATTCTGACGGTCTCGCGTTTGTCAAAATCGACGCCGCTCAGATGCTCGATAAACGTGGTGACAAAATGCTGACGCGTTTGCTCGCCATCACTGACGATATCGATACCCGCCTGCTGCTGTTCCTGCAGCGACAGACGCAAGGCATCCTGTTTGCCTTCGATTAATTCCTCGTCCTGTAATTTCCAGGGCGACCACAGCTTTTCAGGCTGCGCCAGCCAGGAAGGTTTGGGCAAGCTGCCGGCAGTTGAAGTAGGCAATAATTTTTTCATGATGATTGATGTCGTGTATTTGATTAATCAGAGAGCGTAATTGGCAGCCCATTGTTCCAGAATATGCTTGTACGGCTTGATGAAATGCTCTTCCGTATATTTGCCCTGCTTGACGGCCAGCTGGCTGCGCTCTTCCCGGTCATAGACAATTTGCGTGAGCGAGTAATCCTGATTCTTCAGGCTAGGCTGATAAACTTTTCCCGCCGCTGAATTGGCATTGTAGATTTCGGGCCGATAGATCTTTTGAAACGTTTCCATCGTGCTGATGGTGCCGATCAGCTCAAGATTGCTGTAGTCGCCCAGCAAGTCGCCGATAAAATAGAAAGCCAGGGGGGCGGCACTGTTTGGCGGCATGAAATAGCGAACTTGCATCCCCATTTTTTCGAAATATTCATCCGTCGATGAAAATTCATTCTGTTGATACTCGACGCCCAGGATGGGGTGCTGATTTTCAGTGCGCTGATAGGTCTTGCTGCTCGAGGCGCTGATGCAGATAACGGGCGCCTTGTTGAAGTGTTCCTTGTAAGTATTTGACCTGACAAAGTGCTTGAACAGCTTGCCATGAAAATCGCCGAAATCCTCCGGTGCGCTGAATGCAGATTGATTGTTGTTGTGCTCTGGCAGCAACACGCTGAAGTCGTAATCGCGGACGTAAGAGGAGAAGTTATTTCCTGCAATGCCGGCGATGCGTTCGCCGGTTTTTTTGTCGATGATGGTCGGCTTTAATATCTCGATCAAGGGGATATTGCCGCCTTTGACATCAATATTCAATTCGACGGAAATGATTTCAAGCTCGACAGAGTAGCGGTCCGCCTTCGGGTTATCCCAATGCGCCAGGCTGTTGAAACGGCTGTCGATCATTTTCAGGGTGTTGCGCAAGTTCTCCTGGCGGCTCGTTCCCCTGGCCAAATTGGCAAAGTTGGTCGTCAGGCGGGTATTGTCCGATGGATGATAGTTCTCATCGAAAATAATGCTTTTGATGCTGAATGCAAAATCTTTGCTCATGGTGATCTGGTGTCCTGAATTCTGCGAAAGGATGAATGGGGTAATTGCTTGGTGACCGTGGCGATGCGTATCAGGCTGCGACCACCTCTTCAGCGGTGACCGGGTTCGCATGGCGCGTCAATGCGATCAATGGCAATGCCCGTTGCACGGCCAGCGCGGCCCGCTGGATCAGGGCCTCGTCCTGCACGCGGTAGTCGGCGAAATCCTTGTCGGTGGCATACACGCCCAGCGGCAATGTGCGCGCCTGGAAAAAGCTGAACAGCGGACGCAACTGGTGGTCGATCATCAGGGCATGGCGCTCGCTGCCGCCGGTGGCCGCCAGCAGGACGGGCTTGTCGATCAGGGCATCCTGATGAATGAAGTCGAAGAAATGCTTGAACAGTCCCGTGTAGGAGCCGCGGTAGACCGGCGTTGTCACCACCAGGATGTCGGCTTGCTCGACGGCAACAAGTTCCTGTTCCACCGTCTCAGGCAGGTGGGAGCGCCAGACCGCGCCGGCCAGCTGGGGTGCGAGCTGGCCCAGTTCGACCAGGCGTTGTTCGCACAGCACTTCCTCGGCGATCAGGTCCATCAGGTGCTCTGCCAGGGCGGCCGCCTTGGAAGGGCGTTGCAGCCCGCCGGAAACCGCGACTAAACGAAGTGGACGTGTCATGTTTGCTTTCATGTGGATGGATGCGCCAGGGCCGTAAAAGTGCAGGCAACAAGGGGATCGATGATAGCGGCGGGAATCGATGAAGTATAATGGTCTTATTTCATACATCCATGAACATGGCTCATCTCAATGCTTGAACGCATCCACCTCAGCATCGTCCAGCAGGTCGAGAAACAAGGGTCGCTGACGGCCGCCGCAGGCGTGCTGCACCTGACCCAGTCGGCCCTGAGCCACAGCATGAAGAAGCTGGAGCAGCAACTGGGCACCGACGTCTGGCTGCGCGAAGGGCGCAACCTGCGCCTGACGCAAGCCGGCCAGTATCTGCTGGCGGTGGCGAACCGGGTGCTGCCGCAACTGGACCTGGCCGAAGAGCGCCTGGGCCAGTTCGCGCAGGGCGAGCGCGGCGCGCTGCGCATCGGCATGGAATGCCACCCTTGCTACCAGTGGCTGCTGAAGGTTGTGTCGCCGTATCTGGCCGCATGGCCCGACGTGGATGTGGACGTCAAGCAGAAGTTCCAGTTCGGCGGAATCGGCGCGCTCTTCGGCTACGAGATCGACTTGCTCGTCACGCCCGACCCGCTGTACAAGCCGGGACTGACGTTCGAACCCGTGTTCGACTACGAGCAAGTGCTCGTCGTGGCCAAGGGCCATGCGCTGGCCGCGGCGGCCTATGTGCAGCCTCAGCAACTGACGCAGGAAGTGCTGATCAGCTACCCCGTGGACATCGAACGCTTGGATATCTATAACCAGTTCCTCTTGCCGGCCGGTGTCACGCCCAAGCGCCACAAAGCCATCGAGACCACCGACATCATGCTGCAGATGGTGGCCAGCGGCCGCGGCGTGGCCGCCCTGCCGCGCTGGCTGGTCGAGGAGTACGCGGCCAAGATGGACGTGGTGCCTGTGCGGCTGGGCGCGCGCGGCATCGCCAAGCAGATTTTCCTGGGGGCACGCGAGACGGACACCGCCATCGACTACGTGCGCGCCTTCATCGCACTGGCGC
The DNA here is from genome assembly GCF_030397705.1 of Janthinobacterium sp. SUN100. Lineage (NCBI taxonomy): Bacteria > Pseudomonadati > Pseudomonadota > Betaproteobacteria > Burkholderiales > Oxalobacteraceae > Janthinobacterium > Janthinobacterium sp. SUN100. Next base: position 672,774 of record NZ_JAPUBU010000003.1, on the reverse strand, counting down.
GCCAGCCTGCCAGCGCCAGTGCGCAGTGACCGCAGCGACGCCATGGGTCATCTCTTGATGCATCCCGCTCAGCTCGGGTCCGCTGGCCACATCGCGCACGCCTATTCCCTGGAAGTCAGTGCGAAGGACATGCCGGCGTTGAGCGCGGCGGCGCCGCGGATAGCGCCCGCGTCCACCATTGCCATTCCCTACCTGCCGCGCGAGGACAACGCCGCGCGGCTGGCCGCGGCCCGCACCGTGCGCGCGCTCGGCTTTGAACCCATGCCGCACCTGTCCGCGCGCCGGATTGCCTCGTTCGCCGAGTTTGAGTCATTCGTCCAACGCGCGGTCGCCGAAGCAGGCGTCGAGCGCTGCTTCGTGATCGCCGGCGATCCATCCGCCGCGATGGGGCCGTTTTCCGACAGTGCCGCGCTGATCGACACAGGCGTGTTCGAGCGCGCGGGCATGAAGGTGATCGGCGTGGGTGGTCATCCGGAAGGCCATCAGGTCATGAGCAAGGCCGAGCAGTGGGATGTGCTCGAACGCAAGTGCCGCAGCATCGCGCAGCGCGGCATGACGCCCTTGATCGTCACGCAGTTTGCGTTCGATGCCGACATCGTGTTGACGTGGCTCAAAGCGCTGCGCGAGCGGGGCATTGACCATCCCGTGCGCGTGGGCGTGCCGGGTCCCGCCAGCATCGCGGTGCTGGCCCGCTATGCTGCATTGTGCGGCGTCAGTGCATGCGCATCGATGTGGTCCAAGTACGGCGTGTCCATCGGCAAGCTGTTCGGCACGGCGGGGCCGGATCTGTTTGTCGAGCGCCTGGCCGCCGGCCTGACAGCGGCACACGGCGAGGTCAGCCTGCATTTCTTTCCCTTCGGCGGCATCGCACAGTCCGTCAAGTGGATCGAGCAGTACCGTTCCCGCGCCCACCCGGCCCCTGGCTGACGAGCGCCCCGCCGGCGGCAGCGCGCCGCCAGCGACAGGCGCCATCCGTCCTGCTTACTCCACCGTCACCGACTTGGCCAGATTGCGGGGCTTGTCCACATCCGTGCCGCGCGCCAATGCCGTGTGATACGCCAGCAATTGCAGCGCGACCACGTGCAGGATCGGCGACAGGTCGCCGTAGTGCTCGGGCAGGCGGATCACGTGCAAGCCTTCGCCGGAGCTGATGCGGGAATCGACGTCGGCGAAGACGTACAGCTGGCCGCCGCGGGCGCGCACTTCCTGCATGTTCGACTTCAGCTTTTCGATCAGCGCGTCGTTCGGCGCGATGGTGACGACCGGCATTTCATTCGTCACCAGGGCCAGCGGGCCGTGCTTCAGTTCGCCGGCCGGATACGCTTCGGCGTGAATATACGAAATTTCCTTCAGTTTCAAGGCGCCTTCCAGAGCGATCGGGTAGTGCATGCCGCGGCCCAGGAAGAGGGCGTTTTCCTTGCGCGCAAATTCTTCGGACCAGGCGATGATTTGCGGCTCCAGCGCCAGCACGGACGCGATGGCGACGGGCAAGTGACGCATGGCTTTCAGGTGCGCCGCTTCCTGTTCTTCGCTCAAACGGCCATTGACTTGCGCCAGGCACAGGGTCAGCAGGAACAGGCCGGCCAGCTGCGTCGTAAACGCCTTGGTCGAGGCCACGCCCACTTCCACGCCGGCGCGCGTGATGTAGGCCAAGGCGCATTCGCGCACCATGGCGCTGGTGGCCACGTTGCAGATGGTCAAGGTGTGCTGCATGCCCAGGCTGCGCGCATGTTTCAGGGCGGCCAGGGTGTCGGCCGTTTCGCCGCTTTGCGAAATCGTCACCACCAGCGTGTTCGGGTGCGGCACGCTGTCGCGGTAGCGGTATTCGCTGGCCACTTCCACGCTGACGGGCACCTTGGCGATGGCTTCGATCCAGTACTTGGCCGTCATGCCCGCATACGAGCTGGTGCCGCAGGCGAGGATCAGCACGCGGTCGATCTGCTTGAAGATGGCATAAGCGTTGTCGCCGAACAATTCCGGCATGATGCCCGTCACGCCTTCGAGCGTGTCGCCGATGGCGCGCGGCTGTTCAAAAATTTCCTTTTGCATGTAGTGACGGTACGGGCCCAGCTCGGCCGCGCCCGTGTGGGCGTGCACGGTCTTCACTTCGCGCTCGACGGGCTTGCCATCCACGTCGACGATCCAGCAGCGCGACAGTTGCAGGTCGACCACGTCGCCTTCTTCCAGGTAAATGATCTGGTCCGTCGTGCCGGCCAGCGCCATGGCGTCGGACGCGACAAAGTTTTCACCATTGCCCAGGCCGACGATCAGGGGCGAGCCCTGGCGCGCGGCGACCACGCGGTGCGGCTCGTCGCGGCAAAAGACGGCGATCGCATACGCGCCGTCCAGGCGTTTCACGGCCTGCTGCACGGTTTCAAACAAATCGCCGTTGTACATGTGCTCGACCAGGTGGGCGATCACTTCCGTGTCCGTCTGGCTCTGGAAGACGTAACCCAAGGCCGTCAGTTCGGCGCGCAGTTCGTCGTGGTTTTCGATGATGCCGTTGTGCACCAGCGCCACGCGGGCGTTCTCTTCCGTCGGGGAGAAGTGCGGGTGGGCATTGAAGGAGACAGGGGCGCCATGCGTGGCCCAGCGCGTGTGGGCGATGCCCGTGAAACCGCTCAAGCCTTCTTCCGCGATCTGCTTTTCCAATTCCGCCACGCGCGAGGTGGAGCGCGAACGCTGCAAGCGGCCATCCGCATGCAGGGCGATGCCGCAGGAATCGTAGCCGCGGTATTCCAGGCGCTTCAAGCCTTCGAGCAGGATGGGAGTGATATTACGTTGCGCTACCGCGCCGACGATGCCGCACATGGAAACCTCTGTCTAAAATTTAATCAATGCAAGCATGCTAATGCAGAGTGAATGAAATATGCTTTCTAAATCTGTGCATTTTTGACCGAATATTTCACACTCATTTTGTGATGAAATATTATTTCATTTAGAATCAATTTATTTTCCAATTCATCAAAACCATGAGCGATAGCAACATTACCCTCGACGAGATCGATCGTCGCATCCTGAACGCCTTGCAAATTGATGCATCGCAAACCAACAGTGAGCTGGCGCAAGCGGTGCACGTTTCGGCGCCCACCTGTTTGCGGCGGGTCAAGCATTTGCGGGAAAGCGGCGTCATCGAACGGCAAGTGGCCATCGTCGCGCCGCAACTGGTGGGCGCGCGCCTGACGGCCATCGTGGAAATCACGCTCGACGTGCAGGCGGCGGAACGCATGGCGGAATTCGAGCAGCTCGTGGCGGGCGAGTCCGCCGTGCTGCAATGCTACCGCGTCTCGCCCGGCCCCGACTTCGTGCTGATGGTGCAGGTGGCCGACATGCCCGCCTATCACGCGCTGGCGCACCGCCTGTTTGCCGCGCACGCAAATGTGCGCAACGTGAAGAGCTATTTTTCCACGTTCCGCAGCAAATTCGAGACGCGCATCGCCGTGTGATTTTTGACTTTCATTTATCCACCGCTTGCACACCGCTTGCCCACACACTTATACGGTGCTTTTCCACCGCTTATGCCGCACTTGCCCACAGGCTTATGCACAAGCATGATGCGGGCAAGCCATGGCAGCAGAGCAAGGGATGCGCGGGGAAGCAGCGCCAGGCGCGCCCGCGACGGTACCGCACCGGCATGCAAAGAGTACACAAGCTACTGCCAGCTTGACTTGTGCACCGGCTGCACACAGCTTGCCAACAAGTTAGCAGTCCAGTTATCGACAGGCTTATCCACAGCCCGTCCGTGGCGGCAGACGGTAAACTCAGGGGCGCACTTCCGCTTCGGCAAAGAAGCGGTAGCCGGCGTTGCGGGCGGTATTGATGGGCAAGGCCAGGCCCGCCGCCTGTTCGGCCTTGCGGCGCAAGCGGCTGATCTGGGTGTCCAGGCGGCGCTGGTCGTAGGTGAGAAAATCCTCGCCCAGCGATTGCACGATCTGCTGGCGGCTGACGATGCGTTCCGGCTCGGCCATCAGCACATGCAGCACGGTGACGTCCTGTTGCGATAGCGCAATAGCGCCGCAGCCGGGAGGCAAGAGGCGGCGCGGTCCCAGTTCCAGCACCCAGGCCGTGGCGGGCGGCGGCGCGTCGGCAGGCGGCGCACCCAGGCGCCGCGCCAGCGCGCCCAGGGTGGCGGCCAGCTCATCGAGGTCGGCGCTCTTCGGCAGGTAATAGTCGGCACCACCGCCCAGTCCGTTGACCTTGTCCTGCGTGGCCCCGCGCGCCGTAAACACGACGATGCCGATGCGCTGCCCCTGCGCGCGCAAGGCGCGCACCAGCACCATGCCTTCGCCATCGGGCAAGCCCAGGTCGATGATGGCAATGCGGTGCACGGCCGGCGCGTAGCAGGCGTGGAAGGCGGCCAGGTCGGCCACGGCGCTGACGCGGTAGCCGCAGTCGCCGAGAAATTCGGTCAACTCGTGGCGCAGCACGGCTTCGTCTTCAAGCAGGATGAGGTTCAACATGGCGCAAGGATAACCGATCGCCGTGGGGCCGGGAAGTTGTCTTTCTGACTCCCACACTGGCCGTGGTAAGCTGCCTCGCCATGAAAATCCTGCTCGCCCTTTGCCTGTTCTTCACCGCCCTGTTCCCCCATGCTGCACCTGCAGCTGCCGCGCCCGTACCTGCGCCGCTGCTGCTGCCGGCCAGCGGGCAGCCCGTGTCCGCCAGCGGCCACCTGCAGATGCTGCGCGATGCCACGGGCCGGCTGGGGCCCGATGCGGCATTGGCGGCGCCAGGCTGGCGCACCTTGCCCGGCGCCGTCAGCGCCGGTTACACGCAGGACGCCGTCTGGCTGCGCCTGGACGTGACGCGCGCGGCAGGCTCCCCCGATGAATGGGTCGTGCGTTTCAGCAACGCCGTGCTCGACGACGTGCGGCTGTACCGCTGGGACGCGGCGGGCCACTGGGTCTTGCAGGAAGCGGGCGCCGACGTGGCGCGCGGCAACTGGCCCATCGATGCGCGCCAGGTGGTGTTTCCGCTGCGCCTGCAAGCCGATACGCCGCAGCGCTGGCTGGTGCGCCTGCACAGCAAAAAGGCCATGTCGACGGAGCTGACCTTGCTGCCCAGCGATGCCTTCGACAACGCTTCGCGCCGCGAATACCTGTACTACGGCTTGCAGTTCGGCAGTTATTTGCTCTTGATCCTGTTCCATATCTTTTTCTGGCGCATGACGCGCGAAGCCCACAGCGGCTGGTATCTGCTGTACGTGCTGACGAATGCCACGACGGAAGCGCTGACGATCGCCATTCCCCAGCAAATCTTCACCATGCCGAACTGGCTGTCCGATCCCATGCTGGGCGTGTCGATGGCGATGTCCATCGCCGTCGGCGCGCGTTTTTCCACATTGCAACTGGAACTGCCCGCCCTGTATCCCCGTTTCAGCCGCGTCGTGGTGGGCTTGACGGCCGCTGCCGCGCTGTGCGGGGCGCTGCTGGTACTGCACGGCGACTATGCCGCCGGCGTGCTCGTCGTGCAAATGACGGCCTTGCCATTGATCGTGCTGTTCATCGCCCTGGCCAGCTGGCTGGCGCTGCGCGGGCATCGTCCGGCGCACGCCTTCCTGTTTATCTTCGGCATCTTTTACGCGGGCGTGGTGATCAGTTTCCTGCGCAATATGGCCATCGTGCCGCCGAACTTCTGGACCAACCATGCGGCCACCCTGGGCGCCTTCGTGCACATGATGCTGATGAGCCTGCGCCTCAACCGCCGCTACGCCGAATTGCGCCGCGCCAAGGACCGCGCACAGGCGGAGGCCGTCAGTGCCGTGCGCGCCCTGAATGAACGGCTGGAAGAGCAGGTGGCACTGCGCACCGTGGCGCTGCGGCAGGAAATCGGCCGGCGCGCCGTGCTGGAAGGCGAATTGCGCGCCGCGCTGGAAGTGGAAACCCGCACCCGCGAAGAGCAGCAGGATTTCGTTGCCATGGTGTCGCATGAATTCCACACGCCCTTGGCCATCATCAATACCACGGCCCAGCAAATTGCCCGCAACACGGACGCGCCGCGGGAAAAAACCCTGCAGCGCTGCCAGAACCTGCGCGAAGCGAGCGGCCGCATGACGGCGCTGGTGGATGAATACCTGAGCGCCGACCGCATGGAAACGAGCGCGGCAACCTTCCGGCCCCTGCCATGCGACTTGCCCGCGCTGCTGACGGCCGTGCTGGCCGAATGGCCGCCAGGCCGCATCGAAGCCAGCGTACAGGCGCTGCCCGCCAGCGCCGTGGTGGACGCCAGCCTGCTGCGCGTGGCCCTGCGCAACCTGCTCAGCAATGCCGACCGGCACGCGCCGCAAGCCCTGGCGATCCGCGTGCAGGCCGGCACGCTCGAGGACGGCCGCGTGCAGATCGCCGTCAGCAACGAAGGCGAGCCGCTGCCCGCCGATGAAATCCCGCGCCTGTTCCAGAAATACTTCCGTGGCCGCATCGCCCAGCACAAGCCCGGCGCCGGCCTGGGCCTGTACCTGGTGCAGCGCATCGCCGAATTGCACGGCGGCCAGGTGATACTGGCCAGCGCCGGCAACAACGGCACCATCAGCTTCGCCTTGCGCCTGCCCGTCTGACGACCGCGCGTATTCCCGACTAAATCAGTCGGGAATCGCTCAGGTTTGCTCAATTTTAAATTTCCCCGTTCTGATATCTTTCCGTTCAGAAATCTTTGTAGCTTTTTATAACGTTTATATTTAAAAAAGCAACAAAAGCCGCAACGGACGCCGTCCACGCACAGCACAGGGAAAACATGCACCGCAACCAACTCGCCAGCCACCTCACCGGCCCCTCCTTGTTCGCGCCGCTTTCCTGACCCGTTCTTCCCCCATTTCCCGCTCGCGCCAGCCCGGCCAGGTCCGCAGGCGCGCGAGCGTCTCCCTATTCAAATCAACAAGGACATCGCATGCATCGTCACGGATCGTTGAACCACATCTACCGCCTCGTCTGGAGCCACGTCTTGAACGCCTGGGTCGCCGTCGCGGAAACCTCGCGCGGACGCGGCAAGGGCAGCCGCCGCAAACTGGCCGCGGCAGCGGCCGCCATGACGGCGCTGGCGCTGGGAGGACCGGCGCAGGCCGCGCCCACGGGCGGGCAGGTGGTGAGCGGCACGGCCAGCATCAGCCAGCAGGGCGGCACCACCACCATCCATCAGGGCAGCGCGCAGGCCGCGCTGAACTGGAACAGTTTTAACGTGGGCGCCAAGGAAACCGTCAACTTCGTCCAGCCCTCGGCCAGCGCGCTGGCCGTCAACCGCATCTTCGACAGCAACGGCACGCAGATCCTCGGCAAAGTCAACGCGAATGGCCAGGTGTACCTGATCAATCCGAACGGCGTGCTGTTCGGCCGCGGCGCGCAAGTCAACGTGGGCGGCCTGGTGGCTTCGACGCTCGACGTCGACGGCGCCAGCCTGGGCGGTTCGAAACACGCGTTCGGCGGCCAAGGTACTGGCAAGGTCGTCAATGAAGGCACGCTGCGCGCGGCCGATGGCGGCTATGTCGCCCTGCTGGGCCGGCAAGTGAGCAACCAGGGCGCCATCTCGGCCCGCCTGGGCACGGTCGCCCTGGGCGCCGGCAGCGCCGCCACCCTGAGCTTTGACGGCGCGCGCCTGCTGCAACTGCGCATCGAACAAAGCACCCTGAACAACCTGGCCGAGAACGGCGGCCTGATCCGCGCCGATGGCGGCCAGGTGCTGATGAGCGCAGGCGCCCGCGATTCGCTGCTGGCCAGCGTCGTCAACCACACGGGCGTCATCGAGGCGCGCAGCGTGGAACAGCGCGATGGCAGCATCGTCTTGCTCGGCGGCATGACCGCCGGCACCACCCATGTGAGCGGCCCCCTGGACGCCAGCGCCCCCGCGGGTGGCAATGGCGGCTTCATCGAAACGAGCGCCGCCCACGTGAAGATCGGCAACGACGTGCGCATCAGCACGGCCGCTGCCCAGGGCCGCGCCGGTACCTGGCTGATCGACCCCGTCGACTTCACCATCGCCGCCAGCGGCGGCGACATCAGCGGCGCCGCCCTGACGGCCAATTTGCGCAACGGCAATGTCGTGATCCAGAGCACGCAAGGCAGCCACGGCACGGCCAGCGACGTGCACGTCAACGACCAGGTCAGCTGGTCGGCCAATGAACTGACCTTGAATGCGCAGCGCAACATCAATATCAACGCCAACCTGAACGGTTCCGGCACGGCCAGCCTGGCGCTGGAATACGGCCAGGGCGCCGCCGCTGCTGGCAACACGGCCGTGTATCAGCTGGGCAACGGCGCGCAGGTGAACTTGCCCGCCGGGCAAAACTTCAGCACCAAACTGGGTGCGGACGGCGTGCGCACCGGCTACACGGTGATTACCACCCTGGGAGCAGCCGGCAGCGTCACTGGCACTGACTTGCAAGGCATTAACGGCAAGCTGAATGGCAATTATGTGCTGGGTGCAAATATCGACGCCTCCGCCGCAGCCAGCTGGCAAGCCGGCTGGAGCGTTGGCTTCGCGCCACTGGGCGGCGACACGGGTTTTAGCGGCGTGTTCGATGGGCTCGGCCACTCGATCAATCAACTCAGCATGCGAGCCTCGCGCAACCAGGGCAGCGGCCTGTTTTCCATCACCACCAAGGATGCCCTGATCCAGAATGTGGGCTTGAATGGCGGCAGTATCTGGGCCACGTATGTAGCCGGCGGCCTGGTCGGCACAAACGCAGGCACCATCCGCAACAGCTATGCTGCGCTCGACGTCGACAGCTACTCCGTCAGCGGCGGTCTGGTGGCGCGCAACAATGGCAGCATCGATAATAGCTACGCCACCGGCACCGTCAGGAGCCAGGCCCAGACAGGTGGCCTGGTCGCCAGCAATAACGGCAGCATCAGCAACAGCTATGCCACGGGAAGCGTGGCGGGTCAGACTTATATCGGCGGCCTGATTGGCATCAACTGGGGCAGTGTCGACACCAGCTTCGCCACGGGCCGCCTGGTCCTCACCAGTGGCGGCAGCGGCGTCGGCGGCCTGATAGGCAGTAATGCCTACTCCAACAAGGTCAGCAACAGTTTCTGGTCCATCAGCGGCACTGGCCAGGCCAGCTCGGATGGCGGCACTGGCTTGACGGATGCGCAAATGCGCACGGCCAGCAGTTTTACGGGATTCAATTTCACCACCACGCCTGGCGCGCCAGGCAACAACTGGGTGCTGGTCAGCGTGGATGGCGGCTTGAACAATGCTGGCGGCGCGGCAGGCGCCACGTATCCGATGCTGGCATCCGAGTATGCGACCACCATCCAGAATGCCCACCAGCTGCAATTGATGGCCATGGCGCCGGGCACGGCGTATGTGCTGGGCAGTAACATCAACGCGGCCGGTACGGCAGGCGGCAAGGATGTCTGGACAGCTGCCGGCTTCGTGCCCGTCGGCAGCGAGGCACACCCCTTCACGGGTAGCCTGGACGGCCGCGGCTACACCGTCAGCGGCCTGACCATCGACCGGCCGACGTACGATTACGTGGGTCTGATCGGCTACACGAACCCAGGCTCGCTCATCAGCAATATCGGCCTGCTGGACGGCAGCGTGAAGGGTAATTTCGCCGTCGGCGCGTTGGTCGGCTCGAACGCAGGCCTGGTCAGCAACAGCCATGCCAGCACCACGGTCAGCGGCGACAACAATGTCGGCGGCCTGGTGGGTGAAAACTACGGCGGCACCATCAGCGCCAGCCACGCCAGCGGCAAGGTCAGCGGCGTCGCGGACCGCGTAGGCGGCTTAGCTGGCAGCAACAGCGGCAGTGTCACGGGCAGCTATGCCACGGGCGACGCCAGCGGCTTGCGCAATGTCGGCGGCCTGGTGGGCGACAACCGCGGCTATGACGGCGCCATCGCCCAGGTCAGCGGCAGCTATGCCAGCGGCAATATCACGGCAATCGAAGACAATGCCGGCGGCCTGGTCGGCTACAACAAGAGCGGCACCATCGCCGACAGCTACGCCAGCGGCAAGGTCAGCGGCGACCGCGATGTGGGCGGCTTGCTCGGTTTTAGTTCCCGCGCCACCGATAGCGTCAGCAACAGCTACGCCACGGGCGAGGTGCAAGGCAATGCCAGCACGGGCGCGCTGGTCGGCAGCAATGCGGGCGTGATCAGCAACAGCTTCTGGAAGAATACGCCAACGGCACCGGGCGTCGGCGAAAACGAGGGCACCTTGACCAATGTGCGGGGCCTGAGCGACGCAGAGCTGCGCTCGCCATCGAGCTTCGAAGGCTGGGACATGGCGACCAGCGGTGGCAGCCATGCCGTCTGGCGTATCTATGAGGGCCAGACCACGCCGCTGCTGCGCAGCTTCCTGACGGCCCTGACCATCAACGCCGACGCCATCAGCAAAACCTACGATGGCAAGAGCTACTCCGGCGGCTTGGTCAATGCCCGCTATTCGCTGGCCGGCGCCGCCGAATCCGGGAAAATACTCTACAGCAACAATGGCCTGTATGGCGCCATGCGCGATGCCGGCAGCTATAACGCCCTGGACAATTACGCGTACTCCGGCCAGCAAGGTTATGACATCAATATGATGGCAGGGCCGCTGACGATCCAGCGCGCCGTTATCACGCTCGATGGCATGCGCACCTATGACGCCAGCACCAGCATGGCTGCCGGCCAGTTGACCATGCACGGGCTGGTCAACGGCGAAAGTCTGTCCCTGTCCGGGAATGGCAGCCTCGATAACAAGAGCGTCGGCGCAAACAAGCACATCAACAACGGTAGCCTGACGCTGGCGGACGGCCAGGGTGGCCTGGCGGACAATTACACGCTGGAAGGTGGCCAACACCGTGCCACCATCACCCAGGCCACACTGGCAGTGCAGGATGCGGGCGTGGCCAATAAAGTGTATGACGCCACGAACAGCGCCACCCTGACAGGCACGGCCAAGGTGCAGGCGCTGGGCAACGACCAGCTCAGCCTGACGGGCGGCAATGCGCATTTTGTCGACAAAAACGCGGGCAGCGCCAAAACCGTCACCCTCGGCGGCTTTGTCTTGCAGGGCGCGGATGCGGCCAACTATGTCCTCGTGCAACCGGGTAACGTAAAGGCCGATATCGGCAAGGCCAGCGTCACCGTCGCCGGCGTGGGCGCCGCAAGCAAGGTGTATGACGCCACCACCGGCGTCATCCTGACGGGCAAGGCCACCGTGCAGGCGCTGGGCGGCGACCAGTTGAGCGTGGCCGGCGGCACTGCCCGCTTTGCCGACAAGAACGCAGGCAAGGGCAAGGCCGTCATCGTTGATGGCTACAGCCTGCAAGGCGCGGATGCGGGCAACTATGTGCTGGTGCAGCCGAACAACATCACGGCCGACATCAGTAAAGCTACTGTCAGCGTGAGCGGCGTGGGTGCGGCAAACAAAGTGTATGACGCCACCACGGGCGCCACCCTGACGGGCAAGGCCAAGGTGCAGGCGCTGGGCGGCGACCAGTTGAGCGTGGCCGGCGGCAGCGCATCCTTTGCCGACAAGAACGCCGGCATGGGCAAGACCGTCACCCTCGACGGCTTTGCCCTGCAAGGCGCGGATGCGGCCAACTATGACCTCGTGCAGCCGAACAAGGTCACGGCCGACATCAGTAAAGCTATTGCCAGCGTGAGCGGCGTGGGTGCGGCAAACAAAATGTATGACGCCACCACGGGCGCCACTTTGACAGGCAAGGCCAACGTGCTGGCGCTGGGCGACGACCAATTGAGCGTGGCCGGCGGCACTGCCCGCTTTGCCGACAAGAACGCAGGCAAGGGCAAGGCCGTCGTCGTCGATGGCTACAGCCTGCAAGGCGCGGATTCGGGCAACTATGACCTCGTGCAGCCGAACAACATCACGGCCGACATCGGCAAGGCCAGCGTGGTCATCGTCGGCGTGGGTGCGGCAAACAAGGTGTATGACGCCACCACGGGCGCCACCTTGACAGGCAAGGCCAGCGTGCTGGCGCTGGGCGACGACCAATTGAGCGTGGCCGGCGGCACTGCCCGCTTTGCCGACAAGCACGCCGGAACAGGGAAAACCGTCATCGTCGACGGCTACACCTTGCAGGGTGCGGATGCGGGCAACTATGCACTCGTGCAACCGGGCAACATCACCGCCGATATTGCCAAGGCCAGCTTGCTGTTGACGGCCACGGCCACCAGCCTGACGGGTGGCCGCACGCCAGAACAGTTAAGCGGCAAGGTCAGCGGCCTGCTGGGCAGCGACACCCTGGCGGACGCCACCAGCGGCACCCTGGCCTGGACCAGCCCGGCCACGGCCAGCAGTCCGGCTGGCAACTACGCCATCACGGGCAGCGGCCTGGCCTCGACCGACTATGCCTTCGTGCAAGCCGAGGGCAATGCCGGCGCCCTGACCTTGACGTCGGCAAGCCTGCCACCACCGGCCCAGGCAGCCGTGGTGCAACTGCAGGCGCAAGTGCTGGGCAGCTTTGCCGACACGCGTCCCGGCACGCTGGCCGCCGCACCCACCATCACCATCACGCAGACGGATGCCCCGGCCGGCACGGGCGCTGCCAGCAATGCCTTGCCAAACACCAGCATGCAGATCGGCAGCCGCGGCCCGGCCCTGCAAGTCGTCCTGGGCGGCGTCAAGCTGCCCGCCAACATGCTTAACGTAAATCAATAACACCATGACTCATTCCTTGACTCCGCGACACCTGATGCAACAACCGTTGCTGTCCCTGCTGCTGCTGGCCTTTGCGCCATGCGCCGTAGCACAAACCACCCCGGTCGTGCCCGATGCGGGCGCCATCCTGCGCCAGTTGCAGCCAGCCACGCCCGCCAATGTTGCTCCCGGCGCGCCGGCGCTGCGCATCGAACAGAAAGAGGGCGCGCCGCTGCCCGCCAGCGCGCCCTTTCTCGTCACGCAGATCGATATCGCCGGCAACAGCGCGTTCGATACGGCCACCTTGCAGGCGCTCGTCGCCAGCGCCCATGGCACGACTTTGTCCCTGGAGCAACTGGGAGAACTGGCGGCCCGCCTCACCAGTTACTACCGCGCCCATGGCTATCCGCTGGCGCGCGCCATCGTGCCCGCCCAGACCATCCGCCAGGGCATCGTGCGCATCGACGTGCTCGAGGCGCGCTACGGCAAGGTGGGCATCGACAACCGCAGCGACGTCAGCGACGCCTTGCTGAACGCCACGCTGGCGCCGCTGCAAACGGGCCAGACCATCAGCCAGGCGGAACTCGACCGCAGCTTGCTGTTGCTGTCCGACATACCGAATGTCGCCATCACGGCCACGCTCACGCCCGGCGCCGAAGTGGGCGGCTCCGACCTGCTGGTCGATGCCTGGTCCGGTCCTCGCATGGCTGGCGCTGCCTTCCTCGACAACAATGGCAACCGCTACACGGGCCGCGCCCGCCTTGGCGCCACCGTGTACCTGTACAACCCGCTGCACCAGGGCGACGTGGCCAGCGCCAGCGTGCTCAGCTCGGGCACGGGCATGTCGTATGCGCGTCTCGGCTATGACCTGCTGCTGAACGGCGCCGGCACGCGCGCCGGGGTGGCCATGTCCGCCCTGCGCTACCGCCTGGAAGGCGCCATGCGCCCGCTGCACGCACATGGCACGGCTCAGGTCGCCAGTGCCTGGCTGCGCCATCCGCTGCTGCGCAGCCGCGATGCGAACATGTCGATCCAGCTGCAATATGACCAGGTGCACTTGCGCGACCGCATCGACGCCAGCGCCATGCGCAGCGACCGCCGCCTGGACAACCTGAGCGCCACCCTGGGTGGCGACGTGCGCGATGCCGCCTTCGCTGGCGCCATCACCAGCTGGAGCGTGGCCGCGACGGCTGGCAAGCTCGACATCAGCGACCCGCTGACGCGCCTGAACGACGCCTTCAGCGCCCGCAGCCATGGCAATTTTGCGAAATGGAACGTCAACCTGTCGCGCCTGCAAAACCTGGACCAGCGCAACGCCGTGTACCTGGCCTTCGCGGGACAGTGGGCGGACAGCAACCTCGATTCCTCCGAAAAGATGAGCGTGGGAGGCCCGTACACGGTGCGCGCGTATGACGTGGGCGCGGCAGCTGGCGACCTCGGCTATTTCGGCAGCGCCGAATGGCGGCATGAACTGAGCGCCGGCGACGCGGGACAATGGCAAGCCGTGGCCTTCGTCGACAGCGCGCGCGTGACGGTGAACCAGCAGCGCTGGACGCCGGGCCCGAACAGCGCACGCCTGCACGGCGCCGGACTGGGCCTGAACTGGGCGGGCGGGCAGCAGTGGAATGCCCGCGCGTACGTCGCCAAGCCCATCGGCGGCACGCCCGTCCTGCTGGCGGCGCGCAGTTCGGCCCGCCTGTGGGTCGAACTCAATCGCCGCTTCTGATGCGGCGGCAACAGCCGGAAGTCCGACTTTCGGCTGTTGCTTGATCCAACGCAAGACTTACCCACCAGCTATCCACCGTCTGTGCACGGTTTTTCCACAGGCTTACCCACAGCAATATCCGGGAAGCAGGTGGCAAAACTGCAGTTATCCCCACTTGTACCTACGCTATCCAGCGCTTATCCGCAGGCTTACACACAGAGTTATCCACAATCAACAGGAAAAGGCGATTACATCGCTGGCAAGCCACTGGAATCAGCGGAAAAGGCAGCGACAAGCGCATGGCGGGCCAGATTGGAAAACTTGCCAACAGCTTATGCGCAGGCTTGCACACAGGCTTATGCGCCACTTGTGCAGTGGCTTGCCCACAGAGTTATCCACATACAAAAAAGGCAGGCCATGCGGCCTGCCTGTGTGCAAGGGCTGACTGCGCCGCTTACTTCTTGATTTTCACGGGGCGCGTCCAGCCATCGATGGTCACCTGGCGCGCGCGCGACACGGTCAGCTTGCCGGCCGGCGCATCTTTCGACAAGGTCGTGCCCGCGCCCAGGGTGGCGCCCTTGCCGACGGTGACGGGCGCGATCAGCTGGCTGTCGCTGCCGATGAAGGCGTCGTCTTCAATGACCGTGCGGAACTTGTTCACGCCATCGTAGTTGCAGGTGATCGTGCCGGCGCCGATGTTGACCTTCGAGCCGATGGTAGCGTCGCCGATGTACGCCAGGTGATTGGCCTTGCTGTGCGCGGCGATCTGGCTGTTTTTCACTTCGACAAAGTTGCCGATGTGCACGTCTTCCGCCAGGACCGTGCCCGGGCGCAGGCGCGCATAGGGGCCGATGATGGAAGCGGCGCCGACGATGGCGTCCTCGATATGGCAGAAGGGCTTGATGTGTGCGCCAGCCGCCACCGTGGCGTTGATGAAGACGTTGTTGGCGCCCACGCGCACGCCGTCGCCCAGTTCCACCCGGCCTTCGAACACGCAGCCCACGTCGATGGTGACATCGCGGCCGCAAATGAGTTCGCCGCGCACGTCGATGCGGGCCGGATCGAGCAGGGTCACGCCCCCTTCCAGCAGCGCTTGCGCGATATTGTTCTGGTGGATGCGTTCCAGCTGGGCCAGCTGCACCTTGCTGTTGACGCCCGCCACTTCCCACACGGCGGCCGGGTGGGCCGAGGTGACGGCCACGCCATCGGCGACGGCCTGGGCAACGATATCGGTCAGATAGTATTCCCCTTGGGCATTGTCATTCGACAAGGCCGACAGCCATTGCTTGAGCTGCACGGTGGGCGCAACCATGATGCCGCTGTTGATCTCGCGGATGGCGCGCTCGGCAGGTGTCGCATCCTTTTCCTCGACGATGCGCACGATGGCGCCGTGCTCGCGCACGATGCGGCCCAGGCCAAACGGGTCGTCCTGTTCCACGGTCAGGATGGCCAGCTTGTCCTTGCCGGCCGCCTGCACCAGTTGCTGCAGGGAAGCGGCGCTGGTCAGCGGCACGTCGCCGTACAGGATCAGGGTCGGCACGCTGTCATCCAGCAAAGGCAGCGCTTGCTGCACGGCATGGCCCGTGCCCAGCTGCTGCGCCTGCTCGGCGGCGTCGATCTGCACGCCATGGTTCACCTTGTAGCCGTCGAGCAACTTCAGCACTGCTGCGCCCCCATGCCCGTAAATCACGCATAATCGGGACGGCGCCAGGCCGCGCGCCGTGTCGATGACGTGCGACAACAGCGGCTTGCCCGCCAACGGGTGCAATACCTTGGGCAGTGCCGACTGCATGCGTTTGCCCATACCGGCAGCGAGAATGACAACGTTCATAGACCGTCTTTTATAAGTTAAGAATATGAAAAAGTTTAACACGCAGGCCCCGTCTTCCACGTCTTCCAGCCGCTTGACGTATGCCTTACTGGCCATCCTGCTCGTCGTCATGGCCGGTTGCAGCGGCTTGCGCCTGGCCTACAACAATGGCGATACCGTGCTGTACTGGTGGCTGAACGCGTATGTCGACCTGGACCGCGACCAGAAGGGCTGGGTGCGCGACGATATCGACAAGCTGTTCGACTGGCACCGCAAGACGCAATTGAAGGATTACGTGGAAATCCTGCGCACGGGCCAGAAGCAGTTGCAAGGCAATGCCACGCAGGCGGACCTGCTGGCGGATTACAGCGAGATCAAGCAGCGCACCCAGGCGCTGTTGCTGAAGGCGGCGCCCGAGCTGGCCGACCTGGCGCGCTCGCTCAAGCCCGAGCAGATCGCGCAGATGGAAAAGAAGTTCAAGTCGAACAATGAGGATTACCGCAAGAAATACCTGAGCGGCGACCACGAGAAGCGCCAGAAACTGCGCTACAAGAAAGCCATGGAGCAATTCGAACTGTGGTTCGGCAGCTTCAGCAGCGAGCAGGAAGCCCTCATCCGCAAGGCGTCCGACGCGCGTCCGCTGAACAACGAGATCTGGCTCGACGAACGCATGCGGCGCCAGCAGAACGTGTTGAGCCTGGTCAAGAAAGTTCACCAGGAAAAACTCGGCAAGGAAGCCACCGTGACCTTGATCAACACCCTGATCAAGGACAGTTTCGAGCGCCTCGAGCATTCCGAGCGCAAGGCCTTCTTCGATGCCTACGAAAGCAGCACGGCGCAGATGGTCATGACGGTGATCAAGATCGCCACGCCCACGCAAAAAGCCCATGCCGTCAAGCGCATGCAGGGCTGGATCGACGATTTCAATTCCCTCGCCACGCAAGCCAAATAGCCAGGCAGCGCCAGCAGGGGGGAGGGGGCCATATGCTATAGTGGCCGCCATCGAATTGAAGAAATACCCATGCAAAAGAAAATTAAGAAACCCGCCAAAGTCCCCGTCCACCACGCGCCGCCACCGAACCAGGTGCGCATCATCGGCGGCCAGTGGAAGCGCTCCGTGCTGCCTGTTTTGCAGGCACTGGGCTTGCGCCCGACACCGGACCGCGTGCGCGAAACCGTGTTTAACTGGATCAACCACTTGCGCGACGGCGACTGGGCCAATGCCCAGGTGCTGGACCTGTTCGCCGGCAGCGGCGCGCTCGGCTTCGAGGCGGCCAGCCGCGGCGCCGCCGCCGTCACCATGGTCGACACCCATACGCCCGTGATCCGCCAGCTGGAAGAAAACAAGACGAAATTGCGCGCCGACAATGTCCAGCTGCTGCGCGGCGACGCCTTGCTGACGGCGCAAGGCCTGGCATCGCGCGGCCAGCGTTTCGACCTGATCTTCCTCGATCCGCCCTACCAGCAGGATTTCCTGGCGAAAGTGTTGCCGCTGTGCGCCAACCTGCTCAAGGAAGGCGGCATGGTGTATGCGGAATCGGGCTTGCCGCTCGTCTTCGATGCAACCAGCGCCCTGGAAAAACCGGAGTGGATGGCGCCGTGGGAAGTCATCCGCGCCGACAAGGCGGGCACCGTTTATTATCATTTGCTAACTTACAACAAAGTGCCGGCTACTGCCTGAATCTGCCTATAAATGAGGCAAAAAAGCTCCCTGGCCCGAGGCGCAACACCAAGGTGGTCACCAATTTCAGGCATAATGCGCGTCTATATTGGTGCATCGTCAGGGAGCCGCAATGGTTGTAGCCGTTTATCCAGGAACATTCGATCCGCTCACGCGCGGTCATGAAGATTTGGTGCGCCGCGCATCGGGTCTGTTTGACAAGCTGATCGTCGGTGTGGCCGACAGCAAGAACAAGCAACCGTTTTTCTCGCTCGACGAACGCCTGGAAATCGCCAACGAAGTGCTCGGCCACTATCCGAATGTGCAAGTGGAAAGCTTTTCCGGCCTGCTCAAGGATTTCGTGCGCAAGCATGAAGCGCGGGTCATCGTGCGCGGCTTGCGCGCCGTCTCCGACTTCGAATACGAATTCCAGATGGCGGGCATGAACCGCTACCTGCTGCCCGATGTCGAAACCATGTTCCTGACGCCATCCGACCAGTACCAGTTCATTTCGGGCACCATCGTGCGCGAAATCGCGGCGCTGGGCGGCGACGTCTCCAAGTTTGTCTTCCCCTCGGTGAACCGCTGGCTGCAAAACAAGATCGCCGCCAACGCTGCCTCATCGCAATAAGTAAGAGTGAAATCATGGCATTACTGATCACCGACGAATGCATCAATTGCGACATTTGCGAGCCCGAGTGCCCGAATGACGCGATCTACATGGGCGCGGAAATCTACGAAATCGATCCCAACAAGTGCACCGAATGCGTGGGCCACTTTGACGAGCCGCAATGCCAGCAAGTGTGCCCCGTCAGCTGCATCCCCTTCAATCCCGCCTGGCGCGAAAGCCCGGAGCAATTGATGGCCAAGTACGAACGCCTGCAGGCGGAACTGCCCGCCGCCAAAGCCTGAGCTTTACTTCAGCGCCACTTCCGGGCCACGTCTGCGTGGCGCCAGCTTCTGCCAACTGTTCTACACTGTGTGCTGACTTATCCACAGCCCATGGTTTCCACGGAGGTAGAAGATGCAAATAAGCACATCCCGTTTGGGCCGCTCCCTGGCCACCGCCTGCCTGTGCGCCAGCCTGTGCGCCGCCGTGGCACGACCGGCGCTCGCCGTCGAGGTGGGCGGCGTCAAGCTGGACGAGACGGTACAGCTGGCCAGCCGCGAATTGAAACTCAACGGCGCCGGCGTGCGCTACAAGGTCATCTTCAAGGTGTACACGATCGCGCTGTACCTGCCGGAAAAGAAAACCCAGCTGGCCGACATCCTGGCGCTGCCCGGGCCGCGCCGCCTGGAAATCGTCATGCTGCGCGACATCACTTCCGACGAGCTGGGGCAAGCCTTCATGCAGGGCTTGAAGCGCAGTTCCGACCAGGCCGACCGCACGCGCCTGCTGAGCCAGACGATGCAGTTCGGCGCCATGTTCGAAATGGTGCCCGGCCTGAAGAAGGGCGACATTCTCACCGTGGACTGGCTGCCGGAAGAGGGAACGTTGTGCAAACTGAACGGCAAGCAGGTGGGCGACACGGTGCCGGACCTGGCTTTCTATAATGCGCTGCTGAAAATCTGGATAGGTGCCCATCCGGCCGACACCATGTTGCGCGCGCATTTGCTGGGCGACATGGCGTAATCGGCTGGCGGCAGGCGTAAAAAAAGCCGGCGCAGGCCGGCTTGTCATTCTGCAACAGTTGCTCGCTCACGCACGCGTAGACAGGGCGCGCAATTCGGCGGCATTGCTTGGCGATACGCCATCCATCTTGCCGAGCGTGCGTTTCAAGGCTTGCGCTTCGCGCATCTGCTGGCGCGCCAGGCGCTCTTCGCGGCTCAGCTTGGGACGCACCACCAGCATCATGGCGCGGGCGATGCCCACCAGCAAAGGCTTGAACAGCAGGGCGAAGGCGCCCACGGCGACGATCACCAGCACGAGTTGCAGGGCGTTCAGCAGGGAAATCTCCAGCACGGGTGCGGATACTGCGTACAGGGCGGAGGCGAAGGTAGACATAGTGTTCCAGTGCATTATAGAATTTGACAGTACTATAGTGCAGTGCAACATATAAATCTAATTCCATTTCTTGATACCAATTATATGAATCGTGAATGGAAAACTGTAATATTTTTTTACGAGTGAAAATATTCGTGCCCGGCGCGGTTTACACTCTTAAGTAATCAATTCAACTTTTATCTTGGGCTTTCCATGAGTTTTCTGACGCTGGATCTGAACTTGCTGCGCGTTTTCGACGCCGTCATGACGGAACAAAACCTGACGCGCGCAGCCGGCCACCTGGCGATGACGCAGCCGGCGGTATCGAACGCCATCAAACGCCTGCGCGAGAGCCTCGGTGACGAATTGCTGATCCGCACGGCCTATGGCGTGAAACCCACGCCCCGCGCCGAAGCGCTGTGGCCGTCCGTGCGCTCGGCCCTGGCCAGCCTGGAAGCGGCTGTTACGCCGGAAACCTTCGATGTGTCGAAAACACATGCCACTTTCCGCATGGCCATGGCCGATGCGACGGCCGCGTTCTGGCTGCCTTCGCTGATGCGCTCGATCGAACGGGAAGCGCCCGGCGTCAACGTACGCATGATGCCGCTGACCACGCGCGAACCGCGCCCGATGCTGCTGCGCGGCGACATCGACCTGGCCGTGGGCTTTTTTCCCGGCGTGGCGGCGCAATTGTCGAGCGAAACGGGCTCGCCCATCCGCCACGAGCGCCTGTATTCCGGCAAGTACGTGTGCGTGATGCGGCGCGGCCATCCGCTGGCCGACAAGGAATTGACCCTGGATAACTACTGCGCGGCCAACCATTTATTGGTGAGCTTTTCCGGCCGCGCGCATGGCTTGATCGACGAAGCGCTGTCGCAGATCCACCGCGAACGGCGCATCTTGTTGACGGTCAACCAATTCTTCACGGCCGGAAGAGTCGTCGCCAATTCCGACCTGATCACCGTCTTGCCGCGCCATTTGATCGCCTCGACGGGCATGACGGAATCGCTGCTGTACAAGGATTTGCCGTTGACCTTGCCAGCCGTCCACCTGGACATGCTGTGGCACGAGCGCGACGCCCGCAGCCCCGCCCACAAATGGCTGCGCAACCACCTGGAAAGCATGAACACGCCCACCCTGCGCACGGCCACGGCGGCCGGCGGCGGCGTGGCGCCCAAGCCGCACGTCGATTAAGACTTGCGACAGGACAAAAAAACGCCTGATATCTCATCAGGCGTTTTTTTTATGCGTGGCTGCTGGAGCGGTAACCAATCCGGAAACCGCCCCAGTGCTTGCCCTCGACGTGGATGGGCACGGACAAATCGTGCATGACCTCACCCGTGTCGCGTTTATAGGTCTGCAACAGGAACGCCTTGGTGTTGCTGCCGCAGCGCTTGCCCGTGCGGTCGCTGAAGATGCGCTTGGTGCGGTTATTTACAATATCGGTGGCGTAATCGCCCGTCAGCGGCTGGGAAAACTTCTTGTTGTGCGTAGGAAAATATCCATTGTTGTCGACGGCGCCCGCATACGCCAGGTGGGGCAATGCCGCCAGCACGCCTTCCTGCAAGTCGGGCAGCACCTTGTCCGTGAACGCGTCGAATTTCGTGTTGTGCTTGGGCGGATCGGTATTCGGGATGGGGCGGTAATGGCGGTCGAACAGGGCGTCGCGCGTGATGCGCCCCGAGGCGATCGCTTGCTCGAAGAGTTTGCCCACGTCGCGCGCGGCGCGCTGGGCCGCCTCGCGGATCTCGTCGTGCGGCGTGGCCACGCTCGATTCGCCCAGGGCGCCGGCGATCACTTCGGCCCGCTCTGCCAGGGCCATGGCCGACTGCGTGGCGCGCGGCAATTCGGCATTCGTCGACAGCATGCTGTCGCGGATTTGCCCGATGGCGTCGGCGATCACTTGCGTCGTCTCGACGTGTTCGCGCGAGGCGCGGGCGATTTGCCCGATCTCGTCCTCGGACTCGCCCGATGACTGCTCTATATGGCTGAGCGAGGCGTGCACGCTTTGCACATTGCGCGCCGCTTCCGTGACGCCGGCCGCCAGCGAACTCATGCCGCGTGCGGCTTTTTCCGACTGTTCATTGATTTCGCGCACCATCACGCTGATTTCATCGGAAGCTTCCTTGGTGCGCTGCGCCAATTGCCGCACTTCCCCGGCCACCACGGCAAAACCCCGCCCGTGTTCACCGGCGCGCGCCGCTTCGATGGCGGCATTCAGCGCCAGCAAGTTGGTGCGCGCGGAAATATCGGAAATGGCTTCCGTAAAGCCCGTGATGCGTTTGGATTTTTCCTGCAAGCTCAGCATGTTGCTGGAGGCGCCTTGCGCTTCCTCGCGTGCGTTATTGATGCGCTGCAAGCCCTGGTCCACTTCGGCGCGCGCCGCCACGCTTTCCACGCGCACGCCGGCGGCCACCTTGGCGGCCCGTTCCGCATTGGCGGCAATCTTTTCCGTCATCGCGGCATTTTGTACGGAACTGTCGGCGATGTCGCTGGCCGTGCGGACATCGAGTTCCACCTTCTGTTTGACGGAATCGACAAAATACGAGGTTTCCGCCGCGCCGATCATGATGGCATCGATGGCGTTGCCCACCGTATCGGCGAACTGGTGCAAGCCCGGCTCACCGCGCGGACGGCCGGCAAACGCCAGCAACGCGGCGCCGATGGCGGCGGCCACGCAGGCAATCAGATAGGGATGGTCGCCGCCCGAGAGCAACAACAGATAGGCCAGGCAACAGGCGACGGCCATGGCCAGGATCGTGAATACAAAGAAACGCACCAGCTGATGCTGCAACTGCTTCATTTGTCCCCCGCTGCGCGAACCCGTCACGTCCCGCGAAAGGGACGTGCCGTAACCGTATGCGGGTGGGCACGATTGCCCACTTTGCACCCTGAAGTGACCGTCTGCGCGGCGTTTCAGGCGGCTACCGGATAGCAGAATTGTAGTTCTACCCTACAACATTTGTTCCGATAGCTCAATCAGAAAAGTGGGGCGGCTACACCAGGGTCACTTAATTGGCAATTTGGTCGTGTTTTTGACCTCTTCCATGACGGCATAAGTGTGGGTTTCCCGCACACCTTTCTGCAACAGCGTCTTGCCCAGGAATTCGCGGTAGGCGGCCATGTCCTTGACGCGCGCCTTGACCAGGTAATCGAAACCGCCGGCCACCATGTGACATTCCAGTACCTCTGGAATGATTTGTACGCTATGCTTGAAGGCGTCGAACACTTCCGGTGTCGTGCGATCGAGCACCACTTCGATGAACACCAGCAGCGACACGTCGAGCAGCTGCGGGTTCAACTGGGCCGTATAGCCCATGATGTAACCGGATTCGTGCAACTTGCGCACGCGCTCCAGGCAGGCGGCCGGCGACAGGTTCACGCGCGCGGCCAGCTCCACATTGCTGATGCGTCCATCGCTCTGCAATTCCATCAAGATTTTCTTACTGATCTTGTCCAGCATTACCATCACCCCCAAATTAATATTATTTGGTTAAATTGTCGCATCAAAAACTATCTATTGCTAGTCCCCTGTATTACCAGAATTAATCCATAAGAATCCCCTTTACAATCGAATCATCTTAACGTCCGACTTTCTGTATTTTTTTGCACCAAAAAAGAGCAAGAATTACGTCAGTTTTCGTCCCCTTTTCCTTGTAAAGAGCACTTATGCACCCTGCAGGCCCCTCGGCTTTTACCCCGATTCCTTTTGCTGCGTTCCAGGCAGAAATCCTGCCCGAAGCGACACCACAACGCGCCGCCGTCACCGCCGCCTATAGGCGCGATGAGGTTTCCGCCGTGCAGTGGCTGTTGCAACAAGTCCGCCCCAGCAGCACCGAAACGACGGCCGAAGGGCAAGCCCTGGCGCACCGCCTGGTCTCGAACGTGCGCCAAAAACGCACACGCGCCTCCGGCGTCGATGCACTGATGCACGAGTTCTCGCTATCGTCGGAAGAGGGTGTTGCATTGATGTGTCTGGCTGAAGCGCTGTTGCGTATACCCGACAGTCAAACGGCCGACCGTCTGATCGCCGACAAAATCAGCAAGGGCGACTGGAAGAAACATCTGGGCGAATCGCCGTCGCTGTTCGTCAACGCGGCCACCTGGGGCTTGCTGATCACGGGCAAACTGGTCAGTACCAGCAGCGAATCGGGCCTCGGTTCGGCCATGACCAAGCTCATCGCCAAAGGCGGCGAACCGCTGATCCGCAAGGGCGTCGACCTGGCCATGCGCATGCTGGGCAACCAGTTCGTGACGGGCCAGACCATCGAGGAAGCGTTGAAGAACAGCCGCGACAACGAAACGCGCGGCTACCGCTACTCGTACGACATGCTGGGCGAGGCGGCCCTGACGCAGCAGGACGCGGCCAACTACTACGCCTCGTACGAAACGGCGATCCATGCCATCGGCAAGGCCTCGAACGGCCGCGGCATCCGCAACGGCCCCGGCATTTCCGTGAAACTATCGGCCCTGCACGCGCGCTACAGCCGCGCCCAGCGTGCCCGCGTCCTGGAAGAATTGTTGCCAAAAGTCAAAGCGCTGCTGTTGCTGGCCAAACAGTACAACATCGGCTTCAACATCGATGCGGAAGAGACGGACCGCCTGGAACTGTCGCTCGACCTGATGGAAGCACTTGCCTTTGATACAGATTTGGCCGGCTTCGACGGCATCGGCTACGTGGTGCAGGCGTACCAGAAGCGTTGCCCGTTCGCCATCGATTTCCTGATCGACCTGGCGCGCCGCAGCGGCCGCAAGTTCATGGTGCGCCTGGTGAAGGGCGCGTATTGGGATGCGGAAGTCAAGCGCGCGCAAGTCGACGGCCAGGAAGGCTATCCCGTCTACACGCGCAAGGTCTACACGGACGTCTCTTACCTCGTGTGCGCGCAAAAACTGCTGGCGGCCAGCAGCCTGATCTATCCACAGTTTGCCACGCATAACGCGCAAACCCTGTCGACCATCTACACGTGGGCGAAACGCGACGGCATTACCGACTACGAATTCCAGTGCCTGCACGGCATGGGCGAGACCTTGTACGACCAGGTCGTCGGCCCCGACAACCTCGACAAGCCGTGCCGCATCTACGCCCCCGTCGGCTCGCATGAAACCCTGCTGGCCTACCTGGTGCGCCGCCTGCTGGAAAACGGCGCCAACTCGTCCTTCGTCAACCAGATCGTCGACGAAAGCGTGGCCATCGATAGCCTGATCCGCGATCCGCTGGAACAGGCGCGCCTGCAGGGCGGCTTGCCGCACCCGTCGATTCCGCTGCCGCTGGACATGTTTGGCAGCGAACGCAGGAACTCGGCCGGCCTGGACCTGTCGAATGAAGATACTTTGCGCACCCTGGCCACGGGCCTGGCGCAGCAGCAGACGTGGCAGGCCGCGCCGCTGATCGATGGCGCCGTCAGCCTGAACGGCCCCACGCACATGCTGCACAACCCGGCCCAGCACGACGACGTCGTGGGCAAGGTCATGGAAGCCGGTCAAGCCGACGTGGAAACGGCCCTGGCCAGCGCCAGCGCCTTCGCCATGGATTGGCAAACCACGGAACCGTCGCTCCGCGCGCAAGCGTTATTGCGCGCGGCCGACCTGTTCGAGGAACACCATATCGAGCTGATGGCCCTGGCCGTGCGCGAAGCGGGCAAGTCCCTGCCGAACGCGATCGCGGAAATCCGCGAAGCCGTCGACTTCCTGCGTTACTACGCGGCGCAGGTGGAACACGCGCCGAATACCCTGGCGCTGGGGCCCGTCACCTGCATCAGCCCGTGGAATTTCCCATTGGCCATCTTTACGGGCCAGCTGGCCGCCGCCCTGGCGGCGGGCAACGTGGTGCTGGCCAAGCCGGCCGAGCAAACGCCGCTGATCGCCCACCGCGCCGTGCAATTGCTGCATGCGGCGGGCGTGCCGCGCGGCGCGCTGCAATTCTTGCCCGGCAGCGGCGAGATCGTCGGCGCCGGCCTGTGCAATGACACGCGCGTGAAAGGCGTGATTTTCACGGGCTCGACGGAAGTGGCGCAATTGATCAACCGCAACCTGACCGCGCGTGCCGTGGCCGAAGGCATCGATATTCCCCTGATCGCCGAAACGGGTGGCCAGAATGCCCTGATCGTCGATTCGTCCGCCTTGCCGGAGCAAGTGGTGCAGGATGTGATGTCGTCCGCTTTCGACAGCGCCGGCCAGCGCTGCTCGGCCTTGCGCGTGCTGTTCCTGCAAACGGAAATCGCCGACAAGACCATCCACATGCTCAAGGGCGCCATGCAGGAATTGCGTGTTGGCAATCCTGACCGCCTGGCCACGGATATCGGTCCCGTCATCGATGCGGAAGCGCAAGGTAACTTGCTGGCGCACATCAACAAGATGAAAACCATGGCCATCGACCATTATTCGCTCGATTTGCCGACCGTCAAAGGCACGTTTGTCGCCCCGACCGTGCTGGAAATCAAGTCGCTGGCGCAATTGACGCAGGAAGTCTTCGGCCCCGTGCTGCACGTGATCCGCTACAAGCGGTCCGAACTGCCGCAACTGGTGCAATCGATCAATGACAGCGGTTACGGCTTGACCCTGGGCATCCATACGCGCATCGATGAAACCATCGACTTCATTACCAAGCGCGCGCACGTGGGCAATATTTATGTGAACCGCAACATCGTGGGCGCCGTCGTCGGCGTGCAACCGTTCGGCGGCGAAGGCAAGTCCGGCACCGGCCCCAAGGCGGGCGGCCCCCTGTACCTGAAACGCTTGCAGCGCAATGCGCCGGCCGGCGCGCAGCACCAGCGCCAGGCGCCGCCGGCCCTCGATGCGCTCACCGTGTGGGCGAAGATGCATGGCCACGACCAGGTGCAGCAACTGGCGCAGGACTATGCGCGCACCACCTTGCTGGGCAGCACCACCGTCTTGCCAGGCCCGACGGGCGAGCGCAATACCCTCAGTTTTGCCGCGCGCGGCACGATTCTGTGCGCGGCGGCAACGTCCGGCACGCTGATGAACCAGCTGGCAGCCGTGCTGGCCACCGGTAACCAGGCCCTCGTGCTGGCGCAAGCGCCGGATCTGATCCCCGGCGACTTGCCGGCCGCGCTGAAGGACCGCATCCAGGTCGTCAACAGCCTGGAGTCCGTCAAGCATGATTTCCAGATCGCCATGATCGAGCCTTGCCTCGATGGCCAGCTCAAACCGCTGCTGGCGGCACGGGAAGGGGCCCTGGTGGGCACCATCGCCACCACGCAAGAGGGTGTCATCCCCCTGTGGCGCCTGGTCGCTGAGCGGGCGCTGTGCGTGAATACGACGGCGGCTGGCGGTAACGCCAGTCTGATGATGCTCAGCGTCTAAAGGAACCTGAGAAAAAGTCCATGGCGTTGTTGCCTTGCCTGGCCGTACATTCGTACTGCCTGCGGCAAGGCGCCTAGCCCTGAACATTTTTCAGGCTCCTTTATTGAAAAATAAGAAGGGCGGAACCAGTGGTTCTGCCCTTTTTTTATGCACGCTAGCTGAAAAATCAGTTAGCCAGGCGCTGGCATAGCTGCTGAATCACCGTCAACGCGTACGGCGAAGCGACGGTTTGCACGAAACGCATGAAGTCGACGGCCGCCTCTTCGTTGGCGTTGTCGGAAATGGTGCGCATGACCGTAAACGGTACGCCCAGTTCAAAACACACTTGCGCCACGGCGGCGCCTTCCATTTCGACGGCCAGCAGGTCGGGGATATCAACTTTGAGCTGGTTCACATGCGCGGCGCTGCTGATGAACTGGTCGCCGCTGGCGATCAGGCCGCGGTGCACTTGCGCGTGTTGCAGACGGAATTGCGCAATATCCGCCGCCTTGAGCACGCTGGACACATCGTCACGCAGGAAATCTTCCGCGGCGGCAGCCAGTTGCGTGCTCAGTTGCAGGTCCGTGGCAAAGCGCTGCAGTCCCGTCAGCGGCACTTCGAAGCGGGGAAACAAGGGACGGGCGTCCATATCGTGCTGCAACAGCGCTTCGGCCACGACGATATCGCCGACTTTCACGTGTTTATCCCCACTGCCGGCCACGCCGGTGAAGACGATGTGGGTAACTCCGTACTTTTCCACAAGGATAGAAGCTGTCATGGCAGCGGCAACCTTGCCCAGACGCGACAGGACGCACACAGCGTCGATATTCCACAGGGTTCCCAGGGTGTAGTCGCGCATGCCGTGCGAACGCCTCTGGGGGCCTTGCATGGCTTCTACCAGCCCCTGCTGTTCTTCGTGCAAGGCACTGATGATGCCTAAACGCATTTTTTTGTGTGAATTCATGCTGTTTTTACAGGTTTTTTGGATTGCCAAACGGTTTACAGGGTGAAAACAGCTATTTCGGTGACTTTTCCACCGTTCGCGTTTGTCTCTGTGTTTTAAATAAAGATGTATACATAAAAATAGTAGTGATAGTAAACGGCCATTTTTTTGTGGATAAGTCGGTATACCGTATAAAAATCATCGACTTGGCGCACAAAAAAGTAGGCGCACAAGCATTGTATCTACGGAGGACTTGTTTGGGATAAAAATCGGGCTGTGGACAAAGATCGACTTTTCCCACATCTCATCCTGTGGATATGCAGGCACTTATCCACAGCAGCAAGCAAAAATCACGGATTTTCTTGCTGTAGTGGCATGTTTGACGTGTTTCGTTTGCCTTGATCCTTGCCTGGCAATCCTGGTTGAGCAACCACGAGCGTTGTTCTTTCACGGACCTTGGCATCCAGGTGATTCCTGGAAGACGGTTTGGCAGTGGGTCGCGATGTCGCCGTTGGCTTTTTTTTTGGCGGTTTTTGCATGCTTTTTAGAAATATCCCCGGACTTCCGCTTTTTTTGTCGGTTTACAATAGATCTATATATAAAAATAGTAGTAATAGTAAACGCGTTTTTTTCTGTGGATAAGTCGCTTTTTTTCAACAGGATCAATCGTTTACGCGCAAAATAAAGCGTGCATAATCGCTGTATCACGCGAGGAGCAAAATTGTATAAAATGCGGGCCTGCGCAAAAGTTCGTGTTTACGCACAAGTCATCCTGTGGATATCAAGTGACTTATCCACAATCGTCTCAAATTCCCCCTCTCTTTCACATCGAACCGCTTGCTGGCACTGTGCCTGCTCAAGCCTGTTGACGTTTCCATTTTGCAAAACGGTTTGGCAGTGCTGTGCGCGTGATGCCGGCCGTGCCGGTTTTCGTCGCGCAGTTGTTGGCTCCATTTTTTTTTTGCAGACAGGCTGGCGTAGCTTCTTGACGGCGAAGGGCAGGCAAAGCGCGCGTTGTCGGGTTTACCTTAACAAGTTCGTATACAAGAATAGTAATAGTAGTTAACGGCGACATCTTCTGTGGATAAGTCCGGATTTATCCTTGTAAACAATCGCTTGGCGTACGGATAAACGCTGAGTAAGGGTTGTATCTGCCGGGGATGGTTTTGGGATAAAAAAAAGGCCTCCAAAAAAATTTTCGTTTACGCACATATCGTACCTGTGGATATCCATACGGTTATCCACAGCTTGGCGACCCTGTTTTTGAGCTTGCCGTGACGTTCGGCCGTATCGCGGGCCACGATTAATGTCGCCCTGGCCCGGCACTGGTGGTAATCTCAAGGCGGCTCAGCAGCCATGCATGCATGAAGAAAGACAGACTCTGGTACAGGGACGCGGCGGGGAGACACGCCGCGCGACAGCTTGATGGCATACCGAAAGGAGCTTCATTGGAATCGGCAGGCGAATACGACTACATCATCGTGGGCGGCGGCACGGCAGGTTGCGTGCTGGCCAACCGGCTCACGCGCGACAAGGATGCCAACGTTTTGCTCGTGGAAGCGGGCGGCAAGGACGATTACGTGTGGATCCACATCCCCGTCGGCTATCTGCATTGCATCGGCAATCCCCGCACGGACTGGCTGTATTCCACGCAGGCGGATGCGGGCCTGGGCGGGCGCAGCCTGATCTATCCACGCGGAAAAGTCCTGGGCGGCAGCTCTTCCATCAACGGCATGATCTACATGCGCGGCCAGGCGGGCGATTACGACCACTGGGCCGACCTGACGGACGACGCTTCCTGGCGCTGGGACAAAGTCTTGCCGCTTTTCAAACAAAGCGAGGATTATTACGGCGGCGCCTCGGAAAACCACGGCGTGGGCGGCGAATGGCGCGTGGAAAAACAGCGCCTGTCCTGGGATATCCTGAACGCATTCCGCGATGCGGCGCAGCAGGTCGGCATCCCGAAAACCAGCGATTTCAATGGCGGCGACAATAGCGGCAGCGCATATTTCGACGTCAACCAGCGCCGCGGCATCCGCTGGAATACCTCAAAAGCGTTCTTGAAACCGGCATCGCGCCGCCCGAACCTGACCATCATGACGGGTTGCCACGTGGAACGTCTGTTGCTGGAAACGACGGACGCGGGACCGCGCTGCGCGGGCATCGTGTTTACGGGCGGCGGCACGCAGTGGCAGGCGACGGCCCGGCGGGAAACCCTGCTGACGGCCGGCGCCATCGGTTCGCCGCAATTGCTGCAATTGTCCGGCATCGGCCCGGCCGCCTTGCTGCAGCAGCATGGGATTGTCCCAGTGCTCGATGCGGCCGGCGTGGGCGGCAATTTGCAGGATCATTTGCAGCTGCGCATGGTTTACAAGGTGCAGGGCGTGAAAACCTTGAATGTGATGGCCAGCAATATCGTGGGAAAAATGCAGATCGGCTTGCAATATGCGCTGTTCCAGAGCGGGCCCATGTCGATGGCGCCGTCGCAGCTGGGAGCGTTTGCCAAGTCCGATCCGCAGCAAGCCACGCCGAACCTGCAATATCACGTGCAGCCGCTGTCGCTGGATAAATTCGGCGAACCGTTGCACTCTTTTCCCGCGTTTACTGCCAGCGTGTGCAATCTGCGCCCCACCTCGCGCGGCCACGTGCATATCGCGTCGGGCGACAGTTATGCGGCGCCGAAGATCGTGCCCAATTACCTGAGTACCGAGCAGGACCGCGCCGTGGCGGCCGACGCCTTGCGCCTGACGCGGGCCATCGCCGCCGCGCCGGCGTTAAGTAAGTTTGCGCCAGAAGAGTACAAGCCCGGCGTGCAATTCCAGAGCCAGGAAGAACTGGCGCAGGCGGCCAGCCAGATCGGCACCACCATCTTTCACCCCGTCGGTACTTGCCGCATGGGCCTGGCCAGCGATCCCTTGAGCGTGGTCGACAGCCAGCTGCGCGTGCTCGGCGTAGCCGGCTTGCGCGTCGTCGATGCATCGGTCATGCCGTACATTACTTCTGGTAATACGAACTCGCCCACCGTGATGATCGCGGAAAAAGCGGCGCAAATGATACACGCGGCCTGGAAATAGCTGGGCAAGCGTGCGAGTTTGCGCCATTCGGGCCGGCGAAAAATCCCCGTAGTTATACTGTATTGTGCGTTAAATTTAAGTTGTGTATTATAAAAATGACTAAGTAGTACAAAAAGTACAACTAGGAGACACGATGTCAAACGTAATCTTGGAAACAAGAAATTTGACCAAGGAATTCAAGGGATTCACCGCTGTGAGCGAGGTGAACCTGAAGGTAGAGCGGGGCCATATCCACGCCTTGATCGGACCGAACGGCGCCGGCAAGACCACGTGTTTCAACTTGCTCACCAAATTCCTGGTCCCCACTTCCGGACAGATCCTGTTCAATGGGAAAGATATCACGGCCGCCAAACCGGCCCAGATCGCGCGCATGGGCGTGATCCGTTCCTTCCAGATTTCCGCCGTCTTCCCGCATTTATCCGTGTTGCAAAATGTGCGCATCGGCTTGCAGCGCCAGCTCGGCACCTCGTTTCACTTCTGGCAAAGCGAACGCGCATTGAACCAGCTCAACGACCGCGCCATGGCCTTGCTGGCCGAAGTCGACCTGACGGAGTTTGCCGACACCATCACGGTCGACATGCCGTACGGCCGCAAGCGGGCGCTGGAAATTGCCACCACCCTGGCGATGGAGCCGGAAATGATGCTGCTCGATGAACCGACGCAAGGCATGGGCCACGAAGACGTGCACCGCGTGACGGAACTGATTAAAAAAGTGTCGGCTGGCCGCACGATTTTGATGGTGGAACACAATATGAGCGTGGTTTCCGGCATCTGCGACAAGATTTCTGTCTTGCAGCGTGGCGCCATGCTGGCCGAAGGCAGTTACGCGGAAGTGTCGCGCAATCCGCAAGTGATGGAAGCGTACATGGGCACCACCCACGCGGAACTGGAAGGGGCGCATTGATGGCGACACGAGCGAATGGCAGCGCACCCGCGCTGGAAATTGCACAACTGCACACCTGGTATGGCGAATCGCACATCCTGCACGACGTGAACCTGAAAGTGGAACAGGGCGAAGTGGTGACCTTGCTGGGCCGCAACGGCGCCGGCCGCACCACCACCTTGCGCGCCATCATGGGGCTGACGGGCGCACGCACGGGCTCCATCAAGGTCAACGGCGTCGAAGCGATAGGTTTGGCCACGCACAAAATCGCCCACCTGGGCATCGGGTATTGTCCTGAAGAGCGCGGTATTTTTTCTTCGCTGTCGACGGAGGAAAACCTGTTGCTGCCGCCGACCCTGGCCAGCGGCGAGAAGGGCATGTCGGTGGAGGAAATCTACGCCATGTTCCCGAACTTGCAGGAACGCCGCCACAGCCAGGGCACGCGCCTGTCGGGTGGAGAACAGCAGATGCTGGCCGTGGCGCGCATCCTGCGCACGGGCGCGCGTTTGCTGCTGCTCGATGAAATTTCCGAAGGCCTGGCGCCCGTCATCGTGCAAGGCTTGGCGCGCATGATCACCACCCTGAAAGCAAAGGGTTACACCATCGTCATGGTGGAACAGAATTTCCGGTTTGCCGCGCCGCTGGCGGACCGGTTTTATGTGATGGAGCACGGTCAGATCGTCGAGACTTTTGCTGCATCCGAACTGGAGGCCAAGATGCCGGTATTGACCGAGCTGCTTGGCGTGTAGTCCCCATGTAGTCTGTTGTACTCGTCATCGTCCAGCAATCGACTGAATAGCAAACAATAATCCCAACGGAGACACTATGAAACGTAACGCTATCGCCATTGCCACCGCCACTCTTTGCGCCCTGGGCTTGTCCAGCGCCGCGCACGCCCAGGTATCGGGCGACACCATCAAGATCGGTTTTATTTCCGACATGTCGGGCGTGTATTCCGACGTCGACGGCCTCGGTGGCGCGGAAGCCATCAAGATGGCGATCGCCGATGCCGGCGTGGTACTGGCCGGCAAAAAGGTGGAATTCATTTCCGCCGACCATCAAAACAAGGCCGACATCGCCGCCTCGAAGGCGCGCGAATGGTTCGACCAGCAGGGCGTCGACATGCTGATCGGCGGCACCAATTCCGGCGCCAGCCTGGCCATGGCCAAGGTGGCGGCGGAAAAGAAGAAAATTTTTATCGCCATCGGCGCCGGTTCGTCGCGCCTGACGAATGAGGAATGCACGCCGTACACCGTGCATTATGCGTATGACACGGTGGCGCTGGCGCGCGGCACGGGCGGCACCATCGTCAAGCAGGGCGGCAAGAACTGGTATTTCATGACGGCCGATTATGCGTTTGGCCATTCGCTGGAAAAAGACACGGCCGAGGTCGTCAAGGCGGCCGGCGGCAAGGTGCTGGGCAGCGTCAAGCATCCGCTGGGCGCCTCGGATTTCTCGTCCTTCCTGCTGCAGGCGCAAGCGGCAAAACCGCAAATCCTCGGCCTGGCCAATGCCGGTGGCGACGCCATCAACAGCATCAAGGCGGCCAACGAGTTCGGCTTGACGAAATCGATGAAGCTGGCCGGCTTGCTGATCTTCATCAATGATATCCATTCGCTGGGCTTGAACTTGACGCAGGGCATGTACCTGACGGACGGCTGGTACTGGGACTTGAATGCGGAGACGCGCGCCTGGTCGAAACGCTATTTCGCCAAGATGAAGAAGGAACCGTCGATGCTGCAGGCGGCCGATTACTCGGCCGCGGCGAACTACCTGAAAGCCGTCAAGGCGCTGGGTACGGACGACACGGAAAAGGTCATGGCCTATCTGAAAAAGACCAAGATCAACGACATGTTTACCCAGAATGGCGAAGTGCGTCCCGATGGCCGCATGGTGCACGATATGTATTTGATGGAAGTCAAGAAACCGTCCGAGTCGAAGTATCCATGGGATTACTACAAGGTGGTCGCCACCGTGCCCGGTGCGCAAGCGTATGTGACCAAGGCCGAGTCGAAGTGTTCGCTGTGGAAGTAATGCTGTAGCAATCTCTACAGAGTGCCCGCCGCTGCGCGGGTGCTCTGTCCTGCACGCTTCGCCCGCAGGGTTCGCCTTGCGCCGCCGCTCCCGTTTGCGGTGACGCGTTTCCCTTGATACCACACCGCTACCCGGCGGTGCTTTTTATACTGTGATGCCATGGAAATTTTCGGCGTTCCAATACAAGCGATGATGAGTCAGCTGCTGCTGGGTCTCGTCAACGGCTCGTTCTATGCCATGTTGTCCCTCGGTCTGGCCGTCATCTTCGGCTTGCTTAATGTGATTAATTTCTCGCACGGCGCCATGTACATGATGGGCGCCTTCCTGGCCTGGATGGGCCTCAGCTATTTCGACATTAATTACTGGGCCATGCTGGTCATCGCCCCGATCCTCGTCGGCCTGGTCGGCATCCTGATCGAAAAGACCATGCTGCGCTGGCTGTATAAACTCGACCACCTGTATGGCTTGCTGCTGACCTTCGGCATCACCCTGATCATGGAAGGCGTGTTCCGCTCCTTCTACGGCGTGTCGGGCCAGCCGTATGCCGTGCCCGAAGCACTGGCCGGCGCGACGGACCTCGGTTTCATGATCCTGCCGAACTACCGCGCCTGGGTGGTCATCGCCTCGCTCTCCGTCTGCCTGGCGACCTGGTTCGTCATCGAAAAAACCAAGCTGGGCGCCTACCTGCGGGCCGGGACGGAAAACCCGAAACTGGTGGAAGCGTTCGGCATCAACGTGCCGCTGATGGTGACGTTGACGTTCGGCTTCGGCGTGGCCCTGGCCGGTTTCGCCGGCGTGCTGGCGGCGCCCATCATCCAGGTCTCGCCGCTGATGGGCTCGAACCTGATCATCGTCGTGTTTGCCGTGGTGGTAATTGGCGGCATGGGTTCCATCATGGGCTCCATCCTGACGGGCCTGGGCCTGGGCGTGATCGAGGGCCTGACCCGCGTGTTCTATCCGGAAGGCTCGGCCACCGTGGTGTTCGTGGTGATGGTCATCGTGCTGCTGTTGCGTCCCGCCGGCCTGTTCGGCAAAGAAAAGTAATCCTCATCAGTCATGTATTGGAGCTACCACGATGAATAAGAATGTAGGCTACGCCATTGCCTTGCTGCTGGCGTTGGCGGCCCCGTTTTACGGCTACCCCGTCTTCCTGATGAAGTTGCTGTGCTTTGCCCTGTTTGCCTGCGCTTTCAACTTGCTGATCGGCTACACGGGCTTGCTGTCGTTCGGCCATGCGGCCTTCTTCGGCGGCGCCGGCTACGTCACCGGCTACGCGCTGCGCACCTGGGGTTGGCCAACGGAACTGGGCTTGCTGGCCGGCGTCGTCACGGGCGCCTTGCTGGGCCTGGTGATCGGCGGCCTGGCGATCCGCCGCCAGGGCATCTACTTTACGATGATCACCCTGGCGCTGGCGCAGATGGTGTACTTCCTGGCCTTGCGTCTGCCGTTCACGGGGGGAGAGGATGGCTTGCAAGGTGTTCCACGTGGAACCTTGCTGGGCACGATAGACCTGGGCAATGACACCGTCTTGTATTACGTCGTGCTGGCCATTTTTGTCGCCGGCTTCGCCCTGATCGTGCGCACCATCCACTCGCCGTTCGGACAAGTGCTCAAGGCGATCAAGGAAAACGAACCGCGCGCCATCTCGCTGGGCTACGACGTCAACAAGTACAAGCTGATGGCCATCGTGCTGTCCGCTTCGCTGGCCGCGCTGGCCGGCGCCACCAAGACCCTGGTGCTGGGCTTTGAAACCCTCACCGACGTGTACTGGGGCATGTCGGGCCTGGTCGTGCTGATGACACTGGTGGGCGGCATGGGCACCTTGTCCGGCCCCATCCTCGGCGCCGTCTTGATCATCGCGCTGGAAAACAAGCTGGGCGATGTCGGCACCTACCTGGCCACGCACACGGGCATCGAGTGGTTCGGCACCCTGGGCGAATCGGTGGGCATGGTGACCGGCGTGATCTTCGTCATCTGCGTGCTGATGTTCCGGCGCGGCATCGTCGGCGAAGCCATCGCGCGCTTCGGCGGCAGGCCAGCCAAAGCCGCTGTCTGATTTTCAAGCAACGCCGGACGGATCGTCCGGCGTTTTTCATTGTGCGTCCACTGTTACCTTAACGGAGAGAACCACCATGCAAACGACGATCACGCGCGCGGGGAGCAGCCTGTGCACCCTGCTGGCGTTGGCAGCCTGCGGCAGCAATCATGCACCGGAAGAGCGGAACCAGATACCCGGCTACCTGGGCACCATCACGCGGACCGACTACGACGGCAAGACGAATGATTTGCTCACGGCCGGCCTGGGCAAGACGGGGCTGGCGGGAGCGACTCCCGCGTACGCGAATGTGGAGCAGCCGACGCCGGTCGAATTGCGCCGCAATGCGATCTACGCCAATTACCGCGCCGTGCTCGACATTGCCGCCAACAGTGGCTACGGCACCTTGTACGGACCGAATGTGGATGCGTCCGGGAACGTGGGCACGGGCGAAGGCCTGATCGCCGGTAGCGAATACATCGCGTATGCCGACGATGGCACGGGCAAGAAGAATGTCATCCTGATGGTGCAGGTGCCGGCCAGCTTCGACCCGGACCATGCCTGCATCGTCACGGGCACGTCCAGCGGCTCGCGCGGCATTTACGGCGCCATCGGCAGCTCGGGCGAATGGGGGCTGAAAAAGGGCTGCGCCGTGGCGTATGCCGACAAGGGCTCCGGTACGGGCCTGTATGTGTTTGAAGATGACAGCGTCAACCTGCAGAACGGCGTGCGCGCGGGCAGGGTGGCCGCCGGCAAGAATGCGCTCTTCGCGCCGGACTTGAGCGATGCCGACCGGCTGGCCTGGGCTGCTGCCAACCCGAACCGCATCGCCTTCAAGCATGCGCACTCGCAGCAGAATCCCGAGAAGGATTGGGGCAAGGTCACCCTGCAGGCCATCGAGATGGCGTATTACGTGTTGAACGAACGCTATGGCGTGCTGGCCCGCGACGGCAGTTCGCGCGTCGTGCGGCTGACGCCGAAGAACACCATCACGATTGCGTCCAGCATTTCCAACGGCGCCGGCTCGGCCTTGCTGGCGGCGGAACAGGATAGCAAGGGCTTGATCGGCGGCGTGGCGGCCAGCGAGCCGCAAGTCCAGCCAGCGCCATCGACTGCCTACAGCGTGCGCCAGGGTGGGGCGGTGGTGGCCAATCCGGGCCGCGCGCTGTTCGACTACGCCACCTATGCCGCCCTGTACCAGCCATGCATCGCTTCCGTGGCGGGCAATGCGGGACGCTGCACGGCGCTGGTGAACAAGGGCTTGCTGAACGGCGCCGACCTGGCGGCGCAGCAGGCGGACGCGAAGCAGCGCTTGCGCGCGTATGGCTGGTTAGCGGATTCCGATCCGCTGCAGGCGGCGCACGCGGGCACGAATATCCTCGTGGCCGTCACGTATGCGTATGCCTACGGCAAATTCTCCGTGACCGATAAAGTGTGCGGTTTCACGTTTGCGCAGACGGATCTCAGCGGCAATCCGATCGCGTTTACCACGGCGCAAAAGGCTGTCAGCTTTGCCGCGCAGAGCGGCATCGTGGGCAATGTCGTGTACGAAAACAGCGTGGGCGGCGCCAGGGTGTACACGGCCGGGGTATCACCATCGAGCAGCCTGGCGGACCAGTCGCTCGACGGCTTCCTGTGCCTGCGCAGCCTGGCGACGGGACGCGATGCCGTCAGCAACGCCAACTTGCAGGGTACGCTGGCCGCGCAAAGCGTGCGCGTGCGGGCAGGCATGGCCGAGGTGCAGGCGACGGGCAAACTCAATGGCAAGCCGGCCCTCATCGTGCATGGCCGCAGCGACACCTTGATTCCCGTCAATCACGCCTCGCGCGCCTATCTGGGACTGAACGCAGCGGTGGAAGGGACGAATAGCCGCCTGCGTTATATCGAGGTGACCAACGCCAACCACTTTGATTCCTTCAGCAGCGCCTTGCCGACCCTGATCGTGCCCCTGCACGTGTACCTGAACCGGGCGCTGGACGCCATGTATGCGCACTTGGACGCCAAGCAAGCCTTGCCGCCATCGCAGGTGGTGCGCACGGTGACGCGCGCCGATGCGTCGACCTTGATCACGAATGTCAACGTGCCGGCCATTGCGGCAACGCCGGCGGCCGGCAATGTCATCAGCGTGACGGGCACGGTGGTGGATATTCCCAACTAGCGGCTGCTCGTGGTCGCAAGGCTAGCCACGCGCCATGCGTGGCTTTTTTTATGTCTTGTATGTTTTTACAGCGCGGCCGCATAGATGGCGCGCGCATCGCTGCGCGTGACGGGACGGGGATTGTTGCCCAGCAAGCGTGTCTGCAGCATGGCTTCATCGGCTAGACGGTCCAGGTCGCTGGCCGCGATGCCCACCTCGCGCAGGGTGCGGGCGATGCCCGTGGCCGAGGCAATCTCCTGCATGGCGTCGATCAGGGCGTTCGCCCGCGCCTCGTCGCTGCCCATAATGCCAGGCTGCACGATGGCTGCCAGTTGCGCGTACAGGGGCGCCGCGTGGGACAGATTAAAGCGCAGCACATGCGGCAGCACCAGCGCATTCGACAGGCCATGTGGCACGTGGAACAGGCCGCCGATGGGATAGGCGAGCGCATGCACGGCGGCCACGGGGGCGTTGGCAAACGCCTGGCCGGCCAGCATGGCGCCCAGCAGCATGGCTTGGCGCGCCGGCAAGTGGCTGCCATCGCGGCAGGCCGTGAGCAGATTGCCGGACAGCAGCGACAGCGCCTGGCTGGCCAGCATGTCGGACAAGGGATTTTTCAACAGGCGGCTGGTGTACGCTTCGATCGCATGCACCATGGCGTCGATGCCGGTGGCGGCCGTCACGGCGGGCGGCAAGCCCAGGGTCAGGCGGGCGTCGAGGATGGCCAGGTCCGCATACAGTTGCGGCGCGACCACGCCCATCTTGCTGGTGGCGCCCGTGGTGACGATGGCGATATGCGTCACTTCCGAGCCCGTGCCCGCCGTGGTCGGCAATTGCACCAGGGGCAGGCGCTGGCCGTGGACATTGCCGATGCCATACAGTTGGGCCAGTTCCTGGTGGCCGGGGACCAGCACGGCGATCAGCTTGGCCACGTCCAGCGAGCTGCCGCCACCGAGGCCGATAATCAGTTCCACGTGAAACATCCGGGCCTGGGCCACGCCTACCAGCACGATGGCTTCGGGCGGATCGGCTTGCACGTCGGAAAAAACATGGGTGTCGATGCCTGCCGTGCGCAAGCTGTGCAGAGGGGCATCGGCCAGTCCCGTGCGCAGAAACCCTGCATCGGTGACGAGCAGGGCGCGGCGGACGGTGGGGAAGTGGTGGGCGATATGCGCGCCCAGCTGGGCGGCGGCGCCCGGTTCAACGATCAGGTGCGGCACGGTGCGGAACTGGAAGGCGGGCATGCAGACTCCTGGCGGCAAGGACAGAAGCCAAGCTTACTCCGCTTTCCCGCGCCGCGCATGTTTCACGTGGAACCGTTTAGTCTTGCAGCTGGCTGGCCAGCCCCAGGCTCACGAGCAGCGACAGGCTGGAAACGGCCGCCAGCACGCGGAACGTGCGGGCATCTTGCCGATACTCGCGCACGGCCGCATAGGCCAGGCCGGCACCCATCAGCAGGTTGAGCAACAGCAGCTTGCTCATTCCCACTCCAGCGCGCCGCGTTTCCATTCATAGGCCAGGCCGATGGTCAGTACGCCCAGGAAACCCATGACGGCCCAGAAACCATGCAAGCCCAGTTCATTGACGTTGGCCGCCCACGGCATCAGGAAGATCACCTCGATATCGAACAGGATGAACAGGATGGCCACCAGGTAGAAGCGGATGTCGAACTTCATGCGCGCATCGCCGAACGCTTCGAAGCCGCATTCATACGGCGACAGTTTTTGCGGGTCCGGTTTGTGCGGACCCAGTGCGCGGCCCAGCAGCATGGGCACGATGCCGACGAGGATGCCGATCAGAATGAACAGGAGGACGGGAAAATAGTTTTCGAGGAGCATGGGAATTCCTCTCAGTGGCTGGACGACAGTTTCATCAACACGATGCCGCACACGATGAGGACGGCAGCGCACACGCGCATGGTGTTGACTTGCTCGCCCAGAAAGACGATGCCGACGATGAAGGCGCCGACGGCGCCGATGCCCGTCCAGATCGTGTAGGCCGTGCCCAGGGGCAGGGTGCGCATGGCCAGCGACAGCAAGCCGAAGCTGGCGATCATCATGACGATGGTAATGACGGAGGGGGTGAGTTTGGTGAAACCCTCGGAGAGTTTCATCGAGTATGCCCACACGACTTCAAACATGCCGGCAATGAGTAACAGTATCCAGGCCATGGCGGCTCCTTATACAGAGCGGGCCGTCCCGGTGTGTTCCCATGATGGGGGAGGCCGTCCTCCTGGATGCTCGTCCCGCTGGCCACTGGCGTGGTCACGTTGGCGGACGATGCGGCAATTGTAGCAAACATTTCACGCCACCGCAGCCCTCTGCCTGACCACGTTGCGTGTTCCACGTGAAACAGAAATCGTCGTTGGCTTGCCCCTGCTGAGTAAAAATTAAGCAAAAAATGCGCTGCGCAAGGTTGCGCTTGCAAAAAGACTCTATAATCGGAGCTCTCATCCCGCATTTTTACTTGCACTGTTACCTATTTATCATGTTATTTCCTACAGAATTCGACGTCATCGTTGTCGGTGGTGGTCACGCCGGTACCGAGGCGGCCCTCGCTTCCGCCCGCATGGGGCAGAAGACGCTATTGCTCACGCATAATATTGAGACACTGGGCCAGATGTCGTGCAACCCTTCCATCGGCGGCATCGGCAAGGGCCACCTGGTCAAGGAAGTCGATGCCATGGGCGGCGCGATGGCGATCGCCACCGACGAGTCCGGCATCCAGTTCCGCATCCTGAATTCCTCGAAAGGCCCGGCAGTCCGCGCCACGCGCGCCCAGGCCGACCGTATTTTGTACAAGGCCGCCATCCGTACGCGCCTGGAAAACCAGACTAACCTGTGGCTGTTCCAGCAAGCCGTCGATGATCTGATCGTCGAAGGCGACCGGGTCGTCGGCGCCGTGACGCAGATCGGCTTGAAGTTTCTCGCGCGCGCCGTCGTGTTGACGGCCGGAACCTTCCTCGACGGCAAGATCCACGTGGGCTTGAATAACTATTCGGCCGGCCGTGCCGGCGACCCGCCCGCCATCTCCTTGTCGGCCCGCCTGAAAGAGCTGAAACTGCCGCAGGGCCGCCTGAAAACGGGCACG
The DNA here is from genome assembly GCF_030397705.1 of Janthinobacterium sp. SUN100. Taxonomy (NCBI): domain Bacteria; kingdom Pseudomonadati; phylum Pseudomonadota; class Betaproteobacteria; order Burkholderiales; family Oxalobacteraceae; genus Janthinobacterium; species Janthinobacterium sp. SUN100. The sequence continues at coordinate 631,538 of NZ_JAPUBU010000003.1, read as the reverse complement.
CCGCCGCGCATCGATGGCCGCACGATCGACTTTTCCGTGATGCAAGAGCAGCCGGGCGACCTCGATCCCGTGCCCGTGTTTTCCGTCATGGGCAATACGGCCATGCACCCGCGCCAGGTGCCGTGCTGGGTCACGCACACGAATAGCCAGACGCACGACATCATCCGCGCCGGCCTGGACCGCAGCCCCATGTACACGGGCGTCATCGAAGGCGTGGGCCCCCGCTATTGCCCCTCGATTGAAGACAAGATCCACCGTTTTTCGGGCAAGGAATCGCACCAGATCTTCCTCGAGCCGGAAGGCTTGACGACGCATGAGTTCTATCCGAACGGGATCTCCACGAGCTTGCCGTTCGACGTGCAGATCGCTCTGGTGCAATCGATGAAGGGCATGGAAAACGCGCACATCCTGCGTCCCGGCTATGCCATCGAATACGATTATTTCGACCCGCGCGGCTTGAAGGCCTCGCTGGAAACGAAGGCCGTCGCCGGCCTGTTCTTTGCCGGCCAGATCAACGGCACCACGGGCTACGAGGAAGCGGCCGCGCAAGGCATGCTGGCGGGCCTGAATGCGGCCTTGCTGACGCAGGACAAGGAAGCCTGGGTACCGGGCCGCTCCGAGGCCTATCTGGGCGTGCTGGTCGACGATCTGATCACGCAGGGCGTGCAGGAACCGTATCGCATGTTCACCAGCCGCGCCGAGTACCGTTTGAGCCTGCGCGAAGACAATGCCGACATGCGCCTGACGGAAATCGGCCGCGCCCTGGGCTGCGTGGGCGACGCCCAATGGCAAGCGTTTGAAACGAAGCGCGAAGCGGTGGCGCGCGAGCTTGAGCGCCTGCGTTCCACGTGGGTCAACCCGCGCATCCTGGCAGCCGCCGAATCGGAACGCATCGTCGGCCAGGCCATCGAGCGCGAGTATTCGCTGGCGGACTTGCTGCGCCGTCCGAACGTCGCCTACGACACCTTGATGAGCATGACGGGTATCGAAGGCCAGGCCCTGGCCGGCCCCGGCGTGGAGGATGCGGCCGTGCGCGAGCAGGTGGAAATCCAGCTCAAATACGCGGGCTACATCGAGCGCCAGAGCAAGGAAATCGAGCGCCACGAACACTATGAAAACCTGGCCTTGCCAGAGGGTTTCAATTACCTGGACATCGGCGCGCTGTCCGTCGAAGTGCGGCAAAAACTCGACAAGCAGCGCCCGGAAACCCTGGGCCAGGCTTCGCGCATTTCCGGCGTGACGCCGGCGGCGATTTCGCTGCTGCTGGTCCACCTGAAAAAGCGCGGCTTCGGTGCCGCGCAGACCACCACTTTAAAGGACGAGGTTGTTGAATGAAGCAGTTTGACCGGGCCGCATTGGCCCAGATTTTGAATGACGGCATCGCCGCGCTGGGGCTGGACCTGAGCGCGGATCAGACGGAAAAACTGCTCGATTACCTGGCCTTGCTGGCCAAATGGAACAGCGTGTACAACCTGACGTCGGTGCGCGATCCGCTGCAGATGCTGACCCTGCACGTGCTCGATTCGCTGGCCGCCGTGCCGGCGTTCGCGCAGGCGAAAAACGTGCTCGACGTGGGCGCCGGTGGCGGCTTGCCGGGCATGGTGCTGGCCATCGCGCGGCCCGATGTGAAGGTGTCGATGATCGACACGGTGCATAAAAAGACGGCATTCCTGACGCAAGTGAAGGCCGAACTGGGCCTGGCCAACGTGACCGTGTACACGAAACGCGTGGAACAGTTGGAAGTGCAGCAGAAATTCGACGTGATCACCTCACGCGCCTTTGCCGACCTGTCCGACTTCGTCAACTGGTCGAACCACGTGCTGGCCGAGGGCGGGCAATTCATCGCCTTGAAAGGGGTGGCACCGCCAGACGAGCGCGAGAGACTGCCGGCAGACTGGCAAGTGACGGAATTGCGGCCTATCCAGGTGCCAGGGCTAAATGCAGAGCGTCATCTGGTTTTTATAGCAAGAATTTAAAAAACGGAAATTAAACGGTATAAATCATATAAACAGTTTATACGGTATAAACGATATAAATGATTTATATCGTATAAACGAAATAAATAATATAAATCGTTTCGGCCGGATGCCGGGGCGCACGATGAAGTTTGCATCTCTTTACAACTAGAAGATACATGGCCAAAATTTTTTGTGTAGCAAATCAAAAGGGTGGTGTTGGTAAAACAACAACAAGTGTCAACCTCTCCGCCGGTCTGGCCAAATTGAACCAGCGCGTGCTGCTGGTCGACCTCGACCCGCAGGGCAACGCGACCATGGGCGCCGGCATCAACAAGGCCGGCCTGAAGGCGTCGACCTATGAAGTGATGCTGGGCGAATCCGATGTCAAGACGGCACGCCAGCGTTCGGAAGCGGGGCGCTTCGATGTCTTGCCGTCGAACCGCGAGCTGGCCGGCGCGGAAGTGGAGATGGTCGAACTGGACAACCGCGAACGCCGCCTGAAGGATGCGCTGGCCGAAGTGGACGGCGAATACGACTTCATATTAGTAGATTGCCCACCGGCATTATCGATGCTGACCCTGAACGGCCTGTGCGCCGCGCATGGCGTGATCATCCCGATGCAGTGCGAGTACTACGCGCTGGAAGGTTTGTCCGACCTGGTCAATACCATCAAGAAGGTGCATGCCAACCTGAACCCGGATCTGAAGATCATCGGCCTGTTGCGCGTGATGTTCGATCCGCGCATGACATTATCGCAACAAGTGTCGGCGCAGCTGGAGCAGCACTTCGGCGACAAGGTATTCAATACCATCATCCCGCGCAACGTCCGCCTGGCCGAAGCGCCATCGTACGGCTTGCCCGGCGTGACCTTCGACCCCAGCTCGAAAGGTGCCCAGGCGTACATCGCCTTCGGCGCCGAGATGGTCGAACGCATCAAACATATGTAAACAAAGGGCGAGCGCCTGCACATTGTGATGTAAGCGCTTACTCTGAAAACACGATTAGGACAGCATGGCTACGAAAAAATTAAAAGGACTGGGTCGCGGACTCGACGCCCTGTTGGGCGGCGGCGGCGACTTTGCCAGTCCGGACACGAATCAACCGTCGAACTTGCCCGTGTCGCAAATGCAAGCCGGCAAATACCAGCCGCGCACGCGCATGGACGAGGGGGCCCTGAATGAACTGGCCGCCTCGATCAAGGCGCAGGGGCTGATGCAGCCGATCCTGGTGCGGCCGATCGGGCAGGATACCCTGAGCGGCATTATCAAATATGAAATCATCGCCGGCGAACGCCGTTTCCGCGCCTCGCAATTGGCCGGCCTGACAGAAGTGCCGGTATTGGTGCGCGACGTGGACGATCTGGCGGCCGCCGCCATGGCGCTGATCGAGAACATCCAGCGCGAAGACTTGAATCCGCTGGAAGAGGCGCAGGGCATCCACCGCCTGATCGCCGACTTCAGTTTTACGCATGAGCAAGCGGCCACTGCGCTGGGACGCTCGCGCAGCGCAGTGTCGAACCTGTTGCGTTTGATGAACCTGGCCAATCCAGTGCAGACCATGCTGATGGCCGGCGATATCGACATGGGCCATGCGCGCGCGCTGCTGGCCGTCGACGCGGCCAGCCAGATCACCCTGGCGAACCAGGTGGTGGCCAAGCGCCTGTCGGTGCGTGAAACGGAAAAGCTCGTTACCCGCACGGTCGAGGAAGCGGCCAACCCGGTCGAGCCGCGGCAGAAGGAAAAGTCTGGCGACATCGCGCGCCTGGAAGAAGAGTTGTCCGATGCGCTGGCCACGCCCGTGGTGTTCAAGATGGGGAATAAAGGCCGTGGCCAATTGGTGATTGATTTTGCCGATCTTGACGTGCTCGATGGTTTGTTGACCCGCTTGCGTGGTTAAATAGCAAGCTGCAAAGACAGGGGCCATGGGGGTGTGGACGATCCGGCCATGCTTTCCAGATGCACCACGTGATTCCTTGATAACACGGCTGGAAGCGGCCAGACAAGCGACTTTGCCATATAGTGGTGCAAAAGGCGGCGAATAGTCGGTAAAGCGTCAGTTTCACGCAGCAATTGCCCTGCTGCGGTGCAGCAACGTTTGACTCTATAGATCAAAGCCAACTATAATCCCGTGTCTTTGCGTGTGTAGATTTTTCTGGGAACTTGGCAATTGAGTGATTCACAACAAAGTATTGCCAAGCCAGTCTACAAAGTAGTTGCATTGCAGCTAGCAATCGCTATCAGCTTTGCCACGGTCACCCTGTTTTTTGGTGGCAATGTCAGAGGCTGGTCCGCCGCATACGGCGGCGCTATCGCAGTCATAGGTAGCCTGGTGTATGCCCTGTTGGTGGTTCGCGGTTCTAGCGACGCCAATAAGGCATTCCGGGCGCATTTGCGCGCAGAAGTGGTGAAAATATTTATCACAGCGGTGCTGTTTATATTGGCACTGGTGTTGTTTCAGTCGGCCGCCTGGTTATGGCTGATCTTGGGTTTCGCGGTGGCAACCTTAGCATACTGGTTTTCATTGCTCGCTGTTTAATCATTGGTTTTGGGGCCTGTTGAGCTCTGAAACGACAAATCTAAATTCATTATGACCACAGAACACGCTATTGAAGCGGGCCATGCTGCCCCGGCCAACGCCACAGAATACATCAGTCACCATCTGGCCCACCTGAGAAGTGCCGACGGCATGATCAATCTGGATACGTTCTGGATTTCGGCCATTCTGGGCTTTGTTTTCCTGGCTGTTTTCTATATGGCGTCGCGCCGCGCGACGGCTGGTGTCCCTGGCAAGTTGCAAAACTTCGTCGAAATGGTCATGGAAATCGTCAATGACACTATTAATGGGGCCTTCCACGCGAAAAGCAAGGTCATCGCGCCGCTGGCCATCACTATTTTTGTGTGGGTCTGGTTGCTTAACGCGATGGACTTCCTGCCGGTTGACCTGTTGCCGAAGATCCTGAGCTGGTTTGGCGTGCATAAACTGCGCGCCGTGCCGACCGCCGACGTCAACCACACCTTCGCCATGTCGCTGTCGGTCGTGCTGTGCGTGATCGCCTTCTCGATCAAGGCCAAGGGCCTGGGCGGCTGGATCAAGGAACTGTTCACGGCACCGTTCCATGCGAGCGGCCTGATCGGCACGATCGCCCTGGCACCTGTCAATTTCCTGCTGCAAATGGTTGAGCTGGTTGCAAAACTGATCTCCCTGTCGCTGCGACTGTTCGGCAATATGTATGCCGGCGAACTGATTTTCATCTTGATCGCGTTGTTGCCTTGGTGGGCACAGTGGGCGTTGGGTGGTCCATGGGCAATTTTCCATATCTTGATTGTAACTTTGCAAGCTTTTGTGTTTATGGCGTTGACGGTTGTGTATCTGAGCCTTGCGGTTGAGAAACATTAATCATTAACTTTATATTTTGTTTTTTTAGTATCTTTCGTTTTTAAATTTAGGAGAATTTTATGCAAGCTCTGATCGCACAAGTACAAAGCATGACCGTTCTGGCAGCAGCAATCATCATCGGCCTGGCCGCAATCGGCACCGCTCTGGGCTTCGCTATCTTGGGTGGCAAATTCCTGGAAGCTTCGGCACGTCAACCAGAACTGATGCCACAACTGCAAACCAAACTGTTCGTTATCGCTGGTCTGCTGGATGCTATCTCGATGATCGGCGTTGGTGTTGCTCTGCTGTACACGTTCGCTAACCCGTTCCTGTCCGCTCTGACGGCTGTTGCTCAGTAATTCGCTCCAACCCTAGGAGAAACTTTTAGTTAGGAGCAAAGGTATGGACATCAATATGTCGCTCATCGGCCAGATGATCACCTTCGCGGTGTTGGTCTGGTTCTCGATGAAGTTCGTATTTCCAGCGCTGAACAACGCGCTGGATGAGCGTGCCAAACGAATCGCGGATGGATTGGCTGCGGCCGATCAAGGTCAGGCTTCGATGGCAGTCGCTGAAAAGCGTGCGCAAGAGGCATTGAACAGTGCACGTGAAGAAGCGTCGCAACGCGTTGCGGACGCTGAAAAGCGCGCGCAGCTGGTTGCTGAAGAGATCAAGCAAAATGCACAAGCTGAAGCTGCGCGTATCATTGCGCAAGCCCAGTCGGACGCCGAACAGCAACTGTCGAAAGCACGCGAACAATTGCGCGCTCAGGTGGCTGACCTGGCTGTCAAGGGTGCCGAGCAGATCTTGAAGCGTGAAGTAAACGCTACGGCTCACGCCGAAATGTTGCAGCGTCTTGCTGTCGAGCTGTAATCATGGCAGAACTCGCAACCGTCGCCCGTCCCTACGCGGAAGCTTTGTTCCGCGTAGCCCAAGCTGGTAAGGAGTCAAGCAACCTCGCGGCGTGGTCCGAACTGGTGTCCGAACTGGCACAGATCGGTAGCCACCCCGAGGTACAGGCGTACGCGCGCAATCCGAAAGTTTCGGAAAGCGACGTCGCCGCCACCATCCTGTCGTTGTTGAAATCGCCGCTCAATGAGGAAGTGAAAAACTTCGTCACGATGTTGATCGAAAATGGCCGCATCAGCCTGCTGCCGGAAATCGGCGCGCAATTCCATGCCTTGAAAAATGGCCTGGAAGGTGCGGCTGACGCCGAGATCACGAGCGCTTTCGATCTGAGCGAAGGCCAAACGGCCGAGCTGGTCGCAACGCTGGAAAAGAAATTCAGTCGTAAGCTCAACCCTGCCGTCACAGTGGATCCATCGCTGCTCGGCGGCGTGCGCGTGGTTGTTGGCGACCAAGTGCTCGACACCTCGGTGCGCGCCAAGCTGCAGCAACTGCACGCTGCACTGGTGTCGTAAGACACGCGCTTCGGCAGGCCAGCTTAGACAGACCCTTACCCCTCGCGCAAGCTGAGAGAAACACTTTTAGGAGTTAGTATGCAACTCAACCCATCTGAAATCAGCGAGTTGATCAAGAGCCGGATCCAAGGTCTTGACGGCGGCGCTGAAGTGCGTAATCAAGGCACGGTTATTTCCGTCGCCGACGGTATCTGCCGCATCCACGGTTTGTCGGACGTGATGCAAGGCGAGATGCTGGAATTCCCAGGCAACACGTTTGGCCTGGCCATGAATCTGGAACGCGACTCCGTCGGTTCCGTGATTCTGGGTGCCTACGAGCACATCTCCGAAGGCGACACGGTGAAATGCACCGGCCGTATTCTGGAAGTGCCAGTTGGTCCTGAGCTGCTCGGCCGCGTTGTCAACGCGCTGGGTCAGCCGATCGACGGCAAAGGCGCCATCGAGACCAAACTGACGGCCGCGATCGAAAAAATCGCTCCGGGCGTGATCGCCCGTGAATCCGTTTCGCAACCGATGCAAACCGGCCTGAAGTCGATCGATGCGATGGTTCCAGTTGGCCGCGGCCAGCGCGAACTGATCATCGGCGACCGTCAAACCGGCAAGTCGGCTGTGGCGATTGATGCGATCATCAATCAAAAAGGCCAGGGCATGAAATGTATCTACGTCGCGATTGGCCAAAAAGCCTCGTCGATCAAGAACATCGTGCGCTCGCTGGAACAGCACGGCGCGATGGAATACACCATCGTTGTCGCCGCTTCCGCTTCGGAATCGGCCGCCATGCAATACATCTCGCCGTACTCCGGTTGCGCCATGGGCGAATACTTCCGTGACCGCGGTGAAGATGCACTGATCGTCTACGATGATCTGTCCAAACAAGCTGTTGCATACCGTCAAATCTCGCTGCTGCTGCGCCGTCCACCAGGTCGCGAAGCGTACCCAGGCGACGTGTTCTACCTGCACAGCCGCCTGCTGGAACGCGCAGCACGCGTGAACGCCGACTACGTCGAGAAGTTCACCGACGGCGCCGTCAAAGGCAAGACCGGTTCCCTGACGGCACTGCCGATCATTGAAACGCAAGCTGGCGACGTGTCCGCATTCGTTCCAACCAACGTGATTTCGATTACCGACGGTCAGATCTTCCTGGAAACCTCGCTGTTCAACGCCGGTATCCGTCCTGCAATTAACGCCGGTATTTCCGTATCGCGCGTCGGTGGCGCCGCCCAGACCAAGGTCATCAAAAACCTGTCCGGCGGTATCCGTACCGACTTGGCGCAATACCGTGAACTGGCCGCGTTTGCGCAGTTCGCTTCGGACCTGGATGAATCGACCCGCAAGCAGCTGGACCGCGGCGCGCGCGTAACGGAATTGCTCAAGCAAGCCCAGTACTCGCCACTGTCGATCTCGCTGATGGCCGTATCGCTGTTCTCGGTGAACAAAGGCTTCATGGACGACGTGCCAGTCAAGCAAGTGCTGTCGTTCGAAGCTGGTGTCCACGCTTACATGAAGACCAAGCAAGCTGCTCTGCTGGCCAAGATCGAAGAAACCAAGCAACTCGACAAAGACAGCGAAGCAACTCTGTCGGCGGCCATTGCTGATTTCAAGAAATCCGGCGCATATTAAGCGGCCAGGCGGTGCCCACCTTTGAGTGAGGCGCCGCCCTACGCGCAGAAGGAGTAAGGACTCATGGCATCAAGCAAAGAGATACGAGGCAAGATCAAGAGCGTAGAGAATACGAAGAAGATCACCAAGGCGATGGAAATGGTCGCCGCGTCCAAAATGCGCAAGGCGCAAGACCGGATGCGGGCCGCCCGTCCCTACAGTGACAAGATTCGGAATATCGCCGCCAATCTGGCGACCGCCAATCCGGAATACACGCACCCGTTCCTGGCAGCTGCCCAGGGTACGCAAGCGAAGGCAGTGGGTTTCATCGTTGTCACGACCGACAAGGGTCTGTGCGGCGGCATGAACACCAACATCCTGCGCCAGGTGACGTCGAAGTCGCGCGAGCTGGAAGCAGCTGGCAACCGGGTTGAAGCAGTTGCCATCGGTAACAAGGGTTTGGGTTTTTTGAATCGCATCGGCGTCAAGATCATTGCGCACGCCATTCAAACCGGTGATACGCCCCACCTGGACAAACTGATCGGACCCGTCAAGGTCATGCTCGAAGAGTTCCAGGCAGGCAAGATCGATGCAGTGTACCTGTGCTACACCAAATTCATCAACACGATGAAACAGGAACCAGTCGTGGAGCAATTGCTGCCCCTGACGGCCGACAAGATGGTCGCCGACAAGGGCGCCCACTCGTGGGATTACATCTACGAGCCGGACGCGCAAAGCGTGATCGACGAATTGCTGGAGCGCTATGTAGAAGCGCTGGTGTACCAGGCAGTCGCGGAGAATCTGGCGTCCGAGCAATCGGCACGGATGGTCGCGATGAAAGCTGCAAGCGACAACGCGGGTAGTGTGATCGGCGAATTGAAGCTGATCTACAACAAGACCCGTCAAGCTGCGATTACCAAAGAACTCTCCGAAATCGTCGCCGGTGCGGCTGCGGTTTAAACGAATTTAACTATATTGAAGGAACGAACATGGCTGATGGCAAAATCGTTCAGTGTATCGGCGCTGTGGTGGACGTTGAGTTTCCCCGCAACGCGATGCCTAAGGTATTTGATGCCTTGAAGATGGCAGGCTCGGAACTGACCCTGGAAGTACAACAGCAGTTGGGCGACGGCATTGTCCGTACCATTGCACTCGGCTCGTCCGATGGCCTGCGTCGCGGCATGATGATCCAGAACACCGGCAAACCAATCATGGTGCCAGTCGGTAAAGCAACTCTGGGTCGCATCATGGACGTGCTGGGCAACCCGATCGACGAATGCGGCCCAGTGTCGCACGAGCAGATCGCGTCGATCCACCGCACCGCTCCTGCATACGACGAACTGTCGCCATCGCAAGAACTGCTGGAAACCGGCATCAAGGTGATCGACCTGGTGTGCCCGTTTGCAAAAGGCGGTAAAGTTGGTCTGTTCGGCGGCGCTGGCGTAGGCAAGACCGTGAACATGATGGAACTGATTAACAACATCGCCAAGGCACACAGCGGCGTGTCCGTGTTCGCCGGCGTTGGTGAGCGTACCCGTGAAGGTAACGACTTCTACCACGAGATGGCTGACGCGAAAGTGGTCGATCTGGAAAACCCAGAGAACTCCAAAGTGGCGATGGTCTACGGTCAGATGAATGAACCGCCAGGTAACCGTCTGCGCGTTGCGCTGACCGGCCTGACGATCGCTGAATCGTTCCGTGATGAAGGCAAGGACGTTCTGTTCTTCGTCGACAACATCTACCGCTTCACGCTGGCCGGTACCGAAGTATCGGCACTGCTGGGCCGTATGCCATCGGCTGTGGGTTACCAACCGACCCTGGCGGAAGAAATGGGCCGTCTGCAAGAGCGTATCACGTCGACCAAGACCGGTTCGATCACCTCGATCCAGGCCGTCTACGTTCCAGCCGATGATTACACCGATCCGTCGCCTGCTACCACGTTTGCTCACTTGGATTCGACCGTTGCGCTGTCGCGTGACATCGCTTCCCTGGGTATCTACCCAGCCGTGGACCCACTGGATTCGACCTCGCGTCAGCTGGATCCGTTGATCGTTGGTCAAGAGCACTACGACACCGCGCGTGCCGTGCAAACGACCCTGCAACGCTACAAGGAATTGCGCGACATTATCGCGATTCTGGGTATGGACGAGCTGGCACCGGAAGACAAACTGCTGGTCGCCCGCGCACGTAAGATGCAGCGTTTCCTGTCGCAGCCTTTCCACGTCGCTGAAGTCTTTACCGGCGCGCCTGGTAAATACGTTTCGCTCAAAGACACGATCAAGGGCTTCAAAATGATCGCTTCGGGCGAACTCGATCACCTGCCGGAACAAGCGTTCTACATGGTCGGCACGATCGAAGAAGCAATCGAAAAAGCCAAGAAACTTAACTAAGTTAAGTCTGGGCCTAACCCCGCCCGTTACACGGCGGGGTTCTTCAACCCGATAGGACACACATGGCACACACAATTCACGTTGACGTGGTTTCCGCTGAAGAACTGATTTTTTCAGGCGAAGCAGAATTCGTCGCGTTGCCGGGTGAACAGGGCGAGCTGGGTATCTACCCACGCCACACGCCTTTGATTACCCGCATCCGTCCGGGCGCGGTCCGCATCAAGGTAGTCGGCCAGGCTGAAGAAGAGTTCGTCTTCGTTGCCGGCGGCCTGCTGGAAGTGCAACCGGATACCGTGACCGTCCTGGCCGATACCGCCATCCGCGGTCACGACCTCGACGAAGCGAAAGCGCTGGAAGCGAAGAAGTTGGCGGAAGAAAATATCCACAACAAGGATTCGGGCATCGACTACGCGCAAGCGCAAGCCGAGCTGGCCAGCGCGATTGCGCAGCTGGCAGCGATCCAGAAGCTGCGCAAGCTGTAATCAGCGAGCCAGCAACAAGAAAGGCAGCCTTCGGGCTGCCTTTTTTTATGCTTTGACGGCTATTCCTGGCGCTTCTGCCTGCTCCTTTCCTGCCCCGCCTTCAATATCGTCTTCCACTTGGCGCGCGCGGCGATGCGCTCGAGCGGCGTTTCCTCGCCGCGCCGGGCGTCGCGCAGCAGCTTGTGATAATTGCGCAGCCGATCCGCATCGACGGCGCCGCGCACCTGGCAGCCTGGTTCGCTGGCGTGCTGGCAGTCGCGGAACTGGCACGTCGAGGCGAGCGCCGCGATGTCGTCAAACGTGGCCGCCAGGGTCTGCGCATCGGCGTCGGCCTGCCAGCTGCGCAAGCCCGGCGTATCGATGATGCAGGCGCCGCTGGCGCACAGGTGCAGCGAGCGCGCCGTCGTCGTATGCCGTCCGCGCCCATCGCCATGGCGCACGCCGTTGGTGGCCTGCTGCGCCGCAGACAGGGTATTGGTCAGGCTGGACTTGCCGGCGCCCGATGAACCGAGCAGCACCAGGGTCTGGCCGGCACCCAGCCACGGTTCCAGGATGGCCACGTCATACGCATGGCGCGTATCGATGGCAAACAGGGGCACGTGGGACGGCAGGCGCTGTTTGAGCTGCGCCAGCTTGCCCGGCACGTCGTCGGCCACGTCGGCCTTGCTCAGCACCACCACGGGGCTGACCTGGGTCGCCAGCACGATGGCCAGATAGCGTTCCAGCCGGCGTGGGTTGAAATCCCCGTCCAGTCCCATTACCAGCAGGGCCGTATCGACATTGCTGGCGAGCACTTGCCGCCGGCCGTCATTGCCGCGTCGGGCGATTTGTGTGACTGGGGATAAGTGCGCCGTTATCCACAGCGCGCCGTGAGCATCGTGTTCGGCGGCGACCCAGTCGCCGACCGTGAGGACGGTGTCTTGCGCCAGCAGCTCGTGCAACAGGCGCGGCAGTACCTGCGCCGGGTGTTCCCGGCTGCCGTCGTGCACGAGAATGCTGTCGCGGTGGACGGCGCTCACGCGCAGCAGTTGTGCGGCAGGGGATGATAAGTCGAGTTGGGTGGCTGCGCCGGCGATGGCCTGCTGCAGCCCGATAAGGCGTAGTTGCGCAAAATCGAATGCGATCATGGTAGCGTGATTCCAAATTCTGTCGTCCGCGTGCGGACATGAAGCCTGCGCGTGCAGGCACCGCCAGTCGTTATGACTGGCACGAAAGAAAGGGAAGTCGGCTACGCGATCACGCGTATGGGCAATTGCGGGCTAAGGGTCTTAGCGGGGAAAGACCGTGATCAGGCAGCCGACAGCACGGCAGTATCCGAATGGCGCATGTTGTCTACTCCTGTTGTGTGAGGGAAAACGCCAGTGTGCCAGCGGCGCGCGCCGCCGTCAACATTAGCTGCACATGCCGTAAGCGCTGCGCTCGGGGAAATAGCGGTACGTAAACGTGCGCACCGGGTAGCGCTTGCCGGCGACGAGCATGTCGGGCATGGATAAATCAAAGCGCTGCGGCAGCTGGCGCGGCAGTTGCAGGCGCAGGCGCCACTGGGTTTCGGCGCTGGAACCGACGGCGGAAAACATGATGGGCAGCTGCTCGATGACGTCGACGATTTCCGCCTTGCGGTTCATGCCGCGCTGGTAGATGGTCAGCACCTTGGCTTCGGCGAAGGGCTGCTGTTTTGGTTCTTCCAGCAGGAAGGACAGACGCGTGAAGCTGGCTTGCGTGCCGATGGGAAGAGTAAAAATCAGCGCCAGCTCGGTGCCGCCATCCTTCAGGGTGACAGGCGGTGTGGCATATACGCTGATACCGCGCGGCAGCTCGAAGCGTGAACCCTCCGTCCACGTCTTGCACTCGGGCGTGGTGGCCTGGTACAGGCTGGGCGCCGTGTAGTCGTTGCAGGCGGAGACCAGCAGCAGCAGGGGCAGGGCAAGGAGGGCGGAACGGCGCATGGGAGTCACGGTTGGGATATGAGCCGACAGTGTAAGCGATCCCCCCGCGATCCACCAGCGGCGCTAGGAATGCCCGGGTGGCGCGCGCCGCACCGATTGCAGCTGGCAGTGCGTCGCCTGCAGCGCATCCTTGATGGCGTCGAGCGCCAGTTGCGGCCGGGCTGCGCCGCACATGAAGATATCGACGGCGGCAAAGCCGCATTCCGGCCAGGTGTGGATGGAGATGTGCGATTCGGCCAGCAGCACCACGCCCGTGACGCCCTGGCCGGCGCCAAAGCTGTGGAAATGGCTGTGCAGCACCTGGGCGCCGGCCGCGACGGCCGCGTCGCGCAACAGGCGATCGAGCGCGGCGCCATCGCGCAGGCGTTCCGGTGCGATGCCCGACAGGTCCGCCAGAAAATGGGTGCCTAGGGGCAGATGCGGTGTGGCTGTCATGCTTACTTGTGGCTGCCGCCGCTGGAGCCGCCGCCATAGCTGCCGCCGCCGCTGCCCGTACGCGAACTCCAGCTGCTGCCGCTGCTACTGCCGGCCACCTTGAACATGCGCACCCAGTTGGCGGCGGTGACACTGAAGGTCACCATCAGGGCGTAGATCACGTATTTACTCATGGGGGATTCTTTGCATTCTTGTCGAGAAAAGCGGCCGGTAGGAATAGCGCCAGGCAGCCCAGCAAACTCCACATCAGGGTGCTGGAGAATGAGACAAACATGGGGATCGCATTCAAGACCAGCACGATGACGATGAAGACCTTGGCGATGCCGCGATGACTGAGCTGGATATTCTGCACGTTGGCGCCGCCATGGAAGGCGCTGCCGAACCAGGCGGCCATCTGGTCATGGGCGACGGGCGCGGAGCGCGACCAGGTCATTTCCTCGCCGGTGAGCTCCGCCGCCAGTTTGGTCTGTCCCTGCTCGAATTCAAACACGCGCGTGCTGTCGCCGACGGCCACCTTCCAGTTGAAGGCACCCGCCGCATACACGACCTGCGAGCCGTAGTCATACAGTTTGCGGTAGGTGGCGCCATCGAGCGTGCAGGTATCGGCGTCCAATGAGGCCCAGTTGGGCCAGTTCGGCAGCACGTTCGAGCGCGACCAGCCATCGTCGGTTTCCACCAGCCAGAAGAAGCCGGCGCGCGCGCCATACAGCAGGTATTCGTTCCACTCGCTGCCTTCGTCGTCGGCGCGGCGCATCATGCCGATCACCGTGAAATCCACATTGTTGATCTTCGCGCTGGCGCCCAGCTCCAGGGTGAGGTCGGCGTTGTCGTGCACCTGCTTGCCGATGGCCAGCACCTGCGCTTCCGGACCGCTGGCGTCGAGTTGCGCATGGCAGGCGGGACACACCAGCTGCGCTGCAGCGCCGGGCACATATTGGATGCCGCTGCCGCAGGACGGGCAGTCGAGGGCATCGAGCTTGCCGCGGTACTTGCCAGCGCTCCTGGCGATGGTATCGTCGTCGCGCAGCAGCTGGCACTTCAAACTGTCCAGGGTGACGGCCACGCCCTGGTAGACGATGGGTTGCGGGCCATCCGTATAGTCGAGCGTGACAAAGCTGGCGTAGTTGCGGAAGTCCGCCACCTGGATGCGCCAGCCAGCGCCCACCTTGAAGGGCAATTCTCCCTGGCCGGCGATGCATTCGGCGCTGCGGATCTCGGCCGCCGTGTACGGTTCGCCGCAGATCGTGTAGCGCCTGCCCGGCGCCAGCTCGGCAAAGGCAGGCAGCGCGTCTTGCGTGCTGCGTACGCGCGTCAGGGTGTACAGGCCGGACGAGTCGCCCAGCCACGCCGTGCTGGCGTCGTCGAACAGCAGATACCACTCGTTCCACGTACCGGCGCTGTAGCGCTGCTGGATGCGCCCGACGACGGTGAAGTGCACGCCATCGTGCACGCCGGCCGTGCCGATCTGGATCGGCGAATAGTCTTCCAGGACGGCCGACATCTTGCCCACGTCCCTGACGGAATCGGCGTCCTTGAGGATGGTGCTGTGGCAGTACTCGCACACGGCGAGTACGGAAGCGTGCGAGCGGAAGCGGACTTCCGCGCCGCAGCTGGGACAGGAAACAGTTTGCATGCAGTCGCGCTTAGCCGATCAGTTTTTTCAGCAGTTCAGCCTTGGCGCCGTCGTAGTCGGCCGGCGAAATGAGCCCCTTGTCGAGCAGACCCTTGAGCTTTTCCAGGCGCGCCTCGATCGGTTCTTCCGCGGGGGCCGGTGGCGCTGCCGGAGCTGGCGCTGGGGCGGGCTGCTGCAGCGCATTGCCCATACTTTGCGCCATCACCTGGCCGATCGACAGTCCGGCACCGAGACCGGCGCCGATGCCGGCCATGCCGCCTTCGTTCTGCGCCGCCAGCGGGATCGCGTTGGCCACCTGGAATTTCGTGTAGCCGCTCATCTTGTCGGCGCCCAGGCCGCCCTTCATGCCGGCGGAAATACGTTCGTCGAGCGCCGCCTGCAATTCCTCGGGCAGGCTGATGCTGGCCACGTTGAATTCATCGAGGCCCACGCCGTAGCGGGAAAACGCCTGCGCTAGGCCATCCTTGACCTCCTGCGCCATCAGCGCCTGGTTGGCCGCCATGTCGAGGAAGGGGACATTCGCGCCGCCCAGCGAGCTGGCCATGCTCGACATCAAAATGCCGCGCAATTGATCTTCCACTTCGTCGCGCGTATACACTTCGCGCGTGCCGCTGATTTCGGTGAAGAAGGTGCGGGCGTCGGCGATGCGGTACGAATACATGCCGAAGGCGCGCACGCGGATCATGTCGAAATCCTTGTCGCGGATGGTGATCGGCTGTGGCGTGCCCCACTTGCGGCCCGTCTGCACGCGGGTGCTGAAGTAATACACGTCCGACTTGAAGGGCGAATCGAACAGCTTGTCCCAGTTTTTCAGGTTGGTCAGCAGCGGTAGGGTTTGCGTCGTCAGCTTGTGCGTGCCGGGACCGAAGACGTCGGCGATCTTGCCTTCATTGACGAAGACGGCCACTTGCGATTCGCGCACATTCAGGATGGCGCCGTTCTGAATCTCGAAATCCTGCATGGGAAAACGCCAGGCCAGCACGCCTTCCGTCTCTTCGTTCCACTGCAGTACGTCGATAAACTGCTTCTTGATAAAGCTGCCGAGGCTCATGATGGTGTCCTTGAATGAGGTAAAACGTCAGGAAATGCAAGCGGCGTTGATGGCGCCGATCGACAGGGAAATGGCGGCCAGCAGGCCGCCGAAGGCACTGTTGTTCGATTCGATCTGGTCTTTCGACATGCGCAGCAGGCGCGTGGTGACCACATAGGCGAGCAATTGCACCACCATGGCGCCGAAGGCCCAGGCGAAGAACTGCTGATAGTCGGCCGTGTGCATCAGGGACGAGGCGATCGTGGCGGAAAAGCCCAGCATGGCGCCGCCCAGCGACAGGGCTGCCGCCTGATTTCCTTGGCGGATCAGCAGCACTTCGTTATACGGCGTGACGCGCGTGTAGATGATAAAAAATACAATCAGCAGCCCGGCGGCCAGTAAAAGATGGATCAGATAGTTTAGGATGGCGGGCACGGCATTCCTTACAATGAGTATTTGATAACGTCAACGCATATTAGAACAAAAAAAAGCCCCATGAACAAAAAGATTCTGATTTTGTCCGTCTTCGTGGTCGCCTCCTGCGGCCTCGCGTATGAGCTGATCGCCGGAGCCATGTCCAGCTACCTGCTCGGCGACTCCATTCTGCAGTTTTCCACCATCATCGGCTGCTACTTGTTCGCAATGGGTGTGGGCGCTCACTTTTCAAAATATGTACGCGACGACGACGTGCTCTCGCGTTTCGTCGACATCGAACTAGCCGTGGGCTTGATCGGCGGCCTGTCGGCCGCCATCCTGTTCATGACCTTTTCGTGGATGGCCGCGCCATTTCGCACCTTATTGTATGTGATGGTGTTCCTGATCGGCGCACTGGTCGGCATGGAAGTGCCGCTGGTGATGCGCGCCCTGAACTCGCGCCAGACGGAGTTTTCTGAGCTGGTCAGCCGCGTGCTGACCTTCGATTACCTGGGCGCGCTGGCCGTTTCCCTGCTGTTTCCGCTGGTGCTGTCGCCGTACCTGGGACTTGTGCGCACGGGTTTCCTGTTCGGCATGCTCAACGTGGGCGTGGGCCTGTGGACGATCTGGGTGTTCCGCGCGGAACTGAAGAACCTCACGGGGCGCTTCCTGCGCGCTTGCGCCGTGATGCTGGTGCTGGTGGCCGGCTTTGCCATGTCGGACCGCATGGTGGCCTGGGGCGAGCACGGCCTGTTCGGCGACCAGATCGTGTACTCGACCACCACGCCCTACCAGCGCCTGGTGATCACGCGCTGGAAGGACGATACGCGGCTGTACATCAACGGCAACCTGCAGTTTTCTTCGCGCGACGAGTACCGCTATCACGAGGCGCTGGTGCACCCCGTGCTGGAAGCGTTGCCCTGGGCGCGCCGCGTGCTGGTGCTGGGCGGCGGCGATGGCTTGGCCCTGCGCGAAATTCTGCGTTATCCCCACGTCGAACACGTCACCGTCGTCGACCTCGACCCCGCCATGACGGCCGCGTTTACCACGCGCCCGGAACTGGCAAAGCTGAACAACAATTCGTTCTCGGACAAGCGGGTTACCGTAGTTAATGCCGATGCCGCCGTCTGGCTGCGCAACAACGGCGACATGTTCGACGCGGCAATCGTCGATTTCCCCGATCCGTCCAGCTTCGCGCTCGGAAAACTGTATTCGGTGCCGTTCTACGACCTGGTGAAAAAACACCTGGCCGCCAAGGGCTTGATGGTGGTGCAATCGACGTCGCCGTTCTTTGCGCCGCACGCCTACTGGACCATCAATTCGACCCTGCGCGAAGTGGGCATGCGCACCTGGCCCTATCACGCCTACGTGCCCTCGTTCGGCGAATGGGGATTTATCCTCGCTTCACCCCAGCTCGACTACAAACCGCCCACCAACTATCGCCTGCCCATGCGCTACCTGAATGCGGACACCACGCGCGAAATGTTCATCTTCCCGCCCGACATGCAGCCGTTGCCCATGGCGCCGAATCGCCTGAATACCCAGTCGCTCGTGCATGAATTCGAGCAGGACTGGAACCGGGTGATCCGCTGATGCAGCGCCGTTCCTTCATGCTGTGGGCCGCCGGCGGCACGGCAGCGGCCGTCGCTGGCATCGGCAGCATCGCCGCGTATCTGCGCTGGCAGGAAATCACGCCCAAGGTGCTGTATCCGGGCCGCAGCGAGGGGCATTATTTGCGCAAGCTGCTGCGCGAGCGCACGGCGCTGCCGGCGCCCTCGGCAACCGTCACCACCGACGTGGCGATTCTCGGCTCCGGTATCGCCGGCCTGACGGCCGCCTGGCGCTTGAATAAACTGGGTGACCAGGACTTCCTCATGATCGATGGTCCCCAGCCGTACGGCAACGCGGCCGGTGGGCAGTTCGGCGACCTGGCCTATCCGACAGGCGGCCACTATCTGCCGCTGCCTTCGCCCGAATCGACCCATGTGCGCGAGATCCTGTTCGACCTGGGTATCATCCAGCGCGACCCCATGGCGGAAAAGCCGACTTACGACGAGCGTTACATCCTGCACGCGCCCGAGGAGCGCCTGCTGTTCAACGGCCACTGGCAGGATGGCTTCATTCCCACCGAAGGCGTTTCTGCCGAAGAACTGGCGCAACACGAGCGTTTCTTTGCCGAGGTGCGGCGCCTGCGCCAGGCGCATGGCAACGACGGCAAACGCGTCTTCGTGTTCCCGACAGTGGCATCGTCGCAAGACCCGGCCTGGCAGGCGCTGGACAGCATCACCTTGAAGCAGTGGATGGAGCGCGAAGGCTATACCTCGCCCACTCTGCACTGGTATTTGAATTACTGCTGCCGTGACGATTACGGCACGCGCTACGACCAGGTCTCGGCCTGGGCCGGCCTGCATTACTACTGCAGCCGCTGGGGACAGGCTGCCAATGCCGGCAACGGCGCCTGGCTGACCTGGCCGGGCGGCATGCAACCGGTCGCCACGGCCATGGAGCAGGCGTCGGGTGTCAAACGTCATGCAGGCACGGTAGTTTCCGTGCAGACGACGGAACAGGGCGTGGAGGCGCTGTGCCTGGACCTGGTCGACGGCCAGCCGCGCACCTACCTGGTCAAGGCGCGCAAGGCCATCTGCGCCATGCCCTTGTATGTGGCGGCGCGCGTGGTCAACGACATCGCCAGCTATGGCTTCGACCTCAAACGCGATACGCCCGCGTATGCGCCGTGGTTGGTGGCGAATTTTTTACTGAAACGCTTTCCCGACGAATTGCCGCATGCGCCGCTGTGCTGGGACAACGTGGTGTACCAGGAACCGGGCCTCGGCTATGTCGTCTCCACGCACCAGGACATCCGCGTTCGCCCGCCCGAGAAAACCGTCTTCAGCGCCTATGTGGCCCTGTCCGACCGCACGCCGCAGGAAGCGCGCAAGTGGTTAGATGTGGCCACGCCCGAGCAATTGCTGGCGCTGGCCAGCATCGATTTGAAGACGGCGTATGGGCGCGACTTTGTCAGCTGCGTGGAACGTGTCGACATCACCGTGCGTGGCCACGCCATGGCGGCACCGTTGCCAGGATTTCGCAGCAATGCGGGCTTGAAGGCGCTGCGCGAGCACGATGGCGCAATTCTGTTTGCGCATGCGGATTTGTCGGGCTTTTCCGTGTTCGAGGAAGCGGCGTGGTGGGGGGACCGCGCGGCGCGCCTGGCGGCCAAATAAAAAGGCCGGCGCGAACGCCGGCCAGAGCCCCCTAAGGCTCGAACCGGTCTACTTGTTCTTGTTGATGACGTCGATGAACACGGCCGCCAGCAGCACCAGGCCCTTGATTACCTGTTGGTAGTCGATGCCGATGCCCATGATGGACATGCCGTTGTTCATCACGCCCATGATGAAGGCGCCGATGACGGCGCCCATCACCTTGCCCACGCCGCCCGAAGCCGAGGCGCCGCCGATGAAGCAGGCGGCGATCACGTCCAGCTCGAAACCTGTTCCCGCTTTCGGCGTGGCCGTGTTCAGGCGCGCCGCGAAGATCAAACCGGCCAGCGCGGCCAGCATGCCCATGTTGACGAAGGTGTAGAAGCTGACCCGTTCCGTCTTGATGCCGGACAGGCGCGCCGCCTTCTCATTGCCGCCCACCGCATACACGCGGCGTCCCAGTACGGTGCGGTTGGTAATGAAGGTGTAGGCGACGATGAGCAGCGACATCACGGCCAGCACGTTGGGAAAGCCGCGGTACGACGCCAGCAGGTAGCTGAAATACACCATCACGGCGGCGAAGATGGCGTTTTTCAGCAGGAAGAAGGCGCGCGGCTCGTTTTCCATGCCGTGTTTCAGTTGCTTGGTGCGGCTGCGCAGCGAGGTGATGATCAGCGCCGCTGCGGCGATCACGCCCAGCAGCAGGGAAAAGCCGCGCAGGTTTTCGCCGCCGAACGGGTCGGGCAGGAAGCCCGAGCTGAGCATCTGGAAGCCTTCCGGGAAGGGGCCGACCGACTGGCCAGCCAGCAGTGCCAGGGTCAGGCCCTTGAATACCAGCATGCCGGCCAGGGTGACGATGAAGGAGGGGATTTTGAAGAAGGCGACAAAATAGCCTTGCGCGCCGCCGATGACGGCGCCGGCCAGCAGGCAGATGATGCTGGCGGCGACAAAGTTCATGTTGTAGTTGACGATCAGGACGGCAGCCAACGCACCGACGAAGCCGACCACCGAACCGACGGACAAATCGATATGGCCGGCCACGATGACCATCAGCATGCCCAGTGCCATGATGACGATGTAGCTGTTTTGCAGCACCAGGTTGGTCAGGTTCAGCGGCTGCATCAGGGTGCCGTCGGTCATGTACTGGAAAAAGCCCATGATGACGATCAGGGAGAGCAGCATGCCGTAGTCGCGCATATTGTTCTTCAAAAAGCCGGCATAGCTTTTCACTTGCGGTGCGGCCGCTGGCGCGCCTGCCGCCGTTCCCGCTGTCAGTTTATTGTCCATTGTTTTCTCCGTGTGTAACGATCGCGCGCATGATTCGCTCTTGCGATGCTTCTGCTGCGCTCAGTTCTGCCGCGAAGCGGCCTTCGTTCATGACATAGATCCGGTCGCACATGCCCAGCAATTCCGGCATTTCCGACGAAATCATGATGATGCATTTGCCTTCGGCGGCCAGCTCGCTGATGATGCTGTAGATCTCGTATTTGGCGCCCACGTCGATACCGCGGCTCGGTTCATCGAGGATCAGGATGTCGGGGCGCGAAAACAGCCACTTTGCCAGCACCACTTTCTGCTGATTGCCGCCGGACAGGTTGACCACTTTCTGCGCCACGCTCGAGCAACGGGTCTTGAGCTTGCGGCGGAACTCCTCGGCCACGCTGAATTCACGCTGCTCGTCGATCACCATGCGCTTCGAAATTGCGTCCAGGTTGGCCAGGCTGGTATTCTTCTGGATGTCCTCTTCCAGGATCAGGCCCAGGCCCTTGCGGTCTTCCGTGACATACGCAAGGCCATGCGCGATCGCCTTGCCGATGGTGCTGACGTCGATTTCCTGGCCGTTCTTCAGCACCGTGCCGCTGATGCGCTGTCCGTAGGCGCGCCCGAAAATGCTCATCGCCAGTTCCGTGCGCCCGGAGCCCATCAAGCCGGCGATGCCGATGATCTCGCCCTTCCTGGCGTGCATGTTGATGCCCTTGATGACAGGGCGCTCGGCATGCTCGGGATGGAACACGCGCCAATCGCGCACTTCGAAAATGGTCTCGCCGATGGTGGGCGTGCGCGGTGGATAGCGGTCGGCCATCTCGCGCCCGACCATTTTTTCGATGATGCGGTCTTCGCTGACTGGCTCCATGCGGCAGTCGAAACTGTCGACCGTGTTCCCGTCGCGCAGCACCGTGATGGCATCGGCGACTCTGGAAATTTCATTGAGCTTGTGCGAGATCAGGATGGAGGCGATGCCCTGGGCTTTCAGGCCCAGCAGCAGGTCGAGCAGGGCTGCGCTGTCGCTCTCGTTCAGGCTGGCCGTCGGCTCGTCGAGGATCAGCAGCTTGACGTCCTTGCACAGCGCCTTGGCGATTTCGATCAGTTGCTGCTTGCCCACGCCCAGGTTGGTGATCAGGGTGTCCGGGGACTCTTTCAGGCCGACTTTGTGCAGCAGTTCGCGCGTCTTCGCTTGCGCGTATTCCCAGTCGATGACACCCATGCGGGCCGGCTCGTTGCCGAGGAAGATATTCTCGGCGATCGACAACTGGGGCACCAGCGCCAGTTCCTGGTGGATGATGATGATGCCGATTTCTTCGCTGTCCTTGATGCCGCGGAAGTGCCGCGTCTGGCCCAGGTAATCGATGTCGCCCGTATAGCTGCCATGGCCGTAGACGCCGCTCAGCACTTTCATCAGGGTCGATTTGCCGGCGCCGTTTTCGCCGACGATGGCGTGGATTTCGCCGCTGCGTACCCGCAGGTTGACATTGTCGAGCGCAACGACGCCCGGGAATGTTTTGCGTATCCCGCGCATTTCCAGGATAGTGTTCGTCATATAACCTCTCTGGCACGGCCGCGCTGGTCGGCGCCGGTCGTGCGGCAGTCTTGTTCTTGATCGTGCATGAAGCGAAAGGCCCGGCAGCGCCGGGCCTTCAGTACCGTCGATGCTTATTTCACTTGCGCTTCCGTGTAGTAGCCGCTGCCGGTGACGAGTACCTGCTTCCAGTTCGCCTTGTCGACGGTGACCGGTTTTAACAGGTAGGACGGCACGACTTTCACGCCGTTGTTATAGGTCTTGGTATCGTTGACGGTCGGGACTTTGCCCGACATCATCGCGTCGACCATGTTGGCCGTCACCTTGGCCAGTTCGCGCGTGTCCTTGAACACGGTCGATGCCTGTTCGCCGCGGATGATCGATTTCACCGACGGGATTTCCGCATCCTGGCCTGTCACGACGGGGAACGGTTGTTTCGGCGTGCCGTAGCCGACGCCCTTGAGCGACGACAGGATGCCGATGCTCAAGCCGTCATACGGCGACAGCACCGCGTCGACGCGCGCATTGCCGTAGTATGCGCTGAGCAGGTTGTCCATGCGCGCCTGCGCCACGGCGCCGTCCCAGCGCAGGGTGGCGACCTTTTCCATGCCCATCTGCTTCGAGCGCACCACCAGCTTGCCGCTGTCGATGTAGGGTTTCAGCACCGACAGCGCGCCGTTGTAGAAGAAGTGCGCGTTGTTGTCATCGGCCGAGCCGCCGAACAGCTCGATGTTGAACGGGCCCTTGCCTTCCTTGAGTTTCAGCGCCGATTCGATATAGCCCGCTTGCAGCACGCCGACCTGGAAATTGTCGAAGGTGGCGTAGTAGTCGATGTTTTTCGTGCCGCGGATCAGGCGGTCATACGAAATGACCTTGATGCCCTTGTCGGCCGCCTTTTGCAGCACGTTCGACAAGGTGGTGCCGTCGATGGCGGCGATCACCAGCACCTTGGCGCCCTTGGTGATCATGTTTTCCACCTGCGCCAGCTGGTTCGGGATATCGTCGTCGGCAAACTGCAAGTCCGTCTTGTAGCCGCGCTCCTTGAATACCTTGACCATGTTGTCGCCATCGGCGATCCAGCGCATGGATGACTTGGTTGGCATCGAGATGCCGATCGCGCCCTTGTCGGCGGCGCTTGCCATGGGCATTACGGCCATGCCGGAGATGGCCAGCGCCAGGCTCGCGGTCAGCATTTTCATTGTTGTTTTCATTTCAGGTCTCCACCGTCTTCGATAGTTGAATGTGCCAGGGCCGTCGTCCCAGTGGGCGGGCTCCGTGCGGATGGCCGATTGCAGGCCACGGCTGATACTAGTTTGTCCATCCATCCCTCACCAATCACTTTTTTCGCATTGGCGATATCCAAAACGATATCGATCGATCAATTGATGCAATGCGCCATAACCCTGCTTCCCGCCTGCTGACAGGGCAGAAACGGGGACCGCGCGGCGGCTTTTTTTGGTGCACTGCAATACCAATAATCATCATTCAATTTGGTGATTTTCGTAATTGCGGCGACACAGGGCGGCGCGCAGAATCGCTCCGAACTTGACCGATTGCCTTCCCATCACGTCCCTTTGAAAGCTTGCCATGCAGCCGATTTCCCCCGCCTCCCTGTTGCCCGCCGACCTGGCGCAGGCCCTCCTCATCGGCCGCATCTGGCGTGACGGCCCTTGCGTCGTCGTCGTGCGCGGTGGCGAGGTGGTCGACCTCACGCAAACGGTGGCGACGGTGGCCGAGCTGTTCGAGCGTAGCGATGCGCTCGATATCGCCCGCCATGCGCCCGGTATTGCGCTCGGCCCCGTGCAGGAACTGCTGGAGCAGGCACTGGCCGCGCCGGCCGGCGCGCCGCTGCTGTTGGCGCCGTGCGACCTGCAGGCTGTCAAGGCATGCGGCGTGACCTTCGCCGTCAGCTTGCTCGAACGGGTGATCGAGGAACAGGCGGGCGGCGACGCGGCACGCGCGGCGAGCCTGCGCGCCGCCCTGCAAATGACCCTGGGCGGCGACTTGTCCGCATTGAAGCCCGGCTCGGACGCGGCGCAGCGCTTGAAACAGCAGCTGCAGCAGCGCGGGGCCTGGTCGCAGTACATGGAAGTGGGCATCGGCCCCGATGCGGAAGTGTTTACCAAGGCGCAGCCGATGTCGTCGGTGGGCTGCGGCGCGCAGGTGGGCTTGCTGCCATCGTCCGCCTGGAACAACCCGGAGCCCGAGATCGTCCTGGCCGTCAACAGCCGCGGCGAGGTGCTGGGGGCGACCTTGGGCAATGACGTCAACCTGCGCGACATCGAAGGGCGCAGTGCCCTCTTGCTGGGCAAGGCCAAGGATAACAACGGTTCCTGCGCCATCGGCCCCTTCATCCGCCTGTTCGACGAACACTTCACGCTCGACACCGTGCGCCAGGCGGAAGTGTCGCTGCTGATCGAAGGCGCGGCCGATGGCTTTGTGCTCGAAGGCGCCAGCTTTATGCGCGAGATCAGCCGTGACCCACTGGACCTGGTGCGGCAAACGGCAGGCCAGTACCACCAGTATCCGGACGGTTTCATGCTGTTCCTGGGGACCATGTTCTCGCCCGTGAAGGACCGCGGCGCGCAGGGCGGCGGCTTCACGCACCACCTGGGCGACCGGGTGACGATTGCCAGCGCCGCGCTGGGCGCGCTGGTCAACGAAGTGCAGCGCTGCGATGCGATTCCTCCCTGGACGTTCGGCGTGCGCGCGCTGTACCAGAACCTGGCCCAACGCGGTTTGCTTTGATTATTTATTAACTAAGAACGCTTAACAAAACCGTAGCGAGCGGATGAGAGTTGTGGCTGAGTAGCGGAGCTGTGCGCATGCACGGGGACGCCGAGTCAGTGAGCATCGGAGGCCGCAAATCTCGACGCGCAGTAGGTTTGGTTATGCGTTCCTAAAAAGAGAGACACCATGCAACATGCAATCTACCCCAGCCTGGCAGGCCAGCGCGTCGTCATCACGGGCGGCGGCACCGGCATCGGCGTGGCCATCGTCGAGGCGTTCGCGCGCCAAGGCGCCTACGTCACCTTTCTCGACATCGCCCGCGAAGCGTCGCTGGCGCTGCAGGAAAAGCTGGCCGACCTGCCGCAGCCGCCCGTTTTCCGCTACTGCGACCTGACGGATCTGGGCGCCCTGGTCGCCACCTTCGCCGAGATCGAACACAGCGCGGGCGCTACGGATATCCTTATCAACAACGCGGCCAATGACGACCGCCACCAGCTGCAGGACGTCACGCCCGCCTACTGGGACGAGCGCATTGCCGTCAACCTGCGCCACCAGTATTTCTGCGCCCAGGCTGTGGCGCCGGCCATGCGCGCCAAGGGCGGCGGCGTGATCCTCAACCTGGGGTCGATTTCCTGGCACCTGGCGCAAGCGCGCCTGTCGATCTACATGACGGCGAAAGCCGGTATCGAGGGCTTGACGCGCGGTCTGGCGCGCGACCTGGGCGTCGACGGCATCCGCGTCAATTGCATCATTCCCGGCGCCGTGCGCACGCCGCGCCAGGAAAAACTGTGGCATACGCCGGAGGCGGAAGCCGTGATCCTGCAGGGGCAATGCCTGCAGCTGCGCGTGGAGCCGGAAGACGTGGCGGCGCTGGCGCTGTTCCTCGCGTCGGACAACGCGGCCAAGTGCGCCGGCCGCGAATACTATGTCGACGCAGGCTGGTACGGCGCATGAGTACCCCAAACAATCGCCAGTCGCGGCGCTTCCGCTCGCAGGACTGGTTCGACAATCCCGACCACATCGACATGACGGCGCTGTACCTGGAGCGCTTCATGAACTACGGGATCACGGCCGAGGAGCTGCGTTCGGGCCGGCCCATCATCGGTATTGCGCAAAGCGGCAGCGATATCAGCCCCTGCAACCGCATCCACCTGGAACTGGCCCAGCGCGTGCGCGACGGCATCCGCGATGCGGGCGGCATCCCGATGGAATTCCCGCTGCACCCGATCTTTGAAAACTGCCGCCGTCCGACGGCCGCGCTGGACCGCAACCTGGCGTATCTGGGCCTTGTGGAAATCCTGCATGGTTACCCGATCGACGCCGTGGTGCTGACGACGGGTTGCGACAAGACCACGCCGGCCCAGCTGATGGCCGCCGCCACGGTGGACATTCCCGCCATCGTGCTGTCGGGCGGGCCCATGCTCGATGGCTGGATGGACGGCGAACTGGTGGGTTCTGGCGCGGCCATCTGGAAGGGCCGCCGCCAGCTGTCCGCCGGCCTGATCGACAACGACAAATTCCTGCAGATCGCCGCCGCCTCGGCGCCGTCGGCCGGCCACTGCAACACCATGGGCACGGCATCGACCATGAATGCGCTGGCCGAGGCGCTGGGCATGTCCCTGACGGGCTGCTCGGCCATTCCCGCGCCGTACCGCGAACGGGGCCAGATCGCCTACGAAACGGGGCGTCGCATCGTCGGCATGGCGCATGACGACGTGCGCCCGTCGAGCATCCTCACGCGCGAGGCGTTTTTGGACGCCATCATCGTCAACGCCGCCATCGGCGGCTCCACCAACGCCCAGCCGCATCTGATGGCCATGGCGCGCCATGCGGGCGTGGAATTGGCGTCAAGCGACTGGATGGCGCATGGCTACGACGTGCCGCTGCTGTTGAACATGCAGCCGGCCGGCAAATACCTGGGCGAGCGCTTCCACCGCGCCGGCGGCGTGCCGGCCGTGATGTGGGAACTGCTGCAGGCGGGGTTGTTGCACGCGCAGCGCGCCACCGTCACGGGCCGGAGCATGGCGGAGAACCTGGCCGGGCGCGAAAGCGCGGACCGCGAGATGATCCGCCCGTTTGCCGCGCCGCTGAAGGAAAAGGCCGGTTTCATGGCCTTGCAGGGCAACCTGTTCGATTTCGCCATCATGAAGACCAGCGTGATTTCGCCCGCCTTCCGCGAGCGCTACCTGTCGCGCCCCGGCAGCGAAGGCGTGTTCGAGGCGCGCGCCATCGTCTTTGATGGTTCGTCCGACTACCACGCGCGCATCAACGATCCGGCGCTTGGCATCGACGACAGCTGCATGCTGGTCATGCGCGGCGCCGGTCCCGTGGGCTGGCCCGGTTCGGCCGAAGTGGTCAACATGCAGCCGCCCGATGCCCTTCTCAAGGCCGGCATTCTGAACCTGCCGACCCTGGGTGATGGGCGCCAGTCGGGCACCTCGGACAGTCCCTCGATTTTGAACGCCTCGCCGGAAAGCGCCGTGGGCGGCGGCTTGGCGCTGCTGCGCACGGGCGACATGATCCGCGTGGACTTGAATGGGGGCCAGTGCGACATGCTGGTCGATGCGTTTGAACTGGCGCGCCGCGCCAAAGAGCTGCCGCCGCCGGTCAACGACAGCGCCACGCCATGGCAGGAAATCTACCGCGCCAGCGTGGGCCAGCTGGAAACGGGCGCCTGCATGGAGCTGGCGCTGAAATACCGCGCCGTGGGACAGACCCTGCCCCGTCATAACCATTAGTCGCACGTAGGTCGGGTTAGCGCTTCGCGCGTAACCCGACAACACCAGCATCACCAAATTTTTCAGCAGTACCCCGTAGTGAAAAAACGTTGTTAATAAAATCCACAAGGAGACACACAATGAACAAGATCATCAGTGCAGCCATCATGACCGCCATGCTGGCATTGAGCAGCAGCGCCGCCCTGGCCGATGCAAAAAACCCGAAGATCGGCTTTTCCATCGATGACTTGCGCGTGGAGCGCTGGACGCGCGACCGCGATTTCTTCATCGCCGCCGCCGAAAAGCAGGGCGCCAAGGTCTTCGTGCAATCGGCCGACGCCAGCGAGCAGCGTCAGATTTCGCAAATCGAAAACCTGATCTCGCGCGGCGTGGACGTGCTGGTGATCGTGCCGTTCAATGCGACGGTATTGAACAACACCGTCAAGGAAGCGAAAAAGGCAGGCATCAAGGTGCTGTCGTATGACCGATTGATCCTGAACGCCGATATCGACGCGTATATCTCGTTCGACAACGAGAAAGTGGGCGAGATGCAGGCCGAAGGCGTGACCAAGCTGCAACCGAAGGGCAATTACTACCTGCTGGGCGGCTCGCCGACCGACAACAACGCCAAGATGCTGCGCGAAGGTCAGATGAAGGTGCTCAAGCCGTTCATCGACAAGGGCGATATCAAGATCGTCGGCCAGCAGTGGGTGAAGGACTGGAGCGCCACCGAAGCGCTGTCCATCGTGGAAAACGCGCTGACGGCCAACGGCAACAAGATCGACGCCATCGTCGCCTCGAACGACGGCACGGCCGGCGGCGCCATCCAGGCCCTGGCCGCGCAAAAACTGGCAGGCAAGGTGCCTGTTTCGGGCCAGGATGCCGATCTGGCGGCGGTGAAACGCGTGATCGCCGGCACGCAGTCGATGACGGTCTACAAGCCGCTGAAAACCATCGCCGCCGAAGCGGCCAAGCTGGCCGTGCAACTGGCGCGCAATGAAAAGCCGGCCTACAACTCCAGCTATGACAACGGCTTGAAAAAAGTCAGCACGGTGCTGTTGAAACCTACGCCCTTGACCAAGGCGAACGTGAACATTCTTGTCGACGACGGCTTCTATACCAAAGCTCAGTTGGGCAACTAAAAGCTGGGGTCAGGCCCGCCGGGGGAGTACGCCCCAATGGGGCGCACTCCGATCCCACAGGGACTGACCCCTGATTTCTCTTGCTTCTTGGTGAATGAATGTGAGC
The DNA here is from genome assembly GCF_030397705.1 of Janthinobacterium sp. SUN100. Taxonomy (NCBI): domain Bacteria; kingdom Pseudomonadati; phylum Pseudomonadota; class Betaproteobacteria; order Burkholderiales; family Oxalobacteraceae; genus Janthinobacterium; species Janthinobacterium sp. SUN100. Next base: position 602,163 of record NZ_JAPUBU010000003.1, on the reverse strand, counting down.
TCAGATGTCTGAATATCTGCTTGAAATGAAAGGCATCGTCAAACAGTTTGGCGGTGTCCGCGCGCTTGACGGCATCGACCTGCAGGTGCGGGCCGGCGAGTGCATCGGCCTGTGCGGCGAGAATGGCGCCGGCAAGTCGACCCTGATGAAGGTGCTGTCCGGTGTGTACCCGCATGGCACCTGGGACGGCGACATACTGTGGGATGGCCAGCCCCTGCGCGCGCAATCGATCCGCGACACGGAAGACGCGGGCATCATCATCATCCACCAGGAGCTGATGCTGGTGCCGCAGCTGTCCGTGGCCGAGAATATCTTCATGGGCCGCGAGCTGACCCTGCCGGGCGGACGCATGCATTACGCAGCCATGTACAAGCGCGCCGACGAGCTGTTGCGCGAACTGAAAATTCCCGAATTGAACGTGGCGCAGCCCGTGATGAATTACGGCGGCGGCCACCAGCAACTGGTGGAAATCGCCAAGGCGCTCAACAAGAATGCACGCTTGCTGATACTCGACGAGCCGTCATCGTCGCTGACGGCGTCGGAAATCGCCGTGCTGCTCGATATCCTGCGCGCGTTGAAAGCCAAGGGCGTCACCTGTATCTACATTTCGCACAAGCTCGATGAAGTGGCGGCCATCTGCGACACTATCGTCGTCATCCGCGACGGCAGGCATATCGCGACCACGCCGATGGCGCAGATGAACGTTGAACGCATCATCGCGCAGATGGTGGGCCGCGAAATGAGCCAGCTGTATCCGCAGCGCGCGCAGCCGCCGGCCATTGGCGAGGTGTTGTTCGAGGCGCGCCATGTGACTTGCATCGACGCCGACAACCCGCAGCGCAAGCGCGTCGACGATGTGTCATTCACCCTGCGCAAGGGCGAGGTCCTCGGCATCGCCGGTCTGGTGGGGGCGGGGCGCACGGAGCTCGTCTCGGCCCTGTTTGGCGCCTACCAGGGGCCGTGCGAGGCCGAAGTGTGGCTCGATGGCCGGAGAATCGATACCGGTTCGCCGCAAAAGGCCATCGCCAAGGGCCTGGCGATGGTGCCGGAGGACCGCAAGCACTACGGCATCGTGCCGGACCTCGACGTGGGGCAGAACATCACCCTGGCCGTGCTGGAGCAATTCGCGCGCGCCACGCGCATCGATGGCGAGGCGGAATTGACGGCCGTGCGCGGCGAGATCGCCCAGCTGGAGCTGAAGGCGGCCAGCCCGTCGCTGCCCATTACGAGCCTGTCGGGCGGCAACCAGCAAAAGGCCGTGCTGGCTAAGATGCTGCTGACGCGCCCGCGCGTCCTGATCCTTGACGAGCCCACGCGCGGCGTGGACGTGGGCGCCAAATATGAAATCTACAAATTGATGCTGGCGCTGGCCGACCGGGGCGTGGCCATCATTATGGTCTCGTCGGAACTGGCCGAAGTGCTGGGCGTGTCCGACCGCGTGCTGGTGATGGGCGAGGGCCGCCTGCGCGGCGACTTTATCAACGATGGCCTGAGTCAGGAAACCGTGCTGGCGGCGGCGCTGGACCAGCGCCCGGCACCCGCCGCCAACACCGCAAACAAGGAACCCGCAGCATGAAACCGCACAGTATCAAACAGCTGTTCACCCAATACAAGATGCTGGCCCTGCTGATCGCCGTGGCGCTGATCTGGGCCTTCTTTTCGTGGAAGACGGAGGGCAGTTTCCTTACGCCGCGCAACCTGTCGAACCTGCTGCGCCAGATGTCCGTCACCGGCATCCTCGCCTGCGGCATGGTGCTGGTGATTATCGCCGGCGAGATCGACCTGTCGATCGGCTCCCTGCTGGGGCTACTCGGCGGCATCGCCGCCGTGCTGGACGTGACGCAGCACTGGCCGCTGGCGTTGAACCTGGCGGCGGTACTCGGCTGCGGCCTGGTGATCGGTTTGCTCAACGGCTACCTGACGGCGTACCGGGGTATCCCGTCCTTCATCGTGGGACTGGGGGGCATGCTGGCGTATCGCGGCATTTTGCTGGGCATCACGGGCGGCATCACGATCGCGCCCGTCTCCGAGCCGATGGTCTACTTGGGACAGGGCTACCTGCCCGCGGTGCCCGGCATCGTGCTGGGCATCGGCCTGTTCCTGCTGGCCGCTTTCCTGACGTGGCGCGCGCGTGCCAGCCGCGCGCAGCATGGCTTGCCGCAGACGGCGCCCTGGGCCGACGGCTTGCGCCTGGCCGTCATCGGCGCCGTGCTGTACGCCTTCGTGCAAACCCTGAATGGCTATGAAGGCATCCCGCTGCCCGTGCTGTTGCTGCTGGCCTTGCTGGGGCTGTTCAGCTACATCACCAGCCAGACCGTGTTCGGCCGCCGCATCTACGCTGTCGGCAGCAATATGGAAGCGACGCGCTTGTCCGGCATCAATGTGAAAGCCGTCAAGCTGTGGATCTTCGGCATCATGGGCCTGATGTGCGCGCTGGCGGGTCTGATCAACACGGGTCGCCTGGCGGCCGGTTCGCCGTCGGCCGGCACCTTCAGCGAACTCGATGCCATCGCCGCCTGCTTCATCGGCGGCACTTCGATGCGCGGCGGCTCGGGCACCGTGTATGGCGCCCTTATTGGCGCGCTGGTGATGGCCAGCCTGGATAACGGCATGTCCATGCTGGACGTGGACACCTACTGGCAGATGATCGTAAAAGGCAGTATCCTCACCCTCGCCGTGTGGGTCGATGTCAGCACGCGTGCCGGACGCCGCTAGCCGTGAAACGATCTGGCACGGGAGGAGACACCATGAAGATGCCGACCGCGCACCGGATCGCGCTGCTGTTTAACGGGAATAAAATCTATGACCGCGACATCATCGCGGGCATCGCCGCCTACCTGAACACCACGCGTGTGTCGTGGGACCTGTTCCTGGAAGAGGATTTTCGCTGCCGCCTGCCGGGCATCGAACGCTGGCAGGGCGATGGCATCATCGCCGATTTCGACGATCCCGCCGTCTGCGCGGCGCTGGCACACAGCCGCCTGCCGGTGGTGGCCGTAGGCGGCTCGTATGCGCGTGCGGAGGATTATCCGGCCGGCATCCCGTACGTGGCGACCGATAATTTCAAGATCGTCAAGCTGGCCTATGAACACCTGGTGGAAGCGGGATTGAGCCGCTTTGCCTGTTTCAGCCTGCCCGAGGCCGATGTCAACCGCTGGGCGCAGGAGCGCGAAACGGCATTTTGCGCCTTGATGCAGCGCGACCACATGCGCGCCGACGTGTACCGGGGCGTCGCCACCAGCGCGCCGTCATGGGACGAAGCGGTGGAGCAGCAGATCGCCTGGCTCAACAGCCTGGAAAAACCCGTCGGCATCATCGCCGTCAGCGACGCGCGCGCGCGCCAGTTGCTGCAAGCGTGCATGCACGCGGGCATCGCCGTGCCGGAGCAGGTCGCCCTGATCGGCATCGACAACGACCCGCTGGCGCGCATGCTCACGCGCATTCCCTTGAGTTCCGTGATCCAGGGCACGGAGGAAATGGGCCGCACGGCGGCGCATCTGCTGCACCAGATGCTCAACGGCGCGCGCCTGTCCGGCACGCGCATCCTCGTGCCGCCGGCCGGCCTGAACGTGCTCGCCTCCACGCGCCACCAGCCCTTCCAGCATCCGCAGGTGATGCAGGCGCGCCACTTCATCCGCCAGTACGCCTGCCAGGGCATCAAGACGGAGCAGGTGGCCGATTACGTGGGCGTGTCGCGCTCTTCGCTCGAAGCGCACTTCCGCCACGAACTGGGGCGCAGCGTGCACGATGAAATCCTGCATTTCAAGCTCGATGCGGCCAAGACCCTGCTGGCGCGCGGGCCGGGGCAGGTGGCCGAGGTGGCCGTGCGTTGCGGTTTTACCACGGTGCAGTACATGCATGCCGTCTTCAAGCGCGAACTCGGTTGCACGCCGCGCGAATTCCAGCAGCGCAGCCGGCCGCCGCCAGCCCCCGGGCAGGCGCCATGATGCATCTGCTGCGTAACGCGCGCGGCATGCGCGTAGCCATCGATGCGCACGATGCCAGCGTGCGGGCCTGGTGGGCGCCCGACCGCTATGGCCGGCTGGCCGATGTGCTGGACGCGGCGCCCCCAGCGGCGCGGTCCTCCGCGGGCTGGCAGTGCGCATCGCCCGGCGACGGCCACTTGCAGTTGCAGCTGGCGCAAGACGGCCTGTCGGTACGCCTGACCTACCGGTTTGACGACGACGGCAGCCTGCACCTCGACTGCGACGCCACATCCGATACTGTTTCCCGTTTTGCGCTTGCCGCGCCCCGCTTCAATCTGCAGGGCCACCATGCCAGCGTGGGCGACCATGTGCTGCGCATGGCTGCCGACCATTACTGGCCTTGGCCTGGTGGCTGTGAGGGTGGCGCGCCGCTCGATGTGGCGGGCAGCGCCTTCGACTTCCGCCAGCCGGCGCCGCTCGCTTCGCGTCTGGCCTGGCCCGCGCTGGCCCACTTGCCGGGATTTCGGCATGACTTTTACTGGACGGGCAGCGGCCAGCTGCGCGAGGCGGCGCGGGTTGCCGACCCCGCGTCGGGCCGGGTCTTGCGTTTTTCCAGCACCCAGGACTGCTGCCATCTGTATTCCGATGCGCGCTGTTTTTCCCTGCTGGCGCAGGGTGTAGAAATGCAGCCGGGACAGGCGATGCGCTTCAAGCTCGCCTACCGTCTGGGCGTGCAGGATCTCGACGCGTTTGACATATCCGAACCGGTATCAATGATGTCAAATAAGTGATTGGTCAGATATGCGGGGCAGTTCTACCATGGGGTAGTTTTTCCCTCATTTATTTTTGTCCTGACCGACGCTGCGAACCCGCCCATGAACATACTCACCATCGATGCCGGCACCACCAATACGCGTACCTTGTTGTGGCGCGCAGGCGCCGTCGTCGCCCAGGCGCAGCTGGAAACGGGCGTGCGCAATACCGCCATCGATGGCCATAACGGCGCGCTGAAACAGGCGCTGCGCGACACCATTGCCTGCGTGCTGGCCAGCGCGGACATTGCGCCGTCCGAGGTGGACCTGGCGCTGGCGTCGGGCATGATCACCTCGCCCATGGGAGTGCGCGAAGTGCCGCATTTGCCGGCGCCCGCCGGCCTGGCCCAGCTGGCGCAAGGCATGCAGGCGGTGGACTTGCCCGACGTGCTGGCGCAGCCCTTGTGGCTGATTCCCGGCGTGCGTAACCAGCATGGCGCCGTCGGCCTGCATAACGTCGAGGCGATGGACATGATGCGCGGCGAAGAGACGGAAGTCGTCGCGTTGCTGGAACGCCTGCAATTGCGGGGCGCGGCAACCTTGATCATGCCCGGCTCGCATACCAAATTGATCAGTGTGGACGAGCAGCGCCGCATCCTCGGCTGCAGCACCACCATTGCGGGCGAACTGCTGCAGGCGATCACGCAGCATACCCTGATCAAGCAATCGGTCGATGGCGGTTTTGCGCAGACCCTGGTGCCGAAAATGCTGCTGGCCGGCGCGGCGGCGGCGCAAAAAACGGGGCTGGCGCGCGCCTGCTTCAGCGTGCGCACCCTGGGCCAGTTCAGCGCCGTCGAATGCAACGAGCGGGCCAATTTCCTGATGGGCGCCGTCCTCAGCGGCGACTTGCTGGCGCTGCGCAACAGCACCGCCATCCAGATGCGGCCCGATACCCCGCTCGTCATTACGGGCAAGCCCATGCTGCGCCAGGCGCTCGGGCTGCTGATCGAAGAACACGGATTTTTTTATGGCAAGCGCATCATCGTCGACGACCAGCAGCAAGCCAATCTGGCCGGTCACGGTGCGCTGCTGATCGCCGCCGCGCGCGGCTTGATTTCCCCGCAGGAGACAGTATGAGTGACAACAAGAACAAGCGTCCCTTGCGTTCGCAAGCGTGGTTTGGCGGCGACGACAAGGACAGTTTCATTCACCGCAGCTGGATGAAGAACCAGGGCTATCCCAGCGACGCCTTCGATGGCCGTCCCGTCATCGGCATCTGCAATACCTGGTCCGAACTGACCCCCTGCAATGGCCATTTCCGCGACCTGGCCGAGATGGTCAAGCGCGGCGTGCTTGAAGCGGGCGGTTTTCCCGTCGAATTCCCCGTGATGTCGCTGGGCGAGACGAACCTGCGCCCGACGGCCATGTTGTTCCGTAACCTGGCCAGCATGGATGTCGAGGAATCGATCCGCGCCAATCCGATCGACGGCGTGGTGCTGCTGACGGGCTGCGACAAGACCACTCCGGCCCTGCTGATGGGCGCGGCCAGCGTGGACTTGCCGACCATCGTGCTGTCGGGTGGTCCCATGTTGAACGGTAACTACCGCGGCAAACCGATCGGCTCCGGCACGGACGTGTGGAAGTTTTCCGAGGACGTGCGCGCCGGGCGCATGACCTCAAACGAATTCAAACAGGCCGAATCGTGCATGTCGCGCTCCGCCGGCCACTGCATGACCATGGGCACGGCTTCCACCATGGCCAGCATGGTCGAGGCACTGGGCGTGACCCTGCCCGGCAACGCGGCCATTCCCGCCGTCGATGCGCGCCGCAAGCTGCAGGCGCAGCTGACGGGCCGGCGCATCGTCGACATGGTGCATGAAGACCTGAAACTGTCGCAGATCCTCACGCGCGAAGCGTTTGAAAACGCCATCATGGTCAACGGCGCCATCGGCGGCTCGACCAATGCCGTGATCCACCTGCTGGCCATCGCAGGGCGCATCGGCGTGGACATGCGCCTGGGCGACTGGGACCGCCTGGGGCGCGACATTCCCTGCCTGCTGAACCTGATGCCGTCGGGCCAGTACCTGATGGAAGATTTTTACTATGCGGGCGGCTTGCCCGTGATCATCCGCGACTTGCTGGGCAAATTGCATGGCGAGGCGCTCACCGTCACGGGCGCCAGCATGGCCGTCAATGTGGCCGAAGCGGAAAATTTCAATCCCGAGGTGATCACGCCGCTGGCGCAGCCATTCAAGGACGAGGGCGGCATCGCCGTCCTGCATGGCAACCTGGCTCCGCGCGGTGCCGTCATCAAGCCTTCCGCTGCTTCGCCGGAACTGATGCAGCACCGTGGCCGCGCCGTCGTCTTCAACAGCATCGAGCATTATAAAAAGCGCGTCGACGATCCCGCGCTCGATATCGACGCCAGCTGTGTGATGGTGCTGCAAAATTGCGGCCCGCAGGGTTATCCGGGGATGGCCGAAGTGGGCAATATGGGATTGCCGAAAAAACTGCTGGAGCAGGGCGTGCGCGACATGGTGCGCATCTCGGATGCGCGCATGAGCGGCACGGCCTACGGCACGGTGGTACTGCACGTGGCGCCGGAAGCGGCCGTGGGCGGGCCGCTGGCGCTGGTGCGCGATGGCGACATGATTGAACTGGACGTGGCGGGACGGCGTTTGCACCTGGACGTCGACGAGGCCGAGCTGGCGCGCCGCCGCGCCGAGTGGACAGCGCCGCAGCCGGCTATGAAGGGCGGCTACCAGTCGATGTACATCAAGCACGTGACGCAGGCCGACGAAGGCGCGGACCTCGACTTCCTCGTCGGTTGCCGGGGCTCCGCGGTGCCGAGGGAATCACATTGAAAGAAGGAACAGACATGGGAACACGGGCCCAATTACTGGTCGATGCGCAGAATTTTCTCGGCGAGGGCGTGCGCTGGTGCGAACGCAGCGGCCGCGTTTTCTGGACGAATATCGAAGGCTGCCAGCTGCATGCGCTGGTGCTGGCCACGGGCGAGCGCCAGACGTGGGCCATGCCCGAGCGCCTGGCGTGCTTCGCGCTGACGGACAGCGACGACGTGTTGCTGCTGGGACTGGCTTCGCGCCTGGCCTGGTTTGATGCGCGCAGCGGGGCCGTCACGCCCTTGCACACGGTGGAGGGGGACTTGCCCATGACGCGCCTGAACGATGGCCGCTGCGACCGCCAGGGACGCTTTGTCTTCGGCACGCTCGATGAGCGCCCTTGCCGCGATGCCGTCGCCAGCTTCTACCGCCTCAACCTGGACTTGACCCTGGAACGCCTGCCGCTGCCGCAGATCGCCATCTCGAACAGCATCTGCTTCAGCGTCGATGGCACGGCCATGTACTTCTGCGACTCGATGAAGAAGGCGATCTACCGCTGGGACGATTATCTGGGGGGCGACGCCAGCCGGGTGCGCGTGTTTGCCGTGCTCGATCCGGGCCCCGGCGCCGCCGATGGCGCCACCATCGATGCGGATGACTACCTGTGGAGCGCGCAATGGGGGGCAGGCCGGGTCTTGCGCTTCGCGCCGGACGGCAGCGTCGAGCGCAAGATCAGCCTGCCCGTCTCGCAGCCCAGCTGCGTGAGCCTGGGCGGCCCGCGCTACGACGAATTGTTCGTCACCACGGCGCAGGAGAGCTTGAGCGCGGCCCAGCTGGCGAGCGAACCGCTGGCCGGGGGATTGTTTCATGCGCGCCAGGTGGACGTGCACGGTTTGCCGGAAGTGCGCTTTGGCGCCTTACCGGCCTGACAGGAGAGAGCATATGCAAAAACATACGGTTTTCGAGGGCATTATCGAGCGGGGTATGGTCGGCATCGTGCGTGACCCTTCGGCGCAGGCGGCCGTGCAGATTGCCGAGGCGTGCATTGCCGGCGGCATCACGGCGCTGGAAGTGGCATTCACCACGCCCGATACCCTGGGTGTGCTGCGCACTCTGCGCGAACGCCATGGCCATGACGTGCTGCTGGGCGCGGGCACGGTACTCGACACGGAGACGGCGCGCGCCGCCATCCTGGCCGGCGCCCAGTTCATCATCTCGCCCGGCGTGAACGTGGAGACCATCACGCTGTGCCAGCGCTACCAGGTGCTGTCCATGCCGGGGGCGATGACGCCGACGGAGATCGTCACGGCTCTGCAGGCCGGCGCCGACATCGTCAAGGTCTTCCCTGCCGAGATGTTCGGTCCCGCCTACATCAAGGCCCTGCGCGCGCCCTTGCCGCAAGCGCCGTTGATGCCGACGGGCGGCGTGACGGTGGAGAACTTGCATGAATGGTTTGCCAGCGGCGCCGTGGCCGTGGGCATCGGCAGCAGTCTGAGTGGTCCGGGCGCCACGGGAGACTACGCGGCCGTGACGGCGCGCGCGCAGGCCTTCGTGGCGAAGATGGCGGCCGTGCGGACGGCTAAGTCTTCTGGCTAGCTCCCACCGGGACGGGAATCTGCTACGCTAAAGGAGCAATGTCGCACGCCTCATAGACCAGAATATGTCCAACATCGCCCGCATCCTGCAAGACAGCCGCATCATCGCCATCGTCGGCATGTCCGACAAGCCCGAACGCGCCAGCCATGAAGTGGCAGATTACCTGCTGCGGCATGGCTATCGCGTGTTGCCCGTCAATCCGGCCCTCACCGGGCGCGATGTGCTGGGGCAGCGCGCTTACGCCACCCTGACGCAGGCCGCGGCGGCTGTCGCGCCGGCGCGCATCGACATCGTCGACTGCTTCCGCAAGTCAGAAAATATTCTGCCCATCGCCGAGGAAGCCATCGCCGTCAAGGCTGGCTGCCTGTGGCTGCAGCTCGACGTAGTCAACGAGCAGGCGGCGCAGCTGGCGCGGGCGGCGGGCCTGGAGGTGGTGATGGACCATTGCACAAAAATCGAGCACCGCAAGCTGGCGGTGGCGGCATGAAGGCGCGCACGCAGTTCCGTGCCGGGAAGGACTTCGACCTGAACGAGGATTTCGCCGGCAAGCGCCTGCTGGGCGCCGCCACCAAGGCGGCGAACAAGAAGCTGACGGCAGCCCAGTGCAAGGCCCTGGACCGCGAGGAAACCGTGGCCCTGACGGCGCAGATCGCCGAGTGCCAGAGCATGCTGTACGCGCAGCACAAAAAGAAGGTGCTGCTGGTCTTGCAGGGCATGGACACGTCGGGCAAGGATGGCACGGTCAAGGCCATCTTCAGCAATATCAACCCGATGGGCATCCGCGCCGTGGCGTTCAAGGGACCCACCGATATCGAACTGGCGCACGATTACCTGTGGCGCGTGCACCAGCACGTGCCCGTGAAAGGCGAAATCGCCATCTTCAACCGCAGCCATTACGAGGATGTGCTGATCACGCGCGTGCAGGACATGATCGACAAGGCAGAATGCCAGCGCCGCTATGCGCAGATCCGCGATTTCGAGCGCATGCTGAGTGAAACGGGCACCGTCATCCTGAAGGTCTTCCTGCATATCTCGAAGGATGAACAGCGGGGACGGCTGCAGGAGCGGCTCGATGATCCCGACCGCCAGTGGAAGTTCGATCCCAACGATATCGCCCAGCGCAAGAAGTGGGATGGCTACCAGCGCGCCTATGAAACGGCGATCCGCGAGACGGATGCCGACCACGCGCCGTGGTACGTGGTGCCATCGAACTCCAAGACGCAGCGCAACCTGGTGGTGGCGTCCCTGCTGCTGGAAACCCTGCAGGGCATGAAACTGGAATACCCGGCACCGGACCCGAAACTGTCGTCTTTCAAGGTCGAGTAGAGCTTGGGGCAGTTCAGCGCCGCGCCTGCGAAATCTGCCGCGCTGTGGCATAGTATCCCTCGTCGATAATTCAAACCAGACCGGAGATGCATATGCTGCAGTTGAAAGATCCTACCTTGTTGCGTCACCAGGCTTACGTAAATGGAGCCTGGGTCGATGCCGATGGTGGCCAGACGATTAATGTGAGCAATCCCGCCACGGGCGAGCATATCGGCACGGTGCCCCTGATGGGCGCCGCCGAGACGCGCCGCGCCATCGAGGCGGCCAATGCCGCCTGGCCTGCCTGGCGCAAGAAGACGGCCAAGGAGCGCGCGGCCGTGCTGCGCCGCTGGCATGACCTGATTCTGGAAAACGCCGACGACCTGGCGCTGATCATGACCACCGAGCAGGGCAAGCCCCTGCCGGAAGCGAAGGGCGAAGTGCAGTTCGGTGCCTCGTTCATCGAGTGGTTTGCCGAAGAAGGCAAGCGCGTTGCGGGCGATACGCTGCAGTCGCCGTGGCCGGATCGCCGCCTGGTCATCACCAAGGAGCCGATCGGCGTGTGCGCCGCCATCACGCCGTGGAACTTCCCCGCTGCCATGATCACCCGCAAAGTCGGCCCGGCCCTGGCCGCCGGCTGCCCGATGGTCCTGAAACCGGCTGAAGCAACGCCGTTTTCCGCGCTGGCGCTGGCCGTGCTGGCCGAGCGCGCAGGCGTGCCTGCTGGCGTGTTCAGCATCGTCACGGGTGCGCCGAAAGAAATCGGCGGCGAAATGACGTCGAACCCGATCGTGCGCAAGCTGACGTTTACGGGTTCGACCCAGGTGGGCCGCCTGCTGGCGGAGCAGTGCGCGCCAACGATCAAGAAACTGTCGCTGGAACTGGGCGGCAATGCGCCGTTCATCGTCTTCGACGACGCGGACCTGGATGCGGCCGTGGAAGGCGCCATCGCCTCGAAATACCGCAACGCCGGCCAGACCTGCGTGTGCGCCAACCGCCTGTACGTGCAGGACAGCGTGTATGACGCGTTTGCCGACAAGCTGGTGGCGGCCGTGGCCAAGCTGAAGGTGGGCAATGGCATCGAGGTGGGCGTCACGCAAGGCCCGCTGATCGACGCCAAGGCCGTCGCCAAGGTGGAAGAACACGTGGCCGACGCGCTGGGCAAGGGCGGCCGCCTGCTCGCTGGCGGCAAGCGCCATGCGCTGGGCAACGGCTTCTTCGAGCCGACCATCATCGCCGACGTGACGAACGACATGCGCGTGGCCACCGAGGAAACCTTCGGCCCGCTGGCGCCCCTGTTCCGCTTCAAGACGGACGATGAAGTCATCGCCCTGGCCAACAACACGGAATTCGGCCTGGCCGCCTACTTCTATTCGCGCGACATCGGCCGCATCTGGCGTGTGGCCGAAGGCCTGGAAACGGGCATGGTCGGCGTCAATACGGGCCTGATCTCGAACGAGATCGCCCCCTTCGGCGGCGTCAAGCAATCGGGCCTGGGCCGTGAAGGGTCGACCTACGGTATCGAAGACTATCTCGTCATCAAGTACATCTGCATGGGCGGTATCTAGGATGCTTGATTAAATCTACTGCGCGGCGCGCTTTCCGGCCTGCGATGCGCGCTGCCTCGGCGGCCCCGTACTCAGTACAGCTGCGCTTCTTAGCCAGATGGGGGCGCCGAGCCTCGTTGCCGCTCGCTACGATTTTCTTAAGCATTCGTGACGTCCGTTATCGACGGCTGTTACGAACCGATCCTAACCTGTCCAGCATGCCCTTGACCGCTTCCATCTGCGTGCCGCTCTTGCGGTAGAAGTCCGGGTCGATCGGATTGATGCTGGTGTAGCCCCAGAAATCCCAGCAGCCTTTCGGGTTGTACGGGTAGACGGGGCTCGGTTCGGCCTGCGGATACAGCACGATGATCTTGTTGGCGTCCGCCACCTGGTTGTAGCCGGTGCTGGTATAGAAACGGTCGCCGATGGCTTGCGTCGTTTGCAAGCAGCCGTGGAAGACCACGTGCACGCGGCAGCTCTCGCTGTCGCAGGCTTTCGGGATGTAGGCGTAGCCCGTATTGTTCATGCTCGAGTACGCGTTCTGGATGAAGCTGCGCTGGTTGAAGGCAATCAGCTTGCCCGTCAGCGTGGTCGACGCGGGCTGCAGGTCCGGATACAGGTGCTGCAGGATGTCGCGCGCCTGCACGAAGTCGCAGTCATTGATGAAGGGCGACGCCGTTACATCGCAAGCCTTGTCCTGATTGTTGTCCGTGATGATGGCATGGCCTGCGCCGATATTGTCGACGAAGAGGATCTGCTCGGCCGGCGTGCCCGCCAGCGCATAGAATTTCCCTACCTGTTCCACTACCGGCCGCGTCACGGTCTGGTCTTTTGTTCCGCTGAACAGATACACGCGCTGGCGTTTCAGGTTGGCCGTGTCGTCGATGAGGCGGGCGCGCGCGAAGTCGTTCGCCGCGCGCAGCAATTCGCTGGCGACAGGCGGCGCCACCTGCGCGCTGCCCGGATTCATGCAGGTGGTCAGGGCATTCGTCAGATAGGGGATGTAGGGGAAGCGGCCCGGCTGGCCCGAGCAGAAATACGGGCCGCCCGCGATGATGCCGGCGCCGGCCACCGTGGCCGAGTAGGCGACGGCAAACTGCGCCGCCATGAAGCCGCCCGAGGACAGGCCGGACACGGTGGTCTGGCTCAGGTCAGCCTGGTAGCCGGGCAGGGCGGGAGCATCCCTGGTCGCGGCGGGCTTGGCAGCTTTGGCGGCCGTGGCGGCGAGCGCGCCGCCTGGCGCCAGGGTGAGCAGGCTGGCGGCCAGCAGGGCGGTGGGTAATGCGGTCAGGTGCGGGAAGGGCATGGCGACTCCACAAGGCAAGAAATGGGATAGGAAGGCCGAGCATAGGTAAAAAAACTGTGCGATGGGCAAGTACTGCACTATCGTTGATGTCGCTCAAGCAATTGCTGTTCTTGTGGCCCTTATGCGCGCGCGCGGCGTTTGACATAGAATGGTTTTTTCCGTTCAACCATGGTGCCCTTCATGTCCAAGACTCTTGCCCAGCTGTTTGCGCTCACCACCCTTGCCGCCGGCGCCAGCCTGGCCATGCCGGCCCATGCCGCTGAAACCGCTACAGCTGCCGTCGCGCCTGCCGCCTGCCCCGCGATTCTCAAGCAGACCTTCAACCGCCTGCAGGATGAAGCGCCGCAAAACCTGTGCCAGTACGCGGGCAAGGTGGTGCTAGTGGTCAATACGGCAAGTTATTGTGGTTTTACCAATCAATATGAAGGGCTCGAGGCGCTGTACGCCAAGTACGGCAGCAAGGGCCTGGTGGTGCTGGGCTTCCCGTCGAACGATTTCGGCAAGCAGGAGCCGGGCAACAGCAAGGAAATCGCCGATTTCTGCTACAACACCTATGGCGTGAAGTTTCCCATGTTCGCCAAATCGGTGGTCTCCGGCCCTGCGCCGAATCCGCTGTACGTGGACTTGATCAAGCAGACGGGCAAGACCCCGGCCTGGAATTTCCACAAATACCTGATCGACCGCCACGGTAAAGTGGTGGAAAGCTTCCCCAGCAAGGTGACGCCGGACGACAAGAAACTCGTTGGCGCGGTGGAAAAAGCGCTGGCGCTGTAAGTTGCCGACACGCAAGCAGGCTTGATCGCCTGCTTTTTTTTTAATGCCGCGCTTGTCGTCTTGCCATCATTGTCCTAAGCTGGTTGTTCGCGTTTGTCACAACCAAGGAGAACATCATGGCGTATGTCGATGGATTTGTGGTGCCCGTACCGAAAGCCAAGCTCGAAGCCTACCTGGCCATGTCGCGCAGTTGCGGCGCCATCTGGCGCGAGTACGGCGCGCTGGAATTTCGCGAATGCGTGGGCGACGATGTCAAGCCAGGCAAGCTGACGTCGTTCCCGCAAGCGGTGGACTTGCAGGATGGCGAAGTGGTGGTATTTTCCTGGATCGTGTATGCGTCGCGCGCCAAGCGCGATGAAATCAACGACAAGGTCATGAAAGACCCGCGCCTGGCCGAGATGATGGATCCGGCCAAGCTGCCGTTCGATGGCAAGCGGATGATTTACGGTGGTTATGAAATGCAGGTGGATCTCTAGCGGCTGAAACAGTCCATGGTGGCGTTGCAATGCCTCGTCGTGCAGTTGCACTGCCTTCGGCAATGCGCCTTGCCTTGAACTGTTTCAGGCGCTAGCGATAATATGCGCCGGTAACGCCCCGCGCAGCGCATTGCACACGACGATCGCTTCGGCCTGTGCCAGCATGGCCCGCGTGATGATGGTTTCCTGCGCATCCCAGGCGGGATCGGCCAGCATGGCGGCGCGTTGCACGCCGGGCAGCAGGCCGCAGGACAGGTGCGGCGTATGCCAGCGGCCATCGAGGCGGACGAAGACATTGCTGCGCCCGCCTTCCGTCAGTTCGCCCCGTTCGTTAAAGAACAGCATGTCGAAGCTGCCTCGCGCCTCGGCTGCGCGCCAGGCCGCGTCGTAGCGTGCGCGCACGCTGCTCTTGTGACGCAGGAACAGGTCGCCGGCAGTCGTGGCGTCGGGTGCCAGCAGGATGGTTACCGTGTCCGGCAGGGCGGTGAGGGGGCCGCTTTGCGTCGTGCACTGGCCATCCTGGCGTAGCGCCAGGCGCAGGCGGAAGGGCGCGTCGTCGGGGCGCGCCGCGCAGGCCGCCTGCAGCGCGGTGCGCGCGGCACTCTCACTCCAGGCAAAACCGAAATACGCGCAGGAGGCGGCCAGGCGTGCCAGGTGGCGCTCCTGCTGGCGGCAGCCGCCGGTGCGGCTGGCGTGCAGGGTCTCGAACAGTTCGAAGTCGTTGGCCAGCCCCGTCAGGAAGCGGGCCTTGAGCTGGCACTCCGCAAATTCCTCGTGCGGGTCGCTGTCGAGCACGATGCCGGCACCCACGCCCATCTCGCCGCGCCGGATGCCGTCAGGGCCAGCCGGCTGCAAGGCCAGGGTGCGGATCGGCACGGACATGCAAAAGTCGCCCACCGCGTGGGTAGCGCCGGCGGCAGGAGGGTCGAACCAGCCGATGGCGCCCGTATAGATGCCGCGCGGCGCCGGCTCCAGTTCGGCGATGATTTCCATGGTACGGCGTTTCGGTGCGCCCGTGATCGAGCCGCACGGATACAAGGCCTGGAAGATGTCGGCCAGGCTGGCGTCGTCGCGCAGGCGCGCCTGCACGGTGGAGGTCATTTGCAGCACGCTGCTGTAGCGCGTCACCTCGAACAGGGCCGGCACCTTGACGGAGCCGGTGACGGCGATACGGCCGATGTCGTTGCGCAGCAGGTCGACGATCATCAGGTTTTCCGCGCGGTTCTTCGAGTCATTGGCCAGGGCACTGGCGCGGCGCATATTTTCTGCCGTTTGGTCGGCAGGGGCGGCAGGCGCGGTGCCTTTCATGGGGCGCGCCATCAACTCGCCCTGTGCATGGCGCACGAACAGTTCCGGCGACAGCGACAGCAAGGCGCCGCCATCGGGCAGCATCACCAGCGCGCCGTAGGGCACGGGCTGACGCGCGCGCAGCCGCGCATACAGGGCCAGGGGCGAGCCGAAGGCGTCGAAGCGCAAGCGATACGTGTAGTTGACCTGATAGGTGTCGCCGGCCACGATGTAGTCGTGGATGCGGTCAAGCGCGCGCGTGAATTCGGCTTGTTCCACATTCGCGCGGATATCGGCCACGCCGGCTGGCGTGGCGTCGGCGTGGACGCGCGCCCCCAGCCACTGCGCCACCTCGTCCTGCGACAGCTGCGTGCAATGGTCGAAGACAAGCACTTGCGCCAGCGGCGGCGCGTCGATGCCTGCCGCGCGCGGCGGCATGGCCAGCAAATGCGCCCCCAGCTCGTAGCTGCACACGCTGACGGCGTACTGGCCGCGATGTAAGGCGTCTTGCAGGCCTTCCAGCAACTCGGGCCAGGCCTGCCCCTCGGTGCATTGCAAGACCGCCGCCAGGCCCGTGTACAGGCGCGAACCGGCGCCCGGGGTGCTGGCGTCGTCGAGCAGGGCGAAACAGTCGGTATGCATGGGGACAGCCGCGGCGGTGACTTACCCCAGCAGCATGGCGATTTGCAGCGCCGCTTCCTGGGAGGGATTGATCTTGAAGCCGCTCTTGGCGTAGCGGTGCCAGCGTCCGATGACGAAGCCGACGATCAGGGTGGCGCGCGCCGCCACTTCGCTTTCCTTGCCATGGCCTTCGGCGGCAGCCACGCGCAAGGCCTGCTTGAGCGCCAGTTCCACGCGGTCGTAGAACTGGTTCATGCGCACTTGCAGGCGCTCGTCCTCATTGACCAGCGCATCGCCGATCAGCACGCGTGTCATGCCCGGATTGCTGATGGCGAAATTGAGCAGCATGCCGACGATGTCGCGCGTTTGCGTCATGCCGTCGCTGTGCTTTTCCGCGATCTGGTTGATCAGGCCGAAAACGCTCGACTCGATAAATTCGATCAGCCCTTCGAACATTTGCGCCTTGCTGGCGAAATGACGGTACAGGGCCGCTTCCGACACGGCCAGTCTGGCCGCCAGTGCGGCAGTGGTGATCTTTTCGCCTTTCGGCTGCTCCAGCATTGCGGCGAGGGCCTGAAGAATTTGTAGCCTGCGTTGGCCCGGCGGTGTGCTTGCCATATTTTCTCTTGTCGTTAAAAAAAATGCTGCCTTGATGGGGAGGTCCGTCACCGCCGCTAGCGGTGCGGCTTCCGGCGTCAACCGGAAGCCCAGGAGTCCCCTTCAACGCAGACGGTGAAGGCGGCGTGCCAAATGCCGGACAGATTTTACTTTGACATCGACGTAAGCGGGGCGATTTAACGCCTTGGGCAACTTCGCCACGCCGATCGGATCCGCCATTTTCAGGTATTGCGTGACCCATGCCGTGCGCAGGCCCAGTTTTTTCGCACCCTTCAGGTTGGCCAGGGTGTCTTCCACCAAGATGCAGCGGCCAGGGCGGATCTGGTGCTTGCGCATCAGTTTGCGCAGCATCAGGGTCGATGGCTTGGGCCGCAGCTGGCGGTGCACATGCATCGCCTCGATGGCGATATGCTGCGAAAAATGCTGGCGCAAGCCCAGGTGGCGCATCACGTCGCTCGAATAGCGCAGCGGCGCGTTGGTGAGTAAAATTTTACGGCCAGGCAGGCGTTTGAGTAAAGCCCCCAGCCCCCGCTCGGCGCGGATCATGGCGCGCAAATCGTCGAACGCGTGCGTCTCGTGCAAAAAATGCGCTGCCTGTACCTGATGGTGCTTGACCATGCCCAGCAAGGTGGCGCCATAGCGGCGCCAGTAGGCCGCGCGCGCCGTATTGACGATGGCGTCGTCGGCCGGCGTCACGCCGTCGCCCAGCACGCGGGCAATATACGTGTTCATATTGGCCGTGATGGCGGGGAAGATGGCGTGCGAGGCATTGTGCAGCGTGTTGTCGAGGTCAAACAGCCAGACCGGCGACGAGCGGTTAAGATGGGACACAGGCACAGGAGTCTTTAGGCAAGATGATAAGCAAGATGAAAAATTCAACAATCAGGAAAACCATGCGACGCCAGATTATAGTGATGTTTTGCGGATTATTCTTGCTGCCGTTGCCGGCGGCCTTTGCCGAAGCGCCGCCCGCGGCGCAAAACCGGGGTGCCCTGTTCAAGGTGCAGGACGCCAGCCATACCCTGTATCTGTTCGGTACCATCCACGTCGGCGCGCCCGATTTTTATCCGCTCGAGCCGACCGTGACGCAGGCGCTGCACCAGGCTGGCGCGCTGGCGCTGGAGATCGATCCCGGCGCCGACCCGCGCGCCGCCCTGGGCGCCGTGCTGAAGTACGGCATGGAGGCGCCGGGCAGCCAAGTACCGCTTGATTGCCGCCAGACCCTGGCCCCGCGCCTGGCGCCGCTGTTGCAAAAATACGGCATTCCAGCCGAATCGGTGGCGCCGATGAAGCCGTGGATGCTGGCCAGCATGCTGGCCATCGGCGAGTTTTCCACCCTGGGCTACCGTTCCGACCTGGCCGTCGACAGTTATCTGTCGCAGCAGGCCAAGGCGCGCAAGATCCCCGTGGTGGAACTCGAGTCGATGGAAGGCCAGATGGCGCTGTTCGGCGCCATGTCGCCGGCCGACCAGTGCCGCTTCCTGGAAGACGGCGTGGCGTCGATCGAGGACCAGGAACAAAGCCAGGAAGCGCGCGAGATCGCCAACGCCTGGCGCACGGCCGACGCGGCCGCCTTCGACAGGTTGGCCGCCAAGGCAGCGACAGACCCGTCGTTCGCCGCCCAGTTCGTGCAAAAGGTGTTGCTGGATGGCCGCAACCCCGCCCTGGCCGACGGCATCGCCAGGTTGCTGGCGCGCGAAAAGTCCAGCCTGGCCGCCATCGGCGTGCTGCATTTGGTGGGCACGAAAAGTGTTCCGGATTTATTGCGTCAGAAGGGCTTGAAGGTCGAGCGGGTGTATTGAACTGGTGGCTTAGCCGCGCAACAAACGGCGGCAGAGCAGATGGAAAAGTGTTCAGGGCAAGGCGTACTGACGAAGACAGTACGCATGTACGGCGAGGCAGTACAACGCCGCCATGGAAATTTTTTCAGCTGCGGGGAAAGGATACTGGTGCCCTTGACGTGGATCGAACACGTGGCCTCTCCCTTACCAAGGGAGTGCTCTACCACTGAGCTACAAGGGCAAATTAAAAGCGGCGCCAGGTGATCTGCGCCGCCAAACTACTCGCTGTGATGCATTGCGATTTTTTTAGTGCGAACGGATCATAGTACCAAAAGCTTGCTCGGTCAACACTTCCAGCAATAATGAGTGTTCGATGCGGCCGTCGATGATGTGCACCGTGTTCACGCCGGACTTGGCGGCGTCGAGTGCGGACGAGATCTTCGGCAGCATGCCGCCCGAGATCGTGCCGTCGGCGAACATCTCGTCGATTTCGCGCGCCGACAGGTCGGTTACCAGGTTGCCCTGCTTGTCCTGGACGCCGGCGATGTTGGTCATCATGATCAGCTTTTCCGCTTTCAGGATTTCCGCGATCTTGCCGGCTACCACGTCGGCGTTGATGTTGTAGGCCTGGCCATCCTGGCCGAAACCGATCGGCGAAATGATGGGAATGAAGGCGTCGTCCTGCAGCGCCTTGACGACGGCCGGGTTGATCGCGTCGATCTCGCCGACGAAGCCGATGTCGAGGAATTCGCCCGGATGTTCGCGGTCCGGCATCTGCATCTTGCGCGCGCGGATCAAGCCGCCATCCTTGCCCGTCAGGCCCACGGCCTGGCCGCCGTAATGGTTGATCAGCATGACAATATCCTGCTGCACTTCGCCGCCCAGCACCCACTCCACCACTTCCATGGTTTCTTCATCGGTGATGCGCATGCCTTGCACGAAGGTGCCTTGCTTGCCGATTTTTTTCAGCGCGTTGTCGATCTGCGGTCCGCCGCCGTGCACCACGACCGGGTTCATGCCGACCAGCTTGAGCAGGATGACGTCGCGCGCGAAGCCGTGCTTCAGGCGTTCGTCCGTCATGGCATTGCCACCGTACTTGATGACGATGGTCTTGCCATGGAAATTGCGGATGTAGGGCAGGGCCTCGGCCAGAATCTGCGCCTTGATTTGTGGCGACACCGCCGTCAAGTCGTCATTCATGTCCAGGTTCAAGTTAGCTAGTTGATTCATGGCGAGTCCGGAAAATAGATTTGTGAGATTTTACAGGGAAGAAGAAAATCTTGGAGGCATTATAGGGCGATCTTGTTGTATTTTCCCTGATGATCCTATAGTCTGGCCCGATATGTCCCCCAGCCAGCCCTTTTACTGCCCGTTACATCTGCGTCGCATCCCGGCGCGGCAGGACACATACTTGCCAATTCAAACACAGCCATGAGCGTATGCAGCCTGTGCGGCGCCACCTTCCAGTGTGGTCAGCTTGATCCGGACGCCAAGGAGCCCTGCTGGTGCGTGGACCTGCCGCCTGCCGTTCCCGTGCCCGGCAGCACCGCCGTGGGCTGCTGGTGCCCCGCCTGCCTGCAAGAGCGCATCGCCGTCTTGACCCCTCCGGCAGCAACGCCGGCCAAATAAGCGCATCGGCGCGCTTTTTCCTTTGCAAAAGACCTTGCATTTTGTAGGGGAATACGTTCAGACTTCGATTTTTAAGAATTTCTTACAGGAAAGTTATGCGCTTCAGGGATATCCGCATCGGCGTGCGCATCAATGCCGGTTATGCCATTTTGATCGTGCTGATGCTGGTCGTCATCGTCCTGGCGGGGAGCCGCATCTATGCTATCCGCGCCGAGACCGACGATATCCTGCAGCGCGACTGGGTCGCCGCCAAGGCCACCAGCAAGATCCACGGACTGGCGCGCGAGGCGGCCACGCGCATCGGCAACCTGCCGAGCCAGCACGAGCCGGCGCTGCGCCAGGCGAACCAGGCGCGCCTGGAGGTGATCAAGCAGGGCATCGATGAGCAGGTGCGCATCCTCGACGGTCTCGATGCGCGGCCGGAGGAGCGGCGCTTGCTGGAACAGATGCACCTGGCGCGCGCCGACTACTACGTGTCGCTCAAGACGATGTTCGAACTGGTCGAGCGCGGCGAGGATGCCCGCGCCGAGCAGGCCATGCAGACGCAGACCTTGCCGGTGCTGGAAAAAGTGCTGCTGTACGTGAGCCAGCTCGATGACTTGCAGCAGCAACTGATCCGCGACAGCGCGGCCCGGATACGCAACGACATCGATACCTCGCTGCTGCTGATGGGCGGCATCGGCCTGGCAGCCCTGCTGACCGGTCTCGCCTTTGCCTGGTCGGCGCGCTCGATCACGCGTCCGCTGGGCGAGGCGGTGGCGATCGCCACGCGCGTGGCCAATGGCGACCTCAGTTCCGTCATCGAAGTAACGTCGCGCGACGAGACGGGCGAATTGCTGCAGGCGCTCAAGGACATGAGCACCAGCCTGGCCGTCGAGCAGGACCTGCGCCACGCCGTCGAAGTGGCCGAGGATGCGACCAAGATGAAGTCGGACTTCCTGGCGAATATGTCGCACGAGATCCGCACGCCGATGAACGGCATCATCGGCATGACCCACCTGGCACTGCAGACGGACCTCACGTCGACCCAGCGCAACTATCTGGAGAAGGTGGAATCGGCTTCGAAGAACCTGTTGGCCATCATCGACGACATCCTCGATTTCTCGAAGATCGAGGCGGGCAAGATGGCCTTTGAAAAAGTCGATTTCTTCCTCGAGGACGTGCTGGCGCAGATCGCCGACCTGTCCGTGATGCGCGCCCAGGACAAGGGGCTCGAACTGCTGTTCGACATCGCCCCCGATGTGCCGAACGCCTTGCAGGGCGACCCGCTGCGCCTGGGCCAGGTGCTGATCAACCTGACCAACAACGCGATCAAGTTTACGGACAAGGGCGAGATCGTCGTCAGCATCCGCCTGCAGCAGCTGGAAGAACATGCGGCTGTCTTGCGCGTCGATGTGCGCGACACGGGCATCGGCCTCACGCCGCCCCAGCGCAGCAAATTGTTCCAGGCCTTTACCCAGGCCGACACCTCGACCACGCGCCACCATGGCGGCACGGGCCTGGGACTGACCATCAGCAAGCGCCTGGTGGAAATGATGGAAGGCGAGATCGACCTGGTCAGCGAAGCGGGCGTGGGCAGCACCTTCTTCTTCACGGCCCGCTTCGGCCTGGCCGCCGTGCCGCGCGACAGCCTGTCGCAACTGCAGCATCAGCAGCAATTCCAGGGCCTGCGCGTGCTGGTGGTCGATGACAACCCCAGCGCGCGTGAAATCTTCGTCAGCATGCTGACGGCGCTGGGCTTCGAGGCGCGTGCCGTGTCTGGCGGCGTGCTGGCCATCGGCGCCGTGGCGCAGGCGCGCGCCGAGGGGCGAGGGTACGGACTGGTGCTGATGGACTGGAAAATGCCGGGCATGAACGGCCTCGATACCCTGGCCGGCATCCGCGCCGATGCCGCCGGCATCGATGCGACGCCGGCCTGCATCATGGTCACGGCCTTCCATCGCGAAGCGCTGCTGGAGGCGGCGCGCCAGCGGGACTTGCCGTTCGACGGCGTATTGAACAAGCCGGTCAGCGCCTCGACCCTGCTCGACCAGATATCGTTCGTGTTTGGCGGCGTGACGGGGCAGAGCCGCAAGACGCAGCGCCAGAGCAGCTACCGCGACGACGAGCGCGCCTTGCGCGGCGCGTGGCTGCTGCTGGTGGAGGATAATGAAGTCAACCAGGAAGTGGCGCAGCATATTCTCAACGACGCCGGCATCCGCGTCGACATCGCGGGCAATGGTGCCATCGCGCTGGCGAAGATCGAGGAAAACGCCTATGACGGCGTGCTGATGGATTGCCAGATGCCGGTGATGGATGGCTACCAGGCGACGCGCAAGCTGCGCCAGGATCCCCGTTATTCGAATTTGCCCGTGATCGCCATGACGGCCAATGCCATGGTGGGCGACAAGGAAAAATGCCTGGATGCCGGCATGAACGATTTCATCGCCAAGCCGATCGACGTGGCGCAGTTGTTCGGTACCCTGGCACGCTGGATCGCGCCGGCCACGCCGCAGGCAATGACGGCGGTGGTGGCGCATCCGGAAGCGGAGTTGCCCGTGATCGCCGGCCTGAAAATGGCGGAAGCCATGCGTCGCGTGGGCGGCAATGCCGTTTTGATGCGAAAATTGCTGGACCGTTTTGTGGAAACCCAGTTCGACGCCATGCAGCGCATCGTTGCCGCCATCGAGAACAACCAGCTCGAGACGGCAATCCGCGAAGCGCATACCCTGAAGGGCCTGGCCGGCAATATCGGCGCCGGCGGCCTGGCCGACAGCGCCGCGCGGGTCGAGCACTTGCTCAGCCTGGGTTCGCACGACGGCTTGCCGCAGGCGCTGGCCGCATGCACCCTGGCGCTCGACGAGCTGGTGCCGAAGATCGTGCTGGCCATGCAGTCGCGCGGCAATGTGGCCGAGGCGGGCGGCGCGGCGGTGGCGCCAGTGGCGGCGGTGGATCGGGCGCACCTGGAGGCGGGCTTGCGCGAATTGTCGCAGCTGCTGCTGCAGGACGATGCGCAGGCCGTCAAGCACTTGGACGGTATCGGCCCGGTGCTGGTCGCGGCCGGGCAGGCGGAACACGCGCGCCAGTTGAAGCGCATGCTGGGACAATACGATTTCGAAGGTGCGCTGGCGCAGCTGGGCGAGGTGGCCGATGCGCTGGAGCTGACACTGTGACAAGGATAATTATGCAGAGCGAAGGACGGGCATGAGAGCGCCGGCAAGCAAGCCAACCATTCTGGTGGTCGACGACACGCCAGACAATATCGACCTGCTGCGCGCGGTGCTGGAAGACGATTACCGCACCAAGATCGCCGTCAATGGCGAACGCGCCCTGAAGATCGCCGCCGGCAGCGACCAGCCCGACCTGATCCTGCTCGACATCATGATGCCGGGCATGAGCGGCTACGATGTGTGCCGCGCGCTGAAGGCCGATCCCGCCACGGCCGGCATCCCCGTGATTTTTGTCACCGCCATGAGCGAAGTGGCCGACGAGCAGCTGGGTCTGGCGCTGGGCGCCGTCGACTACATCACCAAGCCGATTTCGGCGCCCATCGTGCTGGCGCGCATCAGGACGCAGCTGGCGATGAAGCAGATGCAGGATTTCTTGCGCGACCAGAACCAGTATTTGGAAACGGAAGTGGAGCGCCGCGTGCAGGAAGTGGCGGCGCTGCAGGACGTCACCATCCACGCCATGGCCTCGCTGGCCGAGACGCGCGACAGCGAGACGGGCAACCATATCCGCCGCACCTCGCATTACCTGAAAGCGCTGGCCGAGAAAGTGCGCGGCCTGCCGCGTTTCCGCGATTTTCTGACGGACAAGAATATCGAACTGCTGTTCAAGACGGCGCCGCTGCACGACATCGGCAAGGTGGGCATTCCCGACCATATCCTGCTCAAGCCGGGACGTTTCGAGCCGCACGAAATGGCCATCATGAAGACGCATACCACGCTCGGGCGCGACGCCATCCTGGCGGCCGAGCACGAGCTGGGCATCGAAGTCGATTTCCTCAAGTACGCCAAGGAGATCGCCTACAGCCACCATGAAAAATGGGATGGCAGCGGCTACCCGCAAGGCCTGGCTGGCGAAGACATCCCGATTTCGGCGCGCCTGATGGCGCTGGCCGACGTGTATGACGCCCTGATCAGCCGGCGCATCTACAAGCAGGGCATGGACCATGCGCAGGCCGTGCAGATCATCGTCGAGGGGCGCGGTTCGCATTTCGACGCCGAGATCGTCGACGCTTTCCTGGAAATCCAGGACCAGTTCATCGCCATCTCCCACCGCTATGCCGACGGCGTGTGCGAGATCGCCGACAAGCAGCGGCAGATCGCGCCCTTCGCCGAGAACATCAGCTGACGGTCTTGAAGAAGCGCAGCATCTCTCGGCTGGCGTCCGGCCCTTTGCCGTCCGTGTAACTGCCGTTATCGCTGCCGCCGGACCAGGCATGGCCGGCGCCGTGGATGACCCAGTGTTCGCCCAGTGGCGAGCCATCGGCCTGGCTGTGCGTGGTGCGCGTGTAGCGGTGGCCATTCGGCACGCTGCCATCGACGGAAGCGGCCTTGGCCGCCTTGCCGCCCGCCTGGCTGCGCACGCCCTGGGCGATCAGTTCATCGCCATTGCGCGGGTTGACGGTGGTGTCTCGGTCGCCGTGGAAGACGATGATGGGCACGCCGCCCGCTGGCGCCTTGCGCTGGGCATTGGGCATGGCGCCGCCCTTCATGGCGGCCAGCGCCGACGGCAAGTCCTGCGCCGAAGCGAAAGGCAGACCCGAATGCACGCCGACGGCGGCGAACAGGTCGGGGTACAGGGTGCCGACGATCACGGCCATGGCGCCGCCCGCCGACAGGCCGGCGACAAACACTTCGCGCTCGTTGACCGGGTAGTCGTCGATGACTTGCCGGGCGATGCCGGCGATCAGCGACGGTTCGCCCTGGTCGCGCTGCTGGTCGATGGCGTTGAACCAATTCCAGCAACGCGAACTGTTGGCGCCCTGCGTCTGCGCCGGGTAGACGACAAAACACTCCTTTTCTTCTGCCAGCGCATTCATTTGCGTGCCGGCGGCGAAATCGTCGGGGTTCTGCGTGCAGCCATGCAGCATGACGATCAGCGGCATGGCCTGGCCATGATAGCTGCTGGGGATATACAGCTTGTACGAACGCGTGCCCGCATGGTTGCGGTACACGCCGTCGATGAATTGCGCGCCGGCGGGTATGTCCGCCGGCGTGGCGGCCGGCGCGTTGAAGCCGGACGGGTGGAAGTTTGGCAGCTCGAAGCTGGGCATGTCGAAGCTGTGCTGGCCCAGGCCTGCCGGCACGCCCAGGCGCGCCATGAAATCCTGCGCGAAGTCCTGCGCCGCCTGCGCGGGTGTGGGGGGCGCGGCGTCAGCTTGCGGTTGCGCTGCCGCAGATGGTTGCGCCGGTGGTGGCGCAGGTGGCTGATTGATATCGCGCATCGGCGGCTGCTGTGTGGACGCCGCCTGCGGCGCCAGGCCGGCGGCGGACAGCGCCTGCTGGATCGCTTCGGTGGCGGCGGCGGGACCGCTGCCCAACAGATTGCGGGTTGCGGCGCGCATCTGCGCCAACATGTTGAGAGGTAGTTTCATGACCATCCTTAACGGTGCCGCGCATCGGCCGGGTCATCGCCGCGAACCAATACGCTAGTGAATTCGCCCTGCGAGCGCCGTCTTGACGACGGTGCTGGCGTGCAGGGCACCTAATACGAAGATCGACTCGATGGTGGCCAGTGCCAGCTCCACGGAGACGTCGCTGGCGATGCTGGCCAGTCCCAGCACCTGTATCTGCAGACGCTGGCCGGCTGCCTGGATCGCTTCCAGGTCGGCGCGCGAATAATGCTGCATGCCCAATACCAGGCTTTTGCGGGCGACGGTCTGTTTCACCACGTCGGCGTGCGTACCCAGTTGGTTGCGTATGGCCGTACGGATCAGATCCGTGCGGTTGGAATAAAATCCCTCCTGGACCAGCAAATCGATCTGCCCCAGGTCGATCAAGCCGAGGTTGATCGTGATTTTCTCGGATTCCCCAATTTTGGGCTTGCTGTCTTGCTTGGCCATATCTCTCCAAAAACTCCACGTGGCATCCAATTGCCATCTGTATGGATGGTAGTATAGTTCTGAAATATCTCAAGTCAAGCAGGATCTGGCCTGATCACGCTGTAGGACGGGCTCCCGCAGAGTGAGACGGGCCGTAAAATAAATTTTCAAAAGATATATTTTTGGTTACTTTTTAGTCGGAAAGTATGTTGAAAGTGTCATTGCAGGGCGATGCCGCCGACTCGCCGGCGCGGTTTCGCGGCATAATGAATGCCTTCACGTTTACCGATGCCGCTCCATGATGGTCGCTACCCCACCTCCGCCAGCCGCTCCGCTCACTTTGCCGTCGCCGGTGCCGTCGCCCTGCGTCAGTCTGTGCAAGATGAACCGCAACAGCGGCTTGTGCGAAGGCTGCTTGCGCACGCTCGACGAGATCATCGCCTGGAGCAAGGCCGACGACGACTTTAAGCGCGCCGTGTTGGCCGAATTGCCTGGACGCGAATC
Organism: Janthinobacterium sp. SUN100; assembly: GCF_030397705.1. Taxonomy (NCBI): domain Bacteria; kingdom Pseudomonadati; phylum Pseudomonadota; class Betaproteobacteria; order Burkholderiales; family Oxalobacteraceae; genus Janthinobacterium; species Janthinobacterium sp. SUN100. The sequence continues at coordinate 575,170 of NZ_JAPUBU010000003.1, read as the reverse complement.
CCTGCTCGACTTCGAGCCCGATTACTGAGGAAGCCCATGCCGCGATCGCCAGCGCTGTTCCCCGATTCCATTCAGGTGTTCGAACGCGGCTGGCTGTCGTCGAATAACATCCTGTTCCAGGGCAGGGACGACACGGCCCTGATCGACAGCGGCTATGTCACGCATGCGCCGCAAACCCTGGCGCTGCTGCGCCACAGTCTGGCGGGCCGGCCGCTGGACCGCTTGTTCAATACGCACCTGCACTCCGACCATTGCGGCGGCAACGCGCTGCTGCAAGCCGAATACGGCTGCCATACGGCCATTCCCGTATCGGAAGCGGACAAGGTGCGCGCGTGGGATGTGGATGCCCTCAGCTTCCAGGCCACGGGCCAGCAATGCCCGCGCTTCGGCTTTGATGCCACCGTCTCGCCCGGAGACACCTTCACCCTGGCCGACATGCGCTGGCAGGCGCTGGGCGCGCCCGGCCACGACCCGCACTCGCTGATTTTTTACTGCGCCCAGGAGGGCATCCTGATTTCCGCCGACGCTCTGTGGGAAAACGGCTTCGGCGTGATCTTTCCGGAACTCGATGGCGGCTCCGGCTTTCTGGAGGCGCGCGCCACCCTGGACCTGATCGCCAGCCTGGACGTGCGCGTGGTGATCCCCGGCCACGGGCGGCCATTCACGGATGCCGCCGGCGCCCTGCAGCGCGCGTATTCGCGCCTCGATTACCTGGCGTCCGATCCCGTGCGCAATGCGCAGAACGCCGTGAAGGTGCTGCTGAAATTCCTGCTGCTGGAACGCCAGCGCATCGCCCTCGCCGATATACCGGCCCTGTTGCGCGGCATGCCCGTCTTCGAAGAAGCCAACCGGCGCTTCCTGCGCCAGGAGGCGGCCGCGCTGGCCGAGTGGGCCGTGTCCCAGCTGGTGAGGGCCGTAGCGGCGCGCGTCGAGGGTGAGTACTTGCTCAACGAGGGTTGAAGCGTCGGCGCGATAAATTCAGCACGATCGTACTTTTTCTGCACTATAATCAACGTTCAGTGTTTTTTACGTCCGATCAACTTTCCAGCGAGTCCGCCATGGCATTGCCTGTTGCGTTGCAAAACCTCTCCTTACCCGTTATCGCCTCGCCGATGTTCATCGCCAGCGGCCCGGCCCTCGTCGCGGCGCAGTGCAAGGCCGGCATCGTCGGTTCCTTCCCGGCCCTGAATGCGCGTCCCGCCGAATTGCTCGACACCTGGCTCACGGACTTGCAGGCCGAGCTGGCCGCTTTCCAGGCCGCCAACCCGGACAAGAAAGTCGGGCCGATCGCCGTCAACCAGATCGTGCACCAGTCGAACGACCGCCTCGCGCATGACGTGGCAGTGTGCGTGAAACACCAGATCCCCATCATCATTTCCTCGTTGCGCGCGCCGCCCAAGGAAATGCTCGATGCCATCCACAGCTATGGCGGCATCGTGTTGCATGACGTGATTTCGATCCGGCACGCGAAAAAGGCGCTGGAAGCGGGTGTCGATGGCTTGATCCTGGTGGCCAGCGGCGCCGGCGGCCACGCGGGTACCCTGTCGCCGTTCGCGCTGGTGGGCGAGGTGCGCAAATTCTTCGACGGCCCGCTGGCGCTGTCCGGTTCCATCGCCACGGGCGACGCCGTGCTGGCCGCGCAAGCGATGGGCGCCGATTTCGCCTACATCGGTTCACGCTGGCTGGCGACCAAGGAATCGAACGTCAGCGACGGCTACCGCGACGCCATCGTCGATTCCAGCGCGGCGGACATCGTCTACACGAACCTGTTTACGGGCGTGCACGGCAATTACCTGAAAAAATCGATCGAAGCGGCCGGACTCGATCCGGAAGCCTTGCCCGAAGCGGACAAGAGCGCGATGAATTTCGGCTCGGGCAGCGCCAAGGCCTGGCGCGACATCTGGGGCGCGGGTCAGGGCGTGGGCTTGATGGACGACGTGCCGAGCGTGGAAGAGATGGTGGCGCGCCTGAAGGCCGAATATGATGCGGCGCGCGCGCGGTTGAAGCTGTAACTCTGCTGCTGCCGGATGACGCGGCATGCCGCGTCATCCAAGCCATCCTTATTCCTGCTTCAAATCCTCAGGCTTGATGGCCCACAGGCCCGGCAGGTTGCGCCAGTAGCCATAGGCATCCATGCCGAAGCCGACGACGAAGCGGTTCGGGATCACCAGGCCGACGATGTCGGCTTGAACCGGTTTTTTCTTGCCGATGGCCTTGTCGGCAAACACGGCCAGGATCACTTCCGAAGCGCCCATGTCCAGCAGGCGCTGCTTGACGTGTGCCAGGGTTTCGCCTTCGTCGAGAATATCGTCGAGCACGATGACGGTGCGGCCCGCTACATTCGAGCGGGGGATGACTTTCCACACCACTTCGCCACCCTTGTCGTCGTCGCCGTAGCGGCTCACGTGGATGTAGTCGAATTCGAGCGGAAAGCTCAGTTGCGGCAGCAGGTTGCCCGTAAAGACGACGGCGCCGCCCATCACGCCCAGCACCAGCGGGAACTCTTTCGAATCTTCGGCGTTGAAGCGCGTGTTGAGCACATCGGCCATGCGCGTGATCGACGCCTGCACGGCGTCTTGGTCGAACAGCAGTTCCGCGTTCTTGATCAGGTCACGGGCACGGTTGTGATGAAATTCTTGCATGGACTCTTGCATGGCGATGAATGGGGCTGATGGTCAATGCCGGTATTATCCCGCAAATCGGCCTTATTTGTAATCGCGCATGTCGTCGATGATTTTCCCATCCTGCGCCAGGCTGCCCACGGCCACGAGCACCACGTCGCCGCGCAGCTTGGTCAGTTCGCGGATCGAGCCGATGATGGCTTCGGTGCCGCTGGTGTCGAGCGGATCGTCGACTTCGCAATGTAAAGTCATCTCGTCGTTGGCCATGCGCCCCGATACCACCAGCCGTGCTTTTTTGATGTGCGGGTGGCGGCGTGCAATCTCATGCACCTGCGACGGATGCACGAACATGGCGCGCACCTTGGTGGTTTGATCCGCGCGCCCCATCCAGCCCTTGATGCGGGTATTCGTGCGGCCGCACGGCGACTCCGGCGCGTTCGTCAGCACGGCGGACAAGTCTCCCGTGGCGAAGCGGATCAGCGGGTAGTCGGCATTGAAGACGGTGACGACCACTTCGCCTACTTCGCCCGGCGCGACGGGAATGCCGCTGCCCGGATGGACGATTTCCAGCAGCACGTTTTCGTCAACGACCATGCCGGGATTGAGCTTGCCATTGCTGGCCGTTTCATAGGCGATGCTGCCGATGTCGGCCGAGGCATAGGTCTGGAACACGTGCGGCACGCCGTTCTCCGCAAACCAGCTGCGCAGCGATTCGGGCAAGGCTTCCGCACCCATCACGGCCTTGGTGACGCTGCTGATGTCGGCGCCCATTTCGCGGGCCTTCTCGATGATCAGTTTCAGGAATGACGGCGTGCCGATATACGTGTCGGGCTTCAGGTCGACCATCGCCTGCACCTGCATTTCCGTCTGGCCGATACCGGCCGGGATGACGGTGCAGCCGATGCGCGCGGCGCCGCCTTCGACCATGAAGGCGGCCGGCGTGAAGTGGTACGAAAAACAGTTCTGCAGCAGGCCGCCGGCGCGCACGCCGGCCGCATACATGGGGCGCGCGAAGCGCCACCAGTCGGGGCCGCGGCCTTCGGGATCGAAGATGGGGCCGGGCGAGACGAACACGCGCGACAGGGCGTTCTTTGGCGTCGTGTTTAAGCCGCCGAACGGCAGTTGCGTGTGCTGCAATTGCTTGAGGTCGGACTTGCGCGTCACGGGCAGCTGCGCCAGCGCGGCGCGGCTGGTGATGTCGGCTGCATTGACGCCATCGAGGATGCGGGCCCAGCCCGGCGCCTGTTGTGCGCGCGCGATCAGCTGCGGCAGGCCGGCCATCAATTCGCGTTCGCGCGCCTCGGGGGCGCGTGCTTCCAGACTGTCGAGCGTATCGGTCATGTTGCGGATTCTCCAATGTCACGTTGCATTTTTTTCGTCAGCCCCGCAATAATCAGGCTGTATGAGCGCTGCAGCAGGGCGGCCATTTCGTCGTCGTCGAGGGCGTCCGGGCTGGCGACCAGCACCCATTTGGCCCGCGCCAAGTAGGGCGCCGGGCGAAAACCGGGGCGGTCCGTCAATTCCAGGAAGCGTTCCGCATCGACCTTGAAGCTCATGCCGCGCGTGCTGTGCGCTTCCGCGCCGCACAGCGCGAACATCCGGCCGCCGACGCAAAACGCCAGCACGTTGCTCCATTTGATGTCTTGCGTTGCGCCGCGAAAGCTGCGGCACACTTGCTTCGCCCGTTCCAGGTCCATGACTTGCCTCCTGCGTCAGGCCAGCCAGCGCTTGCGGCGGCGGTAGAACTTCATGTCGCGGAAGCTCTTGCGCCCGGCGCTGGACACGCCCAGGTAAAACTCTTTGACGTCTTCGTTGCTGGCCAGTTCCTGGGCCTGCCCTTCCATCACGACGCGGCCGTTTTCCAGGATGTAGCCGAAGTCGGCGTAGCGCAGCGCCACGTTGGTGTTCTGTTCGGCCAGCAGGAAAGACACGTTTTCCTTGTGGTTCAGGTCCTTGACGATGCCGAAGATCTCTTCGACGATCTGCGGCGCGATGCCCATCGACGGCTCGTCCAGTAAAATCATCGATGGCTTGGCCATCAGCGCGCGGCCGATGGCGCACATCTGCTGTTCGCCGCCCGAGGTGTAGCCGGCCTGGCTGCTGCGCCGCGTTTTCAGGCGCGGAAAGTAGTGATACACCTTGTCCAGCGCGTCTTTCAGCTCGCCGCGCGACAGGCTGCGCGTGTAGGCGCCCGTCAGCAGGTTTTCTTCGATGGTGAGGTGACCGAAACAGTGGCGTCCCTCCATCACTTGCGACAGGCCCCGCTTCACCAGTTCATTCGGCGTCAATTGATCCACGCGCTCGCCCTTGAACTGGACTTCGCCCTTGGTGACGTCGCCCCGTTCGCCGCGCAGCAGGGTCGAGATGGTTTTCAGGGTGGTCGACTTGCCGGCGCCGTTGGCGCCCAGCAGCGCCACGATCTTGCCTTGCGGCACTTGCAGCGACACGCCCTTCAGGACCAGGATCACGTGGTCGTAGATGACTTCGATATTGTTCACCGACAGGTAGGGCGGCGGCGTTTCCGCCTGGGGCGGGGCTTGCGTGGCAGTGTGGGTCATGGCTGCTTCTTTAAAAATGTTCAACACGGGACCGGCGTTGGCCGGTCCGGTTCCTCTCGCCTACGGCATTACTTCATGCACGCCGGCGTGATCTTTTTCTCTTCCGCGTACTTGCCAGAGGATTCCTCGACCAGCTTGCGCACCAGGGCCTTGTCGCCGACGATCCACTTCGGTGTGATGGCGGTCCACTTCTTGCCATCCCACTGCTGCACTTTTACGGCGCCCGAGCCTTCATGGTCGTCGCAGCTGGTCTTCACGGTGGGGAACATGCCCAGCGCGCCCACTGCTTTTTGGCGCGCATCGTCGACGTTCAGGTTTTCCAGGCCCCAGCGCATCTGCTCACCCGTGATCGGTTTGCCCTTGCCGAATTTTTCCTGCGCCGTGCGGATCGCTTCCACCCACAGGATGCCGGCCGTCACGCCGCGCATATGGTAGACGGAGCCGATGCGCGACTGGTCGGACAGGTTGCCCTTGCCGGACGCGTAGAGCTTCTTGCGGATGTCGTCGAGCACGGGGTAGTTGCCCGGCGTATTGAACGTCATCGCCGTGTAGCCCTTGGCTGCGTCGCCCGATGGAATCGTGTCTTCCTCGGAGCCGGCCCACCAGACGCCCAGCATTTTGTCGCGCGGGAAGCCGTTGCGCTGCGCCGTCTTGATGGCGACGGAATTCATCACGCCCCAGCCCCACAGGATCACGTGGTCCGGCTTGGCCTGGCGGATCTGCAGCCATTGCGATTGCTGTTCGCTGCCTGGCGGCGCGACGGGAATTTTCACCAGTTCGAAGCCGTACTGTTTCGACAGCGCTTCGAGCACGGGCAGCGGCTCCTTGCCGAAGGCCGAATCGTGGTACAGGTGGACGATTTTCTTGCCTTTCAGCTTGTCCATGCCGCCATCCTTGTCGCCCAGGTACTTGATCATGGCGGCGGCCTGGCTCCAGTAGCTGGAGATCAGCGGATACACGTAGGGGAAGACTTTGCCGTTGGCGGCGTCCGAGCGGCCGTAGCCGATCATCGTCATGGGGATCTTGTCTTGCGCTACGCGGTCCAGGATGCCGTAGGCGACGCCGGTGGACAGGGTTTCGACCAGGGTGGCGCCGCCCTGCTTGGTTTTCAGGCGTTCATAGCACTCGACGCCGCGCGAGGGGTTGTATTCGGTTTCGCATTCTTCCCAGCTGATCTTCACGCCATTCACGCCGCCGGCCTGGTTGACCAGGTTGAAGTAGTCGATGATGCCGCCGTAGAAACCGGAGCCGCCGGCCGCGTAGGGACCCACGCGGTAGGATGGCAGGGCGATGTACTGCTCCTTGTCCTGCGCCTGCGCGCTGCCGGCCATAGTGAGTGCGGTACTGGCGATGGCGGCGGCCAGCATGAGCGATTTGATGTGTTTCATTGTGTCTCCTCTTGTTTTATTTGGTATTCAAGTGAACCGACATCCAACTGCGAAGTAAAACCGTTAATGGGGGAAGGGCCAGAGTCTCAACTTTTCCTTCGCGATCTGCCACAGCCTGGCCAGGCCGTGCGGCTCGACGATCAGGAAGAAGATGATCAGCGCGCCGAATACCATCAGTTCCAGGTTCGAGGCCACGCTGGTCGGCAATGCCAGCCCATGCGCGATGGTGTTCAGGAAGACGGGCAGCAGCACGATGAAGGCCGCGCCGAGGAAGGAACCGAGGATCGAACCGACGCCGCCGATGATGATCATGAACAGGATGCGGAAGGACAGGTCCAGGTTGTACGCTTCCGGTTCCACCGTGCCCAGGTAGGCGTATGCATACAGCGCGCCGGCCACGCCGCAGTAGAACGAGCTGACGGCAAACGCCAGCAGCTTGGTGCGCATCAGGCGGAAACCGATCACCTCGGCCGCCATGTCCATGTCGCGCACGGCCATCCACGAGCGGCCCACGTTCGAGCGGATCATGTTCTTGGCCAGCAGCGCCATGCCGGCCACGATGGCCAGCACCAGCAGGTATTTGCTTTGCGGCGTATCGAACTGGTAGCCGAGGATGGTCATCTTCTGCACCGTGATCACGCCCGAGGAGCTGTAGTTGGTGAGATACGGGATCTTGGTCAGGCACCAGACGACAAAAAACTGCGTCGCCAGGGTGGAGGCGGCCAGGTAAAAGCCGCGGATGCGCAGGGAGGGCAGACCGAAGGCGATGCCCACCATGGCCGCGCACAGGCCGCCGAGGATGAACGACACGAGCAGCGGCAATCCCGGCAGGCGGGCCATGAAGTTATACGAGGCGAACGCGCCCACGGCCATGAAGGCGGCCGTGCCCAGCGACAGCTGGCCCGCGTAACCGGTCAGGATGTTCAGGCCCAGCGCCGCCAGGGCGAAGATCAGGAAGGGGATCAGGATCGCCGACAGCATGTAGGGCGAGGCGAAATACGGCAGGAGGAAGACGGCGACGAGGAGCGTGGCCGTCAGCGCCAGGCGGTCTTGTCGGATCGGGAAAATCTGGTTGTCAGCCTGGTAGCTGGTCTTGAATTGTCCTGCTTCACGGTAAATCATGGAGTGTCCTTTGTGATGGGTGCGTCGTATGCATCATGCGGCGGCGGTGCGGCGTCAGATGCGCCGGATGATCTTCTCGCCGAACAGGCCTTCCGGACGCACCAGCAGGAACAGCAGGGCCAGCACATACGGGAACCAGCCTTCGATGCCGCCGCCCACCATGGGGCCCAGATAGACTTCGGCCAGCTTTTCCGACGCGCCGATGATCAGGCCACCGACGATGGCGCCCGGCACCGAGGTAAAGCCGCCGAGGATCAGCACGGGCAGCGCTTTCAGGGCGATGAAGGTGAGGGCGAATTGCACGCCGTTGCGCGCGCCCCACAGCAAGCCGGCCACCATGGCCACCAGGCCCGCCACGCCCCACACCACAGCCCAGATGCGCTGCAGTGGGATGCCGACCGCCAGTGCCGCCTGATGGTCGTCGGCGACGGCGCGCAGGGCGCGGCCCACCTTGGTTTTCGAGAACAGCAAGGCCAGGCAAATCACCAGCAGCGCGCAGATGCCGGCCGCCATCAGGTCGAACTGCGAGATGTTGATGTCGAAGCGGTCCATCAGGAATTGCATCGGCACGTCTTCGATGGGCAGGTCCAGCTTGTGCACTTGCGAACCCCACATCAGCTGCGCCAGGCCTTCGATGAAAAAGGTCAGGCCGATGGTGGCCATGAACAGCGTGATTTCGGGCTGGTTGACGAGCGGGCGCAAGACCACGCGCTCGATGGCCATGCCCAGTACGATCATGGTGAGCATCGTCAGCGGGATCGCCAGCCACAGCGACAGGCCGAACTTGTCCATGATGCCGACGCAGGTGAGGGCGGCGAAAAACACCATCGCTCCCTGCGCAAAATTGAATACGCCCGAAGCCTTGTAGATCAGCACGAAGCCGATCGCCACCAGCGCGTACATGACGCCCGACAGCAGGCCGCCGATCAGCACTTCAAAGAAAAAATTGATATTCATGGCTATTCCTCGTCTAGTGCGCCACGCCGAGATAGGCGTTGATGACATCCTGGTTGCTGCGCACCTCGTCGGGTGTGCCGTCGCCGATCTTCTTGCCGTAATCGAGCACCACGACCCTGTCGGAGATATCCATCACCACGCCCATGTCATGCTCGATCAGCACGATGGTCGTGCCCAGCTGGTCGTTGACGTCGAGGATGAAGCGGCACATGTCCTGCTTTTCTTCCACGTTCATGCCGGCCATCGGTTCATCGAGCAGTAAAATCTCGGGCTCGGCCACCAGTGCGCGGCCCAGCTCCACCCGTTTTTGCAGGCCGTAGGGCAGGCGCCCCACGGGCGTCTTGCGGATGGCCTGGATTTCCAGGAAGTCGATGATTTCCTCGGCCTTTTTGCGGTGCTCGATTTCCTCGCGCCGCGCCGGGCCCCAGTACAGGGCTTGCAAGAGAAAATTCGACTTCATCTTCAGGTTGCGCCCCGTCATGATGTTGTCCAGCACCGTCATGCCCTTGAACAGGGCGATGTTCTGGAAGGTGCGCGCGATGCCGGACTTGGCAGCCTGGTAGCAGTCCATGCCGCGCCGGTGTTCGCCCCGGTAGATGATTTCTCCCTGCTGCGGACGGTACACGCCATTGATCACGTTGAGCATCGAGCTTTTGCCCGCGCCGTTCGGGCCGATGATGGCGCGGATTTCATGCTGCTTGACGTCAAACGAGATGTCGGTCAGGGCTTTCACGCCGCCGAACGACAGCGAGATGTTCTTCAGGTCGAGGATCACGGGACCCGTCTTGCGGGCCGTGCCGAAATGGGCGTCGGGTTCATTCATTTGCATCGTGCTGTGCTCCATCATGCGGCCAGGCCCTGGGGCCGGTACGTTTTGCTGTCCCAGATCTGCAGGTTGGCGCTGGTCGAGCCAAGGCGGCCATCCTCGAATTTCACCTGGGTCTCGATGTATTGCGTTGCCTTGCCCTCATACAGGGCGGAAATGAGCACTGCGTACTTTTCGGCGATGAATTTGCGGCGGACCTTGCGCGTGCGCGTCAGCTCGTCGTCGTCCGGGTCGAGTTCCTTGTGCAGCACCAGGAAGCGGTGCACCTGCGTGCGGTCCATCAAGGGATCGGCTGCCAGTTCCGCGTTGACTTGCTCGATGCAGTCGCGGATCAGGCCATAGGTTTCTGTGCGCGCCGCCAGGTCGGTGTAGCCGGAGTAGGCGATGCCGCGCCGTTCGGACCAGTTGCCCACCGCTTCGATGTCGATGTTGATGAAGGCGCACACCTGGTCGCGCGCATGGCCGAAGGCCACCACTTCCTTGATGAAGGGGAAGAACTTGAGCTTGTTTTCGATGTAGTTGGGCGCGAATATGGCACCGCAATTCATCTTGCCGACGTCGGCCGCGCGGTCGATGATTTTCAGGTGGCCTTCGCCGTCGAACACGCCCGCATCGCCCGTATGGAAATAGCCGTCGTCGTCGATCACTTCGGCGGTGGCGTCGGGCCGCTTGAAGTAGCCGCTCATGGTGGCGGGCGACTTCACCAGCACTTCGCCATTGGCCGCCAGCTTGACTTCCACGCCCGGCGCCGGCAAGCCGACGCTGTCGAACTTGATATTGCCGTCCGGTTGCAGGCATACATAGGCGCAGGTTTCGGTGGAACCGTACAATTGCTTGAGGTTGACGCCGATGGAGCGGTAGAAGCGGAACAGGTCGGGACCGATGGCGGCGCCGGCCGTGTAGGCGACGCGCACGCGCGACAGTCCCAGCACGTTTTTCAGGGGGCCGTAGACGAGCAGCTCGCCCAGCTTGTAGCTGAGGCGGTCCGCCAGCGAGACTGGCTTGCCATCCAAGATCTGCGCGCCGCAGCGCTTGGCCACGTCCATGAAATGGCTGAACATGTGGCGCTTGATGCTGCTGGCGTCTTCCATGCGTATCATCACGCTGGTGAGCATGTTCTCGAACACGCGCGGCGGCGCAAAGTAGCAGGTGGGGCCGATTTCGCGCATGTCGATCATCACCGTGTCGCCCGATTCGGGGCAGTTGACGGTGAAGCCGGCCACCATGGCTTGCGCCAGCGAGAACAGGCAGTCGCCTACCCACGCCATGGGCAGGTAGGACAGGATGTCTTCCTCGTCGGTGAGCTGGTCGAAGGCGACGCCGCCAACGCCTGCGGCCAGCAGCGCCGTGTGGCTCTGGCACACGCCCTTCGGCTTGCCCGTGGTGCCCGAGGTGTACAGGATCACGGCGGAGTCGCTACCTTGACCCGCTGCCACGGCGGCGTCGAAAAAGCCCGGATGTTCGCGGTCGTACGCGCGGCCCAGCGTCTGCAGTGCGGCAAACGACATCAGTTCCGGCTGGCGGTAATGGCGCATGCCCCGTTCATCGTCATAGGCGATGTGGGCGACGTGCGGATACAGGGCCTTGAGTTCGAGCAGCTTGTCGACCTGCTCCTGGTCTTCGACGATGGCGTAGCGGATTTCCGCATCCTGCAGCACATAGGCCATGTCGGCGGCCGGCGCGTCCTGGTACAGTGGCACGGGCACGCCGCCGAGGCTTTGCGCAGCCAGCATGGCCCAGTACAGGCGGGGACGGTTGTCGCCGATGATGGCCAGGTTCATACCGCGCTGGAAGCCGATGGCGGCCAGGCCGCAGGCTAGCGCGCGCACCTCGTCGTTGACCTCGCGCCAGGTCCAGGTTTGCCAGATGCCCAGGTGTTTTTCGCGAAAGGCGGGCTTGTCGGATCGTACTGTCCCGTGTTGCAATAAGCGCCGCGGAAAAGTCGGCATTGTTGCTGTGGTATTCGTTTGCACCAGTGTCTCCCTGTTGCTTGTCTCAGGCCCCACCTCGTTGGATGGCGCTCTGTGTTTTTTATGTGTAAGGCGTTTGTGCAATGATAGTAGCTTGCGTTAGTTTGCCAAGTTGTCTTTTCGGGGACATTTACCCACTTTTCGATGGTGCATCGCACAATGACCTACCCTGATATCAGTCTCAAGGATGCCGTGCGCGCGGCCAACTGGGCGCAGCTGCTCGACCCCGTGCAAATGGCCCGGGTCGAGGCGGATGTGTTCGAGACTTTCGTGCCGAAAGGCGGCTTTGTCTGCCGCAAGGGCGAGCCGGTGGATAACTGGATCGGCGTCATCAGCGGCATGGTCAAGATGAATAACTTTTCCGCCTCCGGCAAGGCCATGACCTTCATCGGCGTGCCGCCCGGCAGCTGGTTCGGCGAAGGTTCATTGCTGAAGAATGAAATCCGCAAATACGACACCATGGCCCTGCGCGACACGCGCGTGGCGCGCCTGCCCGGCGCCACCTTCCACTGGCTGCTGGAAACGAGCTTGCCGTTCACGCGCTTCCTGCTGATGCAGCTCAACGAGCGCCTGGGGCAGTTCATCGGCATGGTGGAAAACGAACGCTTGCTGGACCTGAACACGCGCGTGGCGCGCTGCTTGGCGTCGATGTTCAACTCGCACTTGTACCCTGGCGTGGAGACGCTGGTGCAGCTGTCGCAGGAGGAAATCGGCCTGCTGTCGGGCTCTTCGCGCCAGCGCGCCAACCAGGCCTTGCAGGTGCTGGAAAAGAAAGGCTTGCTGCGCCTCGATTACGGCGGCATCCGCGTGCTGGACCTGGAAGGCTTGCGCCGCTACGAGGCCGATGATGCCATCTGAGACCACGCGTGCCGCAGCCCTGCGCGTACGCCTCGATGGCGGCTTTGTCGAGCATGCGCGATTCGCGGGGCCGCCCGTCGATTTCAACGACTGGACACCGGAAGAACTGGGCGCCATCTGGGGGGCGTTGCATCGCGCGGCGCGCTTCGGCCATGACGATACGGCGCGGCGCGAGCTGGCGACGGCGCTATTGGCACAAGCGACCAGCATGAACCTGGCGCCGGCGCTGGCAGGCGACATGTTCCTCGATGCGCTGAACGCGGCCGGCGATTACAACCGGGAATGGGAGTATGTCATCGGCTGTCTGGCTTGCCTGCAGGGCGAGGCACCGGCAGGCACGGCGGGGCAGGCGCGGCGCATTCTCGGCAAAACCTCGGGCTGGGCCGAGTGCCCCTACCAGGCCTACCTGCTGGCGCGCCTTGCTGGCGGCGACGCCCCTGCGCAATTTGCGCAGGCAATGGAGGAGCGTCACGCCCATTATCCGATGCCATTGACCTTGCATGAATTGGAATTGCTGCCGCAGCTGGCGCAAGCGTCCCTGTTGGCGCTGGCCGGCTCGCGCTACAGCGGCCACTGGAGCCGCGACAGTATCGGCGAGGCCGATCCCGCCGTCGTGCTGGCCGACGATGCGGCGTATGTCGAATTTGCGCGCACGATACTGGAACAGGCGGCACGCCATATCGCCGCCATCCATGACGGCGGCGTGCCGTATGCGGCCGATGCCGCCTTTGCCACGGCAGACTCTCAAGTGCTGGCGCGCGCCGCGCGGGTCGCCGCCTATCGCGATGATGCATGGTTCAGGCCCGTGATCACCGTCTTGCTGCCCTTGGTATGCGTCGCGCCCGGCACGGCCAAGAGCGCGCCGTCGCAGTCGTTGGCGATGGCGCTGGGCCATGCGGTGGAAACCATCCCCACGCCGGAAAGTTTGCTGGCCCTGCGCACGGCGCTGGCGCAGGTGCGCCATGCGGGCATCCGCAAGAAGCTGGAACGCAATCTGAAACCGGCCGAACGGGCGCTGGCCGAACGGCCCGATATCGCCTGGCGGATCGGCATGCCCGGCCCCATGGGCAAGCGGCGCCAGGCCATGCTGGCGCGTCGCCTGGAAGCGGGCTATGCCAGCGACGTGCGTCTGGGGCTGGATCAATGGCGCGCCTTGCGCGACGATGCCGATATCGATACGGTGGTGCGGGCGCTGGTGTGGCGCACGGGCGACGGCCAGGCTTTCATGCTCGATGGCGAGGGTGCCATCGATGCATGGGGGCAGCCGGCGGATGTGCCGCTGCAGGGAGAAGGCGAGATCGGCCTGTGGCATCCCCTGCACGGCAGCGGAGAGCAGCGCGCCGCCTGGCAGGCGCTGGTTACACAGCGGCGCGTGCGCCAGCCGCTGCGCCAGGTGTATCGTGAAATATATGCACCGCCCGGCGACGGCAGCGCCCCCTTTTCCGGTTACCAGCTGTCGCTGCCTACCTTGCTGGGACTGGCCCGCCGCGAAGGCTGGCGGCTGGACGACGATGAAGGCTTGTCGCGCGGGTTCGGCGCCTGGCGCGTATTGCTGCGCCTCGAGGGACGCGTCTATCCAGGCGCGGGCGGCGCCTGCACGTCCAACGGGCTGGCACCCGGGCAGATGCTGCCGCTGGCGCCTGTGGCTTATTCGGAAGCGTGCCGCGCGGTGGATCTGCTGGTCAGCGCCAGCGCGTTGGCGCTGGTGGAAGAAGAGCAAAGCATGCAGCGCGAAGAGCGCTTGTCTTACCTAGCCAACTTGTCCCCGGGGCCGATGGCGGGCATGCGGCGCACCGTGCTGCGTCAGGTGTTTGCGCAGCAGATCGAAGCAGGGCGCATGGCGCTCGAGCCCCGTCACCTGATGGTGGGCATGCACGCGATCCACCTGACCACCGGAAGGGTCATGCTGGACGGCGCCGAGGTGGCGACCGAGGTGGTCGCGAAGGGGAACAAGCTGGGCGCCGTGCCGTGGCTGCCTTACGACGAGGTGCTGCTGGAAAAAATCGCCGCTACCGCCGGGGTGTTGCTGGCGCTGCACTGAGTGCAGCCCGGCTGCTAATCGCGGTATCATAGGCACTTCCCAGCACCGCTCCATTTTCGCACCCATGCAGACACCTGACCAAGCCACTCCCGCCTCCCGTTTGTCGCAACTGCGCAGCGCCATGCGCGCGCAGCATATCGACGCCTGCATCGTGCCCTCGGCCGACCCGCATTTGTCCGAGTACCTGCCGGCCCGCTGGCAGGGCCGTGAGTGGCTGTCGGGCTTTACGGGGTCGGTCGGCACCCTGGTCGTGACGCAGGAGTTTGCCGGCGTATGGACCGATGGCCGCTACTGGGAACAGGCGGAAGACGAACTGGCCGGCAGCGGCATCGTCCTGAAGAAAATCCCATCCGGCGCCAGCGTGCTGTATATCGACTGGCTGGGCGAAACCATGCGGCCGGGGCAAACGGTGGCCGTCGATGGTGCCGTGCTGGGCCTGGCCAATGCGCGCCTGCTGCAGCAGGCGTTGGGCGCGCAAGTCACCCTGCGCACGGACACCGATGTGCTGCAAGCCGTGTGGCCGGATCGCCCGGCCATGCCCGCCGCCCCCGTGGTTGAACATGCGGCCGCGTATCCCTCGCTGTCGCGCGCGCAAAAACTGGCGGCCCTGCGCGCCAGCATGGCGGCCCTGGGCGCCAGCCACCACGTGATTTCCACCCTCGACGATATCGCTTATCTGTTCAACCTGCGCGGCGCGGACGTCAACTACAACCCCGTCTTCCTCGCGCATGCGCTGGTGGGACCCGAGCGCGCCACCCTGTTCGTTGCCGACGGCAAGGTGCCGGCGGCCCTGCGCGCCATCCTGGAGAGCGAAGGCGTGGACGTGGCCGCCTATGACCGCACGGCTGCCGCGCTGGCCGCTTTGCCGGCCGGCGCCACCTTGCTGCTCGACCCGCGCCGCATCACGTTCGGCACGCGCCAGGCCGTGGCCGATGGCGTGCAGGTGGTCGAATCCATCAACCCGACCACCCTGGCCAAGTCGCGCAAGACGGATGGCGAAGCGGCGCACGTGCGCGCCGCCATGGAGCAGGATGGCGCCGCCCTGTGCGAGTTTTTCAGCTGGTTAGACAGCACCCTGGCCGACCCGCAGCGCGCGCCGTTGACGGAAATCGGCGTCGACGAGCACCTGACGGCTGCCCGCGCCCGCCGCGCCGGGTTTGTCAGCCCCAGTTTCGGCACCATCGCCGGCTTCAATGCGCATGGCGCCATCATGCATTACCACGCCCATGCGGATTCGGCCGCCACTATCGAAGGCGACGGTTTGCTGCTGATCGATTCGGGCGGCCAGTACTGGGGCGGCACCACGGATATCACCCGCGTGGTCCCCGTCGGCGCGATCACGGCCGAGCACAGGCGCGATTTCACCCTGGTCTTGCGCAGCATGATCGCGCTGTCGCGCGCGCAATTCCCGCGCGGCGTGAAGTCGCCCATGCTCGATTCCATCGCCCGCGCGCCCCTGTGGGCCGAGGGCATCGACTTTGGCCACGGCACGGGCCACGGCGTGGGCTTTTTCCTTAACGTGCATGAAGGGCCGCAATCGATTTCGCAGTCCGCCATGCCGGAGCCGCAGACGGCCATGGAACCGGGCATGATCACTTCCGTCGAGCCGGGCATCTACCGTCCCGGCCAGTGGGGCATCCGCATCGAGAACCTGGTGCTGAACGTTCCCGCGGGGACGACGCCCTTCGGCGAATTCCTGCGCTTCGAAACCTTGACCCTGTGCCCGATCGACACGCGCTGCGTGGAACGTTCGCTGCTGCGCGATGACGAAGCGGCCTGGCTGAACGACTATCACGCCACCGTGCGTGCGCGCCTGGCGCCGCACCTGGCCGCGCCGGCCGATGCGCCTGCGCTGGCGTGGCTGGAACAGCGCACGGGAGCCATCTGATGCGCTCGACCCGCGCCACGTCTGCCATCGAGCGGCTCAAGGAACGCACCGGCCACCGCCTCTACACGATGGCGCGCACGGGCGATGAACTGTTCTTTCTCACGGAAGGCCCCGGCTTGCCGCCCCTGTGCCCGCCGCTGGAACTGGACGCCTTTGTCGCCTTCGTGAATGGCCTGGGACCGCAAAAGGCGCGCCGCGTCAGCAAGCTCGACGTGGCGTTTGAAAAGCAGTTGACGAAAAAGCCCCAGGACTAAATGCCGACCATCGACTTCCTGCGCGCCTACTGGTCGCCGGCCGAGCTGGCGACGAATGGCGTGATCCTGCTGAACCTGCTTGGCGCACTGCTGCTGGGCTTGCTGGTGGGGTATGAGCGCTCGTATCACGGGCGCGCGGCCGGCATGCGCACCTACAGCCTCGTGTGCATGGCCTCGGCCGCGCTGACGGTGCTGGGCGGCTATCCGGAGTTCTGGTACGGCGGCCATGGCGCCATCGTCGGCAGCGACCCCACGCGCGTCATCCAGGGCATCGTCACGGGCGTGGGTTTCCTCGGCGCCGGCGTGATCATGCGCGAGGGCTTCAATATCAGCGGCCTGACGACGGCTGCCTCGATCTGGGCCTCGTCCGTGATCGGCATCATGGTCGGCATCGGTTTTTATCTGTCGGCCATGGGCCTGGCCTTCCTGTGTGCGATGGCGATGATTTTCCTGTCAAAACTGGAGAACTGGCTGCCGTCGCGCCACGCGGTGGCCATCACCATGCGCTTCAAGCGCGATTTCATTCCGCGCGAAGATGCGCTGCGGCGCATGGCGGCCAAGCGCGGCTACGACATCGCCGGCGGCTCGCTGACCATCGGCAGCACGGACGGCATGCAGGAATGGCGTTTTGTTGCCATCGCGCATGGCAAGAACACGGGCGCCAGCCTGTCGGCCATGTCGGCCGAACTGGCCGCCTTCGAAGGCATTGCCGGCTTCCAGCTGTCGCATGCCCGCAACTGATACGGATGCCGAGAGGATGGACATGGATGCACAGGCTCAAGAGGTACTCGATTTCTGGTTCCTGCCGCCGGATAACCCCGACTACGGCCAGTCGCGCGTGGAATGGTTCCGCAAGGATGACGGCTTCGATGCGCAGATACGCGCGCGTTTCGGCGTGCTGATCGATGCCGCCATCGAGGGCGGCTTGTGCGCGTGGGATGTCACGCCGCACGGCGCGCTGGCGCGCCTGATCGTGCTCGATCAATTCGCGCGCAATGTGCATCGCGGCACGCCGCGCGCCTTTGCCGGCGACGCCCGGGCGCTGGCCCTGGCCGTCGCCTTGACGGACGCGGGGCAGGACCGCCAGCTGCCGCCGATGCTGCGCGCCTTCGCCTACCTGCCGTTCGAACACGCGGAAGACCTGGCCATGCAGGCGCGCGCCGTCGAGCTGTTCCAGCTGCTGTCGCAGGCGCAGCCCGGCTTTGACGGCATGCTCGATTACGCCGAGCGCCACCAGGAAGTGATCGCCCGCTTTGGCCGCTTCCCGCACCGCAACGCCATCCTCGGCCGCGCCTCCACGCCGCAAGAGCTGGAATTTTTGCGCCAGCCGGGATCGAGCTTCTAGAAAACCGCCATGAACGTTACCCTGAATATCATCGGCGCCGGCCACGTGGGCCGTGTGCTGGGCCGTTTGTTCGCCCGCGTGGATGGCACGCAGGGCGGAGCAATCCTGGTGCAGGACGTGCTGACGCGCTCGATGGCGTCGGCGCAGGCGGCCGTCGATTTCATCGGCGCCGGCATTCCCGTCGCCAGCTATGCGGCCTTGCGGCGCGCCGACGTCACCATGCTGGCCGTCTCCGACGACCAGATCGGCCCGGCCTGCGCGGCGCTGGTGGCCGAGGGACGCCAGGCGGGCGCCATCGTGTTCCACTGCAGCGGCGCGCTGGCCTCGAACGTGCTGCTGGCCGCCACGCAGGCGGGCGCCTCTGTCGCCAGCGCGCACCCGATCCGCAGCTTTGCCGACCCGCAGCAGGTGGCCGCCACCTTCGACGGTACGTTTTGCGGCGTCGAAGGCGATCCGCTGGCGCTGGCCTTCCTCACGCCGGCCTTGAACGCCATCGGCGCGCGTCCCGTGCCCATCGATCCGGCCGCCAAGACCCTGTATCACGCGGCCGCCGTCTTCGCCAGCAATTACCTGGTGACGGTGCTCGATGCCGCCTTGCGCGCCTACCAGGCGGCCGGCATCCCCGAACCCGTGGCGCGCGAACTGGCGCAGCCCCTGGTGACGGAAGCGGTGGCGAATGTGTTCCGCCTGGGCGCCGCTCCCGCGCTGTCCGGCCCCATCGCACGGGGCGATTCGGCCACCGTGCAACGCCAGCAGCTGGCCGTGCAAGCCTGGGATCCCGCCACGGGCGAGTTGTACCGCGCGCTGGTGGCACCCACGCAGGATCTGGCCAGGCGCAAGCGCGGGCAGTAAATCAGTCGGCGGCGTGCACGCCGTTGCGTCCGTTCTGCTTGGCCTGATACAGCGCGCTGTCGGCGCGCGAAAAGAAGGCCGATTCGCTTTCGTCCGTCCGGTACTCGGCCACGCCCAGGCTGATCGTTACGGGCAGTTGCGGCGCGGGCAGGCCGAAATCGTGGCGTTCGACGGCGGCGCGCAGGTTTTCCGCCACTTCCGCCGCTTGCGCCAGGCTGCAGTTGTTCAGCAGTACCAGGTATTCCTCGCCGCCCCAGCGCGTGATGACGTCGCTTTCACGCACGGTGGCGCGCGCCACGTCGGCCACGCCACGGATCACCTTGTCGCCCCACAGGTGGCCGTGGGTATCGTTGACGCGCTTGAAGAAGTCGATGTCGAACAGGATGGCGGACATCGGTTGTTCGTTGCGTTTGGACAAGAGCATGGCGCGCTGGAACAGCAATTCCAGCGATTGGCGGTTCAATAGCCCCGTCAGCGCATCCGTCGAGGCGATGCGTTCGATGCGGCGCTGGTAGCGGTTCACCGTCAGCAGGGTCAATACCAGCACCAGCAGGGTGACGCCAAAGCTGATGGCCAGGTTGAAGATGAAGACGCGCTGCAGCGACTGGACTTCGTCGCTGACATTCTGCTCGACCACCAGATACCAGCCCAGTTCGGGAATGAAGCGCGAGTTGACGAGGATTTGCGCGTGCCCCAGCTGGTACGACAGGTGCGTCGGTTCGCTCTGGTGGTTGATGATTTGCTCGGCAATGGCGTTTACGCCGGGCAGGCTGCGGATATTGCCATGCCCGTTGCGCATGGTCTTGCCTGCCAGCACCAGGGCGCCGGCGCCGTCGACAAAATAGATGTTGCGGTGGAAGCGCGCCTGGTAGCGGTCGATGATGTGGCTCATGGTGGCCAGGGTCAGGCCGATGCCGGTGGCGCCGATGAACTGGCCGTCGTAGTCGTAGACGCGGTGGTTGATGAAGATGGTCATGCTGTCGCGGTTGGCCATGTCCACGTCGACATTCGTTTCATAGTCGGTGGTGTCCATGGCGCGCACGCGGTAGTACCAGATGTCGCGCGTCGCTTGCGGGCTGACGGATTTCAGGGTGCCTTCCGCATAGTAATATTTGCTGCTCTTGTCCGAGACGAGAAAGCTGGTGATGGCGCCGTACTTCTTCTTGACCTCGGCCAGGTAGCGCACGATCTGTTCCGGCTTGTTTTCGCCGGCGAGTATCCAGTCGCGCACGAAGGTGTCGTGCGCCATCAGCGAGGAAATGAAGACGGGACGCAGCATGTCCTTCTGGATTTCGGAGTAGATATTGTCGCCCGTCAATGGCAAGGTCTGGTCGGCGATGCCGTGCTCGATGGCTTGGCGCGAGGCCAGGTAGCTGGCCAGGCTGGTGGCCATGAAGCCCGCCCCCAGGATCAGGGTCAGGAGTATGAGCAGGCGGTACTTGATCGACAGAAGACGCATGGAGACGAGGGGTGGCCGGCGGGAAGGCAATCGTGACGCAAGCCAAAAGTATGCAGCAGGCCGGGTATTGGCGCAATGATAACTGGCTTTATTGACAATTTACATTGGCGAACGCAACAAGATAACCACGACTTACCAAATAAAAGTGCCGATTTGTCGACAAAGATGCAAATTAGCAATAAGATTTGACGAGGGGAATCATTGCGCACCGCCCCTGTCTTGCCGCCCGTTTCAGGCGCGGGACATTACGCGCAGGGAGTGTTGTATGTTATTTTTAAAGAGTACGTCCGTCAGCAAGGCCCCCGGCATCTACGAGGTCGACATCGCCGCGAAACCACCGGGCAAGACCTTCGGCATTTTTCTCGCCACCGATCCCGACCATCCACCGCATGCCTTGCTGGGACAATTGAAGGCGCTCGGCTTCGAGAACACCTATAGTTCACCCTACCTGCACAAGGATGCGGGCAAGGTGCTGGACCTGCATTTCCAGAAGGATGGCACGGACATCTTCAAGGGTTGGAAAACCGAGGAATGCACGCACAACCTGGCGGCCATCACGGCGCTGTTCGAGGAACACGGCATCACCATCGCCCCACGGGTCATGTCGATGGCGGAAGCCTACGCCTAAGCGCATATCAAAACCTACTGCGCGTCGGTATAGGCGGCCTGCGATGCTCACTGCCTCGGCGGCCCCGTGCATTAGCACAGCTCCGCTTCCCAGCCACCTCTTCCTTCCGCTCGCTACGGTTTTGTTTGGCGTTTTAAGTAGCGTCAACCCGCCTCCACGCCGATGTGATACAGCGCCCACGGGCAGCTGGCGAACCGTTCGGCCAGGGGCAGGGCCGCCACGGCGGCGATGCGGTCCGCATCGTGGATCGCCCATAGGGGCCCCAGGCCGCCCAGCGCCATCGCCTGGCCGTCCAGGTGGGTGGCGACGATAAAACGCTGCGCGCGCGCCTGCGCCATGGTCAGCGCCGCCGCATAGCCATCCACGGCCCGTAGCAGTAGCCGCACGGCATCGTCCTCGGGCGCGCCGGCCGCCTTCAATACCTCGACCAGCAGCGGCCCGCGCAGGGCATGCGCCTTGCCATCGTATTCCAGGGTGGGGTGGATGGTGCGCGCCGGCAAGTTCGCCAGCGCCGCAAAGTCGAAGGCCCGCGCCCGCTCAAAACTGATCTTTTGCTTGTGCATCATCTGGTCGCGCACGGCGTCGAACGGACCCCGATTCGGCTTGTCGATGCTGCCCGTGATGGTCAGCAGGGCAGGACCGCGCAGGCCGGCGGGCGCCGCCCGGGCGATGGCCGGCAGGGCCGCGGCGGCCATGCCGGCGGCGAGAAACTGGCGTTTGTGCATGCACTTCTCCTCTGGACTGAAAATAGCTAATGCTCTTAAGTCTATCTTAAGTTCGCTCAACGGTGCGCATTTTACGGTTATTGTCAGTTTGCAATGTCAGCTTACATCTTGTCACAGTTCTTACGGAATGGAGAAAGACGTAGCTTTTTTCGGCTGTTATTGTGTAGTCATCGCACTTCGCTGAACTGCGAATCCAGGCACCATTCACTAATTGAGAGAGAGAACATGATGAAGAAGAAAATCCTGTTTGCAATGATCGCATCCGTTACCGCACTGACCGGCATGAGCGCCGCCCACGCCGAAGGCGCGTATGTGGGTGCCGGCGTCACGGGCAACCGTTATAATTTCGATATTCCTGGCGCCACCAGCGCCGATAATCACAGCGGCTACAAGGCTGGCGCCAAGATCTTCGCCGGTTACGATTTCGATAAAACCTGGGCAATCGAAGGCGGCTATGCCGATTTCGGCAGCAAGGATTACAGCTACGTCACCGGCGCCGGCAACGGTTCCGTGAAAAGCGATTCGCACGGCTATTACCTGGCCGGCAAGGCCACCATGCCCGTGACCGACAAGGTCGGCGTGTTCGGCAAGCTGGGCGTGGCCAAGGTCAAGAACAGCTTGAGCGGCACCGGCCTGTCGACCGGCATCAGCGGCAACGACAAGACGGGCGTGTACGCTTCCGTCGGCGCCCAGTACGCAATCAACGAGAAAGTCTCGCTGACGGCGGAAGTGGAACACTTCGGCAAGAGCGCCGACCAGGGCCGCAAGGCTACCGGCCTCGCTTTAGGCGCACGCTACAACTTCTAAAACCTACTGCGCGGCACGCTTTGTAGCCTCCGATGCTCACTGTGCTACGGCACAGCTCCGCTTCTCAGCCACAATTCGTTGCCGCTCGCTACGGTTTTAAAAACTGGAAGTATGCTGAAAAAAAGGCAGTTACCGCGAGGTAACTGCCTTTTTGCGTTGCCGGACCGAAATTACGTGGTCAAGGGCTTGTAGCGGATACGTTTTGGTTTCGCGCCTTCTTCGCCCAGGCGTTTCTTCTTGTCGGCTTCGTATTCTTGATAGTTGCCGTCAAAGAAGGTGACCTGCGAGTTGCCTTCGAAAGCGAGGATGTGCGTGGCGATACGGTCGAGGAACCAGCGGTCATGGGAAATGACCATGACGCTGCCGGCAAATTCCAGCAGGGCGTCTTCCAGCGCGCGCAAGGTTTCCACGTCCAGATCGTTCGACGGTTCATCGAGCAGCAGGACGTTGCCGCCCATCAACAGGGTTTTCGCCAGGTGCAGACGGCCGCGTTCACCGCCGGACAGGTTGCCCACTTGCTTTTGCTGGTCCGAGCCCTTGAAGTTGAAGCGGCCCAGGTAGGCGCGCGACGGCATTTCGAAGCGGCCCACCGTCAGCATGTCGGCACCGCCGGACACATCTTCAAAGACGGACTTGTTGTCGGCCAGCGAATCGCGGTTCTGGTCGACGATGGAGACGCGCGCCGTCTGGCCGATGGCCACTTCGCCGCTGTCCGGTGTTTCCTTGCCGGTGATCATCTTGAACAGGGTCGATTTACCGGCGCCGTTGGGGCCGATGATGCCGACGATGGCGCCTGGCGGCACGGTGAAGCTCAGGTTATCGATCAGCAGGCGGTCGCCGAACGCTTTCGACACGTTCTTGAACTCGATGACTTCATTGCCCAGGCGTTCGGCCACGGGAATGAAGATCTCCTGCGTTTCGTTGCGCTTCTGGTATTCGTGCTCGGACAGCTCGTTGAAGCGGGCCAGGCGGGCTTTCGACTTGGCCTGGCGCGCTTTCGGGTTCTGGCGCGACCATTCCAATTCCTTCTGCAGCGCCTTTTGGCGCGCCGATTCCGTCGCTTCTTCCTGCTTCAGGCGGGCCTGCTTCTGGTCCAGCCAGGTCGAGTAGTTACCCTTCCATGGAATGCCGTGGCCGCGGTCCAGTTCCAGAATCCACTCTGCCGCGTTGTCGAGGAAGTAGCGGTCATGGGTGATGGCCACCACTGTGCCGGGGAAGCGTAGCAGGAATTGTTCCAGCCAGTCGACCGATTCCGCATCCAGATGGTTGGTCGGCTCGTCGAGCAGCAGCATGTCGGGTTTCGACAGCAGCAGCTTGCACAGCGCGACGCGGCGCTTTTCACCGCCGGACAGCACGCCGATGGTGGCGTCCCATGGCGGCAGGCGCAGCGCGTCGGCGGCCATTTCCAGCTGCAGATTCAGATTGCCGCCGTCGGAGGTCGAAATGATCGCTTCCAGGCGTGCCTGTTCCGTGGCCAGGGCGTCGAAATCGGCGTCTTCCTCGGCATACGCGGCGTACACGGCTTCCAGCTTGGCTTGCGCTTCAAACACTTCGCCCAGGCCCGACTCGACTTCCTGGCGCACGGTTTTTGTCGGGTCCAGCTGCGGTTCCTGCGGCAGGTAGCCGATGTTCAGGCCCGGCATCGGCACGGCTTCGCCCTGGATGTCGGTGTCGATGCCTGCCATGATTTTCAGCAGGGTCGATTTGCCGGAGCCGTTCAGGCCCAGCACGCCGATCTTCGCGCCTGGGAAGAAGGACAGGGAAATATCTTTCAGAATCTGGCGCTTGGGCGGGACGATTTTGCCCACGCGATTCATGGTGTAGACGTAATTTGCCATTAGAAATCTCGGGTGATATACAAAGACGGACAGGATACGGTAAACGCCCGCTTCCGGCCAGCGCTGCGCGTTGCGGAAACGGACGCCAGGGGCAGGACTAAGCGGCGGCGCGCGCCTTGCGGGCCGTCCACAGCCCTTCGGCCGCATACAGGGCCAGCGCCGTCCAGATGACGAGGAAGCCCAGCATGCGCTCGGGCGTGAACGATTCGTGGAAGACCCACACGCCGATCAAGAGCTGGCCTGTGGGGGCGATGTATTGCAACAGCCCCAGCACGGCCAGCGGCAGGCGGCGCGCGCCGGCGGCAAACAGCAGCAGGGGAATGGCCGTGATGGGGCCGGACGCCAGCAGCAGCGCGCGCGTGGCGGTGGAATCCGTGTTGACGAAGCCGCTCTGGCCATGCCAGGCCAGCCACAGCATGTAGGCCAGCGCCAGGGGAAATAAAATCAGTGTTTCGAACGACAGGCCTTCCAGCGCACCCAGCGCGGCCGTCTTGCGCAGCAAGCCATAGCCGCCGAAGGTGGCCGCCAGCAGCAGGGCGATCCACGGCACTTGTCCCGCCTGCCAAGTGAGCCAGGCCACGCCGCAGGCGGCCAGGCCGATGGCCAGCCACTGCAGGCGGCGCAGGCGCTCGTGCAGCAGCAAAAAGCCCAGCATGACATTGATCAGGGGCGTGATGAAGTAGCCGAGGCTGGCGTCGACTACGTGGCCGTTGTTGACGGCCCAGATATAGATGAACCAGTTGGCGGAGAGCAAAAACGCGCTGGCGACGAAGCTGGCCACGACCCTGGGCTGCGCCTTCAGGCTGCCCAGCCAGCTCCACTGCCGGCGCACGGTCAGCACGACGCCCAGGAACAACAGCGACCAGACCATGCGGTGCGCCAGGATTTCCTGCGGCGCGATCTCGCCGATGGCGTGGAAGTACAGGGGGAACAGGCCCCAGCACAGGAAGGCGAGGGAGGCGTACAACATGCCTGGATTCATGATGGGCTTCGCTGGAGAGTAGACAGTCTGTCATTATGGCTGAAAACACCGGGGGCTGCCCGGCGCCGCTGGCGAGGCGTAGAATGGCAACAAATCAATGGCCGCATGTCCGCGCAGCAAGGCGGAGCGGCACAAAACCACGACCTTGGGGCAGCTGCGGAACCATGCAAAAATACTCTTGCTATTTGCTAATACCTATCATATTGTGCGATGCAACAAAACAAAAACGGGTGCAACCTTGACGTCGGAACATAAAAAAAGCGGCCTTGCCGGCTTGACGCTGGCGGCCGTCGGCATCGTTTACGGCGATATCGGCACCAGTCCGCTGTACACCCTGAAGACCGTCTTCGACCCGGCCCACGGCCTGCTGCTCTCGCACGAGAACCTGCTGGGCATCGTCTCGCTGATTTTCTGGGGCCTGACCCTGATCGTCTCGCTCAAGTACGTGACCCTGGTGTTGCGCGCCGACAACCGCGGCGAGGGCGGCATCATGGCCCTGATGGCGCTGGTGCTGTCGTCTGTCAGCCGCCTGTCGCGCTGGCATTTCCCGCTGATGGTGATCGGCGTCTTCGGCGCCACCCTGTTCTATGGCGACAGCGTGATCACGCCGGCCATTTCCGTGCTGTCGGCGATCGAAGGCCTGGAAGTGGCCACGCCCGCCTTCAGTCCCTACGTGGTGCCGCTGACGATCGCCGTGCTGGTGGGCCTGTACTCGGTACAGTCGCACGGCACGGCCGGCATCGGCCGCTATTTTGCCCCCGTCATGGTGCTGTGGTTTGCCGCGCTGGCCGGCATGGGCGTGGTCAACATCATCAAGTCGCCGGCCATCCTGGCCGCGCTCAATCCCCTGCACGCGGCCACTTTCCTGATGAATAACGGCTTCGTCGCCTTTGTTGCCCTGGGCGCCGTGGTGCTGGCGCTGACGGGCGCCGAGGCGCTGTACGCCGACATGGGCCACTTCGGCAAGAAGCCGATCCGCCTGGCCTGGTTCCTGATCGCCTTTCCCGCGCTGGCGCTGAACTACCTGGGCCAGGGCGGCTTGCTGCTGGCCCATCCGGAAGCCGTCTCGAATCCGTTTTACCAGCAACTGGGCGCGTGGAGCGTGTATCCGCTGGTGATCCTGTCGACCATGGCCACCGTGATCGCCTCGCAGGCGACCATTTCCGGCACCTTCTCGATGACCAAGCAAGCGATCGCGCTGGGCTTCCTGCCGCGCATGCGCGTGCGGCACACGTCGGAAAGCGAAATCGGGCAGATCTAC
The DNA here is from genome assembly GCF_030397705.1 of Janthinobacterium sp. SUN100. Lineage (NCBI taxonomy): Bacteria > Pseudomonadati > Pseudomonadota > Betaproteobacteria > Burkholderiales > Oxalobacteraceae > Janthinobacterium > Janthinobacterium sp. SUN100. The sequence continues at coordinate 548,790 of NZ_JAPUBU010000003.1, read as the reverse complement.
ATCCCCGCCGTGAACTGGCTGCAACTGGCCGTGGTGCTGCTGGCCGTCATCGGCTTCGGTTCCTCGGAAAACCTGGCCGCCGCCTACGGCATCGCCGTGACGGCCACCATGCTGTCGACGACGATCCTGACCTTCTTCGTCATCCGCTACCGCTGGAAGATGAACCTGGCCCTGTGCTGGGCCGCCACGGGCTTTTTCCTGATCATCGACGTCAACCTGGTGTCGGCCACGGCCCTGAAACTGTTCCACGGCGGCTGGTTCCCGCTGCTGCTGGGTTCGATTTTGTTCATCGTCATGCTGACCTGGAAGCGGGGCCGCCAGCTGGTGTTCCAGAACCTGGAAAAGCATGCGATTCCGCTCGACGATTTCCTCTCGTCGCTGTTCATCGCGCCACCGCTGCGCGTGCCCGGCACGGCCATCTTCCTGCGCGGCGAAACGGATGGCGTGCCGCACGCGCTGCTGCATAACTTGCTGCACAACAAGGTGTTGCATGAACGGGTGATCTTCCTGACCGTCTTCATGCATGAAGAGCCGTGGGTGGCGCCATCGGAGCGCGTGCGCGTGGTGGACCTGGGCCACCAATGCTACCAGGTCAACGTGCATTACGGCTTCAAGGATGAACCGGACATTCCGGCCGCGCTGGCGCAGTGCGCCCAGCAGGGACTGGACTTCGAGATGATGGAAACGTCGTTCTTCATCGCGCGCCAGACCATCATCTCGACGCCGGGTGCCGGCATGATGCCGTGGCGCGAGCACCTGTTCGTCACCATGTCGCGTAATGCGCGCACGGCGGCCGACTACTATCAGATTCCGAGCAACCGGGTGATCGAACTGGGCACGCAGGTAGAAATATAGATATTGTGTCAACGTTGCATTTAGGCACATTTATTGCCCTGCTTACGTCTGCTTACAAATGGGCTACGCGAGTCCTGTTAAACTCCAGCCCGTACCGGTCCGCACCGTACGGGCTTAGCCACACACCAATATTTAAAGGGAAACCATGAAATCGGTATTTCAAATGATCGCCACCCTCGCTTGCGCCGTGGCCCTGACCGCTTGCGGCGCTGCTGCCAACACCCAGAAGCCGGTCGTGCTTGACCCGAATACGCAAGTGAAGGAACTCCTCTTTCCCGACCTGGTGAAAGGCACCGGCACGGCCGCTGCGGCGGGCGATACCTTGACGGTGGCCTATACGGGCTGGCTGTATGACGCGAGCAAGCCGGACGGCAAAGGCGTGCAATTCGAAACGTCGCTCCCTCTCCAGCCTTTTACGTTTATCCTCGGCATCGGCAGAGTGATTCTGGGCTGGGACCGCGGCCTGGTCGGCATGCAGGAAGGCGGCACGCGCCGCCTGGTCATTCCGTATGACCTGGGCTATGGCGTGAGCGGCACCCGCGACAAGTCGGGTGCGGTGGTGATCCCGCCTTACGCCGGCCTGGTGTTCGACATCACGCTGCAAAAAGTGGAAAAAAAGTAAGCACGCGCAAGGTGCACGGACAAAGGGCGACTCCATGGAGTCGCCCTTTTTGCTTTTGCGGCCAATTCAAACTGGCGCCAGTTCCTGGAAGTAATACGTGGCGCCGCCCAGATTGGCCGGCGCGTCATATTGCAGCACTTGCGTGCGGCGCAGCGCCACCGGCGTGCTGAAGGCGGGGCCGTCGTAGACGAAGGTGTGGAATTCGCCGTTTTCGCCGCAGGCGTCGACGCCGGGCGGCAGGTCGGCCAGGAAGGCGGCGTCGAACTCGCGCCCGCAAAATTCGCGCGGCAGGTGCTGGCCATTGATGCAGACGACGATGGCCTTGAAGCCGGCGGCAAGGAACTCATCGACCAGCGCGCGCCGTTCCCCGCCCCACAGGGGCAAATGGGCCGTCAGGCCGGCCGCGGCGCAGACTTTTTCTTCCCAGTCGCGGTGCGGCTGCAAGTCGATGTCGCCGAAGATGGCGTGTTCTATGCCTGCGTCTTTCGCCGCGCGCAGCATGGCGATGAATTGCTCCTCGTAGCTGGCCCAGCTGGCGTGATAGCGCTGCAGGCGCGCGCCCAGGCTGGCTGCCTGCGCCTCGAGCAGCTCCGGCGGCACGCCGTGCGAGCGCGATTTTCGGCCATCTTCATCCATGGCCGTGATCAGCAGCGGCACGCTCGTGCCGGCGTTGCGCGCGCGCCACAGGGCCAGGCAGGAATCCTTGCCGCCGCTCCAGGAAATCAGGGCCGTCGTCATGCCGCCGCGCCCGGCTGCACGGCGCGCAGCATGTCGACGTGCTGGATGCCGTCTTCGTCGTAGGGCGCGCTGACGGTGACAAAGCCGAAGGACTGGTAGAAGCGCTCCAGGTAGTGCTGCGCGCCGATGCGGATGGCGTGGCCCGGGTGCTGGCGTTCGGCGCGCGCGATGCCCTCAAGCAATAGCTGCTTGCCCGCGCCCGTGGTGCGCGCCTCGGGCGCCGTCAGCACGCGGCCCAGCGACATTTCCACATACTTGGCGCCCGGCGCCAGCACGCGCAGATAGGCGGCCAGCCGGCGCTGGCCGTCGACCGTTTGCCAGCCCAGCAAATGCATGGCTTGCTGGTCATGGCCATCGAGGTCCGGGTAAATGCACTGCTGTTCGATGACGAACACGCGCTGGCGCAAGGCCAGCACCTGGTACAAATCGTGGGGGCCGAGTTCGTCGAACGTGTTCCATTGCCAGCTGATCATGGGTCATCCTTGATTGAGAGTGGCCATGATTTTACCGGCTTCACGCCGCCGGCGCGGGATAGCGCTGCGCATACCACTGCTTCAGGTGCTCGATGCAGCGCGTCACGCGGGGCGCCACCAGCTGGCGCGACGGGTAGATGGCAAACAGCGCCAGGCTGGGACGCTCCACCTCGGGAAACAGTTCGACCAGCGCGCCGCTGGCCAGTTCTTCGCGGCAGACAAAGGTGGGCAGGATGCCGATGCCCAGTCCCCGCAGGATCAGGCTGCGCATGAACAGGGTGTTATTCGTGCGCACCCAGTTCGGCACTTCGATGTCGCTGTGCGGCCCCGCACGGCGCAGCGGCCAGCGGCTGCCGAACAGGGCGTGGCTGTAGATGAAGCAGCGCTGGCGCGTCAGGTCCGTGGGGGCCAGCAGGGGACCGTGGCGTTCCAGGTAGGCGGGCGCGCAGCAGATGTGCAGGCGGTAGTCGTGGATGTGGCGCGCCACATAGCTCGAATCGGTGAGCGCCGTGGTGACGCGGAAACCCAGGTCGTAGTTGGCCGCCGCCAGGTCCACGTATTCATCCTTCAGGTCGACGTCCAGGCGCAAGGCCGGCCACTCGGCCATGAAATCGGCCAGGCCCTCGGCCAGCTCGCCCACGCCAAGCGATAATGGCGCGTTGATGCGCAGGCGGCCCGTCACGTGGGCCGTCGAGTGGGCCACCATGTCCTCGGCTTGCGCCAGTTCGTCGAGCAGCTTGCGGCAGTGCTCGAGGTAGGCGGCGCCCGTTTCCGTCAGGGCCAGCTGGCGCGTGGTGCGCGTCATCAGGCGACCGCCCAGTTCCTGCTCCAGCTGGCCGATGCGCCGGCTCACATACGAGGCCGACAGGTCCAGTTCATCGGCCGCGCGGCGAAAGCTGCCCAGCTCGGCCACGCGGCGGAACAGCTGCATCGCCTGCAATTTATCCATTTCATTCCAATTCGGTCGTATTCAGCATTAGTCAGCTGCATTATTCATCATTTTTCTTCATTTTGATTCGGAATATGCTGGCGGCTTCTCTACTGGAATCCTCATGATGAAAAAATTACTCTTAAGCAGTGTGCTGCTCGCCGCCTTTTCCACCGCCCAGGCGGCCGACGTTCTCGTCGTGCTGTCCGACGCGAACCACCTCGAATTGCGCGATGGCAAGGTCTTCGCGACGGGCTTTTATCTGAATGAACTGATGCAGCCCGTCAAAAAGCTGCTCGACGCGGGCCACACGGTGACGTTTGCCACGCCGCAGGGCCAGGCGCCCACGCTGGATGCCGGCTCGGATACGGCCGCCTACTTTGGCGGCGACGCGGCCGCGCACGCGGCGCACAAGGCGCTGCTGGACCAGCTGGCGCTGACGGTGCCGGGCCGCTCGCCCGTGATCAGCCTGAAACGGGTGGCGCAGATCGGCTATGGCCACTATGCGGCCGTGCTGGTGCCGGGCGGTCACGCGCCCATGCAGGATTTGTTGAAGGATGCCAGCCTGGGCGCCTTGCTGCGCCAGTTCCACGCGGACGGCAAGCCGACGGCGCTGCTGTGCCACGGCCCCGTCGCCCTGCTGTCGGCCCTGCCGCAGGCGGTCCAATTTACGGCCGCGCTGGAAGCGGGCCAGACGCCGCCCGCGCCGGCCGGCTGGATCTACAGCGGCTACCGCATGACGGTGATCAGCAACCAGGAAGAGGCGGCGGCGCAGGGCGCGCTCGGTGGCGGCACGATGAAGTTCTATCCGCAGTCGGGCTTGCAGGCGGCCGGCGCGCAGTATGTGCAGAACCAGGCGCCGTGGAGCAGCAACGTGGTGGTCGACCGCGAACTGATCACGGGGCAGAATCCCGCCTCGGCGCCGGCCCTGGCGGACAAGCTGCTGCAGGCGCTGCGCTGAAAAAAATCCCCGGCGGCGCCTGGGGGCGCGGCCGGGGATGCGCCCCAAGGCGGTGGGGATTACACGATCGTCAGGGTGACGTCGATGTTGCCGCGCGTGGCGTTCGAGTACGGGCACACGATGTGGGCGGCGGCGACCAGCGCTTCGGCGGCGGCGCGTTCCATGCCTGGCAGCGAGATCTTCAGTTCCACTTCGATGCCGAAGCCCGTCTCGATGGCGCCGATGCCGACGTTGCCTTCGATCGACAGGTCCGCCGGCAGGGCGATCTTGTCGCGGCCGCCGACGAATTTCATGGCGCCGATGAAGCAGGCCGAGTAGCCTGCAGCGAACAGTTGTTCCGGATTGGTGCCGACGGCGCCATTGCCGCCCAGTTCTTTTGGCGTGGTCAGCTTGACGTCCAGCACATTGTCGGACGACACGGCACGGCCTTCGCGGCCTCCGGTGGCGGTAGCTTGAGCGCGGTACAGGACTTGTTTGATCGACATGATGGTTTTCCTTGAGTTGATTAAATAGTTGACTACTAAATAGTGTGCTACTTGTTTCGTGGGCTGGTGCCCCAGGATGCCCGTCTGAAGAAGCGGTATGCGGCGTCCATGTACACAATATATATCGCGCACTATTTAATTGCAAGCGATTTTATTTGCGCGTGGCGCGGATTGAAGCTTTATTTTCTTGCCTTTGTCGCCAGTATTGCCCTTCCATCGCATAATGGCCACCGCCGCTGGCGCCGATAGTTATGCTTGGCCCCACTTCACTCCCCAAGGAAAAATCATGACTAGCCTTTTCTTTATCCTGCGCATCGCCGTGGCCACGATGGTCGCCTACATCATCGCCACGGCGATTCTGGTCGAGAATTTCCTGCGCCATGTCTTCGGGCAGACGGAAGGCTTTTTTGTCATCGTCGGCGCGCTGCTGGCCAGCGCCGTCGTCACGAATGCGTTTTCGCACGTGCGGCGCGTGCGCCTGATCGCCGGCGCCGTCAATGCCGGCACCCTGTCGAGCCGCCAGCGGCGCCAGATCGAGATTCCGTTCGAGGCAGGCGAGGCGTTCGACATGATCGACGCGGCCATCCGCGAACTGCCGGGCAGCGAAGTGGTCGAAAGCGCGCGCGACAGCCTGCAGGTGCAGGCCCGCGTGCGCCGCGCCGCGCCCTACACGCACACGGGCTTGCCGCGCATGCGCCTGCTGGGCTTCCTGGAGCCGCGGCCGAACCAGATTCTCGCCACCGTCACGCCGAATGGCGAAGCGGGCAGCGTCACGCTGATCTGCGAACCGGCGCGCAACGCCTGGACCGACTGGTTCCTCGTCGACCATGGCAGCAACCTGGAAAACGCGGAAGCGGTGACGCGGGCGATGACGCGCCGGGTGGCGCAGCGCCGTCGCGGCGAGCAGGCCGAGGCGCGCCAGACGGTGACGGAAAAGGAACTCACGGTGGCCAAGCTGAGCCTGCTGCATGCGCAGGTCGAGCCGCACTTCCTGTACAACACCCTGGCCAGCGCGCAGTTGCTCACGCGCAGCGACCCCGTGCGCGCCGACGAAATGCTCGGCAACCTGATCCTGTACTTGCGCCACTCGCTGCCGCGCACGGAGCAAGCCATGTCGACCCTGGGCACGGAGCTGGAACGGGCGCGCGCCTACCTCGATATCCTGAAAATCCGCATGGGCGCACGCCTGAACCTGCAGATTGAGGTGCCGCAATACCTGCGCCAGGCGGAACTGCCGCCGATGATGCTGCAAACCCTGGTGGAAAACGCCATCAAGCATGGCCTGGAGCCGAAAAGCGGCGGCGGCACCATCTGGATCATGGCGCGCAGCGGCAACGGTACGGTGATCGTCACGGTGGCCGATGACGGCAAGGGGCTCAGCGACGACGGCGCCGGCACGGGCATTGGCTTACGCAATGTGCGCGAGCGCCTGCGTTTGACCTACGGCAATGCCGCCGCGTTCGCCATTGTCGCCAATTTCCCCGATGGCGTGACGGCCACCATCACGGTGCCAGACAGCACGGCGCAAGGAGTTTCCTATGCATCAGCCTGAGATGACTTGCGTCATTGCCGAAGACGAAGCCCTGCTGCGCGACGCGCTGGTGGCCCTGCTGGCCGAAGAGTGGCCCAGCTTGCGCATCGTCGCCGCCTGCGACGACGGCGGCGCGGCGCTCGAGGCCATCGCCACCCTGCGCCCCGACATCGCCTTCCTCGATATCCGCATGCCGGGCTTGACGGGGCTGGAAGTGGCGGCCGGCGCGCTGGAAGCGAGTCCCGCCACGCAGGTGGTGTTCGTCACCGCCTACGACCAGTACGCGATCGACGCCTTCGATAACGGCGCCGTCGATTATTTATTGAAACCGATAGCCCGCGAGCGCCTGCAGGCGACCGTGCAGCGCGTGCAGGCCCGGGCCGGCAAGACCCAGGCGGGCGACGGCGCGCTGGCCGGCCTGCTGCAGCAATTGAGCAGCGCCTTGCCGGCGGCGGCCAAGTCGCCGCCGCTGGTGTGGCTCACGGCCAGCAGCGGCAAGGATACGCGGCTGATCATGGTGGAAGACATCGCCTATTTTCAGTCCGACACCAAGTACACGGCCGTCATGACGGCGGAAGGCGAGGCGCTGTTGCGCAAGCCGATCCGCGAACTGCTCGACGTGCTCGACCCGGCCATCTTCAAGCAGATCCACCGCTCCACCATCGTCAACATGAAGATGGTGGCCTCGGTCACGCGCGACGAGGTGGGGCGTGGCGCTTTGCGCCTGAAAACGCGGCCGGAAACCCTGGCCGTGAGCCAGCCGTTCATGGCGCTGTTCCGGAATATGTAGGCTGGCTTAATCGGCCGTTTCAAAGCCTTCGAGCACGTTGACGACATTGATGCCGATTTCCTTCACGGCATAGCCTCCTTCGAGGATGAAGGCGGTGGGCAGGTTCAGATGCGCGAGGCGCTCGCCCACGCGCAGGTAGTCGCCGCTTTGCAGGGCGAAGTGCGACAGCGGGTCGCCGGCAAAGGTGTCCACGCCGAGCGAGACCACCAGCGCATCGGGCGCATACATATTGATGCGCAGGCAAGCCGTTTCCAGCGCGGCGAACCAGCTGGCCGTGGACGTGCCGGGGGGCAGCGGCAAGTTGACGTTGTAGCCGAGACCCGCGCCGCTGCCCGTTTCATCGGCGTGGCCCAGATAAAACGGATATTCGCTGCGCGGGTCGGCGTGCAGGGAGGCGAACAGCACGTCGTCGCGCTGGTAAAAGATGCTTTGCGTGCCGTTGCCGTGATGGTAATCGATATCGAGGATGGCGACCTTGCGGGCGCCGTCGTCGAGCAGATGCTGCGCGGCCAGCGCCGCGTTGTTCAGAAAACAGTAGCCGCCGAAGAAATCGCTGCCCGCATGGTGGCCCGGCGGGCGCGTCAGGGCGAACGTGGCCCGCTCGCCCAGGCGCAGCGCATGGGCCGCGTTGACGGCGCAGTCGGCGCCCGTCTTGGCCGCCGTCCACGTGCCGGCCGTCAGCGGCGTGCCATTGTCCATCGAGTACAGTCCCAGCTTGGCCGTGAAGTCATCCGGTTCGATATCGCTGCGCAAGGTGCGCACGGGCCACACGGATGGCAAGGCGTCCTTGCCCGCGTTGTCGGGATCGAGCGCCAGCCAGTCGTGCCAGGCGTGGCGCAAAAAATGCAGGTAGCGGGGCGTGTGGATGCGCTCGAGCGACGTCAGCGGCACGCCGTGCGGCGTGACGATGCGGCCCAGGTTACGCCGTCCCAGTTCGGCCACCACCATGTCGGCCCGCTCGGGCGTCTCGAAGCAGGGTACCAGGGTGCCGCGAAACATTTCGAAGCGGCCCCGGTGCTGGCTGTGCAATTCATTGTAGAAGGTCAGCATGGGGGCGCTTTGCGCAAGGTCAGACTCAGGTGTGCGAGCACAGGGTGCTGGCGCGGTAGGCGGCGACGAAATCGTCGAAGCTGCCGGCCGGTGCCGCTTCCATGGCGCGCTGCTCGGCCAGCGAGCTGGCGGCCATCTCGTCGAAATACGCGCTTTGTTCCTGCGTTGCCGGCTGCGCGCGGAAATAGGCGGCGTGGCGTTCGCTCTGGCGCAAGCCGAAGGCGGCAAACGAGCCGCCGTTGGCGCGCAGTTCGGCCAATACCTTCGCCGATGGCGTCGCATCCGGGTCGGCCAGTTTGCGGGCTTGCGCGGCCAGGCTGTCCGCGTGCTGCGTGCCGCCAAGGCGCGCGTCGAGCAAGGCCGCCACGGGCGCGATGCGCGCCAGCAACTCTTCGCCCCAGGCCTGCAGGGTGATCTCTTCGCCGTCGCGGCGCAGGGTCAATCCAGGCTTGCGGCCTTCCTTGACGGTGCGGGCGAAATTGTTCGTATAGCACGCGCTTTGCTCGGCCGAGATGGGGCCGCTGTCGTCGAGCGCGCAGAACAGCAGGAAGGCGTCCAGGAAGCGGCCCGTTTCCAGGCTGATGCCGACCGGTTCGAACGGGTCGACATCCATGCAGCGCACTTCGATGTATTGCACGCCGCGCAGGCACAGGGCCTGGATCGGGCGCTCGCCCGTGCGGATCACGCGTTTCGGACGGATGGTCGAATAGTATTCATTTTCGATCTGCAGCACGTTGGTGGACAATTGAATCCACTCGCCATCCTTCTTTGTGCCCAGCGCAGCATACGGCGGATACGGGTCGTTGACGGCGTGCGTGAGCGCGTTGACGTAGTCGTCCAGGCTGTTTTCGTGCGGGCGCAGGCCGGACTGGGCATCGTTCTGGTAGCCGAGGTCGCTCATGCGCAGGCTGGTGGCGTACGGCAGGAACAGGGTGTCGTCGGACAGGGTGTCGAGCTTGTGCGCGCGGCCGCGCAGGAAACCGCTGGATAGGGCAGGCGAAGCGCCGAACAGGTACATCAGGAGCCAGCTGTAGCGGCGGAAATTGCGGATCGTCGCCAGGTAGCTTTCCGACTGCACGTCTTTCGGCGTGGCCGCCGCGTGGGTGGGGCTGGCGCTGGTGTCCGGATTGCCGGCCAGCGCTTGCCACAGCTGCTCGTCGAGCGAGTAGTTGTAGTGGATGCCGGCGATGCATTGCATGGCTTTGCCATAGCGCAAGGCCAGACCGCGCCGGTAGACGTGCTTGAGCATGCCCATGTTCGAGCTGCCGTAGTTGGCGATTTCGATGTCCGCTTCGGGCGGCAGCTGGCATGGCATCGACTGGCTCCACAGCAACTCGTCGCCGAGGCGGCTGTAGGCGTAGCGGTGCACGGTGTCCAGTTTGCTTAATGTCGTGGCGATGTCCTGTTCCGCCGGCGTGATGAATTCGAGCAGCGCTTCGGCGTAATCGGTGGTGATTTCAGGGTGCGTCAGCGCCGAGCCCAGGGCGGCGGGGTGGGGCGTGGAAGCCAGATGGCCGGCATGGTCGACGCGCAGGGTTTCACGCTCGATGCCGCGCAAGCCGCCCAGCAGCGCGCGGTTGGCATCTTCGGTCAGCAATGCCAGGCGGCGAGTCAACAGGTTGGGCAATTTGAGCTTCCTTTCTTGTGCAGCATATAAATAATTTGTGCTGAGATTAACCGAATTTTGGCAAATGCGTCGGCGCCGGCCCAAAAAACGCCGCGTCGCCAGCGTCCGCCCCGGGTAACGGGGACGGCGCTTCGGTCAGGAATTCGCTTGATATTTTAACAAACTGCGGGGGATCTGGCGCGCCGCCGGATCAAGCTTTGCGCAGCTTGTCGTGCTCAGCCGTGGCGGGCGCCGCTGACCCGTTCGATGCCGGCCAGGTCGCGCCAGCTTTGCACTTTGTTGTAGCCGGCGTCGGACAGCAAGCCGCGCACGGATGCCGCCTGGTCGTAGCCGTGTTCCATCAGCAGCCAGGCGCCTGACGCCAGGTGGCGCGCGGCGCCGGAGACGATGGTGCGCAGGGCCGACAGGCCATCCGCGTGGTCGGTCAGCGCGCCGGCCGGCTCGAAGCGCAGATCGCCTTCGGCCAGGTGGCGGTCGCCGCTGGCGATGTAGGGGGGATTCGAGACGATCAGGTCGAACTTTTCCGTGCCCAGCGCTTCGAACCAGTCGCTGGCCATGAAGGTGATGTTGACGCCGTTGGCGCTGGCGTTGCGGCGCGCCACGGCCAGCGCCGTGCTGCTCACGTCCAGGGCCGTGACGACGGCGTCCGGCCGCGTATGCGCGAGGGCGACGGCGATGGCGCCGCTGCCCGTGCCCATGTCGAGCACCCGTCCGCCGGGCGGCAGGCGTTCGAGCGCCAGTTCCACCAGCACTTCCGTGTCGGGGCGGGGGATCAGCACGGCGTCGTTCACTTCGAACGGCAGGCCGAAAAACTCACGCTGGCCGACGATGTAGGCGATCGGCTCACCCTGCAGGCGGCGTGCCAGCAAGGCCGACAAACGGGCCGCTTCGTCGGAAGTGAGGACTCGCTCCGATTGTGTGATCAGGCTCACGCGCGACAGGCCCAGCGCGTGGCCCAGCAGGATGCGGTTGTCGAGCGGATCGAGCAGAGGACGGATTTGCAGGGCGCCGACAGTGCTGCCGGCGGGGATCAGTGTTTCTGGCATAGTGCTTTCAATTATTTCTGACGGCGCAGCAAGGTCCACAGCAAGGTGAGGGCGAAGATGGCGAACCAGATGAACGCCCATTGCGGGATCGACAGGCCGAAGAATGGCTCGCCCGCGTTTTCGCAGGCGCCATACGATTCAAACATGAAGGGCATGAGTTCGGCCGTGAAGACCTTGTTCAGCGCCGTTTCCACCGGGTCGATGCCGCACGAAAAGCCGGGGTTGGCCAGCACGTACAGGTGCTTGGCGCCGACGCCCAGGCCGCCCAGGGCCGCCAGCACGCCGACGCCCGCGCCGATCTTCGGCCGGTTGGCCGCCGCGCCGGCCAGGCAGGCGATGCCGATGGCGAGGAACAGGTAGCGCTGGATCACGCACAGCGGGCACGGCGCCATGTTCATGGCATGCTGCAAATACATGGCCACGCCCAGCATCAGGAAACACAGGGCGGCGGTCAACAGGAGGACGGTGCGTGAATTTTTCATGGGCGACACGGTGAGGTGGATGGAATCGAGCTGGTCATTTTCGCACAAGGCCGGATTTTTATTGCTTAGCCGCTACTTAAACCCTTGATTTGGCTGAGCGCGTTAAAAAGTGTTCAGGGCAAGGCGCAGCGCCGCAGGCAGTACGAATGTACGGCCAGGCGCTGCAACGCCGCCATGGACGCTGTTTAATCGCCCAAGGCTGCCAGCAGCTCCGCCTGGTGCTCTGCCGCCAAGGCATTCGTCAAGTCCGTCAAATCCCCATCCATGATGAAGTCCAGCTTGTACAAGGTCAAATTGATGCGGTGGTCCGTCAGGCGGCCTTGCGGGAAATTATACGTGCGGATACGCTCGCTGCGGTCGCCCGAGCCGATCAGGCTCTTGCGGGTGGCCGCTTCCTTCGACTGCTGTTCGCGCAGCTGCACGTCCTTGATGCGCGCGGCCAGCACTTTCATCGCCTGCGCCTTGTTCTTGTGCTGGCTGCGGTCATCCTGGCATTCCACCACGATGCCGGTCGGCAAGTGGGTGATGCGCACGGCGGAATCCGTTTTATTGATGTGCTGTCCGCCCGCACCCGAGGCGCGGTAGGTGTCGATGCGCAGGTCGGCCGGGTTGATGTTGACGTCTTCCACTTCGTCCGCTTCCGGCATCACGGCTACCGTGCAGGCCGACGTGTGGATGCGGCCCTGCGTTTCCGTGGCCGGCACGCGCTGCACGCGGTGGCCGCCCGACTCGAATTTCAGTTTCGAATACGCGCCATTGCCGACGATACGCACGATCACTTCGCGGTAGCCGCCCAGGTCGGAGTCGGACGAGGACACGAGTTCCACCTGCCAGCGGTTGCGCTCGGCAAAGCGTGTGTACATGCGCAATAAATCGCCGGCGAACAGGGCCGATTCATCGCCGCCCGTGCCGGCGCGAATTTCCAGGAAGATATTGCGCTCGTCGTTGACATCCTTCGGCAGCAGCATGGTTTGCAATTCGCGTTCCAGCCGCGCCATGGTGGTCTTGGCCGCCTCGATTTCTTCCTGGGCGAATTCCTTCATGTCGGGATCGCCCAGCATCTCTTGCGCTGTCGCAATATCGTTGCCCGCTTCCTGGTAGGAATGGTACAGGGCCACCAGCGGGCCCAGTTCGGCGTGCTCGCGCGTCATCTTGCGGTAGCTGTCCATGTTCGACGTGGCGTCCGGATGCATCAGCAGTTCGTCGAGTTCGACCAGGCGGTTCGCCAGTTGATCGAGTTTGGCCAGCATGGATGGTTTCATAGCGATTCGCGGTAAAAGGTGTAGGGATGATACGGGCCCGGCAGGCGGGCAGGGGCGGCCGCGCGGGCGGCCAGCGGGGCTGCGCTAACGGCGGGGGCGGAACAGTTTCGGCAGCAGGGTGACCAGCTGCTTGCGCTCGTCGCCTTGCGCGTGGTGCAGCGCTTGCTGCGGGCCGTGCAGGAACTTGGCCGTCAAGCCTTTCGACAGCGCTTCCAGGACGGCGTCGATGTCGGCGCCCTTGGCCAGCATCTTGCGCGCCCGTTCCACTTCCATCAGGCGCAAGGATTCGCTGTTTTCATGCAAATGCTGGATGACGGGCACCATGGCGCGGTCGTCGACCCAGCTCATGAACGATTGCACGCGCGTCTCGATGATGGCTTCGGCTTGCGCCACGGCCGCTTGCCGGCTTTCCAGGCCCGTCTGCACGACCTTGCCCAGGTCGTCGACCGTGTACAGGAAGACGTCGTTCAAACGGCCCACTTCCGCTTCGATGTCGCGCGGCACGGCCAGGTCGACCATGAACATGGGCTTGTGGCGGCGCGCCTTGATGGCGCGCTCGACCAGGCCCAGGCCCAGCAGCGGCAACGACGACGCCGTGCACGAGATGACGATGTCGAACTGGTGCAATTGCTCCGGCAAGTCGGCCAGGCGGATGGCCTTGCCGTTGAAGCGGTGCGCCAGTTCCTCGCCCCGCTCCATGGTGCGGTTGGCAATGGTGATGCTTTTCGGGTTTTGCGCCGCGAAGTGCGTGGCGCACAATTCGATCATTTCGCCGGCGCCGATGAACAGCACGTTCTGCTCGGCAATCTTGTCGAAGATGCGCTGCGACAGGCGCACGGCGGCGGCCGCCATGGACACGCTGTGGGCGCCGATTTCCGTGCTGCTGCGCACTTCCTTGGCGACGGAAAAGCTGCGCTGGAACAACTGGTGCAGATATGTGCCCAGGCCGCCCGCCTCGTCGGCCGTGCGGATGGCGTCCTTGATCTGCCCCAGGATCTGCGTTTCGCCCAGCACCATCGAATCGAGCCCGGAGGCGACGCGGAAGGTGTGGCGCACGGCATCGTGCTGCGGCAACATATATAAGTGGGGGCGCAGCTCGCTGTAGTTGAGCTTGTGATAATCGGCCAGGAAATGCGCGCCCGCGTCGAGCGGATTGGGCACGTGGCTGGCCGCGTACAGCTCGGTGCGGTTGCAGGTCGACAGGATGGCCGCTTCGTCGTTGTCGCGCAAGTCGATGCGCTGGAACCAGGTGCGCGCCGCCATCACCGCCTGGCCCAGGTGCTCAGGCGCAAACGCCAGCTGTTCGCGGAGCGACACTGGGGCGGTGGTATGGTTGAGGCCTACGGCGAGCAGTTGCATTTCAGGGCTGTTGGGATGGCTTATGCCGACATTATAACGCTTTGTGCCCGTGCTTTGAGCAGGTCAGCCGTTTGCCGCCGTTCAGCCGCCCAGTTTTTCCAGGCGATAACCGTAACTGTAGACGGGTACCAGCCTGTAGCCGTGTTCCGGTTTCAGCTGCAGCTTGTTGCGCACGCGCGAGACGTGGGTATCCATGGTGCGCGAGGGCAGGGCCGTGTCGCGCTGCCACACGGCTTCGTGGATGTAGGCGCGCGACAATGGACGGCCCAGGTTGCGGAAAAACAGCAGCGCCAGGGCGAATTCCTTGTGCGTCACGTCGAGCACTTCGCCATCGCGCAGCAGGCGGCCGGGACGGGTTTCAAACGTGTAATGACCGAATTGCAAGGTTTCGGCGCCATTCTGGGCCGGGTACGCCACGCGCAGCAGCGCCTGGGTGCGCAAGGTCAGTTCGCTGCGCCGCAAGGGCTTGATCATGTAGTCGTCGGCGCCGGCCGTCATGCCCGCCACCACGTCGTCTTCGCCGGAACTGTTGGTCATAAACAACACGGGCGCCTTGGGCGCCAGTTTTTCCCGGGCGCGGCGCAACACTTCGGCGCCGTCCAGATCGCTCACATGCCAGTCGAGGATGAGCATGTCGCAACTGTCCTTGCGCAGTTGCCCCAGCATGTCCTTGGCACTCTGAAACTCGTGGCAAGCGTGGCCGGCGGCGGTGAGCACCTGGCAGATCAGTTCTGCCTGGCTATGGTCGCTATCGAGTACGGCAATTCGCATAATTGGCTGGAGTGTGTAGCAACAAACAGACGGTCCGCTCTGCTTATCGTAATGTTAAGGAATGCTCAAGTGAAATATAACAGAGATTGCAACTGTGTCCAGTGAAATCGGCAGCTGAGGCCTTTACGTTACACTTGTTCATCTACCCATCACTCGCGGAGAAACGGCCATGGCAGACAAGAGCACCACCGATTGGACCCTGATACCGGCCAGCCGTGCCGACATCGAGCAAGTGCGCGAGCGTTGCCGGCGCCTGGTACAGCGGCGTGCCATGATGTCGGCGGGCGCCTCGGCCATCCCCATTCCCGGCATCGACCTGATGTCCGACGTGGGTCTGTTTTCCATGCTGATCAACGATATCAACCACGAATTCGGCCTCACGCCCGAGCAGATCGAGCGCCTGAACCCGCAGTTCAAGATGATGGCCTACCGCGCGGCGGTGGGCATGGGCGGCATGCTGGTGGGAAAGTTGGTGTCGCGCGAACTGATCCTCCAGCTGCTCAAGCGCAGTGGCGTCAAGATTGCCACCAAGCAGGTGGCGCGCTTCGTGCCGTTTGCCGGCCAGGCGGTGGCGGCAGCCATCGGCTACGCCGTGTTCCGCCAGATCGGCAACCAGCACGTGAACGCCTGCGCCGCGGTGGCGCAGGAATTGCTCACGGTCAGGCCGGATGAAAGCTGATTTCTTTAAGCAGAAATCAAAGTGTGCTTGATGGCGGTCGAAAATGGCAGATATGCTGTCGCTGCCAGTTCGTCTTTATATAATTCGATGCATTGTTCGCGGGTCAAATCACCAGACTCCACTATCTTCATGAACTCCATTCCCAAGTCGGTATAACCGGCGATGGCGCTGCGCCGCATTTCACGTAAAGCGCCATTAAGATTGAAAATGCGTATGGTTTCCATGGCACGTTTTTTATCCTCGGGGTTCAATCCTTCGCGCACGGCCACGCTGCCGTCGCTGACGAACAGGAAAAAGTATTCTGGGTCTTCCTCGTCTGGTTTGATGAGGTCTGCAGGATCGTAATGCGGCAATTCATCCTTGAATTTGCCGCAGTTGTCGACGCGGTTGCATGATCCGAATAAATTAGACCATAGAAAGGTTACTTTCGGATCGCGTCCCTTTTGACGAAAGTGATCGATATGTTTCTTGTTGTCGCGCAAGGTATCTTCGCAATAGGCGCAGCGATGTTGTTGCATCTCATCAAGTTTTTCCCAAATCGCTTGCTTGTCTTCGACAGTGACGGTTTTCCAATTGTCCCGGCCATGCTGATATCTTGATAAGCATGTCGGTGCTGCACGGCGTTGCAGCTTATGCATCACCAGTCTCGCGCAACGGCAATTTGCGTTTGAAGGCTTGCAGGCGTATCAGGCGGTCACATTCAAGCATCTTTGGATGGCTGGCACCAAAATGCGTGTTCAGTTCTGCTCGTAACGCCGCGCCACTCGGCTCGTCATGCAAATTCTGCTGAATTAATGCCATGTAGTGACTGAGTTGGCGTGCCGGCTCGACATCGGGCACCGGATCGATACCCATGACATTGGCCAATACGTCCGAGCTGGCCACGCCCATGGTTTGTTGATAGATCTTATTGACCACCATGCGCTTGCGTCCGCTTTCTTCGTCCAGTTCCCAATCCAGCCGGCGTATGCAGTGCGAGTCGATGCTGCTGAGCACCTGAGGGCTGTGGGTGGTCACGATGAACTGGATATTCGGAAAGGCCTTTTGTAGGTCTGGCAGGACGGTTTGCTGCCATTCCGGATGCAAGTGCATGTCCACTTCATCAATCATGACGATGCCATGCGTGAGCAGGGCTGCCTTGTCGCCATGGTGGGTATTGAGTTTATAGCAGCGGTAGGCAATGTCACCGACGAGCGCCAGCATGTTGCGTATGCCGTCACTGAGCTGGCTTACCTTGAGCTTGCCCTGATCAGGATGTTCCAGTACCAGATCGTCGTGCTCGGCGCTGTATTCCAGCCAATGCCAGCCTGTATGCGGTTCCAGAATCACGTCGATGGCCTGCTGGACGGCGCGTACTGGCGCAAGCAGATCGTCTGCGACCTCCGCATCGGGCCCGAGTCTCTTTTCGAGATTGCGGATCTGTGCATCCCTGAGTGCCTTGAATACGCGCGTGTACCACTGGGAAAAGTCTTTATAGCTCGATGAAGGAGCGAGGCAATCGCGATAGGCCCAGGTGCGTGAAAAGGATGCCTGGTCTACTTTATCCGATTTGCCGGCCAGTTTTTTCTGGCTCCACAATCGGCCTGTGCCGTAATAACCGAGCATGGGCAATTCGTCTGCTTCAACCTGACCATTGGCAAAGACGCGCCTTTCCAGCACCTGCGCATGGCTATATAGCGCTATTGCATCGGAGAAAGCATTGTTTTTTGTTTTGCTGGATCTTTTGACGCTGTCGCGCAAGCGTCTCCCATGCCATTCCAGATCAGTACGATCTGCGTCATGGACCATCGGCTCAATAGTGCCAAATGACTCAATCACACAAGGCAGGCGCCATTCCATCTGATGTGCCGCCAGTTTTTCGCGCAATACATCGTCAATATTGATACCGGTGGTATCGAGCGACATGCTGCCCAGGTCAAAACCGGCAAGATACGGCCATAAGGCAATCTTGATCGCGTCGAGCAGGGACGATTTTCCTTGGCCGTTGAGTGCGACGATGACGGTCAACTGGGGATCGAAGGTGAGCTGCACATGTTCAAAACAACGGAAATTCTGCAGAGTGATCCGTTCGATTTTCAATGTTGGCTCCAGTGCAGCATAAGTGTATATCGTCGGGGACAACGCGAAAAGGGCTGACTGAATGTCAACCCTTTGATTATAGTACTGTTTTTGCCCGCTTTGGTTGCTTGGCCAGCCTTACGCGTCCGGCAGCACCACGTTGACGTCGAGTACTTCCAGGTTGCCCTGGCGGTCCAGCGAAATCTTGATGTCGTCGGCATTGACCTTGGTGTATTTGGAAATGACGGCGATCAATTCCTTGTGCAGGGCGGGCAGGAAGTCCGGACCATCGCGTCCGCTGCGTTCGCGGGCGATGATGATCTGCAGGCGTTCCTTGGCCGCGGTGGCCGTCTTCGGCTTGGGGGGGAACAGGAAAGAAAGCAAGGCCATATCACTTCGCCCCAAAAATGCGCTGGAGTAATCCAGGCTTTTCATAGTTGGTAAAGCGCAACTCGACATCTTCGCCGAGGAAACGCGACACCACGTCTTCATAGGCTTGCGCCACGTCCGTACCCGTGAAATGGATGGCCGGGTTGCCCTGGTTCGAGGCGGCCAGCACTTGCTCCGATTCCGGAATGATGCCCACCAGCGGGATGCGCAGGATTTCCTGCACGTCCTGGTAGGACAGCATTTCATCCGATTCCACGCGTTTCGGCGAGTAACGGGTAATCAGCAAATGTTCCTTGACGGGCTCGCCGCCCGTCTGCGCGCGGCGCGACTTGGCTTGCAGGATGCCCAGGATGCGGTCCGAATCGCGCACCGACGACACTTCCGGGTTGGTGACGATGATGGCTTCATCGGCAAACGTCAGCGCCATCAGCGCGCCATGCTCGATGCCGGCCGGCGAATCGCAGATGATGAATTCGAAGCCCATGTTGATCAGGTCGTTCAACACGCGTTCCACGCCTTCTTCCGACAAGGCATCCTTGTCGCGCGTTTGCGAGGCTGGCAGGATGAACAGGTTGTCGCAGTGCTTGTCTTTGATCAAGGCCTGGTTCAGGGTTGCTTCCTTGTTGATCACATTGATCAGGTCATAGACGACGCGGCGCTCGCAACCCATGATCAGGTCGAGGTTACGCAGGCCCACGTCGAAGTCGAGCACGGCTGTCTTGTGGCCGCGCATGGCCAGGCCAGTGGAAAAACTGGCGCTAGAGGTCGTCTTGCCGACACCGCCCTTGCCGGACGTCACAACAATAATTCTTGCCACAAATAATCCTTTTCAGATATCTCTTGAATTGTGCAGCTTAAGAGCGGTTCACGGGAGTGACCGGATTGACAGAGTGTATATCGATTCTGTCTCCAGCCAAACGAATTTGCGCGGGTCCGCGCGCCATTTCTGCGGGGAAACCATCCTCGAACGTGCGGTACACGCCGGCGATCGAGACCAGTTCCGGTTCCATGGCCAGCGCGAAGATGCGCGCCTGGGCATTGCCCGAGGCGCCAGCCAGCGCGCGGCCGTACAGCGAGGAATATACGTGGATGCTGCCGTCGGCGATGATTTCGGCGCCATTGTTGACGACGGCGGTGATGATCAGGTCGCAGCCGCGCGCATAGATGCGCTGGCCGGCCCGCACGGGCGTGTCGATCACCATCACCTGTGCGTCGGCGCCCGACTGGGCGGCGGCAGTGGGGGTATCCTTGGGACCATCCTTGGGCGGCGCATCGTCGCGCGTCTTGCCGCTGTCGAGGCTCAAGCCTTGCGCCAGGATGGCGTCATGCATGTCGGCCGGCGCATTGCGCACGGCCACGGCATTCAAACGGTATTTTTTCAGCAGGGCCACGAGGGCGGCCCAGTCGATGGGCACGCTGCCGGGCGGCAAGGCCGCCACGTCCAGCACGGCCAGGTCGTCCTCGAAAAAGTCCGCCACGCCTCCCGTCATGTCGCGCAAGGCGGCATCGAGTGCCTGCGTATCGGCGCTATGCAGAATGGCGGAGACGGCAACGACGGTGGAAATCTTGATTTCGATAGGCTTCTGCGACGGGCTTTTGGACATAAACATTTATCAAAGTGAAACTGCGGCAGGCCAGATGTTCCGTACGGCAACAATGGGAGCAGTAAATTTCTTGCATTCTACTGCAAAAAAATCGGCATCAGGGGCCTGGCGCGTGCTATTCCGCAGGGCAACACCTACTTCATGTCAAAAAAAACGGACGGCGCCCCGGAAAACCGGTGCGCCGCCCCGAAAGCAGCCGAGAATGCGGCTTGAGTCCGCCTATCAAAACCTGCTGCGCGTCGTAATTTGCGGTCTGCGATGCTCACTGTACCTTCGTACAGTTGCGCTTCTCAAGCACAACTGTCTTCCGCTCGCTACGGTTTTGTCAGGCCTTGCATGACCTTGTCATATTTTCATCACGCCGCGCGCATCTGCCGTGCCGCCGCGACCATGTTTTGCAAGGCCGCCTCCGTTTCCGCCCAGCCCCGCGTCTTCAAGCCGCAATCCGGGTTGACCCATAAATGCGCCGGGGGAATGACGGCGCTGGCCTTTTGCAGCAGGCGCACCATGTCGACGGTCGTGGGAATGCGCGGCGAGTGGATGTCGTATACGCCGGGGCCGATTTCGTTCGGATACTGGAACTGGCCAAAGCCCGCCAGCAGCGCCATGTCCGAGCGGCTCGTCTCTATCGTGATGACGTCGGCATCCATGGCGGCGATCTGCGGCAGGATGTCGTTGAACTGCGCATAGCACATGTGGGTGTGGATCTGCGTCGTGTCGTTGACGACGCAGGCGGCGATGCGGAAGGCGCGCGTGGCCCAGCCCAGGTAGGCGTCCCACTGGCCGCGGCGCAGCGGCAAGCCTTCGCGCAGGGCCGGCTCGTCGATCTGGATGATGCCGATGCCGGCCGCTTCCAGGTCGGCTACTTCGTCGCGGATTGCCAGGGCGATCTGCAGCGCCGTGGTGGCGCGCGGCTGGTCGTCGCGCACGAACGACCATTGCAATATCGTCACCGGACCCGTCAGCATGCCCTTCATCGGTTTATTGGTCAGGCTTTGCGCGTGCACCGTCCAGGCCACCGTCATGGCGGCCGGGCGCTGCACGTCGCCGTAGATGACGGGCGGCTTGACGCAGCGCGAGCCGTACGATTGCACCCAGCCGTGGCGCGTGAAGATAAAACCGTCCAATTGTTCGCCGAAGTATTCGACCATGTCGTTGCGTTCCGCTTCGCCATGCACGAGCACGTCCAGGCCCAGCGCTTCCTGGCGCCCCACGGCGCGGGCGATTTCGGCGCGCATCTGCCGTTCATACTCGGCGCTCGCCAGTTCGCCCCGCTTGTGGCTGGCGCGGGCGGCGCGGATGGCTGGCGTCTGCGGGAAGGAACCGATGGTCGTCGTGGGGAAATCGGGTAGTTGCAAGCGCGCGCGCTGCATGGCCTGGCGCTGCGGGAAGCTGGAATCGCGGCGGTCCACGGTGGGAGACAGCGCCTGCAGGCGCTGCGCCACTTGCGGGCGGTGCACGCGGGGGCTGGCGCGCCGCCCGGCGACAGCCCGGCGGGACTGTGCCAGTGCGGCGTCATCGGGGTGGCCGGCGAGTGCGCCCTTGAGGATGGCGATCTCCGCCAGTTTTTCCGTGGCGAACGCCAGCCAGCTCTGGATGTCGGTGTCGAGCTCCGTTTCCGCTTCCAGGCTGAACGGCACGTGCAGCAGCGAGCACGACGGCGCCAGCCACAAATGGCCGTCGCGCCTGGCTGCCAGCGGCCGCAGCACGGCCAGGGCCGCGTCGAGGTCGGTACGCCAGATATTGCGCCCGTCGACGATGCCAATCGACAAGACTTTATGCGCGGGCAGCCAGTCCGTCACGCTGATCAATTCATGCGGCGCGCGGATGCCGTCGACATGCAGGCCGGCTACGGGCAGGCGGCACGTCAGGCTGAGGTTTTCTTCCAGCGGCGAGAAGTACGTGGCCAGCAGGATATTCACGCCCACCTGGTTCAACTGCCAATACGTGCTTTCGAAGGCGCTGCGCCACGCATTGGGCAAGTCCAGGCCCAGGATCGGCTCGTCGAGCTGCACCCACGTCACGCCTTGCCGCTTCAGGCGGTCGAGCAGGTCGCCGTAGACGGGCAGCAATTGTTCCAGCAGGGCCAGGCGATCGAAGCCTGGCGTCTTTTCCTTGCCCAGCCACAGGAAGGTGAGGGGGCCGATCAGGGCCGCCTTGACCGGGTGGCCCAGGGCCTGCGCCTCGGCGACTTCCGCCAGCAGGCGCTCGCAAGCGAGCGAAAAGCGGGTCTGCGGCGACAGTTCGGGCACCAGGTAATGGTAATTGGTGTCGAACCACTTGGTCATTTCCAGCGCGGCAGTGCCTGCGGCGTGTGCATGGTGCGCGTGGCCGCAGCCGGCATGGGCGGCGTGCGTGTCTGCGCCGCGCGCCATGGTGAAATAGCGCGCCAGCGGCGATTGCTCTGGCGCAAAGTGGAAACGGGCCGGTTCGCAGCCCAGCAGCTGGATATGGCTGGCCACCTGGTCGTAAAAGGCGAAGTCGCCCACGGTGACGTAATCGAGGCCGGCGTCGCGCTGCTGGGCCCAGTGGCGCGCGCGCAGTTGCCGGCCCGTCGCTTCCAGGTCCGCCTCGGACAGCTCGCCACGCCAGTGGCTTTCCAGCCCCAGTTTCAGTTCGCGCGCGGCGCCGATACGGGGAAAGCCAAGGACGTGGGTACGAATGGTCATGATGTCATCGAGATTTAATGTGAATGCGCTAGAGTGTGCGGCAACTTGGTCTATAATCAAAACGAAACATTTTGCCGAATAACATGAAAATAATTCACGCACAGAATCCATTTCTCCGATGCTAGAAATCCGTCACCTGCGCACCTTGAGTGCCCTGCGTTCGTCCGGCAGCCTGGTGCGCGCCGCGCAGCTGCTCAACCTGACCCAGTCGGCCCTGTCGCATCAGATCCGCCTGCTCGAAGAGCGCTACAAGGCGCCATTGTTCGAGCGCAAGTCGATGCCGATCGCGTTTACGGCCACGGGCAGCCGGCTGCTGGCCCTGGCCGACAAGCTGCTGCCCGAGATCGAACTGGCCGAGCGCGACGTGGCGCGCCTGTCGCAGGGCGACAAGGGACAGCTGCGCGTGGCGCTCGAATGCCATACCTGTTTCGATTGGCTGATGCCGGTGATGGATGCCTTCCGCCAGCGCTGGCCGGAAGTGGAGATCGACCTGGTTTCCGGCTTTCACAGCGAACCGGCGGACTTGCTGCGTTCGGGCGAGGCGGATCTCGTGATCGGCTCGCCGTACGGCCCCGATTTCACCGTGTTTCCCCTGTTCCGCTTTGAAATGCTGGTGGTGATGGCGCAAAAGCACCGGCTGCAGGCGCAGCGCCGGCTGGCGGCGGCCGACTTTACGGGCGAAACATTAATTACCTATCCCGTGCCGGAAGAGCGCATCGACCTGATCCGCGAAGTGCTGCGGCCGGCCGGCATCGCGTTTGAACGCCGCACGGCCGAATTGACGGTGGCCGTGCTGCAACTGGTGGCGAGCCGGCGCGGCATTGCCGCCTTGCCGAACTGGGCGATCAAGAATTACGTCGATTACGATTACGTCGTGGCGCGCCCGGTGGGCGAACACGGCTTGTGGAGCGACTTGTACGTGTCCGTGCCCGAGCATCTGCAGGACAAGGCGTATGTGCGCGATTTCGTCAGCGTGATACGCGAGCAGTGCGCGGCCTCGCTGGACGGTATCAAGTTGTTGTCCTGACCAGCGTTGGGTTGGAAACAAACCAACAGCAAAGTTTGATAAATATCAAGGTTCAGCAATGAACCACCGCTTACAGTTGAGCACTGTGCGGCGCAACATGCGCTGCCTACTCTTTGGGGAGGAACACGATGTTTTCATTTTCCGAACAATGGGCACGGGCCGGCAAGGCCGTGGTGGAAGCACAATTGATCAGCGCGCAAGCGTATGCCCAGGCCGCTGTCGACAGCGGCGCCAGCGTGCTGGAATTGCAGCTCGATGCGGCCCGCACGGCGCTGGCGGCCGCTACTGTGGCGGGCAATCAGCTGCTGTCCGCGAAGGACCCGCAAGCGCTGCTGGAACTGTCGCGCACGCAGTCGCAACTGGCCATCGAACGCATCGGTGCATATAGCCGCCAGGCAAAGGATGTTGCTCAAGAAACCCAGGAGAAATTCGACACTGTGACAAAGGGTGAGTTTGCTGCATCGCGTCAAAAATTTGGCGAGCTGTTGCAGGTGGTAAAGCAAACCCCCGTACCCCTGATTATTCCCTTCAATAATTTTCTAAAAACCACTTTCGGCGGCGCCGATGAAGGGTATGATAAAAATAAAAACACGCGTCCTGCTCGCCAGGCGTAAGCGCGTTGCGGCCCGGCAGCGGCTATCCGCCGCGCCAGGCCGCCCGCCGCCACCGCAGGCAGGCTGTCATCGCCGCCGCCTGCGGTGCGGCGCTGGAACTGCGGCGCATGCCGCGCTAGAATGAAACACAGCTTGCTGTGTCTTCCCGGATTCACAGGATTCCAATGGGATTCTATTAGCACCTTGACCTTGGCCCTCGTGGCCAGCATATCGGAGAAATAAATGGATGATGTCGTAATCGTGGCCGCCGGCCGTACCGCAGTCGGCAAATTCGGTGGCAGTCTGGCCAAGATTCCTGCGTCCGAACTGGGCGCGCATGTAATCAAGGGCTTGCTGGCACAAACCGGCATCGACCCGAACCTGATCGGCGAAGCGATCCTGGGCCAGGTGCTGACGGCTGCCGTCGGCCAGAACGCCGCGCGCCAGGCCGTCATCAAGGCTGGCCTGCCGAGCAGCATCCCGGCATTCACCATCAACAAGGTATGCGGCAGCGGCTTGAAGGCCACGCACCTGGCGGCGCAAGCGATCAAGTGCGGCGACGCCAACATCATCATCGCCGGCGGCCAGGAAAACATGAGCGCTTCGCCGCACGCGATGAACGGCTCGCGCGACGGTTTCCGCATGGGCGACTTCAAGATGATCGACACCATGATCGTCGACGGCCTGTGGGACGTGTACAACCAGTACCACATGGGCATCACGGCGGAAAACGTCGCCAAGAAATACGAAGTGACGCGCGCCGAGCAAGATGAATTCGCGCTGCAGTCGCAACTGAAGGCGGAAGCGGCGCAAAAGGCGGGCAAGTTCAAGGATGAAATCCTGCCGCTGGAAATCGCCAACAAAAAAGGTACCGTTGTCTTCGACAGCGACGAATACATCAAGCCCGGTTCGACCCTGGAATCGCTGGCCGGCCTGCGCCCCGCGTTCGCCAAGGACGGCACCGTCACGGCCGGCAACGCCTCGGGCCTGAACGATGGCGCCGCCGCCGTCATCATGATGTCCGCCTCGCAAGCGAAGGAACTGGGCTTGAAGCCGCTGGCACGTATCAAGGCCTACGCCTCGTCGGGCCTGGACCCGGCCGTCATGGGCATGGGGCCCGTCTCCGCATCGCGTCTGTGCCTGAAAAAAGCCGGCTGGACGCATGAAGAGCTGGACTTGATGGAAATCAACGAAGCGTTTGCCGCGCAAGCGATTGCCGTCAACAAGGAAATGGGCTGGGATACCAGCAAGATCAACGTGAACGGCGGCGCGATTGCCATCGGCCACCCGATCGGCGCGTCCGGCGCGCGCATCCTGGTCACCCTGATCCACGAAATGATCCGCCGCGACGCCAAGAAAGGCCTGGCAGCACTGTGCATCGGCGGCGGCATGGGTGTAGCTTTAGCCATCGAGCGGGATTAATCGCTAGAGCGCCGCACCCAAGCCGTCGCGCGCTGTGCGTGACGACTGGGTGCGGTACGCCGCCGTCACGCGGCGGAGCTGGATTGCTTTCATTAAATTATTAATTTTTTAGCAACAGAACGACACTGAGGGGATGAAAATGGCAAGAGTTGCATTGGTAACTGGTGGCATGGGTGGTCTGGGCGAAGCGGTGTGTTTCAAGCTGGCGGCGCTCGGCTATCGCGTGGTGACCACATATTCCCCAGGCAATCCGAAGGTCGCGGAATGGCTGGCGACGACCAAGGACATGGGCTACGACTTCAAGGCGTATCCGTGCGACGTGGCCGACTACGATTCGGCGGCGGCTTGCGTGGCGGCCGTGGAAGCGGAAATCGGTCCTGTCGACGTGCTGGTGAATAACGCCGGCATCACGCGCGACATGACGTTCAAGAAGATGGACAAGCCGAACTGGGACGCCGTGATGGGCACCAACCTCGATTCCGTCTTCAACATGACCAAGCCCGTCTGCGACGGCATGGTGGAACGCGGCTGGGGCCGCATCATCAATATCTCGTCCGTGAATGGCCAGAAGGGCGCCTTCGGCCAGACCAACTATTCGGCCGCGAAAGCCGGCATGCACGGTTTCACCAAGTCGCTGGCGCTGGAAGTGGCGCGCAAGAACGTCACCGTCAACACCATCTCGCCAGGCTACATCGGCACCAAGATGGTCATGGCGATTCCGCAGGAAGTGCTCGACAGCAAAATCATCCCGCAAATTCCGATGGCGCGCCTGGGCAAGCCGGAAGAAGTGGCCGGCCTGGTGGCTTACCTGGCTTCCGATGAAGCAGCCTTCGTCACGGGCGCCAACATCTCGATCAACGGCGGCCAGCACATGTCGTAATCGTTGTTGAGGTAAAACAAAAAGACAGCTGCGGCTGTCTTTTTTTATGCTTGCAAGCAAAACAAGGGAATCGCCGGATTTGCCTTAAAATCAGTATTTCTCCACTGCATCATCTCCATGACCCTAGTTCCCGCCTTGCGCCGCGCCAGCGTGGCCGCCATCCTTTTCCTGGGCGCCAGCGCGGCCCAGGCCAGCGTCGCGTTCCACGTCACGGTGGTGACCGAACGGGTCGTCAAACCCGGCGTGAAAACCAGCCTGCCCGCGCGCGAGACGCAGGAAAGCGATGTCGTGCTGGGCCCCCATTACCTCAGCGTGCGCGATGGCATGAGCTTGTCCATGTTCGATTTTGCCACGCGCCGCCGCTACCTCATCGATACGGCGGCGGGAACCTATGACGGTTATTCGCTGTTCGACGCCGTCGGCTTTCGCGCCATCGAGTTGCGCCACCGGCAGGGCATCGCCGGCATGCTGCAGGCCGGCAAGCTGGAACAGCATGCGACCTTGCCCGTGTATGAAGAGCAGACTTTATCGGTGCTGGCGCCAAGGCGGCGCGGGCCGCTGACCCCCCAAGTGCTCGACGGCGCCGTGCTGTGGTCGCTCGACGGGCAGCCCCTGCTGCGCCTGGGGATAGCCGGCAGCCCCGTCAGCGGCGCCGATGCGACGGCGTTTGCCCAGTTTCTGCGCTACACCTGGGGCGGCCACCCGCTGGTGCTGAAGATGCTGGCCGATGGCAAGCGCATTCCCGCCGACTTTACCTTGCATTACCAGGAGGTGGGCGGCACGGCCACGCGCCATTTCCGCATCGGTGCCATGACGGCGGGGGCGCCCGCCACGTATTCCCTGGCCGCGTACCGGCCACGCCCGCTGGCGGCCGGCGCATCGCCGCTCGAGCGCGTGCTGGCGCAAGCGGCGCTGTTGCCGCCGCTGAGTCCCCAGGCGCATCCGGCGTTGCGCACCGAGGCGGAGCGCCTGTTTGCGGCAGAAAAACCCTTCGAGGCTTTCTTGACCTTGCTGGAAGACCATTTTTCCACGGGTGCGCTGGTCGACAAGCTGTCGCGTGAGCAACAGCGGGCCATGCAGGAGTGCCAGCCCATCCACGACTTGACGCGCGCGCTGCTGGCCAAGGATAAAGAGGGTGTCGCGGCCGCGCTGGCCGCCGTGCAGGAAGCCAGGACGCAAACGGGGATGCAGCAGCCCGTCCTGGCCCTGTTCGAAGGAAATTTGCGCGCCAAGCTGGGCCAATGGCCGGAAGCGACGGCCCTGTATCTGCAAGTGTTGCAAGCCAAGCCGCACATGGCGGCCGTGTACCAGGACCTGGGCGACGCCTTGCTGGCGCAATTCGATGCGCCGAATGCCTGGCGCAGCTGGGATGCGGGCCGGGCCATGGCGCCAGGTCTGCGGCAATTTCGCAAGGTCAACGACTTTGAGCGCAGCCTGCTGGCCGATTACCCGGCCTTTTTCATGGATGCGATGGCCGATCAGCCCAGCACCAGCCGCCCGGCCAGCAGCACGAACACGGCAGGCAGCACGAACTTGCCGTAAGGCGAAGGCTTGCCGCGCAGGCGGCGCGCCAGGCGCGCGGCCAGCACGGCGTACAGGGCGTCGAACAGCAGGCCTACCAGCACCAGGACGGCGCCCAGGCGCAGGTATTGCATGCCGACCTGCTCGCTGCCGACGACGAACTGCGGCAGGAACATGCTGCAAAACAGCAGTGCCTTCGGATTGAGCAGATTCGTCAGGAAGCCGCGCACCAGGCTGGCGCGGGCGCCATGCGCCGTGGCGGGGGCGGCCGCTTCCTGTGCCGTTTTGCTCGACAGGGCCGACTGCAGCAGGCGCAGCGCCAGGTACAGCAGGTAGGCGGCGCCCGCCCATTTGACCCATTGCAAGGCTTGCGGATGCGTCACCATCAGCGCCGCCAGGCCCGCGCCCGACAGCGCCACGTGGACGGCGCGCGCGCCGGCGATGCCCACGGCCGTCACCAGCGCCGTGGCCACGCCGCGCGCGGCGCCCGTCGCCAGCACCAGCGCCATGTCGGGGCCCGGTAATAAAAAGGCGCCGGCCAGTGCCAGCAGGTACATCAGGAAGGTAGAATCGGACATGGCTCGGTCGAAAAGAAAAGCGGGAGCATGCACACGGTGCGGCCTGCTCGCCGGGTCCCATTATGTTCTTGCAGCGATGAAATGTGCTTGCTTTTCCTGCCCTGCATGCCCTAGTATTCGGGTAGATTCCACTCGTATAAAAACAAAAAATAGATGAAAATTTCAGAAGTTAGCCTCGACGCCACCGATTTGCAGATACTCAGGCTGTTGCAGGATGAAGGACGGCTGTCGAATGCGCGCCTGGCCGAGCGCTTGAAACTGAGCGAAACCCCCGTCTGGCGCCGCTTGCGCCGCCTGGAAGAGGAAGGTTTCATTACCGGCTACCAGGCTTTGCTTAACCGCAAGAAGCTGGGCATCGGCCTGGTGGCGTTCGTACGGGTCGTGTTTGCCAACCATGGCGGCGAGCAGCCTTCGCAGTTCGAGCAGGCGATCGCGACGATTCCCGAGATCTTGTCGTGCCACAATGTGGCGGGTGAAGCCGATTATTTCCTGCAAGTGGTGGCGCGCGACCTGGAAGCGTATGGCGAATTCGTTTCGACCGTGCTGCGCCGCCTGCCTGGCGTGGCGGAAATCCAGTCCAGCCTGTCGATGCGCGAAATCAAGTCGTCGAACCGCCTGCCCTTGCTGCTGGCCTGAGGCGCCGGCGGCGCACTATAATTGGAACAGTTGCCAGGACTCGTGCCTGGCGCCCCGACTGCCATTCTGAGGACCGCCATGCCCGATTCTTTGTCCCCCCTGTTTCCCGTCCTGTCGCCAAACCGGCACGGCATGCTGGCGGTCGATGACATCCACACCATTTATTGGGAAGAGTGCGGCAATCCCGACGGCATTCCCGTGCTGTTCCTGCACGGCGGCCCGGGAGCGGGCCTGTCGCCGCAGCACCGCCGCTTTTTTGACCCGCAGCGCTATCGCGTGATCCTGTTCGACCAGCGCGGCGCGGGCAAGTCCACGCCGCTGGGCGAATGGCGCAACAATACGACGCAGCTGCTGATCGCCGATATCGAACGCTTGCGGGCCCAGTTCGGCATCGACCAATGGCTGGTGTTTGGCGGCTCGTGGGGTTCGACCCTGGCGCTGGCGTATGGCCAGGCCCACCCCGAGGCTTGCCTCGGTTTCGTGCTGCGCGGCATTTTCCTGTGCACGCAGGCGGAAATCGACTGGTTCATCGAGGGCGTGCGCTGGTTCTATCCGGAACTGTATGCGGAATTCGCCGCGCCTATTCCCGCAGAGGAACGGGGCGACTTGCTGGCGGCCTACGTGAAACGCATTCTCAGCAGCGATCCCGCCGTGTACTGGCCCGCCGCGCGCGCCTGGAGCCGCTTCGAAGGCCGCCGCGTCTACCTGATGCCGCAGCCGGAAGATGCGCCGAACGATGCGCTCGACCTGGGCGTGGGCCGGCTCGAATCGCACTACATGGCCAACCTGGGTTTCTTCGAGGAAGACCAGCTGATCCGCAACATGGCGCGCATCGCGCATTTGCCGGCCGTCATCGTGCAAGGCCGCTACGACGCCATCTGCCCGCCGCTGTCGGCCTACCGCCTGCAGCAAGCCTGGCCGGGCGCGCAGCTGGAAATGATCCCGGATGCGGGCCATGGCGCGCTCGAGCACGGCATCGCTTCGGCGCTGGTGCGCGCCACCGAGCGCTTCGTGCCGGGGCGCGGTTTCGCATGACGCCAGAGCCCGCCGGTTGGCAAAGCGGCCAGCCGGTGGGCGCCACCTGCTACACTATGGCCTGTGCTGGCGCCACGGTCGGGCGCCGGTGTAAACCCACGACTTTTTATCCATGAACATACAGATCGGCGACATCGGCCATATCATCCAGCTGGCGATTGCGCCGGTTTTCCTGTTGACCGGTATCGGCACCATGCTGGTGGTGCTGACCAACCGCCTGGGCCGCATCATCGACCGCACGCGCGTGCTGGAAGACCGGCTCGACATCGGCTATAACGATTTCTATATGGATGAGCTAGATACCTTGTATCGGCGTACCCATCTGATCAATTACTCGATTTCGCTCAGCACGGCGTGCGGTTTCTTCGTCTGCGTCATCATCGCCATGCTGTTTTTGGGCGATATTCTGAACCTGACCCTGGACAAATACATCGCGGCCTTCTTTGTGCTGGCCGTGATTTGCCTGATCGGCTGTTTTATTTATTTACTGCGCGAAATTTATCTGGCCGCGACGGCCCAGCGCATCCGGCGCCATATCCGCCCGCCACGTTAAGCGGCGCGCCGGTTTACCCTACTATTGAAGAACGAGTCCAGCATGCACGATTACAAACGTCCCCCCACCCTGCACCGCTACGGCCAGCGCAGCGAACTTGAGCTGGCGCTGAGCCTGGGCCAGTTCCGCCTGATGCCTGCGGGCAATTGTTTGACCCTGAGCTTTTCGCAAGTGTGGGACAAGCAACTGTTCGACCTGTTCGCCCCGGCCGACGCCTGTTTGATCATCCACAATACGGAAGAATTCGGCGAACGCCTGCACCGCGCCGTGCAGCGCACCTTGCCCAGTTGGGCCGGCATCGATGGCCTGGTCGAGTATGGCCAGCGCGCCGCCCTGGGCGCCGCCTTCACCAAGACGCGCGCCGAGGCGCCCGAGCAGGAATGGCTGTTCGCCTGGCGCTCGATGCAGCCGCAGGCGAGCCTGAATCCCGTCACGGTAAAGCTGGGCAGCCTGGAAAACTTCGCGGAAATCCGCGACCGCGATACCTATTTGGCGTAGTTTTATCCGGATTTATCGGCGTACTGGCTGTCGATGCGTGCGAGCACGGCCGCCATCATGCGCTCGATATCGCCGCGTATCATGGTCGTGCCCAGCATGCCGGGCACGTAGAAGCCCGGCATCAGCCGGCTGGAAAAGACGATGCGCGTGCCGCCCGTCTCGGGGATGGGGTACAGATTCCAGCGCGATTCGTAATGCCGCATGTCGCCCGAGATCAGGGCGATGTCGATGGCCGTGAACGGCGTTTCCGTGGCCCGCACCACCAGGTGGATGGGGTGGTTCATGAACAGGAAGCGCGCCATGCCCTGCTGTTCGATGATGACTTCATTGCCGTTGCGCGACAGCACGCGGCAGGAACTCAAGTCCGGCACGAATTCATGCATGCGCTCGTAGGTGGTCAGGGTCTTCCAGACGGACGCCGGCGGCGCCTGCACGCTGCCGCTGGCATCGACTTCATACATGCGCTGCCCGTCGACCTCGATGCGCTTGACGTCGACCTTGAGCTTGTCCAGGCGTATCGCCTGCGCCAGCGCGGTAGCGGGGACGGCGCACAGCATCAGCAGGCAAAGGAAGAGTCGCGTCATGCACCTAGCCTACGGGAAACTTGCGCCCGGCACAAGCTGTACGCATCGCCGGCCCGTGCGCCGGGCGATTTAGAACTCCCGGTCTAGAGAAATACGCTGCGGCGAGCGGCAATGCTTGCTACCGTACGGCCTGCATACCACCTCTACCGGACCGATCACCATGACTGCCTATCCCCACCTGCTGGCCCCGCTCGACCTGGGTTTTACCTCTTTGCGCAACAGAGTCATCATGGGGTCCATGCATACGGGCCTGGAAGACCGTTTTTATCATTATGGCAAGCTTGCCGCGTTTTACCGCGAACGGGCGCGCGGCGGCGTGGGGCTGATCGTCACGGGCGGCATCTCGCCGAACCGCCAGGGCTGGCTGCTGCCGTTTGGCGGCACGCTCAATTTCCTCGGCGACGTGCCAAACCACCGCAAGGTGACGCGCGCCGTGCACGAGGAGGGCGGCAAGATCGTCATGCAGATCCTGCATGCGGGCCGCTATGGCTATCAACCGTTCGTCGTCTCGGCGTCGCCGAAGAAATCGCCGATCTCGCCATTCCGCCCCCGTCCCCTGAGCGAACGGGGCATCGAGCGCACCATCTGCGACTACGTGCGCTGCGCGCGCCTGGCGCAAAAGGCCGGCTATGACGGCATCGAAGTGATGGGCAGCGAAGGATACTTATTGAACCAGTTCCTGTGCGCGCGCACGAACCTGCGCCAGGACCGCTGGGGCGGCAGCATCGAAAACCGCATGCGCCTGCCCGTGGACATCGTGCGCCGCATCCGCGCCGCCGTCGGCCCCAACTTCATCATCATGTACCGCCATTCCCTGCTCGACCTGGTCGAGGGCGGCAATACCTGGGATGACGTGGTGGCGGTGGCCAAGGCCCTGGAACACGCCGGCGTGACGATTCTCAATACGGGCTTCGGCTGGCATGAGGCGAGGGTGCCCACCATCGTCACGTCCGTGCCGCGCGCCGCCTTCGCTTCCGTGGCGGGCCGGCTGCGCCGCGAAGTCGGCATTCCCGTGGTGGCGTCGAACCGCATCAACATGCCGCACGAAGCGAATGCCATCCTGGAGCGGGGCGACTGCGACCTGGTGTCGATGGCGCGCCCCTTCCTGGCCGACCCCCATTTTGTCGCCAAGGCCGCCTCCGGGCGCACGGACGAGATCAACACCTGCATCGGCTGCAACCAGGCGTGCCTGGACCACACGTTCGCCAACAAGCGCGCCAGCTGCCTCGTCAACCCGCGCGCCTGCCATGAAACGGAACTCGTGTACGCGAAAAAGGCCGTGCCGCGCCGGGTGGCCGTCGTCGGCGCCGGCCCGGCCGGCCTGTCCGCCGCCTGCGTGGCGGCCGAATGCGGGCACGAGGTGACCCTGTTCGACAGCAGCGACAGCGTGGGCGGCCAGTTCAAGGTGGCCATGCAAATTCCCGGCAAGGAAGAATTCACGGAAACCATCCGCTATTTTGCCCGCCGGCTGGCGCTGCTGGAAGTCAAGCTGCGCCTGGGCCAGCGCGTGACGCGGGAGCAATTGCTGGCCGGCGGCTATGACGACGTCATCGTCGCCACCGGCATCAAGGTGCGCCTGCCGGCCATTCCCGGCATCGACCACCCGAAAGTGTTGTCGTATCTGGATGTGCTGCAAAGCAAGAAGCCTGTCGGCGCGCGCGTGGCCATCATCGGCGCGGGCGGCATCGGCTTCGACGTGGGCGAATACCTGCTGCACGACCCGGCGCACCCGCTACCGCTGCCCGTGGCTACCTGGGCGGGCGAGTGGGGCGTGGACCTGGATGCGGCCACCGGCGGCGGCCTGGTGCCGCCCGTGGCGCCTGCGCCCGTGCGGCAAATCTTCCTGTTGCAGCGCAAGACCTCGAAAGTGGGCGCGGGACTGGGCAAGACGTCGGGCTGGGTGCACCGCGCGGCGCTGGCGAGAAACGGCGTGGCCATGCTGGCCGGCGTGAGCTATGACAAGATCGACGAGCAGGGCTTGCACATCACCGTGGGCGGCGAGCAGCGCCTGCTGGCGGTGGACAACGTGGTCATCTGCGCGGGCCAGGACAGCTTGACGGAGCTCATGCCGGACATGGGCAAGGATGGCAAGCCGCTGGCGGCGGGCGGCCCCCGCTTCCATAAGATCGGCGGCGCCGCGCTGGCGGCCGAACTCGACGCCAAGCGGGCGATACGGGAAGGCGCGGAACTGGCCGCCAGCCTGTAAAAAGAAAGCCTGCCGGCTGGGGCGCGGGCAGACTTGCTGGACGGAAATGGCGCCGGCTTAATGCCCGCCATGCCCCTTCTTCGCCGCATCAAAACTCTGCAGCACGTGCTCGGCCATGCCATTGG
This sequence comes from Janthinobacterium sp. SUN100, assembly GCF_030397705.1. Taxonomy (NCBI): domain Bacteria; kingdom Pseudomonadati; phylum Pseudomonadota; class Betaproteobacteria; order Burkholderiales; family Oxalobacteraceae; genus Janthinobacterium; species Janthinobacterium sp. SUN100. Next base: position 514,752 of record NZ_JAPUBU010000003.1, on the reverse strand, counting down.
CCAGCTCGTGCTCGCCAATGAACACCTTGCCCGCGTTTTCCGCGCGCAGCAATTCCGCCTCTTCCTCGCTGTGCGTGCGCACCACCGTCATGATGTTCGGGTTCAGCGCGCGCGCCGTCTCGATCATGGCGCGCACGTGGAAGGTGTCCGGCGTGGCGATGACGAGCATGGTGGCGTGCGTGATGTGCGCCTGGATCAGCACGGCCGGTTCGCCCGCATTGCCGGCCACGGCCGGAATGCCCTGCTTGCGCAGCTGGTCGACGATTTCGCGGTTTTCCTCGGCCACAACGAAGTGGATGCCCCGCTCCATCAGGGCGGCGGCGATGCGCCGGCCCACGCGGCCATAGCCGACCAGGACGATCTGGCCCGACAGTTTTTCTTGCGGCACCGTCATCGGCAGTTCGGCCAGCGGGTCGGTCGTGCGTTCGAACTTGCGCGCGAAATCGCTGTTGCTCATCACGCGCAGCAGCGGCTTGGCCATGCTGAACACGAGCGGATTCAAGGCGATGGACAGGATGGCGCCGGCCAGGATCAGGCTTTGGCCTTCCTGCGGCATCAGGCCCAGCGACAGGCCCAGGGCGGCCAGGATGAACGAGAATTCGCCGATCTGTGCCAGGCTGGCCGAGACGATGATGGCCGTTTTCGGCGGGTAGCGCAGCGCCATCACCAGCAGGAAGGCGGCAATCGACTTGCCGAAGATAATGATGGCGCACACGGCCAGCACTTGCAGGGGCTTCTCGATGAGGATGTTCGGCTCGAACAGCATGCCGACGGACACGAAGAACAGCACGGCGAACGCGTCGCGCAGGGGCAAGGACTCTTCCGCGGCGCGGTGGCTGAGTTCCGATTCGCGCAGCACCATGCCGGCGAAGAAGGCGCCCAGCGCGAAGGACACGCCGAACAGCTTGGTCGACGCATAGGCGATGCCGACGGCGGCGGCGATCACGCACAGGGTGAACAGTTCGCGCGAGCCGGTGCGCGCCACTTGCCACAAAATCCACGGGAACAGCTTGCGGCCGACCACCAGCATGAAGACGATGAAGCCGGCTACTTGCCCCAGGGTAATAGCCAGGGTTTGCCACAGGCTGACGGCCTCGGCATCCGGTGCGACCTTGCCGCCCAGCACGCCGGCAAACGCCGGCAGCAGCACCAGCACCAGCACGGTGACGAGGTCTTCCACCACCAGCCAGCCGACGGCGATGCGGCCATTCAGGGAATCGAGGATGCCCCGTTCTTCCAGCGCGCGTAGCAGCACCACGGTACTGGCGACCGATAGGGCCAGTCCAAAGATCAGTCCGCCACCGAGGGTCCAGCCCCACCAGTGGGCCAGGCCCATGCCCATCGCCGTGGCGACGCCGATCTGCAGGATGGCGCCGGGCAGCGCGATCTTGCGCACGTCCCACAAGTCTTCGATGGAAAAATGCAGGCCGACACCGAACATCATCAGCATCACCCCGATTTCCGCCAATTGTCCCGCTATTTCCGCATCCGCCACAAAACCGGGCGTGGCCGGTCCGATGATGATGCCGGCGGCCAGATAGCCGACCAGGGCCGGCAGTTTCAGGCGCGCGGCGATGAAGCCGAAGATGAGGCCGAACCCGAGGGCGGCGGCGATGGTGGTGATCAGGCTGATGTCATGGGGCATGCGTGTGGGGTTCCTTATGGGGACGTGCGGATGGAAAAAGATGTTGCTCAGCGACCAAGTATAAACGCATCAAAGCCCCTGCCGGAAAATTTCCTGCGGCTTTATTGCAAAAAACCTGTGCTATATCTTCGTCCAGGTGGCCACGAACGCATGTTATCCACCCGGATCTTCGCCTAATTCAAGGACTCCACCCTATGCCACCCCGCGTCTTTACACCTTGCGCACGATCACGCAGCCGATGGAATAACCGGCGCCGAACGAGCAGATGACGCCCGTGGCGCCCGCCGCCATGTCATCCTGATACTTATGGAAGGCGATGATGGAACCGGCCGACGAGGTGTTGGCGTAGGTGTCGAGGATCACGGGCGCTTCGTTGGCTTCCGCGTCGCGGCCCAGGATCAGGCGCGCGATCAGCAAGTTCATGTTCAGATTCGCCTGGTGCAGCCAGTAGCGGGAGACTTGCGCCACTTCCACGCCGGCCTTGGCCAGGGTCGTCTTGATCATTTCGGCAGCCATCGGGCACACTTCCTTGAACACCTTGCGGCCTTGCTGGCGGAACAGTTTATCCGCCTTGCCCATGCCGGATTCGTCAAAACGGTTGAGGAAGCCGAAATTGTTGCGGATGGCGTTAGAAAAGCGCGTTTTCAGTTCCGTGCCGATGATCTCGAACTGGTGCTGCGAGACGGCCGTGTCTTTCGCTTCGACGATGATGGCGGTGCAGGCGTCGCCGAAAATGAAATGGCTGTCGCGGTCGCGCCAGTTCAGGTGGCCGCTGGTGATTTCGGGATTCAGGACCAGCACGGCGCGCGCCTGGCCGCTTTGCACGGCGGCGACGGCTTGCTGGATGCCGAAGGTGGCGGACGAGCACGCCACGTTCATGTCAAAACCATAACCGTCAATGCCCAGCGCATCTTGCACTTCCACGGCCATGGCCGGGTAGGCGCGCTGCATATTGCTGCAAGCGACCAGTACCATGTCGATATCGGCCGGCGTGCGGCCGGCGCGCGCCAAGGCATCGCGCGCAGCGGCGACGGCCATTTCCGCCTGCAGGGACAGTTCGTCATCGCCCCGCTCCGCAATGCGCGACACCATGCGGGCCGGATCGAGGATGCCTTCCTTTTCCATCACGAAACGCGACTTGATGCCGGACGCCTTTTCGATGAAGGCCACGCTCGACAGGTCCAGCGCCGTCACCGTGCCCGCGGCGATCGCGTCGGCATTGTCGGCATTGAATTTTTCCGCGTAGGCATTGAAGCAGGTGACCAGCTCTTCGTTGGAGATCGAAAATGGCGGCGTGTACAGTCCGGTACCGCTGATGACGACTTGTTTCATGGTTAAACTTTCAAATTTGGCAATCGGCGCGATGCCGATAAGTGAAGCAAATTTTACACAAACGGGCTCGACTGTAGAGAGTTTCGTGTTGCGGGGCAGGGGGAAGTGTGGCGGAAGATTGATTTTTGTCGCGTGGACGGGGTAACGGGGGGCATGGCGCCCCCCGCTGTGCTGCTGGCGCTGCTGTTTACTTCTTCTGTTCTTGCTTGACGTCGGCTTGCACCACCACCGGTTCGGCCTTGGCCAGTTGCACCGGCAAACCTTTCAGGTGGTTCAGCGCCTGGTGCAGCTGGAAATCGTCCTGGCTGCCGAATTCCAGCGGTTTGCGGGTCTTTTCCAGGGCGATGATGCGCAATTGCTCTTCCATCTCGTCGTTGACGGGGGCGGCCTTGGCGCTTTCCTTGTCGCGGTCGTTGCTCAGGTGCTTGGAGAGGTCCGCTTCGCGGATGCGCAAGCCGTTCAAGCCGTCGCCGTCCGCATTTTCATCGACCAGCAGGTCGGGCACGATGCCCTTGGCCTGGATCGAGCGCCCGTTCGGCGTGTAGTAGCGGGCCGTCGTCAGCTTGACGGCCGTGTCGGCAGTCAATTGGCGGATGGTTTGCACGGAACCCTTGCCGAAGGTTTGCGTGCCGATGATGGTGGCGCGCTTGTAATCCTGCAGGGCGCCGGCGACGATTTCCGAGGCCGAGGCCGAACCCGTGTTGACGAGCACCACCAGCGGCACTTTCTTGATGGCGGCCGGCAATTTCGCCAGGGCGTCGCCTTCCGAGCGGAACGTATAGTATTCGGCGCGGCCGTAGAACACCTGTTTCGAGTCCGGCAACTGGCCGTTGGTCGAGACGATGGCCGCGTCCTTCGGCAGGAAGGCGGCCGAGACGCCGATGGCGCCCTGCAGCACGCCGCCCGGATCGTTGCGCAGGTCGAGCACCATGCCCTTCAGGTTCGGGTCTTGCTTGTAGAGCGCCGTGATCTGCGCGGCCATGTCGTCGACGGTCGGTTCCTGGAATTGCGACACGCGCAGCCAGGCGTAGCCCGGCTCGACCATCTTCGCCTTCACGCTCTTCTGGTGGATTTCCTCGCGCGTGATGGTGAAGGCCAGCGGCTGCGGTTCATCCTTGCGGGCAATGGTCAGCGACACCTTGGTGCCCGGTTCGCCGCGCATGCGCTTGACGTTGTCGTCCAGGCTGACGCCTTTCACGGGCTGGCCGTCGAGGCGGGTAATCAGATCGCCTGCCTTGATGCCGGCGCGGTAGGCGGGCGAATCCTCGATGGGCGAGACGATCTTGATGTAGCCGTCTTCGCTGAGGCCAATTTCAATGCCCAGGCCGACGAACTTGCCTTCGGAGCCTTCGCGCAGTTCGGCGTAGGCTTTCTTGTCCAGATAGGCGGAATGGGGGTCGAGCGAGGCGACCATGCCGGAAATGGCGTCTTCCAGCAATTTCTTGTCTTCGACGGGTTCCACGTAATCGGACTTGATCAGGCCAAACACATCGGCCAGCTGGCGCAGCTCTTCCAGCGGCAGGGGCGGCTCGACGTTTTTTTGCGCCATGGCGGAAAATTGCAGCGACACGGCGACGCCGGCCACCACGCCCAGGCCGATCAAGCCGGTATTTTTGAGTTTGCCCATCATTGCACCTTTGCAGCTAGCGTGTCTTGCACAAGCGCCAGTCCCCGTGGAGCGGCGCTTTCCTGAAAGTATAGACCTGAATCTCTGCCGGCGTGGGCCGGCCGTGGAAAAAGCATGCCTGGGCCCAGTCTACGCGCGAAAACGGGCTCGCCAGCTTGCCATATGTTGCGGTTTTGTATGCGATGTATAGTTACTCTTGAGGGGAGTAAGCATTTGTAAGAGTCGAAAAAAAGCGTGTGCCGCGGCCCTATAGTGGACTCGCATTCTCGACCCGAAGTGGTTTTGCCTGCGTCTGCGGACGCAGGCTTTTTTTTATCCGGAGCCCCCATGACCTCGTTGACCTTTCTCCCCGCCGTGCGCCGTTTCAGCCTGGCCTTGCTGCTGGGCACCACCGCCTTGACCGCCTCGGCCGTGCCGATTGCCGAGATGCGCCTGGAAGACTTGCTGCCGATGGCGCCCGATTTCAGGACGGAATTGAAGCTCAATGCGAATCAGACCACCTTGTGGCAGCAGGTGGAAGGGAAATCGCGTCAACTGTTGCGCGAACGCAAGGCGCGCCGCGAACGCCTGCAAGCGGGTGTGGCGCAGGGTTTGCAAACGCCCCGGCTGGAGCTGCGCGACCTGCTCGCCGGCCTGGACACGGAAAGCACGCAGAGCCTGGCCGAAGAAAAGCAGCTGCGCGAATGGTGGCTGAGCGTCAACGATGCCCTGGACGAGAACCAGCGCCAGATGGTGGCCCAGTTCATCGCCGGCCAGATGGCGCGCGTGATGGACGCCGCCGCGCCCCGCAGCGAGTCGCGCGGCGCGCCCGGTGGCGAGCACGGCGGGCGCAAGGGCGGTGGCAAGGGGGGCATGGGCGGCGCGGGCGTGAGCATGGGCAGCGGGGGCGCTGGTATCACCTTGCCCGGCAACTAAGGGTAAGCAGGGGGCAGGCGCGGGGGGCAACCAAGGGGCAAGGATGGCCAAAAGGCATGCTTGCGTGCTACATTCCTGCAGCGCCTGGCGCGGCAGGCTATCCGCCCGAAGCTATCCGCCCGGTCTTTTTGACATGCCCCATAAGGACAATCCGTGAATCGCTATCTCTTGAGCAGTCTGACCCTGACCCTGTTGGCTGCGTTTGCCCATGCCGCCGAACCCGCATCCGCCGTTGCCGCCCCGACCGTGGCGCCAAGCGCCGCACCTGCCGCCGCCGGCGTCGTTTCCGGCATCGATGTGCAGTACATCGACCCCGCCGTGCGCGTGCAGGACGACTTCTTTACCCATTTGAATGGCAAGTGGCTGGCCACGGCCGAGATCCCTGCCGACAAGTCGAGCTGGGGTTCGTTCGCCAAGCTGCGCGATGACACCACGCCACAGTTGCGCGGCATCATCGAAGCCACGCAAAAGGACAAGAACAGGAAAGCCGGTTCCGAAGCGCAGAAAATCAGCGACCTGTACGCCAGCTACATGGATGAAGCCAAACTCGAGGCGCTGGGCACGAAGCCGCTGGCCGGCGAACTGAACCGCATCCGCTCGCTGCGCGACAAGAAGGGCGTGCCCGCCCTGATCGCCCACCTGAGCCAGACGGGCGTGGCCACGCCGTACGCCGTCTACGTGGGCCAGGATGCCCGTGCTTCGACGAAATATGCAGCCTACGTGAGCCAAAGCGGCTTGGGCATGCCGGACCGCGACTACTACCTGGAAGCCAAGCAGGCTGGCGTCAAGGAAAAATACCAGGCGCACGTGGAAAAAATGCTGGCCATGGCCGGCGACAAGAATGCCGCCGCCCGCGCCAAGGCTGTCGTGGCGCTGGAAACGGCCCTGGCCGAAGTGCAATGGACCAAGGTCGAGAACCGCGACCCTGTCAAACGCTACAACAAGACCGACATCAACAAGCTGAACGATCTGACTCCTGGCTACGACCTGAAGTCCGGCCTGGCCGCGCTGGGCATCGCCAACAAGGTCGATTACGTCATCGTCAACCAGCCAAGCTACCTGGCCGGCTACAACAAGGTGCTGGCGTCAAGCGACCTGGACACCCTGAAGGCGTATTTCGAATGGCAGTTGCTGCGCAGCTATGCCAGCTACCTGTCGAAAAACTTCGTCGATGAAAGCTTTGCCTTCTACGGCACGGTACTCAGCGGCGTGACGGAAAACCAGCCGCGCTGGAAGCGTGGCGTGGGCGCCGTCGAAGGCGTGCTGGGCGAAGCCGTCGGCAAACTGTACGTGGCGCAATATTTTCCGGCAGAACGCAAGGCGCACATGCAGGAACTGGTGAAAAACGTGCTGGCCGCCTACAAGGACAGCATCGATACGCTGGACTGGATGAGCCCGGAAACCAAGAAGGAAGCGCAAGCCAAGCTGGCCAAGTTCACGCCGAAGATCGCGTATCCGAACAAATGGCGCGATTACACGAAGCTGCAGATCGTCCAAGGCGACCTGGTGGGCAACATGATGCGCGCCGCCAACTTCGGCTCCGCGCGCCAGGTGGCCAAGCTGGGCAAGCCGATCGACCGCGAAGAGTGGGGCATGACGCCGCAGACGGTGAACGCCTATTACAGCTCGACGATGAATGAAATCGTCTTCCCGGCCTCCATCCTGCAGCCGCCGTTCTTCGACGCCAACGCGGACGACGCCGTCAACTATGGCGCCATCGGCGCCGTCATCGGCCATGAAATCAGCCACGGCTTCGACGACAAGGGCAGCCAGTCCGATGGCGACGGCAACCTGCGCGACTGGTGGACCCCGGCCGATCGCAAGAATTTCGCCGCCAAGGCCGACGCGCTGACCAAGCAATATGACGGTTACAGCCCATTGCCTGGCTACCACGTCAACGGCGCCCTGACCCTGGGCGAGAACATCGCCGACAACTCGGGCGTGGCGATCGCCTACAAGGCCTATAAAATCTCGCTGGGTGGCAAGCCGGCGCCCGTGCTCGACGGCTTGACGGGCGACCAGCGCTTCTACATGGGCTTTGGCCAGGTGTGGCGCAGCAAGATGCGTGAAGCGCAGCAGATCGTGCAGATCAAGACCGACCCCCATTCGCCGGGCCAGTACCGCGCCAATGGCACCATGGTCAACCAGCCTGGCTTCTACGAAGCGTTTGGCGTGAAACCGGGCGACAAGATGTATGTTGCGCCGGAAAACCGCGTCATCATCTGGTAAGCGCATGCGCGTCGTCGTGAAAAACGTACTACTGTAACAACAGAAAAGGCCACCTCGCGTGGTCTTTTTTGCATTCCGGTCAAAGTTGTTTCTGTCGTTTCGGCCGGTATGCTACAGTCAAAAACCGGGCCAGAAGCCTTGGGCCTTCTGACCCTTATATTTCACACAATACAATATAGAGGACAACCGTGAATCGTTATTTGTTAAGTGCATTGACCCTGAGTTTGCTGGCCGGCGTGTCCGGCATGGCTGGCGCCGCTGATACGGCCAAGAAAGCCGCCGCCGCTCCCGCCACGGCCGTCGCCGCCGCCGCGCTGACGTCCGGCATCGCCGTCGAATACGTCGACCCTGCCGTGCGCGCGCAGGACGACCTGTTCCAGCACCTGAATGGCAAATGGCTGGCGGAAACGGTCATTCCTGCCGACAAGTCGAGCTGGGGCAGCTTTGCCAAGCTGGCTGACGATACGCAAACGCAGCTGCGCGGCATCGTCGAAGGTGCGGCCGCCGACAAGGCCCGCGCGGCCGGTTCGAATGCCCAGAAAATCGGTGATTTTTATAACAGCTTCATGGATGAAGCCAAGCTGGAAAGCCTGGGCTTGACACCGTTGAACGCGGAGCTGGCGAAGATCGCCGCGCTGCAGGACAAGGCGGAATTGCCGGCTGTAATCGCCCACTTCAGCAAGCTGGGCGTGACCTCGCCTTACGACTTCGGCATCCACCAGGACGCCAAGGATTCCACCAAATACGTGGCCGACATCGTGCAAAGCGGCCTGGGCTTGCCTGACCGCGATTACTACCTGGAAGCAGGCAAGGCCGATACGCGCGCCAAATACCTGGCCCACGTGGAGAAAATGCTCAGCCTGGCCGGCGACGCGAACGCTGCCGCGAATGCGAAAGCCATCCTCGCGCTGGAAACGGAGCTGGCCAAGGCGCAATGGAGCAATGTGCAGAACCGCGACCCCGTCAAGACCTACAACAAGGTGGAACTGGCGAAACTGGCCGCCGTGGCGCCAGGTTACGACTGGGCCCGCTACCTGAAGGACACGGGCATCGCCGGCAAGGTCAATTATGTGATCGTCAGCCAGCCCAGCTACCTGAAGGGTTTTGCCGAGATCGCCAACAAGACGCCGCTGGAAACGTGGAAAGCCTACTTCCAGTGGCACTTGCTGCACGCCAACGCCGGCTACCTGCCGAAAGCGTATGTCGATGAAAACTTCGCGTTTTATGGCACCACCCTGACGGGCGTGACGGAAATGCGTCCGCGCTGGAAACGCGGCGTGGGCGCCGTCGAAGGCGCGCTGGGCGAAGCCGTGGGCCAACTGTACGTGGAGCAATATTTCCCGGCCGAGCGCAAGGTGCGCATGGAAGCGCTGGTGAAAAACCTGATGACGGCCTACCAGCAAAGCATCGACAAGCTCGACTGGATGAGCCCCGTCACCAAGAAACAGGCGCAAATCAAGCTGGCCAAGTTCACCACCAAGATCGGCTATCCGAACAAATGGCGCGATTACTCGGGCCTGGACGTCAAGTCGGACGACCTGGTGGGCAACATCCAGCGTTCGCACTTGCTCAACTACAATCGCGAATTGAACAAGCTGGGCCAGCCTATCGACCGCGATGAGTGGGGCATGACGCCGCAGACCGTGAACGCCTATTACAACCCGGAACTGAATGAAATCGTCTTCCCGGCCGCCATCCTGCAAGCGCCATTCTTCGACGCCAACGCGGACGACGCCGTCAACTATGGCGCCATCGGCGGCGTGATCGGCCATGAAATCAGCCACGGCTTCGACGACCAGGGCGCCCAGTACGACGGCGACGGCAACTTGCGCGACTGGTGGACCAAGGCCGACCATAAAAACTTCGCCAAGAAAACCAAGCAGCTGGTGGCGCAGTACAACAGCTTCAGCCCCGTCAAGGGCCACTTCGTCAACGGCGAACTGACCCTGGGCGAGAACATCGCCGACAATTCCGGCGTGGCGATCGCGTATAAAGCGTACAAATTGTCGCTGAACGGCAAGAAAGCCCCCGTCATCGACGGTTTCACGGGCGAGCAGCGCTTCTATGCGGGCTTTGCCCAGGTCTGGCGCATGAAGATGCGCGAAGCGCAGCAACTGGTCTTGCTGAAAACGGACCCGCACTCGCCAGGCCAGTTCCGCGCCAACGGCACCATGCGCAACCAGCCCGGCTTCTACCAGGCGTTTGACGTGAAACCGGGCGACAAGATGTATCTGCCGCCGAAAGACCGCGTCATCATGTGGTAAGACGCTAGTCCCAGGCATAAGTTGCCAGCCGCCCCGCGCAAGCCGGGCGGCTTTTTTACGCCGTGTGATCTGGCGCAAACGATGGGTAAAAAAAAACCGCCCTGGCGGGCGGTTCCTGGAAACGGGTGTGACGCTGCTTACTTGGCCGGTTCCGCGGCTGGTGCGGCGGCGCCATCAGCGGCAGCGGCCGGTGCCGGCACTTCCGGTTCCTTGAACTTGCCGCCCGACGCGTTGGCGATGTAGACGACGGCGCGCGCCACTTCCACATCGTCGAGGTCGGGATTGCCGCCTTTGGCCGGCATCGCGCGCAAGCCTTCGATCGCGTGTTTCAGGACCGTATCGTAGCCCTGGGCCAGGCGGGCCGACCAGCTGCCTGCATCGCCAAACTTCGGTGCACCGGCCACGCCGGCGCCATGACACGCCACGCAGGTGGCCGTGTACACGGCTTCGCCGCTTTGCAGCACTTTCGGACCGCTGGCATCCTTGAAGGTAAAGCCGGCATTGGCCACTGGGCTCAAGCGCTCGGCGATGGCTTCCGGCGACTGGCTGTCCGTACCGGCGCCCGTCAGTTTTTGCGCCGTGACGAACTGCACCAGCAGGATGATGCCGATGACGGTGATGAGGAAGAAGCCAGCTACGGCGGCAAGCAATTGTTTAGGCGTTTTGATCGCTGATTGTTGTTCGTTATGTGCGTCGCTCATGATGTCCTTAGTCCAGATTTGAAACTGATGGCCGTGTAAGGTAGCATTTTTACATGCTTGGATGTAAACCTTTATGAAACCCACAATTATAGGCACAAAAATTGAGCAGTGACATGCAATTGCCAGCGATACGACAGTTTCCGTAGACGTAGGTAAAGAAAAACGGTATCCTTCGCATCACTTCAAAAATTCCCCCTACGCGGCTGTAGCTCAGTGGATAGAGTATTGGCCTCCGAAGCCAAGGGTCGTGGGTTCGATCCCCGCCAGCCGCACCAGACAAATCAAGACTTGCCGTTTCTTTCGCTAGCATTGTGCGCATTGCCGTGCGTGATAGTTAGGGCTGCGCCTGCCGCTGCGCAGCCACCCGTCTCAGCCACTAGCCTTACTTCAGCAATTTCAGCAACGCCTGCGCCGCCGCCTCCGATGAGGCCGGATTCTGACCGGTGATCAAGATGCCGTCCGTCAGCACATATGGCGCCCAGTCCGCGCCCTTCGAGTAGATGCCGCCGTTTTCCTTGAGCATGTCTTCCACCAGGAAGGGCACGACTTTCGTCAAGCCCACGGCGTCTTCTTCTGTATTCGTGAAACCCGTCACCTGCTTGCCCTTCACGAGAGGCTGGCCATCGCCGCCTTTGACGTGGCGCAAGACGCCGGGGGCGTGGCAGACGGCGGCGACGGGCTTGCCGGCTGCCTGCAGCGCTGCGATGAGGGCGATCGAGTCCCTGTCTTCGGCCAGGTCCCACAGGGGGCCGTGGCCGCCCGGATAGAACACGGCGTCATAGTCGGCCGCTTGCACGCTGGACAGCAGGACGGTGGAAGCGAGCGCGGCTTGGGCGGCCGGGTCGGCCTTGAAGCGGGCCGTGGCGGCCGTCTGCGATTCGGGGGCGTCGCTCTTCGGGTCCAGCGGCGGCTGGCCGCCCTTGGGCGAAGCCAGGGTCAGGTGCGCGCCCGCGTCTTTCAGCACATAGTACGGGGCGGCGAATTCTTCCAGCCAGAAGCCGGTCTTGTGGCCCGTGTCGCCCAGCTGGTCGTGCGAGGTCAATACCATTAAAACGTTCATGCGAACTCCTGTGCAAGCGGTGGGGGGAGTGTTACGCCATCAGCTTAGTCCTGTTCGCACTTTCATGCTGCACGCCAGTGCTGCCTGTTTTTTTGTGCACGTCTGTGATGAAAACGCCCGCGACGCCCCTGCCGTTGTCCGTTTGCAACCTCCAAAGTCCTCCTGCCGCCGATATCAAAATTGATATCGAAACAGTGGAAAAATTGATTGGAGAGATTATCGCCCAGCCCCTAAGATAAACGCCGAGCATGCGAACGACATGCAAGCAGTGCAAAAATATCAATACAATATCTGGAGATTCATGATGCGCAACGCCACCGGTCCGCTCGCGGCCACTTCCCCTCGTCCATTCACCTTGAAGGCAGCCGTTGCGGCATTGGCCGGTATTGGCTTGCTGAGCACGGCTTCGGTATGGGCGCAGGAGGCGGTGGTGGCCGATGCCAGTGCAGAGCCTGCTGCAGAAGTGTCGGTCGTGACCGTCAGCGGCGTGCGCCGCTCGGCGCAAAATTCGCAGCAGATCAAGATGCGCTCGGACCAGGTCATCGATTCCATCGTGGCCGACGACATCGGCAAATTCCCTGATAACAATGTTGCCGAAACCCTGGCGCGCATTTCCGGCATCCAGATCCGCCGCGATTCGGGCGAGGCCAGCGCCGTCATGATCCGCGGCTTGCGCGACGTCACGACCCTGCTCAATGGCCGCGAACTGTTCACCACCACGGGCCGCTACGTCAACCTGGCCGACATTCCCGCCACCATGCTGCAGCGCGTGGACGTGTACAAATCGCAGGGCGCGGACCAGGTCGAAGGTGGCGTGGCCGGCATCATCGACGTGCGCACGAATCGCCCGTTCGACTTCAAGGAGTTTACGGCCAGCGTGAATACGCGCGCCGTCTACAGCGACAAATCGAAAGCCACCGACCCGAACATCAGCGGCATGGTGGCCAACCGCTGGAAGACGGGCATCGGCGAAGTGGGCGCGCTGCTGGGCTTGTCGCAGCAGCAGCACCGTTACCACGAAGAACGCGCATTCAATACGGCGCCCGTGGATAAAAGTTTCCTGTTGCCCGGTTTGACGGGGCCGGACCAGGTGGGTTTGCTGCCGATCAAGGGCGACCGCCGCCGCACGACCGCCAATGCCGTGCTGCAATGGCGTCCGAACGCCGACGTCGAGCTGTACGCGGAGGGCATGGCCACGCGCTTCCTGCTCGATGCGGAGTCCGATTACTTCGTCGGCTTGCCATGGTGGGGCACGCCCGTGTCCGCCACCAAAATTCCCGGCACCAACCAGCTGCAAACCCTCACCTCGACCAACGTGAACACCATCATGTCGACGCAGGCGAACAAGAACGAGACGAAGACGCACCAGTTTGCCGTCGGCGGTTTGTGGGATATCAACTCGGAATGGCGTTTCACGTCGGAGGTGGCCAGCACCAGAAGCACCTTCAAATGGCGCAATCCCATCCTCGACGCCATCACGCAAGTGCCGAACGCCACCATCAATACCAACCAGAACGGCACCTTGCACGTCGATTACACGGGCATCGACTTGCAAGACCCGTCGAATTACTATTTGAAGGGCTTCTTCGACCGCTATGGCCAGGATCAGGGCAGCTCGAACGATGTGCGCGCCGACCTGGCCTACACGCCGAGTGCCGGCGGCATCTTCAAGGAAATCAGCGTCGGCTTGCGCGGCGTCAAGCGCGAAGCCGAATCGATCAAAAGCTATGAAGGCAATGCGGAAGCACCGGACGTGTCCGCCGCCGCATTTCCATTCAGCCGCCAGGGCGTGACGTCGATTCCAGGCCTCAATTGCTTGTCGGAATCGATGTCCAGCGGCGGACCCGACTACGGCTTGAAGCAGTGGTACACGCCATGCGCCAGTTTCTTGCTCAATAACACGGGCACCGTGCGCCAAGCCGTCACGGGCAGCAGCGCGGCGCGCGCCATGGACCCGGGTTCGTTCTTCAAGGACACGGAAAAGACGTATTCCATCTACACCAAGGCAAAGGTCGCCTTCAAGCTGGCTGACTATCCCGTCGACGGCACCCTGGGCGTGCGCGTCGTGCGCACGGAGCAAAGCTTGCAGGGCAACAGCTCGCAGGACGGCGTCTACACGCCCGTCATCAGCGACACGTCCAGCACCGATGTGCTGCCGAGCGTGGCCCTGAAAATCAAGCTGCGCGCCGACCTGGTCGGCCGCTTTGCGGCGGGCCGCACCATCAGCCGTCCCGGCTTTGCCCAGCTGAATCCGGGCGTGGCCCTCGTCAACTCGACGGAAACGGTGAAGGCGACGGGCGCGGGCGGCAATCCGAATTTGAAACCGGTCGTGGGCGACAATGTCGACGCGGCACTGGAATGGTATTTCGCACCGGCCGGTTCCGTCACCGCCACCGTGTTCCACCACAAGTTCGATGGGTATATCCAGCAGCGCATTTCCAGCGAAACCATTGCCGGCAAGACGTATGACGTGGACCGCCCGTACAACACGGCGGCCGGCAAGCTGCAAGGCCTGGAAATCGGCTACCAGCAATTCTATGACGGCTTGCCCGGCATCTTGAGCGGCCTGGGCTTGCAAGCGAACGGCACTTACATGAGCGGCACCACCGACGACGAGACGGGCAGCCATGCGATCACGGGCGTGTCGCGCTACGCCTACAACCTGGTGCTGCTGTACGAAAAGGACGCCTGGTCGGGCCGCCTGGCCTACAACTGGCGCTCGAAATTCATCGACAGCTACAACCAGGGCGGCCCCGGCCTGGACTTGAAGGTGGCGCCGACGGCCCAGCTCGACGGTTCGCTGTCGTACAAGATCAACGAGCAGTTCACCGTGACCCTCGATGGGAATAACTTGCTCGACACCAAGTTCAAGGATTACTGGAACGAACCGGGCGTGTATGCGCGCGATACGCGGCGCTATGACCGGACAGTTGGTCTCTCTTTACGCTGGAAAATGTAAGCCGAGCATCACGCAGTAGTCAGATCAAGGGCGTTGCCATGGTTTCGGCCGGCAACGCCCCTGTCAGTTGGACAGTCACGCACGATTCATCATAAAAAGAATGGACGGAAAGCATGGAGACGCAAAAATTATCCACCGTTGAAAAGGTCGGCTTCGGCGCCGGCGACATGGCGCTCAATGTCGTCATTTCGTCAATGATGTTGATCATCACCTTTTTCTATACCGATATCTATGGCTTGAAAACCACGGACCTGGCCCTGCTGTTCGTGGCCGTGAAAGTCATCGGCGCCATCGCCGACCTCGTCATGGGCCAGATCACGGACCGCTACAGCTTTGCCTCGGGCCGCTACCGTCCGTATCTGCTGTGGCTGGCCGTGCCGTATGGCGTCAGCGTCTTCTTTGTCTTCAGCACGCCCGAGTGGCAGTACGACGCCAAGCTGATCTGGGCATATTCCACATATATCCTGATGACGATCATGACGGCTGGCGTGGGCATCCCGTATATTTCCCTGATCAGCGGCTTGACCAGCGACCCGCAGGACCGCCTGTCGGCCAACGGCTACCGTTTGTTCTTCGCCAAGATCGGCGCCTTCATGGTGACCATCGTCGTGCCGGTCCTGTCGCAGCGCTGGGGCGGCGGCAACCCGGCCGTCGGCTACCAGGCAGCCATGGCCGTGATGGCCGTCATGGGCGTGGCCCTGTTCCTGTTCTGCTATTTCTCCACCACCGAGCGGGTCGTGCACGTAGTGGAAAAGCAACCGCTGCTGGCGCAATTGAAAGTGCTGCTGCAGAACGACCAGTGGCTGGTGCTGTGCGGCGTGTGCGTCACGGGCACCATCGGCTACGTGGTGCGCGGTTCCGTCGCCATCTATTACGCGAAATACTATCTGGGCGGCAGCACGGAAACGGTGGCCGCCTTTTTGACCACGGGCGTGGTGGCCGCCATCCTGGCCATGATCGCCTCGACCTGGATCACCAAGTTCTATTGCAAGGTGAAACTGTTCCGCTACACGCAGATCGGCGTCGCGCTGATCAGCCTGGCGATCTATTTCTTCGTAAAACCGAGCGATACCGTGCTGGCTTTCGCCCTGTATTTCCTGCTGTCCTTCGTGGTGGACTTGCATGCGCCCGTGTTCTGGTCGGCCATCGCGGAAACCATCGACTATGGACAGGTGAAGACGGGCAAGCGCGTTTCCGGCTTCGCCTTTGGCGGCATTTCCGTCTGCCAGAAGGCGGGCATGGCGGTGGCGGGCGGCCTGGTGGGCGTGCTGCTCGCGTATTTCGACTACCAGCCCAACCATGAGCAAACGCAATTCGCCCTGAACGGCATCGCCCTGATGCTGTCGATCATCCCCGGCTTTTTCCACTTGCTGATGGGCTTGCTGATGTTCAAGTACCGTATCAGCGATGCGTACTACAGCGGCGTCAAGTCGGAAATGCACAAACGCGGTTTTGTCGCCGCGTAAGAATAACTGAATGGAGTAAGCAACATGGCAGACGTCTTGAAACCGCTGATCGAACAACGGGCCGACCCGCATATCTACCGTCACAGCGACGGCTATTATTACTTTACGGCCTCCGTGCCCCAGTACGACCGCATCGAACTGCGCCGCGCCGACAGCATCGCCGGGCTGGCCGACGCGCCCACGGTCGACGTGTGGCACAAGCCGGACACGGGTCCGTACAGCGAACTGGTGTGGGCGCCGGAATTGCACTTCAACCAGGGCGCCTGGTATGTGTATTTCGCCGCCGCGCCGAGCCGCGAAATCAAGCATAAGCTGTTCCAGCACCGCATGTATGCGATCCGCAATACGAATGCCAACCCCCTGGAAGGCGAGTGGGAATTCATGGGCCAGATCGATACGGGCATCGACACCTTTTGCCTGGACGCCACCACGTTCGAGCACGACGGTGTGCTGTACTACCTGTGGGCACAGAAAGATGTGGCCATCGAAGGCAATTCGAACCTGTATATCGCGCCGATGGCCACGCCATGGCAGCTGGCCGGCCCGCCCGTGATGCTGAGCAAGCCGGAATTCGACTGGGAAATCCGCGGCTTCTGGGTCAACGAGGGGCCGTCCGTGTTGAAACGCAATGGCAAGATCTTCATCAGCTATTCGGCCAGCGCCACCGATGAAAATTATGCGATGGGCTTGCTGTGGGCCGATGCGTCAGCCGATTTGCTCGACCCGTTCTCGTGGAGCAAGTCGCCCGAGCCCGTGTTTGCCACCTGCTACGAGCACGGCATCTACGGCCCCGGCCACAACAGCTTCACGACGGCCGACGATGGCGACGGCGTATTGCTGGTGTACCATGCCCGCACCTACACGGAAATCGTCGGCGACCCGCTGTGGAACCCGGATCGCCACACGTTCGTCAAACCGCTGCGCTGGGATGCGCAAGGCATGCCCGTGTTTGGCCGCTCATCGACCCTGTAAAACCTGGACCCGACGCCATGACCCCAGTTGATTCTGTTTCAGTGACGCAAGCGCCGTTCGGCATCCTGCCCGGTGGCCAGCACGTCAGCGTGTTTACCCTGACGAACCGCCAGGGCATGCAAGTCAAAGTGCTCGACTTTGGCGCCATCATCAGCGAAGTCCACGTGCCGGACCGCGACGGCACGTTGGCCGACGTGGTGCTCGGTTTCGAGCGCCTCGAACCCTATCTGGCCAATGGCGCTTTCCTGGGCGCCGTCATCGGCCGCTTCGGCAACCGCATTGCCGAGGGACGTTTCAGCCTCGACGGCAAGGATTACCAGCTGGCCGTCAACAATGCACCGAATCACTTGCATGGCGGCAACCAGGGCTTTCACCAGGTCATGTGGCAGGCCGAGCCGTTCACGCGGGACTATGCCGCCGGCGTCACGTTCACGCGCAGCAGCCCGCACGGCGAAGATGGCTATCCGGGCAAGCTGGACGTGACCGTCGTGTACGAACTGGACAACGACAACGCCCTGAGCCTGCGCTACCACGCCGTGACGGACCAGGCCACGCCCGTCAACTTGACGAATCACAGCTATTTCAATCTGGCGGGGCAGGGCGATATCCTCGGCCACGAGGTGACGATCAATGCGGATCGCTACCTGCCCGTGGACGCGGGTTCGATTCCCACGGGCGAACTGGCGGACGTGTCCGGCACGCCGTTCGACTTGCGCCAGAGCACCGTCATCGGCCACAGCATAGCCTTGCCGCACGAACAGCTCCGCATCGGCCGTGGCTACGATCACAACTTTGTGCTGAATCAACAGCCCGGTCAGCTGCTCAGCCTGGCCGCCACCGTGCGCGATCCGCAATCGGGCAGGATGATGCAGGTGTACACGCAGGAGCCCGGCGTCCAGTTTTATTCCGGCAATTTCCTCGACGGCAGCCAGCCCGGCAAGCTGCGCGCCAACAGCTACCGCAGCGCGCTATGCCTGGAAACCCAGCATTTCCCGGATTCGCCGAACCAGTCCCACTTCCCGAACAGCATCTTGCGTCCGGGCGAGGAGTATCGGACGCACACCGTGTACCGCTTTTCCGCCGGGTAAGTACCCCTGCGAAAACAGCCCACGCCCTGCCGCCACGCGCCCGCAGGGCGTTTTCATTACGGCATGCTGATACCGTTTTCGGTATCGGAACGCATTAAAAATTGATTGGAAAGGCATGGCAGGATTCTTTAGTATTCCAACATCGCTGCCCGGGCCGACGACATTAGATCCGGCATAGCACAACCAGGAGAATGGCATGTCTGAGACAAAAAAGAAGGTTGCCCTGCGCTCTGCCGAGTGGTTCGGCTCGCAGGACAAGAACGGCTTCATGTACCGCAGCTGGATGAAAAACCAGGGCATACCTGACCACGAGTTTCACGGCAAGCCCATCATCGGCATCTGCAATACCTGGTCCGAACTGACTCCCTGCAACGCCCATTTCCGCCAGCTGGCCGAGCACGTCAAGCGCGGCATCCTGGAAGCGGGCGGTTTCCCCGTGGAATTCCCCGTCTTCTCGAACGGCGAATCGAATCTGCGCCCGACGGCCATGCTGACGCGCAACCTGGCTTCGATGGACGTGGAAGAATCGATCCGCGGCAACCCGATGGACGCCGTCGTGCTGCTGGTCGGCTGCGACAAGACGACGCCGGCGCTGCTGATGGGCGCGGCCAGCGTCGACATCCCCACCATCGTCGTCAGCGGCGGACCCATGCTGAACGGCAAGTTGAATGGCAAGGATATCGGTTCCGGCACCGCCGTATGGCAGTTGCACGAGCAGATGAAGGCCGGTTCCATCACCCTGCACCAGTTCATGTCGGCCGAATCGGGCATGTCGCGCTCGGCCGGTACCTGCAACACCATGGGTACGGCCTCGACGATGGCCAGCATGGCTGAAGCGCTGGGCACGTCGCTGCCGCACAACGCCGCCATCCCCGCCGTCGATTCGCGCCGCTACGTGCTGGCCCACATGTCGGGCATCCGCATCGTGGAAATGGTGCACGAAGACCTGCGCCTGTCGAAAGTGCTGACGCGCGAGGCATTTGAAAACGCCATCAAGGTCAACGCCGCCATCGGCGGTTCGACCAATGCCGTGATCCACCTGAAGGCGATTGCCGGCCGCATCGGCGTGCCGCTGGAACTGGAAGACTGGACCCGTGTAGGGCGCGGCACGCCGACCATCGTCGACTTGCTGCCGTCGGGCCGTTTCCTGATGGAAGAGTTTTACTATGCGGGCGGCTTGCCTGCCGTCATACGCCGCCTGGGCGAAGGCGACTTGCTGCCGTACAAGAATGCCTTGACCGTCAACGGCAAGTCGATCTGGGACAACTGCGTCGAAGCGCCGATCTACAACGATGAAGTGGTGCGCACGCTGGACAACCCCTTGCTGGCCGATGGCGGCATCTGCGTCTTGCGCGGCAACCTGGCGCCGCGCGGCGCCGTGTTGAAACCGTCTGCCGCTTCGCCGCATTTGATGCAGCACCGGGGCAAGGCCGTCGTGTTCGAGGATTTCGAACACTATAAATCGCGCATCCTTGATCCGGATCTGGACGTCGATGCCGATTCCGTGCTGGTGATGAAGAATTGCGGCCCGAAAGGCTATCCGGGCATGGCGGAAGTGGGCAACATGGGCTTGCCGCCGAAACTGCTGGCGCAAGGCATCACGGACATGGTGCGCATCTCGGATGCGCGCATGAGCGGCACGGCCTACGGCACAGTCGTGCTGCACGTGGCGCCGGAAGCGATGGCGGGCGGCCCGCTGGGCATCGTGCGCGACGGCGACATGATCGCCCTCGATTGCCACAACGGCAGCCTGAACATCGACATCAGCGACGGGGAAATCGCCGAACGCCTGGCGGCCCGCGAACTGGGCAGCGCGCCCGGTCCGAAGAGCGGTTACCAGCAGCTGTACATCGAACACGTGTTGCAGGCCGACGAAGGCTGCGATTTCGACTTCCTGGTCGGCAATCGCGGTTCCGCCGTGCCGCGCCACTCACACTAAGCGGAGAATTCCATGCTGTTGCTGCAATTTACGAATGAACATGGCGGCCGCCTCGTCGGCCTGCTGCAAGACGACGTGATCCGCGTCATCGAAGGCTACAACACGACATATGCGCTGGCGCAAGACGCCATCCGCAAGCGTATCAATCTGGCGGACCTGGTGAACGCCACCGTCGGCAACGCCACGCATTCCTATGCGGACGTGGCCGCTGCCGGACGCGTGCTGCCGCCGCTCGATCACGCCGATGAAGCGCACTGCTACGTGACGGGCACGGGCCTGACCCATCTGGGCAGCGCCGGCGCGCGCGACGCCATGCACAAGAAGATCGGCGGCGACGCCGAGTCGCTGAGCGACTCGATGAAAATGTTCCGCCTGGGCGTGGAAGGCGGCAAGCCAGCCGCTGGCACGGCCGGTGCCCAGCCGGAATGGTTCTATAAAGGCGACGGCTCCATCGTGCGCGCGGGCGGGCAGCCGCTGCGCATGCCGGACTTTGCCCTCGATGGCGGCGAGGAGCCGGAAATCGCCGGCCTGTACGTGATCGGCGACGACGGCCAGCCCTACCGGGTCGGCTACGCCATCGGCAATGAATTCTCGGACCACGTGACGGAGCGCCAGAACTATCTGTACCTGGCCCACTCGAAGCTGCGCGCCTGCAGCGTGGGCCCGGCCCTGCTGGTGGGCGAATTGCCCGCGCACATAGCCGGTACTTCGCGCGTGCTGGACGCGGCCGGCAAGGTGCGCTGGGAAAAGGCCTTCGTCAGCGGCGAAGAGAATATGTCGCACACGATTGCCAACCTGGAACACCATCACTTCAAGTATCCGCTGTTCAAGCGCCCAGGCGACGTGCACGTGCATTTCTTTGGCACGGCCACCCTGAGCTTTGCCGATGGCGTGAGCGTGGCGCCGGGCGAAACCTTTGAAATCGAAGCGCCGGCCTTTGGCCCTGCCTTGCGCAACCGCCTCGACGTCTTCCCAACCGAATTTGCGAAAGTGAGCACATTATGAGCTTGAATATCACCGGTGATGCATGGATCGGCGGCGTGGCCGTCAAGGGCAATGGCGGTTCCTTCGAAGCGTGGGACCCGGCCGCGCGCGCCCACATCGCGCCCGCCTTCCACATGGTTGACGTAGCGCAAATCGACGAAGCGTGCCGTCTGGCGCAAGCCGCGTTCGACCCGTTCCGCGCCACCACGGATGCGGAGCGCGCCGACTTCCTGGACACCATCGCCGCGCAAATCGGCGAACTGGGCGACGACTTGATCGTGCGCGCCATGACGGAAAGCGGCTTGCCGCGCGTGCGCCTGGAAGGCGAACGCGGCCGCACGGTGGGCCAGTTGAAACTGTTCGCCGGCTTGCTGCGCGAAGGTTCCTGGACGGATGCGCGCATCGACAGCCCGCTGCCGGACCGCGTGCCGCCCCGTCCTGACTTGCGCTTGCGCATGATCGGCCTGGGCCCCGTCGCCGTGTTTGCGGCCAGTAATTTCCCGCTGGCCTTTTCCGTGGCGGGCGGCGATACGGCCTCGGCCCTGGCGGCCGGCTGCCCCGTCGTCCTGAAAGCCCATTCGGCCCATCCGGGCACGTCGGAACTGGTGGCGCGCGCCATCGTGAAAGCGATTGCCATCTGCAAGCTGCCGGCCGGCGTCTTCGCCTTGCTGACGGGCACGGGCAATGGCATCGGCCAGGCGTTGGTCGCCCATCCGGCCATCCAGGCCGTCGGTTTCACGGGTTCGCGTTCGGGCGGCATCGCCCTGATGAAGGTGGCGGCCGAGCGTCCGCAACCGATTCCTGTCTATGCGGAGATGAGCAGCATCAACCCCGTGTTTGTGCTGCCGCAAGCCTTGGCCGCCCGTGGCGCGGCGATCGCCAGCGGTTTTGCCGCCTCGCTGACGATGGGCGTGGGCCAGTTCTGCACCAATCCCGGCCTCGTGCTGGGCCTGGAAGGCGCAGATTTCACGGCCTTTGCCGCCGCTGCCGCCGAAGCGCTGGCGCCCGCGCCGGCCGCCACCATGTTGACGGCCGGCATCGCCAGCAGCTATGCCAAGGGCGTCGCCGCCCTGGCGCAGCACGCGGATGTGACGCCGCTGGTGCAAAACACGGGAGAAGAGGGCAAGGGCGCCGCCGCCCTGTTCGTCACGTCGGGCGAGGCTTTCCTGGCCAAACACGACTTGCGCGACGAAGTCTTCGGCCCCGCCTCGCTGCTGGTGGCTTGCCGCGACATGGAACAATTGCTGGCGATTACGGAAAGCCTGGAAGGCCAGCTGACGGCCACCCTGCAGATGGATGCGGGCGACCTGGCGGACGCGCGCCGCTTGCTGCCCGTGCTGGAACGCCGCGTGGGCCGCATCCTGGCCAACGGTTTCCCCACGGGCGTGGAAGTGTCGACGGCCATGGTGCACGGCGGCCCGTTCCCGGCCACGTCGGACGGCCGCAGCACCTCCGTCGGCACGGCGGCCATCAACCGCTTCCTGCGTCCCGTGTCCTACCAGAACCTGCTGCAGGACTTGCTGCCGGAGTCGCTGCGCGACGATAATCCGCTGGGGATCTGGCGCCGCAAGGATGGCGTTCTCGGCAGGGAGTAAAAAGCTGCTGCGCGGCGGGGCCGATGGCCTTGCCGCGCCAGCTTGCGTTGCACGTTGTACATAAAAAATAAACAGGTGGAGACAAGATGAAGCAATTGGCGAAATATGGCAGCTTGCAGGGCAAGCGCGTGTTCATCACGGGTGGCGGCAGCGGCATCGGCGAATCCCTGGTGGCGGAGTTTGCCGCCCAGGGCGCCGTGGTGGCGTTTGTCGATATCGCCGTGGAAGCGAGCGAGGCCCTGTGCCGCCGCCTGGCCGAAGCGGGCTGGACGGCGCCCGTGTTCCGCCATTGCGACATCACGGATATTGCCTCTCTGCAAGCCGTCATGGCCGAACTGGCCGATCAATTGGGCGATTTCGATATCCTCGTCAACAATGCCGCCAACGACCAGCGCCACCAGGCGCAGGATGTCACCCTGGAATACTGGAACGAGCGTATTGCGATCAATCAACGTCCCATGTTCTTTACGTGCCAGGCCGTCTTCGAGGGCATGAAGCGCCAGGGCGGCGGCTCCATCATCAACGTCAGCTCGATTTCGTGGCACATGAAGTCGGGCGGCTACCCCGTGTATGCCACCACCAAGGCGGCCGTCGTGGGCCTCACGCGGGGCCTGGCGCGCGATTACGGCGCGCACAATATCCGCGTCAACACGGTCACGCCCGGCTGGGTCATGACGCAGCGCCAGATCGACCTGTGGGTCGACGAGGCAGCGGAAGTGGAAATCAAGAAAAGCCAATGCTTGCCAAGCAAGCTGATGCCACAGGACATCGCCGCCATGGTGCTGTTCCTTGCCTCCGATGACGGCGCGATGTGCTCCTCCCAAGAATTCATCGTCGACGCCGGCTGGGTCTGACAAAACGTCCAGGGCGTTGTTGCCTTGCCTAGCCGTACTTTCGTACTGTCTTCGGCAAGGCGCCTAGCCCTGGGCGTTTTGTCGGCCGCGTGCCTTCCCGCCTTACCCCATTCGTGTATGCCTCCCACTCCGTAGCAGGAGAGGCATCGCCACATCCATTGCCGGGTCGATCCCGGCCCTTGCTTTTCACTTAAAAACAGGAGACAGCATGAAATGTATCAACACCAGCATCGTGGCCCTCAGCCTGGCCATGGCCGTCGGCAGCGCCTTTGCCGCGCCCGTCAGCGTCACCATCGACGTGGCCAAGCCCGGTTCCGTGATCAATAAAAACATCTACGGCCAGTTCGCCGAACACCTGGGCACGGGCATCTACGAAGGCATGTGGGTGGGGCCGGATTCGTCCATTCCGAACACCAAAGGCTGGCGCAATGACGTGCTGGGCGCGCTGAAACAGTTGCACGTGCCCCTGGTGCGCTGGCCGGGCGGCTGCTTTGCCGATGAATACCACTGGAAGGATGGCATCGGCGCGCGCGCCCAGCGTCCGACCAAGGTCAACACCAACTGGGGCGGGGTGGAAGAGTCGAACGCCGTCGGCACGCACGAATTCTTCGACCTGGCCGAGTTGCTGGGCGCACAGACCTATATCAACGGCAACCTCGGTTCCGGTACGCCGCAGGAAATGTCCGAATGGCTGGAATACATGACGTCGGACAGCAAGTCCACCCTGGCCGAGCTGCGCCGCAAGAATGGCCGCGCGCAGCCGTATAAAGTCGATTACTTTGGCATCGGCAATGAAGCCTGGGGTTGCGGCGGCAATATGCGCCCGCAGTACTACGCCGATCTGTACAAGCACTATCACACCTTCATGAAGACGCCGGAAAGCGCGCGCCCGAAATTCATCGCCAGCGGCGGCAATGACGACGACATCAGCTGGTCCAGCACCCTGAGCCGCGAAATCAAGCCGAACATGATGGACGCCATCAGTTTCCACTACTACACGGTACCGACGGGCGTGTGGGAAAAGAAGGGCGCGGCCACGGGTTTTGGCGAAAATGAGTGGATTTCCACCTTGAGCCGTACCCTGCGCATCGATAGCTTGATCAAGAACAATCTCGCCGCCATCGACAAGAACGATCCCTCGAAAAAGACGGGCTTGTACGTCGATGAATGGGGCACCTGGTACGACGTGGAGCCGGGCACCAACACGGGTTTCCTGTTCCAGCAAAACAGCTTGCGCGACGCCCTCGTCGCCGCCTTGAATTTCAACATCTTCCACGCCCATGCAGACCGGGTGCGCATGACGAATATCGCGCAAATGGTCAACGTGCTGCAGGCGATGATCATCACGGACAAGGATAAATATTTCCTCACGCCCACGTATCACGCGTTTGAAATGTACGTGCCGTTCCAGGATGCCACGGCCTTGCCGGTCGCCATCAATGGCAATGGCAAGTACAGCCTGGGCAAGGTCAGCATTCCTGAAGTCAGCGCCTCGGCCGCGCGCGCCAAGGATGGCAAGGTGTACTTGTCCTTGGTCAACACGAATCCGCACAAGGCCGTCGACGTGAGCGTGGCGCTGGCGGGGCAAAAAGTGACAGCCGTGACTGGCCGCGTGCTGACCGCAGGCAAGATGGATGCCGTTAACAGCTTTGCGCAACCGCAAGCCGTGCAGCCCGTGGCGTTCACTGCCAAGGCGCAGGGCGGCAAGCTGACCGTGTCGGTGCCCGCCAAGGCCGTCGTCGTGGTGGCGGTCGACTAGCCTGCCCCCCTTGTCATTCATCAAGCCGGCCCGCATGATGGGCCGGCTGACCATTTTGGAGAAGACGATGCACATGTTGACGCGCGGCGCGGCCGCCATCCTGAGCACCCTGGCGATCATGGCTGCCGCGCACGCGGCCCAGGTCAGCGTGCACGACCCCGTGATGGCCAAGGAAGGAGACACCTATTATCTGTACAGCACGGGCCCCGGCATCACGTTCTACAGCTCGACAAACATGGTCGACTGGCAGCCGGAAGGGCGCGTTTTTGCGGGCCAGCCGACCTGGGCCAGGACGGCCGCGCCATCGTTTGACGACCATATCTGGGCGCCCGACGTGCAATTTCATGATGGAAAATATTACCTGTACTACTCGGTGTCCGGCTTCGGCAAGAACACGTCCGGCATCGGCGTGACCGTCAACACCACCTTGAATCCCCGTTCGCCCGATTACCGCTGGGTGGACCAGGGCATGCTGCTGCAATCCGTGCCCGAGCGCGACGAGTGGAACGCCATCGATTCGAACATCATCACGGACAAGCACGGCACGCCGTGGATGTCCTTCGGCTCGTTCTGGAACGGCATCAAGCTGGTGAAATTGACGCCCGACTGGACCCGTATTGCGGAACCGCAAGAGTGGCACTCGTTGGCGCGCCGCGCACCGCTGCCGCCAAGGGCCGGCGAATTCAAGCCCGCACCCGAGGAAATTGAAGCGCCGTTCATCTTCCAGCGCGGCAATGAGTATTTCCTGTTTGTTTCCTGGGGCTTGTGCTGCCAGAAGGAAAAAAGCACGTATCACCTGGCCGTGGGCCGCTCGACCAGCGTGACGGGCCCTTACCTGGACAGGGATGGCCGCGACATGGCGCAGGGCGGCGGCACGGTGCTACTGAAAGGCGACAAGGATTGGCAAGGCCTGGGCCACAACAGCGCCTACACGTTTGACGGCAAGGATTACCTGGTGCTGCACGCGTATGAAACGGCGGACAATTACTTGCAGAAGCTCAAGATCCTGCCCATGACGTGGGACAAGGACGGCTGGCCGCAAGTCGATCCCCGCGACTTGAACCGCTATCGCAGCCGCCAGTTGCCGGCCGCCAAACCGTAAGGACGCATCGTGAAAAGAACCGTGTTGACGCTGGCGCTGGCCGCCGGCGGCCTGGCCACGCCTGTCCTGCAGGCAGCGGAGCTGTTTCCCCTCTCGTCCGTGCGCCTGGGAGCGGGACCGTTCCTCGATGCGCAGACGACGGACTTGCACTACCTGCTGGCCTTCGAGCCGGATAAATTGCTGGCGCCGTTCCGCCGCGAGGCGGGCTTGCCGCAGGTGCAGCCCAGCTATGGCAACTGGGAATCGACGGGCCTGGATGGCCACCTGGGCGGGCATTATCTGTCCGCGCTGGCGCTGATGGTGGCGTCCACGGGCGATGCGCAGGCGCGCGAACGGCTCGACTACATGCTGGCGGAGCTGAAAAAATGCCAGGACGCCAATGGCAACGGCTACCTGGGTGGCATTCCCGACGGCAGCGCCGCCTGGCAAGCCATCGCCAAGGGAGACATGCAGGCCGACACCTTTTCCGTCAATGGGCGCTGGGTGCCGTGGTACAACCTGCACAAGGTGTTTGCCGGCTTGCGCGACGCGTATCAGCAGGCGGGCAGCGAGCAAGCAAAAACCATGCTGATCGCCTTGTCGGACTGGGCCGTGAAACTGTCGGCCTCGCTCACGGATGCGCAGATGCAAGCGATGCTGCGCGCCGAGCACGGCGGCATGAATGAAGTGCTGGCCGACGTTTACGCCATGACGGGCGAGCAGCGCTACCTGGACCTGGCCGTGCGCTTTTCGCACCAGGCCATATTGCAACCGTTGGTGGCGCAACAGGACAAATTGACGGGCTTGCATGCGAATACGCAAATCCCGAAGGTGATCGGCTTCGAGCGCATCGGTGCATTGACGGGCCGGCGCGACTGGCAGCAGGCGGCGCAATTCTTTTGGCAAACCGTGCACGACAAGCGCACGGTGGCCATCGGCGGCAACAGCGTCAAGGAACATTTCCACGACGAGCACGATTTTTCCTCGATGGTGGAAGAGGTCGAAGGGCCGGAAACGTGCAATACCTACAATATGCTCAAGCTGACGGAACAGCTGTTCCAGCGCGACGAACAGGTGCGCTACGCGGATTACTACGAGCGCGCCCTGTACAACCACATTTTGTCGTCGCAGCGCCCCGGCACGGGCGGCTTTGTCTACTTTACGCCCATGCGGCCGAACCATTACCGCGTGTATTCTCAAGTGGACAAGGGCATGTGGTGCTGCGTGGGTTCCGGCATCGAAAGCCAGGCCAAGTATGGCGAGTTCATCTACGCCCATGAGGGCGACGCGCTGTACGTGAACCTGTTCATGGCGTCCACCCTGGACTGGAAAGAGCAGGGCGTCAAGATTATTCAGAGCACGCAGTTTCCTGACCGGGACACGACGCGCATCACGGTGCAAGGAAGTAAAACGTTCAGCCTGAAGATCCGCTACCCGCAGTGGGTAGCCAAGGGCAAGCTGCGCGTCAAACTCAACGGCAAGGCGCTGCGCGTGAATAGCGTGCCGGGCGAGTACGTGACCATCGCGCGCGCCTGGAAGTCGGGCGACAGCGTCGATGTCGTGCTGCCGATGACGACGCGCCTGGAACAGATGCCGGACCAGTCGAATTATTACGCCGTGCTGCATGGTCCCATCGTGCTGGCCGCCAAGACGCAGCCGTTCGCCCATGAACAACTGAACTATTTTGCCGACGACACGCGCATGGGGCATATCGCCCAGGGGCAAGTGTGTCCGCTGGAATCGTCACCGCTGTTCGTCAGCGACGAGCAGGATTTCATGCGCAAGATCAAACCCGTGAAGGGCCAGCCGCTGACGTTTACGGCGCCCGGCTTGATCCAGGGCAAGGATGCGGCCACCTTGCGGCTGATTCCCTTCTTCCGCCTGCATGACTCTCGCTACATGCTGTACTGGCCCGTATCCACGCCGGCCAGGCTGGCGCAGTTGCAGGAAAGCACGCGCCAGGCGGAATCCGAGCGTCTGGCGCTCGACGCGCTCACCATCGACCAGGTGGCGCCGGGACAGCAGCAGCCGGAGTCCGACCACAACTTTCAGGCGGAAGGGGGAGAAAACGGCGCCAACAAGGGCCGGCACTGGCGCCATGCGACGGGCTGGTTCAGCTATGTACTGAGCGACCCGCAAGCCGAAGCGAAAACCCTGCGACTGCCCCTGTCCACACTCGATGCGGGCCGCGTATTTGACGTCTTGCTCAACGGCACGAAACTGCAAACGGTCGCCGTGGCGGCCGATGCGCCGCAAGAGCTGCACACGCTCGATATCGCCATTCCCCAGGCCCTGGTGGCGGCTGGCAACGGCAAACTCAGCGTGAAATTTGTCGCCGGCAAGGATTCCGTGGCGGGCGGCCTGTACGGGCTGCGCCTGTTGCGCTGAGGGAAGAAGGACCCGGCTCGTTCTACCGATACGCAAATCGGTATCGCAAGCGAAAAAGAATTGATTGGATGGCTATGTTGCTTTCTCCTACCATGGGTTCATAAAAAACCGCCCATCCGGCATCCGGCTGTGATGGTATTCCAAAAAAAACTGGAGACAAGAATGACATTGACACGCCGCACACTCCTCGCCAGCGCCATGCTGCTGGCCGCTTCTGCCACCACCTTGGCTACTTCTTCCGCCTTCGCCGCCAAGCCCCTCGTCATGGGCTTTTCGCAGGTGGGCGCCGAAAGCGAATGGCGCACCGCCAATACCGTCTCCATCAAGGATGCCGCCAAGAAAGATGGCGTCACCCTGAAATTTGCCGATGCCCAGCAAAAGCAGGAAAACCAGGTCAAGGCGCTGCGTTCGTTCATCGCGCAAAAAGTCGACGTGATCGCCTTCTCGCCCGTCGTCGAATCGGGTTGGGATACCGTCTTGCGCGAAGCCAAGGCCGCCAAGATCCCCGTCATCTTGACGGACCGCGCCGTCAACGTGGCCGACAAATCGCTGTACGTCACCTTCATCGGTTCCGACTTCGTGGAAGAGGGCCGCCGCGCGGGGCAATGGCTGCTCGAACATGCCAAGAAAACGCCGGATGCGACGCTGAACATCGTCGAACTGCAGGGCACGGTCGGCTCCGCGCCGGCCATCGACCGCAAGGCGGGCTTCCTGGAAGTGGTGGGCAAGAATCCGAAGATGAAGATCATCCGTTCGCAAACGGGCGACTTTACGCGCGCCAAGGGCAAGGAAGTGATGGAAGCGTTCCTCAAGGCCGAAGGCAAGAAGATCAACGTGCTGTATGCGCACAATGACGACATGGCCATCGGCGCCATCCAGGCCATCGAAGAAGCGGGCATGAAACCGGGCAAGGACATCATCATCATCTCCATCGATGGCGTCAAAGGCGCGTTCGAGGCCATGATCGCCGGCAAGCTGAACGTGACCGTCGAATGCAGCCCGCTGCTGGGCCCGCAATTGATGTCCATCGCCCGCGACGTGGTGGCCGGCAAGCCGGTGCCAGCGCGCATCACGACGGTGGAAGGCGTGTTCCCTGCCGAGGTGGCCGCCAAGGAATTCCCGAACCGTAAATACTAAGCTTGCCGCATGATGAAGACGCAAGCGCATCACACTGCCGCGCCAGCTCCCTTGCTGGAGTTGCGCGGCATCAGCAAGTCCTTTCCCGGCGTCAAAGCCCTCAGCGATGTTGCCCTGCGCCTGTATCCGGGCGAAGTGCACACCCTGATGGGGCAAAACGGCGCGGGGAAGTCGACCCTGATCAAGGTGCTGACGGGCGTCTATACGCCCGACAGCGGCCAGATTTTGCTCGATGGCCAGCCCATCGCCCCCGCCTCCACATCGGATGCGCAGTTGCTGGGCATCAGCACGGTGTACCAGGAAGTCAATCTGTGCCCGAACCTGTCGGTGGCGGAAAACATTTTTATCGGCCGCTATCCGCGCCGCTTCGGCGGCCGCTTTGGCCCTATCGACTGGCGTTCCATGCAGCAACAGGCGCGGGCCTTGCTGCAGCAATTGCAGATCGATATCGATGTCACGGCGCAACTGTTCAGCTTTCCGCTGGCCATCCAGCAAATGGTGGCCATTTCGCGCGCGCTGAACATTTCGGCCCGCGTGCTGATCCTCGACGAACCCACGTCCAGCCTGGACGAGGCGGAAGTCAATCTGCTGTTTTCCGTGCTGCGCCGCCTGCGCGAGCAGGGCATGGCGATACTTTTCGTGACCCACTTTCTCGACCAGACCTACGCCATTTCCGACCGCATCACCGTCATGCGCAACGGCGAGCGCGAAGGGGAATACGCGTGCAGCGAACTGTCGCGCCTGGCGCTGGTGAACAAGATGATCGGCGTGGCGGCCGACACGCAGGCGCAAGAGCTTGATCTGGCGCAAGAAGCGGGCGCCGCCAGTTTCGGTCCCGCCGTGCTGGAAGCGACGGGACTGGGCCGCAAGGGCGCCTTGCTGCCCATGGATTTCCACATTCGCCAGGGTGAATTGCTGGGCCTGGCCGGCTTGCTCGGCTCGGGCCGCACGGAACTGGCGCGCCTGCTGTTCGGCGCCGACAAGGCCGATTCCGGCAGCATCACCATGCAAGGCAAGCCGCGCCAGTTTCACGTGCCGCGCGACGCGATTGCCCGGGACATCGGTTTTTGCTCGGAAGACCGCAAGCACGAGGGCGCGATCCTGTCGCTGTCCGTGCGCGAAAACATCATCCTGGCCTTGCAGGCCCGCACGGGCTTGCTGCGCGCCATTCCGTTCAAACGCCAGCAGGCGCTGGCCGACGAATATGTGAAAGCGCTGGGCATCAAGACGGCCAGCATCGAGACGCCCATCGGCAGCCTGTCGGGCGGCAATCAACAGAAGGCCTTGCTGGCGCGCTGGCTGGTGACGTCGCCGGCCATGCTGATTTTAGACGAGCCGACGCGCGGCATCGACGTGCGCGCCAAGCAGGAAATCATGAGCTATGTAAGCAAGCTGTGCCGCAAGGGCATGGCGATTCTGTTCATTTCGTCCGAATTGCCGGAAGTGCTGCGCTGCAGCGACCGCATTCTCGTCATGCGCGACCGCAAGGCCTGCGGCGACTATGCGCGTGGCGAGCTGGACGACAGTTCCGTGCTGCAAGTGATCGCCGGAGACGTCACATGAGTTTATCCACGCCATCGAGCGCGCCGCTGGCGCGTCCGGCTTCCACTATGGGTACGTCCGCCTTGCATACCGTTTTACATCACCCCCTGAGCCGGCCCCTGGCCGCGCTGTGCTTGCTGCTGCTGGTCGATTTCTTCGCCATCCCCGGCTTTTTCCACTTGGAAATCCGTGACGGCCATCTGTACGGCAGCGTGATCGACATCGTCAACCGCGCCGCGCCCCTGATGCTGGCGGCGCTGGGCATGACCCTGGTCATCGCCACGCGCGGCATCGATATTTCCGTGGGCGCCGTTGTGGCCCTGTCCGGCACCGTGGCCGCCATGCTGATCGGCGGCACCATGGTGATGGACAACGGCGTGCCGACCTATGTAAGCAACATTCCCATGGGCTGGGCCCTGGCGGCGGCCCTGGGCGCGGCCCTGCTGTGCGGCGCCTGGAATGGCGTGCTGGTGGCGGGCCTGGGCTTGCAGCCCATCGTCGCCACCCTGATCCTGATGGTGGCGGGGCGTGGCCTGGCGCAATTGTTGACGGATGGACAGATTGTCACCGTCTACTATCAACCGTTCTTCTTCATCGGCAGCGGTTACCTGTTCGGCTTGCCGTTCTCGCTGTTCCTCGTGGCGTTGGTGTTCCTCATCACGGCCGTGCTGATGCGCAAGACGGCCCTGGGCCTGTTCATCCAGGCCGTCGGCATCAATCCCGTCGCCGCGCGCCTGGCCGGCATCAGGACGGCGACCTTGATTTTCTTCGTGTACGTCTTTTGCGCCGCCTGCGCGGGCTTGTCGGGGCTGATGATCAGCTCGAACATCAAGAGCGCCGACGCGAACAATGCGGGCCTGATGCTGGAACTGGACGCCATCCTGGCCGTCACCCTGGGCGGCACCTCGCTGGCCGGCGGCAAGTTCAGCTTGGTCGGCAGCATGATCGGCGCCCTCATCATCCAGACTTTGACGTACACCATCTATTCGCTGGGCGTGCCGCCCGAAGTGAACATGGTCGTCAAGTCCGTCGTCGTCTTCCTGGTCTGCCTGTCGCAATCGTCGGAATTCAAGCAATTGCTGCATCGGAGAAAAGCATGAAGGGCTTGCTGCACACCCCGTATTTCACCTCGCTCGTCACGGTCCTGCTGCTGGTGGTGATGCTGGGCCTGGGCGGTGCCGCCTACCCGGGCCTGCTGTCGACGCAAGTGATCTTTAACCTGTTGATCGATAACGCCTTTTTGCTGGTGATCGCCGTCGGCATGACCTTCGTCATCGTTTCCGGCGGCATCGATCTGTCCGTCGGTTCCGTGCTGGCCCTGTCGACCATGATCGCCGCCTGGCTGCTCAACGTGGCGCACTGGCCGCCGCTGCTGGTGATCGTCACCGTGCTGGCGCTGGGCACGGTATTTGGCGCCAGCATGGGCGCGCTGATCCATTACTTCAAATTGCAGCCGTTCATCGTCACCCTGGCCGGCATGTTTTTGGCGCGAGGCTTGTGCTATTTGATCAGCATCAATTCCATCACCATAGCCGACCCGCTGTTCGTGGCCATGTCGCAGACCCAGCTGGGATTCCTGGGCGGCTTCGTCTCGCCCGGCGTCGTGATCGCCGTGGCGACCTTGCTGCTGGCCATCTGGCTGGCGCACGCGACGCCATTCGGCCGCGCCGTGTATGCGATCGGCGGCAATGAACAGTCGGCTTTGATGATGGGGCTGCCTGTCGGCCGCACCAAGGTCTTCATTTACGCCTTCAGCGGCTTTTGCGCCGCGCTGGGCGGCGTGCTGTTTTCGTTCTACATGTTGTCCGGCTATGGCTTGCATGCGCAAGGCACGGAGCTGGACGCGATTGCCGCCGTCGTCATCGGCGGCACCCTGCTCAGCGGCGGCTACGGCTACGTGGCGGGCGCGCTGTCGGGCGTGCTGGTGCTGGGCACCATCCAGACCCTGATCGCCTTCGACGGCACGCTCAGCTCGTGGTGGACCAAGATCGTCATCGGCGGCTTGCTGTTCGTCTTTTGCGTCGTGCAAAGACTGATGGCCATGGGCCAGAAAAATACCAACGGGAGTTAATCTGATGTTCAAGCAACACAAACGTGCCGCAGCCATCGGCATGGCGGCGGCGCTCGCCTGCGCCCCACTCGGCGCGCAGGCGGCCAACCCCATCGTCAAGGATATCTACACGGGCGACCCGGCCGCGCTGGTCGACAATGGCAGGGTGTACCTGTACGTCGGCCACGATGAAGCGAGCGCCACGGACACGGATTACCGCATGCACGAGTGGCGCGTGTATTCCTCGTGCGACATGGCGAACTGGACGGATCACGGCTCGCCCGTGCGCTTTTCCACCTTCGCCTGGGCCGGCAAGGATGCGTGGGCCGGCGACATCGTCAAGCGCGACGGCAAGTATTATTTTTACTCGACCGTCGACCACAAGACCATCCCCGGCAAGGCCATCGGCGTGGCCGTGTCCGACAGCCCGACGGGACCGTTCGTCGACGCGCGCGGCAGCGCCCTGATCACGAACGACATGACGAAGCAGACGGCGATCCCGTGGGACGACATCGATCCGGCCGTCTTCATCGACACGGATGGCCAAGCCTACATTTACTGGGGCAACACGGTCTTGAAGTACGCCAAGCTGAAAGCGAATATGACGGAGCTCGACGGCCCGATCCTGACCTTCGGCATGGATGCGTTCACGGAAGCGGCGTATATGCACAAGCATGCGGGCACGTATTACCTGTCGTACTCGCGTAACTTCCCCGAGGAAACGGCATACTCGACAGGGCCGACGCCGACAGGGCCATGGCATTTCCGCGGCACCATCATGGACAAGAATGCCATCGTAAAAACCATTCACCAGGCCATCATCGAATTCAACGGCAAGTCCTATATCTTCTATCACAACGACAAGTTGCCCGGCGGCGGTGAATACCGGCGTTCCGTGGCCGTGGAAGAGCTGAAATACAAGCCGGACGGCACCATCGAATTCATCCCGCAAACGGCCGGTCCGGCGGCCAACCCCAGCGCCGCTTGCAAGGCATCCTGAACGCTGCTTAACGATACACAAAAAGGAGACACACCGATATCTATAACATCGATATTGAGTTAAAAGCGATATCGATCATGATATGATTTATTCATGGATACCCTCAACCCCAACTGGTTCTTGCGAGCCCGCCTGAAGACGCGGCAATTGCTGCTGTTGATCGCCCTTGACGAGCAGCGCAACATCCACCGCGCGGCGGAAGAATTGCACATGACGCAGCCGGCCGCGTCCAAGCAAATCAAGGACCTGGAAGAGATGCTGGACGTGCGCCTGTTCGACAGGCTGCCGCGCGGCATGGAGCCGACCATCTACGGCGAAACGATGATACGCCACGCGCGCATGGCCTTGACGAGCCTGTCGCTGGCGCATGACGACATCGTCGCCCTGAAGTCGGGCCTGACGGGCCAGGTGGAAGTGGGCGTCATCATGACGCCGGCCATGGCCTTGCTGCCGCGGGCGATTGCCCGCATCAAGCAGCAGGCGCCCTTGATGCGCATCGGCGTGCACCTGGAGCACAGCAATACCCTGATGGACATGTTGCAGCATGGCACCCTGGACTTCATGATCGGGCGCATCCTGGAAAAGGAAAGCAGCGCCGGCCTCATCTACGAGGAATTGACGGAAGAGCCGGCCAGCGCCGTGGCCCGCAATGGCCATCCGCTGCTGTCGCGCAAGAATTTGCAATTGAAAGACTTGGCGGGCCAGCCATGGATCTTGCCGCCGCAAGGCAGTATCCTGCGCCACCGCTTCGACATGATGTTCCGCCGCGCGGGCCAGGAACCGCCCGTGGACGTGGTCGACACGACGGCCTTGTTGTTGATCACGTCCTTGCTGCAGCAAACGGATTCGCTGCACGTGATGCCGACGGAAGTGGCGCATTACTACGAATCGTTGAACGTGCTGAGCATCCTGCCCATCGAGCTGCCGTGCAAGATGGATGCGTTCGGCATCATCCGCCAGCAGGATCATCTGTTGTCGCCGGGCGCGGACATGCTCTTGAAGGCAGTACGCGCCACGGCACAGGATATGTACTAGTCGGGCACTTCAAAGAAAAACAGCTGCACCAGCCGGCCATTTTCCGGCGTATCGCCAAACACATTGCTGATCGAGTGAAAGTAATGGCCCTTGTAGACGATCAGGCGGTTGTGGCGCATCGGCACTTCCAGCAGCGCTTGCCAACTGTCGCGCTGTTCCTGTAAGTCGTTGAATTTCTGTACTTTACTGTTCGGCAGCCAGCGTTTCTGGAAGTCCTTGAAGCTGGCGTAGCCGCCCGCCTTGACGTCCGCCTCGGGGAGTCTGCGGTACCAGCCGCTGGGCTGGTGGCGCCAAAAGGTGGTGCCGCCCTGGCACTGCTCGGGCGGGTTCAAATACAGCACGCCCGCATAGAAATTGAAATTGTTGCCCGTCTCATTGTCCACGTGGATATCCGTGCGCGCCATGGCGTCCGCATAGCTGAGGCGGTACGAGCCATTGTCGGGCGAAATAAAACGGATGGGGCGGCCCAGGGCCGTGGCGATGCGCTCCATGATGGCTTGGCTGGGCTGGCCCGCCGTCTGGCTGCCCGGATAGTTTTGTCCCGCATAGCGCTGCTGCTCGAACGGCAAGGCCAGCGCCTGCGCGCGCCAGGCGGCCGGGTCGGGCAGGAAATCGTCGAGGATGTGCAAGTCCGTTTCGCGGATAAAATCGTGCAGGGTGTCCGCGACATTGAGCGGCGTCAATGTTTCTGCCTGTTCCGCTTGCGGGTTGGCAAAGCCGATGCAGCACGTTTGCGCCAGCGCCGGATGCAGCGCCAGGCCTTGCGCGTAGCGCGCCAGCGCCAGTTCCTGCTGTCCCGTGCGGTAATACAGCTCGGCCAGTCCCTGCAGGGTTTGCCAACGCTGCGGACGCAGGGCGTGGGCCCGTTCCAGTTCGGCGATGGTCCCCAGCAGACGCTGTTTTCCCATCAGAAGTTCGGCATGGCTGATGGCGAAATCGTGCTCGTGCGGCGCCAGCCGCGCCGCCGTGGCGTAGCTGGCCAGCGCCGCCTCGCTATCCGTGCCGCGCAGCACGTTGCCCAGGTTGTAGTGGAACAGGGCATTGTCGGGCTGTTGCTTGAGCGACAGTTTCAGCAAGCCCAGGCCGATGGCGCCCTGGCCCAGCTCCAGCATGGCCAGGCCCTGGAAATGCTGCGCTTCGGCCAGGGCCGGGTCTTGCTTGTACGCGGCCTGGTAGGCATTGATCGCTTCGATCAGCTTGCCCGCCTGTTGCAGCCGTTGCCCGTTTGCCAGATGTTGTTCCGCCAGTGTCTGTTCGCCCATGTCGCTATCCCGATGCAATGTGGCGAACAGTGTAACCGAGGCCGTACTAAGTAACCCCCAATAAATTATTGTGATTTCTGACTTCCATAAGCGGCGCTCTGCAAGGTGGCCGACGAGGCTTGCCCGCTGCTAGCAGTGCTCGCACTGCGTCGCAGCGGGCGCCTTGCATAGCATCCGGTTCTGTTCGTCATAAATTCACAATAATTTCCTGAGGATTACTTAGCGCGCCTGGTTGACGGGAATTTCTTCCCCGTTCAGCTTGATCGCCACCTTGACGATCTGCGCCTTGACCTGGTTGCTGGCCATGTCCGCTTCCTGGGCGTAGGCGTACACGACGATGGCGAAGTCCTTGTAGCCGCTGCGCGCCGCCTCGATCTTGCGGGCCGCCTCCTGGTCCACCTTCAGCAGCGAATAGCCGTCGCCATTCGTAAATGCCAGCTTGTAGTCGCCGTTGTCGTACATGTAGTAATACGTGCCCGCGTCGGCGAACTTGGCCGGGAAGGCGGCCTTGTCCATCGCGTACGGCGACAGCGCGCCCTGGCCATTGATCTGGTAGCGCAGGTAGCGCCGGGTTTTCGCCTCATTGACCTTGGCGTCGATCTGCGGTTTCAGGGCGTCGAGCACTTCCTGCTTGCGGAAGGCGTCGTTGCTGCCCGCATATTCGCGCGAGATGCGCTGCGCCACGGCCGCGTAGTCGGGCGGCACGCCGGACAGGGCGATGTAGCTGTACATCAACTGGTTGCCGCTGGTGATGTCGACATAGCTGGACGTCGGCGTGGCAGCGTCCGCTTGCGGCAGGCTGGCGGCCGCCGCCTTCACTTGCGCCTTGGCGGCCAGGTCCGCGACATTCGCGGCGACGGGGGCAGAAGCGGCTGGTGTGGCGTTATCCGTCTTGCCGCAGGCGGACAGGATCACGGCAATGGCGAGCAGGGCGGGGAAAGTGCGGTTCATGGTATTTCCTTCAGTATGGGTGTGTAAGAGGTGACTTAGCCGACGGTTTTGCGTTTGTATTCGCCATAGCCGTAGGCGGCCAGGACAATGCTGGCGGCCAGCACCAAATAAAAGCCGATGCCGAACGAGAGCCCTTGCCACACCTGGCCCAGCATTTCGCTGGCCATCTGCTCGGCCATGCGGGTCGCGCGGCTGCCCATGATGCCGCCCATGGCATTGCCCGCGTCGCTGACGGCGCCCTTGATCTTGATGAACAGCAAACTGCTGTGGATGACGATGAACAGCAGCGGCGCGCACTTGCCCAGCGCCGCTTTCGGGTGATTGCTGGCCATGGTGGCGCAGCAGGCGGCAATGGCCAGCAGGAAGAAAAATTGCGCCGAAGTAAAACCGCCGCCGCCATCGCGGGCAAAGCTTTCCAGGCTGTCGGCGGACAGGCCCAGCAACTGCCAGTAGGTGCGCGAGACGGAGGCGAACAAACGGATGCCGATGGTGTTGAAGACAAAGGAGCCGGCGATCAGCACGCCCAGGCTGGCCAGCACCTTGATGCCCAGTGCCGAGACGGCCTGACCCCACAGCTGCTGGCCCTTGTCGCGCGCCAGTTTCGCCGCGCCGGCCATCTCTTCCTGCGCCAGTTGCTGCGTCGCCACGGCGCTGACCGTGTCGAGGCCGCCTGACTCGTTGAAACGCACGTCGACGACGGCGTTGATGGCGGGCGCCACGTCGGAGCGCCAGTGGGTAGTGACGTCGAAGGCATGTTGAATGCCGGCCACGCTGACGGAACCTTGTCCGCTGGCTTGGTAGGCGAGGATGCGGCCCCGTTGGCCGGTGGTGATTGCTGCTGGGCTGGATGCTTGCATGGGATTTCCCTGGTCACTGTCATGCTGTATTGCATGTACCCACGGATAACGGGGGCAGTTCCGGGAAATCCAAAATTATTTGAAATTATTTTTTGGGGGGCTGCATCAGGTCTTTGGCGGCGCCCTGGTAATCCTTCATCAAGCCCATGAACGCGTCCTGCAAATGCCGGGCCGCATCCTGCGGCGGCGCGCCCGTGCGCCGCGCCAGGTCGAATTTATACGCATGGGCGGCCGTGTAGCCCGCCTGCGAGGCGGCGTCCAGCAGCGCGCCCGCCCGCTTCAGCGAGGCGGGGTCGCCCTTGACCATCAGCAATTCGGCCAGATAGGTCTGGGCAATCGGAAAATCCTTGGCGGCCGCCTTTTCCAGCCACTGCATGCCCGCCTTCGGCTGTTTGATGCCCGCGTCGCCGCCGCCGATGCCATAGCCGAGGGCCGTCAGCGCGACCAGGTCGCCGCCCCGCGCGCGCTTTTCCAGCTGCTGGCGGGGAAACGGGCGGGCCGCGATCTGCATGCGGATTTCATAGTTGATGTCTTGCAATACGTTGCCGGGCCACACCTTGACGCCCGGTACGGCCGGCTTTTCCATGGCTGGCGCTGGCGCTGGCGCGCGCATGCCGCTGTTGCCCGAGGCCAGCACGCCGGCGGGGGGCGGGCTGACGCCCTTGCCGCTGCCCATGTTCAGCACCAGGCGCGCCGACGTTTCGCCGAACGACACGCGGGGCTTTTGCACGTCGTGCGTCATGGCCGCGACGCGTGCCGCCACTTGCGAAAACACGTCGCCCATGGGCAAGCCCGGAGCGTCCAGCGCGTCGAGCAGGGCGCTCGTGTAGGGGCTGTTGCGCGAATCGGGCGACCAGAAATCGCGGGCCAGGGCGCCGGGACCGGCCGAATAGGCGATCACCACGCCGCGTGGCGCGGCCGTATCGGCAAAGCCGTGGCTGGCCGCGTTGCCGCCGGGAACCACCACCGCGCCGCCGCGCGTATATTCCTGGCGGCAAGCGTCGAGGATCAGCACGGCGCCGCGCGCGCCCGTGCGCTGCAAGTCGCCCGCCAGGCTGGAAACGGACACGCCCTGCGCGGCGATGGCGGACGCGCTCAGCGCATTCATGTTGGCGCCCAGCGGCAATACATAATTGGCTTCGCCCGCCTGCGCGCCGTGGCCCGCGTAAAACACGAGGGCGATATCGGCGCCGCGCGCCTGCGTGGAAAACTCGGCCGACGCCTTTTGCAGCTGCGCCGCATTGATGTCCGTGCGCAGCAGCACTTCAAAGCCCAGGCGGCGCAGGCGTTCGGCCATGGCGCGCGCGTCATTCACGGGATTTAACAGGGGCTGCGGATAGGCCGCGTTGCCGATCACCAGCGCGATGCGCTTGCCGGGACCGCTGGCGACATTCCCCGTGGCCGCTTGCACGCCGTTACCGCAGAGTAAAAAGATGAGGCTGAAAAACAGGGAAATCAGGCGATGCATCGGCGTCTCGGGAATTGTCGTGAAAGTAACAAAAGTTAGCGATTTTGACGGTGATATGAGAAAATTGCTTAAATGCATTTTACCTTACTGACAAGTTTCTCTTGTCTGGCCAGCGTATTGCTTGTTTGCCGGTGCGCGTCGCCGCCGGCCAGTGGCGCGTGGCGCCCAACACACGATCGGACCGGCTGTGCAATCGGAACAATTTGAACGGATTCATGCTTTCTGGACCCGCCGCCCGCAGCTGACACAAGGCGAACTGGGCGAGTTTTACCAGCGCGTCATCGCCGCGCTGACCCCGTGCCGTCCGCGCGAAGCGGCGTCGCTCGGCGATTCCCTGACCGATCTGCGCCACCAGTTCTTCATCGAAAAAGTCTTGCACAGCGACAGCGACGCCGCGCCCCACCACGTCGGCGCCCTGTTTTTATACTTCAAGCGCTTCATCATCGACCAGCGGCGCAAGCAGCGTGACGACGACGATGCGGATGCGCAAGAGGGCTGCGAGTTGCGCGCG
Source organism: Janthinobacterium sp. SUN100 (assembly GCF_030397705.1). Classification (NCBI taxonomy): domain Bacteria; kingdom Pseudomonadati; phylum Pseudomonadota; class Betaproteobacteria; order Burkholderiales; family Oxalobacteraceae; genus Janthinobacterium; species Janthinobacterium sp. SUN100. Next base: position 474,081 of record NZ_JAPUBU010000003.1, on the reverse strand, counting down.
CCCGACGCCTATGCGGAGCCGCTGCGCGACTACCAGCTCACGCCGCAGCAAGTGCGCGAGGCGGCCGACAGTTTTATTGCGACCTTGCCCAGCGATTTGATTCTGCTGCTGCGCCATTGCGGCTGCGGCGGCATGCCCGTCAAGGAATTGGCCGAGCAGATTGCCTCCGCGCACTACCACGGCGGCAAGCTGGGCCTGGTCCACAGGCAGAAGGGCGAGCCTGCCAGCGCGGGGCGCCAGGTGGTCGAGCCGGCCCACCGCGCCACCTTGCTGGGCAGCTGGGTCTTGAGCCTGCTCAAGCTGCGCGTGGGCGATACCCTGGCCGCGCGCGACATGCAGGCGGCGCAAATAGTTTTGGATATCTTGTGCGTGGCCGCGTTATCCCTGCACCTGGACCCCGCGTCCCCTCCCCCGAACCCGGATGAAAGGCCACCGGCATGAATGCATTGACGCCCACCCTGGCCATCGTTGCCGCGCGCCTGCCGTCGCCCCCGTCTTCCATCGACGTGCTGGACGACGAGGTGGCGGGCGCCACCCCCGACTGGCGCGGCATCGCCGTGCCGGAACACGTGATGCAGCGCTTCGCGCGCCGCAGCGACGCCGCGCCGCTGGCCGGGCGGCCCATCGCGGGCGGACAGATCCACCTGCTGGCGCGCCGCCCCGGCTTCGGCGCCGTGCTGCTCGACGCCTGGGACAGCACGCGGCAGCGCTGGCGCGGCTGGCTCGTCACGCCGGACACATCGTATGCGGACGCCTGCGGCCTCGTGGTCGAAGAGCGCGACGCGCCCGCCGACCCGCGCGCGGGCCTGGTGCTGTGCGACATGCCGGTGACCTTGGCCGTGACGGACCTGGGCGCCTGCCTGGGCGTGTTCAGCCAGGAGCGCCTGCAGGCGGCGCGCTGGCTGGAGCTGCATGGCCGCGCCAATGGGGCTGCAGCCGCGCCGGGCGTGATCGCCCGCGTGGCCTTGCCGGGCGACGATTACGCCTTGACGGGCACGCCTTTGTCGAGCGAGCTGGGCAAGGATGGCCGCGTGGCGTACCGGCAATTGCTGCGCCAAGGGCTGCAGCAGTTGCAGATCGCTTCGGCCGATGCTACTGCGCCACCGGTGAAGGTGCCAATGCAGGCGGCAAATTCCAGCCGCTGGCTCAAACTTGTCACGGCCGTGGCCGCCAGCGTGATGGTGGTGCAGTCGGCGTGGCTGTTCCTGCCGAAAGAGGGCGCCGTCGTCGGCAATGCGGAATTCCGCAATGGTGCTCCACAGGGCAGCGGCGTCGAGACGGGCGTGCGCACGCGCGTGCTGTTCCGCGCCGAGGCCACGGAGGCGGAAATCCGCACCTGGCTGCAGCGCGAGCAGTTGGAAATCGTCGCCGGACCGGACACCCTGGGCGCCTTCACCGTGCTGTCGCGCAACCGCCAGAAAGTCTTGCCGCCGCCAGGTCCGGGCAATCCGCTGGCCGTGATCAATCCCTGACCCCGAAATAAGAGAAAGTTATCAAGTATGGCAACGTATAAGAATTTTGCATCTGCGCACTGGCGCAAACTGGCCATGGGCCTGGCCGCCGGCGTCCTGTTGACGGGCTGCGCCATGACGCCGAATGGCCGTGGCGGCGTGTTGATGGGCCTCGATACGGCCGAGCTGTTCGGCACGCCGATTTCCACCTTCCGCTTGCGTGATGGTACGGAAGGCACTTTGCGCAAGGATCCGAAGGGCAAGTATTCGATCAAGCTGTCGCAGGCGTTCCGCGTCGTGCCGCTGGACAAGGCCATCACGGCCCGCGTGGCGCGCGTGGAAAACGTGGGCGAGCGCACCGTGGTGATCGTCGAAACCCAGGAGCGCGGCTGCGCCTACCGCTATGAAGTGCTGGCGTTCCAGGGCACGGACGTGCTGCAGTGGACGGTCGGCAATTGCAACGACCGCCCCCGCGTGGAACTGGCGGCCGATGGCCGTTCGCTCAATATCGACTTCCCCAATTACAACCGCCTGGCGCGCATGATTTACACGGACAGCCGTTTGCTCAACGCCAGCGTGCCCGTGCCGCCCGGCGTCGATACGCGCGCGCAGCCGTTTGCCGACGACGCCTTGCGCGCCGCCGGCCCCGTCATCGCCACCGTGCCGGGCAGCGACAGCGGGCGCGTGATTCCTGCCGCTCCGGCCGCCGCACCGGCAGCCGCCACCAAGCCCGCCACGCGCGCCACCAGCCGGAACCGCCGCCAGGTGGCGCAGGAAGCGCCCGCGCCAGCCCGCACCGTGCCAAGCGCCCCGGCAGCGGCAGCTCCGGCCGCGCGTGCCGGCGACAGCGCTTCGCGCGTGCCGGCCGCCATGAGTTTCCAGACGGAAGAAATCAAGCCCGTCGTCATCGATTTGAGGAAATAGGATGGCCGCCAGCTTGCGCAGTCTGCAAATCCGGCAGACCTTGATCCTGATCGTCCTCACCATTATGTATCTGTGCTTCGAGCTGGGCTTCAATGCCCGCCTGCTCGACGTGGTGGGGGGCAACGTCAAGCCGGAAGACGTGGAAGGGGTGGAATTCTATGGCCGCAGCCTGTCGGGCATCGCCGCCGCGCTGGTGGTGCTGCAGCTGATGTGGCGCCGCCGGCTGAGGAACAATGGCAGCGGGCCGGGCTGGACCAAGATCCTCGTCTGCTGCGTGGTGACGGCCGGCGTCGTCTTCGGCGTGCTGAAAACCACGGTGAATGTGCTGGTCAATACGCGCGACGCGGAATTTCGCCGCATGGCCTTCAACACCACCCTGCTGCAGCGTTCGCTGGTAGGCGGCAGCTTGCAGCTGCAGGGCCTGGTTGACGATCCCACCCTGTTCGCCAAGCCGGAGGGGAAATCCTTCCTGGCCCTGTTCCCCTTCCTGGCCGTCTCGGTGCGGCATCTCGACGAGCGCATGGGACCGGCCAAGGAGCAGCTGGTGCGCGCCAACGTGCGCCAGGTGGCAGGCGGCCCGTCCGGCTACTATGACAAATATCAAGAGGCCATGCGCGAGCTGGCCGGCAAGTGGGAATTGTATGCGGGCATCATCCCCGACAGCGATGCCGGCTTGCGCGCCAAGCAGCAATCGTCGTGGCAGGAATACGTGAGCAGCCTGTCGCGGCGCGGCTGGCAGCCGCATTCGGTGCCGATGCGGCGCCAGGCTGCCGTCGTCAACAATGTACGCAAGAAAGTGCCCGTGCCCGCCAACTGGCGTACCGACGACGAGCTGGGTTTCCGCGCCGCCGTCAAGCGCCGTTACGCGGCCGAGGCGGCCAGCAAGGGCGTCTCCGTGCGCGGCGAGCGCATCCCGCCGGGCTTGCCGTTTGCCGCTTTTGTCGCGCGCCCCGGCGTGCAGGCGGAATTGCGCGAAGCGTTGAAGTTGCCGGCCAGCGCCACGGTGCAGGCCGCGTATGCGAGTCCGGCCGAGTTCGGCCGCCTGTTCGACCAGTTCCTGGATCGCCAGACGGCGGAAAAACTGGTGGAATACCGTGCCAGCCGCACGGATTTTGAAGCGGGCGGCAGGTTCTTTCACGAAGGCAAGGAAGCGGCGCGCGCCGCCATCGTGCCGCCCGTGGCCCTGTTCTTCTCGCTGCTGGGCGCCATCGGCCACTTTTCCAAATTGCTGTATCTGATCGCGACCGTCGTATTATTGCTGCTGGCCATGCGCCGTGGCGAGCAGGCGGGCGCCGATGGACAGCTGAGCCGGCGCTCCGCCTGGATCGCCACGGGCGTGCTGGCGACGGCCTTTGCGGGTACCTGGGGCATGCTGTCGGTGCTGGACAACAATGTCACGCGTAGCGAGCTGTTCCGGCAAATGCTGGACTGGACGCGCCAGGGCGAGCCCGACAGCACGCGCTGGAATCTCGCCGGCAAGGCCATCCTGGCCAATATCACGCACGTCGTGGCGGTGGGGCAGGGCTACAGCTACCCCGTCAACGAAGCGATCCGCATCCATGTTTTGCAGGGAATTCACTATGGCTATCACCCGCAACAAAAATAAGGCGGCCGCGCTGGCCTTGCTGTTCTCCATGTGCAGCACGGCCGCGCAAGCCGATTGCCTGGGCATGAAGATGCATGCGCACCGCGGCGCCGGCAATGCGCCGGAAAACTCGCTGAGCGCGCTGCGCAACACGTATTTCGGCACCTGGGACGGCGTCGAGACGGATTTGCAGCTGCTGGGCGACGGCAGCTGGGTGGTGCACCACGACTTGCTGACGGGAAGGGTCGTCGACACGGGCTCGCCCCGCACCGTGAAACAATTGACGGCCGACGACTGGCGCGCCGCCAGCATGAAGAACCGCGGCGTGGCCACGCCGGAAACGCCGCCGTTCGTCACCGATGTCGCCGACCTGGCGACGGCTTTCCCGGCCAAGACCCTGAATGCGGAAATCAAGGATGTGGTGTCGTCGTGCGCGCCGATCGCCACCCTGGTGGGACAGTTGCGCGCGAACATCAAGCACGGCAACTGGTTTTTGACGTCGGGCGTGCCGAACAACCTGGCGTGCGCGCGCCGCGCCGATCCGCAGGGTTACCTGGGCCTGCTCGTGTTTGACGCGCGCAATGCGCAGGCGGCCGGCGCCAACCGGGTCAGCCGCTATATCGCGAAAAATGCCCGCCCGCCCAAGCTGGACAAGCCATGGCTGCAGCGCGTGCAGCAACAGATCGGCATGCCCACCGGCGTGCATGTGGATGCGCGCAGCCTGGACGCCAATCCGAATCTGCTGGCTGATGCCGCCAGCCTGAACATGCCCGTCTTCGTGTACGCCGTCGATGGCGACTCGGCCCTGGCCGCGTCCCTGCTGCGCGCCCAGCAGCGCAGCCACCGCTGGCCCAGCGGCGTCATTCTTGACGGCAATCCCGAGACGTTTTGTGCGATGATGAAGTAAGCATTTTTACTTGCCGAGAGACCATGCCATGACCCTGCCGCAACCCGACCCCGCCGCCGCGCTGGCCCGTAGCGCCATCGGCGCCATGTTCTTTTCCCTGTTTGGCGGCCTGTGGGTGGCCGCCTGGTGCGTGCAGACGTATGGCGCGCATCCGCTCAGGCTGCTGCCGGTTGCCGGCGTCACCGTCCTGCTGTTCATGCTGGCGTGGCGCCAGTTCCGCCGCCACCGCGCCGCGCATGCGGCGGCGGAACAATCGCCGGAAGCGAAACGCGTGGGGCGGCTGTTCAATATTGTGAACGCCGGGCAATGGATCGCCATCTTCATCGTCGGCAACGTCCTGAAAAACATGGGCTTGCAGGCGTGGTTCATTCCCGCCGTCATTCTCATCGTGGGCCTGCATTTCTTCCCGCTGGCCTGGCTGTTCAAGGCGCGCCGCCACCTGGCCATCGGCATGGCCCTGTGCGTGTGGGCCATCGGCTATCCGCTGACCGCGCGCCATGGCCCCATGCACCCCATCGGCTGTCTCGGTGCCGGCCTGATCCTGTGGGTGGCGGCCCTGTCCGCCGTGCGCGCCGGTTTTGCCGTGCAGCAAAGCGCCTTGCAAGCCCAGAAATAGCTGTATCCGACGGCCCGCGCAGGGCCGTTTTTGCCCCGTTTTTGCCTTTTTCCTGCCGCATTCCTGCCTCTTTTTTGCGCATCGCAGCATCGATAATGTTTGCATCGCGCGCGCGACTGGCCTATAAATGTAATCGATTACATTTTATTGAGCACCTTCATGCCGCCAGCCGTTCCATCACCTTTGCCGACAGAAACCGTCTCCATCAGCGCCGTTGCCGCGCATGCGGGCGTGTCGGTGGCCACCGTGTCGCGCGTGATGAACGAGCAAGCGGGGGTGCGGGCGCCCACGCGCGACAAGGTGCTCGCTTCCGTGGCGGCCCTGGGCTACCGCATGAACCATCTGGCGCGCAGCCTGCGCACGGCCGAGAGCCGCATGCTGCTGACCATGGTGCCTGACGTGGGCAACCCCTTTTATGCGCAGATCGTGCGCGGCATCGACACGGTGGCGCGCGAACACGGCTATTTCGTGTTGCTGTGCGACACGGGCGCCGACGCGGGCCGCGAGCGCTCGTATTTCGACTTGCTGCGCATGCACCGCGCCGACGGCGCCATCTGCCTCGATCCGGACACGGTGCAGCATGCCTTGTCGCATGAATCCGTCAGCCTGCCATGGGTGGCCTGCTGCGAATTCGACCCCGCCGTGGCCGTGCCCTATGTCGGCATCGACAACCACCGCGCCGCGTCCGACGCCGTCGCGCATCTGCTGGCGCGCGGCCATACGCGCATCGGCCTGATCAACTCGGATGAACGCTATCTGTACGCGCGGCAACGCCAGCAAGGCTATCTGGACACCCTGGCGGCGGCCGGCCTGCCCGTGCAGCCGCAGTGGGTGCACACGGTGCAAAGCCTCGATTACGAAGCGGGCACGGCCGCCACCTTGCGGATGATGGCGGGGCCCGACGCGCCCACGGCCATCTTTGCCGTCTCCGATACCCTGGCCATCGGCGTCTTGAGCGCGCTGCGCCAGCTGAACAAGCGCGTGCCGGAAGACGTGGCCGTCATCGGCTTCGACGATATCGCCATCGCCGCGCAGATCGATCCGGGCCTCACCACCATCGCCCAGCCCATGCGCGAGCTGGGCGAGACGGCGGCGAGACTGTTGCTGCAGCGCTTGGCGGACCCGGCGGCACAGGTGCCGGGCGTGTTGCTTAACCATAACTTGGTCTTGCGAGGGAGTGCATAGTGAGCGTTGCCGTCGGTTTCGAGGGGGTGTGCAAGGATTTCGGCCCCGTGCGCGTCTTGCATGGCGTCAGTTTCAACCTGGCGCCGGGGCGCGTGTATGGCTTGCTGGGCGAAAATGGCGCCGGCAAGTCGACCCTGATGAAAATCCTCGCCGGCTACGAGGCGGTGAGCGAAGGGCAGCTGCTGATCGATGGCCAGCCCCGGCGCTTTGCCAGTTCGCGCGCGGCGGAATCGGCCGGCATCGTGCTGATCCACCAGGAATTCAACCTGGCCGAGCACCTGACGGTGGCGCAAAACATGTTCCTCGGCCACGAGCAGACGCGCGGCTGGCTGCTCGACGAGCGCGCCATGCGCGAGGAAGCGTCGCGCTATTTGAAACAGGTGGGCCTGGATGTCTCGCCCGACACCAAAATCCGCGACTTGATTGTGGCTGAAAAGCAACTTGTGGAAATCGCCAAGGCCCTGTCGCGCCGCGCCCGCTTCCTGATCATGGATGAACCGACGGCCACCCTGACGTCGTCGGAAACCCAGCGCCTGTTCGCCGTGATGGCGCAGCTGAAAGCGGACGGCGTGACGATTTTGTACATTTCCCACAAGCTCGATGAAGTGGAGCGCAACACGGACGAGGTCATCGTCATGCGCGACGGGCGTTTCGTCACGCGCGAACCGACGGCCAGCCTCACGCGCCAGCAGATGGCGAACCTGATGGTGGGGCGCGAACTGTCGGACATGTTCCCCGCGAAAGTGGCGCTGGCGAAAGAAGCTCCTGTGTTGCTGAAAGTCGAGGGGCTGACGGTGCCGGGTTGGTCCAGGGACTTGTCCTTCGAGGTGCGGGCCGGCGAAGTGCTGGGCTTTGCGGGCCTGGTGGGCGCGGGGCGCACGGAATCGTTCGAGGCGCTGCTGGGCTTGCGTCCGCGCAGCGCGGGGTTGATCCATCTCAATGGCCAGCCCGTGGACATCCGCACGCCCAAGCAAGCCATGCAGCACGGCATGACGTATTTGAGCGAAGACCGCAAGGGCAAGGGCTTGCACGTGAACCTGGGCTTGCGCGAAAACCTCACCCTGATGACGATGGAGCGCTATGCGCGGCCGTGGCTGGACGTGAAAGCGGAAAAGGAGGCGCTGGCCAAGGCGGTGCTGGACTTCAATATCCGCACGGGCGACCTGGACAGCCGCGCGCGCATGCTGTCGGGCGGCAACCAGCAAAAGCTGGCGCTGGCGAAATACCTGCATTCGGACCCCCGTGTCGTCGTGCTCGATGAGCCGAGCCGCGGCGTGGACGTGGGCGCCAAGCGCGACATTTACTTTTTGATCCACCGCCTGGCCGCCGAAGGGCGCGCCGTGATCGTGATCTCATCCGAACTGATCGAATTGATCGGCCTGTGCCACCGGGTCGCCGTGATGCGCGCCGGCACCTTGCAAGCCACCCTGTCTGCTGACCACCTGACCGAAGAGGAGTTGATTGCCCATGCAACCGGCACGCACTGACACCACTGTCTCCACCGGCGCCCCAGGCGCCAGCATCGCCAGACTGGGCGCGCGCATCAAGGGCTTTGGCCCCGTGCTGGGCCTGTTGGCCCTGTGCATCGCGGGCACCTTGCTCAATGGCGACTTCGCCACCCTGGACAACCTGATGAACGTGCTCACGCGCACGGCTTTTATTGGCATCATCGCCGTCGGCATGACCTTCGTCATCATTTCCGGCGGCATCGATCTGTCCGTCGGCTCCATGGCGGCCCTGATCGCCGGCTGCATGATTTATTTCATGAATGCGCTGGCGCAAGGGGCGGGCGGCGACCTGGCGCCCATCACCATGCTGGTGCTGGGCATCGCCATGGCGCTGATCCTGGGCGCCGGCTTTGGCCTGATGCATGGCTTGTTAATTAGCAAGGGCAATATCGAGCCGTTCATCGTTACCCTGGGCACCTTGGGCATCTTCCGCGCCGTGCTCACGTACCTGGCCGATGGCGGCGCGCTGACCCTTGACGCCACCCTGTCCGAGCTGTACAGCCCCGTCTACTACACGAGCGTGCTGGGCGCGCCGATCCCCATCTGGACTTTCCTCTTCGTCGCGGCGGCCGGCGCCATCATTTTGAACCGCACGACGTTCGGTCGCCACGTGCAGGCGATTGGTTCCAACGAGCAAGTGGCGCGCTATGCGGCCATCAACGTCGACAAGGTGAAAATCGCCACCTACATGCTGCTGGGCGTGTGCGTGGGCATCGCCACCGTGCTGTACGTGCCGCGCCTGGGCTCGGCCACGCCCACGACGGGCTTGCTGTGGGAACTGGAAGCCATCGCCGCCGTCGTCGTGGGCGGCACGGCCCTGAAAGGGGGCGAAGGGCGCATCGTCGGCACCGTCATCGGCGCGATTTTATTGTCCGTGATCAGCAACATCCTGAATTTGACCAGCATCATCAGTGTCTACCTGAATGCCGCAGTGCAAGGCGTGGTGATCATCGCCGTCGCCTTCCTGCAGCGAGGCCGCAAATAAAACAAGAGCGGCGTTCTGAAAGGGCGGCCACCGGGCGCCCACAACCTTGGAGGAGAGCAGCATGAAGAGCTTTATACGGGTAGCAGGGATGGCAGTGCTGGTGATGCAGGCGTGGGCGCTGCCGGGTGCGCAAGCCGCAGAAAAGCTGGTGGTCGGCGTGGCCATTCCCACGGCCACGCACAGCTTTACCTCGGGCATCGTGTGGTGGGCCAACCAGGCCAAGGCGGAACTGGAAAAAGCCCATCCGGGGCTGAAGATCATCGTCAAGACGGCCGCCACGGCACCCGAGCAGGCGAACCAGCTGCAGGACATGTTGACGGTGAACAAGATCAACACCCTGGTCATCTTCCCCATCGAGTCGGCCTCGCTGACGCAGCCCGTGGCGCAAGTGAAAAACAAGGGCGTGTACGTGACGGTGGTGGACCGCGGCTTGACGAACACGCAGTCGCAGGATGCGTACATCGCGGGCGACAACACGGCCTTCGGCAAGCTGCCGGCCGAATACCTGGCGAAAAGCCTGAATGGCAAGGGCAATATCGTCGCGCTGCGCGGCATGCCGACGACGCTCGACAACGAGCGCTATGACGCATTTTCCGCCGTGATGAAGGGTCATCCCGACATCAAGGTGCTGGACGCCAAGTATGGCAACTGGAACCGCGACGACGCCTTCAAGGTCATGCAGGATTACCTGACCCGCTTCAAGCATATCGACGCCGTCTGGGCCGCCGATGACGACATGGCCATCGGCGTGCAAAAGGCCATCGCGCAAGCGAAGCGCACGGACATCAAGCAAGTGTTCGGCGGTGCGGGCGCGAAGGGCGCCGTGAAGAAGATCATGGACGGTTCCGACCCGCTGATCGTGGCCGACGTGTCGTACTCGCCCAAGTTCATGTACGACGCCATCAAGCTGACGACGGAAGCGCGCCTGAAAGGTGATAAATTGCCGGCCAACACCATCATCCCGTCGGTGCTGATCACGCGCGAGAACGCCAAGCAGTTCTACTTTCCGAACTCGCCTTTTTAAACTGAACCTCCCCCGGGGCCAGATTCCCGGGGGCCAAAGGATACCCATGAAAACCATCCAGGGCCCGGCCATCTTCCTGGCCCAGTTTCTCGGCGACGAGCCGCCGTTCGACTCGCTCGAGCACCTGGCGCAATGGGCGGCCGGCCTGGGCTACAAGGGCTTGCAGCTGCCGACGGCGCCGCGATTGTTTGATCTGGAACAAGCGGCTGCCAGCCAGCAGTATTGCGACGACGTGGTCGCCCTGCTGGCGCGCCACGGCTTGCAGGTGACGGAATTGTCGACGCATTTGCAGGGCCAGCTGATCGCCGTGCATCCCGCCTACGACGCCCTGTTCGACGGCTTTGCGCCGGAACAGGTGCGCGGCGATCCCGCCGCCCGCACGGCCTGGGCCACGCAGCAGCTGCTGTGGGCGGCCAGCGCCTCGCAGCGCCTGGGCTTGCAGGCGCACGTGACGTTTTCCGGCGCGCTGGCCTGGCCGTACCTGTATCCATGGCCGCAGCGCCCCGCCGGCTTGGTGGAAACGGCGTTCGCGGAATTGGCCAGGCGCTGGCTGCCCATCCTCGACGCGTTCGACGCGGCGGGCGTGGACCTGTGCTACGAATTGCATCCGGGCGAGGACTTGCACGATGGCGTGACGTTCGAGCGTTTCCTGGCCGCCGTCGATGACCACCCGCGCGCATCCATCTTGTACGACCCCAGCCACTTCGTGCTGCAGCAGCTCGACTACCTGGCCTTCATTGACATCTATCATGCGCGCATCAAGGCCTTTCACGTCAAGGATGCGGAATTCCGGCCCAACGGGCGCCAGGGCGTGTATGGCGGCTATGGCGACTGGCAAGACCGGGCCGGGCGCTTCCGCTCGCTGGGCGATGGGCAGATCGATTTCAAGGCCATCTTTTCCAAGATGGCGCAGTATGACTTTCCGGGCTGGGCCGTGCTGGAGTGGGAATGCTGTCTGAAACACCCGGAGGATGGCGCGGCCGAAGGGGCGCGCTTCATCCGCGAGCACATCATCCACGTGGCGCAGCACGCGTTCGACGATTTCGCGGGCAGCGCGGTTGACCAGGATCAAATCCATCACTTGCTAGGCTTGAAATAGGGAGACGACATGCAGCGACGGATACGCTTGGGCATGGTAGGGGGCGGGCAGGGCGCATTCATCGGCGCCGTGCACCGCATCGCGGCGCGCATCGACGACCAGTATGAACTGGTGGCGGGCGCCCTGTCGTCCGATCCGCAACGCGCGCGCGACAGCGGCGCCGCGCTGCACCTGGCGCCGGAGCGTTGCTACAGCGATTACCGCGCCATGGCGCAGGCGGAGGCCGCGCGCGCGGACGGCATCGAGGCCGTCGCCATCGTCACGCCGAATCATTTACATGCGCCCGTCGCCACGGCCTTCCTGGAAGCGGGCATCCACGTGATCTGCGACAAGCCGCTGGGAATATCTCTGGCGGAAGGCCGGGCGCTGGCGGCGCTGGCGCAGCAGAAAAACCTGCTGTTTGCGCTCACGCATACCTACAGCGGCTACCCGCTGCTGCGCCACGCGAAAGCCATGGTCGAGGCGGGCGACATCGGCGAGCTGCGCCTCGTGCAGGTGGAATACTCGCAGGATTGGCTGGCCGATGCCATCGCGGCGGGCGGCATGAACGAGGGCAACTGGCATAACGACCCGCAGAAGGCGGGGCCGGGCGGTGTGCTGCTCGACGTGGGCTTGCACGCCTATCATTTGGCGCAATTCGTCAGCGGACTGACGCCGCAGCAGGTGCTGGCGGAATTGTCGACTTTTGTTCCCAACCGCACCCTGGACGACCACGTGCAGGTGATGTTGCGCTACGCCAATGGGGCGAAAGGCACCCTGTGGGCCAGCCAGGTGGCGACCGGTTGCGAAAACACGGTGCGCCTGCGCCTGTTCGGCAGCAAGGCGCAGCTGGACTTTGATCAGGAACAACCGAACGAGCTGTGGTTCACGCCGCAGGGCGGCAACCGCCAGCTGCTGCGCCCGGGCCGGGTCGACAGCGCCGCGGCGCGCCACGCCACGCGCGTGCCGGCCGGCCATCCGGAAGGGTATCTGGAAGCGTTCGCCCAGTTGTACCTGGACGCGGCCTTGCGCATCCGCGCCCTGCAAGCTGGCTTGCCCGTGCCCGAGGAAGCGGGCTGGCTGCCCACCGTCACCGATGGCGTGGCCGGCCTGGCCTTTGCGGAAGCCGTGCTGAGCAGCCATGCGGATGGCGGTCGCTGGACCGCGCTGCCGGACTGTTAAACTGGAGGCATGAGCGCGCTTCCCTTTACCATCACGATCGTCCCGCAAGGCTGGCAATTCCCGGCCGATGCGGGCAGCACCATCCTGGCTGCCGCCGAACTGGCCGGCATTCGCCTGCTCAGCTCCTGCCGCAACGGCACCTGCCGCACGTGTATCTGTCACATGCCCGAGGGAACGATACGCTACACGGTGGACTGGCCCGGCATCAGCCCCGATGAACGGCTCGACGGCTACATCCTGCCCTGCGTGGCCGTGGCGGACAGCGATGTCACCATCCAGGCGCGCGCCGTGCGCACGGGCAATTAGTTCACGACGGCTTGCCACCCTTGAGGCGCTGCAGCAGCGCGTCCACGCTGTCGCTGACGGGCAAGCCGTGGCGGCGCAGCAACTGCACGTGCAAGACGAGGTTTTCCAGCACCAGCTTGGCCGCCACGGCCAGCAAGGCCAGGTTGCGGTCTTCCGGGCTGAAACTTTCCATCGCGTCGGCCATCTCGCACAGGTGATTGGCGATCAGCCCGCGCAATTCCTGCTCGTCGAAGGGCAAGTCGGCAAAATCGATGGGATCGGCCACTTCCACTTCCTGCATCAGCACCGCTAGTTCTTCCGGGGTAATCGTCATGCCTGGCCTCCTTGTGTGCTTGCCTCTATTTTAATTGTATTGGCCGCAAAGGGGACTAGAATGAGGACCAGGCCGATGACGTCGAAGGCAGCATGGCGAAATTGCACTTTACGCAACAACTGGCGCGTTTCCTCGACGTTCCTGCCGTGGAGGTGGATGCGCCACGCCTGCGCGCCGCCCTCGATGCCGCGTTTGCCCGGCAGCCGCGCCTGCGCGGCTACGTGCTCGACGAGCAGGGTGCCTTGCGCCCCAATGTGGTGATCTTCATTGACGGCGCCCGCTGCCGCGAGCGGCGCGTGCTCGACGACGCCTTGCGGCCCGACAGCCAGGTGTATATCTTGCAGGCACTTTCCGGAGGTTGACGCCATGACAGCAGTCCCGCAGCGCGCGTATCTCGGCACCCGCAAGGGCCTGTTCCAGTTCGATGTCGATGCAGCCGGCGCCTGGCAGCTGGCGCTGGTGCAGTTTGCCGGCGATCCCGTCTCCATGCTGCTGCACGACGGCCGCGACGGCACCCTGTATGCGGCCCTGAACCTGGGCCACTTCGGCGCCAAGCTGCACCGGCGCGACGCGGGCAGTGGCGAATGGAAAGAAGTCGCCGTGCCCGCCTATCCCGCCAAGCCGGAAGGCAGCAGCGATACGGTGGACTGGACCTTGCGGCAAATCTGGTCGCTGGCGGCCGGCGGCGCGGACCAGCCTGGCGTGCTGTGGGCGGGCACCCTGCCTGGCGGCCTGTTCCGCTCCAGCGACCGCGGCGACAGCTGGCAACTGGTGGAATCCCTGTGGAACGTGCCGCAGCGGGCGCAGTGGTTTGGCGGCGGTTACGACGTGCCCGGCATCCACAGCATCTGCGTCGACCCGCGCGACAGCGACAAGGTGCTGGTAGGCGTGTCCTGCGGCGGCGTGTGGCAAACGGTCGATGGCGGCGCCAGCTGGGCCTTGAGCGCGACGGGCATGCGCGCCGATTACATGCCGCCCGAACTCGATGAAAACGAAGCCGTGCAAGACCCGCACCGCATCGTGCGCAGCGCCGGCGCGCCCGAGGCGCTGTGGTGCCAGCACCATAACGGCATCTGGCGCTCGGACGATGCCGGCTGGCACTGGCAGGAAGTCACGACGGCGCCGCTGGCGCATTTCGGCTTTGCCGTGGCCGTGCATCCGCGCGATGGCGACACGGCCTGGTTCGTGCCGGCGCAGGCGGACGTGCTGCGCATTCCCATCGATGGCGCGCTGGCCGTGACGCGCACGCGCGATGGCGGGAAAACCTTCGAAGTCTTGCGCGCGGGCTTGCCGCAGCAGCATTGCTACGACCTCATCTACCGCCACGGGCTGGCGCTGGCCGACGATGGGCGCAGTCTGTTGATGGCGTCGACGACAGGCGGCGCCTGGTTTTCAGGCGACGAGGGCGAGCATTGGCAGACCATTTCCGCCCACTTGCCGCCCGTTTATGCCGTCTGTTTTGCCACGCCGTAATAGCACAGGAAGATATCGATGGCCAGTTCCGTCACTTCGCGCCGGCGTGCCGGGCCCAGCAAAGGCTCGCCCAGGGTGATCTGCGGCCAGAAGGCAAAGGTTTTCAAGGGCGACATCAGCAGGTGCGCCACTTCCACCGTCTCGCCCGCCTTGATGCGCCCGTCCTGCTGCGCCGCGCGGATCCAGATATTCAAGCCCGTTTCCTTTTCATTCAGGCGCGTCACCATCGCTTGCGCGCGCGCGGGCGAGTGGATGGTTTCGCCAAAGATCACGCGCGCCAGGTCGATGAAGGCCGGATCGCACAGCAAGTCCATCTTTTGCTCGACCAGGGCCAGCACTTGCGGCCGCAGGGGCTGGTCGGCAACATAGGGCACGGCAGGCTGGGCCATGCTGCTTTCCCACATGCGCTGCAGGATTTCCGCGAACAGCTCGTCCTTGCTGGGGAAATGGTTGTATACGGTGCGCTTGGATACGGCGGCCGTGGCGGCGATCTTGTCCATGCTGGTCGCATCAAAACCGTGCTCGCGGAACTCGGCGATGGCGGCATCGACGATGGCGACGCGCTTGCGGTCGGTGAGGCGTTGCGGTGCGGCCATGGCGGGAAATCTCCTTTGAAAACAATATTTTACACCTCTTGGTTTACTTTGCCAGAAATAGGAACTACACTGTGTAGTGTAATTTAACCCTTGTTAATTCTTTGCCGGGCCGCATATGCACTTGCACCGAGTCGCACGTCGTCTCTTATCCTTGGGAGTCTTGATTATCATGAGTTCTTGCACCTTGCGCGCCGCGCCTGCCGCGCCCATAGAATCGCCACAACGCCTCGACGGCAAGTTCCGCAACCCCGTGCAAATGCACAAGCTGGGCACGGCCGCAACGCTCAAGCTGATGTGGACGTTTTTCTTCGATAAGCCCGACAGCACCGTGCCGGCCGCAGCCGTGCCCGTGCAAGCCTTGACCCGGGCGCAACTGCTGGCCGCGCCCGACAACAGCTTGTTTCGCCTGGGCCACTCGACCCTGCTGTTGAAACTGAACAATGAATTCTTCCTCACCGACCCCGTGTTTTCCGAACGCGCGTCGCCGGTGCAGTGGGCGGGACCGAAGCGTTTCCACCAGCCGCCCATCAGCATCGCTGACTTGCCGCCGATCAAGGCCGTCATCCTGTCGCACGACCATTACGACCACCTCGACCATGCGGCCGTGCTGCAACTGGCCGCCAAGACGGAGCATTTTGTGACGCCGCTGGGCGTGGGCGATACCCTGGTTGCATGGGGCGTGCCGAAGGACAAGGTACGGCAATTCGACTGGTGGCAAGGCACGACGATTGCCGGTGTGAAACTCGTCGCCACGCCGTCGCAGCATTTTTCGGGACGCGGCTTGTTTGACGGCAATCAAACCCTGTGGGCGTCGTGGGTCATCGACGCGCCGGACGTGCGCGTGTTTTTCAGCGGCGACTCCGGCTATTTCGACGGTTTCAAGCAGATCGGCGACAAGTACGGCCCGTTCGACGTGACCATGATCGAGACGGGCGCCTACGACAAGCTGTGGCCGGACGTGCACATGCAGCCGGAACAGACCTTGCAAGCCCACCTGGACTTGCGCGGCAAATGGCTGATGCCCGTGCATAACGGCACCTTCGACCTGGGGCTGCACGCCTGGCATGAACCGTTCGACCGCATCGCGGGGTTGGCGGCCAAGCAGGGCGTGAACCTGGCCACGCCGCAGATGGGCGAGGCCGTCGACCTGGCGCAGCCGAAGAAGGGCGAAAAATGGTGGCTGGCGATGCTGGAAGAGGAAATGGCGAAGTAGGCTCGCCCTACGTCGTCACGTCGATCAGGCGTCCCACCGTCTGGCCATAGCCGTTCAGCTGGGGCGTGCTTTTCGGTGCGGCGGGGATGGCTTGTTGCGGCACGGCCACCTTGATCGCCTGGTCCAGCTGCGGCGCCTTGACGGCGGTGGGGGCATCGGCCTGGGCTTGCTGGCTGCTGCGCTGGGTCTGGCTCAGCGATTCCCGTTCCCGTGCCAACAGCTGGCGGCTTTGCGCCAGCTGTTCGCTGTCGCGCTGTACCTGGTTCTGGCCTTGTTCGACCCGGCGTTGCGCCGTGGCCAGCGAGGCTTGCAAGTTGTTGACGGAGCTTAGCGTGACCACATTGTTCACCTTTGAGAGTATGTCCAGGCGTGCAGGGATGGGGGAAGCCCGGACCGATGTGCTGTGCCAGGCATCATTGTCCGAACATGCCAGGCGGTAATCTTTACCTGAATCAAGAGTAGGACAAATTCTCGCACAGTTCCAGTGAATTATGTTTTCTTGATAATGCTATCGTGCGCGCTGTGTGTTGCCGCAGCGGCATGCCGGCGCTGGCGAGACACTTGTCAAAGTGAGTACCCGCTGTCGCCTGTGGCCCTTGTTTGTCTGCCATCACGGATGCCGTGCCGGGAAGAAGAAAAAATGGTCGCATTTAAAACGTTGCTTTTTAAATAGTCAATGTGTTGTTGTTTTTCTACCGTGTCTGCGCACGCGAATGCGCGGTCTGTTTGGCGCTCTGGGCTATAATTGACGGTCAGAGTTGGTTTCTTTTGCCATACAGACAGGTAGTTAACATGAATCTCAAGAGCCTCGCAATTGCCCTCGGCATGTCGAAAACGACAGTCAGCAGGGCGTTGAACGGCTATCCGGAAGTCAATTCCCGCACCCGTGAAATCGTCCTGGCCGCCGCCAAGAAAGTCGGCTACCGGCCCAACCCGCTGGCGCGCAGCCTGGCCGTCGGCCGCACCAATGTGCTGGGCATGATCTATCCGCTGCTGCCCAGCGACCTGGGCGACAGCGTCTTTCTTTCCGTGGTGAATGGCATGTCGGATGCCGTCGAAGCGTCGAAGATGAGTTTGATCATCGCCCCCGTGTCGCCGCAGAATGAACAGCCCTCGTATGAAACCATGGTGCGCGGGCGCCAGGTCGATGGCCTCGTGGTGGGCCGCACCAAGGTGGTCGACGAGCGCATCGCGTATTTGACGAAAGTGGGCTTTCCCTTTGTCGCGAATGGCCGCACGCGCATCGACGCGCCGTATGCGTATTTTGATTACGACAACGACACGGGCATCGACCTGGCCGTGTCGTTCCTGGCCGCGCACGGCCACCAGCGCATCGCCCTGCTGAGTGCGCCGCTGGAGCTGCATTTTGCTTATGAGCGCAAGGAAAGCTTTATCCGCTGCATGGCGCAAGCGGGCTTGCCGGTCGATCCCCACTATTTGCTCGACAATACTTTTGATCGCCGCAGCGGTTACCAGGCCATGCAGCAGTTGCTGGCTTGCTCGCCCCGTCCCACGGCCGTCATCGTCGACAATCACTTGTCCGGCGTGGGCGTGGTGCGCGCGCTGATGGATGCGGGTATTGAGATCGGCAAGGAAATCTCCGTCATCGTCTGGGGCAATGTGGAAGACACCTTGATCGGCATCAACGTCACCACCATCGACCAGCCCGACCTGCGCCGCGCCGGCGCGAAGATGGTGGAAATGCTGCAATCCCTGCTGGCCGGCACGCCGCCGGAACGGCTGCAGGAAATCTGGCAACCGGTGCTGTTGCCGGGGGCGACGGTGGGGCGCTGCCCTGAATGAAAAAAACGCAGAGCCGAGGCTCTGCGTTTTCATTTCAAGCCCAGCTGACCGGCTTACGCCGCGTGCTTGCTGCCGTCCGCCAGCTTGGCCAGCAATCTCGCCTTGTCCTGGCGATACGTGGCGACGGCCGCTTCCTTGACGTGGCCGAAGCCGCGGATTTTTTCGGGCAGGGTCGCCAGTTCCACGCAAGTGGCCAGGTTGTCCGCCGTCAGGTTGGCCAGCATGCCGGCCAGCAATTCGCGGTATTCGACGATCAGCGCGCGTTCCATCTTGCGCTCGGCCGTGTAACCGAAGACGTCGAAGGTGCCGCCGCGCAGACCCTTGGCTTTCGCCAGCAGCTTGAAGGCGCGCCACATCCAGGAACCGAACTCCGCTTTCACGAGGTGGCCCTTGGCATCCTTTTTCGCAAACAGCGGTGGCGCCAGGTTGAATTTCACGGAGAAATTGCCTTCGAACTGCTGTTGCAATTGCTCCACGAAACGGCCATCCGTGTACAAACGCGCCACTTCGTATTCATCCTTGTAGGCCAGCAACTTGAAATAGCTCTTGGCGACAGCCGTCGACAGCTTTTGGCCCAGTCCCAAGGTGTTTTCGCGGTCGCGCACCTGTTTGACCAGGGTCAAATAACCATCCGCATACGGGGCATTCTGGTAAGCCGTGAGGAACTCCACGCGTTTTTTGATGACGCTATCGAGGCTTTGCGGCATTTGCATGATGATCGCTTGTGACGGCGTGGCGATCTGCGTGACACGGCGTACGTCGACGGCGGCGCGGCGGCCCCACAGGAAGCTTTTCTTGTTCGACTCGATGCCCACGCCATTGAGTTCGATGGCGCGCAGCAAGGCCGCTTCCGTCAGCGGGATGCGGCCTTTTTGCCACGCGTAGCCGAGCATGAACAGGTTGGCGGCGATCGAATCGCCCATCAGCGCCGTGGCCAGTTTCGTCGCGTCGATGAAGTCGGCCGCGTCCGCGCCGCCCACGGATTCCTCGATCAGCTGGCGCACTTCCGCCGTCGGATATTGCCAGTCGGCATTTTGCGCAAACGTGCCCGGCGGCTGCTCGTGCAGGTTGACGACGGCCAGGCTGCGGCCAGGACGCATTTTCGACACGGCATCCTGCGCGCCGGCCGTCAGCATGTCGCAGCCCAGGATCAGGTCCGCTTCGCCCGTGGCGATGCGCTGGGCGCGGATGTGCGCGGGGGAGCGGGCGATTTTCACGTGCGAGGTGACGGAACCGTTCTTTTGCGACATGCCCGTCATGTCCAGCACGGATGCGCCCTTGCCTTCCAGGTGGGCCGCCATGCCCATCAGCGCGCCCACGGTGATGACGCCCGTGCCGCCGATGCCGTTGATGAGGATATTGTACGGCGCGTCGCAGCCGGGCAGGACCGGTTCCGGCAACGGGCCGAAGTTGTCCGTCTCGCCCGCTTTACTCGCTCCCGTCTTGGTTTTTTTCAGGTTGCCGCCTTCGACGGTGACGAAGCTGGGGCAAAAACCCTTGGCGCACGAGTAATCCTTGTTGCACGAGGATTGGTCGATGGTGCGCTTGCGGCCAAATTCCGTCTCTTTCGGCAAGATCGACACGCAGTTCGATTGCACGCCGCAGTCGCCGCAGCCTTCGCAGACGGCGTCGTTGATGACCATGCGTTTAGGCAAATCCGGATATTCGCCTTTCTTGCGGCGCCGGCGTTTCTCGGCCGCGCAAGTCTGGTCGTAGATCAGCACGGACACGCCTTGCACCTCGCGCAACTCGCGCTGCACGGCATCCATGTCCTTGCGGTCGTGCAAGGTCAGGTGGGCGGGCAGGTTGCTGCGGTCGCTGTAGCGGCTCAAGTCTTCCGTGACCAGCGCGATGCGGGCGATGCCTTCGGCCGCCACTTGCTGCGCCATCATCGGTACGGTGATGAGGCCGTCCACGGGCTGTCCGCCCGTCATGGCGACGGCGTCGTTGTAGAGGATCTTGTAGGTAATGTTCACCTTGGCGGCCTGCGCGGCGCGGATGGCCAGGTAGCCGGAGTGGAAATACGTGCCGTCGCCCAAGTTCTGGAACACGTGCGGCAATTCGGAAAACGCCGCTTGCCCGATCCACGGCGCGCCTTCGCCGCCCATGTGCGTGGTCAGCTTGTTCATTTCCGGGTAGATCGACGTGGCCATCACGTGGCAGCCGATGCCTGCCAGCGCCAGGCTGCCGTCCGGCACCTTGGTCGACGTGTTATGTGGGCAGCCGGAGCAGTAGAAGGCGGGGCGGAACGGCGTGTTCACGGCCTTTTTCAATACTGCGTCCTTGGCGTCGAGGAAACTCAGTCGTGCCTTGATCAGGTCGCAGGTGACGGGGTCGGAAATCAGGCGCGCGATGCGGCTGGCGATGACTCTTGCCACTTGCGAGACGGAAAAGTCGGCCTTGGACGTCAGCAGCCATTCGCCGCGCGGCGCCACCCATTCGCCTTTTTCGTCGAACTTGCCGATGACGCGTGGGCGCACGTCGTCGCGCCAGTTGTAGAGTTGCTCTTTCAACTGGTATTCGACGATCTGTCGCTTCTCTTCTACCACGAGAATTTCATCGAGACCTTGCGCAAACTCACGTACGCTATCCGGTTCCAGCGGCCACGGCATGGCCACCTTGAACAATCGCATGCCGACGTCGGCCGCCATCTGCTCATCGATGCCCAGCTCTTCCAGCGCTTCGAGCACGTCCAGGTAGGATTTGCCGGAGGCAATGATGCCCAGCTTGGCGTTCGGGCTGTCGATGGTGGTGTGGTTGAGCTTGTTTTCGCGCGCGTAGGCGAGGGCCGCATAGATCTTGTAGTCCTGCATCAGCGCTTCCTGGTTGCGCGCCTGCTGGCCCAGCGGGATGCTCGACAGGCGCGCGTTCAGGCCGCCTTCTGGCATGACGAAATCCTGCGGAATCTTGACTTCCACGCGGAACGGGTCGGCATCGATGGAGGCCGACGATTCGACCGTGTCGGCCAGCGCCTTGAAGGCCACCGTGCAGCCGGAAAAGCGCGACATGGCCCAGCCGTGGATGCCCAGGTCCAGGTATTCCTGCACGTTGCACGGATACAAGACGGGGATCATCGAGGCGGAGAACAGATGGTCGGACTGGTGCGGCAGGGTCGATGAATACGCGCCATGGTCGTCGCCGGCCACCAGCAGCACGCCGCCCAGTTTTGACGTTCCCGCATGGTTCATGTGCTTGAAGACATCGCCGCAGCGGTCCACGCCCGGACCCTTGCCGTACCACATGGCGAATACGCCGTCATACTTGGCCGGGCCGATCAGGTCGACTTGCTGCGAACCCCAGACGGCCGTGGCGGCCAAGTCTTCGTTGACGCCAGGCACGAACTGCACGTGGTGCGCTTCCAGCTGTTTCTTGGCTTTCCACAGGTTTTCATCGAGGCCGCCCAGGGGCGAACCCCGGTAGCCGGAGATGAAGCCGGCCGTGTTCAGTCCAGCGGCCTGGTCGCGCAGGCGCTGCATCATGGGCAGGCGCACGAGGGCCTGGATGCCGGACAGGAAGATGGCGCCGGAAGTGGCCGTGTATTTGTCGTCGAGGCTGACGGTGGTCAAACGGGAAGTGTCGGGGGGCGTAGATGGCGCGGCACCGGCGTTTCTAGCGAACGCTGCGGAGCCGTTTTCCGTGGTCACGGACATGGCTGTCTCCAAAAGGGTGTTTCAGATATCGGCTGTACAAGGGACGCGCCCGGTAAGGCGCGCACTGTGCAGACGGGATGGCCGCGTGTGGGCGGCACATAACTATTTTAAATTTAAAATAGTTAATGTGGTCAGTGTAGAACGAGTCAGGAAAGGGGGCAAATACGCTTTGCCGATGGGGGTATAAGAAATACTTATGCCATGGGCGCGAGCACATGCGCCCCCACCCAGCGCCCGCTGCCGCACAGTTCGGCGGCCACTTGCAGCACGAGGTTTTTCACGGCGTTGCCCGCATTGGTGAGGGGAATGTTTTTCGAGGCGCACAGGGCCACCGTGCGCGACAGGACGGGGCTGTGGATGGCGTAGCTGCGCATGGCGCCGCTGTCGAGCTCGGCCAGCAGGGGGGCGGCCGGCAGGATGGTGGCGCCCATGCCGGCCAGGATGGCCGATTTCAGGATGGCGATCGAGTTGATCTCGATCACGTTCGCCGTTTCCAGGCCCAGCTCGCGCGCGCGGCTGTCGATGCGCGGGCGCACGCCATGCTGCAGGCCCGGCAGGATCAGGGTGGCGCTCAAGGCTTGCTGGAACGACACGGCATGGCTGGCGGGCGCGAACGGCGAATCGTTGCGGCAGATAAAACGCATCTCCTCTTCCACCAGCGGGCTGCAGGCAAAGGGCGTGAGCTGGCCGTCGTCGAACAGCACGGCCAGGTTGATGCGGCCCGATTTGAGCTGTTCATTGAGGTTGCCCGTGATTTCTTCCGTCAGTTGCAGGGTGATTTCGGGATAGCGTTCGCGCGCGGCCAGCAGCAGGGGCAGGGCCAGGGCGCCGGATATGCTGTGCGGCAAGCCCAGGGTGACATTGCCGGACGGCCGCGTGGCGCTTTGCGTGACGGCCGAGCGGGCGTCGGCCACCTGTTTCAGGATCGCCTGCGCATGTTCGTAAAACACCTTGCCCGCATCCGTGCTGAGCACGCCCTGCGCCGAGCGGTGCAGCAGCTGCACGCCCAGTTCCTCTTCCAGCTGGCGCAGCTGCTGCGTCAGGGCTGGCTGCGCCACGTGCAGGATCAGGGCTGCGCGCGACAGCGAGCCGTGGTCGACGATGGCAACAAAGTAGCGTAATTGGCGCAGTTCCATGGGTCCCAGAAGCGGTGCGTTGAGCGGAAAAAACCGGGTGTTGCGCCACAGCGCCGAACGCGGCCAGCAGAATAACAATTTTGTTATACTCATTCTAGCGCCTTCGGTGCTCCAGCCGTGTATTTGTGGGATGACAGCATGCTCAAGAAAGTTGATTCGTCTCAATTAAAAGTGGGCATGTACATCCATGACCTCAGTTGCGACTGGATGACGCATCCATTCGTGCGCAACCGTTTCCTGTTGCGCAGCGACGATGAAATCCGCAAGATCATGCAGGCCGGCATCCACGACGTGGTGATCGACAGCGGCAAGGGCCTCGACGTGCAGGACGCGCCCACCGTGGCGCAGGCGCGTGCCGAGACGGAGCGCGAACTGGTGCAGATCGCCGCGCCGCTGCAAGTGGTCACGCGCGTGTCGCTGGGCATGGAACTGGCGCGCGCCACGCAGGTGCGGCGGCAGGCGACCAGCCTGGTGCGCACGGTGATGGCCGATGTGCGCCTGGGCAAGGCCGTCGAGCTCGACCGCGTGCAGCACACGGTGCAAGACATCACCGAATCGATCCTGCGCAATCCCGGCGCCCTCGTCGGCTTGTTGCGCATCAAGACCAAGGATGATTACACCTTTTTGCATTCCGTCAGCGTGTGCGCGCTGCTGGTGGCGTTTTGCCGCTCGCGCGGCATCGATGCCACGACCACGCACCAGGCGGGCCTTGGCGGCTTGCTGCACGACACGGGCAAGGCCCTGGTGCCCGACAGCGTGCTGAACAAGCCCGGTCCGTTGACGCCGGAAGAATTTGCCCTGATCAAGCGCCATCCGCGCGACGGCTACGACATCCTGCGCCAGTCGCCCGAGGTGGGCGCGATACCGCTCGATATCGCCCTGCACCACCACGAACGGCGCGACGGCAGCGGCTATCCGGACCAGCTGGCCGGCGACGCCATCAGCGAACTGGCGCAGATGGCCGCCATCGTCGACGTGTATGACGCGCTGACGTCGGACCGCAGCTATCACAAGGGCATTCCCGCGGCCGAAGCCTTGCGCAAGATCTACGAGTGGAGCAAATTCCACTTCAATCCCGTGTTCGCGCAGGATTTCATGCGTTGCGTGGGTATCTATCCGGTAGGCACCATGGTGATGCTGGAATCGGGCCGCCTGGCCGTCGTCATCGAGGCGCACGAAAGCAATCTGCTGGCGCCGAAGGTGAATGTGTTTTTCAGTACGAAGAGCAAGACCTACATCAAGCCGGAAACGGTCGACCTGTCGCGCGGCTTCGGCTTCGGCGGCGCCGACAAGATCGTCGGCCATGAGTCGGCGGCCAAGTGGCAAGTCGATCCTATGCGCTTTTTATCGCTGGCGGATGCCTAGAAAAATTCCGCCGTATCGTTCGAGGTAATGGTAGTTAACAGGCCCTTGGCGACCAGTTCGTCATAGTGGCACGCCAGGTTGCGGCCATGGCTCTTCGCGTAATACAGGGCCTGGTCGGCGCGGCCGAGGATGATGACGGGCGCCTCGTAGGCGTTGATGCTGACGAAACCCACGCTGACGGTCACCCTGCCCACTTGCGGGAAGTCGTGCGCCTCGACATTGGTGCGGAAGCGGTCGATGATTTTCTGCGCATTTTCCAGGGTGATCGAGCGCAGCAGCACGACGAATTCCTCGCCGCCGAAGCGGAAGATGCGGTCTTGCGAGCGGAACGACGATTGCAGCTGGTTGGCGATCAGGATCAGCACTTCATCGCCATACAGGTGGCCAAATTTATCGTTGACCAGTTTGAAATGATCGACGTCGATCACGGCCAGCCATTGCCGTTCCGTATCCGTATGGTGGCGCCGTTCTTCATCCACGGGACGCGGCTTTTCCGCTTCCGGTTCGCCGCGGCTTTGCAGGATTTTTGCCAGCTGGTCGTCGAAGGTCTTGCGATTCAACAAACCGGTGAGCGAATCGCGTTCGCTGTAGTCGAGCAGGTTCTGGAAATTGCGGTACACGCTGACGATGCCGCCGATCACCTGGATGGTGGCGCCCGTGTAGGGCGTGGGATTGGTGATTTCCAGGCAGGTGGTGACCTGGTCGCCGATCCAGATGGGCAGCCACAGCAGGTGGCGGCCGTCGGCGCACAGGGTGTCGGCGCTCGCTTCATGGCGCTTGATGCAGGCGGCCAGGGCCGGGTAGTCCGACAGCGGTTCGCCCGGCAGGGTAGGATCGGTATGCTCTTCCATGCGGGCCACGCTGCCCGCCACGATGATGGCCCGCGACCGCACGAACACCTGGCCCCGCACGGTGGTCAGGGCCAGCACACGGGTCTGCGATGCGGCAGCGAGTTCCTGGACCGCCGAGATCACGGAGATGTCGAGCATCGTGTGGTCGCGGTGCCCGGTCATGTCCACCATGTGTTTCAGTAGGGAATCCATTGTCGATCTCTGGAAAGTAGTCACACAAGTGTCGTCATACCAGCATTGCATCAAGCAAGAGCATGTTCGCGTCCGTCTACAAGAAGCCAAGATTTATTTGGTGGCATGACGCTCTGTACCGCCGGGCGAGAGGCCTTTCCAAAGAAGAGCTAAGCAGGATAATGTCTTTTTGCCTAATAGGCAATTAACGTATGCAATATTTCATGTAAATACATGAGATTCATGCACTGCATTGCAAAAAACTTGCCCTGACGAAGGCTTTCAATCCAGATCGCAACATTTGTTTGCGTCAGCCGACATGTCGACAGGGTTTGATAATTTCCATATGGAAACTTGTGGCGCGTCAATTTGCCAAAACGTGGACGCTTTATAGTCAATGCAATGGCGCAGAAATTTACGGCAGGAAACATATTAGCAGGAATGGGCAATGTTTCACACCCGATTGCGCCAGGGACTTGTGATTCACTTTTGGGAGCTTGTCATGCATACCTTCCTGTCGGCAGTACAGCAGTTTGTCAAGGATGAGGATGGCATTACGGCAATCGAATACGGCTTGATTGCGGCCTTGATGGCTACCGCCATCACGGCCGGTTTCTTGCTGATCAAGACCAACTTGCTGGCCGTCCTCACCGACATTTCGTCGAACCTGGTGTTGACGCCCTAAGCGGGTGCCCGCCGCTGGCCGGCCAGTGGCGGGTTTTTTTTCGGGAGGTGTGCCATGCCAGCGTATGCCTTGTGCGATTTGCTGTTGTTGTGCTTTGTGACGGGGGCCGCCGTCAGTGATTTGATCCGCCGCAAGATACCGAATGGTGTGGTGTTGTCCGGCATCCTCGCCGCCCTGGCCCTGCATCTGTGGCTGTGGCCGCACAGCGTGCTGCCCGTGTGGCTGGGCGGCATGGCGACGGGCTTTTTCCTCTTTTTACCCTTGTATGTGCTGCGCGGCATGGCCGCCGGCGACGTCAAGCTGATCGCCATGGCGGGCGCCTTTGCCGGCCCCTGGCCCGTGCTGCAGATCTGTTTCGCCACGTTCGTCCTGGGCGGCGTGATGGCCGTGCTGATGATCACCTGGCAGGGAAAGTGGCGCGCCTGCCTGGGCAATCTGCGCCAGCTGCTGTGGCCGATGATCGCGCGCATGGCCGGCATTCCCCTGGCGCCAACTGCACTCGGCAGCCAGGCCAGCGTGGGCAACATGCCGTACGGCCTGGCCATTGCCCTGGGCTGCCTGGCGGTGCAGGGGCGTCATTATTTCTGATTGGTATTCATTGCTCTTGATCAATGGGCGCCAGTCTCCGCTCGCTAGAATGAATTCTGTTGAATGCCCTCTTAACCGGCTTGGAGACGCAGCATGACCGAGGTCGACTATTCCCTGAGCACCGAGAGTGCGCCGCGCCCTGCCGACGCGAACCTGATGCCGCCCCTGCCTCCGCAGCCGAAGAGCTTGCGTGAAACGGGACTCGAGCGGCCGCTGGTGGTCGAGCTGATCGCCAAGCTGATGTTTGTGGGCGGCAAGACGCACCTGTCCGCGCTGACGACGCGCTTGCGCCTGTCGATCAATGTCTTGCGCGAAGTGCTCGATTTCATGGTGACGGAGCAGATGGCCGAAGTGGCCTGGCGCGGCGAATCCGATATCGACGTGCAGTACCAGTTGACGGGCGCCGGCAAGCAGCGCGCCAGCGCCTTCCTCGAGCGCTGCGCGTATATCGGTGCCGCTCCCGTCACCCTGGAAGCGTACCGCGCCATGGTGGCGCGCCAGTCGTGGCTGGCGCAGGAACAGCGCGTCGGCAGCGACGATCTGGCCGCCGTGCTGGGAGGTGCCCATGCGGGGCCGGGCATGCTCGACGTGGTCGGCGCAGCCCTGCATTCGGGACGCTCGCTGCTGCTGTACGGTCCGCCCGGCAGCGGCAAGTCGACCCTGGCGCTGCAGCTGGGACAATTGCTGCACGGGCTGGTCGCCGTGCCCTACGCCATCGTCGTCGGCCAGGACATCATCCAGTTGTACGATCCGGCCCAGCACCTGCCGCCCGCGCCGCAGCACGTCAGCCATGCGCGCCAGGCGCTGGAGCGGCGCAGCACGGACATCCGTTGGGTGCTGTGCCAGCGTCCCGTGATCCACGTGGGCGCCGAGCTCGACGCCGGCATGCTGGAGCTGCGCCATGACGCCAGTGGCGGCTGCTACCAGGCGCCGCCCCATGTGCGCGCCAACAATGGCATGCTGATCATCGACGACCTGGGCCGTCAGCGCCTGGGGGCGCAAGAACTGCTGACGCGGCTGATGCAGCCGCTGGCGCGCGGCAGCGACCAGCTGGGCTTGCCCGGCGGCGTGCAGATCAGCGTGCCGTTCGACAATGCCCTCGTGCTGGCCACGAACGTGCCGCCGGACGAGCTGTTTGACGCCGCCTTGCTGCGCCGCATCGGCTACAAGGTGCAGGTGGGGCCGCTGACCGAGAGCGCCTATCGCGCCCTGTTCCGCCAGCAATGCCGGTTGGCCGGCATGGCCATCGACGAGCAGGTCCTGAACCATCTGCTGCAGCTGCATGGCGCGCAGGGACGGCCCTTGCTGGCCAGCTATCCGCAGGAATTGCTGGCGCGCATAGGCGACTTCGCCGGCTTTGCCGGCAGCGAGGCGCGCCTGACGGTGGCCGCCCTGGAACAGGCATGGAGCAGCCTGTTCGCCAGCTGCGACATGCCGGCCGCCAGCCTGTGCGAGCGCATCGCATGAAGAACCGGCGCGCCCTCCTGATGATGGGCCTGGCGGTCGTGCTGGGCCTGCTGGCCGTGCTGCTGGCCTCGCACTGGCTGCTGCGCCAGACGCCGGCCGGCAAGGGCAAGATCGTCGTGGCCGCCAGCGATGTCAACCTGGGCCAGCGCCTGACGCCCGAGATGCTGCGCCTGGCCGAGTGGCCGGCGGAAAGCTTGCCGCAGGGCGCGCTGCAAGACCCGGCCACACTGGCGGGAAGGGTGCTGAAAACCAGCGTGCTGCGCGGCGAGCCGCTGAGCGAGGCCAAGCTGGCGCCGGCCGGCACCCTGGGCGGCCTGTCGGCCCTGATCACGGAAGGGCGGCGCGCCATCACCGTGCGCGTCAACGATGTGATCGGCGTGGCCGGCTTCGCTTTGCCGGGCAACTATGTCGACATCATCGTGAGCACCCAGCAGGATGCCGGCGACCGCGCGTTTCCGCAAAGCCGCAACATTTCCAAGATCGTGCTCGAACGCATCCTCGTGCTGGCCGTGGCGCAGGAAGTGGGGCGCGACGAGACCAAGCCGCGCGTGGTCAATGCGGTGACCCTGGAAGTGACGCCGGAACAGGCGGAAAACCTGGATCTGGCGCGCAGCGTGGGCAGCCTGTCGCTGGTGCTGCGCAACCAGGTCGACCCGCAGCCAGGTGTGACGGCGGGCGCCACCAAGCTGACCCTGCTGGGCGGACCGCATGACGCCGAGCCGGCCCCTCCTGCCGCCGCGCCCGTGCAGGCCGCCGCGCCGCGTCCCGTGCGCGTGGCGAAGGCGCCGCCGGCGCCGCAGCGCCTGTGCAGCGGCGTCATCGACGGGACGCGCCAGTCGCGCGAATGTTTTTAGTCTTTTGGCCTTTGCCTTGCTCAACCATGGACACGCTCATGAACCGCGCCCTGCTGATAATGTTCTGCCTGCTGTCGCCGCTTGCCGGCGCGGCGGCCGATCCTGGCCCGCGCTGCGGCGGTGAAGCGGCTTCGCCCGGCCACTTGCAGCTGCAGGTGGGCAAGTCGAGCATGCTGCGCCTGCCCGAGGCGGTACAGCAGCGCAGCGTCGGCAATCCGGCCGTGGTGCAAGCCATGCTGGTCGCGCCCGACACCTTGTACGTGGTCGGCGTCGACGTGGGCAGCACGAATATGATCATCCAGGGACGCAGCGGCGTGTGCAGCGTGGTGAACGTCAGCGTCAGCATGGACCCGGCCGGCCTGCAAACGACCCTGGCGGCGCTGATGCCGGAAGAAAAAGCCATCCGCGTCACGGCCGTGGCCGACACTCTTGTACTGTCGGGCACGGTGCAAGATGCGGGCGCCGTGCTGCGCGCCGTCGAGCTGGCGCACGCCTACGTGCGCCGCGCCACGGTAGCGCTGGCGCTGCCCAAGCCGGCCGATGGCGCCGCCATGCCGCCCGCCGCCACGGCGCCCGCCAGCGGCGCGGGTGGCGCGCACAGCCGCATCATCAACATGCTCGACGTCAGTGCGCCGCAGCAGGTGATGCTGGCCGTGCAGATTGCCGAAGTGTCGAAGTCCCTGCTGGAGCGGCTGGAAGTGGGCGCCACCCTGCGCCTCGCGTCCGGCAGCTGGGCCACCACCTTGCTGTCGAACTTCCTCAGCGGCACGGCCAATGGTTTACTCGACGTGCGCAAGTCGAATGGCCGCCAGCAGCTGACCATCGAGGCGCAGAAACAGGATGGCCTGGTGCGCATCCTGGCCGAACCGACGGTGATGGCGATCAGCGGGCAAGAGGGCAGTTTTCTGGCCGGCGGCAAGATCTTCATTCCCGTCGGCCAGGACAACAACAAGATCACGCTGGAAGAGCGCGAATACGGCGTCGGCCTGCGCTTTACGCCCACCGTGCTGTCGGGCGGGCGCATCAATTTGAAGGTGGCGCCGGAAGTGTCGGAACTGTCGCGCGAGGGCGTGGGCATTTCCGCGGCCGGCGTCAGCGGGCGTTCGATCTTGCCTGTCATCACCACGCGGCGCGCCTCGACCACGGTGCAGCTGTTCGACGGCCAGAGCTACGCCATCGGCGGCTTGATCAAGAATAACCAGGTGAGCAACATCACGGGCGTGCCCTGGCTCAGCGAAGTGCCTATCCTCGGTGCGCTGTTTCGCAGCACGGATTTCCAGCACGACCGCACGGAATTGCTGTTCGTCATTACCGCGCACCTGGTCAAACCCTTGCCGGCCGATGCCGTGCTGCCGACGGCGCAACTGGCGCCGCCTTCGCGCATGGACTTGATGTTGGGCGGCAAGATGGAAGGCACGCCGCCGTCCGTGCCGCCGCCGCGCGCAGCCAACGGTTTCGAGTTGAAATGAGACGGGGAGATACGCCATGCCGAACTCGCTCTTGACGTCGCTGCGGCGCTGCGCCGCCCTGGCCCTGGCCGTGCAGCTGGCCGCCTGCGCGCACGGCAGCACGCCGCAGCTGGACCGGCGCTTCGGCGACGCCGTGCGCCTGTCCATGGCGCAGCAGGTGCGCGATCCGGCCGGCGCGGGCAATCGCGCGCCGGCCGATGGCCTCGACGGACCCAGTGCGCACGCCGTCATGCAGCGCTACCGCGCCTCGTTTGCCGAACCGAATGCCCAGGCGCCGCAGCCGGTGCAATTCATGCTGGGAGGCGGCAGTGGCAAATAGACGCCAGGGCCAGCGCGGGGCGATGCTGATCGCCTTTTCCATCCTGCTCATCGTGGTGCTGGGCTTTGTCGGCCTGGCGCTCGATGTGGGGCAAGTCATCGGCCGCAAGACGGAACTGCAGAACCTGGCCGACAATGCGGCGATGGCGGCGGCCGCGGAACTGGTGGGCACGCCCGAGGGCTTGCTCGTCGCCGTGGAAAAAGCCAAGGGTAGCGCGGCCGACCGCAGCGCATGGCGCCGCCGCATGCAGGGCGCCATCCTGTCTGACGCCAGCATCCGCTTCGCCAGCGCGCCCGACGCGCCTGCCAGCGGCTGGCATGCGGCTGGCGCCGTGCCCGACGCCGCCACGGCGCTGTTCGTGCGCGTCGATACGCAAGCCAGTACCCCCTCGCTGGGACGGGTGGCGACGGCGTTCCTCGGCGCCTGGTCGCCGGCGCTGCGCACCCTGGAGACGGGCGCGCGCGCCGTGGCGGGTCGCACCAGCTTGTACCTGACGCCGCTGGCCATCTGCGCGCTGTCGGCCAGCGCGGCCAGCCCGCGCACGAATGCGGCGCTGCTGCCGGCCGTCGAGTTGCTGGAATATGGCTTTCGCCGCGGCGTGGCGTATAACCTGTTAAAACTCAATCCGCATGGCCCCGCGGCCGAACACTTCGTGCTCAATCCGCTGGGCCAGCCGGGCGTGCTGGGGTCGTCGCAGCAGGTCGGCGAAGCGAGCGTGCTGCCGTTTGTCTGCAGCGGCACGGTGCTGTATCCGCGCATCGGCGGCGCCCAGGTGCATGTGCACCGGCCTTTTCCCGCCGCGCTGTGGACGGCCTTCAACGCGCGCTTCAACCAGCATGCGGGCAGCGGCTGCCATGCCGTCACGGCGCCGCCCGACACGAATATCCGCGCCTATCCGAATACGGCCGCGAGCTGGTGGATGATGAACACGCCCGACGCGCCGAGCGCCCTGAGCACGGGCAATCCGCTGCTGTCCGTGGCCGATCCGGAATCGAATGCGACGCCGCCCGCCGTCGGCAGCTATGGACCGCTGTGGTCGTTTTCCCGGGCGGCCAGGTACAGCAACCCGAAGCCGGCCGGCGGCTATCTGCCGTTTGCCACCAGCGACTGGCCCAGGCTGTATCCGGCCAGCCCGGCCGCGCCGGCCGCCAAGTCCGGCTACCCAGCCACGCCGCCCTACCAGACGCTGGGCTTCCAGACGGCGCCGGCCAGCAACACGGGCGTGGCGCAGCGGCGCCTGCTGCATATTCCCCTGCTGGCTTGTCCCGTGCCGGCCGGCAGCGACGTGCTGGCGCGGGTGCGCGGCATCGGCCGCTTCTTCATGACGGCGCCGGCCAGCAATGGCGTATTGAGCGCCGAATTTGCCGGGCTGGTGGACGAGGGCGCGCTGGCCGGCCCCGCGGAGCTGCTGCAATGAGGCCGCCTTGCCGTGCTGCGCGCCGCCAGGGCGGCGTCGCCGCCATCGAGCTGGCGCTGATCCTGTTGTTTTTCATGGCGCTGCTGCCTTTCGTGCTGCTGTTCGGCCGTGCGCTGCTGGTGTACACGGCCCTGCAAAAAAGCGCGCACGATGCGGCGCGCTACATGGCGACCATGCCGCTGCCGCAGATGGGCAAGTTCGACGCGGCGAGCCAGGGCGCCGCGCTGGCCCGGGAGATGGTGGCCGAGGCGATGGCGGAAAGCTGGCCGGGCATCAATCCCGCATGGGTCAACGTGGAATGCGTGTATGCCGACGATTCCTACGCCTGCGGCAGCTACGCGACGGCGCCGCTGCAGGTGCGCATCAAGGTCACCGCCGACATGCCGGTCGATTTCCTGCCGGGGCTGACCCGCAAGTGGCTGCCGCAACTGGCGCCGATCCCGCTGCGGGCCAACGCGACGTTGCGCTATGTCCATTAACCCGCGCCTCCGCCGGCAGCGCCAGCGCGGCGTCTTCGCCGTCGAATTCGCCATGCTGGCGCTGCTGTTCTTCCTGTTCCTGTTCGCCATGCTGGAAATGGCGCGCGCCGTGTACATGTGGAACATGGTGCATGAAATTACCCGGCGCGCGGCGCGCGCGGCCGCCGTCACCGATTTCAGCAATGCCGGCGCCTTGCAAGCCGTGCGCACGCACGCCGTGCTGCGCGCCACGCCGGGCACGCTGCCGCTCGGCGGTGGCCTCGGCGACGCGCATGTGCGCATCGATTACTTGTCGGAGAGCGGTGGCGGCGCCGCGCTGGCGGCACTGCCGGTGACGGTGTTGCCGGGTTGCCCGCAGCGCAACCGCATCAATTGCCTGGACGATCCGCACGGCGCCAGCTGCATCCGCTTCGTGCGCGCGCGCCTGTGCCAGCCCGGCGTCGGCGCGCGCTGCGAGCGCGTGCCGTACCGGCCCATCCTGCCGCTGCTGGGGATGATGTTTCCCTCCGGCGCAGGCGCCATACGTTTGCCCAGCGGGACCACCATGGCGGTGGCCGAGTCGCTGGGCTACGCGGACAATCCCGGCTTTTGTCCATGAGCGCCAGTGCGTCGGCGCAGCCGAATGTAGTGCCTTGAATGAAGGAGGGGGGATGAAAGCCTTGATGATTACCCGCGACGCCAGCCTGCACGATGAAATCGCGGCGCAAGGCGCGGCCCGCATGCCCGTGCTGCGGCTGCTGGACCGGCGCAGCGGCTTGCGCGACGCCGTCGAGCGCATGCTGCCCGAAGCGCCCGAGCTGGTGATCGTCGACGCCAGCGGCATCGATGCCGACGAAGCCGACCTGCTCGAGCGCCTGGCGCGCCAGTATCCGCTGGCCGTGCTGATGCTGCTCACGCGCGGCCAGCAGCAGGATGTGCTGATCCGCGCCATGCGCGCCGGCATGCGCGAAGTGCTGCAGCTGCCGCTGGTGCACAAGGCCTTCCACGAAGCGATGGACCGGGTCGATATCCAGGCCGGCGTGACGCAGATGCGCGACGGCAAAGTGCTCGCCTTCATCTCGTGCAAGGGCGGCAGCGGCGCCACCTTCCTGTCGACGAATTTTTCCTACGCGCTGGCCAGCCTGGCCGGCTGCAAGGTGCTGCTGATCGACCTGCACGGCCAGTTCGGCGACGCCACCCTGTATGTCTCGGACCAGAAGCCGGCCATGACCTTGTCCGACATCTGCGCGCAGATCGCGCGCATGGACGGCGCCTTTCTCGCCTCGTGCCTGGTGCACATCACGCCGAACTTCGGCGTGCTGGCGGCGGCCGACGACCCGGCGCACAAGGTCGACATGCAGCCCGAGCACATGGACCGCATCCTGGCCGTGGCGCGCCAGCACTACGATTACATCGTGCTCGACGTGGGACGCCAGATCGATGCGCTGTCGCTGCGCGCGCTCGACAACGCCGACGCCATCTATCCGGTGCTGCAGCTGGCCTTGCCCGACATCCGCGACGGGCGCCGCCTGCTCGATATCTTCCGTTCGCTCGGCTATCCGGGCGAGCGCTTGCGCCTGATCGTCAACCGCTATGAAAAGGGCGGGCGCCTGCGCCTGGCGGACCTGGAGCAGGCGCTGGGCGCGGAAGTGGTGCACACGGTGCCCAACGATTACATCGCCGCCACCGATTCCGTCAACCAGGGCATTCCGCTGCTGCAGCTGTCGCGCACCAGCGCCGTGGCGCGCAGCCTGGCCGAACTGGTGGAACTGGTGACGGCGCGCCGCGTGACGGAAAGCCGCGGCCTGTTCGACCGCCTGTTCAGCCGCAGCGAGGCTTAGGACGGGGATGGATGTCAAGGCTCCCGCCGGGAGCCATCATGGGAGCCGAGATGACTTTACGCGAACGCCTGGCGGCGAATGAAACGGTGCGCCCCGCCACGAATGGACAAGGGGCGCTGGCGCTGCACGCCTACCAGGAACTGAAAAAGACCATGCACCAGACGATACTCGACCGTATCGACCTGGAGCGCCTGAAACGCCTGACGGCCGAACAGTTCAAGCACGAGCTGGCGCTGCTGGTGCAGCGCGTGATCGAGGAAGAGCGCATCGTCCTGAACCAGCACGAGCGGCATAGCCTGGTGCTCGACATCCAGCACGAGATGCTGGGCTTCGGCCCGCTGGAACCCTTGCTGGCCGATGCCAGCGTGTCCGATATCCTCGTCAACACCTGCGACAAGGTGTATGTGGAGCGGGGCGGGCGGCTGCAGTTGACGGACGTGACCTTCCACGACAATGCGCACCTGATGAAGATCATCGAGAAGATCGTCTCGCGCGTGGGACGGCGGGTCGACGAATCGAGCCCGATGGTCGACGCGCGCCTGCCGGACGGCTCGCGCGTCAACGCCATCATTCCGCCGCTGGCCGTCGATGGCCCGATCCTGTCGATCCGGCGCTTTGCCGTGCAGCCTTTGAGCATCGCCAATCTGCTCGACTACAAAAGCCTGACGCCGCCCATGGTGCAGGTGCTGCAGGCGCTGGGGCAGGCCAAGGTCAACATCCTGATCTCGGGCGGCACGGGCAGCGGCAAGACGACCCTGCTCAACGTGCTGTCCGGCTTCATTCCCGGCAGCGAACGCATCGTCACCATCGAGGATGCGGCCGAACTGGCGCTGCGCCAGCCGCACGTGGTGCGCCTGGAAACGCGCCCGCCGAATATCGAGGGCAAGGGCGAAGTGAGCCAGCGCGCGCTGGTGCGCAACGCGCTGCGCATGCGGCCCGACCGCATCATCCTGGGCGAGGTGCGCGGCGCCGAGGCGCTCGACATGCTGCAGGCGATGAACACGGGGCATGAGGGTTCGCTGGCGACCATCCACTCGAACACGGCGCGCGACGCGCTGGCGCGGCTGGAAAACATGGTCGGCATGGCCAGCGTGAACCTGACGCCGCGCGCCACGCGCCAGCAGATCTGTTCGGCCGTGACGGTGGTGATGCAAGTGTCGCGCCTGACGGACGGCGCGCGCAAGCTGGTCAGCCTGCAGGAAGTGACGGGCATGGAGGGCGACATCATCGCCATGCATGAAATCTTCCGCTTCGAGCAGACGGGCGTCGATGCCGCGGGCAAGGTGCTGGGCCACTTTTGCGCCACGGGCGTGCGGCCCCGTTTCACGGAACGCCTGCGCATGTTCGGCGCGCCGGTGCCGGACACGGTGTTCGACCCGGATCGAATTTATGAGTAAGGGGGAGGAATCATGGACCTGGTGTTCTACGGCTTTGCCGTGCTGCTGTTCGCCGCCTGCATCCTGATGGTGGAAGGGGCCTGGCTGTGGTGGGCGGGAACGCACGGCAGCGCGGCGCGGCGCATCAACCGGCGCTTGCGGCTGATGGCGGCGCGCGGCGAGGCTGGCGGCGAGCGGGTTTCCATCCTCAAGCAGCGCCGCTATGCGCGCTCGCCTGGCCTGGAGCGCTGGCTGCGGCGCCTGCCGCAGGCGGCAAAGCTCGACCACCTGCTGCTGCAATCGGGCTTGTCCTGGTCGGTGGCGCAGTTCCTGGGCGGCGCGGGCGGCTTGCTACTGCTGGCACTGCTGTGGCTGGCCATCTGGCCCATGCCGCTGCCGGGCGCCTTGCTGCTGCTGGGCGTGGCGGGCGGCGGGCCGTGCATGGTCGTGCTGCGCGCGCGCGCGGCGCGGCTGAAAAAGATCGAGGCGCAATTGCCGGAAGCGGCCGATTTCCTGGCCCGCGCGCTGCGCGCCGGGCACTCGTTTTCGAACGTGCTGCAGATGGTGGGCGATGAGCTCAATGAGCCGATCAGCGGCGAATTCAAGATGGCGCACGAAGAGATCAATTACGGCGTGCCGATGAACGAGGCGCTGCAAAACCTGGCCGCGCGCATTCCGCTGACGGACTTGCGCTACCTCGTCATCGCCGTGCTGGTGCAGCGCGAATCGGGCGGCAATCTGGCCGAAGTGCTGGTCAGCATCGCGCGCATCATCCGCGCCCGTTTGAAGCTGCTGGGGCAGGTGCGCGTGCTGTCGGCCGAGGGGCGCATGTCGGCGTGGGTGCTGGGGCTGATGCCGGTGGTGATGATCGGCGTGATGGCGCTGGTCAACCCGCAATACATCAGCCTGCTGTGGACGGATCCCAGCGGCATCAAGCTGCTGTGGTACGCGGCCGGCATGGTGGCGCTGGGTGTCGTCTGGATGCGCAATGTCATCCGCATCCGCATCTAAGAGATCGCCTGAAAAAAAGTCCATGGCGTTGTTGCGTCGCCTTGTCGTACTGTCGTACTGCCTTCGGCGACACGCCTAGCCCTGAACGTTTTGTCAGTCGATCAATCGGAGGAAATGCCATGACTGGCCCGCAACTGCTGTTTCTGTTGATCGTTTTCGCCGTGGTGGTGGCGCTGGCCTTGCTGGCGTGGCTGATCTTCTTTCCCGGCGCCTTGCGCCAGCGCCTGTTCGGTTCCATGGCGCCGGCCGCCAGCGAGGCGGTGGCCGACACGGGCTGGGTGGAGCGCGTGGCGCGCGTGGCGCAGCCGTTCAGCAAGCTGTCGCTGCCGGAAGAGGGCTGGGAGCGCTCGCCACTGCGCACGCGCTTCATGAACGCGGGCTGGCGCCAGGCCAGCGCGCCGGCCCTGTACTTTGCGGCCAAGACCGTGCTGGCCCTGCTGTTTCCCACCGTACTGGGGCTGTATGCGGCCAGCGCCATGGCGGCGCAGCTGCGCAGCGTGCTGCTGTTGCTGCTGTGCGTCAGCGCCACCGTCGGCTATTACCTGCCGAACCTGGTGCTGGCCAGCACGGCCAAGCGGCGCCAGCGCGACATCTTTGAAAACATCCCCGACGCGCTCGACTTGCTGACCGTGTGCGTGGAAGCGGGCCTGAGCCTGGAGCGCGCGCTGGTGAAGGTGTCGGGCGAAATCCACATCAAAAGCGTGGTGCTGGCGCAGGAATTGCAGCTGGTGCTGATGGAAATGCGCGCCGGCTTTTCCAAGGAAAAGGCGCTGCGCAACCTGGCCTTGCGCAGCGGCGTGGAAGATGTCGACACCCTCGTCGCCATGCTGATCCAGTCTGAACGCTTCGGCACCAGCATGGGCGACTCGCTGCGCGTGCACTCGGAAAATCTGCGCGGCAAGCGCAGCCTGCTGGCCGAGGAGGCGGCCGCGAAGATCGCCTTGAAACTGCTGTTCCCGCTGATCTTTTGCGTCTTTCCCACCCTCATGCTGGTACTCATGGGGCCGGCCGTGATCGAAGTCTATCGCGTGCTCGTGCCGGCCATGGCCAACCGCTGAAAGGAGCTACCATGCGCTTGACGATTTCCCGCCTGGCCACCGCCTGTGCCTGCCTGGGCCTGGCCGCCTGTACCACGCCGCCGGCCCACGCGCCGCTGCCGCAGTGGCCGGACGCCGATGCCGCCTATGCGGCGGGGCGCCAGCATTTCGAGCGGGGCGACTTGCCGGCCGCGCAAGCGGCCTATGCGCAAGCCTTGCGCGCCGCGCCGCGCCATGTGAATGCGCGCAACGGCCTGGCCGTGCTGTACGCGCAGCGGGGCGAGCACGATGCGGCGATCGCCCAATGGCTGGCCCTGACGCAGGAGGCCGGTGCGCCGCAGCCGTGGCAGGCGTATCTGTTCAGCAATCTCGGTCGCGCCTACTATTTGCGCGGGCGCGATGCACAAGCGTTGACTGCGCTGGAACAGGCGTGTCTGCTCGATCCGCTCAATGCGCTGGCCTGGCAGCACCTGGCGCAAGTGCTCGAACGGCTGGGACAGCACGCGCGCGCGGCCGTCATGCGGCGCCAGGCGCAGAGCCTGCAGGAACATGATTTACGGAGCGACATGGCCGTCTTGCGCAACGCGGCGCCGCCGCCGGGCGCGCCCGCGGCCGCGGCCGCGCCGCTGCCGGATGCGCCCGCCATGGCGCGCATCGAGATCACGCAAGGCGACGGCATGGCCCGCTTGCAGCGCGTGCCGGCCGCCGTGCGCAGCGTGCCCGCTGTCACGGCCGGGCGGTCCATGCCGGCTCCTGTCTCGCCCCGCCCGCGCCTGGAAATTGTGAATGGCAACGGCGTGCCTGGCCTGGCCGCCGCCCTGGCGCGCAGCTTGGCCGGCGCTCCCGTGCAAGTGGTGCGCCTGGCCAATGAAACCGGCTTCCAGGTGGCGCGCACGCGCGTCGAGTACCGGCCCGCGCAGGAGCAGGCGGCGCGCCAGCTGGCGCGCCAGTTGGGAACGCAGGTGCAAACCCAAGTAGAAACCCAGGCCGGCGACTGCCCCGCCAGCGAGCTGCGCCTGGTACTGGGGCGCGATTTGAGCGATCCGGCCATGCTGCACCGTTACTATGTGCAGCAATTGCAGCTGGCGCGCCAGGCGCTGGCACGGCTCGGTTAAAACGTCTTGAGCGGCATAGAAAAACGCGGCGCCTTGGCGGGCGCCGCGTGTTTTTCATGCTGCGGATGATTACGGCTGGCGGCGCCGCGTAAAAGCCAGGGCCGCCAATCCCATGCCCAGCAGGAACAGCGTGCCCGGCTCCGGTACCGCAAGCGGCGGATCGATGACGACGATATCGGTGCGCGTGGACTTGGAAAAATTCAGGGTGTAACTGCCGGCCGGCAGGGCGAAATTCGAGGTCAGGGAAAACATCGCGAAGCCATTCGTGAAGGCGCGCCCCGTGGCGGGGTCGTTGGTGCCGGCCGTCATGTTCAGGCTGAACGGGTCGAGGCTGCCGGCGCCATGGTTGCCATTGATGTCGCTGCCATTGTTGGCATCGCCATCGGGCGCGAACTGGAAGATCACGCCATCGGCGTTCGCGTGCGACAGGCAGCCGGCGGGGCTGGAACTGTTGCACGAGATATTGAAGATATCCATGATCGACACGTTCGACTTGTCGCCCATGGTCGTCACGCTGGTGCGCAGGTCGCGCCGTCCCATGAAGCTGAAGGTGATGAAGCCGGCGCTCGACAGGGTCAGGTTGACGGAGCCGGTCAGCGTGTCGCCGGCCGTGGCCGTGGCGGCGCCGATCGTGTTGCGCTGTGCTTCCGCCACGGCGCTCACGCTGGCGCCGCCATTGAGCATGTTGCCGAAGGCATGCGCATCGCCGCGGGCAAATTCCAGGGTGGAACTGGGGCTGGGCGCGTAGTGGTTTTGCGGCAAGCCGCTGCAGCCGCCGCCCGAGCACACTTGCAGCACGTCGGCGTTGGCGGCCGGGCCCGTATTGACGGCGCGCGGATTGACGGCCACGCCGCCTTCGAAAAAAGCGCTGTCGCTGGCATTGCGGTTGGCGCCGGCCAGCGACAGCGCACCGGCGCTGGTGGTGATGCGGAAATTGTTCAACTCATTGACGGCCAGGCCGTACGCGCCGGCCTGTGCCTGGCCGCTGGCCAGCAGGCTCGCCGCCGCCAGTGCGCCCAGCCAGCCCAGGGTCTTGCTTCGTGTGTGATCAACGTTCATCGCAGCCTCTTGTCGTGGTCAGTCTCGGAAAATCCGGGGGACAAAGAATCCAGAATGACTTGCCTGGATTCATCTCGTAGACAGGGATAAGCAGCTTGCGTGCCACACAAAAATATCACAAGAAATCAAGTGCTTGCGCAAAGCGGACTGAGCTGGATGAAGTGAAGTGTAAGAAAGGCCGACGCCGCTTGGCGGGCGCCGTCGGCCAGCCTCAGGTGCCCCGGTGATAGCCCAGGTGGCCGCCCGAATTGCGTGCGCAGCCGCAACCGATGCGCGCCACTTCCTCGCCTTCCGTCAATTTCCAGTTGGTAATCGTCGTGTGATTCCAGTCGATGTCGCTTTTCTTGACAGGTTTGACCGTCAAGATGCGTGCTTCCGCATCCGTGTACTCCATCAGCTCTTCGTCGTCGGCGATGTCGAAATGGCGGTGGATCAGGGAAATGCCGAAGCGGTCGAGCGCGCCGTAGCGTTGCAGCACGTCGCGCAGCTCGCGAAAGCAGGCCAGATCGTCGGGCAGCAGCGGATTGACGGCGGAAATATCGGCGACGGGTTGCCATTGCATGGCGTGGATGTTCAGGCTGTGCATGATAGGCTCCTGTGCCCCATGATGATAGGCCCAGGCTGCCGGAGGGGCGCCGGCACGCCTGGCGAAATGCCCATCGTGGACGCAAAGCCGCTGCGGCGCTTGCGCCGTATCAAAGGTGCGGCACATCGCCTCTCGTCCGATCATTGCCCGGTAAAATAGGCCATGGCAAACAAAACCCCCACCTTCCCCGGCGCGCGCACGGGCCGCGGCCAGGTCCTGGCCGTGCTGCTGTCGAATCGCGACCAGTCCGGCGCCGAACCGCTGCAAGGCCGCGTCTCGCTGGCCGCCATCGTCAAGGCATTGAAACGCAAATATCACTGGCCGATCGAGACGCACAGTTTTCCCGCCAACACGCAGGATGGCCGCGCCAGCTGGGCGACCGTCTACAGCTTGCCGGACAAGGTCATCGAAACCGCGCTGGAGGCCGGCGGCCGGGAGTGGCTGGAGAGCCGGGGAACGGCCGGGCGGCGCTGAGCGCGCCGCCTGCCTTACTCGATCCCTTTACTCGATCCCTTTATTCGAGCCGGAAGCCGACCTTGAGCGTGACCTGGAAGTGCGCCACCTTGCCATCGACGATATGGCCGCGCGAATCGGTCACTTCATACCAGTCCATGTGCTTGACCGTCAGCGCCGCCTTGGCAATGGCATCGCGTATCGCCTGATCGCTGCTCTCGGTCGACGTGCCGACCAGTTCGATCAGCTTGTAAGTGTGTGCGGACATGATATTTCCCCAGGTAGGCAAGCCAGACATCGGGAGCCTGCTTTGCGCAAGCACGTGCTCATCTTGCGCCTAAATGTGCGGGACGTCATGGCGCGGTGCAGCAATGCGTCAGCCTGGATGACGATGCGTGCCAGTGTTCCGGATGGCTTCCGCGGGCGTGGGAAAAGAAAAAAGGGCTACCAGCCGAAGCGGGTAACCCTTTGATTTACTGCTGAATTCTGGTGCCGACTGCCGGTTTCGAACTGGCCACCTGATGATTACAAATCAACTGCTCTACCAAATGAGCTAAGTCGGCAAAAACTGCGCGTTGCGAATTATACGCTATTTAATGCGTGTCAGGGTCGGACGGCCGCCTTTTTTTGGTGGCTCGTCGTCGCCAGGCGTGGCGTTGTCGCGTTGTTCGGGGGAGCTGGTCGGCACGGACGACAGGGTGGGACCGCTGGCGGCGGGGGCGAGCACGGGCGGCGGGACGTCGGCGGAGGCCGGGCTGTCCGTCGGTTGCGCGTCCGGGTCATCGTTGCCCAGCACGGGCTCGAAGGCCATGCCCTGGCCGTTTTCGTTGGCGTAGATGGCCATCACGTTGTCGACCGGCACGTAGATTTCGCGCGAGACGCCACCAAAGCGGGCGTGGAAGCGGATGGCGTCGTTGTCCATCTTCAGGCCGCTGGTGGCGCCGAAGCTGATGTTGAGCACGATTTCGCCCTTTTTCACGTATTCCATCGGTACCGTGGTGCGCGAATCGACTTTGACCGCGAGATAAGGCGTGTAGCCGCTGTCGGTGCACCATTCGTAGATGGCGCGCAGCATATAAGGTTTGGTTGAGATTTCAGACATGGTAGGCACGGTGAGGCGGGAGCGCCCCCGTCAGCATGAGGCGGGCGCACCGGTAGTTCAAAAGACTGGGACAGCGCAAAAAGCAACTTTAACATATGCCCCAAGATATCCCGGCAGGCGCGGCCTGCCGGGATTATCTTTAGCGGCGCATGACCTTTTCGGAAGGGGTCAGCGCTTCGATGTACGCAGGACGCGAGAAGATGCGTTCGGCGTATTTCATCAGCGGTGCAGCCGTCTTCGACAGTTCGATGCCGTAGTGGTCCAGGCGCCACAGCAGCGGCGCGACAGCCACGTCGAGCATCGAGAATTCGTCGCCCAGCATGTACTTGTTTTTCAGGAACAGCGGCGCCAGGGTCGTCAGGCGGTCGCGGATTTCCGCGCGTGCCTTGTCGTGGGCCTTGTCGTTGCTCTTGGCGCGTTCGCTTTCCAGCACGTGCACGTGCACGAACAGTTCTTTTTCGAAATTGAACAGCATCAGGCGCGCGCGGGCGCGCATCAGCGGATCGGCCGGCATCAGTTGCGGATGCGGGAAGCGCTCATCGATGTACTCGTTGATGATGTTCGATTCATACAGGATCAGTTCGCGTTCGACCAGGATAGGCACCTGGCCATACGGATTCATGGTCGAAATGTCTTCCGGTTTGTTGAACAGGTCGACGTCGCGCACTTCGAAGTCCATGCCTTTTTCAAACAGGACCAGGCGGCAGCGTTGCGAAAATGGGCAGGTTGTACCCGAATAGAGAACCATCATTTTTTATAGTTCCTTAGAAACAAAGGGGGTGAAGCCGCGAACGGCTCACCCCAGGTCGCTTGTCCACTCATGCGGACAACGCAGAAACAGGCATAAACCGGCCTATGGCCGGCGCCTCACTTATTTGACTTCCTTCCAGAACGACGCGTTAAGGCGCCATGCCAGCAGAGCAAAGACCGACAGGAACAGCAGCACCCACACGCCCAGGCGCTTGCGTGTCTGCTGTGCCGGTTCGGCCATCCACTCCATGTAGCCGACCAGGTCGGCTACCGCATTGTCATACTCGATCTTGTTCAACGTACCTGGCTTGACCTGCTCGAAGCCGGCAAATTTGTGGATCTTCTTGCCAGCTTCGTGCGGATCATTCTCTTCCACGAACTTGGCAGACTGGACACCTTGCAATTCCCATAATACATGCGGCATGGCAACATTCGGCACGACCATGTTGTTCCAGCCGGTCGGACGAGTGTCGTCTTTATAGAACGTACGCAGGTAAGTATACAGGTAGTCGCCGCCTGTGCCAGCGGAAGATGATTTCGCGCGCGAAATTACCGACAAATCCGGTGGTACGACGCCAAAGAAGGCCTTGGCGTCCTGCGGTGCCAGGCTCGTCGTCATCAAGTCGCCGACTTTATCGCCGGAGAACAACAGATTCTGCTTGATCTGGTCTTCCGTCAAGCCCAGGTCGCGCAGGCGGTTGTAGCGCATCGACACGGCGGCGTGGCAATTCAGGCAATAATTGACGAACAATTTGGCGCCATGTTGCAGCGCTGCCATGTTGGTCTGGCGGTCAGGAGCCTTGTCCAGCGGAAAGCCGCCTTCGCTGGCGAGAGCCATGGCGGGCACGAAGGCCAGGATGGCGAGCAGTTTTTTTGCAATCTTCATATGATGTATGTCCTTTGAGCGTGGCGTGAGAGCGGCTTAGTGCGGGTGAAACGTCACACGCGACGGCACGGTCTTGAACTTGCCCATTGCACTCCACCATGGCATCAACAGGAAGAAGCTGAAGTAAATCAGGGTGCACACTTGCGACACGATGGTCTTCGTATCCGTTGGCGCCTGGGTCCCGAGGTAGCCGAGGATCAGGAACGACAGGCCGAAGATGGCGTACACATATTTGTGCCAGTTCGGACGGTAGCGGATCGATTTCACAGGGGAATGGTCGAGCCATGGCAGGAAGGCCAGGATCACGACGGAACCGCCGAAGAACACCACGCCCCAGAATTTCGCGTCCAGCACCTGCGGCAGCATGCCGATGATGGCGACGATGGCGATGCCGGCGATGGCAGACTTGACCGTCGTCGACAGGCGCGACTTGAGCCAGATGAACACCACGTAGGCAGCCACGACACCCATCAGCACGTACATGAAGTCGGCCGTGGTGGCGCGCAGCACCGAGTAGAACGGCGTGAAGTACCAGGTTGGCGCGATGTGCAGCGGGGTCTTCAGCGAATCGCCTGGCAGGAAATTGTTGTATTCCAGGAAATAACCGCCCATTTCCGGCGCAAAGAAGACGACGGCGCTGAAAATGACGAGGAAGATCGAGACGCCGAACAAATCGTGCACGGTGTAGTACGGGTGCGAAGGAATCGAATCGACCGGGTGGCCGTCGGCGCCCAGGTTTTCCTTCACTTCGATGCCGTCCGGATTGCTCGAACCGACTTCATGCAGGGCGATCAAGTGCGCTGCAACCAGGCCCAGCAGTACCAGCGGGATGGCGATCACGTGGAAGGCGAAGAAGCGGTTCAGGGTTGCGTCGGAGACGACGTAGTCGCCGCGGATCCACAGCGACAGGTCAGGGCCGATCAGCGGGATGGCGCCAAACAGGTTGACGATCACTTGTGCGCCCC
The DNA here is from genome assembly GCF_030397705.1 of Janthinobacterium sp. SUN100. Lineage (NCBI taxonomy): Bacteria > Pseudomonadati > Pseudomonadota > Betaproteobacteria > Burkholderiales > Oxalobacteraceae > Janthinobacterium > Janthinobacterium sp. SUN100. Next base: position 429,321 of record NZ_JAPUBU010000003.1, on the reverse strand, counting down.
AGTACGACATCTGGCCCCATGGCAACAGGTAGCCGAAGAACGCTTCGGCCATCAGGCACAGGAAGATGGCGAAACCGAACAGCCAGATCAGTTCACGTGGCTTGCGGTACGAGCCGTACAGCAGGCCGCGCGTCATGTGCAGGTAGACGATGATGAAGAAGGCCGAGGCGCCCGTCGAGTGCATGTAGCGCACCAGCCAGCCCCACGGCACTTCGCGCATGATGTACTCGACGGAATTGAAGGCCAGGGCCGCATCCGGTTTGTAGTGCATGGTCAGGAAGATGCCGGTGACGATCTGCAGTACCAGCACCAGCATGGCCAGCGAACCGAAGATGTACCAGAAGTTGAAGTTTTTCGGGGCGTAGTACTTGCCCCATTGATCGTTCCACAGCTTGGTCAGGGGAAAGCGGTCATCGACCCAGCCCAGCGCTTTTTCGGCGACGGGAGCGTCTGCCGGGAATTTCGTTTCTTTGAAAGCAGCCATGATCAAGCCTCGCCTTTCTCGTCTTTACCTATCAGCAATTTGGTGTCGCTCAGGTACATATGGCGCGGCACTTGCAGGTTGTCCGGCGCCGGCTTGTTCTTGAACACGCGGCCAGCCATGTCGAAGGTGGAGCCGTGGCAAGGGCACAGGAAGCCGCCTTCCCAGTCATCGGGCAGCGACGGTTGCGGGCCGGGGGTAAATTTCGAGGAAGGGGAGCAGCCCAGGTGGGTGCAGATGCCGACGGCGACGAGAATTTCAGGCTTGATGGAACGCGCCTCGTTCATGCAGTATTCGGGCGTGAATTCGGCGGGATTGCGTTGGGAATTGGCATCGGCGACCTTGCCATCGGTTTGCTTGAGCGACGCGATCATTTCCGGCGTGCGCTTCAGGATCCAGACCGGCTTGCCGCGCCATTCGACGGTGCGCATTTCGCCGGGTTGCAAGGTGGTGATGTCTACTTCGACCGGCGCGCCAGCCGCTTTCGCGCGCTCCGACGGCTGGAAGGTGCTTACCAAGGCTCCCGCGGTTGCCAATCCAACTACACTGCCCGCCGCGCACGTGGCGACGAGCAAGCCGCGACGGCCTGAATCGACCTGCTTTTCGTTACTCATGCAAACCCCAATCAGTCAAAATGCGAATCTTTATTATGAGTGGCAGCCGCGAAAAACCCGTCGCCGAAGCTCTTTCCCACTGATTGCCGCAACCCGCATCTTTGTACGGTAAAGTGGCAACATCCCTGCGGAACTTCGGACTATGGCGCAGCCCATGCCAGTTTCTTGTTGATTATCCGGAAGCGAAAAAGCCGCTTCTGGCAACCGCAAATTATAAGTGAAGCAAACAACGAATAAAACAAAAACGTTGCTTGTACCATAATTTATATACTTTTGCAGGAGGTGGCTAGTTCTTTCGAACTAGATGCGCGCGGCTGTGCCGGAATTGGTCTCGCCGGCAACCACAAGTTGGTGTGCCCGGGAATCAATAGTATGATCGGCATGTTTTTTATACATATCCGAAGGAGAAATTTCATGGCAATGATGCAAGAATTTAAAGAATTTGCAATGAAGGGTAACGTCGTCGATCTGGCGGTCGGTGTCATTATCGGTGGTGCCTTCGGCAAGATTGTCGATTCCCTGGTGCAAGACGTGATCATGCCGCCCATCGGCCGCATTTTCGGCGGCCTCGATTTCGCCAATTACTACCTGCCCCTGAATGGCCAGGCGACGACCCTGACCCTGGTGGAAGCGAAAAAGGCGGGCGCCGTGCTGGCCTACGGCAATTTTCTGACCATTTTGCTCAATTTCGTCATTCTGGCTTTCATCATCTTCCAGATGGTGCGCCTGATGAACAAGGCCCGCCGCAGCGAACCGGTCGCGCCGGCGCCGGCACCGGCCACGCCGGAAGACATCGTGCTGCTGCGTGAAATCCGCGACTCCCTGCAGCAGAACGCACGCAACAGCAACAATCTGGCAAAATAAGTCGTTCCGGCACCGGCCGGCTGACCTGGGTGGAGTGTTATGCGACGATTCTGGTTATTGTTTGCGCAAACCGTGACGATCGCGTTGGCGCTGTACTTTGTGTACGGCGCGCTGCGCCCGGCCAGCCGGGTACAGCAACTGGGCTCTCCGACTAAACCGGTGCCCGTGGTGGAAACGGCGTCCAGCAGCCTGGCGCCCGGTTCCTACCGCGACGCGGCGGCGCGCGCCATGCCCGCCGTCGTCAACATCCTCACCCTGCAAGTACCCAAGCGCGGCGCCCATCCGCTGGCGCGCGATCCCTTCTTCAAACGTTTCTTCGGCGACCGCGACCCGGACGGCGAGGATGACGACGACTTGAAAAACAGCCTCGGTTCGGGCGTCATCGTCAGCCATGAAGGCTATGTGCTGACCAACAACCACGTGGTCGAAGGCGCCGACGAAATCGAAGTCGTGCTCACGGATGGCCGCAAGGCGCCCGCCAAGGTGGTGGGCCTGGATCCGGAAACGGACCTGGCCGTGATCAAGATCAACCTCGACAAGCTGCCCGTCATCGTGCTGGGCCAGTCGGAACTGGCGCGCGTGGGCGACGTGGTGCTGGCCATCGGCAACCCCTTCGGCGTGGGCCAGACGGTGACCATGGGCATCATCTCCGCCCTGGGCCGCAACAATCTGCACATCAACAGCTTTGAGAATTTCATTCAGACGGATGCGGCGATTAACTTCGGCAATTCGGGCGGCGCCCTGGTCGATACGCGCGGCAACTTGATCGGCATCAATACGGCGATCTACTCGCAAAGCGGCGGCTCCGTCGGCATCGGCTTCGCCATCCCCGTCTCGACGGCGAAAACCGTGATGGAAGCCATCATCAAGGATGGCCACGTGGTGCGCGGCTGGATCGGCGTGGAAACGCAGGACATCACGCCCGAGCTGGCGCAAAGCTTCAACTTGCAGCGCAGCAGCGGCGCCATCATCGCCGGCGTGGTGCGCAACGGCCCGGCCGACAAGGCGGGCATCGTGCCCGGCGACATCCTGCTGACGGTGGAAGGCAAGCCCGTGGGCGACACGACGGAAATGCTGAACCTGATCGCCCAACTGCCGCCCGGCGGAAAAGCTAAAATGACGGTGCTGCGCAAGAATCGCGAAGCGGCGCTCGACGTGATGGTGGGCAAGCGCCCCCTCCCGAAAGAGCTTTCCAAATAGTTGCTGATCGGAATTTGACACATGCATGTGCGTGATTTGACCCAATTTTTACGTGAACTGAGCGACAACAACAACCGTCCCTGGTTTGTCATGAACAAGCCCCGTTACGACATCCTGCGCGAGGAATTCCTCGCACTGGTGACGTCACTTATTGCTGAACTCGGCAAGTTCGATCCGGCCGTGAAGTACTGCAATCCGAAGAAGGCCTTGTTCCGCATCAACCGCGACGTGCGTTTCGCGCACGATAAAAGCCCGTATAAAACGCGCTTTTCGGCCGCCATTGCGCCGAACGACATGCGCCGTCCCAGCAAGGCGGGCGGCCCCACGTATTACCTGCAGATCGATGGCCAGGGCAACTTGCTGTTCGGTGCCGGCGAATACATGCCGCCGCCCGGCCGCCTGAAGGCGCTGCGCGAGCATATGCTCAACGACGCGCCAGGGTTTTCCAAAGTGCTGAAGAATAAGCGCTTGAAGGCCCGTTTCGGCACCATCCAGAACGAGGGCAAGTTGCAGCGCCCGCCCAAGGGCTTCGAGGCGGATGCCGAACATATCGAATTCATCAAGCTGAAGAGCTTTTTTGTCTGGACCGAAATACCGCTGCCCGTGAACGACCCCGAGAAACTGCTGCCGACCCTGGCGGAAGGCTTGAAGGATGCGTGGCCGCTGGTCGAGTGGATGCGCGGCGCGAAAGAGCCGGAGGAAGTCACCGAGTAATTGCGGAAGGAGCACATGATGGCACTGGAACACGCAAGTTCAGGACAGGTGATCGAGGTGCTGCGCAGGGACGGCGACGACCTGTCGCAGTTTTCCGCCATCGCGCTGGCCAAGACGGATGAGCTGGAATTGATCCGCATGTGCATGCCCAAGGGCAAGACCATGCCCGAGCATCATGTGCTCGGCGAAATCACCTTGCTGTGCCTGCAAGGGCAGGTGGCGGTGACGGCGCATGGCGGCGTGCACCTGCTGGGGCCGGGGCAGATGCTGTACCTGCTCGGCGGCCAGGCGCACGCCCTGGAAGCGCGCGAAGACAGCCTGTTATTACTGACCATACTCATGCACAAGGCGGGACGTTAGGTTTTTTCTGGCGCTCAAGCCGCCTCGGCGCGCGGATCGCGCGACAGCAGCTGCTGCACCATTACGTGCGGCAAATCGCCATCGAACAGCACGCCGGCCACCGCGTTGGTGATCGGCATCTCGACGCCCATGCGGAGCGCCAGTTCGCGCACGGCCTTGGCGCACGGCACGCCTTCGGCCACATGACCCAGCTCGGCCACGATGGTCTCCAGCGCCTTGCCTTGCGCCAGGCCAAGGCCGACGCGGCGGTTGCGCGACAGGTCGCCCGTGCACGTCAGAATCAGGTCGCCCATGCCCGTCAAGCCCATGAACGTTTCCGTCTGGCCACCGAGGGCCGTGCCCAGGCGCGTGATTTCCGCCAGGCCACGCGTGATCAGCGCGGCGCGCGCATTCAAGCCCAGGCCCAGGCCGTCGGCCACGCCCGTGGCGATCGCCAGCACGTTCTTGACGGCGCCGCCCACTTCCACGCCCACCAGGTCGTCGCTCGCATACACGCGGATGGTGCCGCCATGCAAGGCCGAGACGACGGCGCCGCGCAAGGCCGCGCTGTGCGAGGCGATGGTCAGCGCGCACGGCAAGCCGCGCGCCACTTCCTGCGCGAACGAGGGGCCGGACAGGGCGCCGCCGGGGATATTGTCGCCCAGCACTTCCTGCACGATCTGGTGCGGCAGCAAGCCTGTGCCGCCTTCAAAGCCTTTGCATAGCCACACCAGGTTGCCGATGGCCTTGTCTTTCAATTGCTGCAGCATGGGCCGCAAGCCCGCCACGGGGCAGGCGGCGATCAAAATGCCGTGTTCGCCACCGGCATGCGCGACGGCGGCGTCGAAATCGGCGCTGATGCGCAGTTGCGGCGGCAAGGGGAAACCGGGCAAATAACTGTTTTCGCCGCTGGCGGCCATGGCGGCCATGGCGTCGCCGTTGCGGCCCCACAGCAGCACGTCGTGGCGGCCGGCCAGGGCCATGGCCACGGCCGTGCCCCAGGCGCCGGCGCCGAGGATGGTGATCTTGCGGGGGAGCGCCGTGGCGGCGGGAGATGTATCGGGAGAAACTTGCATGCGACCTCAGTCTGGCAGGGGGAGGGGCGCGGCGCGGCTGGCCGCTGCCCGGATGAATCTGGCGGTGCTTACAGGCCCCACACTTCGCTGGTCTTGACGTAGCCGCTCTGGCCATCCTTGTGGCGGACCTTGACCCAGTTGGAGCTCGGCTGCTCGCTCATTTCCAGCAGCACGCCCTTGTCGACGAGGATGATGGGGGAGGCGGTGTCGTCTGGGCTGGCGCGAACCTTGAGGTTCGCGGCGCGCGCCACGACGTTGCGCTTGGCGGACAGGCCCTTGGCTTCCGTCCAGGCCATTTCGCCGCTGGCGTCGCGTACCTTGACCCATTCGCCGTAGCTGAGCACGATTTCCAGCGGCATGCCGCGTGGCGCCACGTACAGCTTGCCGCCCTTGGCGGATGGCGCGTCGTACAGGATCACGGGAGCCGCGCCCACCGTTTTGAAATCGACGGCGTGACTGGCGGCGGTCGCCAGCAGCAGCACGGCGCCGGCCATCCAGCGGAACTTGCTCAAGAGCGCACTTTTCAACATGATATTTTTGAACCTTAACGAAACACGGCGGCCAGGCCGCCGTGTCAGGCCAGCCTTGACGGCTGGCGGGGTCTTGCCTGAAGCTTAGTGCGTCGTCGCGTCGGCTGCCGGGGCAGCTGCTGCGGCGTCAGCAATAGCTTGCAGACGTTGTTGGTAGAACACTTCGAAGTTGATCTCGGCCAAGTGCACTGGCGGGAAGCCGGCACGGGTGATCACGTCGGCGATGTTGGCGCGCAGGTAAGGGTAGATGATGTTCGGGCAGCCGATTCCCAGCAGTGGATCGAGTTGATCAGCAGGAATGTTGCGTGCTTCGAAGATACCGGCTTGCTTGCCTTCAACCAGGAAAGCGACTTTTTCGCCGACTTTGGCGGTGACGGTGATGGTCACGGTGGCTTCGAAGATGCCGTCGGCCAGAGGCGCAGCGCCCACGTCCAGTGCCACTTCGATGGCTGGTGCTTCTTGTTCCAGGAAAATAGCTGGGGAATTTGGTTGTTCCAGCGACATGTCTTTCAGGTAGACGCGTTGGATTTGGAAGACTGGTTGCAGATTTTCGTCAGACATGGAACGCTTTCGTTGTAAAGGACAAGAACGGCACACCGTTCAAATATGGTGCTTGCGGTATTCAAACCGCGCCGGATAGGCGCGGCCAGATCAGGTGCGAGGGCAATTGTATCAAAACAATACGACAAAAAACCAAGCAATTTCTCGAACCCGCTTTATATCAGGCTGCCGTGCCATTTAACAAGGGGTCCAGCTTGCCAGCTTGATCGAGCGCATACAAATCGTCGAATCCGCCCACGTGGGTATCGCCCACATAGATCTGCGGCACCGTGCGGCGGCCCGTGCGTTCCATCATCTTGATGCGCTCTTCCGGGTCGAGGTCGACGCGGATCTTTTGCACGGCGACGCCCTTGGCTTCCAACAGGCGCTCGGCGCGCACGCAATACGGGCACACGGCGGTGCTATAGACAATTACTGGTACGGTCATGATGATTCCTTCAGTTAAGGCCGGCTTATTTCGCCAGCGACAAGGTTTTCAATGGCAAACCTTGCTTTTTCCATTCGTCGAGGCCGCCTTCCAGGCTTGTTGCCTCAGCGAAACCGGCTTTGCCCAGCAGGCCGACGGCGGTTGCCGAACGCGAACCTTTCTGGCAAACCACTACAATGGGGCGCGTTTTGAATTTTTCCAGCTCGCCCACGCGTTTTGCCAGTTCCGGCAGCGGAATATTTTTTGCGTCAGGCAAGTGGCCCGTGGCGAATTCTTCCGCGTTGCGCACGTCGACGATGACAGTCTTGCCACGGTTGATCAGTTGCGTGACTTCCAGCACGGTCGCGCGCTTGCCGCGCATCGACAGCAGTGGCCAGAGGAGGGCGCCGCCGGAAATAATGACGATGGCAAACAGAAAAATGTGGTCGATAATGAATTTCACGTAGGGTCCAATGGTTTAAGTCAATCCGCGCATTATAAAATAGAAGCTGGACGAGGTCTTTTTACGTTTTGCTTTTTTGATTTGAACCCCTTGAGAAGATAGAACTATGTACAAAATCGTTTTCATGCGTCACGGCGAGTCCACCTGGAACCTCGATAACCGCTTCACCGGCTGGACCGACGTCGATCTGACGGAAAAGGGCGTCAACGAAGCCAAGGCCGCCGGCCAGATCCTCAAGCAGGAAGGTTTTACGTTCGACGTGGCCTACACTTCCGTCCTGAAGCGCGCCATCCGCACCCTGTGGCTGGCGCTCGACGAGATGGACATGATGTATTTGCCGATCAAGAACGACTGGCGCTTGAACGAGCGCCACTACGGCGCCCTGCAAGGCCTGGACAAGGGCGAGACAGCCGCTAAGTATGGCGACGAGCAAGTATTGGTATGGCGCCGTAGCTACGATACCCCGCCGCCTCCGCTGGAAGCGAACGATGACCGCGCCTCGTTCAACGATCCGCGCTACGCCGGCTTGCCGCAAGCATCGATTCCCCTGACCGAATGCCTGAAAGACACCGTGGCGCGCGTGATGCCGGCCTGGGACGAGGAAATCGCCCCGGCCATCCGCGCCGGCAAGAAAATCATCATTTCGGCCCACGGCAACAGCTTGCGCGCGCTGATCAAGATGCTCGACGGCATCAGCGACAGCGATATCGTCGGCCTGAACATCCCGAACGGCCAGCCGCTCGTGTATGAACTGGACGCCGACCTGAAACCGATCCGTCATTACTACCTGGGCGACCCGGCAGCGATTGCGGCTGCGCAAGCTGCCGTGGCGAACCAAGGGAAGGCCAAGTAACTTGTCGTCTTTCTTCCGCGGCACAGCCATCGCCCCCTCTGCTGAACGACCCCTGCCGGCGTGGCGCGCCGGTGCCATGCTGTGCCTGGCGCTGCTGCTTTCCAGCGGTGCCGCGCAGGGCGCCAAGCCCACCGAACGCAGCAAGCAGAAGGCGGCCGCGGAAGCACAACGTGCTGGATTGCAACAAAAGCTGACGGCGCTCAAGCGCGACATCAGCCGCACGGAAAGCGCCAAGGATGACGCGGCCGATACCCTGGCCGAGTCGGAAGAGGCCATTTCCAACGCCAACCGCGCCCTGCGCGACTTGGCGCAGGAGCAAAGTGAGACGGGCGTGAAACTCAATGCGCTGGGGCAAGAGCACCAGCAATTGACGGCCACCGTCGAAAAACAGAAGACGCAGCTGTCGAAGTTGCTGCGTGAACAATATGTCGCCGGCAACGAAGACCGCATCAAGCTGCTCTTGTCGGGCGATAACCCGAACCGCATCAACCGCGACTTGCAATTGATGGCGTATGTGTCGCAGGCGCAGGCGCGCCTGCTGGAAGCCTTGCGCGCCAACTTGCTGGCCGTGGAGAAAAACCAGGCGGAGGTGCAGAACGCCAAGGATGAGCTGGAAGAAATCGCACAGGAAGAGCGCGACCAGAAGGCCCTGCTGGTGCAGGAGAAGGCACGCCGCGCCGCCTTGCTGACGAGCTTGTCGCAGCGCCTGGTGGCGCAGCGCAAGGAAGTGGGCAATGTCGAGCGCGACGAACAGCGCATGGGCAACCTGGTCGACAAGCTGGCAAAACTGATCGAAGAGCAGGCCGCCGCCGCCGCGGCTGAAAAGAAACGTCAGCAATTGCTGGCCGAACAGCGCGCCGCCGCCAAAGCGGCCGCCGACGCCAAGATCGCGGCGGAAAAACGCGAACGCCTGCTGGCCGCGCGCGCCAAGGCCGCCCAGGCGCAGGCCGAGCGCGAACGACTTGCGAAAGAACAACAAAACAAATCTGGCAAGATCAAGCCGCAGACTCCGCCACCGCCGCCCGTGAAACTGGAACCGATCGACGACGACGAGCCGCCGCAAGTGGCCAAGGTGACGCCGAAACCGGAACCCAAGCCGGAACCGGAGCCGGACCGCCCGAGCCTGGGCCCGGCCGCGCCAGCTGGCGCCTTTGCCAGCATGAAAGGGCAGCTGCGCGCCCCCGTGGCGGGCAAGATCGCCGCCCGCTTCGGCAGCAAGCGCGGTGACGGCCCCAGCTGGAAGGGCGTGTTCATCCGCACGGGCGAAGGCAGCGAGATCCACGCCATCGCCGGCGGCAGGGTCGTGTTTTCCGACTGGCTGCGCGGTTTCGGCAATCTGATCATCGTCGACCACGGCGGCCAGTACATGAGTATTTATGGCAATAACCAGTCGCTGCTGAAACGCGTGGGCGATGCCGTCAAGGGCGGCGACGCCATTGCCAGCGCGGGCAACAGCGGCGGCAACGAGGAATCGGGGCTATACTTTGAATTGCGTCATCAGGGCCGCGCCTTCGACCCCGCCACCTGGGTGAAGTTTTAATTCAGTTCCCACCATTGCTGCGGCAGCGAATTTGTAGATTGCGAAGAATACATGGGTATCAAAGTCAAAAGTATCGGCCTGATCGGTCTGGGCGTCCTGGCCGGCATCGGCATGTCGCTGCAGTTCCCGGCCGTGGCGCAAAAAATCACGAATGCCCCGCTGCCGCTCGACGAGCTGCGCCAGTTGTCCGACGTCTTCGGCTTGATCAAGTCCGATTACGTCGAGAAGGTGGAAGACAAGAAACTGCTGACGGAAGCCATTTCCGGCATGGTCTCGTCGCTGGACCCGCATTCTGTCTATCTCGATAAAAATGCCTTCAAGGAAATGCGCGAAAGCGTGCAGGGCAAGTTTGTCGGCATCGGCATCGAGGTGAGCATGGAAGACGGCTACGTGAAAGTCGTCTCGCCCATCGAGGACAGCCCTGCCGCCAAGGCCGGCATCCTGGCGGGCGACCTGATCACCCGCCTCGACAATATCCCGCTGAAAGGCTTGCAGCTGGAAGAGGTCATCAAGAAGATGCGCGGCCAGCCGGGCACCAAGCTGGTGCTGACGATGTCGCGCAAGGGCGAAAGCAAGCCGCTGGTCTTTCCCATCGTGCGCGAGGAAATCCGCGTGCAAAGCGTGAAGGCCAAGATGGTCGCGCCCGGCTATGCCTGGCTGCGCATCGCCCAGTTCCAGGAACCGACCGTCGATGACATGGTCAAAAAGATCAACGCGCTGTATGCGCAAGACCCCAAGCTCAAGGGCCTGGTGCTGGACTTGCGCAACGATCCCGGTGGCGTCGTGCCGGGCGCCATCGGCGTGGCGACAGCGTTTCTTCCGGGCAATTCCGTGATCGTTTCCACCAAGGGTCAGTTGCCCGAGTCGAAACAGGTGTTTTACGGCCGCCGCGAATTCTATGCCGCACCGGGCGCCAGGGCCGACCCGCTGGCCAAGCTGCCGGCCGCCCTGAAAACCGTGCCGCTGGTGGTGCTGGTCAATGCCGGTTCCGCGTCCGCCTCGGAAATCGTCGCCGGCGCCCTGCAGGATTACCAGCGCGCCACCGTCATCGGCACGCAGACGTTCGGCAAGGGTTCCGTGCAAACCTTGCGCCAGATCACGGCCGACACGGCCGTCAAGCTGACGACGGCCCGCTACTACACGCCGAAAGGCCGGGCCATCCAGGCGCGCGGCATCGTGCCCGACTTGCTGGTCGATGAAACGGCCGAAGGCGATGGCTGGAACAGCCTGCGCATCCGCGAGGCGGACCTGGAAAAACACTTGAGCAGCAACGATGGCAAGCCGGAAGCGGCCAAGCCGACCATGGAAGGCATGCAGGATCAGCTGGAAGAAGAGCAGCGCCTGATCGCCACGGCGAAAAAGCGCAAGCCGCTCGAATACGGCGCCAAGGACGATTTCCAGCTGCAACAAGCCTTGAACCACTTCCAGGGCTTGCCGGTGCAGCTGGCCAAGGCCGATGCGAAGGTGGAGAAGATCGGCGCCAAGCCGGAAATCGCTTCCGACATCAAGGTGGACGACAAGAAGATTCCTGTGCAAAAACCGTAGTCGCCGCCATGAACGACAATCAGCTGCTGCGCTATTCGCGCCACATTCTGCTGGACCAGATCGGCATCGAAGGCCAGCAAGCCTTGCTGGACGCGCATGTGCTGGTGATCGGCGCGGGCGGACTCGGCTCGCCCGCAGCCATGTATTTGGCCGCCAGCGGCGTCGGCAAGCTGACCCTGGTCGATGACGACACGGTCGACCTGACCAATCTGCAGCGCCAGATCGCCCACACTACGCAGCGCGTGGGCCAGCCGAAAGTGCTGTCGGCGCGCGAAACCTTGACCGGGATCAATCCCGAGATCGATATCGTCGCCTTGCAGGAGCGCCTCGACGGCGCGCGTCTGGCCGAACTGGTCTGCTCCGCCACGGTGGTGCTCGACTGCACCGACAACTTCGCCACGCGCCACGCCGTCAACCGCGCCTGCGTGGCGGCCAGGGTGCCGCTGGTGTCGGGCGCCGTGATCCGTTTCGACGGGCAAGTGAGCGTGTTCGATCCGCGCACGGGCACGCAACCGTGCTATTCCTGCCTGTTTCCGCAGGAACAGCAGTTCACGGACGAGGCGTGCTCGACCATGGGCGTGTTCGCGCCGCTGGTGGGCGTGGTGGGCGCCATGCAGGCGGCCGAGGCCTTGAAGCTGATCATGCGCGTGGGAGAGTCCTTGGCCGGACGGCTGCTGCTGCTCGACGGCTTGCACATGGAATGGAGCAGCATGCGCGTCGCGCGCGACCCCGGCTGCGCCGTTTGCGGCGAAGTGGTCTTGCCGGCTTGACAGCCCCCGCACAAATTTTTCCCTATATGACAGGCTTTGTCATATTTCCGCTTTATACTCTGCACTCATTACTCACCTTCTTCTCTCTTTCTTATGCAAAACGCAGCAAACCATCCGATACGCCAGCGCCGCGCGCGCGGCTTCACTTTGATCGAAATCATGGTCGTGGTGGTGATCATGGGTATCCTCGCGTCGCTGGTGGTGCCCAAGCTGATCGCCCGCACGGGCGAGTCGAAAGTGGCGGCGGCGAAAGTCGATATCGCTACCGTGATGCAAGCCTTGAAACTGTATCGCCTGGATAACCAGCGCTACCCGACGACGGAACAGGGCTTGCAGGCGCTGATCGAGAAACCGACCACGGGACCGGCCGCGAATGGCTGGAAAGCGGGCGGTTACCTGGAAAAGATGCCGAAGGATCCATGGGGCAACCCGTACCAGTTCCTGTCGCCGGGCGTGAAAGGCGAAGTCGACATCATTTCGCTGGGCGCCGACGGCCAGCCTGGCGGTAGCGGCGACGATGCCGATATCGGTTCCTGGGAACTGTAAGTTTTCCATTGCATGCCAGCCATGACCACCGGTCGCGCACCGCCCCGGCCACGCGCCAGCGGCTTCACGCTGATCGAATTGCTGGTGGTGATGGTCATCATCGGCGTGACCCTGGGCCTGGTGTCGCTGAACGCCATGCCGAATGGCCAGCAAGCCTTGCAAAAGGAAGCCGAACGCATCGCCCTGCTGCTGCAGCTGGCGCGCGATGAAGCCATCGTGCGCAGCCGGCAGGTGGCGTTCGAGGCTGACGAAAATCAATACCGTTTCCTGGTCCTCAATGAAAAGCTGTGGCAACCCGTGACGCAGGACGATTTGCTGCGCGAGCGCGCGTTTGCCAACACGCCCATGCTGCTCAGCGTGCAGCCCTCGAACAGCGTGGCCCAGCCGCTGCGCATCATCTTCGGCCGCGAACCGGTCGACAAGCCTTTCGTGCTGACCCTGGCCAGCGGCGAGCGCAGCGTGGCCATCCGCGCCGACGGCATTGGCCACTTCACGGTCGAGCAATGATGCGGCTCCCACGTCATGGCCGTCAGCGCGGCTTCACTTTGCTGGAAGTCCTCGTCGCCCTCGTCATCGTCGGCACGGCCCTGGGCGCGTCCTTGCGCGCCGTCGGCAGCCTGACGCAAAACAGCGACGGCTTGCGCAGCGCCATGATGGCCACCTGGTCGGCGGAAAACCACCTGGTGCGGCTGCGCCTGGCAAAAACCTTTCCGCAGACGGGCAAGCGCACGGTCGACTGCCCGCAGGGCGATTTAAAACTCATTTGCGAGGAGGAAGTGGTGGCCACGCCGAATCCCCGCATCCGCCAAGTGCGCGTCAACGTGTATGACGCACAGTACCCGGCCCGGCGCATCGTGCGCCTGGTCTTGCTTTCCTTTAACGACTGATGGCGCGCCGTCCTCTCCCTGCCGCGGGTTTTACCCTGATCGAGCTGCTCGTGGCGATCGGCATCCTGGCCATGGTCGCCGTGCTGGGCTGGCGCGGCCTGGACAGCATCATGCGCTCGCGCGAAGTGCTGACCAGCCAGCTGGAGCAGGCGCGCGGCATGCAGCTGGCGTTTGCCCAGATGCAGAGCGATTGCGACCACCTGGCCGGCGCCGGGCTGAACAACAGCCTGCTGAACGGCCGCATCAACCTGTCGGCGGAAAACGACCGCCTGACCCTGGTGCGCCTGGCCGCCTCGGAACAGGAGCCGCAACAGTTGCAAGTGGTCACTTACCGGCTGCGCGGCGGCGTGCTGACGCGGCGCGAGTCGAACGGCACGCGCGACCTGGCCGTGCTCGACACCCTGTGGCAGGCGGCGCGCGACGATACCGATACCTCCAGCGCCGACGTGGCCCTGATGCAGGGCGTCGACAGCATGGTCATGCGCGGCTGGAGCAATGGCGCCTGGAACGTGCTGACGGCGGGCGCCACCATCTCCACGCAGGTGCCGGGCCTGGAAGTGACCTTGCAAATGCCGGGCCAGGACGCGGGCCTGTCCAAAGTCTTTTTATTGGGACCGGGATGACGCGCTTCAAGTTCCCCTCGCGCCAGCGCGGCGTGGCCGTCATCACGGCCTTGTTGCTGACGGCGCTGGCCATCACCGTCGTCGCCAGCCTGTTCTGGCAGCAGCAGGTGCAGGTGCGCTCGATGGAAAACCAGCGCCTGCGCCTGCAGACGCAGTGGGCCATGCGCGGCATGGTCGACTTCGCCCGCTTCTGGTTGCGCCAGGACAATCCCATGCTGACGGCGCTTGATGGCGTATGGGCCACGCCCATCGAGGAAGCACGGCTCGACGATTACGTGGACCGCGAAAAGGTCGACACGGAAAAATTCGACGCCACCGTTTCGGGCCGCGCGCTCGATGCGCAGGCGCGCTTCAATATCACCAACCTGGTCGACGTCACGGGCGCCATCAATCCGAAGCAGGTGCTGGCCTACCAGCGTTTATTGTCCAACATGAAGCTCGACAGCGGCCTGGCGCAAGCGACGGCCGATGCCGTGCTGCGTGCGCGGCCGAAGCCGCGTACCGCCAGCGGCACCGACGGCAAGACGCCCGCTGCCACGCCCGCCACGGGTGGCAGCAGCGAGCCGGTGGCGTTCACGCAAGTCGAGGATTTGCTGGCCGTGCCCGGCTATACGCCGCAAATGATCGAGCAGCTGCGCGATGTCGTCATCATCTTGCCCGAAATCACGGGGGTCAACGTGAACACGGCGCCGGCCGAGGTGCTGGCGGCCGTGACGATGATGTCGCTGTCCGAGGCCAGCGCCCTGACTTTGAGCAATCCGCGCAAAAAATTTGTTGATTTGGCAAACTTCAAGAATAATATTGATGCGAAGCAAGTGATTGAAGGTATCGAGCTTGATGTGAAGAGCCGCTATTTCCTTACCGTCATCCGCGTGCGGCTGGATCGTGCCGCCCTTGATGCCGTGGCGCTCATCAATCGAAAAACGGATCCGCAGCGCACCACCAGCCTGGTCTGGTTGCGGGAAAATTAACAGCTGAAAGCGAGTCACTTTGACAATATTGTATATCCGTCACCCGGCCAAGGCCTCCACCGACAGCGCGCCGGCCTGCTCCTTCGTGCTGGCCGGCGACGGCGGCGCCCTGTTGCAGCAGGGCAGCGCGCCGCTGGGCAGCCTGGGCCAGCTGATCGCTGGCGCGAAGCAGGTGGTGCTGCTGCTGGCGGCGGCCGACGTGACCCTGCTGCGCCTGAAAACGCCGCCGCTGGCCGGCGCCCGCTTGCGCGCGGCCTTGCCGGGCCTGGTGGAAGAACACATCCTCGGCGACACCCAGGATTGCCTGCTGGCCGCCGGCGCGTCCGACGCTGCCGGCATGCGCACGGTGGCCGTGGCGCAGCGCGCCTGGGCCGAGGTACTCGTGAAAGCCTTGCTGGCGCAGGGTGCGCGCAAGGTGGCGCTGCTGCCATCGCAGCTGTGCCTGCCCTTGCAGCCGGGCAGCGTGACGGCTGCCCTGCAAGCCAGCGGCGATGGCCTGGAACTGGCCTTGCGCCAGGCGCCGCAAGAGGGCCTGGGCCTGGTGTTGCCGGCCCAGCCGCAGCAGGCCTTGCTGACGACGCGCGCGTTTGCCGGCGATGTGCCCCTGACGGTCTACGTGGCGCAGGCCGAGCTTGCGCAATATCAACAACTGGCCGCCGGCATGGACGGCGTGACGGTGGAAGCGGACCACTGGGCGCACTGGATCGCCGGCGCCAGGGGTGCGGGACTGGACCTGGCCGCTGCCATGGGCACGGCGACGGGCTCGGCCACCGAATGGCGCCGCTGGCGCTGGCCGCTGCGCCTGGCGCTGCTGGCCGTGATCGTCAACTTGGCCGGCATGAATATCGAATGGATGCGCTTGAAGCGCGAGGCCGCCACCGTGCGCACCTCGATGCAGCAAACCTTCAAGGCCGCGTATCCGAATGAAACGCCCGTGTATGGCCTGGAAGCGGAGCAGATGCGGCGCAATATCGCCGCCGCCCGCCTGCAGGGCGGGCAAGCGAGCATGGATGACTTCACCAGCATGAGCGCGGCGCTGGGCGAGGCGCTGGGCGGCCTGGCCGGGCGCGGCGTGGTGGCCTCGCTGGAATACCGCGAGCGCAGCCTGATCGTCAAGCTGAAACCGGACATGGTCGACGCCAGCGCCCAGGCGCAGGTGCGCGACGGCCTGGCCGCGCGCAAGCTGGCCTTGAATGAAACGGCGCCGGGCGTGTGGAAGATCACGCCGGCCACGGGAGCAAAAACATGAGTGCAGCAGTCAACAAGGCGCGCGCCGCCTGGGCGGGGCAGCAGCAGGCCGTGCAGGCCTTCTGGGCCGAGCGCACGCCGCA
Source organism: Janthinobacterium sp. SUN100 (assembly GCF_030397705.1). Taxonomy (NCBI): domain Bacteria; kingdom Pseudomonadati; phylum Pseudomonadota; class Betaproteobacteria; order Burkholderiales; family Oxalobacteraceae; genus Janthinobacterium; species Janthinobacterium sp. SUN100. Next base: position 413,007 of record NZ_JAPUBU010000003.1, on the reverse strand, counting down.
GGAGCGCAAGCTCTTGAGCATCGGCGGCGTGGTGGCGGGGCTGGCCCTCGTCTACGCCGTATTCTTCGAGCCGGCCTGGACGGGCCGCATCGCCTTGCAAAAGAGCTTGCCCGAGCTGCGCCAGAACGCGGCCCAGCTGCAGGCGCTGGCGCGCGAAGCGGGCGAGCTGGCGCGCCAGGCGCCCGTGCAGGTGGCAAGCATGAGCCGTGACAGTCTCGACGCGTCGCTGAAGGCGCGCGGCCTGGCGCCGCAATCGCTGTCGCTGACGGGAGAGTACGCGCGCGTGCAGCTGAACGGCGTGCCGTTCGCCAGCGTCATGCTGTGGCTGGACGGCTTGCGCCGCGAAGGCCGCGTGGCGGTGCAGGAAGCGAAGATCACGGCGCAGGGCAAGGCGGGGCTGGTCGACGCCAGCCTGACCCTGCACCAGAGCCCGGGCGCGGCGCGATGATGCGCCTGCTAGGCTGGCTGCTGGCCATCATCGTCAGCGTCTGCGTCACCCTGCTGGTGTTTTTCCCGGCCGGCTGGGTCGCCAGTCTCGTGGAAAAGCAGACGGGCGGACGTTTGACCTTGGGCGACGCGCAAGGTACCCTGTGGCGCGGCTCGGCCTTTGTCGGCGGGGCGGCCAGCGCGAATGGCGCCGTGACGCCGCTGCTGCCGGGGCGCTTCAGCTGGCGCATTTCGCCGTCCGTGCTGTGGGGATCGGTGGACGTGGAATTGCAGAATGCGCAGGCGCTGTCGCAGGCCGTCAATTTGCGCGGTTCGTGGTCGCACTGGCAAGTCAGCCCGGCGGCCCTGCTGCTGCCGGCCGACGGCTTGGGCGGCCTGGGCGCGCCCTTGAATACCGTGGCGCCGACGGGCAGCATGCGCCTGTCGTGGAGCACCTTGCAGCTGGCGCTGGAAAAACAGCAGTTTTCCGCCATCGGCCGCACGACCCTGCAGATGACGGACATGGCTTCGCGCCTGTCGTCCTTGCGTCCGCTGGGCAGTTACGAGCTCGATTTCGATTGGCAGGGGCAGCAGGCGACGTTGACCTTGCGCTCCATCAAAGGACCGCTGCTGCTCGACGGCAGCGGCAGCCTGCAACAGGGGCGCATGCAGTTTTCCGGCCAGGCCCAGGCCGCAGCAGGATATGAAGAGACCTTGGCGAGTTTGTTGAATTTGCTGGGACAGCGCCGTAGCAATAGCGAAAAAAACATCATCGCCTTAGAGTTCAGACAATGAAAAAACCATCCGTGAGCCCCCATACCTTCTCCTTTTCGCTGCGCCGCCTGTCGGCCGCCGCCTTGCTGTGCTGTTCCGTGGCCGGCATGCCGGCGCCCGTCTGGGCCGCGCCCGGCGATGAAGCGGCGCTCAATTTCGTCGGCGCCGACATCGAATCCGTGATCAAGGCCGTGGGCCATTACACCAACATCAATTTCGTCATCGACCCGCGCGTCAAGGGCACGATCACGCTGGTGTCGGAAAAATCGATCAGCAAGACGCAAGCCTTCGCGCTGCTGGCCTCGGCCCTGCGCCTGCAGGGCTATGCGGTGGTTTCCGGCGACGGCTACGCGAAAGTGGTGCCGGAAGCGGACGCCAAGCTGCAATCCGTGCCGACCCAGGTGGGCAACGGCAGCAGCCAGGTGAAGGGCGACCAGATCGCCACCCAGGTGTTTTACCTGAACTACGAATCGTCGGCCAACCTGCTGGCCGTGCTGCGCCCCCTGATTTCGCCGAACAACACGATCAATGCCAACCCGGGCAACAACTCGCTGGTGATCACCGATTACGCGGATAACCTCAAGCGCCTGGCGAAGATCATCGCCGCGCTCGACGTGCCCGCCTCGACGGACCTGGATGTGATCCCCGTGCGCTATGCCATCGCTTCCGACCTGGCCTCGATGGTGAATAAACTGATGGAAGGCGGTAATGCGGGCGCCGCCGCAGGGGCCGACGCGGGCAAGGTATCCGTGCTGGCCGACCCGCGCACCAATTCGCTGGTGCTGCGCGCGCCGTCGGCGGCGCGCGCCAACCTGGCCAAGTCGCTCATTTCCAAGCTGGACCAGCCCACCACGCAGCTGGGCAACGTGCACGTGGTGTACCTCAAAAATGCGGACGCCACCAAGCTGGCGCAGACTCTGCGCTCGGTGGTGACGTCGGACGGCACGGCCGCTTCGGCGCAGCAGCCGGGCAACAACAGCCTGAATACGAATAACCAGAACAACCAGGGCGGCGGCATGAACACCACTGGCCTGGGCGGCAATACGCAAAGCGGCACCACGGGCGGTGCTTCGCTGAGCAACGGGCCGCAGCAGCTGTCCTCGGGCGGCGCGGCAGGCTTCATCCAGGCCGACGCTTCCACCAATACCCTGATCCTGACGTGCAACGAGGCCGTCTACCGCAACCTGCGCGCCGTGATCGACCAGCTCGACGTGCGCCGCGCCCAGGTCTACATCGAGGCGCTGATCGTCGAAGTGACGTCGGCCAAGGCCTCCGAGTTCGGCGTGCAGTGGCTGGGGCTTTCCGGCGACAGCAGCAGCAGCTACCGCGTGGGCGCGCTGCAGTCGTTCGCCGGCGGCACCGACAACAATATCGCCAAGCTGGCGCTGGGCGGCGGTAAGGTGCTGCCGACGGGCGGCCTGACGCTGGGCATCTTCAAGCAGATCAACGGCGCGCTGGGCCTGGGCGCCGTGGCGCATGCGCTGGAATCGGACGGCAACGCGAACATCCTGTCGACGCCGAACCTGATCACCCTGGACAACGAGCTGGCGACCATCAAGGTGGGCCAGAACGTGCCTATCCTGACGGGCCAGTACACCAGCACGGCCGGCACCAACACGAACCCGTTCCAGACCATCGACCGCAAGGAAGTGGGCCTGACCCTGAAGGTGCGTCCGCAGATTTCCGAAGGCGGCACGATCAAGCTGGGCATCTATCACGAGACGTCGAGCGTGGACAAGTCCACGTCGACGGCCGTCAGCGGCATCACCATCAACAACCGCGTGATCGAAAACAATGTGCTGGCCGACGATGGCCAGATCATCGTCCTGGGCGGCCTGATCGAGGACAGCACGGGCGACAACGCGGAAAAAGTGCGCGGCCTGGGCGACATTCCCCTGATCGGTAACCTGTTCAAGTACCAGACGCGCGAGCGCAAGAAAACCAATCTGATGATCTTCCTGCGCCCCGTCATCGTGCGCAACAAGGAGCAGAGCGGCAGCCTGGCGGCCGACCGCTACGACTACATGCGTTCGGCCGAGACGGCCGCCGTGCCGGCGTCGGGCAATCTGATGCTGAAAGACCTGGGCACGCCGGTGCTGCCGGCCCTGCAGGATGGCCAGCCGGTGGGCGGCAGCATGGTGACGCGCCCCGTGCCGCCGGCGCCGACGCCGCCGCCAGGCGCGCCGGCCAACGCGGCCACACCGCCGCAGTCGCTGTTGCAGCAATATCAGCAACAGCCGCAGCAGCCGCAGAAGTGATGGGACAGTCATGAGCAATCTGCTTCCCTACGCCTACGCGCGCGATTTCGGCTTGCTGGCCCGGCCCGGCGCCGTCGACGGCGCCCCCGTCGAGGTGCTGGTGGCCGCGTCGACGGCGCCGGCGGCGATTGCCGAAGTGTCGCGTCGTTTCGGCCAGATTCAGCTGACGGTGCTGCCGCGCGGCGACCTCGATGCGGCCATCGCCGGCGCCTACGCGGGCGGCGGCGGCGACGCGTCGCAGATGGCCGATGAATTCGACGCCGACCTGGATTTGACAAAACTGCTGCAGGACGTGCCGGCCATCGAGGATTTGCTCGAATCGTCCGACGACGCGCCCGTCATCCGCATGATCAACGCGCTGCTCACGCAGGCGCTGCGCGAAGGCGCGTCCGATATCCACATCGAGCCGTTCGAGCAGACCTCCGTCGTGCGCTTCCGCATCGACGGCAGCCTGCGCGACGTCGTGCGTCCCAGGAAAGCCATCCACGGTTCGCTGATTTCGCGTATCAAGATCATGGCGCAGCTCGACATCGCCGAAAAGCGCTTGCCGCAGGACGGCCGCATCACCCTGCGCGTGGGTGGCAAGCCTGTCGACGTGCGCGTCTCGACCCTGCCCACCGGGCATGGCGAACGGGCCGTGCTGCGTTTGCTGGACAAGGAAGCGGGGCGCCTCGACCTGCAGCACCTGGGCATGAGCGCGCCCATGCTGGGACAGTTCGACGGCCTGATCACGCAGCCGCACGGCATCGTGCTCGTCACGGGCCCCACCGGCTCGGGCAAGACGACGACCCTGTACGCGGCGCTGTCGATGCTCAACGCCACCACGACGAACATCCTGACGGTGGAAGACCCGATCGAGTACGACCTGGCCGGCGTCGGCCAGACGCAGGTCAATCCGCGCATCGACATGACATTTGCCAAGGCGCTGCGGGCGATTTTGCGGCAAGATCCAGATGTGATCATGATCGGCGAGATCCGCGACCTGGAAACGGCGCAGATCGCCGTGCAGGCATCCTTGACGGGTCACCTGGTGCTGGCGACCCTGCATACGAACGACGCCTCGGCAGCCGTCACGCGCCTGCTCGACATGGGCATCGAGCCGTTCCTGCTGTCGTCGTCGCTCCTAGGCGTGCTGGCGCAGCGCCTGGTGCGCAAGCTGTGCGGTTCCTGCAAGACCTTCGACGGCCAGTACTGGCAGGCGGTCGGCTGCGAGCATTGCGGCCAGACGGGCTACCAGGGCCGCGTGGGCGTGTACGAGCTGCTGCGCACGACGGAGCAGATCCGCGCGCAGATCCACAACCGCGCCTCGGAAGCGGAAGTGCGCGCCGTGGCCCTGCAGGACGGCATGACGAGCATGCGCGACGACGGCGAACGCTGGCTGCGCGACGGCACCACCACGCAGGCCGAGTTGCTGCGCGTGACCAAAGACTAGGCCCGCCACCATGCCCGCATTCCGCTATGAAGCCGTCGACGCGCAAGGCGCCACCCGCAAGGGCGTGCTCAATGCCGACAGTCCCCGTTCCGCGCGCGCCGAGTTGCGCGTGCAAGGCCTGGTACCGCTGGCCGTCGAGCCGATCGCCGCGCAGGTCGACGCCGCCGGCGTGACCAAACGGCGCGGCTTCGGCGAGCGCCTGTCGAGCACCGAGCTGGCCCTGTTTACGCGCCAGCTGGCCAGTTTGCTGGAAGCGGGCCTGCCGCTGGAGCAGGCATTTTCCGCGCTGCTGGAACAGGCCGAGCGGCCGTATCTGCGCGATTTGATCGCCTCGATCCGTTCGGAAGTGATTGGCGGCGCCGCGTTTTCCGACGTGCTGGCGCGCCATCCGCGCGATTTCGCGGAAATTTACCGGGCGCTGGTGGCGTCGGGCGAGCAGATCGGCCATTTGTCGCGCGTGCTCTCGCGCCTGGCCGACTATATCGAGCGGCGCAATGCGCTGGTGCAGAAGGTCAAGCTGGCATTCACGTATCCGGCCATTGTCACGGTGGTGGCGTTTTCCATCGTGATTTTCCTGCTCACCTATGTGGTGCCGCAGATCGTCTCCGTATTCGCCAATACCAAGCAGAAGCTGCCCATGCTGACGGTGATCATGCTGGCGCTGTCGGACTTCGTGCGCAACTATGGCCTCGTCGTGGCCGTGATCCTGGCCGGCGCCTGGTTCGCCTGGCGCCGCGCGCTGCAGCAGCCGGCCCTGAAGCGGCGCTGGCATACCTGGCTGCTGACGGCGCCCCTGTACGGGAAATTCGAGCGTAGTCTGAACACGGCGCGTTTCGCCAGCACCCTGGCCATCACCACGGGGTCCGGCGTGCCGATCCTGCGCGCGCTCGACACCAGCCGCGACACGCTCACCAACGTGGCGATGCAGGAACTGGTGGCTGACGCCAGCGGCGCCGTGCGCGAGGGCGTCAGCCTGGCGCGCGCGCTGTCGGCGCAAAAGCATTTTCCGCCCATGCTGATCCACATGATACGCGCGGGCGAAATCACGGGCGAGCTGCCGGCCATGCTGGAACGCGCCGCCAGCGCGCAGGAGCAGGACCTGGAACGCCGCACGCTCACCATCGCCGGCCTGCTGGAACCGGCCCTGATCCTGGCGATGGGCGTGGTGGTGCTGCTGATCGTGCTGGCCGTGCTGATGCCGATTATCGAAATCAATCAGCTTGTAAGATAAGTATCCAAGGAAGCCATGAAGCGTTTGCCTCAAGTTACAAGTTTGCTCGCCGTCGTGGCGCTGTCCGTGTCGCTGGCCTATTGGGCCATGCAGCTGTTCAAGGCGCCGCAGCGTCCCATCAATCCGCCCCCCAATCCGGTGGTGCAGGATGCCAGTGTGGAGGCGGGCGCCTCGCTGTTCGGCGGCCAGGTCAGCGTGGCCACGGCCAGCAACTACCAGCTCAAGGGCGTGGTGGCCGCCGGCAATGGCCGCGGCAGCGTGGCCATCATCTCGACCGATGGCAAGCCCTCCGTCGCCTTGCCGGAAGGCGCCGAGGTGGTGCCCGGCGTGACGGTGCTGGAAGTGCATGCGCGCCACGTGCTGCTGCGCGACGGCGGCGTGAGCAAGCGCATCGACCTGGTGGCCGACGACAAGGCGCTGGCCTTGCCGGGGCAGGTGTCCGCCACCCCGACGCCGGCCGCGGCCCCTGCGCCGGTCACGAACCTGGTGCCGCCGCCGCTGCCGATGGAGCAGCAGCGGCCGGCGACCATGATGCCGGCGCCGCAAGTGAGCAGCGTGCCGCCGCCGAATTAACGCTGTTTTTATCGTATTTTGCCGATGGCGCCATGCCGCCATCGCCACAGGAGTATTCATGTTCTCGATTCGTGCCGTCCTGGCGGGCTGCGTGGCGGCGCTGTGCGCCTTGCCGCCGGCTGCCGCCGCCGATATTCCCGCCGCCACTACCCCCGCCTCCACCGCCACGCCGGCCGTTTCCGCACCCGTCGCGGCGCGTCCGCGCATCGCCCTGGTGCTGTCGGGCGGCGGCGCGCGCGGCCTGGCGCATATCGGCGTCTTGAAAGTGCTGCAGGAGCTGCATGTGCCGATCGACATGGTGGTCGGTACCAGCATGGGCGGCGTGGTGGGCGGCGCGTATGCGGCCGGCGCCTCCGTGGCGGACCTGGAAAAGATGGCGCGCGAGACCAACTGGGCGCGCGTGGTGGCCGACCGGCCGCCGCGCGACGAACTGGCGTTCCGCCGCCGCGAGGAAGATTTGTTGCTGCCGTCGCGCATCGAGTTTGGCACCAGCCGCAACGGCATTTCCACGCCGCCGTCGGCGGCCAGCAATGCGGCGCTGGAAATGGCCTTGAACCGGCTGCTGCCGGCCGGCATGCGCGACCGCCCCGCCAGCCAGCTGCCGCTGCCTTTCCGCTCGGTGGCGTCGGACCTGGTCAATGGCGAACTGGTGGAACTGGTCGATACGCCCCTGTTCCTGTCGATGCGTGCTTCGCTGGCCGTGCCGGGCGTATTTGCCCCCGTGCGCGTGAATAACCGGCTGGTGGTCGATGGGGGTCTGGTGCGCAACCTGCCCGTCGACATGGCGCGCGCCATGGGCGCCGACATCATCATCGCCGTCAACGTGGGCACGCCGCTGGCGCCGGAAAAAGAGCTGGGCAGCGCCATCGGCGTGGCGCAGCAGATGCTGCAAATCCTCACGGAACAGAATGTGCAGCGCTCGCTCAAGGAGCTGCAGCCGCAGGATATCCTGGTGGCGCCGGATTTGACGGGCGTCAGTTTCCTCGACTTTGAAAACTATGCGCGTGCCATGCGCGCCGGCGAGCAGGCAGCGCAGGCCCTGGCCGCCCGCCTGGCGCCGCTGGCCCTGCCGCCGGAACAGTATGCGGCGCGCGAGCAGCTGCGCCTGGCCGCGCCGGCCCTGCTGGACGTGGCCCTGCCGCTCACGCGCCTGGCCGTGGAGAGCGAAGGCGATATCAATCCGCGCATCCTGCAGGCGCAATCGGGCCTGGTGGAAGGGCAGTCGATCAGCCAGGAAGATGTGCTCAAGGCGGCGGCCAAGCTGTATGGCCGCGGCGACGTGGCGCGCGTGGAGACGGAAGTGGTCGATTCCGGCGACCAGCGCGCCGTCACCATCAAGGCCGTCGAAGCGCCGTGGGCCAGCAGCCGCCTGCGCGTGGGCCTGGAAGTGGGCAGCGATTTCAGGGACAGCAATACCTTTGCCCTGAAGCTGCTGCATGTGCGCTCGAATCTGAACAGCTGGGGCGGCGAATTGCGCAGCATGGCGCAGATCGGCACCACGCGCAATTTCGGGGTGCAGTACTGGCAGCCGCTGGGCGCCGGCAACCCGTGGTATATCGCGCCGTCGATCCAGTACAGCTCGCAGGCGGTCGACCTGTTCGACAAGGGACGGCGCAGCGCGCGCGTCGCTTACAGCGGCCAGGGCGCCAGCCTGGTGCTGGGACGCCAGTTCGGCTTCTGGGGCGACCTGCAGTTCGGTGTCTCGCGCAGCGAAGTCAAGGCCGGTGTCAGCATCCCGGCCGACCCGGCCTATCCGCAGGAGCGGGCGCTGGGCACCAACCAGTTCGTCCAGTTCCGCGTCGATACGCTCGATTCGCCCGGTTTCCCCACGCGCGGCGTGCTGTTTGACGCCACCTGGACGCGCGCCTCGACCACGGGTTCGGGCGAGACGGGCCTGGGGCGTTCCGCCATCACGGGCTTGAAGGCCTTTGGCCGCGGCAATTGGGCCGGCCATGTGTATGGCGAATGGGCGCGCGCGCAGCGGGGCGAGGCGCCACTCAGCCTGGGCGGCTTCCTGCGCCTGTCCGGCACGCAGTTCGAATCGGTGACGGGGCGCAGCGTGGCCCTGGCGCGCTTCGTGATGGCGCGTCGCATCGGTTCCCTGCCCAGCACCCTGGGCGGCGCCGTGCGGGCCGGCTTTTCGCTGGAAATGGGCGGCGGCTTCGATCAGAGCGAGCACTGGAAATCCACCAAATTCACGCAGGCCAGCAGCGCCTTCATCTCCGTCGATACGCGCTTCGGTCCGGTGTACGTGGCGTCGGGCGCATCGAAGGGCGGCGAGAGCACGCTCTACCTGTTCCTGGGGCCGGTCTGGTAGGGCGCGGCGGACGCCGTACTGCGGCGCAGGGCCGTGAAGGCGGCAAATTCCCATGAGCGAAAGCCCAGCAGCAGGGTAAAGCCGTCGCGCTCGGCGGGGGCCAGGCGGCGGTCGTTCTGGTGCAGGCGCGCCAGTTCCTCGGCCAGCTGGCGGATCTTTTGCACCAGCTCCTGCGCGCTCGACAGCGACAGGCGCGCCGGGATGCACATCAGGGTTTCGCCGGCGCCGTCAAAATGCCCGCTGAAATAATCGGCCACCACGTGTTCGCGGAAGTACTGCTGCACCGGGCCGTCGGCCAGCCAGTGGAAGGCGTTCGAGACGCGCAGGCTGTAGCGGTTCAGCGGCTTGAGCTCGATCAAGCCCAGGCGATCCAGCTCGGCCAGGCAGCCGATGCATTCGGCTTGCGTCAGCGCATACGTTTCCACCACCTGCTCCAGGCTCCAGTGGCCGAGGCAGCAGATCGCCACCAGCAGCAGGCGCGGATGCGCCACCAGCGACTTTTCCTGCACCAGGGTGAGCGTGTCGGCATGCGGCGTGATGTCGGCCGCGCCGCGCAGCACGTCTTCCATGGCGATGCCCGAGGCCTTGCAGATCAGGGCCAGGCGCGACAGCGACATGTCGTGCTGGCCAAACATGCGCTTGACGCTCGATTCGCTCATGCCGATGCGTTCGGCCAGCACTTTATAGGTGATGCCGGCGGCGCGCAGTTGCGTGCGCAGCACGCGCAAAACCAGTTCGGGTGAACTCACGGATATCCTTTTTGATAAGTTTGGTAGCGGGTAACGGTACCGAATGTAGCCCTTAATGGCACTTTGCACAAGGTGATAGTACTTTACGGCAAAAGAGATGACACTCCCGCTTGTGGCTCGCACGGCGCGCTACAACCAGGCAACTCATCCACTTGTAGAGGTTATTCATGTCCTTCAAATTACGTTTCCCCGCAGCGCTGCTGGCGCTGGCCGCCATCGCTCCCTTGCATGCATCGGCAGCCGATCCTGCGCCGGGCCCCATCTACATGGGCGCCAGCTATGGCTTTCGCGCCAGTACCGGCCTCGACTGCGTGCCGGGACAAAACGATTGCGACAAAAGCAGCAAGCGCAACGGCAAGGCCTACGTGGGTTACAGTTTCGACGCGCTGCCGTTTCAGGGCGGCGTGGCCCTGCCTTCGATTGAGCTGGTGGGGTATATGGGCGGCGAAGTGAAGTCCGGCTTCGACACGGGCGCCGGCCGGCGCGCGGGCCGCGGCAAGTTCACGGGCCTCGGCATGCAGGGCGTGCTCGGCTACCAGTTTGACGCGTTCACCCTGAGCGGCCGCCTGGGCGCGGCTTACACGCAGGGCAAGGTCGATTATCTGGGCGGCGGTTCGGACAAGAAGGACAAGATCGGCCTGACCTATGGCATCGGCGCGGCGTATGCGCTGAACAAGAACTGGGCGCTGCACCTGGACTGGGACCGCGTGCCGGTCAAGTACAGCAGCAAGCAGACGACCAAGGTCGACATGTTTTCGCTGGGCGCGTCCTACCGTTTCTAAGGGGATGCTGCTGCGGCAGAGAGTGGCCTGATGGCGGACGCCCTATGAAAAGGGTGTCCGCGGGCGGCCTATTTGTCTATTTCGACTTTCAACAGCAATTTCGCCAGCAGCCGCTTTTCCTGCTGGCGCTGGCCTGACACGGTCTTGACGTGCGCCCCGGCGGCGCGCTGCAGGGCAGCAGTGGCGACGGGGTTGCGCGGTTTTTGCGAGGGTTCGACGCGGAACTGCATTTTCTGCCGCGTCGCCAATGCCTTGTTTGCCATCGGTCCCCTCCCTGATTACAGCACGTAGCGCGACAGGTCTTCGTTGACCGACAGCGCTTCGAGGCGTTCGTTGACATACGCGGCATCGATCACCAGCAGGTTTTCCGTGCTGCTGCTGCCTTCGCTGGCCGCAAATGACACTTCTTCCAGCAGTTTTTCCATCACCGTATGCAAGCGGCGCGCGCCGATGTTTTCCGTGCGCTCGTTTACCGAGTAGGCGATTTCCGCCAGGCGCGTGATGCCTTCCGGCGCAAATTGCAGCTTCAGGTTTTCCGTCGCCAGCAAGGCTTCGTACTGCATCGTCAGGCAGGCGTCCGTGCTCGTCAAGATGCGCTCGAAGTCCGAGATCGACAGCGATTCGAGTTCCACGCGGATGGGGAAGCGCCCCTGCAGTTCCGGGATCAGGTCCGACGGTTTCGACAGGTGGAACGCGCCCGAGGCGATGAACAGGATGTGGTCCGTGCGGATCATGCCGTACTTGGTATTGACGGTGGTGCCCTCGACCAGCGGCAGCAGGTCGCGCTGCACGCCCGCGCGCGAGACGTCGGCGCCGCCGGACTCCGAGCGCGAGGCGATCTTGTCGATTTCATCGAGGAAGACGATGCCGTTCTGCTCGACGTTCTGGATGGCTTTCTGTTTCAGCTCATCTTCGTTGAGCAGCTTCGCCGCTTCTTCCTCGACCAGCAGTTTCAACGCTTCGCGGATCTTGACCTTGCGCGCCTTCTTGCGCTGTCCGCCCACGCCCGAGAACATGGATTTGATCTGCTCCGTCATTTCTTCCATGCCCGGCGGCGCCATGATTTCCATCTGCGGGCCCGCCTCGGCCAGCTCGATCTCGATTTCCTTGTCATCGAGCTCGCCCTGGCGCAAGCGCTTGCGGAAGGTCTGGCGCGTGCTGTCGCCGCTGCCCGTGTCCACGGCGGCGGCCGTATTCGGCGTGAAGCCGAAGTCGCGCGCCGGCGGCACGAGGATGTCGATCACGCGGTCTTCGGCCGCATCTTCGGCGCGCGCGCGCACTTTCTTCATTTCCAGCGCGCGCGTCTGCTTGATGCCGATGTCGATCAGGTCGCGGATGATGGTGTCGACGTCGCGCCCCACATAGCCCACTTCCGTGAACTTGGTCGCTTCGATCTTGATGAACGGCGCCTCGGCCAGCTTGGCCAGGCGGCGCGCGATTTCCGTCTTGCCGACGCCCGTGGGGCCGATCATGAGGATGTTCTTGGGCGTGATTTCATGGCGCAGGGGCTCGGCCACCTGCTGGCGGCGCCAGCGGTTGCGCAGGGCGATGGCGACGGCGCGCTTGGCCTTGGCCTGGCCCACCACGTGCTTGTCGAGTTCGGTGACGATTTCCGACGGGGTCATGTTCATGATCATAGTTGGCTTTCTATCTTTCTTTTGCGTAGAGTGCCCGAAAAACGTTCAGGGCAAGGCGCTTGGCCGCAGGCAGTACCTTTTTGTACGCCCAGGCCATGCAACGCAGCCATGGGCGTTTTCTCGGGGACTCTTAGTCCAAGGTCTCGATGATGTGGGACATATTCGTGTAAATGCACAGTTCCGCGGCGATGGTCAGCGATTTCTTGACCACCTCGGCCGGCGAGAGCTCCGTGTTTTCCTGCAGCGCCTTGGCGGCGGACTGGGCGTAGGTGCCGCCCGAGCCGATGGCGCCGATGCCGTCTTCCGGTTCCAGCACGTCGCCATTGCCCGTGATGACCAAGGTCGATTCGCTGTCGGCCACCAGCAGCATCGCTTCCAGGCGGCGCAGCACGCGGTCGGTGCGCCAGTCCTTGGCCAGTTCGACGGAGGCGCGCAGCAGATTGCCCTGGTGTTTTTCCAGCTTGCCTTCGAAGCGGTCGAGCAGGGTGAACGCGTCGGCGGTGCCGCCGGCAAAGCCGACCAGGACCTTGCCCTGATACAACTTACGCACTTTGCGGGCTGTGCCCTTCATGACGATGTTGCCCAGCGTTACCTGGCCGTCGCCGCCCAGGGCGACTTGCCTGCCGCGCCGGACGCAGAGGATGGTGGTGCCGTGAAATTGTTCCATAGTGACCTCAAAAGATTCGTGCCGATGCGTGCAAGGCCATGCGATTGCGCGCCCATGGCTCAAAAGTGGGGATGGAAAAGGCAATTGCAAGCGGCAGTGTTTGCTTCAGTGTAGTCGGCGCGGGACGAAAAAAAAGCACGCAACCGGAGGTCGTGTGCTTTTTTATTCGCCATCGCGGGCCGCCGGGGCGGCCGCGCAAGGGGAGGGAGATCAGTCGCCGTACAGCTTTTGCTTCAGTTCGCGCCGTTGCTGGGCTTCCAGCGACAGGGTGGCGGTCGGACGGGCGATCAGGCGCGGGATGCCGATAGGCTCGCCCGTTTCTTCGCACCAGCCATAGTCGCCGGCGTCGATGCTGGCGATCGATTGCTGCACTTTCTTCAGCAATTTGCGTTCGCGGTCGCGCGTGCGCAGTTCCAGCGCATGCTCTTCCTCGATGGTGGCACGGTCGGCAGGATCCGGTACGAGCACGGTTTCACGCAAGTGTTCCGTGGTTTCGCCGGCGTTTTTCAGCAAGTCTTTTTCGAGCTGCTGCAGGCGCGCCTTGAAGAATGCCAGTTGTGCCGGATTCATGTAGTCATCTTCGCTCATGGCGCGAATTTGGTCTTCGCTGATGAGAGGGATGTCTTGGTTGGCGGCCGGGGTCGATTTATTAGTTTTGGTCATAACTTCGCTTACCTTCGATACGACAGAGTTTTCAAATTGATCAGTTGATGCGGCGATACCGAGCAACTGTACAGGTTCCGCTTGGCATTGCTGTCCCGCTGTACTGCGTGCGACCTTGGCTTGCCGGCGAAAGCCAGGACTACCGGCCGGCTAAGGTGCCATGTTGGTAACTTTTTACCGCTCTATGCCAGTCGCGCTATGCGCGCGTCAACAGGCGTGTTGGGTGGATCGGTTGCATGCCTGGCATGCGGCCAGCGGCAGTTTGCCAGCATTTCATGACAGGCGAACGACATGGGCCGTTTTCGTCGCTGATTTTGGCACGCTTTGCTTTATATTGCCATCCCGATTTGTTGACTAGCCGATCAGAAACGGCTACTTGTTGGTTTATGCCAGCAAGACGGGTGTCAGACAGCGGGAAAGCGTGCTTAACTTTCCCTTTTGTTTCTGCTTTGCAACGGATACTTTGCAAAACCCGGCTAGTTTATACCAAACATTGTTCGAGTCCGCGAATAAAAATGTCTTTTGGTAGATTCTTGCCAATAAACACCATTTTGCTGCCGCGCACTTCATTTTCGCCCCATTTGGCGCCCAGGTCGCTGCCCATCAGCTGGTGCACGCCCTGGAAGACCACCTTGCGCTCGGCGCCCTGCATCAGCAGCACGCCCTTGTAGCGCAGCATGCGTGGACCATACACTTGCACCAGGCCGCCGAGGAACTCGTCGAGCTTGGCGCTGTCGAACGGTTGCGTGCTCTTGAAAACAAAGGCGGCGATATCGTCGCTGTGCTGCGCATGGTGATGGTCGGCATGGCCGCAATCGGTGGCGCAGGCGTCGCTGTGTTCGTGTTTGTGCTCGTGGCCGTGCTCCTCCGCATGCGCATGGTCGTGGTCGTGGACGTGCGCCGTTTCGGTTGCCAGGAAATCCGGGTCCAGTTCCAGCTTTTCATTCAGGTTGAAGCCGCGGATGTCGAGCACCTCGGCCAGCGGCGCGCGGCCGAAATCGACCTTGGCGATGGGCGCGCGCGGGTTGATGCGTTTCAGGCGGCGCGTCAGGATGGCCACGTCGTCTTCACTGACGAGGTCGGTTTTCGACAGCAGCAGCTTGTCGGCAAAGCCCACTTGCCGCTGGGCTTCCTCGTACTCATCCAGTTGCTTCATGGCATGACGGGCATCGACTACCGTGATAATAGCGTCGAGCATGTAATGGCTGCCCACTTCTTCGTCGACAAAGAAGGTTTGCGCCACGGGGCCGGGATTGGCCAGGCCCGTCGTTTCGATGACGACGCGGTCGAACGCCAGCAAACCGGCGTCGCGCTTGCGCGCCAGTTCCGTGAGGCCCACGATCAGGTCGCCCCGCACGGTGCAGCAGATGCAGCCGTTGTTCATCTCGATGATGTGTTCGTTGCTATCCTGCACCAGGATCTCGTTATCGATGTTTTCCTGGCCAAATTCGTTTTCGATCACGGCGATGCGCATGCCGTGCTCTTCCTGCAGTATGCGGTTGAGCAAGGTGGTTTTGCCTGCGCCCAGGAAACCGGTGAGGATGGTGGTTGGAATCAGTGCCATGAGAGATGCCTTGTAATCGGTGGTGCCGCCGCGCAAGCGGAAGAATGCGGACGATTATGCCGGAATTTTGCAAAAGCTTGCAAATGCGCGCCCATCCGCTTGATATGGATCAGGCTGCCCCACCGGCGCCGCTGCCTACTTGAGCTTGGCGCGCGGGTGCGCCTGGTCGTACACGTGCGCCAGGTGCTGGAAGTCGAGGGCCGTGTAGACCTGGGTCGAGGTGATGCTGGAATGGCCCAGCATTTCCTGCACGGCGCGCAAGTCGCCCGACGATTGCAGCACGTGCGAAGCGAACGAGTGGCGCAGCACGTGCGGGTGCACGTTGGCGGGAATGTCCGTCGCCAGCGCGTGCGCCTTCAGGCGCAGCTGCAGCACGCGGGGCGAGATGCGCGTGCCGCGCGTGCTTAAAAACAAGGCAGCGCTGCAGTCGCTTGCCGGCGGGCGCACGCCCAGCCAGGCGGTCAGGGCCACGAGGGCCGCCTTGCCGACAGGCACCTTGCGCATCTTGTTGCCCTTGCCCGTGACGATGACTTCGAAGCTGGCCATGTCGAGCCAGCCCAGCGAGGCGGGCTGGCCGCCGTCGGCCTTGCAATAGTGGGTGTCCAAGCTGGTCAGTTCGGACACGCGCAAGCCGCTCGAGTACAGCAGTTCGAACATGGCGCGGTTGCACAGCTGTTCCGGTTCCCCGGCGCCTTGCTGGTGTTGCGCGGGCGCCACGAGGCGCACGGCATCGTCCACCGACAGGGCTTTCGGCAAGGTCTTGGCCCGCTTGGGGGCGCGGATGCCGTCGACGGGATTGGCGTCGAGCGGGGTTTCCCCGCTGAGCCAGTTGAAAAAGCCCCGCCACGACGACAGCTTGCGGGCAATCGAACGCGGGTCGAGGCCGCCGGCGTGCAGCTTGGCCGTGTAGCGGCGCACTTCATTGTGCGCCAGCGCCGTCCAGGGCGTACTGCCGCTCAGTTCCAGCAAGGCGCGCAAGTCGCGCCCGTAGGCGTCCAGCGTATGTGGCGACAGCTTGCGCTGCGTGGCCAGCTGCGCCAGATAGGCGTCGAGCCAGTCAGCCTTGCCGCGCGCCTCCTTCATGGCGTGTTCAGGCAGGCGTGCCGGCGCGCAGCGCGGCCAGGGCGGCGCTGGCCGTGGCGCCGATATGCACGAGGAAGTCCGTGCCCATGCTCGAGGTAAAGCGTTCGCTGTCGGGCGAACCGAGCACCAGCAAGCCGAAGGTGCCCGTGGTGTTCGGCGCGCGCAGGGCGATCATGACGGTCGATTCGATCTTGTCGGCCTGCAACCAATGCACGGCTTCGAAATCGCGGTTGCTGCCGCAGTACGGCGCTTGCAGGCTGTTGGCGAACATGCGCACGTCGGCCGTCACATCTTCCGTGAACCAGCCGTTGGCGTGTTCCGGCAACACTTGCCACAGGCGCAGGCTGACGCAGGGCACGTCGAAATTGCTTTGCAAGGCGTCGACCAGCACGCGCGGCATGTCCGCATCGTTGCGCACTTGCAGCATGGCCTGGTTCCAGCCGTGGAATTTGCTGGCGATGTCGCCATTTTCCTCGGCCAGGCGGCTCAGCTTGGACATGCGCAGTTCCAGCGCCTTGTACTTGTCGCGCATCACTTCCATCTGGCGCTCCTGCAGCGAGATGGTGCGTCCCGTCAGCGGGCTGCTCAGCTTGACCTCACCGAGCAGGGCGGTATGCTCTTCGAAGAAATTCGGGTGCTCGCTCAGGTACTGGGCGACGGTGCTGGAATCGAGTGTGGCGGTCATTGAGAATATCTGTCAGTGAAAGTTGAACACTTCATTCTAACCGAGAGTGCGGCGGCATAGGCGCAAAGGGGACGGCGTCGATGCATTTTCCGCGCGCGCATGAAAAAAGCGGCATGGTTGCCCATGCCGCCTTGCATTCTTAGCTCAGCAATCACCCGTGAAGGGTGACCGGCCGGCCATTAGAAGTTGTGGTGTAAGCCCAGGCCGATGTAGCTGACCGAGGTGGTGTTGTTGTAGTTGGTGAGGCTGGCCGATTTCTTGTTCGAAATATCTGCGTACAGGTAGGTACGCTTCGACAGATTGTAGTCGTAGCCCAGCGATGCTTGCTTGGTCTTGGCGACGCCATCCGGCGTTTTTTGACCGTAGCCAGCGCGGATCTTGCCTGGGCCGACGTCATAGTTGGCGCCCAGCACCCACGATTTGGTGTCGGTGTTGACGATTTTGAAATTGCCGTCATCCTGATGTTGGTACGTTGCCATCAGTTTCAATTCCGCGATCGGATTGAACGATGCGCCGACCGACCACAGCTTGGCTTGCAGGCCGTTACGCTCGTAGGCAGCCATGGCGGCGAACTGGGCATTGTTGTACGTTGCCGACACCGAGTACGGATTCGATTCTGGCACCACATTGGCTGGCAGGGCGAAGTTGCCGGTGGCATTCGTCGTCAGGTTGCGCACGGTGGCGGTAACGGCGGCGTTGTTGTTCGCTTCCTTGGCAGCCACGGTGGCGTTGAACTGGAAGCCGCTGATGACTGGCGAGTTATAGAACACGGCGTTGGAGAAGCGGTTCTGCGAGTTACCCGGTGCGCTCAGCGGATCGCTGGTGTAGCCGGCGACGGTCAGGTCGGTCTGGAAACCGGCTTTCGTCGGCATGCCCGACCATGGTTCGAATGCGGTGCTCGTTTCCTGGAAGGCGGTCAGGCCACGGCCCAGGCGTACGGTACCGAAGTCGCCTTGCAGGCCGACGCGGCTTTGACCCTGGAACAGCGGACGGGCGTTGTTTTCCAGCGTGCCCGTGTCGGATTCATAGCGAATTTCCAGTTGGAAAATAGCTTTCAAGCCATTGCCCAGATCTTCCGTGCCCTTGAAGCCCAGTTTGTTGTTGTCGCGCTTGGTAACGGCGGTGGTCGAACCCGTCGTTTTGCCCAGACCTGCATCGATCGTGCCGTAGATTTGGACGGACGACTGCGCTTGTGCTGTGGCGGCAAAGGCGCCGAAGAGTGCGAGGGCAACGAGTGATTTTTTCATGTCTTATTCCCTATTAAAAGTGAGTTCCGTCCGAGATCCGAGCAGATTGAAATGCGCTAACTGTCGCGTTTCGATGAATGAACCTTAATTCGTCGGCGCGCAAGACGTGCGGGATTGGTCAAATGTGCGTGAAAAGATTGGTGAAAAGCGGCATAACTGCATGCCCCTGTTGTATTTTTGTAACGCGCGGTTTTTGCCGAGCCCGCGCCGAGGGGCAGCGTTCTCCCACCGCCACGCTAGCGATGCCTTGCCATATTGGCATGTCCGCGCCAGGTCATTGTTGCGTTGAATCAAGTTCTTGAGGCCGCTTTGGCGGATTTATGACACAAGGACGGTACACTAAGGGACGGCCTGCGTTGATGGGCCTGGAGACGGCTCACTATTATTAGAATCATTGACTCAATATCGAGAATCGATGGCAAATCGCGAAACATTAGGATTGATCAAGGGCGCACGTGCGGGCGATGTCGCTTGCCAGTTGGCGTTGGGACGGGTGTATCTGTTTGGACAGGGTGTGCCGCAAAGCTTGCCCACGGCCTTGCACTGGCTGGCGCGGGCGGCCCAGGAAGATAGCGAGGAGGCGTGCTTGCTGATTGGCACGCATGTGCCGTTCGAAGTGGCGCAGCCGGCAGCCAAGGCGCTGATTCCGTATTACGCGCAGGCGTTCGATGCGGGCCTGGTGCAGGCGGGCCTGGTGCTGGCGCAACTGGTGCTGGGCAATGCCGGCAGCCACTGCGAAGCCTTGCGCGCCAAGGCGCGCGTGGCGCTGGACGCGGCCGTGCGGGCCGGCTTGCCCGATGCGCAATGGTTGTTGTCCATGCAAGAAGGATCGCTTGCCGCTGCCGGGGCGGACACCAGCCTTGCTGGCGAGCAAGTCCTCGATGGCGACGCGCCGCTGTACTCGTGGCTGGAGCAGGCCTGGAGCCAAGGCAACCATGCGGGCTTCCTGTCGCAAGGCTTGCCGCTGGCGCGTGAGCTGCTGCAGCGCCAGGCGGCCGCCGGGGCGCGCACCATCGCCCTCGACGCGCAGCAGGTGCTGTTGTTGTCGCGTTGCGCCCAGGCCCTGGCGCCTGGCGGCGATGCCGAGGGCTGGCAGTGTTGCGAGCTGGCCGCGCATGGCGGCGACCGCACGGCGCAGCTGGAGCTGGGACTCGGCTATGCGCGCATGGATGCGCATGGCCAGCGGCTGGCCACGCGCAACGGCGCGGCCAATTTCAAGCGGGCCGTGCGCTGGCTGACGCAGGCTGGCGAGCAGGGACTGGCCGAAGCCTGGTTCGTGCTGTCGCGCATCTATACGAAACCGGAATTCTCCCAGCGCAATGTGGTCGAAGCCCATTCCTGCCTGGAGCGTGCCGCCGACCTGGGGCATGGCCCGGCCCAGCTTGAGTGCGGCATGCATGCCTGGCGTAATCGCCGCGACGGCGTCAACAACGATGTGCGGGCCGCGTACTGGCTGCTGCAGGCGCAGGCGCAAGGCAGCCGTGAGGCGGAGGCGGCGCTGGCGAAGATCGCGCCGCAAGGCGAACCCGGCGACTGGGGCCAGTGCGCCGCCATGCATGCCGATGGGCATTTGCGGCAATTGGGCCAGAGCCACCCCCTGCTGGCGATGCGGCTGGCCCTGGCGCGCTGCTTTCATCTGTCGCGTGCCGAGGCATTGCTGCTCGATATACACGCGGCCGACCAGGGGCATTGTTTGTTGATCGATATCAGCGCCACGCATGGACGCGGCAAGCGGCGCCTGGCATTGATCCGCACGGCGCAGGAGCGCCAGTTGCTGGACCAGGCGGTGCGCCTGTTCGAGCGCGTCGATTGCGGCGTGGCGGGGCCGGAAGGCAATTACCGGCAGCGCCTGTACCGCCTGAAGTGCTACCTGGCGGAACTTGATGTTGCGCAGGAACAGCAGTTCCTGGCGGCCTGACTTTTCATTCGCTTACAGTTCGATCGTGCCTTCGAACACGGTCACGGCTGGGCCTGTCATCAGGACGGGATGGCCGGGGCCTTGCCAGGCGATCGACAGTTCGCCGCCGCGCGCGCTGATGCGTACGGGGGAATCGAGCAAGCCGCGCAAGATGCCGGCCACGGCGGCGGCGCAGGCGCCCGTGCCGCACGCCAGGGTTTCGCCCGCGCCCCGTTCAAACACGCGCAGTTTCACGTGCTGACGGTCGACGATCTGCATGTAGCCGGCGTTGACCCTGCGGGGAAAGCGCGGGTGGTGCTCGATGCGCGGGCCCGTCGCGTCCAGGTCTTGCGCATCGACATCGTCGACCACTTGCACGGCGTGCGGATTGCCCATCGAGACGACGGACACCAGCACGGGCGACGTTTGGCCCGGCAGCGCCAGGTCCAGCGGCCACACGGTGTCCTTGCCTTGCGCTATGCCGTCCAGGCCGCTGGCATCGAACGGCACCAGCTTTGGCTCCAGCACGGGCGCGCCCATGTCGACCGTGATGCTGCCGTCGATCTCCAGGCGCGGCGCGATGATGCCGGCCATGGTTTCCACGCGGATGCTGGTCTTGTCGGACAAGCCTTTTTCGCTGACGAACTTGACGAAGGCGCGTGCGCCGTTGCCGCATTGCTCGACTTCGCCGCCATCGTTGTTATAGATGCGGTAGCGGAAGTCGCAGCCGGGCAGGCGCGGCTTTTCCACCACGAGGATCTGGTCGGCGCCGATGCCGAAACGGCGGTCGGCCAGGCGCTGCCATTGGGCCGGCGTGAAGTCGATCTCTTGATGGATGGCGTCGATGACGATGAAGTCATTGCCGGCGCCATGCATTTTGGTAAATTGGAGTTTCATGGTCTGCCGTATCACTTGTGCTGGTTATAGAACGACGCTTCGCCTTCCGGACGCGTCTTGAAGCGCTTATGCGTCCAGAAATACTCGGCCGGCGCTTCGCGCACGCGCTCTTCGATGAATTCGTTCATGCGGCGCGTGGCGGCCGTGATGTCGTCGCCCGGATAATCATCCCACGCCGGGTAATACGTCACTTGCCAGCCCTGGTAATTGGGCAGGAAGGTGGCGATGACGGGAATGACCTGCGCCTTGGCGGCCAGCGCCAGGCGCGCCGTGGCCGTCAGGGTGGCGGCGGGCACGCCGAAGAAGGGTACGAATTCCGCATCCTTTTCGCCGAAATCCATGTCCGGCAGCATGAAATACGGCAAGCCGTCACGCAGTGCGCGCAGGATCGTCTTGATGCCGTCCTGGCGTGTAAACAGCTTGGGCGGCTTGAAGCGCGAACGGCCGTTGCGCAAGGCCTGGTCGAAGGCGGCGTTCTTTTGCTGCACATACATTGACGAGGCGGAAATTTCCATGGCCGTGGCGGCGCCGGCCACGTCGAGGCAGACAAAGTGCGGGCACAGCAGGATGGTCGGCTTGGCCGCGATCTGCTGGCCGGGGAAGGCGGGCACCTTTTTGATCAGGCGGTTCAGGCGCGCTTCCGACGACCACCACAGGATGCTGCGTTCCCACACGCTGCGCGAATACGCCTGGAAATGCTGGCGCGCCAGCGCCACGCGCTGGGCTTCCGTCAATTCCGGCATGCACAGGCGCAGATTCGTCAGGGCAATCTTGCGCCGCGTGGGCATGGC
Source organism: Janthinobacterium sp. SUN100 (assembly GCF_030397705.1). Classification (NCBI taxonomy): domain Bacteria; kingdom Pseudomonadati; phylum Pseudomonadota; class Betaproteobacteria; order Burkholderiales; family Oxalobacteraceae; genus Janthinobacterium; species Janthinobacterium sp. SUN100. The sequence goes on along the minus strand of NZ_JAPUBU010000003.1, from coordinate 391,334 downwards.
GATGAACAGCAGACTGCCGACGGCCACGCCGAAGCGGCCCAGGATGGGCAAGGGCAGCCAGTGCAGCAGCCACATGAAGGCGATCAGCAGTCTCATGCCTGCTCCCCGGCGGCATCCGGCGCGGCGGGCGTGGGCGGCGGCGCGCCGCGCGGCACTTTATAGCGATTGTAGCTCCACAGGTATTGCGCCGGGCTGCGCGCGATCAATTGTTCCATGGCCGCATTGATGGTGCGCGCCTGTTCCGCCGAGGTGCTGTCGAGGGACTCGGTGAAAGGCACGAAATGCACGACATAGCCGCGCCCGCCCGGCAGGCGTTCCGCGTAGGTGATGATGACTTCGGCGCCGCCCATCTGTGCCAGCTTGGCGGGCAGGGTCATGGTGTAGGCGGGGCGGCCGAAGAAATCGGCCCACACGCCTTCGCCTTCCTGCGGCACCTGGTCTGGCAGCAGGCCGATGGGCTGGCCTTTTTTCAGGCATTTGGCGAAGATGCGCACGCCCGACATATTGGCCGGCGCCAGCATCAGGTTTTCGCGCGCGCGCGCGCCTTCGATCAGCGGCTTCAATGCGGCGCGCTTGGGCGGGCGGTACATCACGGTGAGCGGCGTGCGCAGCGCGATTTGCTGGGCGACGATTTCAAAGCAGCCCAGGTGCGGCGTCAGGAAGACGATGCCGCGGCCATGCTGCAGCGCTTTTTCCACCAGTTCCCAGTTTTCCACCGTCGCATGGCGCGCCACGCGTTCGGCTGGCGCGCACCAGATGAAGGGCAGTTCCAGCACGCTCTTGCCCGCTTCGGCCACGGCCGTGTGCAAGTGTTGCGAAAACCCCGCACCTTGCATGTTCTCGCGCATGCGGCGGCGGTAGGACGGGGAAATGGCATAAATTACCCAGCCGAGCGCAGCGCCCAGGCCATGCAGGACGGGCAGGGGAAAGATCGATAAGAAGCGGAAAATTGGGACTAACATGTATAAGCGGTTTCCAGGAATGGCGTGTTGCCGTGCCAAAATTTTTTAAGAAGCGTAAAATACCACGTATGCAGTAACCGCTGAGTTAATAGACAACTTGCGATGCGGAATATAAATCTCGCTAAAGCGTCGCAGGCAAAATCCTCTTTACTGCGACAGAACATTCACATAGTAAACAGGAGCTTGCAATGTCAAACGACTATCTCTTCACTTCCGAATCCGTTTCGGAAGGCCATCCCGACAAGGTTGCCGATCAAATTTCCGACGCCATCCTTGACGCCATCCTGACCCAGGATCCAGCCGCCCGCGTGGCTGCCGAAACCCTGTGCAACACCGGTCTGGTGGTGCTGGCTGGCGAGATTACCACGCACGCCAATGTGGATTATATTCAAGTTGCGCGCGAAACCATCAAACGCATCGGCTACGACAACACGGAATACGGCATCGACTACAAGGGTTGCGCCGTGCTGGTGGCCTACGACAAGCAATCGCCGGACATCGCGCAAGGCGTCGATGAAGGTGCGGGCATTGACCTGGATCAAGGCGCTGGCGATCAGGGCTTGATGTTCGGTTACGCCTGCGATGAAACGGCCGAGCTGATGCCTGCCGCCATCCACTATGCGCACCGCCTGGTCGAGCGCCAGTCGCAGCTGCGCAAGGATGGCCGTTTGCCATGGCTGCGTCCGGACGCGAAATCGCAAGTCACCCTGCGCTACGTCGATGGCCGCCCGGTCGGCGTGCACACGGTCGTGCTGTCGACCCAGCATGCGCCGGAAATCTCGCACAAGCAGATCGAAGAAGCCGTCATCGAAGAAATCATCAAGCCGATCTTGCCGCGCGAATGGCTGACGGAGACCAAATTCCTCGTCAACCCGACGGGCCGTTTCGTCATCGGCGGTCCGCAAGGCGATTGCGGTTTGACCGGCCGCAAGATCATCGTCGACACCTACGGCGGCGCAGCCCCGCACGGCGGCGGCGCGTTCTCGGGCAAGGACCCGTCGAAAGTCGACCGTTCGGCAGCCTACGCGGCCCGCTACGTGGCGAAAAACATCGTCGCGGCCGGCCTGGCGCGCCAATGCCAGGTGCAGGTCAGCTACGCCATCGGCGTGGCCAAGCCGATCAACATCACCGTCTACACGGAAGGCACGGGCGTGATTCCCGACGCGGAAATCGCCAAGCTGGTGCTGGCGCACTTTGATCTGCGTCCAAAAGGCATCGTGCAAATGCTGGACCTGCTGCGCCCGATCTACCAGAAGAGCGCCGCCTACGGCCATTTCGGCCGCGAAGAGCCGGAATTCACGTGGGAACGCACGGACAAGGTCGCCCTGCTGCGCGACGCTGCCGGCCTGAAGTAATCTAGTCGGATTTGCAAGAAAAGCGCCCCGGCCTGCTGGCCGCGGGCGCTTTTTTTATGTGTTGTTACGTGGCAATGCCGTGCAAACAGGCTGGCGCGGCGGCCTTGACAATGATAAAATCCCGTGTCCGAGGAGCGTTGCGACGAAGAAATTCGCCAGGCTCGGAATATCCTGCAACTGCGCTCACGTACCTTTTTCAACAACTGAAAGGAGGGCGTGATGAACGCCGTACTCAAATCGCAACACGACTACACCATCGCCGATATCACCTTGGCCGCATGGGGCGACAAAGAAATCAAGATTGCTGAAACGGAAATGCCTGGCCTGATGGCCATCCGCGAAGAATTCGCGGCAGCGCAGCCTCTGAAAGGCGCGCGCATCACCGGTTCCATCCACATGACCATCCAGACCGCCGTGCTGATCCAGACCCTGGAAGCACTGGGCGCGCAAGTGCGTTGGGCATCGTGCAACATTTACTCCACGCAAGATCACGCCGCCGCCGCCATCGCCGCCGCCGGCACGCCTGTGTTCGCCGTCAAGGGCGAGTCGCTGGACGATTACTGGGAATACACGCACCGCATCTTCGAATGGCCGAACGTGGACGGCAAGGCCGTCTACTCGAACATGATCCTCGACGATGGCGGCGACGCCACCCTGCTGCTGCACCTGGGCGTGCGCGCGGAAACGGACCTGTCGGTGCTGGCCAATCCCGGCTCGGAAGAAGAAATCTGCCTGTTCAACTCGATCAAGAAGCACTTGCTGGCCGACCCGACCTGGTACTCGAAGCGTCTGCCGGAAATCCTGGGCGTGACGGAAGAAACCACCACCGGCGTGCACCGTTTGTATCAAATGCACAAGGAAGGCAAGCTGGCTTTCCCTGCGATCAACGTGAACGATTCCGTCACGAAATCGAAATTCGACAACCTGTATGGCTGCCGCGAATCGCTGGTCGACGGCATCAAGCGCGCCACCGACGTGATGATCGCCGGCAAAGTGGCCGTCATCGCCGGTTACGGTGATGTGGGTAAAGGTTCGGCCCAAGCCATGCGCGCCCTGTCGGCGCAAGTATGGGTGACGGAAGTCGATCCGATCTGCGCACTGCAGGCGGCGATGGAAGGCTACCGCGTCGTGACCATGGATTACGCTTGCGAACACGGCGACATTTTCGTCACCTGCACCGGCAACTACCATATCCTCACGCACGATCACCTGACGCGCATGAAAGACCAGGCCATCGTCTGCAACATTGGTCACTTTGACAATGAAATCGACGTTGCTTCGTTGAAACAATACGAGTGGGAAAACATCAAGCCGCAAGTCGACCACATCATCTTCCCGTCGGGCCGCCGCATCATCCTGCTGGCCGAAGGCCGCCTGGTCAACCTCGGTTGCGGCACGGGCCACCCGTCGTACGTGATGAGCTCGTCGTTCGCGAACCAGACGATCGCCCAGATCGAGCTGTACGCGAACACGGCCAACTACCCGGTCGGCGTGTACACCTTGCCGAAACACCTCGATGAAAAAGTCGCTCGTTTGCAACTCAAAAAGTTGAATGCGCAGCTGACGGAACTGACGCAAGAGCAAGCCGACTACATCGGCGTGCGCACGGAAGGCCCATACAAGCCCGACCACTACCGCTACTAATCGGTTGCTTGCCTCGGGAACCTACTGCGCGGCGCGGGGCGCGGCCGGCGATGCTCGCTGTACCTTCGTACAGCTGCGCTTCTCGGCCACGCCGCGCATCCGCTCGCTACGGTTCGCGAGGCAACAAGGCTCACTTGTGTAATTTAAAAGTCCGGCCGTCGCCGGTCGATTATCACTTTTGACAGGCTAGAGAAATGCGCTTGCTACTGATTTGGTTTATCAATGCGGCGGCCCTGTTTGCCGTCCCTTACCTGATGCACTCGGTGACGATGAGCAGCGGCTGGACCGCGCTGCTGGCCGCTGCCGTGCTGGGGCTGGTCAATGCGCTGATCCGTCCCTTGCTGATCCTGCTGACCCTGCCCGTGACGTTCTTGTCGCTGGGCCTGTTCATTTTGATCATCAACGGCTTCATGTTCTGGCTGGTGGCGCAGATGATCGCTGGTTTCCATGTCGCCAGTTTCTGGTCTGCCGTGGGCGGTGCCATTCTGTACAGCATCATTTCCTGGGCCTTGTCGACATTACTTTTGAGCAACGACGATGGAAAAGCATAACTTCAGTATTGAGTTTTTCCCGCCGAAAACCCCGGAAGGGGCGGAAAAGCTGCGCGCCACGCGTGTCAAGTTGTCTGAATTGCATCCGAAGTATTTCTCGGTGACCTTTGGCGCCGGCGGCACGACGCAGCAGGGTACCTTGGACACCGTGCGCGAGATCCTGGCGGCCGGCGAGCAGGCCGCGCCCCATCTGTCTTGCGTGGGCGGTTCGCGCGAATCGATCCGCGCCGTGCTGGCCGACTTCAAGGCGGCTGGCGTGAACCGCATCGTGGCCTTGCGCGGCGACTTGCCGAGCGGCTATGGTGCCTCGGGCGAGTTCCGCTACGCCAACGAGCTGGTGGAATTCATCCGCGCCGAGACGGGCGACCATTTCCATATCGAAGTGGCTGCCTATCCGGAAGTGCACCCGCAAGCCCGTTCGCCGCAGGACGACTTGAACGCGTTCGCGCGCAAGGTGCAGGCCGGCGCCGATGCCGCCATCACCCAGTACTTCTACAATGCCGACGCGTATTTCCAGTTTGTCGAGCAGACGCAGAAGATGGGCATCAACGTGCCCATCGTGGCCGGCATCATGCCGATCACGAATTACACGCAATTGATGCGCTTTTCGGACATGTGCGGCGCGGAAATTCCACGCTGGGTGCGTCTGAAACTGGCCAGCTTTGGCGACGACAGCGCGTCCATCAAGGCTTTTGGCCTGGACGTGGTGACGGGCTTGTGCGAACGCCTGCTGGAAGGCGGCGCGCCAGGCTTGCATTTCTACAGCATGAATCAGGCGGCGCCCACGACCGCACTGTGGCAGCGCCTGGTCAAGTAATCCCCATCTGATCCGTCAGAGCAGATCGCCCTCGGTCACGATGTGATCGAGGGCGATGTCGTATTCGCCGTTGGGAAAGCTTGCCGCCAGGCAGGCATAGGCGATGCCCACGGTGCGCGGACGGGGCAGTTGCGCCAGGGTGCGGTCGTAATACCCGCCGCCATAGCCGAGGCGGAAACGTTGCTCATTGAATCCCAGGCAAGGCACCAGCAGGGTGGCGGGCGCCGGGCGCAGGCGCAATTCGGCGGGCACGGCCACGCCCATGCCATCCTTGACCATCGCTTCTCCGGGCCGCCAGTCACTGAATGCCAGCGGCGCATGCTTTTCCAGCACCACCGGCAAGCTTAAGTGCACGCCGCGCGCGGCCAGCTGCGCATACGCGCCGTGCAAGTCCGGCTCGCCATGCAGGGGCCAGTACACGCCCAGTTCCTCGACGTTTTCCTGCGCGCACCAGTCCAGCAGGCGCTGCGCGATGGCCGCATCCCACTGCGCGCGCGTGGCGTCGGGCAGGGCGCGCCGGGCCGCCAGCAAGGCTTTGCGCAAGCCGGCTTTTTCCTGTGGCGCAATGGGTGGCCGTGCAGCCGGATCGCATGTTATTCTAGGGTCGCTATTCATATCACCATCAAGTTAAGATTGAGAGTCGTACATTGATTTCCCCACTGAAATGGATTGCCGGCACGATGCTGTGTGTTGCATCGGCCTTGTCTCCCCTGGCCGCCCTGGCCCAGGTGTCCGCCACCGTAACGCCCGCCGCTCCCGACACGCGCAGCGAGGACGATGCCTTCCTGCTGCTGCGCGACGCCGCGCGCAAGGATGACGTCGAAAAAGCCGACTTTTATGCGGGGCGCCTGACGAATTACCAGATTCCCTCGTATGTCGACTATTATCGGCTGAAACCGCGCATCAAACAGTTGACCGAGGCACAATTTCGCGATTACCTGAACCGCTACAAGGGCAGCGCCATCGCCGACCGGTTCCGCAACGACTGGCTGCTGGAATTGGGCCGCAAGCGCGACTGGGTCGTGTTTGATGAACAATACCCGCAATTCGCCCTCGACGACGATACCCAGCTCAAGTGCTACGCGCTGATGTCGCGCGCCGCCAAGGGGCAGAACGTGGCGTCCGAGGCGCGCAACCTGCTCGTCTCGCCGCCCGGCTATGGCGAAGCGTGCGGCAGCCTGATCGCGGCATTGGCGCAAAATGGCCAGTTCGACACGAACGACCTGTGGGCGCAGATCCGCCTGGCGGGCCAGACCAACGCTACCGGCCCGGCCCGCCGCATCGCGCTGCTGCTGGGCGCGTCCGATGCGAAGATGGCGCAAGCCATCGACTTGCCGGCGCTGGTGCTGGCCAAGGGCGCGGGCGCCAGCCGTGCCGACCACGAGATGTACCTGGTGGCCGTTGGCCGCATGGCGAAAAGCACCTTGAAACTGGGCGTCGTGGCCCTGCAAAAGGCGAGCGCGCAATTGACGCCGCAGGAACAGGCCATCGGCTGGGCCAGCCTGGCCCTGCAAGCGTCGTATGCGCTGGCGCCGGAAGCGTTCGAATATTGGCAAAAAACCAATGGCGCACCTCTGACCCAGGAGCAGATGCAATGGAAGGCGCGTATCGCCTTGCGTGAAGGCAACTGGCCACTGGTGAAGGCCGCCATCCAGGCCATGCCGGCCTCGCTGCGCACGGATCCCACCTGGGTGTACTGGCTGGCGCGCGCGCAGCAGGCGGAAACGCCGGGCCGCCCGAATGCGCAGGCGGACGCCCTGTACCGCACGATTGCCGACCAGTCGAATTTCTATGGTTTGCTGGCCAATGAAGAACTGGGCAACCATCTGGTCTTGCCGCCGCCGGGCCAGCCCGTCAGTCCGACGGAAATTGCCGCCATGGCCGCCAATCCGGGCTTGCAGCGCGCCTTGAAATTTTTCAATATGCGTCTGCGCTTCGAAGGCACGCGCGAGTGGAACTGGGAATTGCGTTCGATGACGGACCGCCAGCATCTGGCGGCCGCGGAATTTGCGCGCCAGAACAATGTGCTCGACCGCATGGTCAACACCTCGGACCGCACGCGCCTGGAAGTGGACTATACGCAGCGCTACCCGACGCCGCACGACGACGTCATGCATCCGGCCACGCAAACCCTGGGCCTGGACAAGGCCTGGGTGTATGGCTTGATCCGCCAGGAATCGCGCTTCATCATGGATGCGCAGTCGCACGTGGGCGCGTCCGGTTTGATGCAGGTCATGCCGTCGACGGCCCGTTATGTCGCCAAGAAGATCGGCCTCACCGATTTCGTCACGGAAACCTTGAGCGATGTGCGCACCAACGTCTTGCTGGGCACGAATTACCTGAACATGGTGCTTGGCGGTCTTGACGGTTCGCAAGTGCTGGCCAGCGCCGCCTACAACGCGGGACCGGGGCGCCTGCGCATCTGGCGCGCGACCATGACGCGTCCGCTGGAAGGCGCCGTCTTTGCCGAGATCATTCCGTACACGGAAACGCGCGGTTACGTGAAAAACGTGATGGCCAACGCCACCTATTACGCTGCCCTGTTCGAGAAGAGCCCGCAGTCGCTGAAGGCGCGCCTGGGCACCGTGGGACCGAAAAACAGCGCCGTTTCCGCCGATTTGCCATCATCCAACTAAAGTCCGCCGACCATGCAAACGACCATCCTTGATCCCAGCCTGACGCAAACCCTGGCCGCCGCGCGCGAGCCGGGCCTGACCCTTATCATCGGCAACAAGAATTACTCATCGTGGTCGATGCGCCCATGGGTGGCCATGACGGCCTTCGGCATCCCGTTCCAGGAAGTGCGCGTGCTGCTCGACCAGAGCGACACGGCCACCAAAATCGCCGAGTATTCGGCCTGCGGCCGGGTCCCCGTGCTGCTGGCGGGCGAGATCACGATCTGGGACAGCCTGGCCATCTGCGAATACCTGGCCGAGCAGTTTCCCGATAAATACATGTGGCCGCAAGACGTGGCCGCGCGCGCCATGGCGCGTTGTATCTGCGCGGAAATGCATTCCGGCTTTACCGGCTTGCGCACCGATATGTCGATGAATATCAAGGCAAAATTGCCGGGACGTGGCCGCACGGCCGCCGCGCAGGCCGACATTGGCCGCATCAGCGAAATCTGGGAAGAGTGCTTGTCGCGCTTTGGCCACCACCAGTTCCTGTTTGGCGATTTTTCCATCGCCGACGCGTATTTCGCCCCCGTCGTCATGCGTTTCCGCACGTATGGCGTGAGCCTGGCGCCGGCCCTGAACGCGTATTGCGAGCGCGTGCAGGCGCACCCGGCCGTGGCCCGCTGGATCACGGAAGCGCTGGCGGAAACGGAAGTCGCTGCCAAGCACGACGCGGAATTACCTGAATAAGAAAAGAGTGTTATGAAGATTTACACGGTCGGTGGCGCGGTGCGCGACCAACTGCTGGGCTTGCCCGTGAAAGACCACGACCACGTCGTCGTGGGCGCCACGCCGGAAGACATGCTGCGCCAGGGCTTCCGGCCCGTCGGCAAGGATTTTCCCGTGTTTTTGCACCCGAAGACGCAGGAAGAATACGCCCTGGCCCGCACGGAACGCAAGACGGCGCCCGGCTACCGGGGCTTTGTCTTCCACACGGCGCCCGACGTCACGCTGGAAGACGACCTGGTGCGCCGCGATCTGACCATCAACGCCATCGCCCGGGCCGAGGACGGGACGTTGACCGACCCGTTCGGCGGCATAGCGGACATTCGCAACAAAATCTTCCGCCACGTCTCCGACGCCTTTGGCGAAGACCCCGTGCGCATCTTGCGCCTGGCCCGCTTTGCCGCCCGCTTTCATACTTTTACTGTCGCGCCCGCCACCCTGGAGCTGATGCGCCGGATGGTGCAGGACGGCGAAGTCGACGCCCTCGTGGCCGAGCGCGTGTGGCAGGAAGTGGCCAAGGGGCTGATGGAAAGCCATCCTTCGCGCATGCTGACGGTGCTGCACGAATGCGGCGCCCTGGCGCGCATCATGGGCGAAATCACGCTGAGCGAGCGCTTGCTGCAGGTCGTCGACCATGCCGCCGCGCAAGGTCATGACTTGCCCGTGCGTTTCGCCGCCCTGATGCTGCATATGAGCAAAGATGCCATCGAGCAACTGAGCGAGCGCTTGCGCGTGCCCAATGAGTGTCGCGAGCTGGCCGTCATGGCGGCGCGCGAGCGGGACCATATCAATGGCGCGCTGGCGCTGAGCGCCGAAGCCGTGGTGAGCTTGTGCGAACGCTGCGACGGCTTGCGCAAGCCGCAGCGCTTTGCGCAACTGCTGCAAGCCGTGGCTTGCGACGGGCTGGTCACTGGCGATTTCCCTCAGGCGGCGCGGCTGCAGGGCGGATTGGACGCGGCGCGCGCCGTGAATGCGGGCGCGCTGGCGCAAGGCTGTGCGGAGCCGAAAAGCATCCCCGAAGTCATCCACGCGGCGCGGGTGGCGGCCGTGCAAGCGTTCCTGGCCCAGGCTTGAGTGGCGGGAATAGGCTACAATGGCGCCACAATGTTGCACTGCACAATGCCGGCCTGACGCGCCGCAGCACCGCCCCCAGGAGTCGACGTGACCTTACCCAAGCTGTTTCAAAACCCGTTTCGCCGCTGGCTCAGCCGTAGCGGTGGCGGGCGTCCGACCGTGCTCGTCAAGCAATTGCATGAGCGCGACCGGCGCCGCATGATGAAGCATTTCCTGTCGCTCGAGAAAAGCGACCGCCTGCTGCGCTTCGGCAGCGCCTTGCCCGATGAACTCGTGGCCCAGTACGTGCAAAAGATGGATTTTTCGCGCGACATGATCTACGGCGTCTACAACAGCCTGTTCAAGCTGGTGGGCGTGGGGCACCTGGCGTTTGCGCCGAAGGACCAGTCGCCGGCGAAAAGCGTGGTGACGGACAAGGAACAGGTGGCGGAGTTTGGCGTATCCGTGTCGAAATCCATGCGCGGCATGGGCGTCGGGTCGAAATTGTTCGAACGGGCGGCGATTCACTGCCGTAACAACGATGTCGATACCCTGTATATGCACTGTTTGTCGTCGAACAAGACGATGATGCATATCGCCAAGAAAGCGGGCATGGAAATCCAGCGCGACTATGGCGAAGCCGATGCATATCTGAAACTGTTGCCGCCGAACCCGACCAGCATGCTGCAGGAAGCCGTGCAGGAACAGTTTGCCATGTTCGACTACACGTTCAAGGCCAATGCGCGCGCCGCGTTCAAACTGTGGGATCGCTTGCCGGGGCGCAAGAAGAAGCCCGGACCGCCGTCACCGCCGTCACAGTAAGGGCAGGGCCGTCGTATCCTTGATGCGCTGCAGGGCAAAGCTCGATTTCACGTCCAGCACGGCCGGATGGCGCAGCAGGGTCGCCATCATGAAGCGCGAAAAGTGCTCCATGTCTTCCACGTGCACGCGTAGTAAATAATCCATTTCGCCCGTCATCGCATAGCAGGCCACCACTTCCGGCCATTGCGCCACGGCCACGGCAAAGTCGGCGCGCGGCGAGGTATTCGTCACCAGATTCGGCGCCAGCACGCGCGCCGTGCTGTGGGCCGTGGCGTCGCTGTGCTTTTCCAGCCGCACGTTGACGTAGGCGAGCAAGCCCAGGCCGATCTTTTCCGGGTCCAGCAGGGCCACGTACTGGCGGATCACGCCCGCTTCTTCCAGCCGTTTGACGCGGCGCAAGCATGGCGACGGCGACAGGCTGACCTGCTCGGCCACGTCCTGGTTCGACAGGCGGCCATCGGCCTGCAGGACGGCGAGGATCTTGCGATCCGTTTTATCCAGCGTAATTTTGCTCATGCTTCCTCCGGTGGTTCGACTTTCACGCAATATTATTGCGCAAATCATGATTGTTCGGGAGATCTTTGGCATTTAATGCCCACAGACCGCGCCTATACTGTGCGCTACTTCTTGGAGGAGACATCATGCAATTTCAGCCTTGGGATAACCCGATGGGTACCGATGGTTTCGAGTTCGTCGAGTATGCAGCACCAGACCCAAAAGCATTGGGCAAGCTGTTCGAGAACATGGGCTTCACGGCCATCGCGCGCCACCGCCACAAGGATGTGACCCTGTACCGCCAGGGCGACATCAATTTCATCATCAATGCCGAACAAGATTCGTTCGCGCAGCGTTTTGCCCGCCATCACGGCCCGTCCGTGTGCGCCATCGCCATCCGCGTCGACGACGCGGCCTTCGTGTACCGCCGCGCGCTGGAGCTGGGCGCCTGGGGTTTCGACAATAAGACAGGTCCGATGGAGCTGAATATCCCCGCCATCAAGGGCGTGGGCGATTCCCTGCTGTACTTCGTCGACCGCTGGCGCGGCAAGGGCGCCGACAAGCCGGATGCGGCCGCGCCGGGTGGCATCGGCGACATCAGCATCTATGACGTCGATTTCGTCGCCATTCCCGGCGCCGTCGCCAACCCCGTCGGCCATGGCCTGACGTATATCGACCACTTGACGCACAATGTGCACCGTGGCCGCATGAAGGAATGGGCGACGTTCTATGAAAGCCTGTTCAACTTCCGCGAAGTGCGCTATTTCGACATCGAAGGCAAGTTGACGGGCCTCAAGTCGAAGGCCATGACTTCGCCGTGCGGCAAGATCCGCATTCCGATCAATGAATCGTCGGACGACAAGTCGCAGATCGCCGAATACCTGGACCAGTACCATGGCGAAGGCATCCAGCATATCGCGCTGGGTACGGACAATATCTACGCGTCCGTGCAAGGCATGCGCGATACGGGTATCGATTTCCAGGATACGATTGAAACTTACTATGAGCTGGTCAACCGCCGCCTGCCGAACCATGGCGAGCAGCTGGAAGAACTGCGCCGCCTGCGCATCCTGATCGATGGCCACAGCACGGAAAACGAACGCGAACTGTTGCTGCAAATCTTCACGCAGACGGTGATCGGCCCGATCTTCTTCGAGATCATCCAGCGCAAGGGCGACCAGGGCTTCGGCGAAGGCAATTTCCGCGCCCTGTTCGAATCGATCGAGCTGGATCAGATCAAGCGCGGCGTGCTGAAAGATACGAACGCGGCGTAATGTTGCTTTGTAACAAATAGTAGTAAAAAAGGCAGCAGCACCGGAGTGCAGCGCAGCAAAGAACTGCGCGCATTCCTGTGGTAGTCTACGACAAACAAGTCATTTTTCCGCACCGGCATTGTCCACAAGGCACAGCCGGTACGTGTGAGTTCAACCGACTTTGCACGCGTAGCACAGAGAATAATGGAGACAAGTAATGAATGCACCAATCAAGGGCTCGAGTCTTGAGCCGGGCGCGCACGCGTCCGAAATTTCCCTGAACGACAAATACACGCTGGAGCGTGGCCGCGCCTTCATGACGGGCACGCAAGCGCTGATCCGCCTGCCCATGCTGCAGCGCGAGCGCGATTTGAAGGCTGGCCTGAATACGGCCGGCTACATCACCGGTTACCGCGGTTCGCCTGTGACGTCCGTCGACATGACGGCGATCAAGGCCAAGAAATACCTCGATGAACACCACGTCAAATTCCATCCGGGCCTGAACGAAGACCTGGCCGCCACGGCCGTCTGGGGCACGCAGCAAACGAATCTGTTCGAAGACGCGAAATACGACGGCGTGTTCGGCATGTGGTATGGCAAGGGCCCTGGCGTCGACCGCTGCGGCGACGTCTTTAAACACGCGAATAACGCCGGCTCCGCCAAGCATGGCGGCGTGCTGGTGCTGGCCGGTGACGACCATGCGGCGAAATCCTCGTCCACGGCGCACCAGTCCGACCATATCCTGAACGCCTGCGGCATCCCCGTGCTGTACCCGTCGTCGGTGCAGGAATACATCGACTACGGCTTGCACGCGTGGGCCATGAGCCGCTATACGGGGCTATGGGTGTCGATGAAATGCGTGACCGACATCATCGAGTCGGGCGCCGCCGTCGATTTCGACCCGGACCGCGTGCAGATCACCCTGCCGACCGACTTCGAAATGCCGGCCGGTGGCTTGAACATCCGCTGGCCCGACACGGTGCTGGAACAAGAAGTACGCATGAATAGCTACAAATGGTATGCGGCGCTGGCGTATGCGCGTGCCAACAAGCTCAATAAGATCATCTGGGACAGCCCGAAGGCGCGCATCGGCATCATCACGGCCGGCAAATCCTACCTGGACACGCGCCAGGCGCTGGCCGACCTGGGCATCGACGAACAGACGGCGTCCGACATCGGCATCCGCCTGTACAAGATCGGCATGACCTGGCCGCTGGAAGCGGACGGCGTGCATGAATTTGCCAAGGGCCTCGACGAAATCCTCGTGGTGGAAGAAAAGCGGCAAATCCTCGAATACGCGTTGAAGGAAGAGCTGTACAACCTGAAGGACGGCGAGCGTCCGCGCGTGGTCGGCAAGTTCGACGACACGGGCGAATGGAGCAACCAGAAGGGGACGGGGCACGGCGACTGGCTGCTGCCGGCCACCTATGAACTGAATCCGGCCATGATCGCCCGCGCCATTGCCAGCCGCATTTCGCGCTACTACGCCGGCCACCCGGTCGAGCAGCGCGTGAAGGAGCGCATCGCCTACCTGGAAGCGAAGGAAAACGTCCTCAAGGCCATCAGCGTGAAACCGGATCCGCAAAAGGACCGCACGCCGTTCTTCTGCTCCGGCTGCCCGCACAACAGTTCGACCAAGGTGCCGGAAGGCTCACGCGCGCTGGCCGGCATTGGCTGCCACTACATGGTGCTGTGGATGGACCGCGAAACGTCGACCTTCACCCACATGGGCGCCGAAGGCGTCACCTGGGTGGGGCAGGCGCCGTTCACGAATGAAAAGCACGTATTTACCAACCTCGGCGACGGCACGTATTTCCACTCGGGCATCCTGGCCATCCGCGCGGCCGTCTCGGCCAAGGTGAACATCACTTATAAAATTCTGTTCAACGATGCGGTGGCCATGACGGGCGGCCAGGAATTCGACGGCCCCCTGTCGCCGGCCATCATTTCGCGCCAGATCGCCGCCGAAGGCGTGGGCCCCATCATCGTCGTCACGGATGAACCGGAAAAATACCCGGACGATTACGCCTGGGCGGAAGGCGTCACCGTGCGCCACCGTTCGGAATTGATGGACGTGCAGCGCGAACTGCGCGACATGCCCGGCGTATCGGCCATGATCTACGACCAGACCTGCGCCTCGGAAAAACGCCGCCGCCGGAAACGCAATGAATACCCGGATCCGGCCAAGCGCGCCGTCATCAACGAAGCCGTCTGCGAAGGCTGCGGCGACTGTTCCGTGCAATCGAACTGCCTGTCGGTGGAACCGCTGGAAACGGAACTGGGGCGCAAGCGCCAGATTAACCAGTCGTCCTGCAACAAGGATTTCTCGTGCACGACGGGTTTCTGCCCCAGCTTCGTGACGGTGGAAGGCGGCGGCTTGAAAAAGCCGAAGAAGGCGGCTGCCGCCGACAAGGACGCGCCAGCGGCGCCGGCCTTGCCGACGCCCGTCATTCCGTCGACGGCCGAGCCGTTCGGCATCCTGGTCACCGGCATCGGCGGCACGGGCGTCGTTACCGTCGGCCAGATCCTGGCCATGGCGGCCCACGTGGAAGGCAAGGGCTGTTCCGTGCTGGACATGAGCGGCCTGGCGCAAAAAGGCGGCCCCGTGATGTCGCACGTGCGCCTGGCAGACCGCCAGGAAGATATCCACTCGACGCGCGTGGGTACCGGTGCGGCCGACCTGGTCATCGGCTGCGACTTGATCGTCACGGCCAGCCGCGACGCTCTGTCGCGCATGGGAGAGGGCCGCAGCTGGGCCATGATCAACTCGACCAGCTCGTCGACGGCGGCCTTCGTGAAAAACCCGGACTGGCAATTCCCCGGCGCCTCGGCGCGCATGGAAATCGAAAAGGCCTGCGGCAGCGACCACGTGGACTTCATCGACGCGGGCCAGATCGCCACGGCGCTGATGGGCGACTCCATCGCGACGAACATGTTCATGCTCGGCTACGCCTGGCAAAAGGGCAAAGTGCCGCTGTCGGAAGCTGCCATCATGAAGGCCATCGACTTGAACAACGTCTCGGTGGCGTTCAACAAGGCCGCCTTCAACTGGGGCCGCGCGGGCGCCCACGATGCGGCCAGCCTGGTGCGCATGACGACGCCAGCCAAGGTGGTGGAATTCAAGCGCATCGAAACGCTCGACGACCTGATCGAAAAGCGCGTGGCCCTGCTGACGGCTTACCAGGACCGCGCGTATGCGCAGCAGTACCTGGACTTCGTCGGCCAGGTGCGCGCCGCCGAAAGCGCCCTGAATGGCCCGCACCTGCGCCTGACGGAAGCCGTGGCCCGCTACTTCTACAAGCTGATGGCCTACAAGGACGAGTACGAAGTGGCGCGCCTGTACACGGACGGCGCCTTCCAGGCGAAGATCGCCGCCATGTTCGAAGGCGACATCAAGCTCAAGTTCCACCTGGCGCCGCCGATCATGGCGAAAACGGATGCCCATGGCCATTTGATCAAGAAGGAATATGGCCCGTGGATGCTGAAGGCGTTCGGCGTGCTGGCCAAGTTCAAGGGCTTGCGCGGCACGGCCTTCGATGTGTTCGGCCATACGGCCGAGCGCAAGATGGAGCGCGCGCTGATTCTTGAGTACCGCGCGACGGTGGGCGGCTTGCTGCCGAAACTGACGACGGCCAAGCTGGCGCAAGCCGTGGCGATTGCCAGCATTCCGGAAGATATCCGCGGCTATGGCCACGTGAAGGAGCGTCATTTGAAGGCGGCGAAAGAGAAGGAAGCCAGTTTGCTGATCGCCTTCAACGCCCCGACGCCGCTGCCGCCCGTCGTGGCGGCACCCGTGGCGGCCACTGTGGCGTGATGGGGTGAATTTCACGTTGTAGCAATGGCGCCTGCGGGCGCCATTTTTTTGTATCAAAGAAAACAACGCCTGTTTGTAAAACGTCTTATAATTTTTCGATAATTTCTTTTCGGAAAGTTCGTCATGTCTTCCCTGCGCTTTTCCGCCCTGGCGGTTCCTCTCGTATTGTTGTTGAGTGCCTGCGGCGGAGGTGGCGGCGGCAGCGACAGCGCGCCCGTCGTGCCGCCCGTGACGCCGGCGGGTCCGGCGGCGCTGGTCGCTTCGTCCACGGTCGAGAACCGCTGCGCTGCGCCGCGCGGCGGCAGCAGCATCGACAAGCCGGGCACCTTGCTCGATGAACTGACGTGGGTGCGCAGCTGGATCGATGAAACGTATCTGTGGTACCGCGAAGTGCCGACGACCTACCAGGCGCAGAGCTTCGCCACGCCCGTCGCGTACTTCGATGTGCTGAAAACAAGGGCCACGACGGCATCCGGCAAGCCGAAGGACCAGTTCCATTTCACGTACACGACGGCCGAATGGGAAGCTTCGCTCAATGGCGTGGAACTGGGTTACGGCATGCTGCTGGCGCTGACGCGTACCACGCCGCCGCGCAAGGCGGTGATCTCGATCGTCGAGCCAGGCTCGCCGGCGGCACTGGCGGGCTTGCGGCGCGGTGACGTGCTGCAAACCGTCGATGGCGTCGATTTCGTCAATGTTCCCGACGCGGCCAGCGTGGCTATCCTCAACGCCGGCCTGTTCCCCAAGGCGCAAGGCGCGCACACGCTGGGATTCAGCCGTAACGGCGCGCCCCTGTCGGTGAGCCTGACGGCGGTGGACGTGAGCACCAGCGCCGTGCAGAACGAGCGCATCATCGATACGCCCACGGGCAAGGTGGGCTATCTGACCTTCAATACGCATAACAACGTGGCCGAACGCCAGTTGGTCGAGACCATGGGCCGCTTCCAGGCGGCCGGCATCAGCGACCTGGTGCTCGATGTGCGCTACAACGGCGGCGGTTACCTCGATGTCGCCAGCGAACTCGCTTACATGATCGCCGGTCCGCAAGTCACCACCGGCAAGACCTTCGAGCAGGTGCTCTTCAATGACAAGACGCGGCCGGAAGCGCCCGTGCCATTCCATGCGCAAAGCCAGGGCTTTCCCGCGCAGAATCCCCTGGCCAAGGGCACGCCGCTGCCCTCGCTGGGGCTCAAGCGGGTGACCTTATTGACAACGGGCAACACCTGCTCGGCCAGCGAAGCGATCATCAACGGCTTGCGCGGCGTGGACGTGCAAGTCAACCTGATCGGCGGCACGACATGTGGCAAGCCCTACGGTTTCTATCCCGCGCCGAATTGCGGCACCACGTATTTCGCCGTGCAATTCCAGGGTGTCAACGCCAAGGGCTTTGGCGACTTTGCCGATGGCATGGCGCCGACCTGCGACGTGGCGGACGATTACCAGCATGCGCTGGGCGACGCGGCGGAAGGCATGCTGGCGGCGGCGTTGCGCTACCGCAGCAGCGGCAGCTGCACGCCGGCCATGGGGGCCACCAGGCTGCTGAGTTCGATGGAGAGTCCGGCCGACACGGCCGCGCGCCTGTTGCGGCCGTCCTACAAGGAAATTGCCATCAGGCGCCGTTAACGCGCATGTTCCTGCCATGAGCTAGCGAGGACGCCTGGCGTTTTCCTGCTCATGAATCTTTCTATATAACAATTTTGATATATAGAAAGATGAATCCATTCGTTCTGGAATGACTGACATTTTGCTATCTTGCCGCTTTTCTCCCACCTTGAGAAGCGCAACGATGTCGAAACAGTTCAAGTTAACACCGCTCAGCCTTGGCGTACTGGCCATCCTGGGCGGCACCGCATGGCAGGCGCACGCGCAAACGCAAGCGCCCGCAGCGGATCAGCAGGCGGCGGTCACCCCGCCAGCCGTCGTGGTCACCGGTTCGCGCATTCCCCGCGCCAGCCTGGAAGGCCCGTCTTCCGTCACCGTCCTGACCGGCGACGAAATCACCAAGCAGGGCTACAAGAACGTCTTCGACGCGCTGACCAGCCAGGTGCAGAACAGCGGCTTTACGCAGGGCGAGGATTACGGCAATACCTTCACGCCATCGGCCAATACCATCAGCCTGCGCGGCCTGGGCCCGAACCATACCTTGATCCTGCTGAACGGCCGTCGCCTGGCCGACTTCCCCATCGCCTATGACGGCGCCGTCAACTTCACCAACCTGGCGAACATCCCGTCGAGCATTGTCGACCGCATCGAAATCCTCAACGGCGGCGCCTCGGCCATCTATGGCTCGGACGCGATCGCCGGCGTGGTCAACGTGATCCTGAAAAAACAGGCGGAAGGCTTCGATATCAACGTCAAGCTGGGCGGCACCTCGCGCGGCGGCGCCGGCAACCAGCGCGTGCAGCTGACGGGCGGCGGCAATTTCGACAAGCTGCATACCCTGTTCAGCGTGGAACTGAGCCAGCGCGACCCGCTGTGGAGCATGGACCGCGACTTCATGACCAGCCGCTCCGGCGTGCCGACGACGATCGCCGCGCGCCGCACCCTGGTGAAAGGCAAGGCCGGCAACTATGTCGACCTGGGCGACACCTGCGGTCAGTTCGGCGACATGTTCGGCGGCAGCGTCAGCAAGTACACGGCGGCAAACGGCAGCTATTGCGCCAGCCCGAAAGCCCGCCCGACCTTCTGGACCACGCAGACGAAGAACCAGAGCCAGAACGTGTTCGGCAGCGCCAATTACGAGCTCGATGCCGACACCACCCTGTTTGCTGATGTCCTGATCGGCAAGAACAAGACCGTCAACAATACGCGCGGTCCGTCGTGGACCTCCGCTTCGCTGAACGGCAATTCCTTCCTGAACCAGAACAGCGGCGCCTACGAAGAGTGGACGCGCTTTATCTCGCCCGAGGAAATCGGCGGCGTGCAGCGCTATAACCGCAGCTGGGACGACCTGGCCACGGCCATCTCGCTGGGCGCCAAGGGTCGCATTCCGGGCAGCGCCTGGCAATATGAGGCGAACTACAACGCCTCGGTCTACACGAGCGAAGCCCACCGGCCGCAGTTGCGCTCGAACATCGACAGCTTCTTCCTGGGACCGAAGCTGGGCACGGACGCGAATGGCGTGGCCATCTACGCACCCGATCCCGCGCGCCTGTCGCAGCGCCTGACGCCGGCCGAATTCGACAGCATCAGCGGCTACAGCGACAGCAAGGACAAGGCCTGGACGAATACCCTGAGCCTGGCCACGAATGGCGACCTGTTCCAGCTGCCCGCCGGTACGGTGAAAATCGCCACGATTGCCGAAGCGAGCAAGCAGGGCTTCAGCAACGAACCCGACGCGCGCATCGACCAGGGCTATTTCAATGTCGCCACCGGTTCGGGCGTCACGGCCGGTACCCGTTCGCGCTATGCGCTGGGCGCGGAGTTGAATGTGCCGCTGCATGAAAAGCTGACCGCTACCGTCGCCGGCCGCTATGACCGCTACAGCTTTGCCGGCCGCAAGGAAGGCAAGTTCACCTACAACGGCGGGCTGGAACTGCGCCCGGCGCCGGACCTGCTGTTCCGCGCCAACTACGCCACCAGCTTCCGCGCGCCGGACATGAACTACATCTACCAGGCACGCGGCAAAGGCTATTATTCGAGCACCACCGACTATTACCGTTGCGATGCTGCGGGCAAGGCCATCGACGGCTGCGAGTATGCGAATAAATCGCCGGGTGCCGATTACGTGCAGAATGGCAGCCGCGACCTGCAGTCGGAAAAGGGCAAGTCCTTCGGCGTGGGCGCCGTCTGGTCGCCGAGTTCCAATTTCGACGTTTCGGTCGACTACTGGAACATCAAGATCGACGACCTGGTGACGAATCTGGACGCCGACAAGCTGCTGCGCGACGAATCCGATTGCCGCCTCGGCATGGCCGACATCGGCTCGCCGACCTGTATCGATACCCTGGGCCGCATCGAGCGCTACGCGGCGAATGCCTTGAACAAGGCGGGCGAGATCAAGACCATCACCGTCAACCCGATCAACGCGGCCAAGAAAAGCAGCAGCGGCATCGACGTCAGCCTGAAATACTTGCTGCGCACGACGGACTATGGCCGCTTCGCCTTCAAGGCCAACTACGCCCGGGTGCTGAGCAAGAAATCGCAGCAATTCGCCGGCGATGCAGAGACCGATGAAACCAAATCGATGACCAACATGGATTGGCCCGACAAGCTGAACCTGAGCGTCAACTGGGCTGCGGGCGACTGGTCGAATACCTTGCTGGTCAGCCGCTACGGCAAGCTGCCGAATGCCGCCGGCAAGGCTTACCTGACGCCGACGGCGCTGGCCAACATCAGCACCGTCTACCGCATCAACGACCGTGCCACCGTTTCGCTGATCGTCAACAACGTGTTCGACAAGATCAAGCGCGACGCCAGCAACGGCTGGCCGTACTACCCGATCGGTAACTACAGCCCGCAAGGCCGCCAGGGGTGGATCGAGTTCAACTACCATTTTGGCCCGTAATTCACGCTTGCCAGAGCAAGGCCGGAGCAGCTGACGTTGTTCCGGCTTTTTTATTTTCCGGCGCGTTTTTATCCGACCGCCACTCTATAATTGCCCGCTTGTCCTCTCTCGATGGAGTTTGACCCATGCTACGCCACGCCCTGCTGTCCACCGCCCTGTTGACCGTGTTTGCCGCCAGCGCACACGCCGCTCCCGTCCTGACGACGGTGGCCGAGCGCTCGGGCTTTTTGCATACGGGCCGCTACGCGGAAGTGGAAGCCCTGTGTCGCCAGTTCCAGGCGCGCTATCCGAAGCAGGTGCGCTGCGTGGAGTTCGGCCGCACGCCTGAAAACCGCCCCATGCTGGCGCTGGCCGTGACGAATACGGGCGCCCTGACGCCGGCCGAAGCGGCGCGCCGCAAGCTGCCCGTGCTGCTGGTGCAGGGCGGCATCCATGCGGGCGAAATCGATGGCAAGGATGCCGGCTTCCTGGCCTTGCGCGAAATCCTGGAGGGCAAGGCGGCGCCCAGCGCGCTCGACAAGCAGGTGCTGCTGTTCGTCCCCGTCTTCAATGTCGATGGCCATGAGCGCTTCGGCCAGTGGAACCGTCCGAACCAGCGCGGTCCCGTGGAAATGGGCTGGCGCAGCACGGCGCAAAACTACAATCTCAACCGCGAATACATGAAGGCCGATACGCCCGAGATGCAGCACATGCTGGCGCTGGTGAACGCCTGGGACCCGCTGGCCTACGTCGACCTGCACGTCACCGACGGCGCCCAGTTCGAACCCGATATCTCGATCCAGGTCGAACCCGTGCATGCGGGCGATGCGGCCCTGCGCGTGGCGGGAACGGCGCTGCGCGACGGCGTGCTGGCCGACCTGGCAAAGCAGGGTTCGGACCCGAAACCATTCTATATTTCGTTTGCCGAGAACGACAATCCGCAATCGGGTTTTGTCGATTCGGGGCCGAATCCCCGCTTCTCGCATGGCTATTTCCAACTGCGCAACCGCTTCGGCATGCTGGTGGAAACCCATTCGTGGAAGGATTATCCGACCCGCGTGCGCATCACCCGCAACACCATCGTCTCGCTGCTGTCGCAAGTGGCGCTGCATGGCGCGCAGTGGCGGCAAACGGCGCTCGAGGCGGATGCGCGCGCCGCGCAGCTGGCAGGCAGCACCCTGCCGCTCACCTACAAGACGACGGAGAAGAGCCGCATGATCGCGTTTCGCGGCTACGCCTACACGCGTACGCCGTCCGAAGTGTCGGGCGCGCTGATGACGCGCTACGATGAAACCACGCCGCAGATCTGGAACGTGCCGCTGCGCGACGAAATCGTGCCCGACCTGCAGCAGGCCGCGCCGCATGCCGGCTATCTGGTGCCCGCCGCGCAGGCGCAGATGGTGGCGGCCAAGCTGCGCCAGCATGGCGTGTCGTACCAGGTGCTGGCTGGCGCACCGGGCAAGCTGCCGGTTGAAGCCTTCCGCGCCACGCAGGTGAAATTCGGCGCGCAGTCGTTCGAGGGACGCCAGACGGCGGCCGTGCAGGGCGAGTGGCAGAAAGAGGCGCGCGTGGTCGGTGCGGGCGCGCTGTACGTGCCCGTCAACCAGGCCAAGGCGCGCCTGGTCGTGGCCCTGCTCGAACCGCGCGCGCCCGATTCCCTGCTGGCCTGGGGCAGTTTCAATACGGCCTTCGAGCGCAAGGAGTACATGGAAGAATACGTGGCCGAAGACGTGGCGCGCGCGCAGCTGGCGGCCGACCCGGCGCTGGCAGCGCAGTTCCAGCAGAAGCTGGCCAGCGATCCCGCATTTGCCAAGAGCCCGGCCGCGCGCCTGGAATTCTTCGCCCGCCGCCACGCGTCCTGGGATGAGCGCCTGAACCTGTATCCGGTGCTGCGCACGGATGTGGCGCCGGCCGGCCTGGCATTGCCGCCGACGCGCACACCGAAGTTGTCAAATCGCACAGATTAATCGGAAGAAAATGCTATTCTCCGCTCGATGATGGCGCCGCCACCACGAGCAGAGAACATGCATGGTCAACAAGACACTCTACAACCAGCACCGCGAGACGTTTTTTCGCCTCTGCGATGCAGTCGGCGAAAATCAGGTGGAACAGGTGCGCAGCCTGCTCGAGGCCACGCCGCTGCTGTTGACCTTTCGCCGCTACAACATGGATGACGGCGAATCGCTGCTGCATCTGGCCGCGGCCGGCGGTAGCCGCGACGTCTGCGTCCTGCTCGTGTCGCTGGGCCTGGACATCGACCTGCCCTTGCCCGGCTACCGCAACCATACGCCGCTGGACGCGGCGGCAAGCCATGGCCATCTGGATACCTGCCGCTGGCTGCTCGAGCAGGGCGCTGCCGTCGACGGCTTGCCGGACAATATACTGTCGCCGCTGGACAGCGCCTGCGTGGGCGGCCACCAGGACGTGGTGGCATTGCTGTTGCAGTCGGGCGCCAATCCGAACCGCCTGCATACGCGCTGGAACCAGGCGCCGGTCGATATCGCCAGCGGCTGGGGTTTTCCCGCGATCGCCCAATTGCTCGCTGCCGCCGGCGGCGTCAGCATACTCGACGTGCCGCAGCAAGCGGCCGCCTCACCGCAGGAATCGATCCGCACCTTCATGCACAACAGCGCCGGCTGGGTATTGCCGGCCGTGTTCAGCCCGGACAGTGGCGACGCGCGCTTTTCGCTGGGCATCAGCTGCATCGGCGGCAAGCGCGATTTCAAGCTGCTGTTTACGGCCGGCCTCTTCCAGCAATCCCCGATGACCGAACTGGCCATCTGCCTGCCTGGCCGCTGGCCGCTGACCGTGCACGGCTTCGCGCAGCACAGCCCCTGGCGTTTTCCGGTGGCGCTGCTGGCACGCCTGGGACGGCGCACGCTCGACCAGGCCAGCCTGGCGGCGGGCGAGCTGCTGCGGCGCGACGCTCCGCACCTGGCGGACCTGGCCTGGCCGGATGGCGTCGACGCGCTGCTGGCCATCGACAAGCGCTGGAATCCGGAGCCGGAGGAGGACATTGCCGACGATGACAAGGTCACCATCTATCTGCTGGTGCCGGTGAAGTTCACCAAAAAAGGCGCGCCCGACGCCAGCACTTTGCCGGCCTTGATCGAACGCAAGCTCAAAGGCAGCTGGAAAGTGTCTGCTTTGCCTGTCCCCGTCATTGGCTAGCGCGCGCGTGGCCAGATCAAGCCGGCCAGTTTGCAGCGATGTTATCCTGCCAATGCATCTTCCGCGTCCGCGCGCAACCTGTTCACGCATCGGTTTTTCATGACACAAAAAATTCTTCTCCTGAGCGTCTCGGCCGGCGCCGGCCACATGCGCGCGGCGCAAGCCATCGAGGCGTATGCGGCGCGCGATGGCGGCGGCCCAGCGGCGCTGGCCCTGCATCTCGACGTGATGGATTTCGTCACGCCCGCCTTCCGCAAGCTGTACACGGATTTGTATATCAAGCTGGTCAACAAGGCGCCCGCGCTGTGGGGCTATCTGTATCACGCCACCCACGATGCGCCGCGCGACAGCTCTATGCAGCGCCTGCGCCGCGCCGTCGAGCGCCTCAATACGCGCGCGCTGATGGCGCGGATCGCCGCTTTCCAGCCCGATGCCATCATTTGCACGCATTTCCTGCCGGCCGAATTGCTGTCGCGCGCATTACGCCAGCAGCAGCTGGCTTGCCCCGTGTGGGTGCAGGTCACGGATTTCGACTTGCACCGCATGTGGGTGCACGAGCAGATGCAGGGCTATTTCGCCGCCACTGACGAAGTGGCGTTCCGCATGCGCCACGAAGGCATCCCCGCCGGGCGCATCCACGTGACGGGCATTCCCATCATGCCCGCGTTCGCGCAGGCGCCCGACCGCGTGTCGTGCGCGCAGGCGTTTGGCCTCGACCCGCGGCGCACGACGATCCTGCTGATGGGCGGCGGGGCGGGACTGGGCAGCCTTGAAACGGTCGCCGCGCGCCTGCTGGCGCTGCCGGGCGACTTCCAGCTGATCGCGCTGGCGGGGAAAAACGCCGCCGCGCTGGCGGCGCTGCAGGCATTGGCCGGCCAGTATCCGGGCCGCCTGCTGGCGCAAGGCTTTACCAGCGAAGTCGAGCGCCTGATGGCGTGCGCCGACCTGGTGATCACCAAGCCGGGCGGGCTGACCACCTCGGAATGCCTGGCGCTGGGCTTGCCCATGATCGTCAACTCGCCGATTCCCGGCCAGGAAGAGCGCAATGCCGACTATCTGCTGGAGCAGGGCGTGGCCCTGAAGGCATTCGATGCCGTCACCCTGGAATACCGGGTGCGCCTGTTGCTCGAGCATCCCGAGCAGTTGCAATCGATGCGCGCAAAGGCGCTGGCCCTGGGCCGCCCGCGCGCCGCCCTGGACGTGCTGGCGCAGGTGCTGCGCGCCGGCGCCGTTCTTCAATAACCAGGAAACCATGATGCTGCATGTCGTACTGTTGACCCTCGCCCTGGGGCTGGCCGCCGCGCCGGCCGGGGCGCAACCATCGCCGCCACGCCAGCCGGACTGGGCCACGCCGCTGCCGCAGGTGTCGAACCTGCACCAGGTCACGCCCGTCCTGTACCGCAGCGCCAGGCTGGATAGCGCCGACGTGGCCCAGCTGCAGGCGCTGGGCGTGAAGACGGTGATCAGCCTGCGCTCCTTCCACTCCGATACGCAGGTGCTGGAAGGCAGCGGTATCCGCGCCGTCCGCATCCCCATCAATACCTGGGCTATCCGCGATCGCCATGTGATCGACACCATGCGCGCCATCCGCGCCGCCGGACAGCAGGGTCCCGTGCTGCTGCATTGCCTGCACGGCGCCGACCGCACGGGCATGATGGCCGCCATGTACCGCATGCTGTACCAGGGCTGGCCGCGCGAGAAGGCGATCGACGAGCTGAAAAATGGCGGCTACGGCTACCACGCCGTGTGGAAGAATATCGAAAGCTACCTCCAGCGCGTGAATGTCGACGAACTGCGCGCACGTATCGAGGCGCGGCAACCCTGATACCCCGCTGGCGCGCCACTTCAGGCATGATTGCGATTCCAGTCACGTTTTTCCGGAATCCGCATGGAACACCACAGCTTTCTCATCAACATACTGTTTTACCTGGTCGCCGCCATCATCATGGTGCCGCTGGCGAAGCGCCTGGGCATGGGCGCCGTGCTGGGTTACCTGGTGGCCGGCGTCGTCATCGGTCCCTGGGGCCTGGGCCTGATCAAGAATGTCGAGGTGATCCTCAGCTTTTCCGAATTCGGCGTGGTGCTGCTGCTGTTTTTGATCGGCCTGGAGCTGGAGCCGAAGCGCTTGTGGCTGCTGCGCCGTCCCATCTTTGGCTGGGGCGGGGCGCAGGTGGGCGT
This sequence comes from Janthinobacterium sp. SUN100, assembly GCF_030397705.1. NCBI lineage: Bacteria > Pseudomonadati > Pseudomonadota > Betaproteobacteria > Burkholderiales > Oxalobacteraceae > Janthinobacterium > Janthinobacterium sp. SUN100. The sequence goes on along the minus strand of NZ_JAPUBU010000003.1, from coordinate 365,332 downwards.
CGTCAGCGCGGGCTTGTGCGCCGTGGCCATGGCCTTTGGCGTGGACTGGCGCACGGCGCTGGTCGGCGCGCTGGGCCTGTCGCTATCGTCGACGGCCATCGTGCTGGCCACCCTGGGCGAACGCAAGCTGATGAGCACCCCGGCCGGTTCCGCCGGCTTTTCCATTTTGCTGTTCCAGGATATCGCCGCCATTCCCATGATCGCGCTGGTACCGCTCTTGGGCGGCCTGGTCACGCACAGTGGCGAACCGGGCTGGCTGCGCGTGGCCAAGCTGGCCGCCGTGCTGGCGGCCTTGGTGATCGGCGGTCGCTTCCTGGTGAATCCCATCCTGCGCTTCATCGCCAGGACGGACTTGCGCGAAATCTTCACGGCCTTTGCCCTGCTGCTGGTGATCGCCATCTGCGTGCTGATGGAATCGGTGGGCCTGTCGATGGCGCTGGGCACCTTCATGGCGGGCGTGCTGCTGGCCGATTCCGAATACCGACATGAACTCATTTCCGACCTGGAGCCGTTCAAGGGACTGCTGCTGGGCCTGTTTTTCATCGCCGTGGGCATGTCCGTCGATTTCGGGGTGCTGCGCGCCCAGCCCTTGCTGATCCTGGCCCTGGTGGCGGGCCTGCTGGCGGTCAAGGTCGCCTTGCTGTACGTGCTGTCGAAGTTTGTCGACATTCCCCGCGGCCAGCAACTGTTCTTTGCGCTGCTGCTGTCGCAAGGGGGCGAATTCGCCTTCGTCGTGTTTGCCGCCGCCGAGGCCGCGCACGTGTTTGCGCCGGAGACGGCCGCGCTGCTGGTCGTGGTGGTGACCCTGTCGATGGTGGCCACGCCCTTGCTGCTGCTGTTGCACGACAAATTCGTCGCGCCGCGCCTGCAAGGCGAGAAGAAGCGCCGCCCCGACGACCATATCGAGGCGCAGGACAATCCCATCGTCATCGCCGGTTTCGGCCGCTTCGGCCAGATCATCGGTCGCCTGCTGGCAGCCAATAAGATCGGCGTGACGGTACTTGATCACGACCCGGACCAGATCGACCTGCTGCGCAAGTTCGGCTTCAAGGTGTTTTATGGCGACGCCACGCGCGTGGACCTGCTGGTGGCGGCCGGCATCGAGAAGGCCAGGGCGCTGGTGATCGCCATCGACAATGTGGACGACAGCCTGGCCCTGGTCGACGCCGTGCGCCTGCGCCTGCCGCAACTGACGATTCTGGCGCGTGCGCGCAACGTCACGCATTACTATGAATTGATGAAGCGGGGCGTGACGCTGATCGAACGCGAAACGTTCGCCGCGGCGCTGCTGCTGGGCGAGCAGACCTTGCAGCAGGTGGGCTTCAGCCCGGAGCGGGCGCAGCGCGCGGCCGGCATCTTTGGCCGGCATAACCTGAAAACCCTGCTGGAAGTGGCGCCGCACTTCCAGGACCAGCAAAAAGTCATGTCCCTCACGCGCCAGGCGCGCGAGGAACTGGAAGACATGTTCGAGAGCGATGCGGCGGCGTTTGCCTCGGAGCAAGCGGGAGAACCGGGGTCAGACCCTCAACACCGTTAACGCGAAGGCTTGTGCTAACAATCGAGGGGGTCTGACCCCAGCATTATTTCCCCCGCTTCGCTTCAATCGTCTCGATCTGGTCCATGATGCCGTTCATGCGCGCCGCCAGCGCCTGGTACGGTTTCGGCGAGGCCAGATCGACGCCGGCCGCCTTCACCAGCTCATACGGATACGCGGAACCGCCGGAGCTGAGCATCTTCAGGTAGGCGGCCAGCGCGCCCGGCTCCTTGTCGAGGATGCGCTGCGCGAAATCCTGCGCCGCGGCGATCGAGGTGGCGTACTGGAACACGTAGAAGCCGTGATAAAAATGCGGCACGTAGGCCCATTCCAGCGCGTAGGCGGGATCGATGGTCATGACGCCTTGCGCCTCGCCATGGTAGCGTTTGAGGATGCCGGCATAGATGGCCGTGATCTCTTCGCCCGTCAGCGACTCTCCTTTATCCACCTTGCCGTGGATGGCCGCTTCGAATTCGGCGAACATGGCCTGGCGGAAGTAGGTGCCGCGCAGGTTTTCCAGCGCCGCGCCCAGGTACAGCAGGCGCTCGTCATCGTCCTTGGCCTGCTTCAGGCGCGCGTCGAGCAGCAGCGCCTCGTTCGTCGTCGAGGCGATTTCCGCGACAAAGATGCTGTACGGCGCATAGATCGATGGCTGCGCCTTGTTGGCCAGCACCGAGTGCATGGCGTGGCCCCATTCGTGCGTCAGGGTGCTGACGGCTTCGTAGTTGTCCGTGTAGTTGAGCAGCACGAACGGGTGCACGTCGTACGCGTCGCCATTCATGTAGGCGCCCGCCACCTTGCGCGGGCGCGGGTACACGTCCATCCAGCGAGCGTCCACGGCGGCGGTGAGGGCCTTGACGTAGTCGTGGCCCAGCGGCGCGACGGAATCGAGCATCATCTGCTTGCCGTCGGCCAGCGGGAAGGTGCGGTCGCTTTTCAGTAGCGGCGCATAGATGTCGTAATACGCGAGGTCCTTGACGCCCAGCATGCGCGCGCGCAGCTTGAAGTAGCGGTGCAAGGTGGGCAGATTGGCGTTGGTTTGCGCGATCAGGGTCTGGTAGACGGCCGGCGGCAGATGGTCGGCGTCGAGCGCCGCGCTTTGCGAATCGGCATAGCGGCGCACTTTCGCATACGCGGCGTCCGTCTTCAGCTGGCCGTACAGGGTTTCGCCGAACGTGCGTTCATATTCCTTCCACTTGCCGAAAAAGGCGTCGAACACCAGCTTGCGGTCGGCGCGCTGGTCATCGCCCCGGTATTTCGTGTACGCCGCCTGGTCGAGACGTACTTCCTTGCCGTCCGACAGTTTCACGGTCGGCCACGGGATTTCCGCATTGGCCAGGGTGCGGTAGACGCTGGCGGCCGAGCTTGTTGCCAGGCCGAACTGTGCCACCAGCTGTTCGCCAGCCGCGTCGAGCGTGTGCGGCGCGCTGCGCAGCATGTTGCTCAATTGAAAACGGTACAGCTGCAAACCCTTGTCTTTCGCCAGCATGGCGTCGATGCGCTTGCCGCCCAGGGCGAGGATTTCCGGCTGCAGGAAGGTTGACGCCTGGGAGAAGTCGTTGCCCAGCAGGGCGGCGCGCTGGTTCAGCTGGTTGCCCTTGCTGTCGCCCGTATCCTGGTCGTAATACTGCGCCGCATAGGTGGTGAGCGTGTTGACGCGCTTGCGCGCCTCGGCGTACAGGTCCAGGCAGCTTTTCAGGCGGGCCGGCGACGCTTTCAACTGCCCCTTGCAGGCGCCCAGTTGCTGCAGCTGCGCCGACAGCTTTTTCGCGTCGGCGTCGAAGGCGGCGTCGTTTTGATACAGCGCCGTCAGGTCCCAGCGGTCGGCCTGGCGGTCGGTGGGCGCAGCGGCAGGCGCGGCGAAGGCAGAGGAGAGGCCGAGAGCGAGCAGGGAAAACAGCAGGGGGCGCTTGAGCGCGGATGGCGTCATGGTTCATTCCAGTGAGGTTGTCGGAAGAATGCTTGCTGACCGCCGTGCAGGGATGCGCGCGTGACGCACCGCGTACCGGCAGAGCTGACTACGGTACCTCAAATGGACGCGGGGGGAAAGAGGCGGAGGGAAGATACCGCGCGCCACCTGGACGGTGGCGGCGGAACAACAGGAGGTTTTTACAGAGGTTGCAGCGCGATGGTGCCGAACGTGGTCGGCGTCGAGCATGGCTCTTCATCGAAGGCGATGTCGCCCATGGGGTTGGCCACGCCGTCCGCCTTCAAATCCTTGAAGCCGAACAATTTCGGGTCCATCAGGTGGGACGGCGCCACGTTCGACAGGGCCGAGAAGATGCTTTCCACGCGGCCGGGGAATTTCTTGTCCCATTCGCGCATCAAGCCCTTGATCTGCTTGCGCTGCAGGTTTTCCTGCGAACCGCACAGGTCGCATGGAATGATGGGGAAGCCCTTGACTTCCGCATAGCGCTGCGTGTCTTCTTCCTTCACGTAAGCCATCGGGCGGATGACGATGTGCTTGCCGTCGTCCGACTGCAGCTTGGCCGGCATGCCTTTCAATTTGCCACCAAAGAACATATTCAGGAAGAAAGTTTCCAAAATATCATCGCGGTGGTGGCCCAGGGCGATCTTGTTGGCGCCCAGCTCGTCGGCCACGCGGTACAGGATGCCGCGGCGCAGGCGCGAGCACAGCGAGCAAGTCGTCTTGCCTTCCGGGATCAGGCGCTTGACGATGCTGTAGGTATCCTGGTTTTCGATGTGGAAGGCGACGCCCAGTTCCGTCAGGTAGGCGGGCAGGATTTCCGGCGGGAAGTTCGGCTGCTTCTGGTCCAGGTTGACGGCCACGATATCGAAGTGGATCGGCGCGCGTTCGCGCAAGGTCATCAAGATGTCCAGCAGCGCATAGCTATCCTTGCCGCCGGACAGGCAGACCATCACCTTGTCGCCGTCTTCGATCATGTTGAAATCGCCGATGGCTTGTCCCACCAGGCGGCACAGGCGCTTGTGCAGCTTGTTGTTTTCCAGGGCGATCTTTTCCGCCTTCTTGCGCGCCAGTTTCTGCGCTTCGACATTGGCCGGCACTTCCACGGCGGCCGTCATCGTTTCCAGTACGGCGCTGTCATTCATGTTGTTCATGCTTCATCCTTGATCTTGAATACTTCCACGCCCACGCCTTCGCAGTCGGGATACACGTCCGGTTTCATGCTCGATACGCGCGCGGCGCGCACGCGCGGGTGGGCCAGCATGGCGGCCAGCACGTCGTCGACCAGGCTTTCCTGCAGCTGCACGTGGCCTTGCGCCATGCGTTTGGCGATGGTTTCGCGCATGAAGTCGTAGTCGACCACTTCTTCCAACTGGTCATCCTTCGGCGTCGACAGGGCCAGGGGGATGTACAGGTCGACGTTGATGAGGACGCGCTGCTCGCCCTTTTTTTCGAAGTCGTAGACGCCGATGTTGATGAGGACTTCGTAATTGCGCAGGAACAGGCGGCGGCAATCGGCCAGGCGAGGGTGGGACAGGGCGGACGACATAGTTTTACCTTTTAGGGAATGCTGGAGTGCTGGTTGTTTGGTAGGGCTGCTGATTATTTGGTCAAAAACATGACGTCGCGCGGCAAGCCGATCAAATGCTGGCCGCCATCGACCAGCAGGGTCGTGCCCGTCAGCGCGCGCGCGCCGGCCACGTAGCAGACGCTGTCGGCCACATCCTCAGGCGTGCTGGAGCGTCCCAGCGGCGTGTTTTCATGCGCCTTGGCAAAGTTCGCTTCCGTCTGCTCGCCGGAGACCATGGTGATGCCGGGGGCAATGCCCACCACGCGTACTTTCGGCGCCAGCGCCTGGGCCAGCATGGTGGTCGCCGACAGCAGCGCCGCCTTGGACAGGGTGTACGACAAAAAATCAGGATTGAGATTGTACAGTTTTTGGTCCAGCAAGTTGATGACCACGGCTTGCTCGCCTGCCGGGGTGGCCTGGTACAGCGCTTGCGCCAGCAGGATGGGGGCGGCCAGGTTGGCGTGCATGTGGGCGTCGAGCGCGGCGACGGAAAAATCGCCCGCATTGTCGTATGCAAACAACGATGCGTTGTTGACCACGCAAGTAACCGGCCCCAGCGCCGCCTGTGCCTGCGGCAACAGCTGGCGTACGGCCTCTTCCTGCGCCAGGTCGCAGGGGAACGCTTGCGCGCGGCGGCCCAGCGCGGTGATTTCCGCGACCAGGCTGAGCGCCTCGTCGCGCGAGTCGCGGTAATGGACGGCGATATCCCAGCCGTCGCGCGCCAGGCCCAGCGCGATGGCGCGGCCGATGCGCCGCGCGGCGCCCGTGACGAGGGCGACGCGGGGTGTGCTGTCGAATGGCGTTGTCGTTGCTTCTGTCATGTCTTTGCTATGGTTGAGATATTCGGTGGACGCCACACTGGCGGCATGCGCCGCCGATTCGCTACAATGCGGGAATGTCTCTTCCCGCACCCGATAGCGACGCGCTGGCCGCGTCCCATGCCTTGCAGCACCAGATTGCCGCCGAAATCGCGCGCAATGACGGCGCCATTCCCTTTGTCCGCTTCATGGAACTGGCGCTGTATGCGCCTGACCTCGGCTATTACAGCGGCGGCGCCGCCAAGCTGGGCAAAGATGGCGATTTTACAACCGCGCCGGAGATTTCGCCCCTGTTCGGCGCCACCCTGGCCCATGTGGCAGCCGCTATTATGGCGCAAACGGCCCCGCGCATCCTCGAATTCGGCGCCGGCACGGGCAAGCTGGCCTGCGATATCCTGACGGAAGCGGCGAATGCCGGCATCCATGTCGAACAGTATGCGATCGTCGAATTGTCCGGCGAATTGCGCGCGCGCCAGGAGCTGGCGCTGGCAGCCTTCCCGCAAGTGGTGTGGCTCGACGGCTTTCCCGACAGTTTCGAGGGCGCCGTGTTCGGCAATGAAGTGCTGGACGCCATGCCTGTCAACCTGATCAGCAAGACGCCCGCCGGCTGGTGCGAACTCGACGTCAGCATCGCCGACGGCCAGTTCGTGTTTGTCGAGCGTCTGGCCGGCGCTGAGGTGGCTGCGCAGATCGCCGCCCAGGTGCCGGACGCCGATGCCTTGCCGGTCGGCTATGTCACGGAAATTCATGGCGTTGCCTGCGGTTTCATGCGCTCGCTGGCGCGCATGCTGACCAATGGCAAGGGCGGCGCGGCCGTGCTGTTCGACTATGGTTTCCCTGCGCATGAGTATTACCTGGACTTGCGCGCCACGGGCACCCTGATGTGCCATTACCGCCATCACGCCCACGCGGAACCGTTTTATCTGCCCGGCTTGCAGGACATCACGGCCCACGTGGATTTTACGGCGATGGCGGTGGCGGCGCAGGAGGCGGGCCTCGATGTGCTTGCCTACATGAACCAGGCGTCCTTCCTGCTGGGCGCGGGTCTCGGCGACTTGCTGCTGCGCACCGATCCGGAGCAGGTCAAGACCTATTTGCCGCAGGCGAGCGCCGTGCAAAAGCTGGTGTCGCCCGCCGAGATGGGGGAATTGTTCAAGGTGCTGATAGTGGGGCACCGCGTGGAGTTGCCGGAAGCGCTGTTGTCCAGCGACCGCAGTCACCGCTTGTAAGCGCCCGCAATATCAAGGCAGGGCAGTATCGCCCTGCAATTTCCTGTCCGCCGGTGGTTATTATCTTGTCATATCGTATATGATGACCGACACAGCACGGTTCCATCCTGCAAGAACCCGTCGCCGCGCACCGATTTCAAGATAGAACGATGGGAAAGATACATACACACTATGACAACCTGAAGGTGGCGCGCCTGGCGCCGCAGGAAGTCATACGTGCCGCGTACAAAGCCCTCAGTCAGAAATACCACCCGGACAAGAATCCCGGCGATGAAAAGGCCGCCCGCATCATGGCGATCCTCAACAGCGCCTATGGCACCTTATCCGATCCACAACGCCGCAAGGAACACGACGAGTGGATCGCCGCCGAGGAGTGGGAAATCGAATGGCTGGAAAGCACCCACCAGGAAGAAGGCAAGAGCCGCGATGGCCGCGCGAAAGGCCATGCCCAGCCGCATGAACACGCCTGGGCGCAGGATGTGCCGCCGCCGAAGGGCAAGCCGCGGCGCGGCCTGCAACCCGTCTGGCGCAACTGGCGCTGGTGGCTGAGTTTGTTTATCTGCCTGTTGCTGGGCTGGCTGGGCGCCTTGCTGATGCTCGACACGTCGCAGCCCGTGCCTGCCGCGCTGGCGTCGGCCTGGAGCGGCCTGGCCCGCGACGGCGCCAAGCCCCATGCGGAAGCGGCCACGCCGGCGGCCGGTGCCGTGTCGTCGTCGAAAGGCGAGGCGGTGGCAGTCGACAGCTGGGCCGTGGGCAAGCCGTATGCACCCGAGCCGCCGCAAGCGAAGACGCCGGAGATCCGCGTGCTGGCCGTGTCCCAGCTGAGCCTGAAAGGCATCCAGCCCGCCTGCGATGGGGCTGGCAAGGCCGAGTCCCCATCGCTGGTGGCGCCGAATGGCGAACCCTGGCCGGCCCATTCCGGCTATGTCGATGGATTCCCGATCGGTAACAAGGGCGATGAGCTGGCCGTGAGCATCGACAACAGCGGCAATGCGGCGCCCGTGTTCGTCAAGCTGTTTGACACGGAGCGGCGCTCGAACGTGCGCTACCTGTACATCCTCGCGTACGACAAGCTGCTGGTGGAGCAGCTCAGCGCGGGCAAGTATGAAGTGCGCTACCAGGCCGTCGGGCCGGGCCAGGATAGTTGTGGCGGCGCCACGCGCAGCGGTACCTCGGCGCCGGCGTCATCGCCGTCCGCCAGCGAAGGCGGTACGCAGAATCCTGTTGTAAGCAGCATCTAATCTGATTATGCTTGATATGCGTCAACGCAGCGTCCACATCGAACTTATCCATTAGGAGTATTCATGACCGACCTCAAGGCCGATGCAGATGATAACTGGCTGCTCGACGAAGATGAGCCGGTGGCCAGTCCTGCCGGGCTGGCCGCGCCCGACCAGCGCCTGTGGCGTGTCCTGATCGTCGATGATGACGTCGACGTGCATGCGGTCACGCGGCTGGCGCTGCGCAATGTCAGTTTCAAGGGCCGCGAACTGGAACTGTTTTCCGCCTACAGCGGCCGCGAGGCGTACGACATCCTGCGCGACACGCCCGATATCGCGCTGGTGCTGCTCGACGTGGTGATGGAAACGGATGACGCCGGCCTGATCCTCGCCAAGCGCATCCGCGCCGACCTGAACAACTCCATCGTGCGCGTCGTGCTGCGCACGGGCCAGCCGGGCCAGGCGCCCGAGCAGCGCGTCATCATCGAATACGACATCAACGATTACAAGGCCAAGACGGAACTGACGACGCAAAAGTTGTTTACCACCGTCATCTCGGCCCTGCGGGCCTACGAGAGCCTGATGATGCTCGAACGCAGCCGCATCGGCCTGGGCAAGATCCTCGCCGGCGCCACCAATCTGTACCAGATCCATTCCCTGCGCGAATTCGCTTCCGGCGTGCTGAACCAGGTCAGCGCCATCCTCGACGTGGGCGCCGACGGCGTGCTGTGCCTGATGCAGGGCGGCGCCGGACGGCCCGAGGTGGTGGCCGCCACGGGCACGTATGCCGTGCTGGCCGAGTCCGAAGCGATGCCGGCCGACCATGCCCTCACGTCCACCATCGACAAGGCGTTTTCGGAAAAGCGCAGCCAGTTCGAGCATCCGGCCAATGTGCTGTTCATCCACACGGAAGGCAACCGCGAGCTCGCCATTTCCGTCACGCCGCCGTGGCCGCTGGCGCAGATCCAGCGCGACTTGCTGGAAGTGTTTTGCCAGCGTATCGCCGCCGCTTTCGACAACCTGTACATGTTCGGCCAGCTGCGCAAGGCGCAGGAAGCGACCGTGGTGGCGCTGGCCGACCTGGCCGAGTTCCGCGACAGCGACACGGGCGGCCACGTGCGGCGGGTGCAGTTGTTGTCCGACGCCATCGCCCGGCGCATGCAGCAGCGCGGCGTCTATGCCGACGAGCTGACCCCGCAGCTACTCGACATGATCGGCCTGGCCAGCATCCTGCACGACGTGGGCAAGGTGGCCACGCCGGACGCCGTGCTGCTCAAGCCCGGCAAGCATACGGACGAGGAGCGGGCGCAGATGCAGCTGCACGCCAGCGTCGGACGCACCATCCTCGAGCGGGCCGCCAACATGGTCGACGGCGTCAGCTATCTCACGTATGGCGCGCAGATCGCCGGCGGCCACCACGAACACTTCGATGGCGCCGGTTATCCGAATGGCTTGAAAGGGCGCAACATTCCCGTGGCCGCGCGCATCGTTGCCGTGGTCGACGTCTTCGATGCCTTGCTGCACGAGCGGCCCTACAAGGAGCCGTGGCCGTATCCGCAGGTGCGCGAATACATCGAGCAGCGCAGCGGCAGCCAGTTCGATCCGGAAGTGGTGACGGCGCTGCTGGAACTGATCGACCATGAGCCGCAACTGTGGCATCCGGAGCGCGTCGTCGCTTGAGCAGCAACGTCGTCGGCATTTTTCGGCACGCCGCCATTCCCTTGCGCGCGGCGCCGTCATATACTCGGCAGCCTCATGCTGGCTGGCGCCACGCACCAGTGTGGCGCGCCGCGGAGTTTTCGGACATCACGACATGAAAGAACTCAAGGGTCTTAGCGCACTGATCATCGAGCCGCATCCGGGCATGCGCGCCAGCCTGCACAATATGCTCAACCTGTGCGGCCTGGCGAAGATCGATGACGCGGCCAGCTCAGGCCAGGCGATTCGCATGCTGGGCAGCAAATCGTATGATTTGATCCTGTGCGAATACGATCTCGATGGCGGGCAGGACGGCCAGCAGATGCTGGAAGACTTGCGCCACCACAAACTGATGCACGCGTCGACCATGTTTTTCATGGTCACGGGCGAAGGCAGCTTCGCCAAGGTGGTCAGCGCCGTCGAGCTGTTGCCCACCGATTACATCCTCAAGCCCTTCACCGCTGACAACATGCTCGAGCGCATCGGCCGCGCGCTGGACAAGCGCAATGCCTTCGTGCCCGTGTACGAGTTGATCGACGTGGGCAATGAGCGCGCGGCGATTGCCGCCTGCGCCGAGGGCGCCAGCCTGTATCCCCGCTACGCCACCGATTTCCTGCGCTTGCGCGCGGAATTGCACCTGCTGTTGGGCGAGGCGGCCGACGCCGAGCCGATCTACGCGGGCCTGTACGCAGCCAAGTCCATCGGCTGGGCGCGCCTGGGGCAGGCCAAGACGCAGTTCCTGCTGGGCGAGTACGAAGCGGCGCAAGGCACCCTGGAGGGATTGCTGGAAAACAACAAACGTTTTCTCGACGCGTACGACTGGCTGGCGCGCACGCATCTGGCGCAAGGCAAGCCGGAGCTGGCTCAGGCCGCCCTGAGCGAAGCGGTGGCCCTGTCGCCGCACGCCGTGCGCCGCTTGCGCCGTCTGGGCGAGGCGGCCCTGGCGGCCGACGATATCGAGATGGCGGAAAAATCCCTGAAGTTGGTCGTCAGCAAGGCCAAGTATTCGGAATTCCGCGATCCGGAAGACCATGTGCGCCTGGTGCAGACCCTGGTGCGCAAGGGCGACCCGCTGCAGGTGGGCGCCGTGATCCGCGACCTCGACAAGTCGATGGGCGGGCAAAAGAATGCAGAACTGTGCAGTGCGCTGTGTAGCGCCATGCTGCACGCGCATACGGGCAACGAGGAGCGCTTGCAGCAATCGCTCGACGTGGCGCTGGCCGCCAACCGCCACAGCGGGGGCGGCTCGAACATGCTGAAAACCGAGCTGGCGCGCCACTGCCTGGCGCATGGGCGCGAAGACGGCGCCGCCGAGGTGATGCGCGAAGTCATGCGCAATGCGCCCGACAGCGCGGCCATGACGCGCGCCATGGCCGTGTTCGAGCATGCCGGGCGCGAAGAGCTGGCCAAGGCGCTGGCGCGGCAAAGCCGCCAGGAAGTGGCCGACATGGTGGCGGCCGGCGCCGCCAGGGCGGGAGAGGGCGATTTCCGCGGCGCCGTCGATTTGATGGCCGAAGCCGTCACGCGCCTGCCCGATAATCCGCAAGTGGTGTTCAATGCGGCCGTGGCCGTGCTGAAGTGCCTGGAACACGAAGGCTGGGATGAGCGCATGGGACAGCAGGCGCTGACGTTTATCGCCGGCGTGCGCCGCCTGGACCCGCGCAATCCCAAATTGCCCGTGCTGTCGGGCCTGCATCAGCAGTTGTTGCGTAAATATAAGCCCCTCGGCAACTCCTGGATGCATCCACCTGACGCCCGGTAAAAGGGAAAAATGACGGGAAAATGCGGCTTCCCGGCAGGGGGGATAAAAAAAATCCAAAAAAAGCAGACTTTTTCGCGCCAACCCTTGCACATTCTCAAATCGGGAGCTTATAATCACGCCCCGAAGCAGCCAACTTCTTCTTTATAAGCAAATGCAGTAGTCAGGCATCAGTAAATAAGGTTGACAGTTGTGAGTAGATGCTTCATACTCTGCGGTTCCCGCGGAGGGGTGGCCGAGTGGTTAAAGGCGACAGACTGTAAATCTGTTCTCTATGAGTACGCTGGTTCGAATCCAGCCCCCTCCACCAAGTTTTTGCAAGGAAAACTGGGTAGTAGCAAAAGTAAGTGAAGATAAAGTGAACGATACCTCGCGGGTGTAGCTCAATGGTAGAGCAGAAGCCTTCCAAGCTTACGACGAGGGTTCGATTCCCTTCACCCGCTCCAGTTTCCGTTCAGATGCTTGATGCATCGCATGCAACAAATTACAGCCCTTGTAGCTCAGTGGTAGAGCACTCCCTTGGTAAGGGAGAGGCCACGTGTTCGATCCACGTCAAGGGCACCAGAATTCGCAGCAGGCAGCACAGAAGCAATTCAAACCAGACCGTCGGGCGTGTGCCTGAGCAATCTAATCAAATCATTAGGAGTTCAAAATGGCAAAAGGTAAATTCGAACGGACCAAGCCGCACGTCAACGTCGGCACCATCGGCCACGTCGACCACGGTAAAACCACGCTGACCGCTGCAATCGCAACGGTTCTGTCGAAGAAATTCGGCGGCGAAGCTAAAGCATACGACCAGATCGATGCAGCTCCAGAAGAAAAAGCGCGCGGTATCACGATTAACACCGCCCACGTCGAGTACGAAACGGAAACGCGTCACTACGCGCACGTTGACTGCCCAGGCCACGCCGATTACATCAAAAACATGATTACCGGTGCTGCCCAGATGGACGGCGCGATCCTGGTGTGCTCCGCAGCTGACGGCCCAATGCCACAGACCCGCGAACACATCCTGCTGGCCCGCCAAGTTGGCGTTCCATACATCATCGTGTTCCTGAACAAGTGCGACCTGGTCGACGACGCAGAGCTGCTGGAACTGGTTGAAATGGAAGTGCGCGAGCTGTTGTCGAAGTACGAATTCCCAGGCGACGACCTGCCAATCATCAAAGGTTCGGCACGTATGGCGTTGGAAGGCAAAGAAGGCGAAATGGGCGTTGACGCAGTGCTGCGTCTGGCCGATGCGCTGGATGCATACATCCCAACGCCAGAGCGCGCTGTTGACGGTGCGTTCCTGATGCCAGTAGAAGACGTGTTCTCGATCTCGGGTCGCGGTACCGTTGTGACCGGTCGTATCGAGCGCGGCATTGTTAAAGTCGGCGAAGAGATCGAAATCGTTGGTATCACCGATACCGTCAAAACGACTTGCACCGGCGTGGAGATGTTCCGCAAGCTGCTGGACCAAGGTCAAGCAGGCGACAACGTTGGTCTGCTGCTGCGCGGCACCAAGCGTGAAGACGTGCAACGTGGTCAAGTTCTGGCAAAGCCAGGCTCGATCAAGCCGCATGCTCACTTCACCGGCGAGATCTATGTTCTGTCGAAAGACGAAGGCGGCCGTCATACGCCATTCTTCAACAACTATCGTCCACAGTTCTACTTCCGCACGACGGACGTAACCGGTTCGATCGAGTTGCCAGCAGACAAAGAAATGGTCATGCCAGGCGATAACGTGTCGATCACCGTCAAGCTGATCAACCCGATCGCGATGGAAGAAGGTCTGCGCTTCGCTATCCGCGAAGGCGGCCGTACCGTCGGCGCCGGCGTGGTTGCAAAAATCATCGCATAAGGAAATGTTATGCTTCCACCCGGGGCGTCCTGGGTGGTAGAATAGCACTCCTCGAAAGTTTTACGTAGGGACGTAGCTCAATTGGCAGAGCGTCGGTCTCCAAAACCGAAGGTTGGGGGTTCGATGCCCTCCGTCCCTGCCACCGTCAAGGTGCAGGGCACCGAAAGTAGAAAAATGTCAAATCAATCCGTGCAAACCGTTAGCACGTCGAGTGACAAGATAAAAGTCGCGCTGGCAATAGTGGCTGCGATTGCAGGAGTAGTCGGGTTTTATTACCTGGCAGGCCAACCAGCTCTGGTGCGTGCAAGCGCGCTTGTGGCTGGTTTGGTTATTGCTGTTGCGCTCTTGTATGTCTCGACGACCGGCCGTGAATTTCTCAATTTCGCCAAAGAAGCTGTGCGCGAAACCAAGAAAGTCGTTTGGCCTACCCGCAAAGAAGCCACGCAGATTACTGCGATCGTGTTTGCCTTTGTGCTGGTCATGGCGATTTTCCTGTGGGGCACGGATAAATTGCTCGAGTTTTTGTTGTATGACGTAATTCTGGGTTGGAAAAAATAATGAGCGAAAATGTGCATGATGAAGCGGCGAACGAGTCCGTTCCGGGCGACGCTCCGGTAGCGGACACTGGTGCAGCGCTGAGCGTGCCAGTGAGCAGCAAGCGCTGGTATGTCGTGCATGCTTATTCCGGCATGGAAAAAAGCGTCATGCGCGCACTGACCGAGCGCATCGAGCGCGCGGGCATGCAAGACCAGTTCGGCCAGATCCTGGTGCCGATCGAAGAAGTTGTCGAAGTCAAGAATGGTGTCAAGTCCGTCACCGAACGTCGTTTCTATCCTGGCTATGTGCTGGTTGAAATGGAAATGACGGACGAAAGCTGGCACTTGGTCAAGAACACCAGCAAGGTTACCGGTTTCATTGGTGGCAAGTCGAACAAGCCGACGCCGATCTCCGCGCGCGAAATCGACGGCATCATGAAGCAGATGCAGGAAGGTGTTGAAAAGCCCCGTCCGAAAACCTTGTACGAAGTGGGCGAGCAAGTACGCATCAAGGATGGTCCGTTTACCGACTTCAACGGCAATGTCGAAGAAGTCAATTACGAGAAATCCAAAGTGCGCGTCTCGGTCACCATTTTCGGTCGCGCTACTCCGGTAGAGCTCGAATTCGGCCAAGTCGAAAAAGTCTAAGTATTATCAAGCGCCACCAGGAGCGTCGCGGCAGTCTCAGCGAAATCCGGTCAGAGGAGCCCCGCCAGGGTAGGATCGGCGGGGCGCTACTACTCAATCCAAGATAGGAGCCATCATGGCAAAGAAAATCATTGGTTTTATCAAGCTGCAAGTGCCAGCTGGTAAAGCAAACCCATCCCCACCAATCGGTCCAGCTCTGGGTCAACGTGGTCTGAACATCATGGAATTCTGCAAGGCCTTCAATGCACAGACCCAAGGTCTGGAGCCAGGCATGCCGATTCCAGTCGTGATCACCGCATTTGCGGACAAGTCCTTCACGTTCGTGATGAAGACGCCTCCAGCAACCTACCTGATCAAAAAAGCTGCTGCGATCACCAAAGGTTCGCCGAAGCCACATACCGACAAAGTCGGTACGCTGACCCGCGCACAAGCTGAAGAAATCGCTAAATTGAAAACCCCTGATCTGACCGCTGCCGACATGGATGCTGCTGTACGCACCATCGCTGGTTCCGCTCGTTCGATTGGTATCACGGTGGAAGGTGTTGTATAATGGCTAAGTTATCCAAACGTATCAAGGCTTTGAAAGCCAAAGTCGACCGTACCAAAGTGTACGCTTTCGACAACGCTGTCGCTCTGATCAAAGAGTGCGCAACGGCCAAGTTCAATGAATCGATCGACGTATCGGTACAACTGGGTGTTGATCCTAAGAAATCCGACCAAGTGGTGCGCGGCTCCGTCGTGCTGCCAGCTGGTACCGGCAAAACCGTACGCGTGGCAGTATTCGCGTCGGGCGAAAAAGCTGAAGCTGCTAAAGCAGCTGGCGCCGACATCGTTGGTATGGAAGACCTGGCTGAGCAGATCAAAGCCGGCGACATGCCTTTCGATATCGTTATCGCTTCGCCAGATACCATGCGTATCGTTGGTACCCTGGGTCAGATCCTGGGCCCACGCGGCATGATGCCTAACCCGAAAGTTGGCACTGTTACTCCTGACGTCGCTACCGCCGTGAAAAACGCGAAAGCCGGTCAAGTTCAGTACCGTACCGACAAATCCGGTATCATCCACGCTACCATCGGCCGTAAATCGTTCGCTGACGCAGATCTGAAGTCGAATCTGGTCGCACTGATCGACGCACTGAACAAAGCCAAGCCAGCATCGAGCAAAGGCGTGTACCTGCGCAAAGTTTCGCTGTCGTCGACCATGGGCGCTGGCGTCCGTGTTGACCAGGCTAGCCTGGCAGCTTAAGTAACAGAATCAAGTCCTGTAGCGCCTTCGGGCGCTGCGGGCGTATCTTTGGGCTGTCTGCCCGGTGTTCGCACTAGGCAGGCAGACAATCAAAGACCGTTGGGCCGACTGCGATTGCACATGCAGAAGGTTAATAGGCTTGCCGGCAACGGCAAGTGCCCAACGCAGATGGTGTACCCGAACAAGTTTTGTAGTCCTCATGCTGCGTGAATCCATCCGCTCAGTTTAGTACTTCTTGACTTCGGACGCCGTGTTCGAACCGATGCAAGGCGCTCAACCACTCGGTTGTGATTGCCGAACATCATTTAAGGAGGTTGACCGTGAGTCTCAATCTGAATGACAAAAAGGCCGTCGTCGCCGAAGTTTCCGCACAAGTAGCAAATGCGCAAACGATCGTCGTGGCCGAATATCGTGGCATCCAGGTTGGTCACTTGACGCAACTGCGTGCTAAAGCGCGTGCCCAAGGCGTGTACCTGCGTGTGTTGAAAAACACTCTGGCTCGTCGCTCCGTTGAAGGTACCGCATTCGCCAGCCTGGCAGATGCCATGACCGGCCCGTTGATCTACTCGATCTCGGCCGATGCCGTTGCAGCAGCTAAAGTCATCGCTGACTTCGCTAAAACCAACGACAAACTGGTCATCAAAGCAGGTAACTACGCAGGCAAGCCGCTGGATACAGCTGCTGTCACCGCGTTGGCGAGCATTCCTAGCCGTGAAGTCCTCATTTCGCAGTTGTTGGGCGTTATGCTGGCTCCGGTTTCGGGCTTTGCACGTGGTCTGGCTGCCCTGGCAGCGAAAAAAGGCGAAGGCGCCGAAGCTCCTGCAGAAGCAGCAGCAGAAGAAGCCCCAGCAGCCGCTTAATTGCGCGCGCTTTTTTCTCTCAGTACCAATCTGATGTAACTAACGTAATAAATTTAGGAGTTTCAAAATGGCAATTAGCAAAGACGATATCCTGGAAGCAGTTAGCGCCATGTCCGTAATGGACCTGAACGACCTGGTTAAAGCATTCGAAGAAAAATTCGGCGTGTCCGCAGCAGCGATGGCTTCGGCCGGTCCTGCAGCAGGCCCAGCAGCAGCTGCTGAAGAGCAAACCGAGTTCAACGTTGTTCTGGACACCTTCGGCGCAAACAAAGTTGGCGTCATTAAAGCAGTTCGCGAAATCACCGGCCTGGGCTTGAAAGAAGCTAAAGACCTGGTCGATGGCGCACCAAAAACTGTGAAAGAAGCAGTGTCGAAAGCTGATGCTGAAGCAGCAGTTAAGAAACTGGTAGAAGCCGGCGCAACCGCTTCGATGAAGTAATATCTGTACCGGCGTCAGTTAGCGCCCGAGTCAAAGTCTGAGGTTTCCCCTCGCAAGGGGGGAAATCCGACTTTGGCTCCTTTGTCGTCTGTATCGTATTTGTAGCAGCAGTTTTGTTCGATTCAAGCCGGAAAGCAGAGCCTTGAGGTTTCGTCTGTGTCACACGCAGCGGTGCAAACGAACACTTGCAAAACCTGAATTTTCTATCCTTTCTGTCACTCACGGAGTGTCCATGCACTACTCATTTACTGAGAAGAAACGCATTCGCAAATCATTCGCGAAGCGCGCCAACGTTCACCACGTTCCGTTCCTGCTGGCGACCCAGCTCGAGTCTTATCATAGTTTCTTGCAAGAGGACATAGCACCGTCCGGCCGCAAGAATGATGGCCTGCAGTCGGCTTTCACTTCGATTTTCCCTATCGTTTCGCACAATGGTTTTGCGCGTCTCGAATTCTTGTCGTACGTTCTGGGCGATCCTGCCTTTGACGTCAAAGAATGTCAACAACGTGGCCTGACGTTCGCGTCGCCGCTGCGCGCGAAAGTGCGCCTGGTGATCCTGGACAAGGAATCGCCAACCAAGCCTGTCGTCAAGGAAATGAAAGAACAGGAAGTCTACATGGGCGAATTGCCGCTCATGACGACCACCGGTTCGTTCGTCATCAACGGCACGGAGCGGGTTATCGTTTCCCAGCTGCACCGTTCGCCTGGCGTGTTCTTCGAGCACGACCGCGGCAAGACCCACTCGTCGGGCAAGCTGCTGTTCTCCGCGCGTATCATTCCTTACCGCGGTTCGTGGCTGGACTTCGAGTTCGACCCGAAAGACATCCTGTTCTTCCGCGTCGACCGCCGCCGCAAGATGCCAGTGACGATCCTGCTCAAAGCCATCGGCATGTCGCACGAGCAAATCCTGGCGAATTTCTTTGTCTTCGACAATTTCAACCTGCGCTCCGAAGGCGCGGAAATGGAATTCGTCTCCGAACGTCTGCGCGGCGAAGTGGCGCGCTTTGACATCGTCGACAAGTCGGGCAAGACCCTGGTGCTGAAAGACAAACGTATCAACGCGAAACACGTGCGTGATATCGAAGCTGCCGGCATCAAGCACATTTCCGTACCGGAAGACTACCTGCTGGGCCGCGTATTGGCGAAGAATATCGTCGATGGCGACACCGGCGAAGTCGTCGCGTCCGCGAACGATGAGCTGACGGAAGACTTGCTGGGTCGCTTGCGCGATGCCAACATTTCCGAAATCCAGACCTTGTACACCAACGACCTGGATCAGGGCGCCTACATCTCGCAAACCCTGCGTATCGACGACACCGCCGACCAGATGGCTGCGAAAGTGGCGATCTACCGCATGATGCGTCCAGGCGAACCGCCAACGGAAGATTCCGTTGAAGCGCTGTTCAATGGCCTGTTCTACAACTCGGACCGCTACGACCTGTCGGCCGTGGGCCGCATGAAGTTCAACCGCCGCATTGGCCGCGATGAACTGACCGGCGCCATGACCCTGTCGAACGAAGACGTGCTGGCCGTGATCAAGATCCTGGTGGAACTGCGCAATGGCCGCGGCGAAGTCGACGATATCGATCACCTGGGTAACCGCCGCGTACGTTGCGTGGGCGAACTGGCCGAGAATCAATTCCGCGCCGGCCTGGTGCGTGTTGAACGCGCCGTCAAGGAACGCCTCGGCCAAGCCGAAGCGGACAACCTGATGCCGCACGACCTGATCAACTCGAAGCCGATTTCGGCCGCGATTCGCGAGTTCTTCGGTTCGTCCCAGCTGTCGCAGTTCATGGACCAAACCAATCCTCTGTCGGAAATTACCCACAAGCGCCGCGTATCGGCTCTGGGACCCGGCGGTCTGACACGCGAACGCGCCGGCTTTGAAGTGCGCGACGTGCATCCGACCCACTACGGCCGCGTCTGCCCGATCGAGACACCGGAAGGTCCGAACATTGGTCTGATCAACTCGCTGGCTCTGTATGCCCGCCTGAATGAATACGGCTTCCTGGAAACCCCGTACCGCAAGGTCGAAGGTTCCAAGATTACCGATCAGATCGACTACCTGTCCGCCATCGAAGAAGGCCGCTACATCATCGCTCAGGCGAATGCGACCATCAACGACGAAGGCATGCTGTCCGATGAACTGGTCTCGGCCCGTGAAGCCGGCGAAACCATTCTGGTCTCTCCAGAGCGCATCCAGTACATGGACGTGGCTCCAGGCCAGATCGTTTCCGTCGCTGCCTCGCTGATTCCGTTCCTCGAACACGATGATGCGAACCGTGCATTGATGGGCGCCAACATGCAACGCCAGGCTGTGCCTTGCTTGCGTCCGGAAAAAGCGCTGGTCGGTACCGGTATCGAACGCACCGTTGCGGTCGACTCGGGCACCACCGTGCAAGCGCTGCGTGGCGGTATCGTCGATTACATCGATGCGGGCCGTGTCGTGATTCGCGTGAACGATGACGAAGCAACCGCTGGTGAAGTGGGCGTCGACATCTACAACCTGATCAAGTACACCCGTTCGAACCAGAACACCAACATCAACCAGCGTCCTATCGTGCAGGTGGGCGATCGTGTTGCCAAGCGCGACGTGATCGCCGACGGCGCATCGACCGACCTGGGTGAATTGGCGCTGGGCCAGAACATGACCGTGGCCTTCATGCCATGGAATGGTCTGAACTTCGAAGATTCGATCCTGATCTCGGAAAACGTCGTCAAGGACGACCGCTACACCTCGATTCACATCGAAGAGTTGTCGGTGGTGGCGCGTGACACGAAACTGGGCGCGGAAGAAATTACACGCGACATCTCGAACCTGGCTGAAAACCAGCTGGCTCGTCTGGATGAGTCCGGTATCGTCTACATCGGTGCGGAAGTGCAAGCCGGCGACACCCTGGTCGGTAAGGTAACGCCTAAAGGCGAAACCCAGCTGACCCCGGAAGAGAAGCTGCTGCGCGCGATTTTCGGCGAAAAAGCGTCGGACGTGAAAGATACCTCGCTGCGCGTGCCTTCGGGCATGATCGGTACCGTGATCGACGTGCAAGTCTTCACCCGTGAAGGCATCGTGCGCGACAAGCGTGCCCAGCAAATTATCGATGACGAACTGAAACGTTTCCGTCTGGACTTGAACGACCAGATGCGTATCGTTGAAGGCGATGCCTTCCAGCGTCTGGAAAAAATGCTGATCGGCAAAGTCGTCAACGGTGGCCCTAAAAAGCTGGCCAAAGGCGCCAAGATCACCAAGGAATACCTGGCCGATCTGGACAAATACCACTGGTTCGACATCCGCCCTGCGGACGACGATGCAGCGGTAGCGCTGGAAGCGATCAAGGAATCGATCAACGAGAAGCGTCACCAGTTCGATCTGGCCTTCGAAGAGAAGCGCAAGAAACTGACGCAAGGCGATGAGCTGCAACCAGGCGTGCAAAAAATGGTCAAGGTGTACCTGGCCGTGAAACGCCGCCTGCAGTCGGGCGACAAGATGGCAGGTCGCCACGGTAACAAGGGTGTGGTTTCCCGTATTGTTCCTGTGGAAGATATGCCATACATGGCCGACGGCACGCCAGCCGACGTTGTGCTGAACCCGCTGGGCGTTCCTTCGCGGATGAACGTTGGTCAGATTCTCGAGACTCACTTGGGCTGGGCTGCCAAGGGTCTGGGTATCCGCATCGGCGAAATGCTGAAGGCGCAAACCAAGGTCGAGCAAGTGCGCAAGTACCTGACGACGATCTACAACGACAACGGCCGCGCGGAAGAGTTGAATGACTTCGACGACGAAGAGATCATGAAGCTGGCGGAAAACCTGAAAAAAGGTGTTCCATTCGCCACGCCAGTGTTCGACGGCGCCAATGAAGAAGAGATCCGCCGCATGCTGGACCTGGCGTATCCGGACGACATCGCCAAGAACCTGGGCATGACCGCTTCGAAAAACCAGGTGACCATGTATGACGGTCGCACCGGTGAAGCGTTCGAGCGCAAGGTTACTGTCGGCGTCATGCACATGCTGAAACTGCATCACTTGGTTGATGACAAGATGCATGCGCGTTCGACCGGTCCTTACTCGCTGGTGACGCAACAGCCACTGGGCGGTAAAGCCCAGTTCGGTGGTCAGCGTTTCGGTGAGATGGAAGTCTGGGCACTGGAAGCGTATGGCGCGTCGTATGTCTTGCAAGAGATGTTGACCGTCAAGTCCGATGACGTGAATGGCCGTACCAAAGTGTACGAGAACCTCGTCAAGGGCGACCACGTGATCGACGCCGGCATGCCGGAATCGTTCAACGTGCTGGTCAAGGAAATCCGTTCGCTGGGTATCGATATCGACCTCGAACGCAACTAAAAGACAGCCACCTGTCATTTGGTTTGGGAAACACAAAGCCCGGCTGGGAAACCACGCCGGGCAATGTAGTCTCAGGAATATAGAAATTTAATCACCTCTGGAGTGATACATGAAAGCACTGCTCGATCTATTCAAGCAAGTACAGACCAACGAGACCTTCGATGCAATCAAGATCGGTCTCGCTTCGCCTGAGAAAATCCGTTCGTGGTCCTACGGCGAAGTCAAGAAGCCGGAAACCATCAACTACCGTACCTTCAAGCCTGAGCGCGACGGCCTGTTCTGCGCCAAGATCTTTGGCCCGATCAAGGATTACGAATGCCTGTGCGGCAAGTACAAGCGCCTGAAACACCGCGGCGTGATCTGCGAAAAGTGCGGCGTCGAAGTCACCCTGGCCAAGGTGCGCCGCGAGCGCATGGGCCACATCGAGCTGGCCTCGCCTACCGCGCACATCTGGTTCCTGAAGTCGCTGCCGTCGCGTCTGGGCATGGTCCTGGACATGACCCTGCGGGACATCGAACGCGTGCTGTACTTTGAAGCATACGTCGTGACCGATCCAGGCATGACCCCGCTGAAGAAGTGCCAGATCATGTCGGAAGACGACTACGCCGCCAAGTACGAAGAGTACGGCGACGACTTCACCGCCTTCATGGGCGCCGAAGGTATCCGTGAACTGCTGCGCTCGATCGACATCCACCGCGATGCCGAAACCCTGCGCGTGGAACTGAAGGAATCGAAATCCGAAGCCAAGATCAAGAAATACGCGAAGCGCCTGAAAGTGCTGGAAGCGTTCCAACGTTCGGGCATCAAGCCTGACTGGATGATCATGGAAGTGCTGCCAGTGCTGCCGCCGGAACTGCGTCCGCTGGTACCGCTGGATGGCGGCCGTTTCGCGACCTCGGATCTGAACGATCTGTATCGCCGCGTCATCAACCGTAACAACCGTCTGAAACGCCTGATGGAGCTGCGTGCTCCAGAGATCATCACGCGCAACGAAAAGCGCATGCTGCAAGAAGCGGTCGATTCGCTGCTGGACAACGGCCGTCGCGGCAAAGCGATGACCGGCGCCAACAAGCGTCCGCTGAAATCGCTGGCAGAGATGATCAAGGGTAAGGGCGGCCGTTTCCGTCAAAACTTGCTGGGCAAACGCGTCGATTACTCCGGTCGTTCGGTCATCGTCGTGGGCCCGCAATTGAAACTGCATCAGTGCGGCTTGCCGAAACTGATGGCGCTGGAACTGTTCAAGCCATTCATTTTCAATAAACTGGAACTGATGGGTCTGGCGACCACGATCAAGGCAGCGAAAAAGCTGGTCGAGATTCAAGAGCCGGTCGTGTGGGACATCCTGGAAGACGTGATCCGTGAACATCCGATCATGTTGAACCGTGCACCTACCTTGCACCGTCTGGGCATCCAGGCGTTCGAGCCAGTCCTGATTGAAGGCAAGGCCATCCAGCTGCACCCGCTCGTCTGCGCCGCATTCAACGCCGACTTTGACGGTGACCAAATGGCGGTCCACGTTCCTCTGTCGATCGAAGCGCAGATGGAAGCACGCACTTTGATGCTGGCATCGAACAACATCCTGTTCCCATCGAACGGCGAACCATCGATCGTTCCTTCCCAGGATATCGTGTTGGGTCTGTACTACGCGACCCGCGAAGCGATCAATGCGAAGAACGAAGGGATGATGTTCCCTGACGTATCGGAAGTGATCCGCGCCTACGACAACAAGGAAGTCGAACTGACGACCCGCGTTACCGTGCGTATTACCGAATACCCGAAAAACGCCGAAACGGGCGAATTCGAGAAAACGGTTACCCGCTACGAAACGACGATCGGCCGTGCGATCCTGTCGGAAATTCTGCCTAAAGGCCTGCCGTTCTCCGTCCTGAACCGCGCGCTGAAAAAGAAAGAAATTTCCAAGCTGATCAACACGTCGTTCCGCAAGTGCGGCCTGCGCGCCACCGTGGTGTTCGCAGACAAACTGATGCAATCGGGTTTCCGTCTGGCGACACGCGCCGGCATCTCGATCTGCGTCGACGACATGCTGGTACCGCCTCAAAAAGTTACCCTGATCGCGACGGCCGAATCGGAAGTCAAGCAGATCGAACAGCAGTACGCCTCGGGTCTCGTGACCGCCGGCGAGCGTTACAACAAGGTAGTCGATATCTGGGGCAAAACCTCGGATGAAGTCGGCAAGGCCATGATGGACCAGCTCAAAGTCGAAGACGTGATCCGCCGCGACGGCACCAAGTCGACGCAAGAATCGTTCAACGCCATTTACATGATGGCCGACTCCGGCGCGCGCGGTTCCGCAGCCCAGATTCGTCAGTTGGCCGGTATGCGTGGTCTGATGGCCAAACCGGATGGCTCGATTATCGAAACGCCGATTACCGCGAACTTCCGCGAAGGTCTGAACGTTTTGCAGTACTTCATTTCGACCCACGGTGCGCGTAAAGGTCTGGCCGATACGGCGCTGAAAACGGCTAACTCCGGTTACCTGACGCGTCGTCTGGTTGACGTGACGCAAGATCTGGTGGTGATCGAGGACGATTGCGGCACCATGAACGGCGCCGTCATGAAGGCACTGGTCGAAGGTGGTGAAGTCATCGAACCGTTGCGTGACCGTATCCTCGGCCGCGTGGTGGTGCATGACGTCGTCAATCCTGAAACCCAGGAAACGCTGTACGAAGCCGGCACCTTGATGGACGAAGACATGGTCGAAGAGATCGAGCGTCTGTCCATCGATGAAGTCAAGGTTCGCACGCCACTGACTTGCGACACGCGCTTCGGCCTGTGCGCCAAGTGCTATGGCCGCGACCTGGGCCGCGGCATGCTGGTCAACGCCGGCGAAGCCGTCGGTGTGGTGGCAGCGCAATCGATTGGTGAGCCTGGTACCCAGCTGACCATGCGTACGTTCCACATTGGTGGTGCGGCATCGCGTGCAGCAGTGGCATCGTCGGTGGAGGCCAAGTCGAACGGTACCATCCGCTTCACGGCAACCATGCGTTACGTGACGAACGGCAAGGGCGCGCAAATCGTCATTTCCCGTTCCGGCGAAGTGCTGATCACCGATGACCATGGCCGTGAGCGTGAGCGTCATAAAGTACCGTACGGTGCGACCCTGATCGTCAAGGACGGCATGGTCATCAAGGCCGGTACTGCCCTGGCAACGTGGGATCCGCTGACCCGTCCGATCATTACCGAATACGCCGGTCAAGTGCGTTTCGAGAACGTCGAAGAAGGCGTCACCGTAGCCCGTCAGGTCGACGAAGTGACCGGTCTGTCCACCCTGGTGGCGATCGATGCGAAACGTCGCGGTTCGCTGACGAAAACGCTGCGTCCGCAAGTCAAGCTGATCAACGACGCGAACGAAGAAGTCAAGATCGCCGGCACCGAACACTCGGTGGCGATCGGCTTCCAAGTCGGCGCGCTGATCATGGTCAAGGACGGTCAACAGGTATCGGTTGGTGAAGTGCTGGCACGTATTCCTACCGAATCGCAAAAAACGCGCGATATTACCGGTGGTCTGCCACGCGTTGCGGAACTGTTCGAAGCGCGCTCGCCGAAAGATGCCGGTATGCTGGCGGAAGTCACGGGTACGGTTGCGTTCGGTAAAGAAACCAAGGGCAAGCAGCGTCTGGAAATCACGGACATGGACGGCAACAAGCATGAGTTCTTGATCACCAAGGACAAACAAGTGCTGGTGCATGACGGCCAAGTCGTGAACAAGGGCGAGATGATCGTGGACGGCCCGGCCGATCCGCAAGACATCCTGCGCCTGCTGGGTATCGAAGCGCTGGCACGTTACATCGTTGACGAAGTGCAAGACGTGTACCGTCTGCAAGGCGTGAAGATCAATGACAAGCACATCGAAGTGATCGTGCGTCAGATGCTGCGCCGTGTTCAGATCGTCAATGCCGGCGACACCAACTACATCGTTGGCGAGCAGGTAGAGCGTTCGGAACTGCTGGACGAGAACGATCGCATGGCTGTTGAGAACAAGATTCCAGCGACCTACGAAAACGTTTTGTTGGGTATTACCAAGGCATCGCTGTCGACCGATTCGTTCATCTCGGCCGCATCGTTCCAGGAAACCACCCGCGTGCTGACCGAAGCGGCGATCATGGGCAAGCGCGATGGTCTGCGCGGCCTGAAAGAGAACGTCATCGTCGGCCGTCTGATTCCTGGCGGTACGGGCCTGGCCTTCCACCGCGCACGCAAAGAGAAAGAAGCGTGGGAAGTGGAAGAGCGTCAAGCGCTGCTGCTGGCCGAGAAAGCCTCGATGGCTGGCGAAGCTGCCGAAGCGCTGCAGGATATCGAAACCCAGCAACACCACGGCGACGAAGCGTAATCTGCGCTGCTAGCTGACAAGAACGGCACCTTCGGGTGCCGTTTTTTTTCGTCTTGAGATAAGTCAATCAGACCGCGTGGTCCGCATAGCCGTCGGGCCGGATCAGCAGGCTTTTGATGCCAGCCAGTGGCTGGCAGCCGGGTTTGATGGTCAGCGAAGTGAGCCAGGCCGCATCGAAACGGTACGGTTGTACTGCGTGCGCGGCATTGCCAACGACCAGCCGCAGCCATTTTCCCGCGTGCAACAGTTCATGGATGCCCACGGCCGTGCCGTCGTCCAGGCGCAGCAGCCAGTCGGGCACGCGCCGGCCGATCCAGTCTGCGCTGCCGGCGCTCGCGTCAGAGCTCAGCGAGATGGGATAGCGCACGCCAAAGCCGGACAACTCGCTGGCCAGCGCGCGGTTGACGTCCGGTTGCGCCAGCATGTCGCTGATGGTGGCGCGCAGGGCCAGGGTGCGCGCGTCAAAACGCGTCAGCATGGCCGTTTGCGCGAGAGTATTGTGCTGCAACGACACGCCAACGGGATGGCGCTCCGCATGGTAGCTGTCGAGCAGGCTGTCCGGCGCATAGCCCTTGAGCACGCCGGCCAGCTTCCAGCCCAGGTTCATGGCGTCCTGCATCCCCACGTTCATGCCCTGGCCGCCTGCCGGCATGTGGATGTGGGCGGCATCGCCGGCCAGGAAGACGCGTCCCTGGCGATAGCCTCGGGCCAACCGTGTTTCGTCGTTGAAGCGCGACAGCCAGCTGGCGTCATGCAGGCCGAAATCGTAGTCCGCGATGGCCGTGCTGGCCTGCGACAACTCCTCCAGGGTGGCCGCTTCCGCCGCCGCAACCTGGGGGCGGCGCGCATTCAGGGTGATGACGCGGTAGCGGCCTTGCCCCAGCGGCACGATCATCAGGCTACCCGCTGCGTTCGTCAGGGACAGCATCGGTGACGCGGGCGGATGGCGCAGCCGCACATCTCCCATGAGCATGCTGCACGTGGCCGCCACGCCGTCGAAGGCGATGCCCGCCTGCTGGCGCACGAGGCTGCGAGCGCCATCGGTGCCGATCAGGTAACGGGCACGCAGGCAGAATGGGGCGCCATCGTGCGTGCCGGCGACCGTGACGCCATCGTCATCCTGCTGTGTCTGTTCCACGAGCGCGCCGCGAACAATTGCCACGCCGTCTCCCAGCAATTGCTCTTCCAGCAGGCGTTCCGTCGTATTTTGCGGCAGGAACAAGGTATAGGGATGGGGCGTGTCGAAGCCGGAAAAGTCGAGCCGGGTATCGAGGCCCGCATAGTGGCCGCTGGACAAGGATGTACCCAGCGCAACAAAGCGCTGGTCCAGGCCCCGCAAGCCCAGCATTTCCAGGGTGCGGCCATGGATGGTCAGCGCACGCGAATGCGCGCCGCGTTGCGGCCGCCGTTCCAGGATGGCCACGCGGATGCCGGCCAGACGCAATTCGCAGGCCAGGGTCAGGCCGACGGGGCCGGCTCCGACGATGATGACTTCGATATCGCTATTGTGCATGTCGCTCTCAATCTAACGTTGTTAGTCTGTGCAAAATGGTAAACTAACGACGTTAGAGTTTCAAGGGAAATGACAGGAAAATGAAAATTCAACGCGAAGCCGTGGTGGCCAGGGCGCTCGAGCTGCTGGACGAAGTGGGCATCGAAGGCTTGACCATGCGCCGCCTGGCCGACGCGATGGGCATCAAGGCCGCTTCGCTGTACTGGCATTTTGCGAACAAGCAGGCTTTGCTTGATGGCATGGCCGACGTGCTGATCGAAGACGTGGCAAGGAACGTCGATGCGGATGCGGGCTGGGAAGCGCAGTTGCGCCAGGTGGCGGCGCAAATGCGCGCGGCGTTATCGGCCCGCCGCGATGGCGTGCGCGTCTTTGGCGGTACCTATGTGATATCGGAAAACGTGTTTCGCGTCGCCGAAGCGTTAATCGGTCCGATGCGTGCAGCCGGGGCATCGGAGAAACTGGCCAGCTGGAGCGCATTTACGCTGCTCTATTATGTGCTCGGTTTTGTCATGGAGGCGCAAGGCACGGGACCGGGAAGCGCCGCGATGCATGCATTATCGAACCGGCGTGCCGCTTTCGCCGCCATGGCGGCCGACCATTATCCGCACGTGCTCGCATCCATGGATGCCATCTTTAATGCGGAAATCGACGACCGTTTTAATGCGGGGCTCGATTTGATTGTGATCGGCTTGCGGGAAAAAATTAAAACGAATCAAGGTATATATAATTAATCTGTCCGGCATCCATATATTTTGATGATCGGGCATATTCAATCACCTTCTTTTTTATCGCGCATTTTGATGTTGCGTTGTTCGCTTTGTAGTAAGCACTCACATTGATTTCCCTCCTCGGCGCCGTTACGGGACGTGCCGTGGCGTGTCCGGCGATACCGAGTGCCGTCAGCACGGCCGCCACTGGTCGCGGCCGGCACACGTGTTGCGCAAATGTCCGGGCATGGCGGGCCACGCCAATTATCAGTTTATTCATGCTAAGATTTGGCGCATGATTGCCCAAGCCCTGTTTACTCCCGCCCAGCAGAAACTGCTGGGATTGCTGTTTGTCCGCGTGAATGAAGGCTTTCACTTGAACGAGATCATGCGCCTGACCGGCCTTGGCAGCGCGTCGGCGCAACGGGAACTGCGCCGCTTGCATGAGTCCGGCCTGATCACGTCGGAGCGGATCGGCAATGTGCGGCGCTTCTGGCCCAACAAGGAAAGCCTCGTGTATCCGGAATTGAGCGGACTGGTGCAGAAAACTTTCGGCATCGTTGGCGTCCTCAGCATGACTCTGTCGCCCTTGCGTGCCCAGTTGCACCTGGCATTCGTGTCGGGTGCCACGGCGAAGGGACAGGACATGCCTGGCAGCGCCATCGATTTGCTGCTGGTGGGCGAAGAAGCCAATTATGGCGATCTGTTGACGGGATTGGCGCCGGCCGAGCGAACCTTGAGGCGTAAAATCAATCCCAACTTATATACGCTGGCCGATTATCGCCGGCGTCTGCGTGAAGGCCAGCCATTTCTGCTGCAGGTATTACAGCAGCCGAAGTTGTTTGTCATCGGCGATGAATCGCAATTGCATGCGCTGGCATTGCCAGATTCTTCCATGCAGGCGAATGACACGCCATCTGTATTCTAAAGGCCGGGCCTGGCATTCAATTTCTGACATATGAAATTTTGGGCTGGAAAAATATCTGAGGCGGATTGATCGTATGATGAATAAACTACAGGCTTTCGGTTTAATTGTTTCCCAGGCAGTACGGGGAGAATTAACTTTTCCCACGAGTGTTAATTCCGCATTGCAATTGCAATTGGCCCTGGCTGAACCGGACTGTCATATCGACCATGCGATCAAGCTGGTTCTGGGCGAACCCTTGCTGGCGGCGCGCACGGTCGCGCTGGCCAACTCGGCCGTGTACAGCCGCGGCGATGCGGCGCCCGTGACCAGCGTGCGCGCCGCCGTGATGCGCATGGGGTACCGCAATCTGTACGCGCTGGTGGCGGCCATGGTGGTGCGCCAGTTCGGCAGCAAGATCATCGACCCCGTCCTGCGCCAGAAGGCGACCCAGCTGTGGGAGCACACGGCCCACGTGGCGGCGCTGGCGCACGTGCTGGCCCGCCGCGTGACGCACGTCGATGCCGACACGGCGCTGTTCGCCGGTATCGTGCATGAGGTGGGCGGCTTCTATTTGCTGTCGCGTGCCGATGAGTTCCCCGGCTTGCTCGACGATGATACGGATCACTGGATGGAGTCCGCCGAAGAGATCATTTCCCGCGAAGTCATGAAGAAGCTGCTGATCCCGCTGGCCGTGAGCGAAGCCATCGAAGGCTTGCGCGATGGCTTGCTGTCCATCCCGCCCGACTCCCTGCTCGATACTTTGTTGTTGGCCAAGCAACTGTCGCCCGTGCCGTCGCCCTTGCAGCTGACGTACGTGGAAATGCTCACGCCGTCCGATTCCGTCATCGATTTCATTATCGACAACGAGACCCTGCAAAGCATCCTGGCCGAATCGGCCGAGGAAGTGCACTCGATGAGCGCCGCGCTGCTGGTGTAGCTGGAAACGCCCGCGGCAAAAAAAAACGGCAGCGCCATCGAGGTGCTGCCGTTTTGTTTTCAGGCGCCGCCGCTTACTTCTGCTGCGCGATCCAACGGTCGACCTTGGCTTCCAGCAGCTTCAGGGGCAGGGTGCCGTCGCCGAGTACCACTTCGTGGAACTTCGGCAGGCTGAACTTGTCGCCCAGCGCCTGCTGCGCGCGCTGGCGCAGTTCGACGATTTTCAGCGAACCGATCTTGTAGCCCAGCGCCTGGCCCGGCCACGCCATGTAGCGTTCCGTTTCGCTTTTCGCCACGGCGTCATAGCCGAGGGTGTCGCGCATGTACTTGATCGTCTGCTCGCGCGTCCAGCCCTTGGTGTGCAAGCCCGTGTCGACCACCAGGCGCACGGCGCGCAGCATTTCGTCGTTCAAGTGGCCGAAATACTGGGCCGGATCGTCGAACAGGCCCATTTCCTTGCCCAGGGTTTCCGCATACAGAGCCCAGCCTTCCGTGAAGGCATTGTTGCCGCCGAAACGGCGGAAGTTCGGCAAGTCCATCTCTTGCACCAGCGCCAGGTGGAAATGGTGGCCGGGCTTGCCTTCGTGCAGGAACAGCGTGGTCATGCCTGTGTCGCCATACAGTTTCGGATCCGTGACGACGGACCAGAACACGCCCGGGCGCGAACCGTCGGCGGCCGGCGCCGTGTAGTGGTCGGCGGCCGTGTCGCGGCTCAGTTCAGGTTCCAGGCGCAAGTCCAGCGGCGCCTTCGGCACCAGGGTGAACAGGGCTGGCAATTTACTGTCCAGCAGCACGTTCAGCTTGCGGTAGACGTCGAGCACTTCCTGCTCCGTCTTGAACGGGCGGTATTTCGCCTGTTCCGACACCCACACGGGCAAGCCGGCCGCCGGGCCGTTGTAGCCCATCTTCGGGCCCACGATCGCGTACTGTTCCTGGATGCGCGCCACTTCCTTCAAGCCGATGGCGTGGATTTGCTCCGGTTTCAAATCCGTGGTGGTGCTGCTGGCCACGCGTGCCTGGTACCAGCTGGCGCCATCGGGCAGGGCGCTCCAGCCGCTGCTCGTGCGGCCGGCCGGCAGGTAATCGCGTTCCATGAAGGTGGACAGACGCTGCAGCGCAGGCATCAGCTTGGCCTCGATGATGACGGTGTAGGTTTGCGTCAGGCGCGCCTTGTCCGCGTCGGAAAAGCTGGCCGGCAAGTTCTTGATGGGCGTGTAATAGACGCTGTCCTGCGGCGTGGCGCTGACGAGTTTCTTGAATTGCGGCAAGGCCGATTCCGTCAGCGCCTTCGGCAGCACGATGCCTTTTTGCATGCCGACTTTCATATTGGCGATGGCCTGGTCTATCCAGCCCGGCAATTGGCCAATACGGCTCAGGTAAGCGTCATACTCCTTGACCGTGGTC
Organism: Janthinobacterium sp. SUN100; assembly: GCF_030397705.1. NCBI lineage: Bacteria > Pseudomonadati > Pseudomonadota > Betaproteobacteria > Burkholderiales > Oxalobacteraceae > Janthinobacterium > Janthinobacterium sp. SUN100. The sequence continues at coordinate 333,849 of NZ_JAPUBU010000003.1, read as the reverse complement.
AAAGGCTGCGATGCCTCTCCGCCCGCATAATTGGCCAGAGTGACGGGCATGCTGTCCATCTGGTTCAGGGGCAACAGGTATTCGGGGAAGCGCTCGAAGCTCAGCGCCGTGGCCAGTTCATAGTCGAGGATATCGTAATTGATCTGGTCCTGGTGCGACAGCTGCGCGCGGGCAATGCTGCGCAGGGTCTTCTGGTACTGGCGGTACAGGGCGAATTGTTTTGCGCGCGCGGCGGGCACGATGGCTGAACCGATCTGGTCGTCAAAACGGTTGTCGCCGCTCTCGGTGGCATTGATCGGCTCGAAACGGGCCAGCGCATCGTAGTATTGGTCGGCCAGCACTTGCAGCTGCTGCTTCGCTTTGGGCGCGCTGACGGCCACGGTTTTGGCTGCGGGCTGGGCCGCTTGCGCCATGGGCGCATGGGCGAGCAACAGGGAGATGGCCAGGGTGCCGAGGGTGCCGGCGGCAAAACGATGCTTCATGCGCGAGATCCTTTGTAAGGAGGGAATGAACGGAGGCTTACAACGCCTAATAAAACCGTAGCGAGCGGAAGGAAGTTGTGGTCGAGAAGCGCAACTGTACGAAGGTACAGTGAGCATCGCAGACCGCAAATTACGACGCGCAGTAGGTTTTGATAGGCGTTCTTGGCGGGGTCGGGGTGGCCGTTCAAGATGGAACAGCCGGGGCGTAAGCATACGCCATTGCCCAGTGCGTTTGGATAAATTGTGCGGGAGAAATGTTGCTATTTGTCCGCTGGCGCGACCAGGGCTTTCATCGCCTGCCAGCGCTGGCTGGTCAAGGGGGCGCAGGCAGGGCAGGGCGTGGCGGCGATCAGGCTGCGGATCTGCTGTGCGCGCGCCGCCGTTTGCGGGTGTGAGGAAATCCATCCCGGTACGCTGGCCTTGTCCTTGTCGTCGAGCTTCTGGAAAAAGCGCAGCATACCGTCCGGGCGGATTCGCGCGCGCTGCAAGGCCAGCAAACCCAGGCGGTCCGCCTCTTCCTCCATGTCGCGGCTGAAATACAGGGTGCCGGCCTGGTGCGCCAGCATGGCGGCCACGGCGCTGATGTCGCCGATGGTTACGGCCACCAGGGCGCCCCAGCCCAGGCTGCTGATCATTTGCCGCAGCGAATGGCGCTGCTCCACGTGCTGCACTTCATGCGCCAGCACGCCGGCCAGCTCGCCCGGATCCCCCGCCTGGCGCAGCAAGCCCGTATGCACAACGATGATGCCGCCCGGCATGGCAAACGCGTTGACCGTGTCGTCCTGCTTGACGAGCCAGCGGTACTGGTAGCGCGAACCGGTCGTCAGCTGGCGGCCGATTTCCTGCACTGTTTGCTGTGCCACGCCGCTCTCGCTGATGCCGCCTTGCGCGCGTACTTGCGCCAGGGCCAATTCGCCCAGCTGCTTTTCCGTCGACAGGGGAATCAGCCCCGCCAGCGCGCCGACGGCATGGCCGCCTTGCCACCACAGCAGGGCCGTGGCGACGACGGTGGCGCCCGTCAAACCGAGCAGCCAGCCCGATACCTGCCGCTGGTTGCGCTGGCGCTCGCCCCACAAACGCTGCAGTTGCGGCTGCAGCGCCGCCGGCGCTTCGCGCAAGACGATGGCGATGTCCTGCGCGCCGAGCGGCTTCAGCGACGCTTGCCGTCCTTGTTCGTCGAGCCAGTTCAGGAACAGTTCCGGTCCGTCGACGCCGCCCACGCTGACGACCACTTGCGCGATATCCATGCTGAGCCCTGGCGCGTCGATGGCCAGCTGGGTGCCAAAGAAATGTGCGCTGACGGGCGTGCCAGCCGGGCCGCCATCGGGACCGGTCAGCAGTGCCTGGAATGGCGTCATGCGGCGGCCTCGGCAAAGCGACTTTCGTACAGGGCCGCCATCAGGTCGGACTGGCTGATGATGCCGGCCAGGCGTTCATCCTCGTCGAGGATGGGAATATGGTGGTAGCCGGCGTCGGCCATCAGGGGCACGAGGTCGATGATGGGCGTGCCCAGGCGGGCCGTGTGCGGTGACGGCGTCATCAGCTGGCCCACCACTTCCGGCTTGTCGCCGTGGGACAGGCCGCTGCGCTGCAGCAAGCCGCGCAGGCGCTGGCGCATGCCTTGATAATCGTCGAGGCCGCCATGGCGCAGGAAATCCGTCTGCGTGATGATGCCGATGACGCGGCGCGCCCGGTTCAGCACGGGCAGGGCGCCCACCTGGTGCTCGCGCATGGTACGCCAGGCAACATCGAGCGGCGTGCCGAATTCCACGCTGAGCACATCCTTCGACATGATGTCGGCGCAGGTGACGACGCCGAAACGGCGCTGGTAGGCGCGCATTTCCGTTTGCAGGAAGATGGCTTGCAAATCGTCGCGGCTGATGTCGAGCACTTCGCTGTGCTGGCGCAAGACGGCATCGAGGTCGTCCGGCGAAAAGCCCAGGCGGTTGCTGGGCACGTCATCCCTGGTGGCGTGCGGATGCGGTGCTACCAGTTGCTGGATGTGCGGGTAACGACGCCCCGTCAGGTTGTTGTACAGCACGGCGCAAGCGACCAGCACGGCGGAATTGAACAGCACGGTGATGAAGACGAACTCAAAGCCGGCCGCATGCACGCTGGCGCCGCCGACCACGGTGGTGAGCGCCACGGCCCCGCCCGGCGGATGCAAACAGCGCAGGGCAAACATGGCGCCGATGGCCAGGCAGGCGGCCAGCGCCGCCACGCCCACGCTCGATCCCAGCCACTTCACGCAAGCCATGCCCACCAGGCCGGAGACGACATTGCCGCCCACCACGGACCACGGTTGCGCCAGCGGGCTGGCCGGCAGGCAGAACAGCAGAACGGCCGAGGCGCCCATGGGCGCGATCAGGTAGACACTGGCGCTGTCGGGGGCCAGCAGGAAATGGCAGATGAGTCCAGTGAGCAACAGACCGCAGATGGCGCCCGCGCAGGCGCGCAATTGTTCGCGGCGGCTGCCGTTGTTTGGTTGCGGCAGCCAGCGTGCCAGGAAAGAAGTCGTCATGGTGAGGGCGCGTTCGGGCCGCGTTGCTCTGTGTGAGCCCGATATTATCCCATGCGTTCCATTTCGCTGCCTGCGGGGATTAATCCCCGGCGCAGACGGCGTGCAGGCCGTGCCGCGCCAGCAAGTTTCTGGCCGCCGCGATGGCGTCCGGCTCCCGCTTGCTGCTGGCGCAGGCATGGATGTCATTGAGGACCGTCGCCGCATCTTTGACCGTGACGGCGGCCATCAGCTCGGCCAGGTTGCGGTCGGAAAAGTGTTCATGCAGCAGGGCCAGCACTGCGAAATATGCCGTGTCTGGCATGCCGCTGGGATAGGCGCTGTGCAGCATGCGCGCGGCGCCGGATAGCGTTGGGGGCAGGCTGTCTGGCATGTTCAAGCGGCTTATCCTTGGCGTGCTTATACGTTTTTCGCATAAGCACAGTGCAATTAAATGGTGGATATTTCCTACAGGTACGCATATTCTAGACAATCACGCCCGCTGGCAGCTGTTCAGCTGGCTTCACGATCTCTCTCAGGAGTCCCGCATGCGCGTTTCCCGTTTCGTTTCCCTTTTCTTTGCCAGCCTGCTGCTTGCCGGCACCGCCGTTGCCGCCGCCCCCACACCGGCCAACCCTGTCGCCACGCCGCATTTGCCGTACAACGCGGCGGCCGACGCCAAGGCCGACGTGGCCCGCGCGCTGGCCGAGGCCAAGGCGGCGCACGTGCCTGTCCTGCTGATCTTTGGCGCCAACTGGTGCGAGGATTGCCGCGCGCTCGATAAGGCCTTGAAGGAAGGCAAGAATGCCGAACTGATGCAACAGCAGTTCAAGGTCGTCAAGGTCGACGTGGGTAACTTCGACCATAACCTTGATGTGGCGCAAGCCTATGGCAATCCGCTCAAGAAAGGCATTCCCGCTGCCGTGCTCGTATCGAGCGACAACAACCAAGTGCTGTACGCCACCAAGGGCGGCGAACTGGCGAATGCGCGCCGCATGAGCGAGAGCGGCATTTATGATTTCTTCAAGCAAGCGGCGAGCGTGAAAGCGCCGGCGATTTAAGCGTTTTTCAGCACCCTTAAAATTCTTCCCACGCATCGCTGGCCGGCACTGTCGGGCGCGCTGCGGGTGCCGCTGCCTTGGCCAGTGCCGGACGGGCCGGCTTGGGCAGCGCCGGCTTGCCGGCCGGCTGCTGCGCGGCATGCCCGGTTTCTTCCAGCTTGAACACGCTGACCACCTGCGCCAGCCGCCCGGCCTGATCCTGCAGGGACTGGGCCGCCGCCGCCGCTTCTTCCACCAGGGCCGCATTTTGCTGGGTGGCGTCATCCATCTGCGTGACCGTGGCATTGACTTGCGCGATGCCCTGGCTTTGCTCCTGGCTGGCCGAAGCGATTTCTCCCATCAGGTCGGCGACTCTTTGCACGGAGACGACGATGTCCTGCATGGTGGCGCCGGCCGAGTCGACCAGCTTGCTGCCCGCGTCCACCTTGCTGCCCGAGTCGACAATCAAGTCCTTGATTTCCTTCGCCGCCTGGCTTGACCTCTGCGCCAGATTGCGCACTTCCGTTGCCACCACGGCAAAGCCGCGTCCCTGTTCGCCCGCGCGCGCCGCCTCGACTGCCGCATTCAGCGCGAGGATATTGGTTTGGAAGGCAATGCCGTCGATCACGCCGATAATATCTGCTATCTTGCGTGAACTCTCCGTAATCGCACCCATCGTTTGCACGACTTGTCCGACTACTTCGCCGCCCTTGACGGCGTGGCTTGAAGCCGACACCACCAACTGGTTCGCCTGACGCGCGTTATCCGCGTTCTGTTTCACGGTCGATGTCAGTTCTTCCATGGCCGCCGCCGTCTCTTCCAGGCTTGACGCCTGGGCTTCCGTACGCGCCGACAGGTCCAGGTTGCCCGACGCGATCTGGCTCGATGCGCTGGCAATCGCCCCGGTACTGTCGCGAACTTCGCGTATCGTCACGTTCAGCGACGCGACGAAGCGGTTGAAGGCGGCGGCCAGGGCGCCGACCTCGTCTTCGGATTCGACGGGCATGCGGCGGCTCAAGTCGCCGTTCCCGCTGGCGATTTCGCTGAGCATGTCGGCCGCGCGCGCGACGGGGGCGGCGATGGCGCGGCTGATGACATAAATGATGAGCAGGGCGATGCCGCCGCCCACCAGGCCGGCGATCAGCGCGGCGATCAGGGCCGAACGCGTGACATTGCCCAGCACTTCCGCTTCCGGCACTTCGGCCATCACATACAGATTCAATTCCGGCACGAAGGAGGCGGCGACGAACTGGCGTCCCGCCGGCGCGTCGTAGATGGCGTACGCGTACTTGTTGCCCGTCAGCAGGCTCTTGCTCAGGGTGTCGCTAAAGCCGGGCAAATCCTTGAGCAGATGCTTGCCGTCGGCCAGGGCCGTGTCGCGGTGCACCAGCAGCACGCCGTTGGCGCGCGCCAGGTAGACATGGCCCGTCTGGCCGATCTTGTAGCTGCGGATGGTGTCGGCCAGTGCATTGATGGACAGGCCCAGGCCGGCCGCGATCTGCTTGCCGCCCGCCGTCTGGCCGCGCGCATTCAGGTATAGCATCAGGTCGCTGGAGTTTTCCGCTTTGTCGATGTCGAGCGTATAGGCCTTGTCGCCGGCCAGCAAGCCATAAAACCATTGGTCGGCCGCCTGGTTCTTGTCCAAGGTGCGCAGCAAGCCTTCCGTGGTGAAATACTTGCCCGTGCTGGCCGACGCCCAGTTGATCGAGACGGCCTTGTTCTTTTCCTTGACCACGGTGGCGTAGCGCTGGAAGGTGGCGATACCGCTGTCGGGCAAGCCGGCGTCTTCCCAGTCTTGCAGGTAGACATCGTTGGCCATGGTCTGCACCACGGACAGGGGCTGGCTGATCTGGCGCAGCACATCGTTGCGGATCTCGCCCACCTGCGCCGGCAATTCCTGGCCGACGACGCGTTCGCGCACGTAATCGCTGCTCATGCGCACGCTGAGGAAGGACGAGATCGCCATGAAGAGCAGCAGGCACAAGCCCATGCTGAACAGGAGTTTTTTCTGGATGGAGAGACGGCGGAGCAGTGACATGGAAGACCTTGAATGATGGCCTGCACAATCGGCAGAAAAGCGGGCAGGCAAGCCTGCAGTATACCGGCCGGGCCGTGCGTTTCACGGCACCATTGCTGCTTTCAGGCTATTTATGTTGCAATGCAGCAACGCAAAAAGCAGGCAATCATGCCGATTTTTCATGCTTGTTCGCCATGCGGGGAAAATGGGTCAGGCAGGCAAGCCGTGGGCGATCAATTCCAGCGGCAATTCCGTGCTGCACTTGATTTGTTCCATGGAGAAGGCAGACGACACGCCCGTCAGCTGCACCGCCTTGATGAGCTTTTTATAGAAGGTGTCGTAGCCCTTGATGTCGGTGGTAACGACTTTCAGCAGGTAGTCGATATCGCCGCTCATGCGGTGAAATTCCTGCACCTCGGGCAAGACGATGACGGCGGCGGCGAAACGGCGCAGCCATTTTTCATCGTGCTGGCCAGTGCGCACGCTGACGAAGACGGTCACGGGCAAACCCACTTTTTGCCGGTTGACGATGGCCACGCGGCTCTCGATATAGCCCTCTTCCTCCAGGCGCTTGACCCGCTTCCAGCACGGCGTGCTCGACAAGCCGATCTTCTCGCTGAGGGCGGCGATCGACAAGGTGCCATCCTGCTGCAGGGCGGCCAGGATGGCGCAGTCGAATTTGTCGAGCGGGCTGTTTAGTGAATTCATTTTATTATTCCTGTTTTTATAGCATGAACATGCTGCATAGTACCGTGTTTGCAGTGTCTTTTGGTATATCTTCACGGGCGGGTGCCGGTAGACTGTTCATACGTTCCAGCCGCCAGCGCTGCCCCTTTATTTATAGAATCCCCAGACTGCCATCATGAAAGAAATCTACCTCGACAGCAATGCCACCACCTGCGTGCTGCCCGCCGCCGTTGCCGCCGCCCGGCAAGCGATGGAGCAGGGCTATGGCAATCCCAGCAGCACCCACGCGACGGGATTGCAGGCCAAGGCCATGATGGATGGCGTGCGCCAGCGCGCCAGCGGCCTGCTGGGCGTGGGCGACGGCCGGTTGATGTTCAACAGCGGCGCCACCGAAGGCATCCAGACGGCCGTGCTGTCGGCCCTGTGCGCGCTGCGCGAACGGCGCGACGCAGGCAAGCGCATCGGCAGCCTGCTGCTGTATGGCGCGACCGAGCACAAGGCCGTGCCGGAAAGCCTGGCGCACTGGAACCGGCTCCTGGGCCTGAACCTGGAAGTGCGCAAGCTGCCTGTCGATGCGCAGGGGCGCCACGATCTGCAGGCGCTCGATGCGCTGATCGGCGACGCGGCCATGCTGTGCACGATGGCGGCGAATAATGAAACGGGCGTCGTCAGCGACTTGTCCGCTATCGCCCAACTGCTGCAGGAACGGGGCGCCGATGCCTACTGGATGGTCGATTGCGTGCAGGCGCTGGGCAAGCTGAAGCTGAACCTGGCCGCCACGCGCATCGATTACGCGCCGTTTTCCGGCCACAAGCTATATGCGCCCAAGGGCATCGGCATGTTGTATGTGCGCGCCGGCGCGCCGTTCACCCCTCTGATGATGGGCGGCGGCCAGGAAGCGGGCCTGCGCTCGGGCACGGAAAACATGGCGGGCATCGCCGCGCTGGGCGCCGTGCTGGCCGCGCTCGACGATGGCAAGACCTTCCGCAGCCACGCCGACCTGGCTGCCTTCCGCGAGCAGCTGGTGGCCAGCCTGGAACGCGCTTTCCCCGGCATCGTGTTCAATATGCCGTTCGACTTGTCGCTGCCGACGACGCTCAATTTTTCCGTGCCCGGCTTGTCCTCGAAAGAGCTGCTGGACCTGTTCGACGCGGCGCGCGTGCGCGTCAGCTCGGGCAGCGCCTGTTCCGCCGCCAAGGCGCTCCCCAGCTATGTGCTGGAAGCGATGCGCGTGCCGCAATGGCGTGCCAGCTCGGCCATCCGTTTGTCGTTTGGCCCCCTGATCGACGCGGCGACGGTGACGGCCGCCTGCGCGCGCATCGAGCGTTGCGGCGAAGCGCTGCGCAGCAGCTGTTTGCTGCCATCGGCGCTGGCGCCATCGCCGCAGGACGGCATAATCCAGTTGAGCGTCAATGGCCAGTGCACCTGGCTGTTCAGCGACGCTGCCAGCGCCAGTTGCGTCGTCATCGATCCCGTCGCCGCCCTGGTGCCGCGCCTGGCCGCCTTCATCCGCTGCCAGCATCTGGCCTTGCGCGCCATCGTGCACACGGCCGCCCCGGCCGACCATGGCGTGGCGCGCCTGGCCTTGCTGCAGGAACTCGCCATCGAACAGGTGGGCCGCATCGATATCGACGGTGAGCTGGCACTGGGCCAGCAGCGCCTGCGACGCGTCGAGTGTGGCGAAAACCATGTATATCTGCTGGAGCAGCGCTTTGCCTTCATCGGTGCCCTGGCGCCCGAGGCGCTGACGCCCTTGCTGGATGCGGCGCTGGTGACGCAAGACACCGTGCTGTGCGCGTCAAGCGATGATGGCGGCATTTGCGGTACCGTGCGCACCGTACGGGACGGTATCGTGCCGAGCGCCGACCTGCAGCTCGATGCGGCCGCTTTGCCCGCCTTCCTGCGCCAGCATCCCGAGGCCATCCTCGTCGACGTGCGCGAAGCGTATGAACACGCGGCGTGCGCCGGCACGGTATTCGAGGGTTGCGCCGTGCACAGCGTACCGCTGAGCCGCCTGGCGGGACAGGTGGCTGAATGGTTGCAGCAGCCGCAGCGCCCGCTGGTCTTTTTCTGCCGCAGCGGTAACCGCAGCGCGCGCGCCGCCGCCTGTCTGCGCCGCCTCGGTCACGGCGCGGCATGGCAGCTCAACGGCGGCATGGCGATGGCGGAGGCGACGCGTCACCCGCTGGCCATCGCTGCCTGAGCGGCTTGAACTTTCTTCCGTGAAATATTGCACCGTGCCATCATTGGCACGGTGCCGCTACTCCTTTCCCTCTATTCATTTCCTCCAGGAATCTTTCTCCCGTTTCACTCGCTGATTTCTTTGCCGGCACGCCCCTAAAGCGCCGGGTATGTACGCTAGCGCACGGTCTTGCGCGCAGGGCGCCCCTACGATGAAGTTCAGAAAATCTCCCTACACCCTGAGATTCGTCGCAACGCTCCGGCGCTTCGCTTTCCGTCTTCGCCAGTGTCCGATCGTGTTCTTCCAGACTGGGCCAGCGTGACGGCGGCCGCTGGCTGCCTGCGCGCACCTAGCGAGGCCAAGTTGAAAGAGTACACAGCAGTTGTCACGCAGCAGATCAAGGAACAGATTTCCAAAGTTAAAGAAATCTTCCGCGACCATTCCCTTGCACCGAAAACCTTCGACGCCGCGCGCGACGATGCCTTGCCCTTGCGTTCCGAATTATTCAGCGCCATGCAGATGGCTGCCCACGGCAAGCACGTGGCCGCCGGCCATGCGGTGGGACGGCATCATGGCCGCGACCGCCTGCTGGCGCGCCTGGCCGACAATGCGGCCCTGATCACGGCCACCGTCAACGAGCTGACGGCGACCGTCAAAAGCGGACGCCAGGTCACGCCCGCCTCGGAATGGCTGCTCGATAATTTTTATCTGATCGAAGAGCAGATCCGCACCACGCGGCGCCACCTGCCGAAGAACTACAGCAAGGAGTTGCCACGCCTGACTTCCGGCGCGGACGCTGGCTGCCCGCGCGTGTACAAGATTGCGCTGGAAATCATCTCGCACGGCGATGGCCGCGTCGACCTGGAAAACCTGTGCCACTTCGCCGAGGCTTATCAGGACGTGGCCACCTTGACCCTGGGTGAACTGTGGGCCGTGCCCATCATGCTGCGCCTGGCCCTGATCGAAAACCTGCGCCGCGTCGCCGCGCGCGTGGCCGACGACCGCATGCAGCGCGACCTGGCCAATACCTGGGCCGACCAGATGACGGAGATCGCCGAGCGCAATCCCAGCGGCTTGATCCTGCTGGTGGCCGACATGGCCCGTTCGAACCCGCCCATGACCAGCGCCTTCGTGGCCGAATTGTCGCGCCGCCTGCAGGGGCAAAGTTCGTCGCTGACCCTGGCGCTGTCGTGGCTGACGCATAAGCTGGCCGAGTCGGGCCTCACGATCGAGCAGCAGATCCAGTCCGAAATCGGGCAACAGGCGGCCGACCAGGTGTCGATCGCCAACAGCATCGGCAGCCTGCGTTTTCTCGGCACCATGGATTGGCAGGAATTCGTCGAGACCATGAGCGTGGTCGAGCAGACCTTGCGCCTCGATCCGGCCGGCACCTATGGCTTGATGGATTTCGCCACGCGCGACAGCTACCGCCACGCCATCGAACGCATCGCCAGGCGCAGCGCGCGCAGCGAAGTGGAAGTGGCCGAGATGGTGGTACAGCTGGCGCACACGCACGGCAACGGCAATGATGCGCGCCGCGGCCACATCGGCTTTTACCTGGTGGGGCGCGGCGTGCTGGTGCTGGAAAAGCAGGCCGGCGCGAAACTGCCCTTCATCGAGGCGCTGCAGCATACGGCGCGCGCGGCGCCGCTGGCCGTCTACCTGGGCGCGATCTCGTTCCTGACCCTGGCGACGAGCGCCTTGCTGCTCGAGCGCGCCGTGCGCCATGGCGTGCAGGGCTGGTCCCTGGCGGCGCTGGGCGCGCTGGCGCTGCTGGGCAGCAGCCAGCTGTCCGTGGCCGTGGTGAACTGGCTGGCGACCCTGATGACGTCGCCGCATCCGCTGCCGCGCATGGATTACCAGGCCGGCATTCCATCGGATGCGCGCGGCATCGTCGTCGTGCCGACCCTGATCTACAGCGAGGACAACGTGGCGGCCCTGTGCGAGGCGCTGGAAGTGCGTTATCTCGCCAACCGCGACCCGAACCTGCGTTTCTGCCTGCTGACGGACTTTGTCGACGCACAGGCGCAAACGATGCCGGGCGACGACGCCCTGCTGCGCCAGGCGCAGGAGACCATCCGCGGCTTGAACGAGAAATACCGCGTGGAGGGCGTCGCGTTCAAGGAAAACGGCGATCCGGCCGACCACGAAGAGCTGGGCCATGTGGGGCCGTTCCTGCTGCTGCACCGTCCGCGCCTGTGGAATTCGCAGCAGAATGCGTGGATGGGACAGGAGCGCAAGCGCGGTAAATTGTCCGACCTGCACGCGTTTTTGCGCGGCGGCGCGCGCGACAAATTCTCGCTGGTGGAAGGCGAATTGCGCGGCCTGCGCACGATTAAATACGTGATCACGCTCGACACGGATACGCAGTTGCCGCGCGATGCGGCGCGCGAATTCATCGCCACCATGATGCACCCGCTGAACCGCCCCGTGCTGGACGCGGCCGGCACGCGCGTGGTGGCCGGTTACGGCATCCTGCAGCCGCGCGTGGCCGTGGCGCTGCCCAGCGCGAACGCTTCGCGCTACGAGTTGCTGTGCGGCGGTGAGCCGGGCATCGACCCCTACACGCGCACCGTGTCGGACCTGTACCAGGACGTGTTTTATGAAGGCTCCTTCATCGGCAAGGGCATCTATGACCTCGACATGTTCGAGCGCGTGCTGGGCCAGCGCCTGCCCGACAATAAAATCCTCAGCCACGATTTATTGGAAGGCTGTTACCTGCGCGCCGGGCTGCTCAGCGACTCGCAACTGTATGAGGAATACCCGGCCCGCTACGACGCCGACGTGAGTCGCCGCCAGCGCTGGATACGCGGCGACTGGCAGCTGCTCGGCTGGCTGCTGGGCCGGGTGCCGGGCCGCGCCGGCAAGCGCGAACGCAATCCCCTGTCGATGCTGTCGCGCTGGAAGCTGTTCGACAACCTGCGCCGCAGCGTCGTGGCGCCGGCCACCACCTTGTCCCTGCTGCTGGTGTGGGGCTTTTTGCCGCACGTCGCTTTCTGGAGTGCAGCGGTGCTGGCCATCATCTTCCTGCCGCCCGTGTTCTCCGCCCTGTACGATTTGCTGCGCAAACCGCGCGACACCCTGTGGCGCCAGCACCTGGCCGCCTTCGAGCGGCGCTGCGGCGTGCAGTTTTCGCATGCCATGCTGACCCTCGTCTTCCTGCCGTACGAAGCGTGGATCAGCCTGGACGCCATCGCGCGCACCCTGTGGCGCCTGGGCGTCTCGCACAAGCACTTGCTCGACTGGCGCGCCTCGAATTTGCACAGTTCTTCCGGCTCGCAGGCCGACAGCTGGCGCGCCATGTGGTGCTCGCCCGCGCTGGCGCTGGCTACCTTTGGCGCCTTGCTGGCCTGGCGCCCGCAAGCCTTGCCGGCCGCCGCCGTGGTACTGCTGCTGTGGCTCGTCGCACCCGCCATCGCCTGGTGGATCAGCCGCCCCATCGAGCGGGCCGTGGCGCGCCTGTCGGCCGAGCAGGGACGCTTCCTGCACGGCGTGGCGCGCAAGACCTGGGCGTATTTCGATACCTTCGTCGGTCCCGATGACCACTGGCTGCCGCCCGATAACATGCAGGAGCATCCGAACCTGGTGGTGGCGCACCGCACCTCGCCGACGAATATCGGCCTGGCGCTGCTGGCGAATTTGACGGCCTACGATTTCGGTTACCTCACCCTGGGGCAGTTGATCGAGCGCAGCCGCGCCACCCTGCACAGCATGGGCGAACTGGAACGCTTCCAGGGCCACTTCTATAACTGGTACGACACGCAAACGCTCAAGGCGCTGCAACCGATGTACATTTCGACGGTCGACAGCGGCAACCTGGCCGGCCATCTGCTGACCTTGCAGCCGGGACTGGTGGAACTGTACGACGCGCCCATCATCGGTGTGCAGGTGGTGCAGGGCATCCGCACGACGGCGCAGGTGCTGCAGGAATTCATCGCCGCCGAAGGCGAGGGCAAGGCCATGCGCGACAGCATGAGCCTGCTGCAGGCAGCGGCAAATCCCGCCACTCTGGGCGAATGGCATGCCTACCTGGGCACGGTGAATGGCGCGGCCGACGCGCTGCTGTCGCTGACCCTGCAAAGCGAGGATGGCGAACTGTCCATGTGGGCGGGTGCGCTGGCGCGCCAGTGCCGCGCGGCGCTGGCCGAATTGCTGCAACTGGCGCCGTGGGCGGGGCAGGCGGATGTCGATGCGGCGCTGATGCGCGTGCCGACCCTGCGCGAACTGGCTAACCTGGAAACACCGGAAGGCCTGCCTGCCGAGCTGGCGGCCTTGCTGGCGCAAGGCCGCGACCAGGCGGGACGCCACATGCGCGACATCGCCCACGCGGCGGGCCAGGCGCGCGACTTTGCGCAGATCGAATACGCGTTCCTGTACAACCCCTCCACAAAGCTGCTGGCCATCGGCTACAACGTCAGCGAACGGCGCCTGGACCCCAGCTACTACGATTTATTGGCCTCCGAAGTGCGCCTGGCCAGCTTCATTGCCATCGCCCAGGGGCAGCTGCCGCAGGAGCACTGGTTCGCCCTGGGCCGCCAGCTGTGCATGGTGGCGGGCCAGCCCGTGTTGCTGTCGTGGAGCGGCTCGATGTTCGAGTACCTGATGCCGCTGCTGGTGATGCCGAATTATCCGAACACCCTGCTCGATCAGACGTATCACTCCGTCATCGAGGCGCAGATCGATTACGGACGCCAGCGCGATGTGCCGTGGGGGATTTCCGAGTCCGGCTACAACACGGTCGACGCCAGCCTGAATTACCAGTACCGAGCGTTTGGCGTGCCAGGGCTGGGCTTGAAGCGGGGCCTGGCCGACGACCTGGTGGTGGCGCCGTACGCCAGCATGATGGGCTTGATGGTGCAGCCGGAAGCGGCGTGCCAGAACCTGCAGCGCATGCAGGCGGCCGGCTACATGGGCCGCTACGGCTTCTTTGAAGCCATCGATTTCACCACGGCGCGCCTGCCGCGCGGGCAGGGCAGCGCCATCATCCGCTCCTTCATGGTGCACCACCAGGGCATGGGCTTTTTGGCCCTCAGTTACCTGCTGCACGACCGCCCGATGCAGCGCCGTTTCGAGTCCGATCCGCTGCTGCAATCGGCCTTGCTGGTGCTGCAGGAACGCACGCCGCAGGCCGGCGCGTTTTACTCGAACACGGCCGAACTGGCGGTGCTGCGCAGCGGCGTCGCCGAACAGGCCATGCCGATGCGCATCCTCACGCAAGCCAACAGCGCCGTGCCCGAAACGCAGTTGCTGTCGAATGGCCGCTACCACGTCATGGTGAGCAATGCGGGCGGCAGCTACAGCCGCTGGAAAGACCTGTCCGTGACGCGCTGGCGCGAAGACAGCACGCGCGATAACTGGGGCAATTTCTGCTATCTGCGCGACCTCGACGACGGTGCCGTCTGGTCCACCATGTACCAGCCGACCCTGGCAGAACCGAAGAAATATGAAGTGATTTTTTCGGAGGGGCGGGCTGAGTTCCGCCGCGCCGATCACGGCCTGGACCTGTACACGGAAATCGTCGTCTCGCCCGAGGACGACATTGAAATCCGACGCACGCGCATCAGCAATAATTCGAACCGCCAGCGGCGCATTGAGATCACCAGTTTCGCCGAAGTGGTGATGGCGCCGGCGGCGGCCGATGCGGCCCACCCCGCGTTCAGCAAGTTGTTCGTGCAGACGGAAATCCTCGCGCATGAAAAGGCGATTTTATGCACGCGCCGGCCCCGCTCGAAGGATGAGCAGATGCCGTGGCTGCTGCATGTGATGACCGTGCACGATATCGAGCGCTACGAAGTCTCGTTCGAGACGGACCGCGCGCGCTTCATCGGCCGCGGCAACACGGCGCAGCTGCCGCAGGCGCTGCAGGAAAGCGGTCCATTGAGCGGCGGCCACGGCTCCGTGCTGGACCCCATCGTGGCCATCCGCTACGTCATCACGCTGGCCCCCGACCAGGCCGTGACGGTCGACAGCGTGACGGGCATGGTGGAGCAGCGCGAGGCGGCGCTGCACCTGATCGACAAATACCAGGACCGCCACCTGGCCGACCGCGTGTTCGAGCTGGCCTGGACGCACAGCCAGGTGGTGCTGCGCCAGCTGAATGCCAGCGAAGCGGACGCGCAGCTGTATGCGCGCCTGGCCAATGCCGTGATCTATCCGAATGCGGCCCTGCGCGCCGAGGCCAGCATCCTGATCAAGAACCAGCGCGGCCAGTCCGGCCTGTGGGCGTATGCCATTTCCGGCGACTTGCCCATCGTGCTGCTGCAGATACGCGATTCGGCCAATATCGAACTGGCGCGCCAGATGGTGCAGGCGCATGCCTACTGGCGCTTGAAAGGCCTGATCGTCGACCTGGTGATCTGGTATGAAGAGCAATCGGGCTACCGCCAGCTGCTGCACGACCAGATCATGGGCCTGATCGCCTCGGGCATCGACGCGCAGGCGATCGACCGCCCGGGCGGTATCTTCGTGCGCCTGGCCGAGCAGATCGCCAACGAGGACCGCATCTTGCTGCAATCGGTGGCACGCGCCATCATCAGCGACTTGCGCGGCACCCTGGCAGAGCAGGTCAAGCGTCCGCCCAGCCCCGTGCTGCGCATGCCGCCGCTGCTGCAAGACCCGGCCCGCGACCACGGCGGCGTGCCGCACCGGGCACCAAAGCGCGAGCTGATCCTGGAAAATGGCTTGGGCGGTTTCACGCCCGATGGCCGCGAATACGTGATCACGACGGGAGACAATAAACAGACGCCGGCGCCCTGGTCGAACGTGCTGGCCAATGTGCAATTCGGCACGGTGGTGTCCGACGCCGGCCAGGCGTATACGTGGAGCGAAAATGCGCATGAATTCCGCCTCACGCCATGGCAGAACGACCCCGTCTCCGACCTGTCCGGCGAAGCGTTCTATGTGCGCGATGAGCAGAGCGGCCAGTTCTGGTCGCCCTCGTCCCTGCCCGCGCGGGGCAGCGGCGATTACGTCACGCGCCACGGTTTCGGCTACAGCGTGTTCGAGCACAGCGAAGGAGGCATCGCCACCGAATTGTGCACCTATGTGGCGCTGGACGCAGCCGTCAAATATTCCGTCATCAAGGTGCGCAACGACAGCGGCGTGCCGCGCCGCCTGTCCGTCACGGGCTATGTGGAATGGGTGATGGCGGACCTGCGCGCCAAGTCCGGCATGCACGTGGCCACCGAAGTCGACACGATCAGCGGCGCCCTGTTCGCGCGCAATAACTACAACACGGAATTTTCGGGCCGGGTCGGCTTTTTCAATACGGATGCCAGCATCCGTTCCATCACCTGCGACCGCAATGAATTCATCGGCCGCAATGGCAGTCTGGCGCAGCCAGCCGCCTTGCGCCGTGTGCGCCTGTCCGGCAAGGCGGGCACGGGATTGGACCCGTGCGCGGCGATCCAGGTGCCATTTGAACTGCAGCCGGGGCAGGAGCGCGAAATTGTCTTCCTGCTCGGCGTGGGCGGGCGCCGCAATGCGGACGCCAGCACCATGGTGCAGCGCCATGCGGGCAAGGAAGCGGCCCGCATGGCGCTCGACGCCGTGCGGGCGCACTGGGACAGCACCCTGGGGGCCGTGCGCATCGAGACGCCCGATCCATCGCTCGATGTGATCGCCAATGGCTGGCTGATGTACCAGACCATCGCCTGCCGCCTGTGGGCGCGCAGCGGCTATTACCAGTCGGGTGGCGCCTACGGCTTCCGCGACCAACTGCAGGATGCGATGGCGATGATCCACACAGCGCCGCAGCTGCTGCGCAAGCACTTGCTGCTGTGCGCGGCGCACCAGTTCGTCGAGGGCGACGTGCAGCACTGGTGGCATCCACCGTCGGACCGGGGCGTGCGCACGCACTGTTCCGACGACTATCTGTGGCTGCCGCTGGCTACTTGCCGCTACGTGATCGCCACGGTCGACGTCAACGTGCTGTCGGAAGTGGCGCCCTTCATCGAGGGGCGCGCCGTCAAGCCGGAAGAGGATTCGTATTACGACCTGCCCGTGCGCTCGGGCGAGTCGGCGGACCTGTACGAACACTGCGTGCGCGCCATCCGCCACGGCTTGCGCCTGGGCGTGCACGGCTTGCCGCTGATCGGTTCCTGCGACTGGAATGACGGCATGGACAAGGTGGGCGAACATGGCAAGGGCGAGAGCGTGTGGCTGGCTTTCTTCCTGTATGAAGTGCTGCAGCGTTTCGCCGAAGTGGCCGTGCTGCGCGGCGATGTGCCGTTTGCCCAGTTCTGCCGCGATGAAGCCGTGAAGCTGGCGGCCAACGTCGAGGAACATGCGTGGGATGGCGAATGGTACCGGCGCGCGTATTTCGACGACGGCACGCCATTGGGTTCGCACACGAACGAGGAATGCCAGATCGACTCGATTTCGCAAAGCTGGGGCGTGCTGTCGGGCGCGGCCAACAGGGAAAGAGTCGCGGGCGCCATGCGCCAGGTCGATGCGCGGTTGGTGCGCCGCGATTCGGGTGTGATCCAGCTGCTCGATCCGCCGTTCGATAAATCCAGCCTGAATCCTGGCTATATCCGCGGCTATGTGCCGGGCGTGCGCGAGAACGGCGGCCAGTACACGCATGCGGCCATCTGGACGGCGATGGCGTTTGCCCGCCTGGGCGATGGCGAAAAAGCGTGGGAGTTGCTGCGCATGATCAATCCCGTGCGCCACGGCGTTGACGCGCAGGCGGTGCAGCGCTATAAGGTTGAGCCCTACGTGGTGACGGCCGACGTGTATGCCGTGGCGCCCCACGTGGGACGGGGCGGCTGGAGCTGGTACACGGGGTCGTCGGGCTGGCTGTACCGGCTGATCGTCGAATCTCTGCTCGGTTTGACGCGCGAAGCGGACGTGCTGCGCATGGTGCCGGTCATGCCGGCAGAGTGGAACAGCTTCAAGCTGCATTACCGCTTTGGCGCCAGCAGCTATGCCATCACGGTGGAACAGGCGCAGGGACGGCCTGCGGGCTTGTCGCTCGATGGCGTGGCACAGGGTGGCAACAGCATCGCCCTGCGCGACGAGGGCCGCGAGTACGCAGTGCTACTGCTGGTTTAGTCTTGCCGCCGTACCTGCCACGTATCGTATTCGGGCCGGCGCCTGCCAAGCAGCAGGATCAGGCCGGCGCCCAGCAACAGCAGGTCGCGCGTGCGTACGGCGGGCTCGGATTGCGTTGCGAGCTGAGGGGGCGTAGGTGCCGCCGTGGCAGCGGGCAACTGGCTTGCGCAGGCGGCCAGGCACAGCGCTGCCATCTTTCCATTCAAATGCATAGATTCCTCAAGAAAGCGCGGTGACCACCAGGTGGCACCGCGCCAGTATTCATGTCGGCGACATTGTAATTATAGACATGAACATTGTAAATGAGAAATTATTTAAGATTGAGTCAAAACCCCAGGGCCGCGCCCGCGCCCAGCAGGGTGGCCACGCCCAGCACGGCAAAGACCAGCGCCGCGATGCCATGCACGAGGCGCAGCGGGACGCGGTTGGCGATCCTGTCGCCGAGGTACACGGCCGGCACGTTGGCCAGCATCATGCCGAAGGTGGTGCCCAGCACGACGGAAACAATGTCGTGATAGCGCGCCGCCAGCGCCACCGTGGCGACCTGCGTCTTGTCTCCCATTTCCGCCATGAAGAAGGCGATCAGGGTGGTCAGGAATACGCCGTACTTGGCCAATTTGGTTTCGTCTTCATCGAGCTTGTCGGGGATCAGGGTCCAGGCAGCCATCGCCAGGAAGGAGACGCCCAGTACCCAGCGCAGCACGTCGGGCCCCAGCATGCTGGTGATCCAGGCGCCGACGGCGGCGGCGAACGCGTGGTTGGCGATGGTGGCGACGAAAATCGCCAGCACGATGGGCAAGGGCTTGCGGAATTTGGCGGCCAGCAAAAAGGCCAGGAGTTGGGTTTTGTCGCCGATTTCAGCGAGACCGACGATGCCGGTGGAGATGAGGAATGCTTCCATGAGATTGCAAGAGGTACGCGGGCCGGACGAATTAACCAATGATCCACGGGCGACTCCGGCCCATGCGGCCGCCCTGGATCAATGGTCTCGTCAAGTTTTGCAACCACCTGCACCATGGCCTGCGGGCCAATTATGTTGATACAGGTTCCCGCGGCAGGACCGCAGGACGACTACTCCCCAATGTTCGAGGCGCATCATACGCCAATGCCTGCGCCGGCGCCAGTGCCGGCGGGGGATGTTGCGGCCTGGTGTGTGGGACTTCGACAACAATGATCGATTTGCAAACAGACTCGACTTAGAATGCAGTCTGTCCACGACTCCCAGATGGAATGCGCCATGCCGGTCCTTGTCCGCTTGCTTGCCTTGTGTTTGACCTTGTTTGCTCCCTTGTCCGGCCTGTGCGCCGCCGCGCCTTTCGACGACAAGTTCCGCCAGCTCGAAGAATTGCTGCCCACGCCGAATAGCTACCGCACGGCGTCCGGCGCGCCGGGCCACGCCTACTGGCAGCAGCGCGCCGATTACGTAATCCGCGCTACCCTGGACGAAGCGCGCCGCGAAATCACGGCCAGCGAGCAGATCACCTATCACAACCGCTCGCCCGACAGCCTTGCGTATCTGTGGCTGCAGCTGGACCAGAATGGCTTGCGCAAGGATGCCGACCAGCGCCGCGTCCTGAGCGCGCCGTCGCACCAGGCCTGGCTCAGCAGCAGCGAAGAGGAGGCGCTGAAATTCGAGGACTTGCGCGCCATCCATGCGGGCCGCGAATTTGACGGCGGCTTCAAGCTCACCGCCGTGAAAGCGGCCAGCGGCAAGCCGCTGCCGTATGTGGTCAACCAGACCATGCTGCGCATCGATTTGCCGGTGGCGCTAGCGCCCGGCCAGAGCATCACGTTCAACATCGACTGGTCGTATCAGATCAATGACCAGAAGGTGCTGGTCGAGCGCTCCGGCTATGAATATTTTGAAGACGACAAGAACGCGATCTTCCAGGTCGCGCAGTGGTTTCCGCGCATGGCCGCGTATTACGACGCCGTCGGCTGGCAGCACAAGCAGTTCCTCGGCTCGGGCGAATTCACGCTGGAATTTGGCGACTACGAGCTGTACCTGACGGTGCCGGGCGACCATGTGGTGGCCGCCACGGGCGAATTGCAGAATCCTGCCGCCGTCCTGAGCACGGTGCAGCGCGAGCGCCTGGCGCGGGCGAAGAACAGCGATACGCCGCTGCTGGTGATCACGCCCGCCGAAGCGCTGGCGGCGGAAAAGGGGAAAGCCACGGGCATGAAAACCTGGCACTTCAAGGCGACCAATGTGCGCGACGTGGCGTGGGCTTCGAGCCGCAAGTTCATCTGGGATGCGCAGGGTTTGAATAGCGGCGGCAAGCGCGTGATGGCCATGTCCTACTATCCGAACGAGGGCAATCCGCTGTGGCAGCAGTACAGCACGCGCGCCGTCGTGCACGCGATCGAGCAGTACAACAAGTACAGTTTCGACTATCCGTATCCGAACGCGATGTCCGTCAATGGCGCCGTGGGCGGCATGGAGTATCCGATGATTTCGTTCAATGGTGGGCGCCCCGTGAAGGACAAGAAGACGGGGGAACGCACGTATTCGAAGACGACCAAGTATGACTTGATCGGCGTGATCATCCACGAAGTGGGCCATAATTATTTTCCCATGATCGTCAACTCGGACGAGCGCCAGTGGACGTGGATGGACGAGGGTTTGAATTCCTTCCTGCAGTACCTGGCCGAGCAGGCGTGGGAAGAGCATTTTCCGTCCTGGAATGGCGAGCCGCGCAAGATCGTCGACTACATGCGCAGCCAGAACCAGGTACCCATCATGACCAACTCCGAGTCCTTGCTGCAGTTCACGGCGAACGCCTACGACAAGCCGGCCACCGCCCTCAACATCCTGCGCGAAACCATTTTAGGGCGCGAATTGTTCGACTTCGCCTTCAAGCAGTACGCCTTGCGCTGGAAGTTCAAGCGCCCCACACCCGCCGACTTTTTCCGCACCATGGAAGACGCGTCCGGCACGGATCTGGACTGGTTCTGGCGCGGCTGGTTCTATACCACCGACGCGGTCGACATCAGCATCGACGGCATCAGCGAATATGGCGTGAGCACGAAGAATCCGGAAGTCGAGAAAGCGTGGAAGAAGGCGCAGAAGGCCGCGCAGCCCATATCGATCTCGGACCAGCGCAACAAGGCGCTGCCGAAGAAGGTCGACCTCGATCCTGCGCTGAAGGATTTCTATAACCGGCACGATGAATTCACGGTCACCAACAAGGACCGCAACAGCTATGCGGAGGAGCAGGAAACGCTGGAGCCATGGGAGAGAAAGCTGCTGGAACAGCACAACATGGGAAAGCATCTGTACCTGGTCGATTTTTCGAATCTCGGCGGCCTGGTGATGCCGCTGATCCTGGAAATCGAACTGAAAAGCGGCAAGAAGATCATCGAGCGGGTGCCGGCCGAAGTGTGGCGCTACTCGCCGCACAAGATTAGCAAGGTCATCATCACGGACGAGCCGATGGTGGGGCTGGTGCAGGATCCGTACTGGGAGACGGCCGACATCGACATCAGCAATAACGCCTGGCCGAGAAAAATCACGCCATCGCGCCTGGAGCTGTTCAAGCAGGACCGCGATAAGAACAACTTGATGAAGGATTTTAATGTGCCGCTGAAGGCACCCGAGGCCAAGGCCGAAGCCAGGCCGGAGGCAAAATAGGGAAACAGCGCCGGCCAGTCCGGCGCTTTTTCTGCCAGGTCTGCGCCGGAAGTGCTATTCTGCGCGACGCCCCGGCGCACACGGACCGGGGCTTTCGCAAATCATTCAAAAGACGACCATGCAAACTTTGACCTTCCTGCGCGCGCTGGGCTGTGCGCTACTTTGCCAGGTGACCCTGGCCGCGCACGCCGACCCCCTCAGCTATGCGCGCTACGACCAGGTGCGCACGCGCGACCTGCAGCTGGACCTGAAAGCGGATTTCAAGCAAAAGACGCTCTCTGGCTATGCCGAGTTGTCCTTGAGCTGGATCGACCCGGCGGCGCGCACCCTGGTGCTCGATACGCGCGACCTGTCGATCGCGAAGGTGCAGGTACAGGACAAGCGTGGCGCATGGCAGATGGCGCCGTACCAGCTGGACAAGGCCGACCCGGAAAAGGGCCAGGCGCTGCGCATCACCACCACGGGCCAGCCGGGCAAAGTGCGCGTCTACTATCACACGGCCCCCAATGCCATCGCGCTGCAGTGGCTCACGCCGCAGCAGACCATGTCGGGCAAGCTGCCTTTCATGTTCAGCCAGTCGCAAAGCATCAACGCCCGCTCGTGGGTGCCGTCGCAGGATACGCCGGCCGTGCGCTTTACGTACAGCGCGCGCATCGATGCGCCAGCGGGCATGCGCGTCGTGATGAGCGCCGAGAATGACGAAAAGGCGACGGGCAAGGGCGGCTGGAAATTCAGGATGCCGCAGCCGATTCCTTCGTACCTGCTGGCCATCGCCATCGGCGAACTGGAAGTGCGCAAGCTCGGTCCCCGCTCCGCCGTATATGCCGAACCGCCGCGCATCAAGGCCGCCGAGTACGAGCTGGCCGACACGGAAAAGATGATCCAGGCAGCCGAAGCACTGTACGGTCCGTATGGATGGGGCCGCTACGACATGATCGTGCTGCCGCCATCGTTCCCCTACGGCGGCATGGAAAACCCGCGCCTGACCTTTCTCACGCCGACCATGATCGCGGGCGACCGCAGTTTGGTCGACCTGATCGCGCATGAACTGGCCCACTCGTGGTCGGGCAACCTGGTCACCAACGCGTCGTGGAAGCACATGTGGCTCAACGAAGGCTTTACCACCTACGTCACGACGCGCATCGTCGAGCAGCTGTATGGCAGCGAAGTGGCGCAGATGGGAGTGCAGGTCGACCAGGAAGAACTGGCCGCCTCGATCAAGGAATTGCCGGCAGCGAAGACGGCATTGATCACGCGCGATGCGGACGCCAATCCGGCGGAAACGTACACGGACGACGGCATCATCTACCCGAAAGGCGCCTGGTTCCTGGCCACCATGGAGCGCCGTGCCGGCCGCGCCGTATTCGACCCCTTCCTGCGCGGCTGGTTCGACCAGCATGCGTTCCAGAGCGTGACGACGGAGCAGTTCATCGCCTACCTGCGCAAGAACCTGCTGGCGCAGCATCCGGACGTGATGCCGGAAGCGGAACTCGATGAATGGCTGTATGGCACCGGCGTGCCGGCCAGCGCGCAGCGCGTCGTCTCGCCGCGCCTGGCGCTGCTCGACCAGCACCGCGACGCCTGGCTCAAGGGCGAGCTGGCG
This sequence comes from Janthinobacterium sp. SUN100, assembly GCF_030397705.1. Classification (NCBI taxonomy): domain Bacteria; kingdom Pseudomonadati; phylum Pseudomonadota; class Betaproteobacteria; order Burkholderiales; family Oxalobacteraceae; genus Janthinobacterium; species Janthinobacterium sp. SUN100. The sequence goes on along the minus strand of NZ_JAPUBU010000003.1, from coordinate 310,656 downwards.
ACGAAGGACCTGGGCATGGACAAGTGGATCGCCATCGAAACGATGCACTTCCTGAACGATATCAACAACAAGGCCAGCGCGGCGCAATTGCGTGAGCTGGACCAGGCCTACGGTGTGGGCAAGAGCGGCAACAACGAAGTGGCGTACCGCTTTTATCTGGCCTCCGTGAACGCCGGCTACGATGTGCGCCAGCCATTGCAGGCATTCCTGATGAGCGTGGGCCGCCAGAAGTTCGTCGTGCCCCTGTACAGCGCCTTGATGAAGACGCCGCAAGGCCATGTCTGGGCCAAGGACGTATATGCGCAGGCGCGCGAACGCTACCACCCGGTGACGCAGGAAAGCGTCGATAAATTGATGGCCGCGCAAGCGCATTGAACCTTATTGGGAAATCCTGACCATGCATACCATGAACCGTCTCGCCGCCGCCATCGTGCTGGCGTTTTCCAGCATCACCGTGCCGGCGCTGGCTCTTGACGCCGCACCCGTCGCTTCCGCCGCATCCGCGCCGGCGCCCGCCTTCGACCTTGACCGCGACGTCGCCACCGCCTTGAAAGTGTTCGACGTGCCCGGCATGGCGATCGCCATCGTCAAGGACGGCAAGGTCGTCACCGCCAGGGGCTTTGGCGTGCGTAAACTCGGCGAGCCGGCCGCTGTCGATGCGCAGACCCTGTTCGAGGTAGCATCGAACTCGAAGGGTTTCACGGCCGCCGCGCTGGCCATGCTGGTCGACGATGGCAAGCTGGCCTGGGACGATCCCGTCACCAAGCACCTGCCCGGCTTCCAGATGCACGATTCCTACGTGACGGGCGCCATGACCGTGCGCGACCTGCTGACGCACCGCAGCGGCCTGGGTCTGGGCGCGGGCGACTTGCTGTGGTGGCCGACCACCACCTTCAGCACCGACGAGATCATCGAGAAGCTGCGCTACATCCGCCCGGCCACGAGTTTTCGCAACAGCTATGCCTACGATAACCTGCTGTATATCGTGGCCGGCAAGATCATCGCCGACAAGGCGGGCATGAGCTGGGGCGAGGCCATGCATGAGCGCATCCTGGCGCCGCTGGGCATGACGGGCACCACCACCAGCCTGCTTGAAAACGCGGGCAAGTCTGACGTCGCCAGTGCGCACAGCAAGATCGACGGCAAGATCGCTGCCGTCAAGTCGATGCCTGTGCCGAACGCCGTGGGCGCCGTCGGCATCAACACGAATGCGGAAGATATCGCCAAGTGGATGATGGTGCTGCTCGACGGCGGCAAGATCGCCGGCGTGAAGGACAAGGACGGCAAGGAGGCGCGTTTGTTCAGCGAAAAGCAGGGCCGCGAAATGTGGACGGCGCAAACGCCGATCAAGATTTCCGAGCCGAAGCCGGCGCTGGCCGCGACCAAGCCGAACTTCAGCGCATATGGCCTGGGCTTCCAGCTGCGCGACTATAAGGGCATGAAAGTGGCCATGCACGGCGGTGCGCTGCAGGGATTTTATTCGCGCGTGGTGATGGTGCCGGAAGCAAAGCTGGGCGTGGCCATTCTGACCAATGCGGAAAATGGCGGTTCCATGACGGCGCTGCAATGGCGCATCCTCGACCATTATCTGCAGGCGGCGCCGTCGGATTGGCTGGCGCTGGTGGCCAAGGTGGAGCAGGACCAGCATGCCGAGGAAGTCAAGAAGCAGGGCAAGGCGTCGAGCGCGCGCGCGGCGAAATCGCAGCCATCGCTGCCGCTGGCGGCATACGACGGCGAGTACGAGGACGCCTGGTATGGCAAGGTCGTGATCAAGCCGGAAGGAAAAAAACACATCCTCAGCTTCACGCGCACGCCGGACCTGACGGGCGAGCTGGAACACTGGCAGCACGACACTTTCATCGTGCGCTGGAAAGAGCGCAACTTCAACGCCGATGCCTACGTGACGTTCTCGCTCAATCCCGATGGCAGCATCGACCGCGTGAAGATGGCGCCCGTGTCGGACGAGACGGATTTCAGCTATGACTTCCAGGACTTGAGCCTGGTGCCGGTGAAACCGAAGGAAGCGAAGAAATAAGGTGTCGATACAAAAACCGCAGCCTGTGCTGCGGTTTTTTTTTCGCCTGTTCCCATGCAAATGCGCGGCAGGAAAGCGGCGAGCCGGTTTTTATTCCCTGAAATGGAATGAAAAAGAAACGTTATCTTGTTTTCTTATTTGCGTATTTAATAACTCTTTAAGGTGCTACTATTTCTGGGCGCCATAGAATTCGTCTGTCGACAGGCGGTTTCCGGCGGCTGAAGCCTGTGTCTTCAGTGGTTTTTATAACGACTCAACTCTTGGGAATGGGATAAAAATGATCAATGTGAAAAAAGCCGTCTTTGTCTTTTGCGCCGCCGTCGGTTTTGCCGGCGCCATCAGTTCTTCCGCATATGCGCTGCCAACGCGCGAAACCTGCGAGGAAGCCTATACCTCGTGCGTGACGGACGGCGATGCCGGCGCCTGCACGCTGGTCAAGCGCCTGTGCGGCGTGTACGGCATCTACCTGTAAGGCGGCAGTCAACCCGGCTGGCAGGCGGCGCGCCGGATCGGCCCGCCGCCGTTTTTTTACGGCTTGACGAACTTCAGGGTCATGCGGTCGCTCTCGCCGATGGCCGTGTACTTGGCCCGATCCACATCCTTGTTGGCGTAGGTGGGCGGCAGTGCCCAGACGCCGCCCTCATGGTCCGCCGTATCCTTGGGATTGGCGTTGATTTCCGACTTGGCCGCCAGTTTGAAGCCTGCGCCTTCGGCCAGCTTGATCACATACGCTTCGTGCATGTAGCCGCTGCTGGCCGTGGCATCCTGCGCCTTGTTCGCCGGCAGGCGGTGTTCGACGACGCCGAACACGCCGCCCGGTTTCAGGCTGTCATACACTTCCTTGAACAGGGTTTTCATGCCCTCGTCGCCGATGGGTATCCAGTTGTGGATATTGCGGAAGGTGAGCACCATGTCGGCCGTGCCCTTGGGCGCGATGCGGTAGGTGGTGGGGGGCGCGAAGGCGCCGAGTTCCACCTTGCCGAAAGCGCTCGGGTTGGCGTCGAGTTTTTGCCGGAAGCGCACCGCGCCACGGCGTGCACCTTCGCTGCTTGACTGCGGGTCGTTGCCGGCGGCGATCAGCTTGCCGTGGTCGCGCAGGTAGGGCGCCAGGATTTCCGTGTACCAGCCGCCGCCGGGCGCCAGCTCCACCACCGTCATGGTCGGCTTGATGCCGAAAAACGTCAGCGTTTCATACGGGTGGCGGGCGCTGTCGCGCAGCGCGTTGGCCGGCGTGCGCGCACTGCCGGTGATGGCCGCCTTCAGGGCCGCGTCGCCCGCATCGGCGGCCAGCGCCGCGTCGCTGCCGCCGCAGGCCAGCATGACCGTCAGGGCCGCGGCCAGGGATACTCGCTTCATCATCATATGCTCCATGCGTGATTGGATCGGTTGGTCAATTGGTGGCGATCGCCATCAACGCCGATCATCGGGCAAGCACGCTGGCCGGTCAAGCGGATTCCGTACCCCAGGTTGCGGCATACGCGGGTATGTCGCAGGTGTTGAGCGCATCGGCGATGGCCGCGCCACGGCCGTGCGAAAAAGGTAGTTCGCCCGTCCAGACGGCATGCGCCATATCGCCCGCATCGTCGAGCGGACCGCCCGTGCGCTGCTTGACGGCGCATTCGTCGAGCGCGATGCGCAGCACGGTGGTGGCCGCGTATTCCTTGGCGCTGCCGCCGCGCACGTGCGCCAGACGTCCCGGTGCCAGCTTCTCCATCAGCGCATCCATGGCCACATGTTGCTGGCCGATGTCGCTTACTTTCTCAAACTGCCCATACACCATCGCCGAGCGGTAGTTCATGGTGTGATTGAAGGCGGAGCGCGCCAGCACCAGGCCGTCGAGATGGCTGACCGTCACGCACGCGTCGCCGTCGAGCAAGAGCTGCTTGAGCATGCGGCTACCGTTCGAGCCATGGATGTACAGGTGGCCGCCGATGCGCCAGCAGGCGGTCGGGATGCAATGGCTGCCCTTATCGTCGCGAAAAGCGATATGGCACAGATAGGCGGCATCGAGGATGGCGTAGAGGGAGGTCTGTTCATAGCAGGCCAGTTCGGCGACGCGGCGCACGCGGGTACGGGGGCTGGGGGGCAGGGCGGTAGCGGTCATGGTCGAAGTCCCGTTGGTTGAAGAAGCAGGCCGCACTATAATCGGCATCTGGCTCTGAAAAAAGATCCAGAACTGACAAATAATTTAGAGCCACAATGAAGGAGAAGCATGGACTTCGCTTTGCTGCTGAACGCGTTCGAGCGCACGCACCGCGGGCGGGGCTGGTCGCGCCAGCGCCTGTTGCATGAATGCCTGCGCGCGGCGATCCGCGGCGGCCAGCTGGCGCCCGGCACGCGGCTGGCCGCGACGCGCGTGCTGGCGGCCGAACTGGGACTGGCGCGCAATACCGTGCTGTACGCCTACGAGCAGCTGGCCAGCGAAGGATTTGTCTTGCCGGACCGGCGCGGCACCGTCGTCGCCGGCAGCGCCGGTGTGCCTGCGGCTGCGCCTGCGGCAGGGGGCAACGATGGCTTGTCGCGCCGCGCGCAGCATTTGCGCGGCGTGGCGGGACAGGATGTGAATGCCTCGGTAGTGTTTCCCGCCGACGCCATGGGCGCGTTTGCGCCTGGCGTGCCGGCGCTCGATGAGTTCCCGCTGGCGCAGTGGCGGCGCATGCTGGACCGCGCGTGGCGCGCGCTGACGCCGCGCCAGCTCAATTACGGCGACCCGGCCGGCGAGCCGTCGTTGCGCATGGCCATTGCCGAGCATTTGCGCGCCGCGCGCGGCGTCGTCTGCGATGCGGGTCAGGTGTTCATCACGGACGGCACGCAAAGCAGCCTCGATGTCTGCCTGCGCGCCTTTGCCGACCAGGGCGACACCTTGTGGATCGAGCATCCAGGCTATGGCGGCGCGCTGGCGGCGGGCCGTGGCGCGGGCTTGCAGGTGACCGGTATCGCGGTCGACATGGACGGCATCGCACCGACGGATGACGACTGGCGCGACACGCCGCCGCGCCTCATCTACACCACGCCGTCGCACCAGTATCCGACGGGCAGCGTGCTCAGTCCCGCGCGCCGCATGGCGCTGCTCGAACGCGCCCGCGTGGCCGGCGCCCTGATTATCGAAGACGATTACGACAGCGAGTTTCGCCATGGCGGCCCACCCCTGGCCGCGATGCAGGGACTGGTGGCCGACGCGCCCGTCGTGTACCTGGGGACCTTCAGCAAGACCATGTTTCCCGCCTTGCGCATCGCCTTTATCGTCGTGCCGGCCGCGCTGGCCGGGGCCTTCGCGCAGATGCAGGCGCAGGGTGCCGCACGGGGGAGGGTGGCGGAACAGCTGGCGCTGGCCGAGTTCCTGCGCAGCGGCCTGTTTGCGCGCCACGTGCGGCGCATGCGCCGGCTGTATCGCCAGCGCCGCGATGCCTTGAGCGAGGCGCTGCAGCGCCATGCGTGCGCGGGCGCATCCATCCATGGCGGCACGGCCGGCATGCACCTGGCGCTGCGTTTCCATGATCGCGCATGGGATGACCTGGCGCTGAGCCGCAGCGCCGCGCAGGACGGCATCGTGGCTCTGGCCCTGTCCGCGCATGGCACGGGAGATGCGGGGGGCTGGAACGGTTTCCTGCTCGGTTATGCCCAGGTGCCGGCCGAGCACATGGATGGCCTGGTGCGCCGCCTGGGTGGGCTGCTGCCGGCGTGATGCAGCTAATTTATTGCTGGTCCTGCATCCACTGCTTCAGGCCGTTGACCCAGTTCTTGGCGGGCAGGTTGAACTGCTTCTTGATGGTGGCGGCGCGTTCGTATAAATCGCTGAAGTCGAGCGATGGGGATTTTTTGAAGGCCAGCACGACGATGTTTTCATCTTCCATTTCCGGCACCCAGACGACGGCGTCGAAAACCAGCTCCATCGCCTGCAGATTCTTGTCGTAGTTGGGGAAGTCGCCGAAGACATTCGTGCACATGATGCCGTCGTCCGTCAGGCAGTCGAAGCAAGCCTGGTAGAACTCGGGCGTGTCGAGCACGGGGCCGCGCGCGTCTTCGTCGTACAGGTCCACTTGCAGCGCGTCGACGGTGCCGTGATTGGCCGGATCGAGCACGAAGTCGAGCGCATTCATTTCGCGCACGTCGAGGCGCGCGTCGTTCGGCGGCAGCGCGAACTGGGCGCCGCAGATGGCGATCACGTTCGGATTGAGTTCGATGGCCGTGACCGTGGCGTCGGGGAAGCGGCGGTAGCTGAATTTGGTCAGCGCGGCGCTGCCCAGGCCCAGCTGCACGATGCGTTTGGGCTGCGTCTTGAACAGCATCCACATCATCATCATCTGCACGTATTCGAGCTCGATGGCGTCGGGTTTGTCCAGGCGCATGGCGCCCTGCACCCACTTGGTCCCCAGGTGCAGGTAGCGGATGCCGCGGTGTTCGGTGGTGGTGGCAGGCGGGTGGCCCGGGTGGCTGAAAGCGGTATGGCTGGTGGAGGTGAAGTCGGTCGTCATGGCGCCAGTTTAGCAGCCGGCTGAAAAAAAGACGCCGCAGCGTCTTTTTGGTGGGGAGCTCAAGATTGCTTGCGGCGTCGTGCCAGGAAGCCCAGTACGCCCAGGCCGGCCAGCAGCATGCCATAGGTTTCTGGTTCAGGAACGGGGGCCAGGTTCAGGTTGAAGGTGCCGCCATAGCTGCCGCCATTGCTGTTGCCCATCACGGTGAGGACCATCGGGCCGTTGAACAGCAGGTTGGTTGGCGCTAGCACCTCGCCCTGGGCATAGCCGAAGACGGTGGGTCCGCCAAAGCCCGTCAGGGCGATGCCGTTCAGGTTGGCACTGCTGAAGTTGATGGACGAAGCATCGCTGCCCGTGACCGACAGGTTGGCCAGGAAGGCTTGCGCGGTCGAACCGAACGTGGCGTCGGGCGTGAAGGTGAAGGTGTCGGTAAAGGCGCCGAGCGGATCGGGCGTGGCGTTGAAGCCGCCCGTCCACAGGTTGCCGGTGGTGTTGATCAGGTCCACGTTGTACGCTGTCGCCTGCGCTACGCCGATGGAAGCCGCGCTCAAGAGTGCTACTGCGATGAGTGATTTCAGTTTCATTTTTATCCCCGCGAAAAAACGATTAATGTTTCAAAAAAACCGTACCGCTCAGATAAATTATCGCCAGGACATTTCATTGTCAATGAGCTATTTTTATATCATTATGCAAACTTAAATAGCTTATTTCTAATACACGGGCATGGCGCTCGTTATGTTGCAATATTAAAAACTCTAATTATCAATATAATACTGAAAAATAATTGCGCAGCATGTGATGGAAAAATCGTTGCGCCAGTAACTAATTTCTGTCCAGCAAGGGAAGAATTAGAGTTACCGCCAGGCCGCCGTCCTCGCGGTTGGCCAGCGTGATGCGCCCGCCATGGGCTTCGGCGATTTCGCGCGCCAGCGCCAGGCCAAGTCCCGTGCCGCTGCGCTTGGTGGAATAAAACGGCACCAGCGCGTTTTCCAGCACGGCGCCGCTCATGCCCGGGCCGCGGTCGCGCACTTCGATGCGCAACTGCCCTTGCGCCTGGCTGACGTGCAGGCCGATGTGCTCTTCCCGCGAGCCCGATTCCAGCGCATTCTTGAGCAGGTTCAGCAGTGCCTGCTGCATTTGCGCCGCATCGAACACGGCCGCCTGCGCGGGCGGCGGGCAGTCGAGCCTGAAGGGCGCTTGCGAGGCCAGGCCATCGAGGAAAGGCTGCCACTCGCACGGCGCCAGGCGCGGTGCGGGCAGCTTGGCAAAGCGCGCATAGCCGAGGATGAAGGTTTCCAGGTGGCGCGTGCGCTCTTCGATGGTGGCGAGGATTTGCGGCAGGCGTTCCGTCTGGCCGCGGCGTACCAGTTCGGCACCGGAATGGGCCAGCGAGGCCAGCGGCGCCAGCGAGTTGTTGAGTTCATGGCTGATGACGCGGATGACTTTTTTCCAGGTCTGCACTTCCTGGCGGCGCAGTTCCAGTGTCAGCTGGCGCAACAGCAGCAGTTCGTGCTTGCGCCCGTTCAGGCTGAAGCTGCGCCGCGCCAAGTGGTACACCTCTTCCTGTTCCCCCTCGCCGCTGGTAAACAGGCCGTCGTTGCGGCGCGCGAGCGCCTCGGCCAAGGCCGGTGCCGCCTGCTGCACGATGTCGGCCAGGTGATGCCCTTCGAGCCGGCGGCCATGGTGCAGCAGCTGGCGCGCGGCCAGGTTGGCGTAGACGATGGCGCTGCCCTCGGCCACCAGCAGCATGGCCACCGGCGTGTTTTGCACCATGGTGTCGAGCAGCAGTTCGCGCTGCACCAGGTCCAGGCGCTGCTTGCGCAGCACGTCGCCGAGCGCATTGTGGGCCGCCACCAGGTCGGCCAGTTCATCGTTCTGCGGCCAGCGCAAGCTGAAGCCGAAGTCGCCGTCCTGGTAGCTGGCGACCGTGCCGCTCAGGGCGCGAAACAGCGACAGCATCGCCTGCAGCTGGGCGCGGATGGTGATGACGGCGACCGGCAACACACACAGCAGGGTACCCGCCAGCACCAGCAGCGGCTGGTCGGGTAAAAAATGCGCGAGCAGCAGGGCGATGACGATGCCCAGCACCAGCAAGGTGACGATCAGCGCCGTCCAGCGCGTGAGCAGGGAGAGGCGCATGGGACGGTAGGCCATCAGCCGCGCGCGATGCCCAGGCGTTCCATGCGCCGGTACAGCGCCTGGCGCGACAGTCCCAGTTCCTGCGCCGCCTGCGCCACCACGCCGTGTGCACGTGCGAGCGCCGCGGTGACGCTGTCGCGATCCGGTTCCGTCGCGGCGGCATCTTGCGGCGCGCGCAGCGATGGCAGTCCCGCCAGGGGCAAGCCCGTTTCCTGCGCGCGGATCAGCGGACCGGCCGTCAGCAGGCTGGCGCGCTGCATGACGTTTTTCAGTTCGCGCACATTGCCTGGCCAGCCGTGCGCCAGCAGGGTGGCCTGCGCCTGGGCGTCTAGGGTTTTTTCACTGCCCAGGAAATGCTGCGCCAGCACCAGGATGTCAAGCGGGCGCTGGGCCAGCGGCGGCAGGCGCAGTTCGATCACGTTCAGGCGGTAGAACAGGTCTTCGCGGAACGTGCCGGCCTTGATCATCGCCGGCAGGTCGGCGTTGCTGGCGCTGATGACGCGCACTTTCACCTGCCGCTCGCGGTTCGAGCCGAGGCGCTCGAAGCGTCCCGTTTCCAGCACGCGCAGCAGCTTCATTTGCCCGGCCAGCGGCAGGTTGCCTATCTCGTCGAGGAACAGCGTGCCGCCGTCGGCTGCGTCGAACTTGCCATCGCGCGCGCGGGTGATGCCCGTGTACGCGCCGGCCTCGGCGCCGAACAGTTCCGCCTCGATCAGGTCCACCGGCACGGCGCCGCAATTGAGCACCACGAAAGGACCGCTGGCGACCTGGGAATTGGCTTGCACGATGGCGGCGATGCGTTCCTTGCCGCTGCCGTTCGGCCCCGAAATGAGCACGGGCACGTCGGCGCGCGCCACCTGGCACGCCAGGTGCACCACGCGTTCGGTGGCCGGGTCTTGCCACACCATGCCGCGCAAGTCGAAGTCGTGTTCCAGCGCGTGGCGCTGGCGCTGCTCGGCCACCACGCGCTGGCGCAGCGCGCGGTTGGCTTGTCCCAGCTCCAGCAGGTTCTGCACGCTGGCGATCAGGCGCCGGTCGTCCCATGGCTTGGCCAGGTAGTCGGCCGCGCCGGACTTGATCAGGTCGACGGCCGCGTCGAGCTGCGTCCAGGCTGTTAGCAGGACCACGGGCAGGTCCGGGTAGCGCGCGCGGATGGCGTGGAACAGCGCGCTGCCTTCCTCGCCCGAGGTGGTGTCGGCCGTGAAGTTCATGTCCTGCACCACCAGGTCGATGGCGTGGCGTTCGAGCAGCTGCAGGCCTTCCTCGGGCGAGGCGGCGCGCACGGCGTCGATCTCGTGCAGGGAGAACAGCACGTCGAGCGCGATGGCCACGGCGGCATTGTCGTCAATAATCAGTACGGTAGGCATGCGCGCAGCATATCACTCAGGTGCCGGCTCAGGTACTGCGGGTGGCAGTGGCCGGTGAAATACTGGCCGCGCGCCATGCCGGGCCGTACACGGCGCCCACGCCCAGCAGCCAGAACACCAGCGCGCCGGCCAGCAGATAGCCGGGCGGCAGGCGCGCCATTTCCAGCTGGCTTACCAGCAGCTGGTTCAGGCCCAATGCCAGCAGCACGCCGCATGCCACGCCGACGCTGGTGATCATGAAATTCTCGGTCAGGAAATAGCGCAGGATGTCGATGCGGCGGGCACCGAGCGCGCGCCGCACGCCGATCTGCTTCCTGCGCTGCGTCACCCACAGGCTGGCGATGCCGACGATGCCGCTGGCCGTCACCAGCAGCAGCAAGGTCGACACGGCGATCAGCATCCATGACAGGCCGCGGTCGGCGCGATAGCGCAACTGGCGGTGCTGTTCCAGAGTGTCGATACGCACCAGCAGGCGGTCGCTGCTGGCGCTGCGGATGGCCTGTTCCGCTTCCCTGATCACGCGGTCGCGCTGGCCCGGTTCGGCGCGTACCGCGTAGAGCAGTGTATCGCGTCCTCCCGTCAGGCGCGCCGGCAGCAGGATCGAGTATTCGCCTTCGGCCCTGACCTGGCCGACCTGCGTTTGCAGACGCTCGACGACGCCGACCACGCGCAGCTCTGGATCATCGGCGCCGGTGCCCTTGTACAGCGTCTTGCCGACAAAGCTCGTTTCGCCGGGCCAGATTTTTTGCGCTGCGGCGAGCGTCACGATGGCCACCTTGGGGTAGCTGTCGTCGACATCTTCATCGATCTCGGGTACCTCCTCAGGCAGGAAGTCGCGTCCTTCCACCAGCTTCAAGCCATAGGTCTTGACCAGGGCATCGGGGGTGACGTAGGTCGATATGTTGGCGCTGGGCGTGACCTGGCTGCGCTTGGCCGACACGCTGGTGGAGTTGCCGGAGCGCGACAGCACCGCCTGCGACGTTTGCGCCACCGACAGCACGCCCGGCAAGGCGCGCAGCAGGGCCGCCTGGCGCTTCTGCTCGGCCAGTTGGCGCTGGTGGCTGCCGCGGTCCATGTTCTGGATATTGACATAAAAAATGTCGTTTTCAGCGGCCACGCCGGTGGGCCGTGCGGCCACGGCCTGGCGCAGGTTGACGATGTGCAGGGCATTGGCCAGGATGGCCAGGCTGATGGCGATCTGCACGGCCACCAGGATGGCGCCGGTTTTGCTGCGCATCAGCGCCGACAGGATGGGACGGATTTCCATGCTGGACCTCATAGTGAATAAGTGAATGTCATTGGGACTTGAGCTGGATCGCCGGCGTCACCTGGCAGGCGCGCCAGGTGGGCAACAGGCCGGCCAGCAGGGCTGCCAGCACCGACATGGCAAACGTCAGCAGCAGCATCGGCACATCCATGTGTGCCACGGTGCCCAGTTCCTCCGACTGCTTGCTGACCACGGCCAGGGCGCCAAACGCCAGCAGCAGGCCGATCACGCCGCCGGCCAGGCCGATCACGCCGCTTTCGATCAGGAACTGGCGAAAGATGTCGCGCCGCGTGGCGCCCAGCGCACGGCGGATACCGACCTCGCTGGCACGCACGGAAAACTTCGCCAGCAGCAGGCCGATGGTGTTCACCAGGCATAGCAACAGAAAGCCGAAGGCTAGCCAGGCTGCCAGTTTGTTGTCGTTGTCGACCACCTTCAGGAAGGCCATCCATTCGTTCAGGTCGTACAGCTTGTTGGGCGCATTGCGCATCATGCGTCCCAGCTTGCGCTGCTCGCCCGCGTAAGCGTCCAGGTATTGCTGCAGCTGGCCACGTTCGCCGCTGCTGGCCATTTCGAACCAGAACTGCAGCCAGGTGCAGCTGGAGTCGAGCCGGCCCTGGAAGCCGGGGGCTGTCTGGTCGCCATGGCAGCTCATGCCGCCGTCATGCTCCGCCTCGTGGCGAATCGCGCTGGCAAACGGGATGAAGAATTCGTCTTCCGCGCCGAATGCACCCTTGCTGCCGATGATGTGGTGCGGGCGTGGCACCACGTCCCAGGTCGCCAGCACGCCCGTCACCATGTAGGGGCGGCCCAGCACCGTGACGCGCTGGCCGACGGGGTTGTTCGTGCCCACCAGTTTTTCGGCCAGCGCCCGGCTCAGGACAATCACGTCGGCGCCGCTTGCGTCATCGGCTTCGCTCCACGGCTGGCCGTACAGGAATGGGGCGTCGAACATGCTGAAGAAATCGCGCGTGGGCGCCATGCCCTGGGAGTTGAACGATCCGATATCCTTGCGCGCCGGCTCGACCGGACCGGCCACGCCGTACATGACGGTGCGGCGCACGCCCACCTTGCTGGCCATGAAATTGCGCGCATCGATATAGCTCATCTGGACTTGCGCGAAGCCGGGTTTTTCTCCGGGAACGTAGCCTTTGACGGGCAGGATGTCGATCATCGGCACGAACAGGCGGTCGCTCTTGTGCGGCAGCGGATCGCCCGACATGGCGTGCAGGATGGTGACGGTGGAGACGCTGGCGGCCACGCCGACGGCCAGGGTCAGCACCATCAGCGCGGTCAGGGCGCGGTTGCGGCGCAGGTTGCGCAGACCCAGCGTGAAATAGTAGCGGAACATGTTCTCTCCTTACGCGGTCACGGGGTGCTGCAGCTTGGCCGACAGCGAGGCGCTGTGCTGCACCAAATCCGACACCTGGCCGTCGATGATGTGCACATTGCGCTGGCTGCGCAGCGCCAGTTCCGGATCGTGCGTGACCATCAGAATGGTGGTGCCTTGCGCATTGATCTCTTCCAGCAGCTCCATCACGCCACGCGCCATCTGGGTGTCCAGGTTGCCCGTCGGTTCATCGGCCAGCAGCAGCTTGGGCGAGCCGGCCAGCGCGCGCGCGATCGCCACGCGCTGCTGCTGGCCGCCCGACAATTCGGCCGGATAATGCTTCATGCGCGATGCCAGACCGACCTTGGCCAGCGCTTCCTCGATGCGCTCCTTGCGCTCGGCGCGGTTGAAACCGCGGTAGCGCAGCGGCACATCGACGTTGTCGAACAGCGACAGGTCGGGAATCAGATTAAAACCCTGGAAGATGAAGCCGAGTTTTTCATTGCGCAGGCGCGAGCGGGCATTGTCGTCCATGCCCTTGACGTTGACGCCGTCAAGGATGTATTCACCGTCGGTGAATTCCTCGAGCAGACCGGCGATGTTCAGGAAGCTCGTCTTGCCCGAGCCGGACGGCCCGGTGACGGTGACGAATTCACCTTGTTGCACATGGATGTCGAAGCCGCGCAGCGCGTGGGTTTCGATCATGTGGGTGCGGTAGACTTTGCTCAGGTTTTGCATGCGCAGCATGGCGGGGCCTCTCAGGATATAAGTTGAATGATGTGTCAGTTGAGCGAGACGCGGGCAGCGTTCTCGAAATTTTCCGTGCCGGCGACCACCACCTTGTCGCCCAGTTTCAAGCCGTCGAGGATTTCCACTGCCGCGACGCTGGTCGCACCCAGTTTGATCGGCGTGCGAATGGCCACGCCGTCGCGCACGACGTAGGCGAAGCGGCCACCTTCGGCTTCGACGAAAGAGCCGCGCGCCAGCATCAGCACATTCGGTTTTTCATCGATCAGCAAGCGCGCCGCCACGCGCTGGTTCTGGCGCAGGCCGGCCGGTTGCGCGCCATCGAAACGCACGCGCGCCAGCACCTGGTTTTTGACCACCTCGGGCGACAGCGCCGACAGCTTGCCGGTCGCCCGGATGACGCCCGTTTCGATCTCGGCGCGCATGCCCAGGCCCATGTCGGCCACATAGGTTTCAGGCACCTCGAGCTCGACTTCCAGCTGCGACAGGTCGACCAGGGTCATCAGGGCCGTATTGGCTTGCACCACGCTGCGGTTGGCCACCGACAGGGTGCCGATAAAGCCGTTGACGGGCGCGCGCACGGTCAATTCATCGACCCTGCGCTGGGCGTTGTCGCGCACCAGGCGCTGGCGTTCGAGTTCATTGCTTTTTGTTTTCAGGGCCAGGGTTACGTCTTCGCTTTCCAGGCCTGCCGCCTGGGACGCGTGCTTGCTGCGGATATCGGCCGAATTCAAGGCATCCTTGGCCTTCTGGTAATCGATCTTGGCGATGATGCCCACCTGCGCCACGCTTTCATAGCGTTCGAGCGTGCGCTGTGCGGACAGGCGCTCGATTTCGGCCGTATCGGCTTCACGGCGCGCCAGCAGTTTCTGCTTCTTGGCCAGGATCTGCTGGCGCGCCACTTCCGCTTCCAGCTGCTGCACGCTCGATTGTTCGCGCTTGAGGGCGTCGGACAGGTCGGGCGACTCCAGCACGGCCAGGATGTCGCCCTTTTTCACCGTGTCACCCGCCTTTGCCTTCAGCGTGACGGTGGCCACGGTGGTCGAATACAAGGTCGGGCTGATCGAGGCCACCACGCGGCCAGTGACGGCCGCGTCACGGATCAGGGTGCCGCGCGTGACGTCGGCCATGCGCAGGCGGCTGCTGTTGACGGAATGTTCGCTGTTGCGCCAGCCGGCAACGACAGCGATGCCGGCGCCGATGATGATGACGGCGCCGGCCAGCAGCAGGGCGCGTTGCTTGTGGCGCTGGCCCGGCGGGGCGGACAGGACGGCGTCTTGGGAGGAAGTATCGCGGATCATGGTCAGGTCTCGTGAAGGATACCTTTCTCAATGCACAATCCGTGCCATTTGTTAAGTATTTGATTTAAATGGGAAAAATATTTTGCGTCCGGCTGTCCGCCGTGTCCGCGTTGTCCAGCATGTCCGTCCGCTCAGGTTGCACTTGATAAATTGGCAATCGCCTGCATCTGCTGGTACATACCTTTCATAGACTCCTCCCCAGGCGCCATGCATCCGTTCTTCCAGCAACTTTTCCCTGCCCGTGTCTTCGCGCCGGCGCTCGATTATCCTTTTGCGCGCAGCGACGTGGCAATGCTGCAGCGGCTGGCGGGCGAGGCGCCAGCGCTGGACGGCCAGACCTGGGACGAACTGCTGCTCGACCAGTATGCGGCGCAGCTGGCGTGCGAGACCAGCATCTTCGGCCAGCAGGAGCTGCACCGGCGCCTGAGCGGCGGCCAGGCCGATCTGGCCTCCATTGCCCGCGTCCGGAGATTGCTGGACGATCCGGCCCAGGCGGCCAGCCTGCAGCGCGCCTGCTTGCCATTGCGTCAGGCCGACACGGAAGTGAGCGAGACCCTGTTTGGCGCGGCGCTGGCGCCGGCGCCCTGGTGGAGTGCCTGGCTCTGGCTGGTGCCGCTGGCCTTGTTACTGGCCATCGCCGCCACCTGGCTGGTAGGGTGGCCGGCCCTGTTTGGCATGCTGGCCGCCTGTGTGGCGCTGATGACCGTGCAGGTGCGTTTTTACGAAAGCGCCAAGGCGTGGGAGCGCACGCTCGATACCTTGCGCTATCTGCTGAAAACCCGCACCGCGCTGGCGCGGCTCGATGTGCCGGCAGTCTTGCCATTGGCTGCGGAGGGTGCGCAGGCGGCAAAACTGACGCGCGCCATCGAGCGTTCGCTGTTGCATTACGTGCCCTTCATCGATACGGTACTGGTCGAATATGGCGACTGGCTCCTGCTGAAAAACGTCAAGCGCTATTTCCGCACGCGCCAGCTGGTGGCGGGGCAGCTGCCCTTTTTGCGCGACAGCTTTACCCGGGTGGCCCAGCTGGAAGCGGACCTGGCCCTGGCGCGCCACCTGCGCGGCCGTGCGCAGCTCTGCTGGGCGCAGGAAGCGGGCGCGTGCCAATTGTCGCTCGACGCGATGGTGCATCCACTGCTGGACGGCGCCAAGCCCCTGTCGCTGCGGCTCGATGGCCGCGGCGCCTTCATTTCGGGGCAGAATGCGGTGGGTAAAAGTACTTTGTTGCGCGGCGTGGGGCTCAACCTGATCAGTGCGCGCGCCTTCGGCTTTTGCTATGCGCAGGCGGCCCGGGTGCCCCTGCTGCCCCTGTATTCGAGCATGCAGAATGAAGACTCGCTCGATGGCGGCGAAAGTTTGTACATCGCCGAATTGCGGCGCGCGCGCGAATTGCTGGCGCTGGCCAGGGAGGGCGCGCCGGCCTTGTTCCTGATCGATGAAATCTTCCGCGGTACGAACCACCTCGAATCGGTGGCCGCCGCTGCCGCCGTGCTGCACAGCCTGGCGGCCCAGCACCTGGTGCTCGTCTCGTCGCACAACCTCGTACTGGGACCGCTGCTGGAAGACTGCCTGGCGCCGTGGTGCGTGCGCCGTGATGATGCCGGCGCGCTATTGCTGGCGCCCGGCGTGCTGCAGGCCACGAATGGCATCGCCCTGCTGGCGCAGCGCGGTTTTGACGCCGGCATCGCGGTCAAGGCCGGGCGCGTCTTCGACTGGCTCAGCACGCACATGGCGCAGCCGGCCGATTGCGGCGGCGTCCTCGAACAGGCCTGATGGCCGCGCTTACTTTTCCTGTTTCTCCGGCGTGCTCTTGTCGATCACTTCGCGGCAATCGCCGCGGATGATGGCGTTGTCGTAGTTGGTCCAGCCATAGCTGTCGACGTAGCGCTTGTGCTGTTTGAAGCGGGGGCTGGCGATGCTCCATTCGGGTTGTTCGCCGGCAAAACGGATGTCGCCCAGGTCGAGCAGGGTGTGGAACATGTTTTCCGTCGACAGGCGCGCCTTTTGATGGCGCCGCAGTTGCGTCACCTTGTCCGGATAATGCTGCTGGAATTGCGGCGAATACCAGACGAAGGCGGGCACGTGGAATTCGAACTGCGTGTTGTGGCCATGGAAGGCCAGGCGGCAGGTGCCGTCGTACAGGGTCTGGCCGTGATCGGCCACGTAGACGAGCGAGCTGCGCAGGGCCGTGCGCTGGCCATCGTCCTTCAGCATGCCGATCACGTTCGACAGGAACCAGTCCGTGTACAGGATGGAGCTGTCGTAGCTGTTGTTCAGCTGCGGCTTGATGGCCGTGTCCGTGTAGACGGGCTTGTCGACGCCGAACAGCGACGGCTGCCACTTGTCGAATTGTTTGGGATAGCGCTGGCTGTAGTTCCAGTGGCTGCCCAGCGTGTGCAGCACGATTAGTTTTTTCGGCGCCGGGTCGGCCAGCGCGTTCTTGAACGGATCGAACAGGATCTGGTCGAAGTTCGAATTGTTGGTAAAGCCGCCCAGGTTCAGAAATTGCACCACGTCCGCTTCCTTGGCAAACACGGACACGGGCGTGTCAAACTGGCCGAAGGAAATTTGGTTCGATAGCCAGTAGGTCTTGAAGCCCGCTTCCTTGTAGGCGGTGAGGAAGGATTTTTCCGAGAAGCCATCCTTGAGGCTTTGCGTGGCCGGCTTGCGCGAGATGATGACGGGCACGGACAGGCGCGTGGCGGAGACGGCCGTGATGACGTCGGCCAGCGGCACCAGGTTGCTTTCCTGTTTCAGCAGGGGATTCGTGTCGCGTTCGTAGCCGTTCAGGCTCCAGCGGTCGTAGCGCGACGATTCGCCGATCACCATGACCACCACTTCCGGATGGGGATCGGGTTGTTGCTGGTGCGCGCCGAAACGGAAGCTGCTGCTTTTCTGTCCCAGTTCGGCCAGGTATTTGCGTTCCTTGTAGAAATCGAAGCCGCGCGCGGCCAGGCCGAAGGGCCAGGAATTGCTGACGGTGTCGAAGGCGTAGGGCAGGCGCGCCCAGTGGGGCAGGCTGGGCCAGCCCAGGCCCGTCTCGTCGGCGCCGGCGATGCTGGCGTTCTCCGGCTTGCTGCTTTCCTCGTCTTCCTCGGCCGTTTCGTCATCGGCCGAGCTGGCGTCGCCGAAGCCGGAGGCGCCCGCCTTGCCGTTGGCCGTCGAGTTGCTGGCCTTGGCCGATACGGGGGCGCTGTGCAGGACTTTGGCGTCGAAACCGAATTCGTAGCCATACCACCAGAAGCCGCCCAGTAGGAGCAACAGCACAAAGGCGACCGGGCGCGTCTTGCCGCGCCAGTCGAGGTCGCGCGTGCGCGCGGCCGCAAACCAGCTGGCAGCGCACCAGGCGATCACGCCCAGCATGACGGCGCCCATCAGCCATACTTTTTGCCCGAGGAATTCCATCGCTTCCTTGGGGCTGGTTTCGAAGATGATACCCAGGTGGTGCGTGGAAATGCCCTGGCCATAGAAGATGAACAGGTAGATTTCTGTTGGCAGGGCCAGGAAGGCGGGCACCAGCAGCCAGTGGAAATATGCGGGGCGCTTGAACACGCTCCAGACGGCAAGCCAGGCCAGCAGTTCGAACGTGAGCATCTGCCAGGGATACTCGAGCGGACGTCCCAGCAGCGCGGGGATGAAGGGCACGGCCGTCAGCAAGGCGTAGGTCAGCAGCAGGAACAGAGTGGCGGGGCGAAGCAAGGAGCGCATAAAGGAGGGCAGCGAAAAATGTCCGCTATTATCAATCCTTTTGTTGTCTTGCGGTCATACAAGAATGTGCGCGCCCGAAGCTTGGTTACAGAGAAAGAATGCCAAATCATCAAGCGCCGCGAGGTGCCGGCACCCGCGCGCCGCCCCAAAAAGTTAGTCAAAATGCCACAAAAGTGCCGCTTTTTTGCCTTTTTTTATAGCAAAAAGCGGTAAACTGATTGACCCCCTGTAACACAAGGTCTAAACTAGCGAGTTCTCGATTTTATTCTGCTCATCGTTTACGTATTGCTTGGCATTTCATGGCCGCTCCTTATCGAGTGGCTGCGGGCGCCTCCGGTGCGCAGTAGATGAAAGCGGGACGAGGTTTTAGTCGCCGGGCATCTTGCCCGGGTTATTAATCGTAGTTTTTTGTTGGATTTATAACGATGCCAACCATCAATCAATTGATTCGCAATCCACGCGTCGCTTTGACCGTGAAGAGCAAATCGCCGGCGCTGGAAAACAGCCCGCAAAAACGTGGCGTCTGCACACGTGTTTACACCACGACTCCAAAGAAGCCTAACTCGGCTCTGCGTAAAGTCGCTAAAGTTCGTCTGACCAATGGTTTCGAAGTCATTTCGTACATTGGCGGTGAAGGCCATAACCTGCAAGAGCATAGTGTTGTGCTGTTGCGCGGCGGCCGCGTTAAGGATTTGCCGGGTGTGCGTTACCACATGGTTCGCGGTGCCCTGGATACCCAAGGCGTTAAAGACCGTAAGCAATCGCGTTCGAAGTACGGTACCAAGCGCGCTAAAGCAGGCAAGAAGTAATAAGTTGTACGCAGCAAACCCAAGTTTCGCTCAGTGGCAACTAGCTAAGTGAATGTAGTCGACCGCATCTGGTCGAGTAAGTGGAGGACTATGATGGTCGTCCGCGAGTGTGCGAAGAACGCGCGCTCAACTGAAGATTGAAAGGAATTGATATGCCACGTCGTCGTGAAGTACCCAAGCGCGAAATTTTGCCAGATCCAAAATTCGGCAACACTGATGTCGCTAAATTTGTAAACGTGCTGATGCTGTCCGGTAAGAAATCGGTTGCAGAAAACATCATCTACGGTGCTTTCGAGCATATCGCAGCAAAATCGGGTAAAGATCCACTCGAAGTTTTTGCTACCGCAATCAACAACGCCAAGCCGTTGGTTGAGGTGAAATCCCGTCGCGTCGGTGGTGCAAACTACCAGGTGCCGGTCGAAGTTCGCCCAGTCCGTCGTATGGCTCTGTCCATGCGTTGGTTGCGTGAAGCTGCTAACAAGCGCAGCGAAAAATCGATGCCACAACGCCTCGGCGGTGAGCTGATGGAAGCGGCTGAAAGCCGCGGCGGCGCGATGAAAAAACGCGACGAAGTCCATCGTATGGCTGAAGCGAACAAAGCGTTCTCGCATTTCCGCTTCTAATATAAAGCCAGCTACCGCAAGGCGGCTGTCAAGCATCTGTTGTTCGAGGCCGGGCTCATTTTTGCAAAAAAATGCTGCTCGGTTTTGTCCATTCATTTAGGATTAATTATGGCCCGCAAGACCCCCATTGAGCGCTATCGTAATATCGGTATCTCCGCTCACATCGATGCAGGTAAGACGACCACGACCGAGCGCGTCCTGTTCTACACAGGCGTGAACCACAAGCTGGGCGAAGTCCATGATGGCGCTGCCACCACCGACTGGATGGCACAGGAGCAAGAGCGCGGTATCACGATTACCTCGGCTGCTGTTACGTGCTTCTGGAAAGGCATGGCTAACAACTTCCCAGCTCACCACATCAACATCATCGACACCCCAGGCCACGTTGACTTCACCATTGAAGTGGAACGTTCGATGCGCGTGTTGGATGGCGCCTGCATGGTTTACTGTGCAGTCGGCGGCGTGCAGCCACAATCGGAAACGGTATGGCGTCAGGCTAACAAGTACAAAGTGCCACGTCTGGCCTTCGTGAACAAGATGGACCGTACCGGCGCCAACTTCTTCAAGGTCTACGATCAGATGCGTTCGCGTCTGAAAGCCAACCCAGTACCTATTCAGATGCCTATCGGCGCTGAAGACGTCTTCACCGGTGTTATCGATCTGGTCAAGATGAAAGCGGTTATCTGGGACGACGCTTCGCAAGGCATGAAGTTTGAATACGAAGACATTCCTGCACACCTGGCCGCTGATGCTGCCAAGTGGCGCGAGAACATGGTTGAAGCCGCTGCTGAAGCGTCGGAAGACCTGATGAACAAGTACCTGGAAGAAGGCGACCTGTCGGAAGCCGAGATCAAGGCTGCTCTGCGTCAACGTACCATCGCCAGCGAAATCGTTCCAATGCTGTGCGGTACCGCCTTTAAAAACAAGGGCGTACAAGCCATGTTGGACGCGGTCATCGAGTACCTGCCATCGCCAATCGACATTCCGCCAGTACCTGGTCTGGATGAAGATGAACAGCCTGTCGAGCGTAAAGCTGACGACGACGAGAAATTCTCTGCGCTGGCATTCAAAATCGCAACTGATCCGTTCGTGGGTCAGCTGTGCTTCATCCGTTGCTACTCGGGTACCCTGAATTCGGGCGACTCGGTGTTGAACTCCGTGAAGCAGAAGAAAGAGCGTATCGGCCGTATCGTGCAGATGCAAGCGAACGAACGCGAAGAAATCAAGGAAATGCGCGCTGGCGACATCGCCGCCGTTGTGGGTCTGAAAGACACCACCACTGGCGATACGCTTTGCGACGACAAGGCAAGCGTGGTTCTGGAGCGCATGGTCTTCCCTGAGCCAGTGATTTCGCAAGCGGTTGAGCCAAAAACCAAGGCCGACCAGGAAAAAATGGGCTTGGCGCTGAACCGTCTGGCAGCAGAAGATCCATCGTTCCGCGTGCGTACCGATGAAGAATCGGGCCAGACCATCATCGCCGGTATGGGCGAGTTGCATCTGGACATCATCGTTGACCGCATGAAGCGCGAATTTAACGTTGAAGCCACCGTCGGCAAGCCACAAGTGGCTTACCGCGAAACGATCCGTAAAGTGTGCGAAGAGTCGGAAGGCAAATTCGTCAAGCAATCGGGTGGTCGTGGTCAATACGGTCACGTGGTTCTGAAGATCGAACCGCAAGAACCGGGCAAGGGCTTTGAATTCGTTGACGCGATCAAGGGCGGTACCGTTCCTCGCGAATACATCCCTGCAGTTGAAAAAGGTGTGCGCGACACGCTGACTTCGGGCGTGATGGCTGGCTACCCAGTCGTTGACGTGAAAGTCACGCTGTTCTTCGGTTCGTACCATGATGTTGACTCGAACGAAAATGCATTCCGCATGGCCGCTTCGATGGCATTCAAAGATGGCTGCCGCAAAGCATCGCCAGTCATCCTGGAGCCGATGATGGCCGTGGAAGTGGAAACGCCGGAAGACTACGCCGGTACCGTGATGGGCGATCTGTCGTCGCGTCGCGGCATGGTGCAAGGTATGGATGAAATTGCTGGCGGTGGCGGCAAGATCATCAAGGCCGAAGTGCCTCTGTCGGAAATGTTCGGCTACGCTACGTCGTTGCGTTCGTCGACCCAAGGTCGTGCGACTTACACGATGGAATTCAAGCACTATGCTGAAGCACCTAAGCATGTGACTGAAGCAATCGTAAGCTCGAAAGCTAAGTAATAGAAGTTCCGGGCCGGCTTTCACGAGAATGCCGGTCCCTACATTTAAATCATTGTTCTAAGGAAGAATAAAATGGCAAAAGGTAAATTCGAACGGACCAAGCCGCACGTCAACGTCGGCACCATCGGCCACGTCGACCACGGTAAAACCACGCTGACCGCTGCAATCGCAACGGTTCTGTCGAAGAAATTCGGCGGCGAAGCTAAAGCATACGACCAGATCGATGCAGCTCCAGAAGAAAAAGCGCGCGGTATCACGATTAACACCGCCCACGTCGAGTACGAAACGGAAACGCGTCACTACGCGCACGTTGACTGCCCAGGCCACGCCGATTACATCAAAAACATGATTACCGGTGCTGCCCAGATGGACGGCGCGATCCTGGTGTGCTCCGCAGCTGACGGCCCAATGCCACAGACCCGCGAACACATCCTGCTGGCCCGCCAAGTTGGCGTTCCATACATCATCGTGTTCCTGAACAAGTGCGACCTGGTCGACGACGCAGAGCTGCTGGAACTGGTTGAAATGGAAGTGCGCGAGCTGTTGTCGAAGTACGAATTCCCAGGCGACGACCTGCCAATCATCAAAGGTTCGGCACGTATGGCGTTGGAAGGCAAAGAAGGCGAAATGGGCGTTGACGCAGTGCTGCGTCTGGCCGATGCGCTGGATGCATACATCCCAACGCCAGAGCGCGCTGTTGACGGTGCGTTCCTGATGCCAGTAGAAGACGTGTTCTCGATCTCGGGTCGCGGTACCGTTGTGACCGGTCGTATCGAGCGCGGCATTGTTAAAGTCGGCGAAGAGATCGAAATCGTTGGTATCACCGATACCGTCAAAACGACTTGCACCGGCGTGGAGATGTTCCGCAAGCTGCTGGACCAAGGTCAAGCAGGCGACAACGTTGGTCTGCTGCTGCGCGGCACCAAGCGTGAAGACGTGCAACGTGGTCAAGTTCTGGCAAAGCCAGGCTCGATCAAGCCGCATGCTCACTTCACCGGCGAGATCTATGTTCTGTCGAAAGACGAAGGCGGCCGTCATACGCCATTCTTCAACAACTATCGTCCACAGTTCTACTTCCGCACGACGGACGTAACCGGTTCGATCGAGTTGCCAGCAGACAAAGAAATGGTCATGCCAGGCGATAACGTGTCGATCACCGTCAAGCTGATCAACCCGATCGCGATGGAAGAAGGTCTGCGCTTCGCTATCCGCGAAGGCGGCCGTACCGTCGGCGCCGGCGTGGTTGCCAAAATCATCGCTTAATTATTAAGCGATAGAAAAGAAGACGCGTCGTCGCCCGGCGCCCTTCTTTTTATTCAACTGCCGGGGTTGGCAAGCATTTTGCTGCTATCATGTCGACCCTGACGGTTGTAGCGTCAGAAATTCCCGTATGACCTCATTGCCGTGCAGACCGCGCGGTTCGTTCTTTTAAGGAAATATCATGTCGGCACCAAACCAAAAAATCCGTATCCGCCTGAAGGCTTTCGATTACAAGCTGATCGACCAGTCCGCTCTGGAAATCGTTGAAACCGCGAAGCGCACCGGCGCTGTCGTCAAAGGCCCAGTACCACTGCCTACCCGTATTCAACGTTTCGATGTGCTGCGTTCCCCGCACGTCAACAAAACTTCGCGCGATCAGTTCGAGATCCGTACGCACCAACGCCTGATGGACATCGTTGACCCAACGGACAAAACCGTTGACGCGCTGATGAAGCTGGACCTGCCAGCTGGTGTTGATGTCGAAATCAAACTGCAATAAGAGTTTTCAGGGCAGCTGACAACACCGTAGCATCAGGTATTGACAGCTGTTCCAGGCCGGCGGGGTGTCCCGCTGCCTGATGATGGGGCCGGGCCTGCTCACGATCGTGAGTGCGCCCGGCCCCATTGCTATTGGTGCCTGCCCAGTACTGGCGCCACCTGCCTGCGTGCAAAATCGCTTTACAGTGCTGCAGCCCGTCGATAAAGTTGCTGCATGCTCAATGCCCTCGATACCCACCTGTTAAATGCGACTCCACGCCAGCGCTTGCGCGGCTGGCCGCGCTTCCTGACCGAATTCCTGTATTTCGGCATTAAGGAGGCGAGGTCGTGCCTGTTCGTGGGGCTGTTTTTTGCTGCCGTGTTCCTGGTGCCGCGCGCCGGCCTGTTCGGCCTGCCGCGCTATGACGTGCTGCTGCTGGTGGCGCTGGCGATCCAGGCCGCAATGGTCTGGAGCGGACTGGAAACGTGGGATGAGCTGAAAGCCATTTGCCTGTTCCATGCGGTGGGCTTTGCGCTGGAAGTATTCAAGGTATCGGGGACGATCCAGTCTTGGAGCTATCCCGACTTTGCCTATACCAAAGTGTTCGGCGTTCCCCTGTTTTCGGGATTCATGTATGCGGCGGTCGGCAGCTACATCATCCAGACCTGGCGCCTGCTCGACATGCGGATTCGCCACCATCCGCCATACTGGATGGCGGTGCTGATCGCTGTGCTGATCTACGCCAACTTCTTTACTCACCATTACATCGGCGACTATCGCTGGTACCTGGCCGCCTGCGCGCTGGGCTTGTATGCGCGCACCACTGTGGTGTTCCGTCCGCTCGACCGCGACCGCAGCATGCCCTTGCTGCTCGGTTTCGTGCTGGTCGGTTTCTTTATCTGGCTGGCTGAAAACATCAGCACTTTCTGGGGCGTGTGGCGCTATCCGAACCAGCTTGGCGCCTGGTCGGTGGTGCATGTCAGCAAATGGAGCTCCTGGTCGCTGCTGGTGGTGATGACGTTCACCATCGTGGCCCACCTCAAGCACATCAAGGCCAGCATCCACGTCGCCCAGCCCTAGGCCGGGCCCGGGAGTTGCTTATTGCAGGCTGGCCGCCACCGCGTCGAAGCGCGCGCCCAATGCGGCCTGCGGACCGCCTTGCAACTGCCTGGCGTACTGGCGCAGCACTTCCGCCGAATACGTGCGCGACGCGGACGACAGCTTCGGCAGCAACGGCAGCACGCGTTCCAGGTAGCCCGTGCCTTCCTGCCACTTGCCTTGCGCGGCCAGGGCCGACGCCAGTTCCACCATGCGGCGGCCGACGCGCGCATCGCTGCGTGGCTGCGCCGCTTCTTCCGTGGCCAGCGCTTGCCGGTACAGTTGCTCCGCTTCGGCATTCTTGCCCTGCAAGCGCTTGATGCGGCCCAGGTTGTATTGGCGCTGCGAGAGGATGTCCGCGCTGGCTCCGGCCTGCTCGGCGCTGCGCAGCGCCTGTACGCAAGCCAGTTCCGCTTCGCCAAACTGGCCCTTGAGCTCGGCCGCGTTGCAGGCGTCTTGTTGTGCGTTGGAGGTGGTGATCGTCGCTGGCGCCGCGCAGGCGGCCAGCAGGCTGACAGCGCATAGCAGGCTGATGGTATGGTTCTTCATAGTCTCCTCGGACGGGTGTCAAACACGGTGTATCGGTGGAGTCATGCTGCGATAAATATACTATAAGTTTTTTGGGGCGGGTGGCTTTTTGCCGGTGCGCGGCAAGGTGTGCGATTGACGCCGCTTGCGTGCTTCAGGGATACTCCGGGTCTGTCCACTACTGCGTGCCGCCGCCATGTCCAAGACTGTCCTGATCGTGGAAGATGAACAGGCGATTGCCGACAGCATCGCCTATGCCTTGCGCACGGACGGCTTTGCGCCGCGCCATGTGATGTTGGGTGAGCAAGCCCTGGCCGCGCTGCGTCCAACGCCCGGCGAAGCCGCGCAGATGCCCGTTCTGGTGGTGCTCGACGTGGGCTTGCCCGACATGAGCGGACTGGAAGTGTGCCGCCGGCTGCGCCAGTTTTCCGAGGTGCCGGTGATCTTCCTGACGGCCCGCAGCGATGAGATCGACCGTATCGTCGGCCTGGAAATCGGCGCCGACGATTACGTCACGAAACCGTTTTCGCCACGCGAACTGGTGGCGCGCATCCGCGTCATCCTGCGCCGCGCAGGTGTCGCGCAAGCTCCTCGCGAGACTGGCATGACGATAGTCGCGCCTGTCGCCGCGCCGGCGCGCTTCGAATTGCGCGCGCTGGAGGCGAAGGTGCTCTTTCACGGCCAGCCGCTGGACCTGACCCGCTATGAATACCTGTTGCTGAAAACCCTGCTTGCGCATCCCGGTCACGTGCTGTCGCGCGCGCAGCTGATGGAGCGCGTGTGGAGCGGGGCGCCGGACACGCTCGAGCGTACCGTCGACGCGCACGTCAAATCGCTGCGCGCCAAGCTGCGCGCCATCGATGCGCAAGTCGACCCCATCCACACCCACCGTGGCCTCGGCTACAGCCTGGCCGGCGCATGAAGATCGGCCTGCGCATCCTGCTCGGCTACTTCCTGATCGTCGGGCTGGCCGCATGGTTCCTGCTGAACGTCTTCATGGAGCAGGTCAAGCCCGGTGTGCGCTCGACCCTGGAAGACACCCTGGTCGATACTTCGCAGCTGTTGGCCAGCCTGGTGGCGCCCGACGTGAAGGCGGGCAGCCTGGCGCAGTCGCCCGTGGCAGAACGCATGCAGGATTACGCGCGCCATGGCGTGGACGTCAATATCAACGGTGTGCGCAAGCGCACGCTCGATTACCGCATCACCATCACGGACCGGCATGGCATCGTGTTGTTCGATTCCAGCGGGCGCGACGTGGGGCGCGACTATTCGCGCTGGAATGACGTGTACCTCACCTTGCAGGGCAAGTATGGCGCGCGCAGCACGCGCAGCCGGCCAGACGACGAGATGTCGACGGTCATGCACGTGGCCGCGCCGATTCGCGACGGCAATGAGGTGATCGGCGTGCTGACGGTGGCCAAGCCGAATGCCAGCGTGCAGGCGTTTGTCGAACGCAGCCAGCGCAAGATACTGCAGCGCGGTGCCGTGCTGTTGCTGCTGTCGCTGCTGATCGGCCTGGCATTCGCCTGGTGGCTGCACCATGCGCTGGGCAAGCTGATGCATTACATCGGCGATGTGGACGCAGGGCGCAAGGTGGCGCTGCCGGCGCTGGGCCAGAACGAGATCGGCACCCTGGGGCGGGCGCTGGAGGCGATGCGCACGCGCCTGGAGGGCAAGGAGTATGTGGAGCAGCTGATGCACACGCTGGCGCATGAATTGAAGAGCCCGATCGCCGCCATCCAGGCTTCGGCCGAGTTGCTGCAGGAAGACATGCCGCCGGCCGAACGTCGCCAGTTCCTTGCCAGCATCCTGGAGCAGA
Organism: Janthinobacterium sp. SUN100; assembly: GCF_030397705.1. NCBI lineage: Bacteria > Pseudomonadati > Pseudomonadota > Betaproteobacteria > Burkholderiales > Oxalobacteraceae > Janthinobacterium > Janthinobacterium sp. SUN100. Next base: position 283,458 of record NZ_JAPUBU010000003.1, on the reverse strand, counting down.
ATGCGCGCCAGCGGCAACTGATCGACAAGCTGCTGGCCCTGGTGCGCGTGGAAAAGCAGCAGCGCCTGGATAACCCCGAGCGTATCGCGCTGGCGCCCCTGCTGGCGCAAGTGGCGCAGGATGCGGCCGCCACCCTGGCGGCGCGCGGCGTGCGTCTGCAGCTGCAGCACGACGAGGCGAGCGTGGCGGGCGACCCCCTGTTGCTGCGCCAGGCGCTGGGCAACTTGCTCGATAACGCGGCCGGCTTTGCCCCGCCCGGCAGCTGCATCGACCTGACGGCGCGGCGCCAGGGCAGCCAGGTGGAAATTGCCGTGCGTGACCGCGGCGCGGGCATCCCCGCATATGCGCTCGAACGCGTCTTCGAGCGCTTCTATTCCTTGCCGCGCCCGAGCGCCGGCAAGAGCACGGGATTGGGCCTGCCCTTCGTGCGCGAGGTCGCTTCCCTGCATGGCGGCACGGTCGAGGTGCTCAATCATGCGGAAGGCGGTGCCTGCGCGTGCCTGTGTCTGCCGTTGGCCTAGCGCACTTTATTTACAGGCTTCACACAGACTGCATCGTCAGCGCATACAGCTTCCCTACACTGGCCGCCTTACTTCAAGGATGCGCCATGCAAAAAACTCTCTTAGTCAAAGCGTTGATCGTGTTCGGCCTGATGTTGCTGATCGGCCTGCCTTTGCTGATGATTCAGGAAACGATCAAGGAGCGGATGGAATTCCGCCAGGAAGCCGTCAATAGCATCGCCGCCGATTCGGTGCGCGAACAAACCATTATCGGCCCCATCCTCGTGATTCCCTACACGGAGCAGTACGACGAGCGCGTGGAAGTGGCCAAGGGCGATGACAAGGAAGCGAAAGCGCCTGTGCGCACGGAGTTGCTGCGCCGTTTGGTGCAGCGCCGCCTTATCGTGTACCCGAACGATTTGCAGATCAACGGCAACATCGAGACGGACCGCCGTTACCGCGGCATCCACCAGGTGCTGGTCTACAGCGGCCAGCATGCGTTCAAGGGCGACTTCACGGTGCCGGCCAGCAGCCAGTTGCCGCGCAAGTCGCCGGACTCGCGCTTGACCCTGGGTCAGCCTTTCGTCGCCCTCTCCATCGAGGACGTGCGCGGCATCCGCAATATCCCGAAAATCGACTGGGGCGGACAAAAGATCGAGTTCGAGCAGGGTACCGACCTGTTTGCCTTCCGCAGCGGCTTGCATGCGCCGCTGGGCGCCATGCCTCTGGCGGCACCGCAGCAGGTGCGCTTCAGCTTTGACCTGGGCCTCGATGGCATCGAACGCCAGCATTTCGTGCCGGTGGCCAAGAACAGCCAGATCCAGATCAAGTCGAACTGGCCCCATCCGCAGTTTGGCGGGCGCTTCCTGCCGTCGCCGAAGAATCGCCAGATCGATGCCCAGGGTTTCAATGTAGCGTGGAACATCTCGTCGCTGGCCACCAATGCGCAAACGCAGCTGAGCACGATCGAAGGGGAATTCAAGGTGCCCGACAGCGCCCCGTTGGGCCAGATTGACCGCTTCAGCGTGGGCTTCATCGAGCCGGTCAATGTGTATTCGCAATCGGACCGGGCCACGAAATATGGCTTGCTGTTCGTGGCGCTGACCTTTGCCGCCTTCTTCATCTTTGAAATCCTGAAAAGCCTGCCGATCCACCCGGTGCAATATTTGCTGGTGGGCCTGTCGCTGGTGATCTTCTTCCTGCTGCTGGTGGGCCTGGCCGAGCATATCGCCTTCCTGGCCGCCTATCTGATCGCCAGCGCCGCCTGTATCGTGCTGACCAGCTTTTACCTGGTGCACGTGCTGCACAACGCCTGGCGCGGCATCGGCTTCGGCGTGGCGCTGACCTTGCTGTATGGCGCCCTGTATGGTTTGCTGAGCTCGGAAAACAATGCGCTGGTAATGGGCAGCATCCTGCTGTTCGCCGTGCTGGCCGTCATCATGGTGGCGACGCGCAAGGTGAACTGGTATCAGATTGGCAAAGGAGCGCCGCAAGAGTAAGGACCACTCGGGCGCCATGCGTTGCCTTGCAGTCAGCCCGGACGGAGATATGTCCGGGCTGACTTTTTTATTTGGCGCCGGAAAAACGCGGCGCCGTTAATTGGTAGCTGGTTGGTATTGTTTACGGTATTCTATTGGCATTGCTTTTTAAGTAATGGCGGTGCCGCGGCGCCTGCCCGGGGCGGTGCGAGGGTGGCGTGTCGTCCTGGTTGTTCTTCCATCTGATAAACGGAGATGAACTATGATCAAGAAGACGATGGCTTTCCTGTTTGCGCTGGGTATGAGCGCCTCGTATGCCATGGCTGGCAATGATTGCACGCTGGAGTGCGCCGTTCGGGCCAATACGTGCTCGGGCGGCATGCCCGGTTCGGCGTCGAGCCCCATCTGCGAGATGATCTACAAGCATTGCATCGAGCAGTGCAAGGTCTGAGCTGAGCTGCCCACAAGGGGACGCCAAGCCTGATTCATGAGGGAAAGAGGGCGCGTACGCCGTGTACGCGCCCTTGTTGTTTCTGCGGCCGCCAGTGACTTGCCGCCAAGGGCACCCGGTGGGGCAGGCCGCATGCCGCAATGCTTTGCGTTCGTTAAGTTGCCTTATGGCAGGGTTTTTCAGGCGCTCCGACAACTCCTGCAGGGGCGTCGCGCAACACTTTGACATACCTCGTGTTAACTTGTTGCGTCAAGGGTTTTTGTGCTATATACTAGCCGGCTTCGGTATGGATTCGTCTTTTTTGAGTCCTACGTTACTTTGTAGTTAAACAAGCCCCGCCCAATCGCAGGTGGGAATGGAGAAAAAATGAGCCTAGGCCTTCTCGGTCGCAAGGTTGGTATGATGCGCATTTTCACGGATGAAGGGGATTCGATTCCTGTCACCGTGTTGGACGTATCGAACAACCGTGTTGCGCAAATCAAAACCCCTGAAACAGATGGTTACTCCGCTGTTCAGGTCGCATTCGGTCAACGTCGCGCTTCCCGCGTGACCAAAGCTGTTGCTGGTCATCACGCTAAAGCTGGTGTTGAAGCCGGTACTCTGTTGAAAGAGTTCCGCGTTGACGCTGCTAAAGCCGCTGAACTGAAAGCTGGCGATGTTGTCGCTGCTTCCCTGTTCGAAGTCGGTCAAAAGATCGACGTGCAAGGCGTTACCATCGGTAAAGGCTATGCAGGCGTTATCAAACGTTACCACTTCGCTTCTGGCCGTGCAACGCACGGTAACTCGCGTTCGCATAACGTTCCAGGTTCCATCGGTATGGCGCAAGATCCAGGTCGCGTTTTCCCTGGTAAGCGCATGACCGGTCATCTGGGTGACGTTAACCGTACGATCCAGAACCTCGTGATCGCCCGTATCGATGCCGACCGTCAGCTGTTGCTGGTCAAAGGCGCGATTCCAGGTGCGAAAAATGGCCAGGTAGTTGTCTCGCCAGCCATCAAAACCAAAGCCAAGAAGGGAGCTTAAACGATGGAACTCAAGCTTCTGAATGCGCAAGGTCAAGCCGCCTCGAACGTTGCTGCAGCCGATACGATTTTCGGCCGTGACTACAATGAAGCGCTGATCCACCAAGTCGTCATCGCTTATCAAGCGAATGCACGTAGTGGTAACCGCAAGCAAAAAGACCGTGAAGAAGTTCACCACACGACGAAAAAGCCATGGCGCCAAAAAGGTACCGGCCGCGCTCGTGCTGGTATGTCGTCGTCGCCACTGTGGCGCGGCGGTGGTCGGATTTTCCCGAACTCGCCTGACGAAAACTTCACCCACAAAGTGAACAAAAAAATGTATCGCGCAGGTATCTGCTCGATCCTGTCGCAGCTGGCTCGCGAAGAGCGCCTGATCGTCATCGACGATCTGACGATCGACGCGCCAAAAACCAAGCTGCTGTCGCAAAAATTGAACGGCCTGGGCTTTGATTCGGTTCTGATCATCACCGACGTTCTGAACGAAAACCTGGAACTGGCATCGCGCAACCTGCCTAACGTACTCGTCGTTGAGCCACGTCACGCAGACCCGATGTCCCTGGTGTTCTACAAGAAGATCCTGGTCACCAAAGCTGCATTGGCCAAGATTGAGGAGATGCTGGCATGAGCGCGATTTTGAAACATAGCGAAGAACGCTTGATGAAGGTGCTGTTGGCGCCCGTGATTTCCGAAAAGGCCACCATGGTCGCGGAAAAGAACGAGCAAATTGTATTCCGCGTACTGCCGGATGCAACCAAGCCTGAAATCAAGGCAGCGGTCGAACTGCTGTTCAAGGTTGAAGTTCTGTCCGTGCAAACTGCAAACCGCGAAGGTAAGCAAAAGCGCACCGGCAAGTTCAACGGTCGTCGTAACCATACCAAGCGTGCTTTCGTGTGCCTGAAGCCTGGCCAGGAAATCAACTTCTCCGAGGAGGCTGCATAATGGCACTCGTTAAGATGAAACCAACCTCGCCAGGCCGTCGCGGCATGGTAAAGGTGGTGAATGCCGACCTGTACAAAGGTCGTCCGTTCGCTGCCCTGGTTGAAAAGAAATCCAAGACCGCTGGTCGTAACAACAACGGTCACATCACCACCCGTCATATCGGTGGTGGTCATAAGCAACACTATCGCTTGATCGACTTCAAGCGCACCAAAGATGGTATTCCAGCGAAAGTGGAACGTATCGAATACGATCCAAACCGCACCGCGAATATCGCTCTGTTGTGCTACGCCGACGGCGAACGTCACTACATCATCGCAACCAAAGGCATGGCCGTTGGCGACAGCGTGATGAACGGTTCGGAAGCACCGATCAAATCGGGTAACTGCTTGCCAATCCGTAACATCCCAGTCGGTACCGTGATGCATTGCGTCGAAATGCTGCCAGGTAAAGGTGCCCAAATGGCACGTACCGCCGGCGCTGGCGTTGTGCTGATGGCGCGTGAAGGTACCTACGCTCAAGTGCGTCTGCGCTCGGGCGAAGTACGTCGCGTGCACATCGAGTGCCGTGCAACGGTTGGTGAAGTCGGCAATGCCGAGCACAGCCTGCGTAAAATCGGTAAAGCTGGTGCGATGCGCTGGCGCGGTGTTCGTCCTACCGTTCGCGGTGTGGTCATGAACCCGGTCGATCACCCGCACGGTGGTGGTGAAGGTAAAACAGCAGCTGGTCGTCATCCAGTTTCGCCTTGGGGCCAACAGACTAAGGGTAAGAAGACACGCAGCAACAAGCGTACTACTTCCATGATCGTCTCGCGCCGCGGCAAGAAATAAGGGGTAGCACATGACACGTTCATTGAAAAAAGGGCCGTTCTGTGACGCCCACCTGGTGAAAAAAGTTGAAGCCGCGCAAGCAGCCAAAGACAAAAAGCCAATCAAAACCTGGTCGCGTCGTTCGACAATCATGCCTGACTTCATCGGCCTGACGATCGCGGTGCATAACGGCAAGCTGCACGTGCCGGTTTATGTTTCCGAAAACATGGTTGGTCACAAGCTCGGCGAATTCGCACTGACCCGTACGTTCAAGGGCCATGCAGCTGACAAAAAGGCTAAGAAATAATGGAAACTAAAGCTATCCTCAAAGGTGTGCGCCTGTCGGACCAAAAGGGCCGCCTGGTTGCTGACCTGATCCGTGGCAAGAAAGTTGACGCTGCACTCAACATCTTGCAATTCAGCCCGAAAAAAGGTGCTGCGATCATCAAACGCGTTCTGGAATCCGCTATTGCGAATGCCGAGCACAATGATGGCGCGGACATCGACGAATTGTTCGTGAAAACGATCTACGTCGAAAAGGGCCCCGTCCTGAAGCGCTTCACCGCGCGTGCAAAAGGCCGTGGCGACCGTATTTCGAAACAATCCTGTCACGTTTACGTGACTGTCGGTAACTAAGGAGCCACGATGGGTCAGAAAATTCATCCAACCGGTTTCCGTCTGGCGGTCACCCGTAACTGGGCTTCGCGCTGGTATGCAGGCAACGGTAATTTCGCTGCCATGCTGAACGAAGACTTGAAAGCACGTGCTTACCTGAAAAAGAAACTGAAGAACGCTTCCGTTGGCCGCATCGTTATCGAGCGCCCAGCCAAGAACGCGCGCTTCACGATCTACAGCTCGCGTCCAGGCGTGGTCATTGGTAAAAAAGGCGAAGACATCGAAGTACTGAAGTCCGCGCTGACCAAGATCATGGGCGTGCCTGTTCACGTGAACATCGAAGAAATTCGCAAGCCAGAAATCGACTCGCAACTGATCGCCGACTCGATCGCTCAGCAGCTGGAAAAACGGATCATGTTCCGCCGCGCCATGAAGCGTGCAATGCAAAATGCAATGCGCCTGGGTGCTCTCGGTATCAAGATCATGTCGTCCGGCCGTCTGAACGGTATCGAAATCGCACGTAAAGAGTGGTACCGCGAAGGCCGCGTGCCTCTGCATACCCTGCGCGCCGATATCGATTACGGTACCAGCGAAGCGTCGACCACCTACGGCATCATCGGTGTCAAGGTGTGGGTATACAAAGGTGACCGCGCGCCTAACGGCGATGCACCAGTCATCGATACCCCAGCTGACGAGAAGAAAAGCCGCGGCCCACGCCGTGACGATGGCAAGCCAGCTGGCCGTCCACGTCCAGCCGGTGCCGGTGCGAAACCATCCACAGCACCAGGTGCACGTGTGCGTACCGCCGCTAAACCGGCCGCCGCAGCAGCACCAGCTGAGAAAGCAGGAGAATAATCATGCTGCAACCAGCACGCAGAAAGTATCGTAAAGAGCAGAAAGGCCGTAATACCGGTATTTCGCACAGCCGCGGCACCGCCGTGTCGTTTGGCGAATTCGGTCTGAAGGCAGTTGCGCGCGGTCGTATCACTGCGCGTCAAATTGAAGCGGCGCGTCGTGCAATGACGCGTCACATCAAGCGCGGTGGCCGTATCTGGATCCGTATTTTCCCGGACAAACCGATTTCGAACAAACCGGCTGAAGTCCGTATGGGTAACGGTAAAGGTAATCCTGAGTACTACGTCGCTGAAATTCAGCCAGGTAAAGTACTGTACGAAATGGATGGCGTTGATGAAGCGCTGGCACGGGAAGCATTCCGTCTTGCCGCCGCTAAACTGCCACTGGCGACGACGTTTGTCATCCGCCAAGTCGGCCAATAATTGGAGTTGTATATGAAAGCATCTGAACTCCGCGGCAAGGACCAGCCAGCTCTGCAAAAAGAGCTGAATGACCTGTTGAAGGCACAGTTCGGCCTGCGCATGCAAATCGCTACGCAGCAGCTGAGCAACACTTCGCAGCTCAAGAAGGTACGCCGCGATATCGCGCGTGTGAAGACGGTAATGAATCTGAAGGAAGCCAAATGAACGAACCAGTGAAACAGTCGCTCAAGCGCACGCTGATCGGTAAAGTGGTTTCGGACAAGATGGACAAGACCGTTACCGTTCTGATCGAGCGCCACGTAAAACATCCTTTGTATGGCAAGATCATCATGCGTTCGAACAAGTATCACGCGCATGACGAGACCAACCAAGTCAAGGCCGGTGACACGGTCGAGATCCAGGAAGGTCGCCCGATCTCCAAAACGAAGGCATGGACGGTGACACGTGTGGTTCAAGCCGCACCAACCGTTTAAATAAAAACCACCGTTTCGGCGGTGGCTTTTAATTAGTACTTGCAGGCCCGCAAATTGTATGTAATACTTGCGGGCTTCGTTCATGTAACGCCGCAAAGTGTCTGGCCACAGACAGTAGCATTCGCGGTCAGTTGATGTATGAAGGTCATGCACCCAAACAGTGAAGCCCAGCAGGGCGGCTCTGGCGGGACCAAGACTGACCGTGGGTCTACATTGTGTGGATTCTTCGGCTTAAGTTGGGAAAGAGAATACTATGATTCAAACTGAAAGCCGGCTCGAAGTGGCTGACAATACCGGTGCCAAAGAAGTAATGTGCATCAAGGTATTGGGCGGCTCCAAGCGCCGTTATGCTGGCATTGGCGATGTGATCAAGGTAACCGTTAAGGTTGCTGCGCCACGTGGCCGTGTCAAAAAAGGTGAAATTTATAACGCCGTGGTTGTGCGCACCGCTAAAGGTGTTCGCCGCCAAGACGGTTCCCTGGTGAAGTTCGACGGCAATGCCGCCGTTCTGTTGAACGCCAAGCTGGAACCGATCGGTACCCGTATTTTTGGACCTGTCACGCGCGAACTGCGCACTGAGAAGTTCATGAAAATCGTGTCCCTGGCACCGGAAGTCCTGTAAGGAGTCGTAATGGATAAGATTCGTAAAAACGACGAAGTCATCGTTCTGACCGGGAAAGACAAGGGCAAACGTGGTGTGGTACAGCAGCGTATCGATGCTGAACATATCGTGGTTGACGGCATTAACATCGCTAAAAAAGCGACTAAGCCAAACCCGATGACTGGCGTAACTGGTGGTATCGTCGATAAGACCATGCCAATTCACGTGTCCAACGTTGCATTGTTTAATGCAGCGACTGGCAAGGCAGATCGCGTGGGTTTCAAAGAAGTGGACGGCAAGAAAGTTCGCATCTTTAAATCCTCCGGCGAAGTAGTGAAGGCTTAAGAAATCATGGCACGTCTCCAAGAATTCTATAAAGAAAAAGTCGTTGCCGACCTGACCAGCAAGTTTGGTTACAAGTCGGTAATGGAAGTTCCACGCCTGACCAAGATCACCCTGAACATGGGTGTTGGTGAGGCTATCGCGGATAAAAAAGTTCTCGAGCACGCAGTTGCTGACTTGACCAAGATCGCCGGCCAGAAGCCAGTGACCACCAAGTCCCGCAAAGCGATCGCAGGCTTCAAAATCCGTGAAGGTTACCCGATCGGTACGATGGTCACCCTGCGCGGCGCTCGCATGTACGAGTTCCTGGATCGCTTCATTACCGTGGCTCTGCCGCGCGTGCGCGATTTCCGTGGTGTGAACGGCCGTGCATTTGATGGTCGTGGCAACTACAACATCGGTGTCAAGGAACAGATCATTTTCCCTGAAATCGAATACGACAAGATTGACGCGTTGCGCGGTATGAATATCAGCATCACGACAACCGCTAAGACCGATGACGAAGCCAAAGCTTTGCTCGCCGCCTTTAAATTCCCTTTCAGGAACTGATCATGGCCAAACTGTCACTGATTAATCGTGAGATCAAGCGTGCTGACCTGGTGGCGAAATTCGCCCCTAAGCGCGAAGCTCTCAAGGCCATCGTCGATGACCAATCGAAATCGGAAGAAGAGCGCTACGAAGCTCGCCTGAAATTGCAGGCGCTGCCACGTAACTCGAATCCGACGCGTCAACGTAACCGTTGCGCCATCACTGGTCGTCCGCGCGGCACATTCCGTAAATTCGGTCTGGGTCGTATCAAGCTCCGTGAATTCGCCATGCGTGGTGAAATTCCGGGTATGACAAAAGCAAGCTGGTAATAGGAGAATATGCAATGAGTATGAGCGATCCTATCGCCGATATGCTGACCCGCATTCGCAATGCACAAGGCGTGCAAAAGACGACCGTGGCCATGCCATCGTCGAAAGTCAAAATTGCGATTGCCAGCGTCCTGAAGGACGAGGGTTACATTGAAGATTTCGCTGTTGCCGAAGCTGGTGGCAAAGCGGAACTGAAAATCGGTTTGAAGTATTATGTTGGCCGTCCCGTCATTGAGCGCTTGGAGCGCGTGTCCCGTCCGGGTCTGCGCGTCTACAAGGGTAAAGACGAGATCCCTGTTGTGATGAATGGCTTGGGTGTGGCGATCGTGTCGACTCCGCAAGGCGTCATGACTGACCGCAAAGCACGCGCTACCGGTGTCGGCGGCGAAGTTATTTGCTACGTGGCTTAAGGAGTTACACATGTCTCGAGTAGCTAAAATGCCTATCGTAGTGCCAGCTGGCGCCGAAGTCGCCATCTCCGCACAAGCGATCACCGTAAAAGGCCCGCTGGGCGTACTTTCCCAGGCCCTCACCGGCCAGGTCAAAGTGGAAAACAATGCAGGAACCCTGAGTTTCGACGTGGCGAACGACAGCCGCGAAGCCAATGCCATGTCCGGCACGCTGCGCGCACTGGTCAACAACATGGTTGTTGGCGTCACCAAGGGTTTCGAGAAAAAGCTGAACCTGGTAGGCGTGGGTTACAAGGCGCAAGCTCAAGGCGACAAGCTGAATCTGTCCCTGGGTTTCTCGCACCCTGTAGTGCATGACATGCCAGCTGGCGTTACCTGCGCAACACCAACCCCGACCGAGATCCTGATTAAAGGTATCGACCGTCAACAGGTTGGCCAGGTAGCCGCTGAAGTTCGTGCTTACCGCGCTCCTGAGCCTTATAAAGGCAAGGGCGTTCGCTATGCGGACGAAGTGGTTAAGCTTAAAGAAACCAAGAAGAAGTAATTAGGGGCTGACGATGGATAAGAAAGAATCACGGCTTCGCCGCGGACGCCAAACCCGCATCAAGATTGCGGAATTGAAAGTAAATCGCTTGTCGGTGCATCGCACCAACCTGCACATTTACGCCAACCTGATCAGCCCGGACGCTAAAGTCCTGGTTTCGGCCTCGACGGCTGAAGCGGAAGTTCGCGCTGAACTGGCAGGCCAATCCGGCAAAGGCGGCAATGCCGCTGCTGCAGCCTTGATCGGCAAGCGCGTCGCTGAAAAAGCGTTGAAAGCAGGGATTACCGAAGTTGCGTTTGACCGCTCCGGTTTCCGTTACCACGGCCGTGTGAAAGCGTTGGCAGAAGCCGCACGCGAAGCCGGTCTGAAGTTCTAAGGATCAATCATGGCAAAAATGCAAGCAAAAATGCAAAGCGACAAGCCGGATGATGGCATGCGCGAAAAAATGATCGCGATCAACCGCGTGACCAAAGTGGTCAAGGGTGGTCGTATCATGGGTTTCGCCGCGCTGACCGTAGTTGGTGATGGCGATGGCCGCGTCGGCATGGGCAAGGGCAAATCGAAAGAAGTGCCAGTTGGCGTGCAGAAGGCAATGGAAGAAGCCCGTCGCAACCTGATCAAAGTACCGCTCAAAAACGGTACCTTGCATCACACGGTTGTTGGTCGTCACGGCGCCTCCAAGGTCCTGATGAACCCAGCTAAGCCTGGTACTGGCGTTATCGCTGGTGGCGCAATGCGCGCTATCTTCGAAGTGATGGGCGTGACGGACGTGGTGGCGAAATCCACCGGTTCGAACAACCCATACAACCTGGTACGCGCTACGCTGGACGGCCTGTCGAAAATGAGCACTGCTTCCGATATCGCTGCCAAACGCGGCAAGTCGGTCGAAGACATTCTGGCTTAAGGTGGACAAAATGACAAACACAGTCAAAGTGCAATTGGTCAAGGGCTTGATCGGTACGCGCGAATCGCATCGCGCTACCGTGCGCGGTCTGGGTCTGCGTCGTGTAAATTCGGTTTCCGAATTGCAAGACACCCCATCCGTACGCGGCATGATCAATAAAGTATCGTATCTCGTTAAAGTTGTCGGGTAAGCCTTCGGGCTTACACGAACGGAGCAAATCATGGAATTGAATACTATTGCACCAGCCGAAGGCGCTAAGCACTACAAGCGTCGCGTCGGTCGCGGTATCGGCTCCGGCCTGGGTAAAACCTCGGGTCGTGGTCACAAAGGTCAGAAATCGCGTTCGGGCGGCTTTCATAAAGTCGGTTTCGAAGGCGGTCAGATGCCTCTGCAACGCCGTCTGCCTAAGCGCGGTTTCAAATCGATGCACGCAACCTTCAAAGCTGAAGTGCGCCTGTCCGATCTGAACAACCTGGCTGTTGGCGATGTCGACATTCTGGTCTTGAAGCAAGCTGGCGTTCTGGGCGTGTTGGCCCGTGACGTGCGCGTGATCTTGTCCGGCGAAATCACCAAAGCGGTGAATTTGAAGGGCTTGAAAGTGTCCGCTGGCGCGAAAGCAGCCATCGAAGCAGCCGGCGGCTCGGTAGCCTGAGTTGACCGCTAACAGCTTGATCGGAGCGAAAATTGGCGACTAATCCACAACTTGCTAAAAGTGCAGCGGCCGGTTTCCCTTGGGGACGGCTCTGGTTTTTGCTTGGCGCATTGGTGGTTTATCGTATCGGTGCTCACGTCCCGGTTCCCGGGATTGACCCGACACAATTAGCCTCGCTGTTCAAGGAGCACGAAGGCGGCGTCTTGGGCATGTTCAACATGTTCTCGGGCGGTGCCTTGTCTCGTTTTACAGTGTTTGCGCTGGGTATCATGCCTTATATCTCGGCCTCGATCATCATGCAATTGCTGTCGATCGTGTCACCGCAGATGGAAGCGTTGAAAAAAGAAGGCGAAGCAGGTCGTCGCAAGATCACCCAGTACACCCGGTATTTCACGGTTGCCCTGGCACTGTTCCAAGCGTTAGGCATTGCAGTCGCACTGGAGTCGCAAGCTGGTCTGGTGTTGGAACCTGGTCTTGCATTCCGCTTCGTGACGGTCGTCACTTTGTTGACCGGAACAATGTTTTTGATGTGGTTGGGTGAGCAAATTACCGAGCGTGGCTTGGGGAATGGCATCTCGATCATCATTTTTGCCGGGATTGCAGCAGGTCTGCCGTCGGCGTTGGGTGGCTTGTTCACTCAGGTGTCGAATGGTTCGATCGGCAGCTTCAGCGCGATTTTCATCGTGATCCTGGTAGCACTGGTAACGTACTTCGTTGTATTCGTCGAACGTGGTCAGCGCAAAATATTGGTCAATTACGCGAAGCGCCAGGTAGGCAACAAGATTTATGGCGGTCAAACCAGCCATTTGCCGTTGAAGCTGAACATGGCCGGCGTGATCCCGCCGATCTTTGCTTCTTCGATCATCTTGTTCCCGGCCACTATCGTGGACTGGTTTTCAAAGGGCGCCGACAACGCTAACCCTGCGGTGCGGTTCTTGAAAGATTTGGCAGCATCGATGGGGCCTGGTGAGCCTATCCATGCGCTGTTGTACGCAGTGGCGATCGTGTTTTTCTGTTTCTTCTATACAGCGCTGGTCTTTAACAGCAAGGAAACAGCGGATAACTTGAAGAAAAGCGGTGCGTTCATTCCCGGGATCCGTCCAGGCGAACAGACAGCCCGTTACATTGACAAGATCCTGACACGCTTGACACTTGCCGGCGCAGTCTACATCACCCTGGTGTGTTTATTGCCGGAATTTATGCAAGCCCAGTGGAAAGTACCATTCTATTTCGGCGGTACTTCTTTATTGATTATTGTAGTTGTCACCATGGATTTCATGGCGCAAGTACAGAACTACGTGATGTCGCAGCAATATGATTCACTGCTGCGCAAAGCAAATTTCAAGGGCGGAATTCCGACGCGTTAAGCGCGGTAAACATACCGAATGGCAAAAGACGACGTCATACAGATGCAGGGCGAGATTCTTGAGAATCTCCCAAATGCAACATTTCGAGTGAAGCTGGAGAACGGACACGTGGTGCTCGGGCATATTTCAGGTAAAATGCGGATGAACTATATTCGCATTCTCCCTGGAGACAAGGTGACGGTGGAGTTAACGCCGTACGACCTGAGCCGAGCCCGCATTGTGTTCCGTACCAAGTAACACACTGAATCAAACCAAAGAAGCGAAAGAAAGAGCCCAAAAATGAAAGTTCTCGCATCAGTCAAGCGGATCTGCCGCAACTGCAAGATCATCAAGCGCAAAGGCGTAGTCCGCGTTATCTGCGTGGAACCACGTCACAAGCAGCGTCAAGGTTAATCGAGGAATAACAAATGGCACGTATTGCAGGGGTTAATATCCCAAATCATCAGCATACCGTTATCGGCCTGACGGCCATCTACGGTGTGGGCCGTCCACGCGCAGAGAAAATCTGTGCATCGACCGGTGTAGCAACCAACAAAAAGATCAAAGATCTGGATGACAGCGAACTGGAAAAGCTGCGCGATGAAGTAGGTAAATTCATCGTCGAAGGCGATCTGCGTCGTGAACTGTCCATGAACATCAAGCGTTTGATGGATCTGGGTTGCTACCGCGGCATGCGTCATCGTAAGGGTCTGCCTTGCCGTGGCCAGCGTACGCGTACGAACGCACGTACCCGCAAGGGACCGCGTAAAGCCGCTCAATCGCTGAAAAAATAATCCGCTAGGGAATAATTATGGCTAAGTCGCAAAATAACGCCGCATCAGCACGCGTGCGTAAAAAAGTTAAAAAGAACGTCGCTGAAGGCATCGCACATGTCCACGCTTCGTTCAATAACACCATCATTACCATCACCGATCGTCAAGGCAATGCCTTGTCGTGGGCTACCTCCGGCGGTGCAGGCTTCAAGGGTTCGCGTAAATCGACCCCATTCGCAGCGCAGGTCGCCGCGGAAGCCGCTGGTAAAGTGGCTGTTGAGTGTGGCGTGAAGAACCTGGAAGTACGTATCAAGGGCCCAGGTCCTGGTCGTGAATCCGCCGTTCGCGCGCTGAACAACCTGGGCATCAAGATCACCGAGATCCAGGACGTGACGCCGGTACCGCACAACGGTTGCCGTCCACCGAAACGTCGTCGTATCTAAGATAGTGTTGCAGAGGGCGCTTCGGCGCCAGCTGCTTTGCTGTCTGTTGTAACTCAGTACAGTTGTGTGAAAACGCTGGAGCAGGGAGCCGGAAACGGTTATACTGCCCGGCTGTTCTTGCCTGTCAAATTCTGTTTGACGGGTTTTTCGTTTTCAGCCACCGTCTGATTGAAACCAAATCAGACTAGCGCCTAACCGCATCAGTGTGTTTGATCATGCATGTGGCTGGGGCGTTATCATTTAAAAAAAGGAAGTATCGTGGCACGTTATATCGGACCTAAAGCAAAACTTTCCCGCCGTGAAGGTACAGACCTGTTCCTGAAGAGCGCACGTCGCTCGCTGGACAGCAAGTGCAAACTGGACGTCAAGCCAGGCCAGCACGGTGTCAAATCCGGCGCCCGCACCTCGGACTACGGTAACCAACTGCGCGAAAAGCAAAAAGTCAAGCGCATGTACGGCGTGCTGGAACGTCAATTCCGCCGCTACTTCGCTGAAGCAGACCGTCGTAAAGGCAACACCGGCGAAACGCTGTTGAAGTTGCTGGAAACGCGTCTGGACAACGTTTGCTACCGCATGGGCTTTGGCTCGACCCGCGCTGAAGCGCGTCAATTGGTCAGCCACAAAGCGTTCACCGTGAACGGTATCGTTGTGAACATCGCTTCGTACGCAGTCAAAGTTGGCGACATCGTTGCTGTTCGTGAAAAATCGAAAAAGCAAGTGCGTATCGTTGAAGCACTGTCGCTGGCTGAACAAGTTGGTATGCCTAGCTGGGTTTCGGTTGATGCCAAGAAAATGGAAGGCACCTTCAAGTCCCTGCCAGAGCGTAACGAAATCGCTAACGACGTCAACGAATCGCTGATCGTCGAGCTGTACTCGCGTTAATAGTAGTTAGCAAGACTCCCGCCCACTCACTTTCTTGAGTGGGCGTTTTACTAATGCCATCAGCCTTATCGGTGTAATGAGCCGAGGGTATTGAAAAGGACATTTCATGCAAAACAGTTTGTTGAAGCCACGTATTATCGATGTTGAAGCTCTCGGTGCAGGTCACGCCAAGGTCGTGATGGAACCGTTCGAGCGCGGCTATGGCCACACATTGGGTAACGCGTTGCGCCGCGTTCTGCTGTCGTCGATGGTAGGCTACGCGCCGACCGAAGTGACGATCGCCGGCGTCGTCCACGAATATTCCTCCCTCGATGGCGTGCAAGAAGACGTCGTCGATCTGTTACTGAACTTGAAGGGTGTGGTTTTCAAAGTCCACAACCGCGATTCGGTAACCCTGACCCTGAAAAAAGAAGGTGAAGGCGCGATCCTGGCCTCCGATATCGACCTGCCGCATGACGTCGAACTGATCAACCCTGACCACGTGATCGCCCACCTGACCGCTGGTGGCAAGCTGGACATGCAGATCAAGGTTGAAAAAGGCCGCGGCTACGTTCCTGGTAACGTGCGTCGTCTGTCGGAAGACACGAACAAGACCATCGGCCGCATCATTCTGGATGCGTCGTTCTCGCCAGTGCGCCGTGTATCGTACTTCGTTGAATCGGCCCGCGTTGAACAGCGTACCGACCTGGACAAGCTGATCATCAACATCGAAACCAACGGCGTGATCTCGCCGGAAGAAGCGATCCGCCAGTCGGCCCGCGTCCTGGTGGACCAGTTGAATGTGTTCGCTGCCCTGGAAGGCACGGAAGCCGCCGCCGAAGCGCCATCGCGCGCTCCGCTGGTCGATCCTATCCTGTTGCGTCCAGTCGACGACCTGGAGTTGACCGTGCGTTCGGCGAACTGCCTGAAAGCGGAAAACATCTACTACATCGGCGACCTGATCCAACGTTCGGAAAACGAACTGCTGAAAACGCCAAACCTGGGCCGCAAGTCCCTGAACGAAATCAAGGAAGTGCTGGCATCGCGCGGCTTGACCTTGGGCATGAAGCTGGAAAACTGGCCGCCTGCCGGCCTGGAAAAGTAATTCGTAGTTGTAGCAAACTGCCTGGGACAGGTGTCCCAGGCTTTTATTTTGTAGCACCAAACCGGCCCGCGATGAAGCTTCTGCCTCATTGATCGAAGAGCTGGAATTTAAACACTCACCGAAAGGATTTATCATGCGTCACGGTCACGGCCTCCGTAAACTGAATCGTACCTCGTCCCACCGTCTGGCAATGCTGCGCAACATGACAGTATCGCTGCTGCGTCACGAAGCGATCAAAACCACCCTGCCAAAAGCAAAAGAACTGCGCCGCGTTGTCGAGCCAATTCTGACCCTGGGCAAAACCGACTCCCTGGCAAACAAGCGTCTGGCCTTCAACCGCCTGCGCGACCGTGAAATGGTCGTCAAACTGTTCGCTGAACTGGGCCCACGTTTCGCCAACCGTAACGGTGGTTATGTACGTATCCTGAAAATGGGTTTCCGCGTCGGCGATAACGCTCCTATGGCGTTCGTTGAACTGATGGATCGTCCAGATACGACCGAAGCAGTTGAAGTTGCTGGCGAGTAATCCCAGTAATTGCATCTAAGAAAGCCAGGCCTAGCCTGGCTTTTTTGTTTTCTGCTGCAGCTATCCTTGCTGCGGTGTACTATTCTTCTTTCGCGCCGGCCCGGCACAAGCGCTGCCTGCTCCGCGCGACTCTTGTCGAATGGCACAGCTGATGCCGCAGAAAAAGGTTGTTCATGTCCCGTTTCCCTTCCAGCGCCACCGCGCGCGCCGCTCCCCTACATCAACTGCTGATCTGGCTTGCCACCTGTATGCTGCTGGCCATGGCCGTCTTTGGCAGCAATCATGCCCGCGCCGACGATGAATTCCTCGACCCCGAGCTGGCGTTTAAATTTTCCGCCCGCATGCAGGATCCGTCCACCATCGCCGTCACGTATGTGATTGCAGATGGCTACTATATGTACCACGAGCGCTTCAAGTTCGAAGCCGTGGGCGCCAAGCTGGGTACGCCCGTGTATCCGAAGGGCAAGGTCAAGTTCGACGACACTTTCCAGAAGAACGTGGAAACCTTCCGCAAGACCCTCACCATCACCATTTCCGTGGAAGCGGGTGGCGCGTTCACCCTGAAGGCGACGGGCCAGGGCTGTTCGGACAAGGGCCTGTGCTATGCGCCGCAGGATGCCACGGCCCAGCTGGTGGGCGGTGGCGGCGGCCAGAGCATGGCGCCGGGCGGCTTGCCGTCGAAATTCGCCTTGCCGGCCGCGCCGGCAGTCGACACGGCCGCCGTCAACGGCCCGCAGGCGCAGGCGTCGCCTGGCGTGTCCGTGATGAGCATTCCCCAGGCCGATATCACCAGCACGCCCGAGCCGGTAGCAGCAGCGCCTGTGGCGGCCAGCCCTGCGCCCGCGCAAAGCGAGACGGGCAAGATCGAAGCGGCCCTGAAGGGCGGCAAGCTGCTCGTCATCGTGCCCCTGTTCATGCTGCTGGGCCTGGGCCTGGCATTTACGCCGTGCGTGCTGCCGATGGTGCCGATTTTGTCGTCGATCATCATCGGCGATGGCGCCAAGGTCAGCCGTTCGCGCGGCTTGCTGCTGTCGCTGACGTACGCGCTGGGCATGGCCATCGTCTACACGGCGCTGGGCGTGGCGGCCGGCCTGGCAGGCGAAGGCTTGGCGGCCCAGCTGCAAAACCCGTGGGTGCTGGGCTTCTTTGCCCTGCTGATGGCGGGCCTGGCGCTGTCGATGTTCGGCTTGTATGAGCTGCAAGTGCCGGCTTTCCTGCAAGGCAAGCTGACGTCCGTGTCGAACCAGCAATCGTCGGGCCGCCTGGCGGGCGTGTTCGTCATGGGCGCCATTTCCGCCCTGATCGTGGGGCCCTGCGTGGCCGCGCCGCTGGCCGGCGCCTTGCTATACATCAGCCAGACGCGCGACGTCGTCATCGGCGGCAGCGCCTTGTTTGCCATGGCGGTGGGCATGAGCGTACCTCTGCTGTTGGTCGGCGTGTCGGCCGGCACCTTGCTGCCCCGCGCCGGCGCCTGGATGGATGCCGTCAAGCGCTTCTTTGGCGTACTGCAACTGGGCGTGGCCTGGTGGCTGGTCTCGCCCGTGCTGCCGGGCGCCGTGCAGATGCTGGGCTGGACGGTGCTGTTCGTCGGCTACGGCATGTATTTGCTGGTGGGCAAGAGCGGCGCGAAGAACGCCTGGATTGCCAAGGCATTCGGCCTCGTGTTTGCCGTGCTGGGCGCGATGCAACTGGTGGGCGTGGCCAGCGGTGGCCGCGATCCGCTTGCGCCGCTGGCCCACCTCGGCGGTGGGCAAGTGCACGCGCAGCCGTTTATGCGCGTAAAGACCGTGGCGCAGCTCGATGCGGCGCTGGCGCAGTTGAACGGCAAGCCGGCCCTGCTGGACTTTTATGCGGACTGGTGCGTGTCCTGCATCGAAATGGAAAAACTGACCTTCGTCGATCCCGCCGTGCGCGAGAAGATGGGGCAAGCCGTGCTGCTGCAAGTGGACGTGACGGCCAATGATGCTGACGACAAGGCCATGCTGAAACGTTTTCAGCTGTTCGGCCCGCCGGGCATCATCATGTTCAACCCGCAAGGGCAGGAAATCGCCCAGTCGCGCGTGATCGGCTTCCAGAACGCCGCCACCTTCCTGACCTCGTTGCGCAAGCTCGACGGGCAGTAAGCGGTCACTTGTCTCGCCAATAAGAAAAAGCCTGCATTGCAGGCTTTTTCTGTGTTTGCACCCGCTACAACTTAGCCGGCTTTGGGATGCTGCTGCATGCCGTCGTGACCGCCATGGTGCCCACCGCGGTGGCCGCCGTGCTTGCCGCCAGGCACGCTGTCGTCAAACACTTTCTTTTGCTCCGGGGTCAGCACGGCATAAAAGGTTTTCAGCGAGGCCAGGCGGCTTTCTTGGTTCGCGATGCGCTCCTTCGACATGGCGATCCATTGCTCCATGCGTTCCGGCGCCGACAGCTTGGCCATCGCTTCGCGCTTGGCTTTCCAATCGCCCATCGGTTTTTTCGGCGCATTGGCGGCCGTGAAAGTGGCCCAGGCCGGTTCCTGCGCGGCCGTCAGCTTCAGTTTGTCGTGCAGGCGGGCCTGGTACTTGGCCATGCGCTCGGCCGGGTTGCCGCCGCGGTGGCCTTCATGTTGCATCTTGGTGCTGGCGGCAGGCGCGCTGGCGGCCGCTTCCTGGGCGTGGACGGTCAGCGATGCCGCACCCATGCCGAGTACGCTCATGGCGATGATCAAATTCTTGCGCAAGGTTGTCATTGAGGCGTTCATCTGGATTCCTTTGTAAAAGTGAGGGATGTACATGTTGCTGCACATGAATCCATGTTGGACGCGCCATGTTTCCCCGAAGTGTCCGCTGCCAGACAGTTTGTATCTATATGTTTCTTCGGGTCTCCTATATACAAGACGATACAAATGCGCTGTGCAAGGCCGGGGGAAGTGGGGATAATTCGTACCATGGAACCCACTTCTACAATTCTCATCGTCGACGATGACCGCGATATCCGCAGCTTGCTGGCGGACTACCTGGAAACGAACGCCTACCGCACCCTGGGCGCGGCAGATGGCACGGCCATGTGGAAAATCCTCGACGAAACGCGGCCCGACTTGATCGTGCTGGACTTGAACCTGCCCGGCGACGATGGCCTGACCCTGTGCCGCAAGCTGCGCGCCCAATCGACGGTGCCGGTGATCATGTTGACGGCGCGCAATGAGCCGCTGGACCGCATCCTGGGCCTGGAAATGGGCGCCGACGATTACTTGCCGAAACCGTTCGAACCGCGCGAATTGCTGGCGCGCATACGCAGCGTGCTGCGCCGCAGCCATGCCATGCCGTCGAACGTGCCTTCGGACAAGGCGCAGCAAATCCGCTTTTCCGGCTGGACCCTGGACTTGACGGCGCGCCACCTGCTCAATCCCAGTGGCCTCGTGATCATGTTGTCGGGGGCGGAGTTCCGCTTGCTGCGCGTGTTCCTGGAACACCCGAACCGCGTGCTCAACCGCGACCAGCTGCTGAACCTGACGCAGGGGCGCGACGCCGACCCGTTCGACCGCTCGATCGATATCCAGATCAGCCGCCTGCGGCAAAAGCTCGGTGAAGATGCCCGCTTGCCGCAAATCATCAAGACCGTGCGCAACGGCGGCTACGTGCTGGCCGGCCAGGTCAATGTGGAGCCGCACGCGTGAAGGCCTTCCTGGGGTCGATGACGGGCCGCGTCTTCATGTTCCTGCTGATCGGCATCGTCGCATCGGCCGCGCTGACGCAGTGGCTGGCCGTGGGCGAACGCCAGCGCGCCATCGAGCAATACCGCGACTACCACGCCGTCGAGCGGGCCGAGCAGCTGGTGATGGCGGCCGACGTGGTGCCGCTGGCCTCGCGCGCCGCCTACCTGAAAGTGGCCAACAAGGGCAGCGTGCGCCTGGAACTGCGTCCTGAAACGGAACATACGCCCGGCGCGCCGACGGAGTTTTCCACCGCGCTGCAAGCCAAGCTGGGCGAAGGTTTCAAGGTCAGCGCGCTGGCCGAACGCCCGGCCGCCTGTGTCAAACCGCGCCAGACGCCGGGCATGTTTGCCGCCAAGCCATGGGGCGGCACGTGCGAAAACCTCGATGTGCGCATGCAGGATGGCCACGTGCTGCGCCTGATGGTTTTGCCGCCGCGCCAGCAGCCGCCGTTCAACGAACACAACGACTGGATGACCTTGCTGCCTTTCCTGATCAGCATCGCCATCCTCGCCTACCTGGTCACGCGCATGACCATGCGCCCGCTCAAGCAACTGGCGCAGGCGGCGAAAGACCTGGGCAACGATATCAACCATCCGCCGCTGACCCTGTCGGGCGCCAGCGAGATCCGCCAGGCCAGCGCCGCCTTCAATGCCATGCAGGCGCGCATCCGCCAGCATATTTCCCAGCGCACACAAATGCTGGCAGCCATCACGCACGACTTGCAGACGCCGCTGACGCGCTTGCGTTTGCGCCTGGAAAAAGTGGCCGATACGGAATTGTATGACCGCCTCGTGGGCGATTTGTCGGCCATGCAGAGCATGGTCAAGGAAGGGCTGGATCTGGCCCGTTCGATGGATAGCACGGAAGCGATGCAGGCGCTGGATCTCGATTCCCTGTTGGATAGCGTCTGTTCCGACGCAGCTGATGCCGGCCAGAAAGTCACCCTGAATGGGCAGGCAGGCATGGCCTTGATGGCGCGTCCGATCGCCATGCGGCGCTGCCTGGTGAACTTGATCGACAATGCCGTCAAATATGGCCTGTACGCGCAAGTTGCCGTCGAGCGCATCCCGGGTGCCGCGCGCATCCGCATCCGAGACGGGGGGCCAGGCATTGCGCCAGATCAATTGGCTAAAGTGTTCGAACCGTTTTACCGCATCGAGACTTCGCGTTCGCGCGAATCGGGCGGCACGGGCCTGGGCTTGACCATCGCGCGCAATATCGCCGAACAGCATGGCGCCACGGTTTCACTGCTCAATCATGTCGACGGTGGACTGGAAGTCACCCTGATCGTGCCTGAGTATTACGCAGGAAAGTGAGCATTTCCGTGCGACAATATTGTGCTTTATGCCCCCCTGGCAACTACCTTCAACCTGCAGCCCTGCGCTGCGACAGCGTGACAGAACAATGAAAAAGACTAGTCTGGCAATCCTCGTGGGTGCGGCCCTGTGTATCGGCGGCGGCATCTGGTATTTCAATCATCAGCCCGGCGCGGCGAGCGGTGGGCAGGATGGTAAAGGGGGCAAGGGCGGACAGGCGCCGACGACGGTGAGCGTGGTCGTTCCGGTGCGCCAGGACGTGCCGATGGTGCTGCAAGCCAATGGCAGCGTGATGCCGATCAGCAGCGTCGACTTGCACCCGCAGACGACCAGCACGATTACCAAGGTGCATATCCGCGAAGGCCAGTTCGTCAAGCAGGGCGAGCTGATGTTCACTCTCGATGCGCGCAGCGAGCACGCGAATGTCGACAAGGCGCAGGCGCAGGTCTTGCGCGACCGCGCCTCGGTGCAGGACTTCGAGCGCCAGCTCAAGCGCAGCCAGGATTTGCTGAGCAAGAACTTTATTGCTCAGGGCGCCGTCGATACCCTGCAAAGCCAGCTCGACGCGGCACGCGCCTTGCTGGCTGCCGACCAGGCCGCCTTGCGCGCCGCCCAGGTCGATTCCAGCTACACCGTCCTGCGCGCGCCGCAGGCGGGCAGGGTAGGGGCCATCAATGTCTATGCGGGCAGCCTGGTGCAGCCGACCACGTCGCTCACCAGCATCACCCAGCTCGACCCGATCGACGTGTCGTTCACCTTGCCGGAAAGCAGCCTGTCGGGCTTGCTGGCGGCGCAAAAGGCGGGTGAGGTGCCTGTCACGGCGCTGTTGTCCGATGCGGGCGGCAAGCAGCTCGACGGCAAACTGAACTTTATCGACAATGCCGTCGATTCCGCCACCGGCGTGATCCGGATCAAGGCGCGGTTCAATAATGGCGGCACCGATTTGTGGCCAGGCCAGTACGTGAATACGCAGCTGACCGTGCGCACCCTCAAGGATGCGCTGGTGATCCCGCAAAACGCCATCATCACGAGTACTTCCGGCACCTTCGTGTACTCGATGGAGGCGGACAGTACGGCCAAGATGCGCAAGATTACCCGCGTGTACGCGTTCGGGCCGAGCGCCGTCGTCACCGGCCTGGCAGGCGATGAAAAAGTCATCGTCGATGGCAAGCAGAACTTGCGTCCAGGCAGCAAGGTGCGTCTGGCGGAAAAACACAAGGCCGCCGATGGCGCCGCCGCACCGCAGGGCAAGCCAGCATGAACCTGTCCGAACTGAGCATCCGCCGCCCCGTCATGGTGGTGCTGCTGTCCCTCTCCGTCATCCTGGCCGGCGTGCTGGCCTATCTGCAAATTCCCGTGGCGGCCTTGCCGAGCTACAACACGCCCGTCATCAACGTCAGTGCCGACCTGGCCGGCGCCAGCCCGGAAACCATGGCCTCGTCGGTGGCCTTGCCACTGGAAAAACAATTTTCCACCATTTCCGGCCTCAGCCTGATCACGTCCACGAGCACGCTGGGCAATACCTCGCTGACCCTGGAATTTGACGCCAGCATCAATGTCAACGAGGCGGCCGTCGACGTGCAAGCCGCGCTGCTGCGCGCGCAGCGCCAGTTGCCGACGGAAATGACGGATTTGCCATCCTATCGCAAGGTCAATCCCGCCGATGCGCCGGTGCTGTTCATCCAGATGACGTCGCCATCGCTGAACTTGTCGGATCTCAACGATTATGCGGAAAACCTGATCGCCCCGAGCTTGTCGACCCTGCCTGGCGTGGCCCAGGTGATCGTGAATGGCCAGAAGCGCTTTGCCGTGCGCGTGCGCGCCCGTGCCGACCTGATGAATGCGCGCAACCTGACGATGGACGAGTTGGCCACCGCCTTGCGCACTTCGAACACGAATTCCCCGCTGGGCATCCTTGACGGCCCGAGCCAGACCCTGACCATCCAGGGCAATCCGCAAATGATGAAAGCGGCCGATTTTGCCGAATTGATCGTCGCCAGCCGCAACGGCCAGCCCGTGCGCCTGAAGGACGTGGCCGAGGTGGAAGACAGCTTTCAATCGATCAAGGCCGTCGGCAGTTTCAATGGCGAGCGCTCGATCAGCCTGATGGTGCAGCGCCAACCGGATGCCAACACCGTGCAAGTGGTCGATGGCGTGCGCCGTTTGTTGCCTGGGTTCAAGGAACAATTGCCGCAATCGATACAGATCAGTCTGGTTAACGACCGTTCGCTGTCGATACGCGAAGCTATCCACGACGTCAATTTGACCTTGGCCCTGACGGTGGTGCTGGTGGTGCTGGTGATCTTCCTGTTCCTGCACCGCGCGGCCGCCACCTTCATTCCTGCCGTCACCATGCCGATTTCCCTGCTGGGCGCCCTGGCCCTGCTGTACTGGCTCGGCTACAGCCTCGACAACGTCTCGCTGCTGGGCATTACCCTGGCCGTCGGCTTGGTTGTCGACGATGCCATCGTGGTGCTGGAAAACATCGTGCGCCATATCGAGATGGGCAAGAAACCGATACGCGCGGCCCTGGAAGGGGCGAAAGAGATGGGCTTTACCATCATCTCGATTTCCGTCTCGCTGGTGGCCGTGTTCATCCCCATCTTCTTCATGCCGGGCGTGATCGGCTTGCTGTTCCATGAGTTCGCCGTTGTCGTCTCGCTGGCCGTGCTGGTGTCCGCCATCGTCTCGCTGACCCTGGTGCCGATGCTGGCCAGCCGCTTCCTGCCGGCCGATTCGCGCGAGCACAATGGCAGCGACCCCAGCCATGGCGAAAAAACCTTCATCGGCCGCCATTTCGAAGCGGGTTTCACGAAATTGCGCAACGGTTACGTGCATCTGCTCGACAAGGCCCTGGCGCACCGCAACGTGGTGCTGTTCGTTGCCGTGTGTACCTTTGCGCTGACGGTGCTGTTGTACGCCACGATACCGAAGGGTTTCTTCCCGGAAGAAGATCTGGGCCAGATCCAGGTCAATACGGAAGCGTCGGAAGACATTTCCTCGGCGGCACTGCAGGATTTGCAAGCCCGCGTGGCGGCCGTGCTCAAGGCGGACCCCAGCGTGCAGGATGTGACCTCGTTCGTCGGCGGCGGCAACACGGGCCGCATGTTCATGGTCTTGAAACCGCGCAACGAGCGGCCGAAAATGCCCGTGGTGCTGGAAAACCTGCGCCGCGCGACGAGTACCGTGCCCGGCATGGCCGTGTATTTCCGCCCCGTGCAAAACTTGCAGCTGGGCGGACGCCAGAGCAAGAGCCGCTACCAGTACACCTTGCAAAGCGTCAGTCCCGACGCCTTGAATGACTGGGCGGAAAAGTTTATTGCCGGAATGCGCACGGATCCGGCCTTCCGCGACGTCACCAGCGATTCGCAGATCAAGGGCTTGCAGGCGTCGCTCAGGATAGACCGCGACAAGGCCAATTTGCTGGGCGTGCAAATGTCCGACATCCGCACGGCCCTGTACAGCGCTTTTGGCGAGCGGCAAGTGTCGACCATCTATTCGTCGGCAGCCAGCTATTACGTGATCCTGGAGGCGGCCACGGCAGACCGCCAGTACGACGATGCGCTCACACGCGTGTCCGTGCGCAGCAAGACGGGCGAACTGGTGAAACTGTCGAGTATTGCCTACGTGGAACGCACGATCGGGCCCACGTCCGTGAATCACCAGGGGCAGTTGCAGGCTGTTACCATCGCCTTCAACCTGGCGCCGGACGTGCCGCTGGGCATCGCCACGGGCAAGATCGACGCGATGGCCAAGGACATGAGCTTGCCGGCCTCCATCATCACGCGCTACGGCGGCGACGCGGCCGTGTTCCAGAGCTCGCAGTCCAGCCAGATCATCCTCATCATTGCCGCGCTGGCCGTGATCTACGTGCTGCTCGGCGTGTTGTATGAGAGCTATATCCACCCGCTGACCATCCTGGCCGGCTTGCCATCGGCGGCCGTGGGGGCGCTGCTGACCTTGCGCCTGTTCGGCATGGACCTGACCATGATCGCCATCATCGGCATTTTGATGCTGATCGGCATCGTCAAGAAAAACGCCATCATGATGATCGACTTCGCCCTGCATGCGCAGCGCAACGACGGTCTGGCGCCGGCGGAGGCCATCCGCCAGGCTTGCATCCTGCGTTTCCGTCCCATCATGATGACGTCGGCGGCGGCCTTGATGGGCGCCTTGCCGATCGCCCTGGGCCTGGGCGCCGGTGCCGAACTGCGACAGCCGCTGGGCCTGGCCGTGGTCGGTGGCTTGCTCTTT
Source organism: Janthinobacterium sp. SUN100 (assembly GCF_030397705.1). Lineage (NCBI taxonomy): Bacteria > Pseudomonadati > Pseudomonadota > Betaproteobacteria > Burkholderiales > Oxalobacteraceae > Janthinobacterium > Janthinobacterium sp. SUN100. The sequence continues at coordinate 257,281 of NZ_JAPUBU010000003.1, read as the reverse complement.
TCGCAAGTCATTACCTTGTTCATCACCCCCGTGATCTATCTGTTCCTGGACAAGTACAGCGGCACGGGACCGTTGACGGACGAGCAATTGGTGGCGCTCGATAACAAGGCCTGATCCGCCGCACGGCCAGCACCGGCGCCCCGTTCCTGAGTGAATGCGGCGCCGGTTTTGTATGGGCCGTGATACATACGGTAACAACCGTCAAGGGACGGCTAGGGTACGCTGATACCGCTGCAAGGAATGTCGCTATCCTGTACGCTTCGGGTTGGAAATGCCGAGGAAGTGTTCCCAAAAGCAAGGGACTCTGGCACTATGGCTGCCCTGTAAGATTACTTTTGTCGCTACACAGAAAGCACGATTCATTTTGCATGACACGACCCATTTGATGGCTGCCGATTCCGATGTTTGCCCCACCTGCGGGCAAGTCATCCAGCCACCACCGGCCTACGGGTCCAAGACCAGCACCATGCGCAAGGTGGCGCTCGGCGTGTCCGTCTTGCTGCACGTGCTGCTGGCGGCGTATGTCCTATTTCGTAGCGACAAGATCGAAAAGATCCCGCCGCCGAAGAAGGAAAGCGCGATGGTCTACATTGCGCCGCTGAAAGACAAGCCGCAACCGAAGCCGCAACCGAAACCCACGCCGAAACCGAAGGACACGAAAGTGGCCAAGGTAAAACCGCCACCGGCGCCGAGCAAGCGCGTGGTCACGAAAGACGTGCCGCGCGACAAGCCGAAACTGGAAACCTTCACGCCGCCGTTAGTGTCGAAAGTGCCGTTGCCGCCGCCGCCCGCTGAAGACATGAGTTCGATGATCGAGCAGCGCCGCAAGCAGCGTCAGGCGCAAAATCCCGCGCCGCAGGCCGAGGAAAGCGAAAACGACCGCGCCATGCGTGTGGCCAAGGCGAATATCGCCGGCGCCCAGGGACGCAATTCCGGCAGCGACCGCGAGGATTCGGGCGGCGTGTTTTCCATCGTCAACCAGACCTCGTTCAGCGCGGAAGTCAAGTTCAAGGGCTGGAACGGCAACTTCAAGCGCAACTGGCTGAAGCAGGAAAAAGTGGAGCTGGGCAATGAGCCCGATATCGAAACGGCCATCCTGAAGAAGATGATCCAGCTGATCCGTGCCGAAAAACCGGGCGACTTCGTGTGGGAGTCGCGCCGCCTGGGGCGTAACGTCAACCTCAGCGCCCGCGTGGAAGACACGGCCGAGCTGATGGCCTTCCTGCGCCAGGAATTCTTTTCGGAGAAACGGCCAGGGCCGGGACGGCGCTAAGCGGTCGGGAAACTGAGGGCAATAAAAAAGGCTGCACCGTGTGAACGGGCAGCCTTTTTTTATGCAGCGTTGATGTCGATCAAGCCGGTTTGTCGCTTCCCGCTTCCGGCTCGACGTCATCTTCCATGTCGATCAGTTCGACCATCTGGGCCGCGCCGTCTTCGCTGATGCCGGCCAGTTCCATGATCTTGTCATTGGCTTCGTCGATGCCGACGCGTTTCAGGGCCGAGAACAGTTGCACGGTGAACGGGAAACCGACGCCGTCCTCATCCACGTAGCTGTCGAGCTTGGCTTTCGCCTGGCGCAGCGCGTTGACCGATTCATTGCGATTCAGTTTGTCGACCTTGGTCAGGATGCAGTGGATCGGCTTGCCCGTCGGGGCGAACCATTCCAGCATCTGGATGTCCAGGTCGGTGAACGGGCGGCGCGAATCCATGATCAGAATCAAGCCGGCCAATTGCTCGCGGCGCTGCACATAGTCGCCCAGCAGGCGCTGCCAGTGCAATTTGGCCGAGCCCGAGACTTCCGCATAGCCGTAGCCCGGCAAGTCGACCAGCAGGCATTCGATCTCTTCGACGATGGTGGCATCCTTGCGGTGCTGCGCCACGTGGGCGCCGCCGATGGAGAAGTAGTTGATGTGCTGGGTACGGCCAGGTGTCTTGGAGGCGAACGCCAAGCCTTTCTGATTACACAAGATGTTGATGGCGGTCGATTTACCGGCATTGGAGCGGCCGGCAAAGGCGATTTCCGGCACCGTGGTATCGGGCAGGTCACGCAATTGGTTGACGGTCGTAAAGAAGCGGGCTTGCCAGAGTTTTGACATGGGAGTAGTAAAGCAACAAAAGGGAGCGATAAGAGAGCGATAACGCCAAGAAGCTATTGTACAATAAGGAGTTGTTTATTGTTGCCGGCGTAGCAGCGATGCGGCTTGCGGCCCTGAAAATAAAGCAAAAATCCACAGGGCGCGGCAATGTCCACCACTAATTTCTCACTGTCTCAGGGTGCCTGAATGAATCGTGCGTTTTCACCGTTTATCAAATCCATGCTGCTCGCTTTGCTGGCTGTATCGGCAACTGCCTCTGCGGTCGAAGCACCGAAACCGGCTGTCAAGGCCGACGCTGCCAAGGGCGCTACCCTGTACGCCGATGGCGATGCGGCACGCGGCTTGCCTGCCTGCGTATCTTGCCATGGCGCGGCTGGCAATTCGACCATCACGGTCAATCCGAAGCTGGCCGGCCAGCACGAAAGCTATATCTACAAGCAACTGGTCGACTTCACCACGCCGGAGCGCAACCAGCCCGTCATGACGACGTACGCAAAGATGCTCAGCGACGCCGACAAGAAGAATATCGCCGCCTACCTGGGCGCGCAGCTGTCCAAGCCGGGCGCCGCGAAAAACAAGGATACGATTGACCTGGGCAAGAAAATCTACCGTGGTGGCATTGCTTCCAAGCAAGTTGCCGCCTGCGCCAGCTGTCATGGCGCGACGGGCAATGGCATTCCCGTCCAGTATCCGCGCATCGCCGGCCAGCACCAGGACTACACGGTGGCCCAGCTGGCCATGTTCCGCAGCACCAAGGCCGATGCTCGCAAGAACAGCGCGCAAATGCACACCATCGCCGCCCGCATGTCGGATGACGAAATCGCCGCCGTTGCCGATTACATCGCCGGCCTGAAGTAAGTTTTCATAGTGGCAAGAGATTGCCAGGCGCACCAGCGCGCATGAACCAGGGCGGCCGTCTCAACAGGCTGCCCTTTTTTATGGCAGGGGCGAAACAGGAGTATGCTGCCGCCTTGCGCGGAGAAACTATCTGCTCCATGCCTAAATTTTCTTGAAGATTGCATATCCCGTATGAGTATCAACGTATGAGCACAGGCACGACCGGAATCGAGTTAAAGACCCAACGCCGCAGCCTGGCTGAATTCGTCGAGCTGGTCTCGTCGATGCGCTTTGCCATCAGCCTGCTGACCCTGATTGCCGTCGCCTCCATCATCGGCACCGTGCTCAAGCAAAACGAGCCCATGCCCAATTATGTGAACCAGTTCGGTCCGTTCTGGTTCGCCGTCTTCGACAAGCTGAGCCTGTATTCCGTGTACTCGGCCTGGTGGTTCCTGGTGATCATGGGTTTCCTCGTCGCCTCGACCTCGCTGTGCATCGTGCGCAATGCGCCGAAGATGCTCAAGGATATGCGCAGCTGGCGCGACAACGTGCGCGAGCAATCCCTGCGCAATTTCCATCACAAGCTGGAATGGCAGGTGCCGCTGCCGCGCGCCGTGCTGGCGCAGCAGATGGTGATGCGCCTGAAAGACGCCGGCTACGCGGCCAAGGTGGTCGAGAAGGACAACGCCACCCTGGTCGCCGCCAAGCGGGGCGCGGCCAATAAATGGGGCTATATCTTTGCCCACGGCGCCATCGTCATCATTTGCGTGGGCGGCTTGCTCGATTCGGAAATGCCGATCCGCGTACAGCAATGGTTCTTTGGCAAGACGCCGTTTTCCGGCAGCGGCGTGATCGCCGACATTCCCGCCCAGCACCGCCTGAGCCTGTCGAACCCCACTTTCCGCGGCAATACCATGATCCCGGAAGGCTCGTCGAGCAACACGGCCATCATTCCCCAGGCCGATGGCGTGCTGATCCAGGATCTGCCCATCACCATCTTGTTGAAGAAATTCCACATCGATTTCTACAGCACGGGCATGCCCAAGCTGTTCGCCAGCGATGTCGTCATCACCGACCATGCGACGGGTGAAAGTTTCCCTGCAACCATCAAAGTCAACCAGCCGCTGCTGTACAAGGGCCTGGCCCTGTACCAGTCCAGCTTTGAGGATGGCGGCAGCAAGCTCAAGTTGACGGGTTATCCGATGACGGGCAAGACGACGAAACGCTTCGATATCGGCGGCGAAGTGGGCGGCAGCACGCCGCTCGAGCGCAGCGATGGCAATTCCTACACGGTGGAATGGTCGGGTTTCCGTCCCTTCAACGTGGAAAACCTCAGCGCCGGCCAGGATGTGCGCGCCGTCAACAAGGCGGAAAGTTTTAACGATAAATTCGCCGTCGGCCTGGACAAGCGCCTCGGTTCCGCCGCGAAGAATGCGAACAACAAGGATCTCAAGAACGTGGGCCCCTCGGTGCAATACAAATTGCGCGACAAGACGGGCCAGGCGCGCGAATACCAGAACTACATGCAGCCGGTCGCCGTGGATGGCACGACGGTGTTTCTGGCAGGCATGCGCGTCAACCCCAGCGATCCGTTCAGCTATCTGCGCATTCCCGCCGATGACAATTACAGCGTGAACGAATGGATGCGCTTGCGTGCCGCGCTGCAAGATCCCGCGCTGCGCCAGCAAGCCGCCACGCGCTATGCGGCGCGCGCCATGCCGCAGGCGGGCGCGGAAGCCTTGCGCAGCCAGTTGCAGGAATCGGCGGCGAAGAGCCTGGGCATCTTTGCCGGCAATGGGCAAGAGGGCGGTTTCCTCGCCATTTCGCGTTTCCTGGAGAAAATTCCTGCCGCCGAGCAAGAAAAAGCGGCCGACATCTTCATGAAGATCTTGAATGGCAGCCTATGGGACTTGTGGCAGGCGGCGCGCGCCCAGGATGGCTTGAAGGCCATCGAAGCCGATGACAAGCACGGCCGCTTCCTGCAGCTGGCCACGAATGCGCTGTCCGACAGCTTCTTCTATGGCGCGCCCGTGTATCTGCAACTCGACGACTTTACGGAAATCAAGGCGTCCGTGCTGCAAGTGACGCGTTCGCCGGGCAAGAGCGTCGTCTACCTCGGTTGCCTGTTCCTCGTGATCGGCGTGTTTTCCATGTTTTATATCCGCGAGCGCCGCCTGTGGGTGTGGATCAAGGATGGCGAGGGCGGCAGCGAGGCCTTGATGGCCATGAGCACGCAACGCAAGACCCTGGATTTTGAAAAAGAATTTGAGAACTTGAAGGCAAAGCTGCCGCAATCGGCGTAAGCTGCGCTGTGTCTGGGACGCTTGCGCGTCGCCGGGAATGGAGAAAATGATGGAATTGGCAAACAAGCAAATATATACGCAGGAACCAGGATTTTTCAAGCGCCTGAGCCTGATCGATTGGCTGTACGGCGCCGGCTTGCTGGCAGCCTCCCTGTTCGGTCTGATGCGCTTTGGCGCCTTCATGGATATCTATGAAAAAGCCATCTTGCTGGCCGCGGCGCCCACGTTCGCGTGGCTGGGCTGGTACTGGAAGCCCGTGCGCTGGCTGATCCCCGTGGCAGCCGTGCTGTCGCTGTTCGCCATCGAGCTGTACGCGGGCCACCTGGAGATGGCGAATCAGAAATTCTTCCTGAAATACATCTTGTCGAGCCAGTCCGCCATCCTGTGGATGGGCACCCTGTTCGTGCTGTCGACCCTGTTCTACTGGATCGGCCTGGTGGCGCGCTCGGAATTCGGCTCGTCCGTCGGCTCCCTGCTGTGCTGGGCCGGCGTGGTGCTGGGCCTGACGGGCATGCTGGTGCGCTGGTACGAGTCTTACCTGATCGGCGCCGACGTGGGCCATATTCCCGTGTCGAACCTGTATGAAGTGTTCATCCTGTTTTCCTTGATCACGGCCATGTTCTACCTGTATTACGAGCAGCATTACGCGACGCGCCAACTGGGCGCCTTCGTCATGCTGGTCATTTCGGCGGCCGTCGTGTTCCTGATGTGGTACACGGTCACGCGCGACGCGGCCGAAATCCAGCCGCTGGTGCCGGCCCTGCAAAGCTGGTGGATGAAGATCCACGTGCCGGCCAACTTCATCGGCTACGGTACCTTCGCCCTGTCGGCCATGGTGGCTGCGGCCTACCTGCTCAAATCGAGCGGCTACCTGGTCGACCGCCTGCCGTCGCTGGAAGTGCTCGACGACGTGATGTACAAGGCCATTTCCGTGGGCTTCGCTTTCTTCACGGTAGCGACCATCCTGGGCGCCCTGTGGGCGGCCGAAGCATGGGGCGGCTACTGGTCGTGGGACCCGAAAGAAACGTGGGCGCTGATCGTCTGGCTCAACTATGCAGCCTGGCTGCACATGCGCCTGATGACAGGCTTGCGCGGCCGCGTCGCCTCGTGGTGGGCGCTGGTGGGCTTGCTGGTGACGACCTTTGCCTTCTTGGGCGTGAACATGTTCCTTTCCGGCCTCCATTCTTACGGGAAATTGTAAAAGTGCCCGAGAAAAAGCCCATGGCGGCGTTGCCTTGCCTGGTCGTACTATGCGTACTGCCTGCGGCAAGGCGCCTTGCCCTGAACTTTTTTCGGACACTTTAGTAACGATTTTTTCATGACAGAAGCGTCATGAACGGCCCGGGAAAACTGGTGTAAGGTACAAATAATCACCTTTTCCCGGAGCCGCCATGTTGATCAAGCGCAGTCCCAACGGCATTGAGTTGCCGTATTCTTCCGAAATCACGCCGCGCGCCGTGTTCGAATCGCGCCGCAGTTTCATCAAGCAAGTGGCGCTGGGCACGATGTCCAGCGCGGCCTTGCTGGAAATGGCCAGCCGCGAAGCCTTCGCGCAGGGCACCAATCCCAAGCTGGCTGCCAAACTGAATCCCGCCTATTCGGCGCTGGAAAAGCAGACGGCCTATAAAGACGCCACCAGCTACAACAATTTCTACGAATTCGGCACGGACAAGAGCGATCCGGCGCAAAACGCGGGCACCCTGCGCACGCGTCCGTGGATGGTCAGCATCGAAGGCGAAGTCAAGAAACCCATGACCCTGGACCTGGATGCGCTGCTGAAGCTGGCGCCGCTGGAAGAGCGCGTTTACCGGCTGCGCTGCGTGGAAGGCTGGTCGATGGTGATCCCGTGGGTCGGTTATTCCTTCTCGGAAATTATCAAGAAGGTCGAGCCGACGGGCAATGCCAAGTATGTGGAATTCATCACCCTGGCCGACAAGAAACAGATGCCGGGCGTGGGCAGCCGCGTGCTGCAGTGGCCGTATACGGAAGGCTTGCGCATTGACGAGGCGAACCATCCGCTGGCGCTGCTGACCCTGGGCATGTATGGGGAAACCTTGCCGAACCAGAATGGCGCGCCCGTACGCATGGTGTTGCCGTGGAAATATGGTTTCAAGTCAGCCAAATCCATCGTCAAGATCCGTTTCGTCAAGGAACAGCCGCGCACGTCCTGGAACTTGTCGGCGCCGTCCGAATACGGTTTTTACTCGAATGTGAACCCGAACGTCGATCATCCGCGCTGGTCGCAGGCTTCCGAGCGGCGCATCGGCGAAGACGGTTTCCTCACGCGCAAGCGCAAGACCCTGATGTTCAATGGTTATAACGATGTGGCCTCGCTGTACGCGGGCATGGACCTGAAGAAGTTCTTTTAAGGAAATACTATGGCCATCAACCCCACGAGCAAACAGCTGTCGCTGCTGAAAAGCCTGATCTTCTTGCTGGCGCTGCTGCCGTTTGCCCGCATGGTCTGGCTGACGTACACGGGGCAACTGGTGGAGCCGCTGGAATTCATCACGCGCGGCACGGGCGACTGGACCCTGTATTTCCTGTGCATCAGTCTGGCGGTCACGCCCTTGCGGCGCTTCACGCAATGGAATTGGCTGATCAAGCTGCGGCGCATGCTGGGCTTGTTCGCGTTTTTCTACGCGGCATTGCACTTCACCACCTTTTTATGGTTCGATCACTTTTTTGATGTGCAGGAAATGTGGAAGGATGTACTCAAGCGGCCGTTCATCACCGTGGGTTTCATCGCTTTCGTACTGCTGATCCCGCTGGCCGTGACGAGCACGAACGGCATGGTGAAACGCCTGGGGGGCAAGCGCTGGCAGTGGCTGCACCGCTTGATCTACATCATCGCGCCGCTGGGCATCCTGCACTTCTGGTGGATGAAGGCGGGCAAGCACAATTTCGCGCAACCGATACTGTTCGGCTCCATCGTCGCGCTACTGCTGCTAATTCGCGTGTATTTCGCCTGGAGCAAGCGAGTCAAAAGCGCCAGGGCGGCCAAGGCAGCCACCCCGGTGCGTGCCGTTTAGGCGGCTGGCACGATGACCGGTGGCGGCGGCACGGGCGCCGGTTCGACCGGGCCTTTGGCTGGCGCACCCTTGGCCGCGGGCGGCTTGGGCAGGTACAGGGGGCCGGGCTGGCCGCAGCCGGCCAGGACGCTAGAAACCACAATGGCGGTGCCGATATAAAACGCTGAGGATGACTTCACGATTAGAATCACGGTTTGATTAAGATCTTTGGAGTGTAGCATGAGCGAATCGGAATTCCTGGCCCTGGCCGAAGCCACCCTGACCCAGATCGAGGCGGCGCTGGACCGGCTGAACGATGAAGACGTGCTCGACGTCGAATGCAGCCGCAGCGGCAATGTGCTGGAAATCGAATTCATCGATAACGGCACGAAAATCATCGTCAACAGCCAGGCCCCCATGCGCGAGATGTGGGTAGCGGCCCGTTCCGGCGGTTTCCACTACAAGCGCGTGGATGGCGAATGGCGCAACACGCGCGACGGCTCGGAACTGTTTGCGGCCCTGTCGGCCATGGCCAGCGAGCAGGCAGGCACGGCAGTCGTATTGACGTAATTGTCTTAGCCGTGCGTCATAAAAAAGGGCAGCCTCTTCAGGCTGCCCTTTTTGCATCAAACGATCTTAAAACAGTTCGTTCTTGACGGCTTCTTTCGCCTTTTCTTCCTCCGGCGTGCCGCGCGCCGCGCCTTCCAGGCTGCCTAGGCCCGTGCCCGGCGGATTTTCCGCATAGTAATATTCGTCGCCCACGTGGATCAGGCCTTCCGGCACGGCGCGTTCCTCGACGGGAATGCTTTTCAGGGCTTTCGCCATGTAGCTGATCCAGATCGGCAAGGCCAGGCCGCCACCCGTTTCCCGGTTGCCCAGGTTGCGCGGCTGGTCGTAGCCGATCCAGGCGATGCCCACCAGCTTGGCCTGGTAGCCGGCGAACCAGGCGTCGATGGAATCGTTGGTCGTGCCCGTCTTGCCGGCCAGGTCGGGGCGCTTCAAGGCCATGGCCTTGTTGGCCGTGCCGAAGCGCACGACGTCGTTGAGCATGCTGTTCATCATGAAGGCGTTGCGCTCGTCGATGACGCGGTTGGCTTCCTCGCCTGCCAGGTCCGGCTTGGCTTGCGACAAGACATTGCCGTCGCTATCGGTCACCTTGGCGATCAGATACGGGTTGATCTTGTAGCCGCCATTGGCGAACACGGCATACGCGCCCGCCATCTGCAGCGGCGTCACGTTGCCGGCGCCCAGGGCCAGGGTCAGGTAGGGCGGGTTCTTGTCCGCGTCAAAGCCGAAGCGCGTCGCGTATTCCTGGCCATACTTGGCGCCGATCTTGTGCAGGATACGGATGGAAATCATGTTTTTCGATTTCATCAAGCCCTTGCGCATGGTCATCGGGCCATCGTATTTGCTGTCGTAGTTCTTCGGTTCCCACGCCTGGCCGCCCGTCTGGCCCGCGTCGAACGAGATCGGCGCATCGTTGATGATGGTGGCCGGCGACAGGCCCCGTTCCAGCGACGCGGAGTAGATGAAGGGCTTGAAGGCCGAACCGGGCTGGCGCCACGCCTGCGTGACGTGGTTGAACTTGTTGCGGTTGTAATCGAAGCCGCCCACCATGGCGCGGATGGCGCCGTCCGTGGTGCTGGCCGAGACGAACGCCGATTGCACTTCCGGCATCTGCGTCAAGACCCAGGTATTGCCTTCCTGCATGACGCGGATCACGGCGCCGCGCTTGATGCGGCGGTTCGGCGCCGCTTTTTCCGACAGCCAGGCCGCGCCGAACGTCAGGCCGGGGCCGGTAATCGTGATTTCCTCGCCGGCCGAGGTGACTGCCTGCAACGATTTGGGCGACGCTTGCAGCACCATGGCGGCGATGATGTCGTCGCTGTCCGGATGGTCGGCGAGTTCCGTCTCGATCGCGTCATCGGCTTCGGCCTTGGTTTTTGGAATCTCGATATACGCTTCCGGGCCGCGGTAGCCGTGGCGTTTCTCGTAATCCATCACGCCCTTGCGCAAGGCGATGTAGGCGGCGTCCTGGTCGGCCTTGGTGATGGTGGTGTAGACGTTCAGGCCGCGCGTATAGGTATCTTCCTTGAATTGCTCGTAGACCAGCTGGCGCGCCATTTCCGACACATATTCCGCATGCACGCCAAAGGCGCTGCTGTCGGTTTTCACTTTCAGCTCTTCATTTTTCGCTTCTTCGTACTGCGCCGGCGTGATGTAGCCCAGCTGGGCCATGCGTTGCAGGATGTATTGCTGGCGCATGCGCGCGCGTTTCGGATTGACGACGGGGTTGTAGGCCGACGGCGCCTTCGGCAAGCCGGCCAGCATGGCCGCTTCCGCCACGGTGAGATCCTGGATGTTCTTGCCGAAATAGATTTGCGCGGCCGAGGCGAAGCCGTAGGCACGCTGTCCCAGATAAATCTGGTTCATATACACTTCGAGGATCTGATCCTTGCTGAGGTTTTTCTCGATCTTCCAGGCCAGCAAGACTTCATACGCCTTGCGTTTCAGGGTCTGTTCGCTGGACAGGAAGAAATTGCGCGCCACCTGCTGCGTGATGGTCGAGGCGCCTTGCTTGGCACCGCCCGTCAGGTTGTGCAGGGCCGCACGCGTGATGCCCAGGTAATCGACGCCGCCATGCTCATAGAAGCGGTCATCCTCGATGGCCAGCACGGCTTTCTTCATGACATCGGGAATATCCTTGATGTGCACCATGTTGCGCCGTTCCTCGCCGAACTCGCCGATCAGCACACTGTCGGACGTGAACACGCGCAGCGGCATCTTTGGCTTGTAATCGGTCAAGGTATCGAGCGCCGGCAGGTTCGGATACGCCATGGCCAGGCCAAAGACCACCAGCAAGACGCCGACGATGCCCAGGCCCAGCAGCGATACCAGGGCCATCAGCAGGAAACGTTTGGGTTTGCTGCCCTTGGTGGGCGGCTTCGAGCCAGCGGGGCCAGCGGATTTTGAAGATGTCATGCGTCGTATGTCTTTCGGTTAATTATGCCGGCCAATTATAAGCGAGCTTGCCGGGGTGGCAGCGCGCCGTGGCGCTTGCCGGGGGAGAGTGTTGAAACTTGCCGATACTCTATATAAGCGTGTATTGGCCCGCTGGCAACCAGGATTTGGTAACAATTATTCTGCGCCAGATCACGGCTTGGCCAGATAGGTGCCGCGCGCCGCAGACTCCGGCCTGAAATCCATTTACAAGCCAGCGCCGCCGGGACTAGGCTGTCGGATGGCAGGAACCTCTTCCACGCTGACGTTTCTCTATGAAAAACATGTCCATCAGCAATTTTCTTGGCATCGGCTTGCTGGGCGTCGATATCGCGGACGATGCCGTGCGCGTGGTCGAGTTGAGGCGCCGGCGGGGAAGACTGTCGTGCCGGCATTGCGGCGCCGCCGCGCTGACGCCCGGCGTGATACTGGAAGGCAATGTCGAGGACATGGAGGGCCTGGCCGATGCCTTGCGCCAGGCCCACCGCGACAGTGGCAGCGCCTGCACGCGGGTGGCGCTGGCCATGCCGGCCACGGCCCTGATCACGCATGCGATCCGCCTGCCTGCCGGATTGCCGGAGGAACAGCTGGAAATCCTCGTGGAACTGGAAGCGGCCCAATACATGCCGTTTGCGCTGGAAGACGCCAGCCTGGATTTTTTCATACTCGGCCCCGCGCCGCCGCTGGCTGGCGCAACAGGCAAGGAGGTCGACGTGCTGCTGGTTGCGGCGCGGCGCACCAGCGTGCAGCGCCGTCTCGATGCGGCCACGGCGGCGGGCTTGCAGGCCGTCGTCATGGATAGCGAGGCAATGGCCATGCAGGCGGCGCTCGCGCACGGTGGCTGGCAAGCTCTGCCCGACGGTGGCGTGGCCTACCAGCTGGCCTGGGGCCTGGCCCTGCACAGGTACGCCCGATGACGGTCCGGGCGCAAGTACAGCGCATCAACCTGTTGCCGTATCGCCCCGCGGCGCGGCGCAGGCGTATTCAGTTGCTGCTGTGGCAACTGGCGGGCGGAGCGCTGCTGGGACTGCTGCTGGCCGTGGCGACGGGCGCCTGGCTGCGGTACCAACTCGACGCGCAACTGCGCCGCCAGGAGGGTTGGCGCAGTGCCATACAGCAAGTCGATGCCGTGCTTGTCGCTGGCCAGCGGGTGCAGGGCGAGATGGCGGCGCTGCTGCTGCGCCAGCAAACCATGGGCAGTTTGCAACAGCAACGCAATGCCTGGGTGCGCATGCTGGACGCGCTGGCGCGGGCGATGCCGGCTGGCGTAGCCTTGCACAGTGTGCGCCAGGAAACAGCGATGGTGCGCTTGCAGGGGCAGGCTGCGTCGCAGGACAAGGTCGCGGCATTGCTGCTGGGGCTAGAACAGGCGGCGCCCTGGTCCCGGCCGGAATTGGTGGAAGTGCGCGGCGCGGCCGATGGCGCCGTGGAATGGACGGTACGGCTGGCTTTGGCACCCTAGTCCTGGAGGTTGATCATGCTGAGCTTGAAGATCGCGTCGCTGTGGCCACTATCCGCGCGCCTCGCTTGCGCCGCCCTGGCCGCGACGCTGGCGGCGGCCCTGCTGCACCTTGCGTGGCTGGATGGACTGTTTGCGGCCATGCAGGCGGGGCAAGACGAGGAGGTCCGCTTGCGCACCGCTTATCTGTCGGCGCAAGCCAGGGCACAGCAGTTGCCGCATTGGCGCGCACAGCAGCGCCAGGCCGGCGCCGAGCTGGCCTTGCTGGAACAGCAACTGCCCGACCAGCAGGCGATGGCGCTGCTGTTGACGCAGATTAATGCCGCAGGGCATTCGCGCGGCCTGCAATTTTCCCTGTTCAAGCCCGGTGCGGCCCAGCCGCAAGCGCCGTATGTCGCCTTGCCGATCGCCATACAGTTGCGCGGCGGCTACCACGCCATGGGCGCGCTGCTGGCGGACCTGGCGCGCCTGCCGCGCATCGTCACGGTGCATGGGCTGGCCTTGACCCTCGGCAAGGATCGTCTGCTGACCCTCGATGCCGTGCTGCACGCGTATCGCTTGCCTGCAGCGGGGGAGCGGGCCCCGCAAGAGGCCTTGGCGCCCAAGGCGGGCGCAGCCGCTGCGGCATGGCGTCCGCTTGCCGCTGTCGCGCCGCAGCCGTACGCGGCCGCCGTCCTGGCCGATCCTTTTGGCGCCTTGCCGCCGGCCGGCGCGCCGGAGCAGCGGGGCGCCGTGGCGGGACCCGATCCGCGGCGCGTGCGCGAACCGCTGGAAAGCGTGGCCTTGCCGGCCATTAGCATGGTCGGCAGCGTGCAACAGGACGGGCGCCTGAGCGCGCTGCTGCTGGCGGGCCAGCGCGTGTACCGGGTAGCGGTGGGCCAGTATCTGGGGCAAGACCACGGCGTGGTGACGGATATCAGTGAACAGGCGCTGCAGTACCGTGAACTGCTGCGCGAGGCGGATGGCCCCTGGCGCGAGCGGCGCGGCAGCCTGGCCTTGCAGGCGGCGGGGGCGGCTGCGAAGGCCAGCCTGCCCGAGGCGGCGCCATGAGGCCGCGCCGCGTGCTGCTGGCCGCCATGCTGTGTCTGCATGCCAGCAGTCTTGCCCAGGAAGCCGTGGTGCACGTGTCGGCGCCGCGTTTGTATGCCGGCGAGAAAATCTCCGTCGACTTCCAGAACGTGGGCGTGCGCGCGGCCCTGCACATCCTGGCCGATGCGTCGGGGCAAAATATCGTCGCCAGCGACAGCGTGGCGGGCAACGTGACCTTGCGCCTGCGCGACTTGCCGTGGGACCAGGCGCTCGACGTGCTGCTGCAGGCGAAAGGGCTGGACATGCGGCGCAATGGCAACGTGCTGTGGATCGCGCCGCGCGAGGAAATGCTGGCGCGCGAAAAGCTGGAGCTCGAAACGCGCGCGCAGATCGCCGAACTGGAACCCTTGCAGTCAGCCATCTTCCAGCTCAATTACCAGAAGGCCGAAGCGTTCCGCACGGTGTTCGCCCTGGACGCGGGAGAAGGGCGCAGCCGCCTGCTGTCGCGCCGTGGCAGCGTGCTGATCGAGCCGCGCACGAATCAGCTGTTCGTCACCGACGTGCCGGCGCGCCTGGAGCAGATCCGTCAGCTGATCGCCAAGACAGATATTGCCACGCGGCAGGTGATGATCGAGGCGCGCATCGTCGAGGCGAATGACAGCTTCAGCCGCAATCTGGGCGCGCGCCTGGGTTTTACGGACCAGCGCCTGGCGGCAGGCCAGGTGCCCGGTTTTTCCCTGGGCGGCAGCGGGCGCCGCGCGGCCATCGGCGGCAGTTACCAGGGCGTGGGCGAGGCGACGGGGCAAACGGTGGCCGGCGCCGGCGCCTTCGTGCCGAACACGCAATTTGTCAACTTGCCGGCCGCCAGCATCAATGGCTTGCAGCCGGCCAGTTTCGCCCTGAGCCTGTTTTCGGCGGCTGCCAACCGTTTTCTGAACCTGGAATTGTCCGCACTGGAAGCGGACGGCCGGGGCAAGATCATTTCCAGCCCCCGCGTGGTGACGGCCGACAAGGTGCTGGCGCTGATCGAGCAGGGCATTGAGCTGCCATACCAGGTGGCCACCAGCAGCGGCGCCACGTCGATCACGTTCCGCAAGGCGAATCTGCGCCTGGAAGTGACGCCGCAGATCACGCCGGACGGCAACGTGGTGCTGGAAGTGGACGTCAACAAGGATAGCGTGGGCCAGGAAACCCGCTCCGGCTTCGCCATCGACACCAAGCACGTGCGCACGCAAGTGATGGTGGAAGATGGCGGCACGGTGGTGCTGGGCGGCATTTATCAGCAGTCCGAACGGGGCACGGACAGCAAGGTGCCACTGCTGGGCGACATCCCCGTGCTCGGTGTTTTTTTCCGCAGCACGGGCCGCAGTCAAGAAAAAACCGAACTGATGGTGTTTATTACGCCGAAAATAGTGGCAGATCGGCCAGCAACACGTTAATGTCACATCTTTACGTTTAAGTAACAATGCAAACGAAAGCGGACTGATGGCGACTATGCGGAATGTATCTTGGAGCAACACTTATTGGAGTCGGGTATCGAATTGGCTGGTCTTGCTGGCGCTGGGCGCCTTGCTGGCCGCCTGTGGCGGCGGTGGCGGTGATCCGACCCTGGGCGTCAAGGATGGCGCGAATGCCGGCGTTGGCAGTGTGGTATTGGTTGCTGGCGCAACAACGATTGTTGCCTCGGGCGCGGATGGCACGGAAGTCGTACTGACTGCCGTGGTAAAAAATCCTGGTAATAATGCCATGACAGGCCAGACGGTGACCTTCACTGCCAGTTCCGGCACCATCAGCAATACCAACCGCGTGACGGATGCCAATGGCACGGTGACGGAAAAACTCAGCGTGAAAGGCGATGCGAGCTTGCGCGACATTACCATCAAGGCCAGCAGCGGCGGTGTTGAATCGGCCCCCGTGGTGGTGAAAGTGGTGCCCGTCACCTCCGGCATTGCCAGCTTGCTGCTGACCTCTTCCGGTGGCACCCTCGCTTCATCGGGCGGTACCGCCGTCAACATGATCGCCTTTGTCAAGGATGCCAACAATGCCATTGTGCCCAATGCCAGCGTGACGTTCAGCGCCGACTCGGGCGCGCTGGGCGCGACCAAGGTCAATACCAATGCGCTGGGACAGGCGCAGGTCAGCCTGAATACGGGGGGCGATGCCAGCTTGCGCACGATCAAGGTCACGGCCAGCGCAGGCGCGCAAACGGCCAGCACGGACATCGGCGTCAGCGGCACCCGGCTGGTCATCAATGCCTTTTCGACGGTGAACCTGAAGACGAGCACCGACATGGTGGTCAAGCTGGTCGATTCGAGCGGCAATCCCCTCGTCGGCAAGCCGGTGACCTTTAGCGCCCGCAGCAATGCCCTCACGGTCAAGGGCGGCGGCGCCAGTCCCGCACTGACCGACAACAACGGCCAGTTGGTGTTGAGCTACAATGCCCAGGTGGGCAGCAGCGACAGCATCAGCGTCAAGGCGCAGGGGGATAGCGTCGTGTTGCCAATTGCAATTAATGCATCAAATTTCACGATCAATGCCGTGTCGGGTAACAATGTTGCGTTGAGCACCTTGAACACGAACACCTGCTATGCGGTGACGGTGCATAGCGATGTGGCGGGCGTGCCACAAACGGGCAATGTGCGTTTCAGTACATCGCGCGGCGCCATCTATCAGGATGCCGCCTGCGGCACGCCATTGCAGGCGCCGCTGGCGCTGGTGGGAGGCAATGCCATCGCCTACGTACAGGCCAGCGGCGCCGGCCTGACCGCCCTGACGGCGAAGTACGAAGGCAGCGGCGCCTTGGTGCAGTCGGAAGTGGAGTTCGTTGCGCCATTGACGGCCCAGGCCACGATCAGCTTGCAAGCCGACCCGGCAGTCATCGGCGCCAATACGGCCGGCAGCACGGCGCAGCGCAGCGCCTTGCGCGCCGTCGTACGCGATGGCTCGGTGGAAAACAACTTGGTCAAGAATGCACAGGTGAGCTTCTCGATCCAGGCCGACGCCAGCAATGGTTCCCTGAGTTCGCCTTCGCTGGTCACCACTGACAGCGATGGCGTGGCCACGGTCAGCTACATCGCGGGGCAGGGGACTACCGGTGTCGATGGCGTCGTTGTCAAGGCGCAACTGCAGGGCGTATCGAGCAATGCCGCCACGGTCAAGCTGACGGTGACGAAGAAATCGCTGTTCATCAGCGCCGGCAGCGGCAATGCGCTTGACGCCTCCGACAGCAGCACCTATCGCAAGACGTATAGCGTGTTTGTGACGGACGCCGCCGGTAACCCCGTGCCGGACGTGATCATCACGGCCGCTGCCTGGCCCCGCTATTATTACAAAGGCTATCTGCAATATTCCCAGATTGCCGAGTCGTGGATAGTCGTGAGGACAGCGAACGCCTGTGACAATGAAGACCGGGACCGCAGCGGCACCTTCAATCCGAATAACGACTTCAACCTCAATGGCCGTCTCGACCCGGGCATTCCGCTCAATCTGTCGACCGGTGGCAAGACCGACAGCTCGGGAACGGCGATCGTTACCCTGACTTATCCGCGCGACAGGGCCAACTGGCTGGACGTCGAATTGACGATTCGTGGCAATAGTTCCGGGACGGAGGCAACTTATGTCGGTTACACTTTGCTTCCGGGGCTGGCTACGGACTTTAACCGCGTGGATGTTTCACCTCCAGGCGTCCTGAGTCCGTATGGGCAAGCCACTGATTGTCGTAATCCAAATTAACTGTCGCAGCACATGCAAAATCTGTTTTTAGTAGGCCTCATGGGCGCAGGCAAAACCACGATCGGGCGCATCCTGGCCCGCAAGCTGGGCTTGCGCTTTGTCGATTCCGACCACGAGATCGAGGCACGCACGGGAGCGACCATCCCGTGGATCTTTGAAATCGAGGGCGAGGCCAGCTTTCGCCGGCGCGAGGCCGAAGTCATCCGCGACCTGAGCGCCCAGGAAGGCATCGTCATGGCCACGGGCGGCGGGGCCATCCTCAACGCCGACAGTCGCGCCTACCTGAAGGAGCGGGGCACGGTCGTCTACCTGCGCGCCAGCGTCAGCAACATCCTTGCGCGTACCAGCCATGACAAGAACCGCCCCCTGCTGCAGACGGCCGACCCGCGCCGCAAGCTGGAGGAATTGACGTCCCAGCGCGAGCCCCATTACATGGAAGTGGCCGACATTGTGATCGACACGGGCCGTCCTAACGTACAATCGATGGTTCAGACCATCCTGATGCAGCTGGCCAGCCTCGAATGCGAGGCCTCGCCCAATTGCGTCATTCATGCAGAGCCTTCGATGAACGAGCAATCCAAAATGTTGTTGAGCGTAGACCTCGACGAGCGCAGTTATCCGATCGCCATCGGTCCCGGCCTGCTGGCCGACGCCGATGCGCTGCTGCGCCATATCAGCGGCCACAAGGTGGCCATCGTCACCAATACCACTGTCGCGCCCCTGTATCTGGGCCGCCTGCAAGCGGCGCTGGCCAGCGATGGCCGCGAAGTGATCAGCATCGTCCTGCCGGACGGCGAAGAATATAAAAACTGGGCCAGCCTGATGCAGATCTTCGACGCGCTGCTGGCCAATAAATGCGACCGCAAGACCACCCTGGTGGCCCTGGGCGGCGGCGTGATCGGCGACCTGACCGGCTATGCGGCGGCCAGCTATATGCGCGGCATCGGTTTCGTGCAAGTGCCCACCACCTTGCTGGCGCAGGTCGATTCCTCCGTCGGCGGCAAGACGGGCATCAACCACCCGCTGGGCAAGAACATGATCGGCGCCTTCTACCAGCCGCGCGCCGTGATCGCCGACACCTCGACCCTGGAAACCCTGCCGGCGCGCGAGCTGTCGGCCGGCCTGGCCGAAGTGATCAAGCATGGCGCCATCATCGATGCGGCCTTCTTCGACTGGATCGAGGCGAACATGGCCAAGCTGATGGCGCGCGACAAGGGTGCGCTGGCTTACGCGATCGCCCGCTCGTGCGAAATCAAGGCCGACGTGGTGCGCCAGGACGAGCGCGAAGGCGGCTTGCGCGCCATCCTGAATTTCGGCCACACCTTCGGCCACGCCATCGAGGCGGGCCTGGGCTATGGCCACTGGCTGCACGGCGAAGCCGTCGGCTGCGGCATGGTGATGGCGGCCGACCTGTCGTGCCGCATGGGCTATATCGACCAGGCGGCCGTCGAGCGCGTGCGCGCGCTGGTGGCCGCCGCCGGCCTGCCGGTGAAGGCGCCGGACCTCGGTGTCGAGCGCTGGCTGGAGCTGATGGAAGTGGACAAGAAGAACGAGGGCGGCGCCATCAAGTTCATCCTGTTGCAACCCCTGGGCTGCCCGAACATCACGTCCGCACCGCATGAACTGGTGCTGGCCACCCTGGCCGCCGGAGTGCAATAACATGCTACCCGAAGACTTCCTCGCCCCGTACGCGGCCCATTCGGCACAGGGGCAGGGACGTCGCTTTGCCGAGGCGCCGCACGCCTCGCGCAGCCAGTTCCAGCGCGACCGCGACCGCATCATCCATTCCTCGGCCTTCCGCCGCCTCGAATACAAGACCCAGGTGTTCCTCAATCACGAGGGCGACCTGTTCCGCACGCGTTTGACGCACAGCCTGGAAGTGGCGCAAGTGGGGCGCTCGATTGCGCGCAACCTGCGCCTGAACGAAGACCTGGTGGAAGCCATCGCGCTCGCGCATGACCTGGGCCATACGCCGTTTGGCCACGTGGGCCAGGACGTGCTCAACGAGTGCATGCAGGCGCACGGCGGCTTCGAGCACAACCTGCAAAGCCTGCGCGTGGTCGACACCCTGGAAGAGCATTACGGTGCCTTCGATGGCTTGAATCTGATGTTCGAGACGCGCGAAGGCATATTGAAACACTGCTCCCTGGCGCATGCGCGCGAACTCGGTCCCGTGGCCCAGCGCTTCATCGACCGCACGCAACCGACCCTGGAAGCGCAGCTGACGAACCTGGCCGATGAAATCGCCTACAACAGCCACGATATCGACGACGGCCTGCGTTCCGGCCTGATCACCATCGCCCAGCTGGAAGAGGTGGAATTCTTCGGTCGCCTGTGGCGCGAGGTGCAGCAGGCATTCCCCGGCCTGTCCGGCCGGCGCGCCATCTACGAAACCCTGCGCCGCCTGATCACGGCCTTGGCCGACGATCTGATCGTCACGTCGACGTCCCTGATTGCGGACGCCGCGCCGCGCGACGTCAGCGAAGTGCGCGCCAGTCCTCCGCTGATCCGTTTTTCGGACGCCATGCGCAAGGATGCGACGGAGCTCAAGCGCTTTTTGCGCGCAAACCTGTACCGCCACTACCAGGTCAACCGCATGCGCGTGAAGGCCAGCCGCATCGTGCGCGAACTGTATGGCAGCTTCATGGCCGAACCAGCCCTGCTGCCGCCCGACTATCAGCTTATTGGCGATGACAGGGATGGCACCGTCACGCGGCAGGCGCGCAAGATCGCCGACTACATCGCCGGCATGACGGACCGCTACGCGATTCGCGAGCATCGCCGGCTGTATTCGCTCGACGAGCTGTAAGGGCATTACCCCCATTCCTCTCCTCTGTCAATTGGCATGATCATCTAGGTCTCCACCCGATCACCCCAATACCCCCGTAGCGCCTTCTTTTCTATCATGGCAGCAAGTCAACAAGGGCTTGCCGCCCATAGTCAAGGAGAGTGTCATGATTGAATCGCGCCGCAGTTTCTTGCGCGCCTTGCCAGCCGTAACCATCGGGGCGGCCATCGCGCCGCTGCCAGGCAAGGCGGCCACCAAGGGCGAAGGCGGCCAGCGCTGGGCGATGGTGGTCGATGTGCAGAAATGCATCGGCTGCCAGGCTTGCACGGTCTCCTGCATCATGGAAAACGCCGTGCCGGAAAACAGCTTCCGCACCATCGTCTCGACCTATGAAGTCAAGGAAGAGAACCGCTGCGGCACCTACATGCTGCCGCGCCTGTGCAACCACTGCGCCAATCCCCCCTGCATACCCGTCTGTCCAGTTGGCGCCACCTTCCAGCGCAAGGATGGCGTCGTCGTCGTCGATGGCGACCGCTGCGTGGGCTGCGCCTACTGCGTGCAAGCCTGCCCGTACGATGCGCGCTTCATCAACCACGAAACGGGCAAGGCCGACAAATGCACGTTCTGCGCGCACCGGGTCGACGAAGGCTTGCTGCCCGCCTGCGTGGAGACCTGCGTGGGC
Source organism: Janthinobacterium sp. SUN100 (assembly GCF_030397705.1). Taxonomy (NCBI): domain Bacteria; kingdom Pseudomonadati; phylum Pseudomonadota; class Betaproteobacteria; order Burkholderiales; family Oxalobacteraceae; genus Janthinobacterium; species Janthinobacterium sp. SUN100. The sequence goes on along the minus strand of NZ_JAPUBU010000003.1, from coordinate 236,344 downwards.
GGCGCGCGCATCTTCGGCGACCTGAATGACCCGGACAGCGTGGTGCACCAGCTGCTGACCGAGAACAAGGTGAAGGTGCTGAAACCCGAGCAGGGCACCCAGCCCCACGTGTTTTACCTGGGACTGGACACGCGCTTCGCCGGCCACGTCGAGGGCGAAGCGACTCTTTGGCAACCGAGCAAACACGGGAAATAAACCATGGACAGCCACATCACCGAAATTCTCAACGTCACGCGCGAAGCGGCATGGCTGCCGTGGGCGGTACAGTATTTTTTCCTCATCGGCCTCAGTTACGGCAGTTTCATGCTGACCCTGCCGTACTTCGTCTTTGGCCGCAAGGCGTATGAACGCCTGGGGCGCATTGCGCTGCTGGCGTCCCTCGTGTGCGGCATGACGGCGCCAGTGGCGCTGCTGGCCGACTTGCACGGGCCGGGCCGCTTCTACCACTTCTATATTTATTTCCAGCCGCAGTCGTGGATGTCGTGGGGTTCGTTCTTCATTCCCCTGTACCTGGGCTGTTTGATGCTGTACGCGTGGCTGGCGCTGCGCGTGGATTTCGCCACGCGGGGACAGGGCCAGGACCGCCTGGCCTTCGCCTACCGTTTGCTGGGGCGCGGCGGCGCCGCATCCTTGCGGGCCATTCGCGTCGCCGCTGCCTTCACCTTGTTGGCCGCCTTCGTCGTGGGCCTGTACACGGGCATGGAAGTGATGGTGGTGCGTGCCCGTCCCCTTTGGTTCACGCCTTTCCTTCCGGCGCAATTTGCCGCCACGGCCTTTGTCGGGGCCGTGGGCCTGGCGCTGCTGTTCAACCGCTTCCTGCCGGGCCGCGACCAGGCCCTGGAAGTGTCCTTGAACCGCGCGCTGGCCCTGTCGCTGGCGCTGGTGCTGGCACTGGGCGGCGGCTGGCTGTTCGTCAGTCTCTCCGGCGTGAGCGCCAGCCACAGCATGGCCTTTACGCAGGTGGCGGGCATGCCGCAATGGCAGTTCACGGCCGTCTGGGCCGTGCTGTCGGCCATCGTGCCGATGGCGCTGGCCATCTGGCGTCCGGCCACGAGTGGCCTGGCCAATGGCCTGATCGCGCTGCATAGCGCCTGGATGATGCGCTGGACGATTTTTATCGGCGGCCAGACGATTCCGAAGACCGGCGCAGGCCTGTACGACTACCACCTGCCGATGGGGAACGATGGCTTGCTGGGCATTATTGGCACGGCCGGCCTGTGGATCGCGCTGCTGTTGCTGATGCTGGAATTTTTGCCATGGGCGGGACGCGTCGTCGCTGGTCGCAGCCGTCCCGTCATGGCCACGCACTGAGGAGTTAACGATGAACGATCAAATACACAACAACGCACACAACGACGTCCCTGACGACGAAAACGAAAAACGCCGCAAGCTGTTGCGCTACGGCGCCATCGGCGGCGGCCTGGCCGCGTTTGCCGCCAGCTTTTCCACCACGGCCGGCCGCATGGTCGACCATGCGCTGGGCAAGGATAAACCCGTGCAGAAACTGCATGGCAATTCCCTGCCGCCCGAGTTTTCCGTCGATACGGCCACGGGCAAGCTGACGGTCAATCCGGACCAGCAAGTGAGCTACACCATGTGCATGGGCTGCACCACGTTTTGCGGCGTGCGCGTGCGCCTCGATAAAAAAAGCGGCAAGGTGCTGCGCGTGGCGGGCAACCCGTACAGCCCCCTGTCGGCCGATCCGGCGCTGCCTTACCAGACCTCGATCCGCGACAGTTTTGTCTCGCTGTCGCGCTTCCAGGAAAAGGGGCTGAAGGGCCGTTCGACGGCTTGCGGCCGCGGCAACGGCGTGCTGGAACAGATGGAGTCGCCGTTCCGCGTGCTGGCGCCTATGAAGCGTGTAGGGCCGCGCGGCGGCGGCCAGTGGGAACCGATCGCCTTCGACCAGTTGGTGAAGGAAGTGACGGAAGGCGGCGACCTGTTTGGCGAAGGCCACGTGCAGGGACTGCGCTCCTTGCGCGAGCTGGAAAAGCCGATCGATCCGGCGCAGCCGGAACTGGGCCCGCAAGTGAACCAGGTGGGCCTGATGTGCAGTACCGACGATGGCCGCCTGGCGTTCGGCACGCGCTTTTTCAAGCAGTCGTACGGCAGTTTGAACCTGGTCAACCACGGCTCGTATTGCGGCGGCGCCTACCGTAGCGGCTCGGGCGCCATGTTCGGCGACATGAAGAAAATGCCGCACGCGAAAGTGGATCTGGAAAACACGGAATTCTGCATGTTCGTCGGCACGGCGCCCGGCAACGCGGGCAACCCGTTCAAGCGCCAGGGCACCCTGATCGCCAAGGCCCGCTCGGGCAAGCGCGAATTCAGCTACGTCGTCGTCGACCCCGTGCTGACAAACGCGGACAGCCTGGCCGCGGGCGACCGCAGCCGCTGGGTACCCATCAAGCCGGGCACGGACGGCGCGCTGGCCATGGGCATCATCCGCTGGATCATCGAGCACGAACGCTATGACCGCAACTTCCTCGTGCAGCCGAACCTGAAGGTGGCGGAAGCGGCGGGCGAGGCCGCCTGGTGCAATGCCACGCATTTGATCATCAACGAGAAGGGCCATCCACGCGATGGCCGCTACCTGCGCGCGTCGGATATGGGCGCGGTGGAGTTGTCGGAAGAAGAGCGCTACAAGGAGAGCGACCCGTTCTGCGTGATCGACGCCGCCACGCAAGCGATCGTGCCACACAATGCCGCCAAGGGTGAGGCGCGCCTGTTCTTCGACGGCCCGCTGGACGTGGCGGGTGCACCACTGCACCTGAAGACGGCCATAACGATGCTCAACGAGGAAGCGCAGCGCCACAGCATGGATGAATACGCGGCGGCCTGCGGCATTTCACGCGACATCATCGAAGGCCTGGCGCAGGAACTCACCAGTCATGGCAAGCGCGCTGCCGTCAATGCGCACGGCGGCATGATGTCGGGTGCGGGATTCTATAACGCGTATGCGCTGGTCATGCTCAATACCCTGATCGGTAACCTGAATCGCAAGGGCGGCACCCTGGTCAACGGCGGCAGCTTCAAGGATGCGGGACCCGGTCCGCGCTATAACCTCGAGAGTTTCGATGGCGAGATCAAGGCGGCCGGCATGCCGATCGGGCGCAATGTGCCGTATGAAAAAACCTCGGAATTCAAGCTGAAGAAAGAAGCGGGCAAGGCGTATCCGGCGAAGGCGCCGTGGTATCCGAATGCACCCGCGCTGGCCACCGAGTGGCTGACCAGCGCCATGAACGGCTACCCGTACACCTTGAAGGCGCTGATCCTGTGGAGCTGCAATCCCGTCTACGGCATCACGGGTTTGCGCGCGCAGATCGGCAAAGAGCTGGCCGATCCGAAGAAGATACCCCTGATCGTCGCCATCGACCCCTTCATCAATGAAAGCTCGGCGTTTGCCGACTACCTGCTGCCCGATACCTTGCTGTACGAAAGCTGGGGTTGGGCTGGCGCCTGGGGCGGCATGCCAGTCAAAATGAGCACGGCGCGCTGGCCCGTGGTCGAACCGCGCGTGCAAAAGACGCCGGACGGCCAGACCATCTGCATGGAATCGTTCTTCATCGCGCTGGCGAAAACGATGGACTTGCCCGGTTTCGGTCCAGAGGCCTTGCAAGACATGGATGGCCAGCGCTTCCCCTTGCAGCGCGCGGAAGACTGGTATCTGCGGGGCGGCGCCAACATCGCCTGGCAAGGGAAAACATCCGTGCCGGAAGCTAGCGACGACGATATCGAACTGTCCGGCGTGGCGCGCATCCGCACAGAACTGGAGCGCACCTTGAAGCCGGAAGAGTGGCGCAAGGTGGCTTTCATGCTGGCGCGGGGAGGGCGCTACCAGAGCTATGGCGAGATGTTCGGCCTGCGCCTGCCGCCACCGGCGAATCCCAAGGCGCCGGCAGCTCCTGCACCCGTGATCGACGAGACGCCGTATCCGCAGGACTGGTCCACGCACCGCTATCTGAAACCGATGATGCTGTACAACGAAGGCCTGGGTGTGAGCAAGAACAGCTTGAGCGGCAAGCGTTTCCCCGGCACGCCCGCGTGGCGAGTGGCGGCGTTTGCCGATGGGACGCCCGTGCGCAAAACCTATCCAGCCAGCGAGTGGCCGTTCGAGTTGATCAGCTTTAAATCGGCGCTGCAGAACTCCTACAGCATCGGTGCGCGGCGCTTGCGCGGCATCCATCCGGATAACCCGGTCGCCGTGCATCCCGACGATGCGGCCCGCTTGAAGCTGGAAAATGGCGATGCCATTTACCTGGAAACGCCGGGTGGCAGGGCCAGGGCCACGGTGATGCTGCGCCATGGCGTGCAGCGGGGCGTGATTGCCGTCGAACACGGTTTCGGCCACAAGGAGCACGGTGCGCGCGCCCACCGTATCGGCAAGCTGCGCCAGCCAGATGAACCGACCATCGGCGCGGGCATCAACCTGAATGACCTGGGATTGACGGACCCGAGCCGCGGCGACAAGAACGTGTTCGTCGATCCCGTTTCGGGCACGTCGGTGCGGCAGGGGCTGCCGGCGCGTATCGTGCGGGCTTAAATCTCGCCGCTGGCCATCAGCAACCGGGCTACCTCGGCTGCTGAATGCAGGCCCAGTTTTTCCATCGTGTTATGGCGGTGCACCTGTACCGTCTTGTCGCTGATGCCCAGTTCGCGGGCGATGACTTTCGAGGCTTTGCCTTCGGCCATCAGCAACGCCACTTCGCGCTCGCGTGCGGTGAGCCTGGCCAGCGCCGATTGCGCCGTATTCGTGCTGGCGGCGCTACGGCTTTCTTCCACGCTGCGGGCCACGGCCCGGCTGACGGCATCGAGCAATACCTGGTCCTTGCACGGCTTTTCCAAAAAATCGCAGGCGCCTGCCTTCATCGTCTGCACGGCCATGGCCAGGTCGCCGTGACCGCTGAGGAAAATCACGGGCAGGGAGATGGCGTGCCCGGTCCTGTTGTTCAACTCCTGTTGCAGTTCCAGTCCGCTCATCAAAGGCATGCGCACGTCGAGCAGCAGGCAGCCCGGCACATGGCCAGCGTAGCGCTGCAGGAAGTCGCGCGCCGACTCGAACGTCTCCACTTGCCAGCCGGCCGAATCGAACAGATAGGCCAGCGAGCGGCGCATGGCGGCGTCGTCGTCGACGACAAAGATAATCGCATCGCTTTCGTTCATGGTGTTTCCTCGTGTCTTTTCTGGTCTGCTTCCATGCCGCTATCTTCGGGCAGGCGGAACCAGACCGTCAAGCCCGGCGCATCGGCGTTGGCGTGCGCCGACAGGCTGCCGCCGAACGATTCGATGATGCTTTTGCTGAGCGACATGCCCAGGCCCAGGCCTTCGGCCTTGGTGGTAAAGAAGGGTTCGAACAGGCGCGCCATCTGCGCCGCTTCCAGGCCGCAGCCGGCGTCGCGCACGGCCACCGTGCAGGCGCCGTTTTCGCGGTGCAGCAGCACGCCGATGGGGTGCTGCGGATTGCCGTTTTCCAGCTGCGCATCGAGCGCATTTTTCAGTAAATTGAGCAGCACCTGCTGCACTTGCTGCGGGTCGGCCAGCACGCGCGGTGCCGCGCTGACCGCCTCGTGGCGCCAGCTGATATTGGCTTGCGGATGGGCCGCGCGGAACAGGGCCACGGCTTGCTCCACGGCGTCGGCCAGGGCGAAGGCCGTGCTGTGCGCGGGACGCTTTTGTGCCATCGCGCGAATGTGACGGATGATGGCGCCCGCGCGTTCGCTTTGCGTGGCGATTTCCTGCGCGCCGTCGAGCAGGGGCGCCGCATCGAGCCGACCCGCCGTGATGCGGCGCGCCATGCCGCGCGCGAAATTGCCGATGGCGGCCAGCGGCTGGTTCAATTCATGCGCGATGGCGCTGGCCATTTCGCCCAGAATCGCCAGGCGCGCCGTGTGGTCTAGCGTGGCCTGGCGCTGGCGCGCCTGCTCTTCCAGCGCGCGCTGCTGGTGCTGGGCGGCGCGCAGTTGCTCCGTGCGCCGGCTGACCAGGTATTCCACGCGCACCGTGTGCACGGCCCAGGCCACCAGCAGGGCCAGCACCAGCAGCATCCAGCCCCAGTAGCGGCGCAGCGCCGTTTCGAACGTCAGCTTGTCCAGGTAGGCGTAGGGACCGATGTGCAGGTCGCGGAACAGTTCATCGACGATCTGGTAATCGCTGGGAACCGTCCAGCTGTAGCCTTCCTCCGTGCGGGGCATGGCCAGCAGGGCTTGCGCCACTTTTTTCGCCAGCGCGGGCGGCGTCTGGCGCAGGGCCACGAAGGGCCAGTCCGGATACAGCCGCGACGAGCTGGCGCAGCGAAAACCGGGAATCGGGCGCGTGGTGATCACGCGCAGTTCCTCGGCCCGTACTTCGCCGCGCGCCACCATCTGTTCGAGCAGACAGGTGCGCACGATGCCCGCATCCATGCGCCCCGCACGCACGGCGTCGATGATCTGCTGCGACGGGAAACCGCTATAGCGCAGGCTGGCAAAATCATGCGCGAGGTCGATGCCCGCTTCGCGCAGTTCGCGCGCGGCGATCTGGTAGCCGCCAAAGGCGTCGGGCGCCACGGCCATCACGTTCTTGCCAGCCAGGTCGGCCAGGTCATGCAGTGGCGACGCGCTGCGCACGACGATGGCCGAGCCGATGGCCTGGCGCGGCGACTCCGTCCATGGCGATTCCAGGGTGGCGATGCGGCTGGCGCCATCGCTGTGCTCGAGCGCCACGTAATGGCCGCTGCTGGTGATGGCGAAGGCGATGGCCTGCGACTGCACGGCGCGCGTCAGGCCCGCCTGGTCGTAGTCGGCCAGGATGAAACGGATGCCGGGGATGCTGGCCTGCAGGTGACGCGTCACGTACGACCAGTCTTGCTGCACGGCGTCGCCGCCCTTGTAGGCCAGTACGCCAATTCTTACCTCGGGCAGGTCGTTCGCCGCGTGGGCGTCGTGCAGACACAGCGCCGCCAGCGCGAGCAGTACAAAACGCCGCACTAGAACATGCTGCGCTGCGCCGAACGCGCATCGCCGAACAGGTCCAGCAGCAGTTTCTTGATGGGCGCGGGCAGCGGCGCATCGGCGATCTTCGCACCGTCGTACCAGACGTGCGTGCCTTCCCCGGCCAGCGCCAGGCGCCGCGCCAGGGTGATGCGGCAGGGAACGATGTGCAGTTTGTAGTGGGTAAACACGTGCACGATGGGCAGCAGTCGTTCCTGCGTTTCGATTGCGCCAAACGGCGCCACGGCGTGCGCCAGCAGCTCCTGATCGATGTCGCGCACACAGTCCTCGCCGGCCAGCACGTGGCCATCGAGTTCCGGCAGCGACAGCAAGCCGCCCCAGATGCCGGAACCGGGACGCTGTTCCAGCAGCACTTGGCCATCGTCGATGATGACCAGCATGACGGCGTGTTTTTCCGGGCTGGTTTTCTTCGGTTTGCGCACCGGCAGATCCTTGGTGCGGCCCGTAGCGTAGGCCACGCAGCGCGGCTGCAGCGGGCAGCGGCCGCAATCGGGGCTGCTGCGCGTGCACAGGGTGGCGCCGAAGTCCATCAGGCCCTGCGTGTAGGCTTCGATACCTGTCTCTGGCAGCAGCGCTTCGGCACGGCGCCACATGGCTTCCTCGACCCGTTTTTCGCCGGGATAGGCATCGATGCCGAAGGTGCGCGCGAAGACGCGTTTGACGTTGCCGTCCATGATGGCTGCGCGTGTGCCGCTGGAAAAAGCGGAGATGGCGGCCGCCGTCGAACGACCTATGCCGGGCAGGTCGGCCAGCAAGGCCGGGTCGCTGGGGAAGACGCCGTCGTATTCGGCCACCACGCGCTGCGCGCACTTGTGCAGGTTGCGCGCCCGCGTGTAGTAACCGAGGCCGCTCCACTGCGCCATCACGTCTTCCACCGGGGCGCTGGCCAAATCGCGCAGGGTGGGGAAGCGTTCGAGGAAGCGCGTATAGTAGCCGAGTACCGCGGTGACCTGCGTTTGCTGCAGCATGATTTCGGACAGCCAGATCAGGTAGGCGTCGCGCGTGTTTTGCCATGGCAGCGCATGGCGGCCATGCTGCTTTTGCCAGGCGATGACGGTGGCGGAAAAAGTCGGGTCGATATAATCTTCAATGGGGGCCACGCCCGTGGCGGGCGAGAGCGGATGCAGCAGACGTTTCATGCAGGGTTCCAGTATCTTGTGGCGTGTTGTTGCGTGTTTTATGTGGCGCTGGCCGTGCGCAAGGCAGCGAGCAATTGCGCCAGCTGCGCCTTGTCGCGTTCGAGCGCCGCCAGGCTGGCTTCGAAGCCGGCGATTTTCTGTTCCAGGCTGCCCGTGGCGTCGTGGATGCGCTGGATCGAGGCAAAGCGCAGTTTCAGCTGTTCCTTGTATTCGACGATCTGCGCTTCGAGCGGGGCCATGATGACTTTCAGCCAGGCGCTGGCGTCGTCGTTGGCGTTGGTGAAACTGCGGCGCACGCGCGAGGCGATGGTGTCGAAGAATTTCTCCATCAGCACGACCCGGCTGGTGGTGAGCAGGATGGCCGTGCCGAACTGCTTGTGATATACGGCTTCGATATCGGCGATCTCCTGGCGGTAGCGGGCCAGCGAAAACGGCATCGGCAAGGCCAGCGCCAGGCCATGTTCGGTGGCGAATTTGCGGTACATCACGTTCATCATTTCCGTGATCTCGGCCGTTTTGCCCTCCGAGCGGTCCAGATTCCGGGTGATGCGCTCGAAATACTGGCGCACGGCTTCGCGCAAGCCCGTGAAAAAGCGGCTGCGCTGCATGGCGGCGCGCACGCCATCGATATCGTCGCGCACGATGTCCATGCCCAGGCTCGTGTACAGCTCCGTCGACAACCGGGTAAACACGGCGCGCGTGGCCTGCAGCTTGAACAGGCTGCTGTCGAATTCCTTCTTCTCGATATCGACGCGGCGCATCATGTGCGCGATCACGCTCTGGTTCTTGCCGCGCAGGCTGTGCAGCTCGTGCAGCTGCTCGGCGATGCCGCGCGCGCGCGCCGCCGCCTGCACCTGCTGCGCCGCCTCGATGGCGTCCAGGTCGAACGCCAGCTGGCGCCGGATGATGTCCTTGCGCGCGGGGATCAGCTCCTCGAACAGGGCCGTCTCCAGCGGCAGCAAACGGCTCTTTTCCAGCAGCGTGGCATCGTGGTTGATCTTGCCCACCAGGGCCTTTTGCGCCGAGACGGGAAACACCTGGCCCGCGTCCAGTGTCAGCAGGTGCGCCACGCTGGCCTGCTGGCGTTCGATGGCTTGCGCCACCTCGGCATCGCCGCGCAATTCGTCCCACATGCTGTCGATCTTGTTGAGCACCACCAGGCGCCCCGCGCCGGCGCCGATATGGTTGCGCCATACTTCGATATCGCTGCGCGTGACGCCCGTGTCGGCCGCCAGGATGAACAGCACCGCGTGCGCATTCGGGATCAGGTTCAGGGTCAGTTCCGGTTCCGTGCCGATGGCGTTCAGGCCGGGCGTGTCGAGAATCACCAGGCCCTGTTTCAGCAGCGGATGGGGGAAGTTGATGATGGCGTGGCGCCACATGGAGATTTCCACCTGGCCGTCCTCGTCCAGCATGGCGGGCGCGTCCGCATCGTCGGCGTCGTACAGGCCGTAGCGCGCCGCTTCTTCCTGGCTGACTTTCTTTGTCAGGCTGACCTGGCGGATGGCTTCCTGCATGTCGCCGCCCGCCTCGATGTTCAGGGGCAGGACGGTCCAGGCGGCGGGCAGGTCGCGGTAGTCGCTGGTCGACAGGTTCTGCGCGCGCGTCTCGATGGGCAGCAGCCGGATCGATGGCGGCCAGGCCGCGTCGTACAATAGCTCGGTGGGGCACATGGTGGTGCGGCCCGCGCCCGAGGGCAGGATGCGCTGGCCATAGCCGGCAAAGAAGATGGCGTTGATCAGCTCGGATTTTCCGCGCGAGAATTCCGCCACGAAGGCGACGGACAGGCGGTCGTCAGTCAGGCGGGAGCCACAGCGCGCCAGGCGCAGCGCGGAGGCGCCGTCGACCAGGCCCGCCGCGCTGGCGGCTTGCCGGTATGCCTGCAAGGCGGCCTGCACGTCCTGCCGCCATGCGCTGTATTGTTCCAAGTCTCTGACCATCGGGCTCCCTCCGTGAGTGTGGCTACTTTTGGCAATTCACGCAGTAAAACGTGGAACGCTGTCCCTGCACGATTTGGCGGATCGGCGCGCCGCACACGCGGCATGGCTTGCCTGCGCGGTTGTACGTGAAGTACGTCTGCTGGAAGTAGCCGGACTGGCCGTTGACGCCGATGAAGTCGCGCAAGGTGCTGCCGCCCTGCACGATGGCTTCGGCCAGCACGTCGCGGATCGATTGCGCCAGTTTCTCATAGCGGGCCAGGCCGATGCGCCGGGCTGGCGTCTTCGGGTTGATCCCCGCGCGGAACAGGCTTTCGGAACAATAGATATTGCCCACGCCGACGACGATGTCGCCCGCCATCAGCACTTGCTTGATGTTGGTGCCCTTGTTGCGCGTTTTCTCGAACAGCAACTGGCCCGTGAAGCCGCCTTCCAGCGGTTCCGTGCCCAGGCCGCGCAGCAGCGCGTGGCTATCCAGCGGGCCGTCGGCCTCGTCATGCCACAGCACGGCGCCGAAGCGGCGCGGATCCGTCATGCGCAGCACCTGGCTGCCGCCGTCCGCGTCTTCCACGACGAGGTCGAAATGGTCGTGCTTTTGCGCCTCGGTCCCCGTGGGCAGCACGCGCAAATGGCCCGACATGCCCAGATGGATAATCAGGGTGCCGTGGCGGAAGTGGATCAGCAGGTATTTGCCGCGCCGTCCCGTCAGACCGATGGTTTGCCCCGACAATTGGTCGCCCAGGGCAGGGGGGAAGGGCCAGCGCAGGCCGTCGCGGCGCAGCACGACGGCACGCACGGCGCGCCCTTCGATGTGGGGCGCGACACCGCGCCGTGTGACTTCGACTTCTGGCAATTCTGGCATAGGGCTCGAATGGTGGAAAACCGGGTAAAAAACAGGCGGGTCGCCGGCCGATGGCTGGCCCGGGCACGTTACGCCGCCACGACGTATATATTTCGTTACATACGTGAAGTACGCGATAGCCGCGTTGGGCGTAGAATCAAACTTTGCCGTTTAGCCAGGATCAGCCTTTGAAAAACGCTTTCGCCATTGTAACCTTGTCCGCCCTGATGGCCACGCATGCCATGGCACAGACGCCTGTTGCCCCCGTCGATGGGGCGGCCAGTCCCGCTGCGGCCGCTGCGCCGCCAGCGCCCGGTATCGAGTCCGGCGACGACGCCAAGGGCGAGAAGCTGCCCAAGGTCGAGTTGAGCAGCGATTTGCTGTACAAGCTGACCAAGGCTGAAATGGAATTCAAGAGCGGCCAGTGGCAAGGGCCGTACGTGACGATGATGGTGGCGGCGCAGCAGACGCGCGATCCGCGCCTGGCGCGCCGCGCCTCCGAAATGGCGCTGGCTGCCAAGCAGGGCGGCGAAGCGCTGGCGGCCATCCGCCTGTGGCGCGAGTTGGCGCCCGAATCGGATGAGGCGACCCAGTTCTTCCTCGGCTTCGTCGTCTTGACGGACAAGATCGAAGAAGCGGAACCGATTTTTGCCGAGCGCCTGGCCAATGCGCCGCCGGGCGCGCGCGGCGTGGCCCTGTTCCAGATGCAGCAGATCCTGTCGCGTTCGAATGACAAGCTGTATGCCTATTCGATGGTGACGCGCCTGGTGCAGCCCTACCTGGACATGTTCGAAGCCCACCTGGTGCTGGCGCAGGGCGCCTTGTCGCTCGGCGAGCGTGAACGCGCCATCGGCGAAGCGAACAAGGCGTTGGCGATCAAGCCGAACTCCGAGCTGGCCGCGCTGACCCTGGCGCAGGTGACGGGCGAGCCCGAGGCGGCGGGCAAGGTGCTGGCTGCCTTCCTGCAAAAGAATCCGGACGCCGTCGAAGTGCGCGGCGCGTATGCGCGCCTGCTGGTTGAGCAAAAACAGCTGGAGCCGGCACGCGACCAATTCCTGCTGCTGCTGAAAAGCCAGCCCGACAACCTGGGCGGCCTGTATGCGCTCGGCATCGTGGCGTTGCAGCTGGAAGACACCAAGGGCGCGGAGCAATACTTCAAGCGCTTCCTGGCCGTGCTCGACAAATCCCCTGGCGACGCGCGCGATCCGTTCAAGGCCCTGATGATACTGTCGCAGATCGCCGAAACGCGCGGCGACACGGCCGGCGCCATCGCCTGGCTGGACAAGATCGACAACAGCGCGTCCGCCGGTTATGTCGAGGCGCGTTTGCGCCGCGCCCAGCTGATCGCCCGTGGCGGCAATCTCGATGCGGCGCGCAAGGCGCTGACGGAAATCGAAACGGACGATCCGGCAAGCCAGGCGCAGGTGCTGCTGGTCGACGCGCAATTCCTGCGCGATGCCGGCTACGTGCAAAGCGCCTATACGGTGCTGGAAAATGCCTTGCTGCGCTTCCCCGATAATCCGGAATTGCTGTACGACTACGCCTTGCTGGCCGAGCGCCTGGATAAACTCGAACTGATGGAAGCGAGCCTGCGCCGCGTGATGGCGCTGGCGCCCGACAATCAGCACGCGTATAACGCCCTCGGTTACTCGCTGGCCGAACGGGGCATCCGCCTGCCGGAAGCCCATGCACTGATCGAAAAAGCCTTGCAGATGGCGCCGGGCGACCCGTTCATCATGGATAGCATGGGCTGGGTACAGTTCCGCATGGGTAACCTGGCTGCCGCGGAAAACGCGCTGCGCCGCGCCTATGCCGTGCGCAGCGACCCGGAAATCGCCGTCCACCTGGGCGAAGTGCTGTGGCAGAAGGGCGACAAGGCCGAAGCGCAAAAGCTGTGGCGCGAGGCGCAAGGCAAGGATCCGAAAAACGATGCGCTGAAAAGCACCCTGGCGCGCTTGAATGTCAGTTTGTGATTGAACCGATTAACTCAACTATGAGAAACCAGCGCCATGGCGCTGGTTTTTCCTTGTGCCCATGTCCAAACCCATGTCCAAACATTTCCTGCCCCTGACGGTCCTGTGCCTGGCCCTCTCGGCCTGCTCGACCCTGACTTCTCCCTTTTCATCCGGCGCCGCGCCATCGGGCGAAGCCGTCGCGCCCTACCGGGAACAGGTGGAGCTGACGGGCCGTTTGAACGTCGTGTACCAGAAGGATGACAAGCCTGAATCGGCCACCGTCAATTTCAACTGGCTGCAGACGGCCGCGCGCACGGATGTGACCCTGTATACGCCCGTCGGCAGCACCTTGGCGACGATCGCCGTCACGCCGCAGCAGGCCGTGTTGACGCAAAGCGGCAAGGCGCCGCGCAGCGCGCCCGATGTCGATACCCTGAGCGCGCAGATGCTGGGCTGGTCCCTGCCCGTGTCGGGCTTGCGCGACTGGCTGCAAGGCTATGCCGTGGGGGCCGATGGCAAGCGCTTCGTCGCGTCACCGGCCAATGACAGCGTGACAACCAAAGACGGCTGGCGCTTGCGCTATGTGTCGTGGCAAGATGCTGCTGAGAATACACCGGGCGCCTTGCCCCAACCGCGGCGTATCGATGCCGAACGCACCACCAGCGCGCAGGCCGATGCCGTCTCGCTGCGTATCGTGCTCGATGCCGCCCCATCCACACCTGCACCATGACATTGACGACCCTGAATCATTGCCCGGCTCCCGCCAAGCTGAACTTATTTCTGCACGTTAACGGTCGCCGCGCCGATGGCTACCATCTGCTGCAGACGGTATTCCAGTTGCTCGACCATGGCGACACCTTGCACTTCGCGCTGCGCGACGATACGCTGATCCGCCGCGTGACGGCGCTGGCCGGCGTGCCGGAAGAGCAGGACCTGATCGTCCGTGCCGCGAAACTGCTGCAGGCGGAAGTGCTGCGCCGCACGGGCGCCTTGCCGCGCGGCGTCGATATCGCCATCGACAAGGTGCTGCCCATGGGCGGCGGCCTGGGGGGCGGTTCGTCCGACGCGGCCACGGCCCTGATGGCCTTGAACCGCCTGTGGCAAGCGGGGTTGAGCCGCGAGGAATTGATGGCGCTGGGCTTGCCGCTGGGGGCAGATATCCCGTTTTTCATCTTTGGCGAAAACGCCTTTGCCGAAGGCGTGGGCGAGGCCCTGCAGCCCGTCGCCACGCCCGAATGCTGGTATGTGGTGATCGAGCCGGGCGTGCAAGTACCTACCGCCGCAATTTTTTGCGCGGAAGGCTTGACGAGAAATACCGAACCCGTCACAATAGCGGACTTTTCCAGGCACCTCGCAGAAGGAAACGATGCGGGCGGGTTTGGTAAGAATGATTTACAGCAAGTGGCATGCAGTCTTTTCAAGCCGGTAGCAGATGCGGTAGAATGGCTGGGTGCTTACGGTGAGGCCAGGATGACTGGTTCCGGTGCTTGTGTGTTTAGTGCGTTTGGCAGTCAGGAAGAAGCGGATGCGGTGCTCAGCAATGTGCCACCAGTCTGGATCGCCTGGAAGGCAAAAGCGCTGAATCGCCACCCGATGCTCACGGTGTTGTAAAGAGCAAAAAAAGATTTTGCTTAGCGTCAAATAGTCGGTATAATACTGGCCAACATGACGGCAAGCAGTCAGTAACGTAGGGGAATCGCCAAGCTGGTTAAGGCACTGGATTTTGATTCCAGCATGCGAAGGTTCGAATCCTTCTTCCCCTGCCACCATTTCACCGTAGTCTGTCGATGCGAAGTTGGCGTCCAGTACGGGAAAAAGCAGATATGTCGCCACGCGGCATATTCTAAACAATGACTGACCGGGCCTATGCCCGGTTAGTGCTTTTCAAGACTTCTATATCACCTCTTGGGACTCCCATGGCTTACGAAAACCTGATGGTTTTTACCGGCAACGCGAATCCAGCGTTGGCAGAGGGGGTCGCAAAAAACCTCGGCATCCCTCTCGGTAAAGCAAACGTTTCGAAATTCTCCGACGGCGAAGTAATGGTCGAGATTAACGAAAACGTACGCGGCAAGGATGTTTTTGTTTTGCAATCCACCTGTGCTCCAACCAACGACAGCCTGATGGAAATCATGCTGATGGTTGATGCCTTGAAACGTGCTTCCGCTGGCCGCATCACCGCCGCGATTCCTTACTTCGGCTACGCCCGCCAAGACCGTCGTCCACGCTCCGCGCGTGTGGCAATTTCGGCCAAGGTGGTGGCGAACATGCTGGAAGAAGCCGGTGTCGAGCGCGTCCTGATCATGGACTTGCACGCTGACCAGATTCAAGGTTTCTTCGATATCCCAGTCGACAATATCTACGCTTCGCCAATTTTGCTGGGCGACCTGCAAAAGAAAAACTACCAGGATCTGCTGGTGGTGTCGCCGGACGTCGGCGGTGTGGTACGTGCGCGCGCTCTGGCAAAACGCCTGGGCTGCGACCTGGCCATCATCGACAAGCGTCGTCCAAAAGCGAACGTGTCCGAAGTGATGAACATCATCGGTGAAGTCGAAGGCCGCAACTGCGTGATCATGGATGACATGGTCGACACGGCAGGCACCCTGACGAAGGCTGCCGAAGTGCTCAAAGAGCGCGGCGCGAAAAAAGTCGTGGCGTATTGCACGCACGCGGTGCTGTCGGGCCCGGCGATTGACCGTATTTCGGCCTCGCCACTCGATGAACTGGTCGTGACCGATACGATCCCCCTGTCCGAAGCGGCCCTGGCCTGCGGCAAGATCCGTCAATTGACGTGCGCGCCGCTGCTGGCCGAGACGTTCAAGCGCATCATCAAGGGCGATTCGGTTATTTCCCTCTTTATCGATTAATTCGACAAGAGCAGCAACAGACGTCACCTGCGGCGCGACCGGCTTTTTGCCTGTTGCGCCGTAGTATTTTAGTTTTCGGGGCGCGTATGCGCCCATTTTCGAAGATTCCTGGTCGCGGGAATCTTCATAACACAAGGCGCAAGCCTTGTTCTTCTTGGAGTTTCACATGAAAGTTATCGCATTTAAACGCGAATTGCAAGGTTCCGGAGCGAGCCGCCGCCTGCGCATTTCCGGCCAAACCCCTGGTATCGTCTACGGTGGCGCTGAAGCCCCAGTGCTGATCTCGCTGGATCACAACGCCCTGTACCACGCGCTGAAAAAAGAAGTGTTCCACTCGTCGATCCTGGACCTGGAAATCGACGGCGTTTCCCAGCAAGTTCTGTTGCGCGACTTCCAAGTCCACGCATACAAACAACTGGTTCTGCACGCTGACTTCCAACGCGTTGACGCTAAGCAAGCTATCCACGTGAAAGTTGCTCTGCACTTCACGAACGCTGACGTTTCCCCAGCAGTCAAACTGCACGGCGCGACCATCAGCCACGTAGCCAACGAAATCGAAGTTTCGTGCCTGCCAGGCCAACTGCCAGAATTCATCAACGTTGACCTGTCGAACATCGACGTCGGTCACTCGCTGCACGTTGGCGACCTGGTCCTGCCAGCTGGCGTGACCGCTGTCACCCACGGCGCCAACCTGACCATCGCTACCGCTTCGGTACCGGCTGGCCACGTTGCTGCTGAAGCCGCAGCTGCTGAAGTTGTTGCTGACAAGAAGTAATTTTGCCGCCGCAGCAATGCGGTAGTCGCAAGGAAAAACCCGTCCGGTTCGCTCCGGACGGGTTTTTTTCTGCCTGTTTTCACCGATAATACGTTTTTTGCACTGCAGACACAGCCATGCCCATACGCCTGATCGTCGGCCTCGGCAACCCGGGACCCGAATACGAACAAACCCGTCACAATGCCGGCTTCTGGCTGGTGGACAACCTCGCCAACAGCTTGCCCGGCACGCGCTTGCAGCGCGATTCGCGCTACAACGCCATGCTGGCCAAGACCTCCATCGGCGGCAACGAAGTCTGGCTGCTCGAACCGCTGACCTTCATGAACCGCTCGGGCCAGTCCGTGGGCGCGCTGGCGCGTTTCTTCAAGATCGCCGCCGATGAAGTGCTGGTCGTGCACGACGAACTCGATCTGATGCCCGGCATCGCGCGCCTGAAGAAGGGCGGCTCGGCCGGCGGCCACAATGGCTTGAAGGACATCACGGCCGCGCTGGGCACGCAGGATTACTGGCGCTTGCGCCTGGGCATCGGCCATCCGCGCACCCTGAGCCTGCAGCAGCAGGTGGCTGACTTCGTGCTGCACCGCCCGCGCCGCGAAGACCAGGAGCTGATCGAGCAAGCGATAGAAAAATCCTTGCAAGTCATGCCGCAGATCGTCGAAGGCAAGTTCGAGGCGGCGACCATGAAGCTGCATACGGTCTGAGAACAGGGCCTGATGGCGTCACGATACGACTGTTTTGGCGTCATTTGCCCATCATCGGACTGTTGAAGCGCGCGGGACACGGGTACAATTGACCCCTTGAAATGCAGCACACGCACTATCCCCGGAAAAGGGTGAACAATCGCCCCGTTTTCCCTAACAGCACGGCAAGCACGCCGATAGACGGCGCCATGTGCTTTGATTATTAAAGGTTTTCCCATGAGTCTCCAATGCGGTATCGTCGGCTTGCCGAACGTCGGCAAGTCCACCCTGTTCAATGCACTGACGAAAGCCGGCATTCCGGCTGAAAACTATCCGTTCTGCACCATCGAGCCGAACGTCGGCGTCGTCGAAGTGCCGGATCCACGCATGGATGCGCTGGCCGCCATCGTCAAGCCGGAACGCATGGTCAACGCCATCGTGGAATTCGTCGACATCGCCGGCCTGGTGGCGGGTGCATCGAAGGGCGAGGGCCTGGGCAACCAGTTCCTGTCGCACATCCGTGAAACGGATGCCATCGTCAACGTCGTGCGCTGCTTCGAAGATGACAACGTCATCCACGTGGCAGGCAAGATCAACCCGCTCGACGATATCGAAGTTATCCAGACCGAACTGGCGCTGGCCGACATGGGCACCGTGGAAAAAGCCATCCACCGCGAAAACAAGAAAGCCCGCTCGGGCGACAAGGATGCGGCCAAGCTGCTGGCCATCATGGAACGCATGATGCCGTACCTGAACGACGCGAAACCCGTGCGCGCGATGGGCCTGGACGCCGACGAAATGGAACTGATCAAGCCGCTGTGCCTGATCACGGCCAAGCCGGCCATGTTCGTGGCCAACGTGTCCGATTCGGGCTTCACGAATAACCCGCTGCTGGACCAGCTGACAGCCTATGCGCAATCGCAAAACGCTCCCATCGTCGCCATCTGCGCGGCGCTGGAAGCGGAAATCGCCGACCTGGACGACGCCGACAAGGGCGCTTTCCTGGCCGACATGGGCATGGAAGAGCCAGGCCTGGACCGTCTGATCCGCGCCGGCTACAAGCTGCTGGGCCTGCAAACCTACTTCACGGCAGGCGTGAAGGAAGTGCGCGCCTGGACCATCCCTGTCGGCGCCACGGCACCGCAGGCGGCCGGCGTGATCCACACCGACTTCGAACGCGGCTTCATCCGCGCGCAAACCATCGCCTATGACGACTTCATCGCCTACAAGGGCGAAGCGGGCGCCAAGGAAGCGGGCAAGATGCGCGCCGAAGGCAAGGAATACGTCGTCAAGGATGGCGACGTGCTGAACTTCCTGTTCAACGTCTAAGGACAGATGCTTGCTGGCGAGCGCCAGCAACATACTGCATTCGTCCATCGCGAAATGCCGCTCAATGTATTTGAGCGGCATTTTTTGTTTGTCTATTTGAAAAGGCCTGCCATGCAGCCGGAGAAACAACCGCTCGTTTCCATTGTCATGGCCACGTATAACCGGAGCAATATCCTCGGGTACGCTATTCAGTCGGCACTCGCCAGCACCGTGCAGGATTGGGAACTGATTATTGTCGGCGATTGCTGCACCGACGATACCGCCGAGGTGGTCGCCGCGTTCGGCGACGCGCGTATCCGCTTTGTGAATCTGGAAACCAATTACGGCGAGCAGACGGGACCCAACAATCTCGGCGTCAGCCTGGCACGCGGCACCTATCTGGCATTCCTGAACCACGACGACCTGTGGTTGCCCGATCATTTGCAAAGCAGTATTGAAGTCCTCGAGCGTACCGCGGCCGACCTGGTCTTTGGCCTGGGACTGGTGGTTTTGCCGGTCGGGTATCACATGGTGGGGGCGCTGGCAGACGGCGTGCAACCGTACCGTCCGTGGATGGATGTGCCCGCTACCCTGTGGGTCATGCGGCGTGAGCTGGCCCTGCAGATCGGCCCATGGCAGCCCTCATGGGAAGTGCGCTGCTGGCCGTCGCAAGCCTGGCTGCACCGCGTATATCGCGCGGGGCGGCCGATGCTGGCCCATCCTCGCATCGGCGCCATCCTGATCCAGTCTGGTACCCGCAGCAATGCCTACCTGGACCGGCAACACGCCGAGCATGCGTTCTGGTGGACGCACATGCAAGATCCGTTGAATATTCTGCAGGCAGTCACCACGCTGTATGGCAAGGTGGGGCGTGAGCGTCTTATCGCACCGCTACAGTCCGCGATAACGGCCATGAAAGCATTGTCACGCCGTCTTTGCTATATGTTGGGGCTGTGGCCGCCGCATCCCGGCTTCTGGCTCAAATATTGGCGCAAAGGCACATTTTTACGTGAATTACGCCGCCGCCGGGGATTGAAGGACATGTCGCGGCGATAGATAATACGGTTGCAATATATAAGAGCATTTTTATAAAATTCTAGGGGTAGATCTGGTGGTTGAGAAAGATAACTGGTTGTTGGTTGGCGCGAAGCAGGATGGTGTCAGTATTACCAAGGAATGGAAGCCGACAACGCCTTCCTTGATCGATGGCGTGATCTTTCAGGAAATCAAGCCTGTCTTGACGGCGTACGGTAGCCTGACTGAAATTTTTCGCACCGAATGGGTGCCTGATGCAACAGCGCAGATTGGCCAGATATTCGCCTCGACCCTGGAGCCGGGCGGACTGAGCGCCTGGCATGCGCATGCCATCACGACGGACCGCCTGTTCGTGGCGGCAGGCCAGATGCGCGTGGTGCTGTACGACGCGCGCGAGGATTCGCCCACCTTTGGCATGCTCAACGAATTCAAGCTGGGCACCAGGCGTCCCGGCCTGCTCGTCGTGCCGCCGCGCGTCTGGCATGGCGTGCAAAATTACTGCAGCACTCTTGCCATCCTCGTCAATGCGGTGGACCATGCGTATCGCTATGATGCGCCGGACCACTGGCGCGTGCCGGCCGATTCGGACACGGTGCCCTATCGCTTCTCCAACGATAGGCATGGCTGAGATGCCCGGCCCGGCTGAACGATGCGCCTGAACCGTCTCGCGGGTTTTTCAGCCGGCCCCATCTTGTCGCTGCTGTGCAGCCTGGCCATCGTGCCTGCCGTGGCCTGGCTGTTTCCGCCTGCCGACATCGGCAAGCTGGATTTCTTCATGACCGCATGCACGGTGGCCGGTTTGCTGCTGTCGCTGGGGCTGGATAAGGCTTTCCTGCATGAATACCATTACAGCATCGCGCGTAGCGGCTTGCTGAAAGCGTGCCTGCTGCCGGCCGTGCTGCTCGCGCCCGTGGCGCTGGCCGTGATACTCGTGTTTGCCGCGCCCGTAGCGCAACTGTTATTTGATGTGGCGCAACCTGCACTGGCTGTCCTGTTCGCTGCCGGCATGCTGAGCGCCCTGGCCAATCGCCTGATCGCGCAGCTGTTCCGCATGCAGGAGCGCGCCTGGGTATTCAGCCTGGCGCAGGTCTTGCCGAAAATATCGCTGCTGTTGCTGCTGCCTGTCCTGTGGTGGGATCCGCAGCGCAATTTCGTGCACCTGGCAAGCCTGGTCGTGGCCACCACCTGGCTGGTCACGCTATGGCTGTTGTGGCATGCGCGCGTATCGCTGGCGCAAGCCTGGAACACCGCCGTGGACCGGGTGCTGCTGCGGCGTTTGTTTTCCGAGGCGGCGCCCCTGCTGGTGAGCGGGATCTTTTATATGTTCATGTTGTCGGCCGGCATGGGCTTGCTGCGTTTCTTTGCCGGCTTTGACGAGCTCGGCATTTATGCGCTGGCCACGCGCGTGGCCGCCGGCGCCTGGCTGGTGCAATCGATTTTTACGATTGTCTGGATACCGCAAGTGCACAAATGGGCCGCGGCCGGCGGCGGCCTGTCGAATATTGCGGCCATTTGCCGCCATGCGCAGGCCATCGTGGTGGTGGGCTTTTGCCTGGCGGGCGCCCTGGCCTGGCTGATCGGCTGGGTCTTGCCTTCCAACTATCATGGCGTCGCGTACCTGGCGGTGGCTACCGTCGGCCAGCCGCTGTTGTATGCCCTGGCGGAAGTGACCGGCGTCGGCATCAATCTGGCCCGCCGTCCGGCATTTTCCATCGCCGCCTTTGCGGCCGGCTTGCTGGGCACCTTGCTGGCGGGCGCCGTGCTGGTGCCGGGCCATGGCGCCACGGGCGCCGCCGTGTCTCAACTGCTGGGCTTCCTCGTGTATTTTGTCGTCAAGACGGAGCTGGGCATGCGCGTCTGGCGTCCGCTGCCGCGCCGTTCGCTGTACCTGAGCACCGTCCTGCTGTCGCTGCTGGCAGCGGGCCACGCGTTTTTTGCCCAGCGCCTGGGGGGGCTTGCTCCGCTGGCGTGGGGCGTGCTGCTCGCTGCCGCATTGCACGTCTACCGGCCTTCGTTGTGGGCCGCTTTCAGGCTGTTCAGGCCCGTCCGGCAGCAGGGCTGAGGGCGTTTGCTGCTCGTTGCCGTATTGCGTTTTCCTCGTCACTCCGCGTACAATGAGAATAATTCTCATTTATAATCCGATGCGCCTGTTCTTGCCGGCCGTTGGCGACAGGAAGGGTATCGTGAGCACCGCCGAGTTAGCGCTTCAGCAGCAAGTCAGCAGTCTGTACACCGACCACCATCACTGGCTGCGCGGCTTGCTGCGCCGTAAACTCGGCAATGCCTTCGATGCGGCCGACCTGGCGCACGATGTGTACCTGCACCTGATGAAGACGGGGCGCATGCCGCCGGCCGGGGAGTCGCGCCGTCACCTGACGCAGATCGCCAACGGCATGGTCATCGACCTGTACCGCCGCCGCCAGATCGAGGCCGCCTACCTGGAAGTGCTGGCCTTGGTGCCCGAGGCGCTGGCGCCGTCCGAGGAAGAGCGCGCGCTGGTGATCGAGGCGCTGACGGAAATCGATGCGGTGCTGCACCAACTGCCCGCCAAGGCGCGCAAGGCCCTGTTGCTGTGCAAACTCGATGGCCTCAGCTATCGCGACATCGCCGCCGAATTGCAGGTGTCCGTCTCGTCCGTCGAAAAATACATCGCCGCCGGTTTGCTGGCCTGCTACCAGGCCATGCACGCGCCGGACGCCTGAGCCATGGAGGTGGTGATTGCGCCCGCCGTCGTGCAGCAGGCTGCCCAGTGGATGGCGCGCCTGTGGTCCGATGACGCCAGCGACGAAGACCGGGCGGCCTGTGCCCGCTGGTGCGCGGCCCATCCGCACCACGCCATCGCCTGGCAGCGTTTGCAAGCGTTCGAGGGCAAGCTGCACAGCGTGCCGCGCGATGCGGCCCGGCAAGCGCTGCGCGAACCGGCGCCGGCCGCCTACCTGAATCGCCGCCGTGCCCTGAAGCTGCTGGCCGTGCTGCTGCCCGTGGGCGGCATGGCGTACATGCTGCGCGGCACGGAGGCCTGGCAAGTGGCCACGGCCGGCTACGGCACGGCCACGGGCGAGATCCGCGAGATTATCTTGCCTGACGGTACGCGCGTGATGCTCGCTTCCGCTTCCGCCATCGACGTGCGTTTCGACGCCAGCGAGCGCTTGCTGATCCTGCGCAGCGGCGAAATCCTCGTTACCACGGCGCACGACCCGGACCCGGCACAGCGGCCGTTCCGCGTGCAGGGCCGCCACGGCACGGTGCAGGCGCTGGGCACGCGTTTTACCTTGCGACAAGACGAACACACGTCGCGCGTGGCCGTCTTCGAGGGCGCCGTCGAAATACGCCTCGCGCATGCGCCCGGCCACGCCGTGGGCATCGCCACGGGCTACAGCGCCATCTTCTCGGCCGACATCGTGCAATCGGCCGCCCCCGTGCCGGCCAGCGCGGCGGCCTGGACGAAGGGCGTGCTGGTGGCCGACAACATGCGCCTGGACGAGCTGCTGGCGGAACTGGCCCGCTATCGCCCCGGCCTGCTGCGCTGCGACCCGGCCGTGGCCAGCCTGAGCGTCAACGGCGTGTTTTCCCTGCGCGACACGGATCGCGCGCTGCATAACCTGGCGCTGGCCTTGCCCGTACAAATCCTCGCGCGCACGCGCTACTGGGTGACGGTGCAAGCCATACCCCAGGCCGCTGCCTGACAATTTTTCGGGCCCGATTGAGGGTTTTGCATTCTCGTTCGGGATATAGGGTGAGAGCCACCCTTATTCATTGACCTTATGCACGTTTTTTCCCGTTTTTCCCATGCGTAGCCAACGCCGCCAGCCCGGCCCAATCAGCCGGATACTGCACCCCATCCGCGGACGCCTGATCGTCGCCGCCGTGCTGGCCGGCACGGGGTCCATGCTCACCCTGGTGCCCTTGGCGGGCATCGCGCAGATCGCGCAAATCGCCATGGCCCCCGCGCTGGCGCCGGACGCTGTGTGGCCGATCATCGTCGCCAGCGTCGCCTGCCTGTTCCTCGGCATGGTCCTGATGTCGCTGGGCGAACTGGCCGCACACCTGGCCGACAACCACCTCACGCATCGATTGCGCCTGCAAGCCATGCAGCGCCTGGGGCAGGTGCCGCTGGGCTGGTTCACCAGCCGGGCCTCGGGCGAGGTCAAGCAGGCGATGCAGGACGACATCAATACCCTGCACAGCCTCACGGCGCACTTCTATACGACGACGGGGCGCGCCGTGGGCGCCATCGCCATCTCCGTCGTGTATCTATTCGCCATGGATTGGCGCCTGGCCCTCATCGCCATCCTGCCGTTTCCCGGCTTTTTCCTGTTCTTCGGCCGCGCCATGAAAGCCAGCGGCGGCAATATGGAGCAATTCGTCGCCGGCATGGGGCGCATCAACAATGCCGTGGTGGAATTCGTCAACGGCATTCCCGTGGTCAAGGCGTTCGGCGCCACGGGACGCGCGCACGGCAGCTACCGCACGGCCGTCGATGCGTTTGCCGATGCGTTTTCCGCGTTTACCCGTCCGCTGGTCGGTTCCATGGCCAACGCCAACGCGCTGATCGCGCCGGCCGCCGTGCTGGGCGTGGTGGTGCTTGCCGGCACGGCCTTCGTGGCCCTGGACTGGATTGCGCCCGTCGATATCCTGCCGTTCGCGCTCGTGGCGCCCGGCATTTCCGCGCCCATGCTGCTGCTGCATTACCTGACGCATGACCTCAACAACGCCACGGGGGCGGCCCAGCGTGTGCAAGCCTTGCTCGACACGCCCGTGCTGGCGCAGCCGGCGCCGGATGAGCAGCAGTTGCCCGACGGCACGGAGATCCGCCTGGAAGGCGTCGGCTATGCCTACGATGGACACAACAAGGTGTTGTCGGATATCACGCTGACTTTGCCGCCCGGCACGGTGACGGCCATCGTCGGCGCTTCCGGTTCCGGCAAGTCGACCCTGGCGCGGCTGCTGCTGCGCTTTTTCGACCCGACCGAGGGGCGCATCACCCTGGGCGGCGTCGACCTGCGGCACATCGCCACGCCCGAGCTGTACCGGCGCATCGGTTTCGTGCTGCAGGAAGTGCGCCTGATCCACGCCAGCGTGCGCGAGAACATCGCGCTGGGACGGCCATCGGCCAGCATGCACGAGATCGAACAGGCGGCGCGCCTGGCGAACATCCATGAACGCCTCCTGGCCTTGCCGCGCGGCTACGATTCCGTCATCGGCGAGGATGCGCAATTGTCCGGCGGCGAGTTGCAGCGCGTTAGCATCGCGCGTGCCGTGCTGCTCGACCCGTCCGTGCTGGTGCTCGATGAAGCGACGGCCGCGGCCGACGCGGAAAACGAGGTGGCGATCCAGGACGCGCTGTCGCGCTTTGCCCGGGACCGCACCCTGCTCATCATTGCGCACCGGCTCGACACGGTGATGCATGCCGACAACATCGTCGTCGTCGAGAACGGCGCCATCGTCGAACAGGGCAGCCATGCCGGCTTGCTCGCCGACAAGGGCCGCTATGCGCAACTGTGGGCGCTGGGCGGCTATCAGGATTTCCAGGAAGACACGGTGCTCCCATGCTGAAAACGTTTATTCAACTGCTGGGTGATGACGCGCCCGTGTTCCGCCGCTACTGTGCCATGGCGCTCGCGTATGGCGTGCTCAGCGGGCTGACCATCACGGCGCTGGTGCTGGCCCTGGGCCGCCTGCTGGGTGGCGACGTGGGCGGCGCGGCCCTGTGGCTGCTGGTGCTGCTGGCCGGGCTGGTCGCCTGCTGGGCCTGGCGGCGCCAGGTGGAAAAGGCCGGCGTGCGCGTGGGCGTGACGGTGCTGCAAGGGGCGCGCCAGCGCCTGGGCGACCACGTGGCGCGCCTGCCCGTCGGCTGGTTCACGCCGGACAACACGGCAAAACTGGGGCACGTCATCACGCAAGGCATGATGAATGTGGCCCAGCTGCCCGCCCACGTGTTGACGCCCGTCATTTGCGGCGCCGTCACGCCCGTCGTGATGGTCATCGCGCTGTTCGCGCTGCACTGGCAGCTGGGTCTCATCGCGCTGCTGGCGCTGCCCCTGCTGGTCGGCGCCTTGCGGCTCACCGCGTACCTGGGCCAGCGCGCCGACGATGCCTATCACCACCATTTTGCCCAGACCAGCCAGCGCCTCGTTGAGTTTGCGCAAGCGCAATCCGTCTTGCGCGCATTCAATGGCAACGGCAGTGGTGCAGCTGACGGCGGCACGCGTTTCCTGCAGCAAGCGATCGATGCGCAGCGCCAGGCGGGCACGCGGCTCATTTACCTGTCGGCGCTGTCGTCGGTGCTCAACGCCTGGACCGTGCAAGCCATCTTCGCCGCCTTGCTGGCCGCCGCCGCGCTGTGGCTTGACAGCCTGGCGGGCGGTGCTGCCGGCGCGGGCGACGCCATCGCCGTCATCGTGGCCTTGCTGCTGGTGGTGCGCTTGGTCGACCCGCTGCAGGAAGTGGCTAGCTATGGCGAAGTGCTGCGCGGCGCGCGCGGCCCGCTCGACGCGGCGCGCGATATTTTCGCCGTGCAGCCGCTGCCGGAAGCAGACAAGCCGCAGGCGCCGCGCGACGGCGCCGTCGAATTGCGCGGCGTGGCTTTCCGCTATGCACAGGATCAGACCGACGTCTTGACGAGCATCAACCTGCAGATTGCGCCGGGCAGCATGACGGCGCTGATCGGCGCGTCCGGCTCCGGCAAGACGACCCTGGTGCGCCTGATCGCGCGCTTCTTTGACGCCAGCGCAGGCGCGGTGCTGGTGGGCGGCGTCGATGTGCGCGATATGTCCAGCGAGCAATTGGCTGGCCAGATCAGCCAGATATTCCAGGACAGTTATCTGTTCCAGGGCAGCATCGGCGACAACATTCGCATCGGCAAGCCCGGCGCCACCGATGCCGAGGTGCGGGAAGCGGCGCGCCAGGCGGGCGTGGCCGAGATCATCGCCCGCCTGCCGCAGGGACTCGATACCCTGGTCGGCGAGGGCGGCGCGCGCCTGTCCGGCGGCGAACGCCAGCGCATCGCGATTGCCCGCGCCCTGGTCAAGGATGCGCCGATTTTGCTGGTCGATGAGGCGACGGCCGCGCTCGACTCGGAAAACCAGGCGGCCATTGCCGAAGCGCTGGCGCGGCTGCGCGGCAAGCGCACGGTGATCGTCATCGCCCACCAGTTGTCGACGGTGGCCATGGCCGACCAGATCGTCGTGCTGGACGGTGGCGTGATCCGCGAGCAAGGCGCGCCAGCCACCTTGCGCGCGCAGCACGGCCTGTACGCGCACTTCCTGGCCCAGCGCCAGGCGGCCAAGGGCTGGCGCATCGCCGCACCCGCCCGCCAGGCAGGCACGGAGTCCCGCATTTGACACGCGCGCGTCTGTTCTTCGTCTTCTTCCTGCTGTGCTGCACGTCCTTGCTGGTCGGTGCGCGGCAGATGGAGTGGGCGCAGTTGTTGTCCTCGTCCGACGCGCTGTCCGCCGACGCTTGGCTGACCCTGACGGCCAGCCGGCTGCCCCGCCTGGCGGCATTGGTGCTGACGGGCGTGGGCCTGTCCGTGTGCGGCGTCATCCTGCAGCACATCGTGCGCAACAAATTCGTCGAGCCGGCCACGTCGGGCGGTCTCGACGCGGCCAAGCTGGGCATTCTCGTGGCGCTCACCGTGGCGCCCGCGGCGGGCACGGCCGGCAAGATGGCGTTCGCGCTGGCCTTCTGTTTTGCCGCCAGCCTCGTGTATGTGGCCCTGATCCGCCGCATCCGCTTCAAGAATACGATACTCGTCCCCGTCATCGGCCTCGTGTATGGCGGCGTGCTGAGCGCCGTGGCCGAGTTTTATGCTTACCGCAACAACATCCTGCAAAGCATGCAGGGCTGGCTGCTGGGCGATTTCTCGAAGATCGTGCAGGGCAACTATGAAATCATTTATCTGATCCTGCCCATCGTTGCTCTGACGTATCTGTATGCGCAGCGCTTTACGGTGCTGGGCATGGGCGAGGGCATGGCCACCAGCCTGGGCTTGAACTACGGGGGCACGGTGGCGCTGGGCCTGATGCTGGTGGCCGTCACGGTGGCGGCCACGGTGATCACGGTGGGGGCGATCCCGTTTGTCGGGCTGGCCATTCCCAACCTGGTGGCCTTGCGCTACGGCGACAAGCTGGACCGCACCCTGCCCATTGTCGCGCTGGGCGGCGCGTCGCTGCTGCTGGCCTGCGACATCGCGGGGCGCTTGCTGATCTATCCATTCGAAGTGCCCATCGGCCTGACGGCAGGGGGCGTGGGGGGCGTGCTGTTCCTCATATTGATCATCCGGGGGCGGCGATGAGGCGCCGTTTGAACCAGCGCATGCTCTGGCTGGCCGCGTTGGCCCTGGCGCTCGCTTTCCTCTTCATCGGCGCAAATCTGGATGTCGATTACGTCATTCCCAAGCGCATGTCGCGCCTGGCCGCCATCGTTATCGGCGGCGTTTGCGTGGCCGTGTCGTCGATTGTGTTTCAGACCATCGCCGGCAACCGCATCCTGACGCCGGCCGTCATGGGTTACGAAGCCGTGTATTTGCTGCTGCAATCGCTGCTGATCCTCGCGATGGGCATGCACAGCGTGGTGCTGCTGGGGCAGAACGGCAATTTTGTCGTGTCGATTGCGCTGATGCTCGCGTATTCCTGGGCCATCCACTATTGGCTGTTTCGTGATGGAAAGAATAACGTGTATTTCCTGTTGCTGCTGGGATTCGTGCTGACGATGGTGATCGGCACATTTACCCAGTTCATCCAGCTGCGCATCAGTCCCGGTGAATTTGCCATCTTGCAAGGATTCAGCCAGGCCTCGTTCAACAAGGCGCAGCCCGTGCAGTTGCTGTACTCGGCCGTGCTGGCGGGCGCCGCCTGCGTGGCCGTGCTGAAAACCTTGCCGGCGCTCGACGTGCTGGCGCTGGGGCGCGAACAGGCCATCTCGCTCGGTATCGATTACCGGCGCATGGTGCGGCTGCAGCTGGCGCTGATCGCCGTGCTGGTGGCGGTGTCGACGAGCTTGCTGGGACCGACGGCCTTCATGGGCATCTTTGTAGCGAACACGACTTACGCCCTGGCCCGCACGGCGCGCCATCGCGTCACCTTGCCGCTGGGCTGCGCCATCGCCATCGTCATCTTCCTGGCCGCCCAGTTGCTGGTCGAACACGTTTTCAATTACCGGACCACGGTTGGCATCCTCGTCAACCTGGTGTGTGGCGCCTACTTCCTCGCGCTCATGGTCCGCACCCGAGGCACAGCATGATCCACGTCAAACAGATTGAAAAAAACTACGGCGAAAAGCGCGTGCTGGCCAAGGTCAGCGCGCAGTTTCCCAGGGGGAAAGTGACATCCTTGATCGGCCCGAACGGCGCCGGCAAGACGACCTTGCTGATGCTCATCGCGCGTCTGCAGGAAGCGCATGGCGGCGAGATTCTGATAGACGGGCGCAGCATTGCAACCATCCAGATCCGGGACTATGCACGACTCGTGGCCACCCTGCGCCAGTCGCCCGATTTTCACTTGCGCCTGACGGTGGAAGAGCTGGTCGCCTTCGGCCGCTTTCCCTACAGCCGTGGCGCGTTGACCGAACAGGACCGGCAAGCGATCGATGACGCCATCGCCTTCCTGTCGCTGGAGCATCTGCGCCTGGCGTATGTCGATGAGCTGAGCGGCGGCCAGCGGCAGATGGCCTTCCTGGCCATGACGATCGCCCAGCAGACCGATATTCTGCTGCTCGACGAGCCGCTCAACAACCTCGACATGAAGCATGCCGTGCAAATCATGCGCGCGCTGCGGCGCCTGTGCGACGAGCAGGGCCGCACGGTGATCCTGGTGATCCACGACATCAATTTCGCCGCCAACTATTCGGACCACATCGTCGCCATGCAGGGCGGCGCCGTGCGCTTTTCCGGCCCCTCGCACGAGGTCGTGACGGAAGAGCGCTTGCGCGCGCTGTACGACATCGATTTTCACATCGTGCGCAACGAGCGCGGCTGCGTCTGCAATTACTTTACCCCCACAGGAGCTTGAGATGATCTGGAACAAATCCCGCTGCGCGCTGGCCGTGCTGCTCGCCGCCATGGCTGCCCTGCAAGGCTGCACCGACAAGGCAGCCACGACGCCGCCAGCGCCTGCCGCCTCCGCGCCACCGCAGGCGTTTGCGCCCATCACCATCGAGCACAAGCTGGGCACGACGGTGCTCAAGCAGCGTCCCCAGAGGGTGGCCGTGCTCGACATGAACGAAGTCGATTTCTTCGACCAGCTGGGCGTGCCCGTGGCCGGCATGGTGAAGGATTACGTGCCGCATTTCCTCACCCGCTACAAGGAAGACCAGGGCATCCGCGACCTGGGCGCCATCGTGCAGCCGAATCTCGAGCATATCCACGCGCTCCAGCCCGACCTGATACTGATGACGTCGATCCAGGCCAACCATTACAAGGAACTGAGCCAGATCGCGCCCACCTTGCATTTCGACGTGGATTACCAGAACAGCGAGAGCAAGCACATCGAAGTGGTCAAGCAACACTTGCTCACACTGGGACGCATCTTTGGCAAGGAAGACATTGCTAACCAGAAAGCCGCGGAGCTCGACGCGAAGGTGGCGGATGCGCGCAAGGTGACGCAGGAGCGTCCCGAGAAGGCGCTCATCGTGCTGCATAACAACGGCGCCTTCAGTTCCTTTGGCGTGCGGTCGCGCTACGGTTTTGTGTTCGATGCGCTGGGCGTGAAGCCTGCCAGCTCGGCCATCGAGGCGGGCTTGCATGGCCAGCCCATTTCCAGCGAATTCATCCAGCAAGCCAATCCCGACATCATCTACGTGGTGGACCGCACGGCCGTGATGGAACACCGTCCCGTCATGACGGCCGAACAGATGGCCAATCCGCTGTTGCGCCAGACGAATGCCTGGAAGAACGGCCGCGTGGTCTTCGTCGATGCGGACGCCTGGTACATCACGGCGGCCAGCGTGACGTCTCTGAAGCGGGTGATCGACGACGTGCTCAAGGGTTATCAGTGAGATAAATTATTTTCGTAATGAGTCGTATTTGCATTGAGGGTTTTGCCTTTTCGTTCGGGAGATAGGGTGAGAACAAGCAATCATCCCTTCTGAAAGGATTTACTTTATGACCCAACGCATGGCAACCCGCCATCTTCCCGCCTTGAACCTGAGCCGTATCGCCACCGCCGTGCAACTGGCGCTCATCACGGGCTTGACCGTGGGGGCGCTGGGCGTGGCGGCCCCGCCAGCCTATGCGCAAGCGGGGGCGGGCCAGGCCCGGCAAGCGTTCAGCGTGCCGGCCGGTACGCTGGGCTTGGCGCTCAACACTTTCGCGGCCGAGGCGGGCGTCGAATTGACGGTCGAGGCTAGCTTGCTGCAAGGCAAGAACAGCGCCGGCCTGTCCGGCAGCTACAGCGTGCCCGAAGGCTTTTACGAATTGCTGCGCGGCCATGGCTTGCAAGCCGTGCGCGAGGGCAATGGCAGCTACACGGTGCGCCGCGAACCGGCGCACAGCGCCGCCGCCGAAGCCGCCGCCACTATGCCGGCCGTAACGGTGTGGGGCAAGGGCAACAGCGTGACGGATGCCTATGCAGGCGGACAAGTGGCGTCCGGCGGCCGCGTGGGATTTCTTGGCGACAAGGATTTCATGGAAACGCCGTTCAACACCATCAGCTATACGGATAAATTCATCGAAGACCGGCAGGCGCGCGACATCACCGACGTGATTTCCGCCGCCGACCCTACGGTCTTCAGCAGCGGCATGACGGGCATCATCGGCGAGAATTACTCGATACGGGGCTTCAGCTCGAATATCGGCGATGTCGCGTTTGGCGGACTGTACGGCATCTCGCCCTACTACCGTACGTCGCCTGAAATGTTCGAGCGTATCGAGGTGCTGAAGGGGCCATCGGCCTTGCTCAACGGCATGCCACCGGGCGGTTCCGTGGGCGGCAGCATCAACCTCGTGCCCAAGCGCGCGGGCGATGCGCCGCTGGCGCGCGTGACGGCGTCGTACATGTCGGATTCGCAATGGGGAGGGCATATTGATCTGGGTCAACGTTTTGGCGAGAATCAGCAATTCGGCATCCGGGTCAACGGCGTCTACCGCGACGGCGACGGCGCCATCGACCACCAGAAAAAGAAGACCCGGCTCGTCTCGGTCGGCCTGGACTGGCGTGGCAATGGCGCGCGCCTGTCCGCCGACCTGTATCACAGCGAGGACCGCGCCGATGGCTTGAACCGGGGCGTCAACCTGGCCCCCGGCTTGCCCGTGCCGCGTCCGCCGAAAGCGGAAACCCTGCTCAATCCCAGCTGGGCGTTTTACGACACCAAGGACAAGGGCGCCATGCTGCGCGGCGAACTGGACTTGAACGCGCAAGTGATGGCGTACGCGGCCGTGGGCGCCAGCCGGGCCGACTACCAGTCGACGGGCGCGTATCTGATCCAGGTATTCAACACGGCTGGCGATTACCGCACCAACGTCGCCGACCTGGGCTTCGACGTGGAAAAACAGTCGGCGGAAGCGGGTTTGCGGGGCAAGTTGCGCACGGGCGACATCGGCCATCAATGGGCCGTCAACGCCACGTATTATCACCACACGGACAAGCAGTACGGCCGCCGCAATACCCTGGCGAAAGACTGGATCACGAACATCTACCATCCCGTCTGGGGCCCGGCGACGCGCTTTGACGCGCCGCAAATTTCCAAGGCGGAACTGCGCCTGGCCAGCTTTGGCCTGGTCGATACACTTTCCTTTGCGCAAGACACCGTGCAGCTGACGGTGGGCTTGCGCCGCCAGGAAGTGCTCAGCGATAACTTCAACATCAAGACGGGCGCGCGCACCTCGCGCTATGACGAAAGCGCCACCACGCCCGCCGTCGCCCTGCTGGTCAAGGCCAGCAAGACCATCTCCTTGTACGGCAACTACATCGAAGGCTTGAGCCAGGGCGCCACGGCGCCGTTGACGGCCGCCAACTCGGGCGAGGTCTTTGCTCCATACAAATCGAAGCAGGCGGAGCTGGGCGTCAAGGTCGACCTGGGCGAGTTCGCGCATACGCTCAGCGTGTATGAAATCAAGCGCCCTAGCAGCTATGTCGATCCTGTCAGCAATATCTTTTCTTTTGGCGGAGAACAGCGCAACCGCGGCATCGACTGGGGCTTCTTCGGCTCGCCCCTGCGCGACGTGCGCCTGATGGGCGGCGTGGCGTATGTCGACCCGGTCTTGAGCAAGACCATGGGCGGCGCCAATCAGGGCAAGCAGGCGACGGGCGTGCCCAAGCTGCAAGCCAAGCTGGGCGTCGAGTGGGATACGCCCGCCATCCCTGGCGTGACCCTGACGGCGAATGCGACGGCGGCATCGAAGCAATACATCAATGCCGACAATTCGATGTCCGTGCCGGGCCGCACCGTGTTTGACCTGGGCGCCCGCTATGCGACGAAGGCGGCGGGCCGGCCCCTGACCGTGCGCGCCAGCGTGACGAACGTCGGCAACAGGGCGTACTGGGCGTTGCCGCAATGGACCAGCCTGGGCCTGGGCGCGCCGCGCACGGTCATGTTGTCGGCCACGACGGAGTTTTAAGCCGTCTCGCTGTTATTACTCGTCCGGGCCTCGCGCCTGGCTGCTTGAACGTTGCCACGTCCACATCAGGCCGATGCCGGCCGAGGTGCCGCTGTTTTGGCGCAGCAGGGGGCTGGCGCGGTTGGCGGCGCCTGTGTAAGTGTCGTAGCGTACAAAGGCAAAGGCGCGCCAGTCACGCTGCAGCCGGTAGGAACCGCCCAGGCCCAGCCGCGTGAGCATCAGCCCGCTTTTTGCCGCATACGCGGGGCGCTGGCCGGTGGCAAATGCGGGACTGACGCCATACAAGTAATCGTTGATGGCGGCATTGCCCAGCACGGCGCCCAGGCTGGCGTCCACATGCCAGGCCTGTTGCCCGCCTTGCAGCCCATACACGAGGCGCGGCTCGAAGGTGGTGCCTTGGCGGCGCAGGCCGCCGCGCGCTTCGATGACGGCGCGCAAGGGCAGCTCCAGCCCCAGGCGGCTGTGCTGCGTCGGCTCGGCCAGCCTGATTTTCAGGCGCGGGCCAAATTCCACCAAGGTACCCAGGTCCGGCATGCCGCGCCGGGCCGGCACGTCGCTGGACCTGGCCGGCAAGGACAGGGCAAAACCGATATCGAAATCGAATCGCTCCGTATCGAGCAGGCGCGCTCCCACGCCGGAGCGGTCGGCGCGCAAGACTTTCCCGCGATAAATCAGATAGGGCAGGGCCAGGCTGCGCGTCGAGCGTTCGCTGGCGCCCGGATAGGCGGGCGTGACGGCCGTGCCGCCAAACACGCCCGCTTCCCATAAGGGCAGCGGTGCTTCGACGGCGCGCGCCGGCGCCATGGTGGCGCAGAGGGTGGAGGCGGCCAGCAAGGGACGTGCGAGATTCATCGAGCAACTCCGCAAGGTTTGCCCACAGGCAGTGATTCCAGGTCGGCAAAGGCGCCCAGTGCCCACGATTGATGAAACCCCAGTTCATTGCGCACGGCCAAGGCTTCTGTCGCCTTGCCCTGGCGTTCATACAGGTCGATCAGGGCCTTGTAGCCGAGGGCGCTCGATTGTTTGCTGCTTTTCGCCAGCGCGATGGCCTGGCGGAAATGAAATTCGGCCGCATCGTAGCGGCAGGCCCCGCTGGCGGCGCGTCCCGCCTGGTGGTGCAGCCGTGCTTGCCAAGCGAGATCGCCGTGGCCCAGTTCGACATTCCCGACGGCGTCCGCGTAGTTGCGCATGGCTTGTGTCCAGTCGCCCTGGCTGGCCGCTTCTCGCCCCCATTGTTCCTGTTGCGCCGCCGTGCGCAGTTCGATTTGCGTGGCGCAGGCATTGAGCGCCATCAAGACGAACGGCAGGAGGAGGCAAGACCGGATGGGCGGCAGTGTGGACATGGCGCCACTGTAGCGTAAGGGAAGGCGCGCACGTTTGCGCGATACGCATGAATTCGGGATTTGCCCCGGCATGGATGACATATAATTTGCACACGACTTTGTTATTTTTGACAGTACACCTCACGGGAGCACCATGTTTTCACGCAAATTCCATTCTTGTGCACAGCTGATGCTGGCTACCATGCTGATGGGCTTTATCGCCGCTTCCCCCGCGCGCGCGCAGCAGGCGGCCGTCAAATTGCCGAATGTGGTGATCCTGGCCACGGGCGGCACCATCGCCGGCAGCGGCGCCGACAGCACCACCACCGTCGGCTACACCTCGGCCACCGTGGGTGTCGAGCGCCTGATCGCGGCCGTGCCGGAATTGAAAAAAGTGGCGAACGTGAAGGGCGAGCAAGTGTTCCAGATCGCCAGCGAAAGCATGGGTAATAGCCACTGGCTGGCCCTGGCCAAGCGCATCAACGTGCTGCTGGCCTCGAGCGATGTCGATGGCGTGGTCGTCACGCACGGCACCGACACCATCGAGGAAACGGCGTATTTCCTGAACCTGACCGTGAAGAGCCATAAACCGGTGGTGGTGGTGGGCGCCATGCGTCCGTCGACGGCCATCTCGGCTGACGGCCCCATCAACCTGTACAACGCCGTGATGCTGGCGGGCAGCAAGGAAGCCGTGGGCAAGGGCGTCTTGGTGGCCTTGAACGACCAGATCAACGCCGCGCGCGAAGTGACCAAAACCAATACATCGACCACCGACACCTTCAAGTCGCCGGAACTGGGCATGCTGGGCTACATCCAGGGCAGCAAGGCCTTTTTCTACCGCCAGTCGACGCGCAAGCACACGCTGGAGTCGGAATTTGACATCAGCAAGCTCGATGCCCTGCCGCAAGTGGACATCGTCTACGGCTACGCCAACATGAACCGCGTCGGCATGGACGCGTTCATCGCCGCCGGCGCCAAGGGCATCATCCACGCAGGCGTGGGCGATGGCAGCGTGGCCGCGCAAATGAAGCCGGCCCTGGTGGAAGCGCGCCAGAAGGGCGTGCTGATCGTGCGTTCGAGCCGCGTCGGCCAGGGCATCGTGGCGCGCAATGGCGAAGCCAACGACGATGAACTCGACAGTGTCGTATCCGACACCCTGAACCCGCAAAAAGCCCGCATCCTGCTGATGCTGGCCTTGACCAAAACCAATAGTACGCAAGAAATCCAGCGTATTTTCTACACGTATTGATCGCCGTCACGTCGGCCCGGCCACTGCGGCTGGGCTTGGCGGATTTACGCTTGCCCGCTTTGCTGCCATACTTCGTTTTTGAATAACTTCCTGGCTGAAGCAGCAACACTGTTCCTTCTCCCCTGTCCATGGCTATCCTGTCCGACATCATCCTGTATCCGATCAAATCGTGCGCCGGCATCCATTTGCGCGAGGCGGTCCTGACGCGCTCAGGGCTGATGAGCGAGCACGTGTTCGACCGCGAATGGATGGTGGTGGACGAGCAGGGCCGCTTCCTGACGCAGCGCGAACATCCGCGCATGGCGCTGATCGTGCCTTCCATCAAGGCCACCACCCTGGAATTGCGCGCGCCGGGCATGTTGCGGCTGGAAATCGAGCTGGGCTTGCCGCATCCGCAACTGGCGCCCATGCTGGACGTGCAAGTGTGGGACGATACCGTGCGCGCCTACGATTGCGACGACGTCACGGCCACCTGGTTTTCCAACGCCGTCGGCGTACCGTGCCGCCTGGTGCGCTTTCACCCGGACGTGGTGCGCGCCACCAGCACCAAGTGGACGGATGGCGTGGCCGCCTCGACCATGTTTGCCGATGGCTACCCGGTGCTGATCGCCGGCAGCGCTTCGCTAGCCGACGTCAATGACAAGCTGCGCGCCGCCGGCCGCGAGGCCTTGCCGATGAACCGTTTCCGTCCCAATCTCGTCATCGGCGATATCGGCGCCTTCGAGGAAGACTACGCCGACTTCCTGCAATTCGGCGCGACCGTGTTAAAACCCGTCAAGCCGTGCTCGCGCTGCCCGATTCCGTCGGTGGACCAGGCCACGGGCGTGCCCGGACCGGACCCGCTCGACGTCATGCATGGCTACCGCGCCAAGCCCGAGCTTGACGGCGCCATCTGCTTCGGCATGAACGCCATCGTCACCGAAGGCGGCGATGAGCGTATCGTAGTGGGGCAGGACATCGGTTTCGAACTGGCATTTTAAGCATGGCGCCCGCACAGAAGGGTTTAAGGTTTCTATGAATCAAGCAATACCGCCGGACCCGCGCATTGCCAGCCTCGAAGCCGAAAACCAGGCCTTGCGGGCGCGCATGGCTTTCCTGTTGGAACAGGTCGAGCGCAACCACGACATCATGTGTCGCCACCAGGCGTTTGACCTGGAAATCGTCGGCGCGTCCACGTTTCCCGAACTGATCGGCACCATTTTCCGCACCTTGCCCGTGATTTCCGACCTCGACGGCGTCACTTTGAGCCTGCTCGACGAGGATGACGATATCGTGCTGGTGATGGAAAAGCTGGGCGTCGATTTCAGCGCCTTCCCGCAGTTGCTATTCGTGCATGCCGTGGCGGAGCTGGGTTTTGCCCCGTCGGCGCCCGTGGCCGAGGGCGAAGCGGCCTTGCCGCCGCTGCCGCTGCTGGGCGCCTTCGATGCCGCCGTGCATGGCCCGCGTTTCCCGGGCATCGGCTCGCCCCTGCGCAGCGTGGCGCTGGTGCCCTTGCTGCGCAACAAGCGCCTGATTGGCAGCCTGAACCTGGCCAGCAGCGACGTGACGCGCTTTACGCCCGTGCTGGGCACGGATTTCATCAAGCACATGGCTTCCATCATCGCCATTTGCCTGGAAAACGTGATCAGCAATGAAATGCTGAAATACATCGGCTTGACCGATTCCTTGACGGGCGTCTACAACCGCCGTTATATCGACCGCCGGCTGCTGGAAGAAATCGCCCGCGCGCGGCGCCAGAATTATTGCATTTCATGCATGTATATCGATATCGACCATTTCAAGCTGGTCAATGACACCTATGGCCACCAGGGCGGCGATGAAGTGCTGCGCGAAGTGGCCACGCGCATCCGCACGGAATTGCGCCGCTCCGATGCGCTGGGCCGCTTCGGCGGCGAGGAATTCGTCGTGCTGCTGATCGACGCCGACCTCGACAGTGCGACGTTCGTTGCCGAACGCATCCGCGCCAGCATCGCCGGCACCATGTTCGACTTGCCGGGCAGCGCGCAAGCGTGGGTCAGCGTCTCGATCGGCGTGGCCAGCCTGGAAGCGGACGCGGCGCTGCTACCGATCGAAACGGTGGCGCAGCAGCTGGTGGCGCACGCCGACCAGGCCCTGTACCAGGCCAAGGCCGATGGCCGCAACAAGGTCATCAGCTGGCAGGCACAACCTAGCTAATTATTTCAATAGCAATGTTTCCGCCTTGGCCACGGCGTCGGCCGTGCCGCGCAGCACCACCACGTCACCGCTGGCCAGCTGCGTCTCGGGGGTGACGTCGAGGCGGCCGCGGCCGCGGCGGATGGCCGTGACAAACGCGCCGCAGCCGGCCACGTCGATCGCACTCAAGGGCAAGTCCACGCAGTGTGCGCCGTCGCTGACGGTGACCGTATGCAGGCGTTCCAGCTCGGCATCGTCGCCCGCGTCGCTGGAACCGTGGAAATAGCCGCGCAGCGAGGCATAGCGCTCCTCGCGCGCGGCCTGCACCCGGTGCACGACGCGGCGCAGGGGCACGCCCATCATGATCAGCGCGTGCGAAGCGAGCATCAGGCTGCCTTCCATCAATTCCGGCACTACTTCGGCCGCGCCCGCCTTCTTCAGCTGGTCGAGATCGGTATCGTCGTGGCTGCGCACGATGACGGGCAAGGTCGGTGCCATTTCGTTGAGTAAATGCAATAATTTCAGTGCCGAAGGCGTGTTGGCGTACGTGATTACCACGGCGCTGGCCCGGTAGATACCGGCCGCCACCAGGCTTTCGCGCCGGCCCGCGTCGCCATACGACACGTGGGCGCCGGCCAGCTGCGCTTCCTGTACCCGTTCCGGGTCCAGGTCCAGCGCGTGGTATTCGATCTTTTCTTCCGCCAGCAGGGTGGCCAGGCTTTGCCCGCTGCGTCCGAAGCCGGCAATCAGCACGTGTTTCTGTGACGCCATGGTGCGCGTGGCGATCTTCGTCAGCGCCAAGGATTGCATCATCCAGTCGTTGGCCGCCAGTTTCATGACGATGGCGTCGGACTTGGCGATGAGGAAGGGCGCCACCAGCATCGACAGCACCATCGACGCCAGCACCACCTGCACGACGAACGGATCCATCAGCTTGATGCCGCCGGCCAGGTTCAGCAGCACGAAGCCGAATTCGCCCGCCTGCGCCAGGCCCAGCCCCGTGCGCAAGGCCACGCCGTTGCTGGAGCCGAACAGCCGGGCCAGGCCCGCGATCAGGGCGAATTTCAGCAGCACGGGGCCGCACAGCAAGAGCAGCACGAGCCACCAGTTGTCGAGCACCACGCGGATATTGAGCAGCATGCCGACGGTGATGAAGAACAGGCCCAGCAGCACGTCGCGGAAGGGCTTGATATCCTCTTCCACCTGGTGCTTGAATTCCGTCTCGGAAATGAGCATGCCGGCAACAAAGGCCCCCAGGGCCAGCGACAATCCTGCCCGTTCCGTGATCCACGCCGCCCCCAGGGTAATCAGCAGCAGGTTGAGCATGAACAACTCTTGCGAGCGGCGCTTGGCGACGATGGTCAGCCAGCCGCGCACCATCTTCTGGCCGATGAACAGCAGCAAAATGAGCACGACCAGGGCCTTGCCGCCTGCCCAGGCCAGGGTTTCGGCCAGGTTGTCCGAATCGCGGGTGAGGGCGGGAATCAGGATCAGCAGGGGCACGACGGCCAGGTCCTGGAACAGCAGGATGCCGATGATCTTGCGGCCGTGTTCGCTTTCCAGTTCCAGCCGCTCCGTGAGCATTTTCGAGACGATGGCCGTCGACGACATGGCCAGCGCGCCGCCCAGGGCGAAGGCGGCTTGCCAGCTCAGGTGGATATAGGCGGACAGGTAGCGGGCGACAAACCAGCCGAAGACGACGGTGGCGATGATGGTGGTCACCACCTGCGCCATGCCGAGGCCGAAGACGATGCGCCGCATGGCGAGGAACTTGGGTAGAGAGAATTCTAGCCCGATGGAAAACATCAGGAAGACGACGCCGAACTCGGCCAAGGTGTGGCTGGCCTCGTTTTCCGCCGCCAGGCCCAGCGCGTGGGGGCCGATGACGATGCCGACGGCCAGGTAGCCCAGCATGGGCGGCAAATGCAACATTCTGAAAGCGACCACGCCCAGCACGGCGCTGCCGAGTAACATCAGGGTCAGTTCAAGCGAGGAAAACATGGGTTGCCCGGTACGGTCAATGGAAATCGTTGTTTGTTGTGACTGGCAAGTTTTTTGCTTTCCTAATTCGTTTATACTTTGGGCATGAGTGTAACCCATGAAAAAACAATGCTGAAAGCTTTTGATCGAATTGACATGCAAGCGACGACCGAGCGCGCTGTCGCGCTGGCCCGCACCACCTTGCAGATCGAGTCCGACGCCATCGTTGCGCTGCATGCGCGCCTGGCCACGGACGACAGCGTGGGCCGCGCCGTGGCGATGTTGCTGCAATGCAAAGGACGAGTCGTCGTCTCCGGCATCGGCAAGTCCGGCCATATCGCGCGCAAGATTGCCGCCACCCTCGCTTCCACCGGCACGCCGGCCCTGTTCGTGCATCCGGCCGAAGCGGCCCATGGCGACCTGGGCATGGTCACCTCGGACGATGCTTTTATTGCAATATCGTACTCCGGCGAATCATCGGAACTGATGGCCATCATGCCCGTCGTCAAGCGCATGGGCGGCGTGCTGATTTCCATGACGGGCAAGCCCAATTCGAGCCTGGCCCAGCTGGCCGACGTGCACCTGGATATTTCTGTTGAGAAAGAAGCCTGTCCGCTGAACCTGGCGCCGACGGCCAGCACCACCGTCACCCTGGCCCTGGGCGACGCGATCGCCGTGGCCTTGCTCGACTTGCGTGGCTTCAAGGAAGAAGATTTCGCCCGCTCGCACCCGGGCGGCGCCCTGGGCCGCCGTTTGCTCACGCACGTGCATGACGTCATGCGCAGCGGCGAACGCGTACCCAAGGTGCCCGTGGACGCTTCCTTGCTGCAGGCGCTGGAGGAAATGACGAAGAAGGGCATGGGCATGACGGCCGTCGTCGACGCGGACAACCGTCCCGTGGGCGTGTTTACGGATGGCGATCTGCGCCGCATGTTCGAGCGTGTGCAGGATTTCACGCAAGTGGCGATCCGCGACGTCATGCATGCGCAGCCGCGCAGCATCGCGCCCGAACGCCTGGCCGTCGACGCCGTGGCCGTGATGGAGCAGTTCCGCATCAACCAGATGCTGGTCGTCGATACCAACGGCAAGCTGGTGGGCGCGCTGCATATCCATGATCTGACGCAAGCGAAGGTGATCTGATGGACAGCGTGGCGGACAACCTGGCACGGGCGGCCAAGGTCAAACTGATGATCTTTGACGTCGATGGCGTGCTCACCGACGGCAGCCTGCATTTCGGCCCGGACGGCGAGATGATGAAAACGTTTAATGTGTATGATGGCCTGGGCATCAAGCTGCTGCAGGAATCGGGCGTGCAGACGGCCATCATCAGCGCGCGCCGCTCGGCCATCACGGCGCGCCGCGCGCAAGACCTGGGCATTACCCATGTGCACCAGGGCGGCCACGACAAGCTGACGCCGTTTCGCGAATTGCTGGCGCTGACGGGCTTGACGGAAGAGCAATGCGGCTATATCGGCGACGACGTCATCGACGCGCCCATCCTGAAACGCGTGGGCTTTGCCGTCAGCGTGCCGGGCGGACGCCCGGAAGTGCAGGGCATGGCCCACCATGTGACGCAGGCCGGCGGCGGCCGCGGCGCGGTGCGCGAGATCTGCGAATTCCTGCTGCGCGCCCAGGACAACTATGCGCGCGTCATGGCGCCGTTCCTGGAGTGAGGCGCGCCGCCTCGCCAGTGACCTTTGAAAGAGTGAAGCCCTATGCGTAAGCCAGGAGGCGCCCATCGCTGGCGCATGATTTTTACCGTGCTGGGCGCGGTTGTCGTCGCGCTGGGCAGCTTTTGGCTGCTCGAGGTGATGAACAAGAATGGCCAGGACATCACGGCCAGCAAGCATCTGGATGAGCCCGACTATTTCATCACCAATTTCAGCATGGTGCGCATGGACTTGACGGGCAAGCCCAGCTATATCGTGTCGGGCACCAAGCTCACGCATTATCCGCTGGACGACTCGTCCGATATCGACCAGCCCTTCGTGCGCAAGCTCACGCCAGGCATGCCGCCGATGAACATGAATGCGGAATTGGCGCATATCGACCAGGACAATACCCGGCTGCAACTGCACCGCAAGGTCGTGATCGACCGCGTGGCCAGTCCGAAGGCGCAGAACCTGACGGTCAAGACGGAAGCGCTGACGGTGTTCCCGGACGAGGAAAGAATGGAAACGGACGTGCCTGTCGATATCCTGACGGGCGCCTCGCGCATCAATGGCATCGGCATGAAGGCGAATAACGCCACCGGCGTGGTGGAAGTGCAGAATGCGCTGCGCATGGTCCTCCCGCCGAAACCGCGCCCGGCCGCGGCGGCAAAATGACAGAATGAAACAAGGAAACTATACTATGAAGAACATCTTGCTGTTGACCGTATTTTCGCTGGCCATCATGGGCGTGGCGCATGCCGAGAAGGCCGATTCCGAGAAGGAAGCCGTCATCACGGCACGCAGCGGCCACGTCGATGACGTCAAGCAGGTGCGCACCCTGACGGGCGACGTCGTGCTGGTCAAGGGCACCCTGACCATGAAGGCGGGCCGGGCCCTGATCACGGAAGACCCGCAAGGCTACCAGTTCATCACCTTCTGGGCCGATCCCGGCAAGCTTGCGACCTTCCGCCAGAAGCGCGATGGCGCGGGCGACCTGTGGGTCGAAGGCGAGGCGGAGCGCGTGGAATACGACAACAAGACGGAAGTGGTGAAACTGTTTTCCAGAGCCAAGCTGACGCGCCTGGAAGGCGCGAAAGTCACCGATGTGGCCAATGGCGCTTTCATCTCGTATGACAGCCGCAAGGAAGAATTTGCGATGGAAAATTCCAACAGCGGCACCAGCACCGCCGATGGCGGCAGCGTGCGCATGGTGATCCAGCCGAAGACCAAGGCGCCGGCAGCGGAGAAAGCGCCGGCCACGCCCGCGCCAGGAAAGAAATAATGGAAAATACACGTTGCGGCAGCACCCTGATCGTTCGCGGGCTGCAAAAAACCTATGGCAAGCGGCAAGTCGTGCATGATGTTTCGCTGCAAGTCGAATGCGGCGAAGTGGTGGGCTTGCTGGGCCCGAACGGCGCCGGCAAGACCACCTCGTTCTACATGATCGTCGGCCTGGTGCCGTCCGATGGCGGCAGCATCGATATCAGCGGCGTGGATATCTCCAGCCTGCCGATCCACCGCCGCGCGCAGATGGGCCTGTCCTACCTGCCGCAGGAAGCGTCCGTCTTCCGCAAGCTGACGGTGGAAGACAATATCCGCGCCGTGCTGGAAATCCAGACCGTCGAAGGCCGTCCGCTGACGAAGGCCGAGATCGAGGAGCGGCTGGATAAATTGCTGGCCGACTTGCAGATTGAAAAGCTGCGCGAGAACCAGGCGCTGTCCCTGTCCGGTGGCGAACGCCGCCGCGTGGAAATCGCCCGCGCGCTGGCCACCGATCCCCGTTTCGTGCTGCTCGACGAGCCGTTCGCCGGCGTCGATCCGATCGCCGTGATCGAGATCCAGCGCATTGTGCGTTTCTTGAAGGAGCGCAATATCGGCGTGCTGATTACCGATCATAATGTGCGTGAGACGCTGGGTATTTGCGACCGCGCCTACATCATCAACCAGGGCTCGGTGCTGGCGTCGGGACGCCCCGACGACATCATTGCGAACGAGTCGGTACGCCGGGTCTATCTGGGCGAACACTTCCGCATGTAAGCCAATGAAACAATCATTGCAGCTGCGCACTTCGCAGCACCTGGCACTGACGCCGCAGTTGCAGCAATCGATACGCCTGTTGCAATTGTCTACCCTGGAATTGCACCAGGAACTCGAGCAATTGCTGACGGACAATCCCTTGCTCGAACGCCTCGATGATCCGCTCGACCGTTCGCTGCGCCTGCTGTCCGACGGGGCCTTGAGCTCCACGGCCGCACCGGCCGAAGCGCCGCCCCAGCCGCCAGGCCAGGAGGCGCCCGCAGCGCCGGCCGAAGCGGAAGCGTTTGACGGCGAGGGGGGCGACAGCCCGGCCGCCGCGGATGGCGGCGACAGCGACTGGAGTGAGGCGAGCCGGGGCAAGGCGCCCGACGACGACGATTCGCGTCCGCAATTGGAGGCCCATCACTGCACCCTGCGCGAACACCTGATGGAGCAGATGCGCGTGACGGTGCTCGAATTGCGCGACCGCGCACTGGTCGAGCTGATCATCGACGCGCTCGACGACAATGGCTACCTGGAAGAGTCGCTCGACGACATCCTGGCGCGCCTGCCGGAAGAGCTGGAAATCGACGCCGACGAGATGCGCACGGCCTTGTCGCTGCTGCAAAGTTTCGATCCGCCGGGCGTGGGCGCGCGCAACGCGTCCGAATGCCTGGCCCTGCAAATCAAGCGCTTGCCACACATCGCCATGGTGACGCGGCGCATGGCCCTCGTCATCGTGGAAAAGCACCTGGCCTGGTTTGCCCAGCGCGATTTCAACAAGCTGAAAAAAGCCCTCGATTGCGACGATGAAGACTTGCGCGAAGCGCAGACGGTGATTCGCCAGTGCAATCCGCATCCGGGCGCCGTGTTCGCCTCGGACGTGTCCGATTACGTGGTGCCCGACGTCGTCGTCAAGCGCGCGCGCAATGGCTGGCAAGTGACCCTGAACAACGACGTCATGCCGCGCCTGCGCGTCAACGCCATGTACGCCAACTTGCTCAAGCAAGGCAAGGGGGAGGGCGCCATGGGCGCACAGTTGCAGGAGGCCAAGTGGCTGATCAAGAACATGCGCCAGCGCTTCGACACGATCCTGCGCGTG
Organism: Janthinobacterium sp. SUN100; assembly: GCF_030397705.1. Taxonomy (NCBI): domain Bacteria; kingdom Pseudomonadati; phylum Pseudomonadota; class Betaproteobacteria; order Burkholderiales; family Oxalobacteraceae; genus Janthinobacterium; species Janthinobacterium sp. SUN100. Next base: position 191,788 of record NZ_JAPUBU010000003.1, on the reverse strand, counting down.
GCACAGGCGATAGTAGAAAGACAAAAGAACTTTTTCTCGCATGGGGCCGTTGCCATGCGCCCCCTTGTGCTCCGTGAAATAGCTGATACACTGGGTTTACACGAGAGTACTATCTCGCGGGTAACAACTCAAAAGTACATGCTGACCCCGCACGGCATGTTCGAGTTGAAATATTTCTTTGGTAGCCACGTCGCCACCGAAGCGGGGGGCGAAGCGTCATCGACGGCGATACGGGCATTGATCGTGCAACTGACAGGAGCAGAAGACCCTAAAAATCCTTTATCCGACAGTAAGATTGCGGACATGCTGGGGGAACAAGGCATGGTGATTGCGCGACGTACTGTTGCCAAATACCGGGAAGCATTAAAAATTCCGCCAGTGAGCCTGCGTAAGTGTTTGTAAGTTTTTTTCGGTTCCTCTGCGGGCCGGATAGGATGGACCGCACGAACCCGATCATCTTTAGGAGTGTGTATGAATCTCACCATCAGCGGACATCATCTCGAAGTGACACCAGCCATCCGTGAATACGTACAAACGAAGCTGGAGCGCGTGAAACGTCATTTCGATCAAGTCATCGATATCGCCGTGATTCTGACCGTGGATAACCTCAAAGAGAAAGAAAAACGTCAAAAGGCTGAAGTCAACCTGCGTTTGAGCGGCAAGACTGTCTATGTGGAAAGCTTGGCGCACGACCTGTACGCCGCGATCGATACGCTGATCGACAAGCTCGATAGGCAAGTGATGAAATACAAAACCAAAGTGCAAGGGCACGGTAAAGAGGCGATCAAGCATCTGCCAGACAACTCCGAGGAAGAAGCCGTCGTCGCCGTCTAAGGCCACCCGCTTCCAGCAGTTGTGATCAATTAAGGGCGCACATTGCGCCCTTTTTTGCGCCCAGCGGAACGCAATGTTCCCCGCGCAGGCATTAGAATATTCGCACTTTCACTTCTTTCCTGCCTGCCATGAGCGACTTCGTCCAGACTTCCATCCGCAACCGCACCGGGCACATCGTGCTCGACCGTCCGAAAGCCTTGAATTCCCTGTCGCTGGAGATGGTGCGCGCCCTGAGCGCGGCCCTGCTGGCCTGGCGCGACGATCCGCAGGTGGACGCCGTCGTGATCCGCTCCAGCAGCGACAAGGCCCTGTGCGCCGGCGGCGACATCCGTTTCTTTTACGATGCGGGCCTGGCCACGCCGCAAGGCGGCAGCGCCCTGCTGGAAGATTTCTTCACAGAAGAATATGCTTTAAATCATTTAATTCATTTCTACCCGAAACCGTATATCGCCGTGATGGATGGCGTGGTGATGGGCGGCGGCATGGGCGTGGCGCAAGCCGGGCCCGGCAACCGCTTGCGCATCGTGACGGGCCGCACGCGCATGGCCATGCCGGAAGTCAATATCGGCCTGTTTCCGGACGTGGGCGGCAGTTATTTCCTGTCCCGCCTGGCCGGCCAGCTGGGCCTGTACCTGGGCTTGACGGGCTTGACGATCAACGCGGCCGACGCCCTGTACACGGGCCTGGCCGATGTCTACCTGCCCGAAGCGCAGATGGGGGCGCTGCTGGACCTGTTTGAATCGACGCCGGGCGAGGCCTTGCCTGTGGCCATCAAGGCGCTGGCGGCGCCATTCCAGGCCGAGGCGGGGGTATCCCCCCTGGCCACGGCGCGCGCGGCGCTGGACCGCCATTTCAGCGCCGGCTCCGTGGCGGCCATCATGGCCTCGCTGGCGCAGGACGACAGTGCGTTCGCCACCAAGGCGCTGGCGGCCATGCGCCTGCGTTCGCCCTTGATGATGTCGGTGACCCTGGAATTGCTGCAGCGGGGCACCCACCTGGGCGTGGCCGATTGCCTGCGCCTGGAGCGCACAGTCGTGCGCCACAATTTCGAACATGGCGAAGTGCTCGAGGGCGTGCGCGCGCTGGTGGTCGACAAGGATAATGCGCCCCGCTGGAATCCCGCCAGCCTGGACGAAGTCGACGCGGCCATGGTGGCGCGCTTCTTTGCGCCCGTCTGGCCGGCTGCGGCGCATCCGCTGCGCCACCTCGATTAACTAGCTGCGCTCGCGGTGGCGTAGAACCACGCGCTCGTTGGGTCCGAAATATTGCGCCAGCCGCTCCGCCATGTACACGGAGCGGTGCTGGCCGCCCGTGCAGCCGAGGGCTACCGTCAGGTAGCTGCGGTTGTCGGACTTGAATGACGGCAACCATTTCTCGATGAAGGCGCGGATGTCGGCCAGCAGTTCCAGCGCGCTGGGCTGCGCGTCGAGGAAGGCGATCACGGGCGCGTCGCGGCCGTCGAGGGGGCGCAAGGCCAGGTCGTAATAGGGATTCGGCAAGGCCCGCACGTCGAAGACGAAATCGGCGTCCAGCGGCACGCCCAGCTTGAAGGCGAACGATTCGAAGAACAGGGTCAGCGGCGCGCGTTCGGAGGCGACGATATCCTTGATCCAGGCACGCAGCTTGTTGGCGCTCAGTTCCGACGTGTCGATCACATGGCCCAGCTGTTCGATGGTCGAGAGGCGTTCGCGCTCTTCCGAAATGCACTCGATCAGGGTGCGGCGGCTGGCCGGATTCTGGTTCGGACGCAATTCGTGCGACAGCGGATGGCTGCGCCGCGTTTCCGAGAAGCGCGCCACCAGCGAATGCGTGGTGGCTGTCAGGAACATGACCTTGACGTCGTGCCCCTGGTCGCGCAGCAGGGCCACATTGTGCGGCAGGCTGGTCAGCGACTCGGCGCTGCGCGCATCGACGGCGACGGCCAGTTGCGGTGTACCTTCGTCGAGCAGGGTCTGCACCAGGCTGGGCAGCAAGGCCGGTGGCAGGTTGTCGACACAATAGTAACCGGTATCTTCCAGCACATTGAGCGCGACGGATTTACCGGAGCCGGATATTCCGGTGATAAGGACGATATGCATAACCCGATCATACAATAAAGGCCGGCGCTCCGCTCCCAAGGCAACTATCTTTACAAATTATTGCAATTTCGACTGTAGTATTGGTTAAACAAAAGAGGGCGTGCTTCTTGCAGATTAATCCCCGCTAATTGCCAATCTCTGGTGTAGCAGGGAATTCACGCAGCACTGCTGCGTGCCTGCACAACGGTTCGCCCTTGCAAGGGCGAACTCCTTGGCAACGCTAGTCGCCGCTCATTGCCAAACGTTGCCGTTCCATGAACTCCTGCAAGGTATCGATGCCGCGCAGTTGCAAAATCGTATTGCGCACGGCCGCTTCCAGCAGTACGGCGATGTTGCGGCCGGCGGCGACGGGGATGACGACCTTGCGCACGGGCAAGCCCAGCACGTCTTCCGTGGGGAACAGGAAAGGCAGTCGCTCGACTTCTTCTTCCAGCGCGTTGCGGCGCACGAGGTGCACGATCAGCTTCAAACGCATCTTGCGGCGCACGGCCGTTTCGCCAAAGATGGCCTTGATATCGAGCAAGCCCAGTCCCCGCACTTCCAGCAGGTTTTGCAGCAGGGGCGGGCAGCGGCCTTCGATCATATTGGGCGCGATGCGGGAGAATTCGACGGCGTCGTCGGCCACCAGGCCGTGGCTGCGCGAGATCAGCTCCAGCCCCAGCTCGCTCTTGCCCAGGCCCGAGTCGCCCGTGATCAGCACGCCCACGCCCAGCACGTCCATGAACACGCCATGCATGATGATGCGCTGCGCCAGTTTTTTCGACAGGTAGACGCGCAGGAAGTCGATCACTTGCGCGGCCGGCAGCGGGGTGGAGAACAGGGGAATGTTTTGTTCGTCGCAGATGGCGAGGATGTCGGGCGGCGTTTCCAGCCCTTGGGCGATGATCAGCGCGGGCGGGCCGCCGGCGATCAGTTCGCCGATCACGTGGGTGCGCGTGTTGACCTTCAGGCGTTGGTAGTAATTGATTTCCTGGTGGCCGAAGACCTGGATGCGGCCCGGATGGATCAGGTTCAAGTGGCCCACCTGGTCGGCGGCCGACGAGACGTCGCCCGAGATCAGGCGCTCGCCGCCGGGGAAGCCGGCGAACCAGCCCAGTTGCAGACTTTCACGATTATCGTCGTACAGGCGTTGTATCGTCAGCGGCGTTTGCAACATGGCAGTCTTCTTCAGGAGTGGAGGAATACCTGAAGTTTAACCCGCCGCTTGCAGACTGGGTTGCCAATTGACGATGCGCGAATGCACGGATTTCGGTTCCGGATCCGTGGCCAATGCCGTGCGGAAGGCGTCGTCGGAAAACATTTCGGCGATTTCCGACAGGATTTCCAGATGTTGCTGGGTGACATGATCTGGAATCAGCAGGAAAAACAGCAGATTGACGGGCTTGCCATCGGGCGATTCGAATGGAATCGGCTCGGCCAGGCGCACGAAGGCGCCCAGGGGCGCTTTCAAGGTTTTGCTGCCCTTGACCCTGCCATGCGGCACGGCCACGCCATGACCCAGTCCGGTCGAGCCCAGGCGTTCGCGGGCAAACAGATTGTCCGAGACGGTAGAGCGGGCGATGCCGTAATTGTTTTCGAAGATCAGGCCGGCTTGCTCGAAGGCGCGCTTTTTACTGGAGACTTCCAGGTCCAGCAGGACGTTTTCGAGGGATAGTATTTTGCTAAGATTAGTCATGACACTCAATGAAATGGTGCAATGCGCAGAGGGCTTGCGAGCCGAATTATAGGCCTGTTTCGGCGGCCTGTAACGCCAATTCTCAACAGTATACGCCCGCTGCGGGCGCAGTGGGCGCTACAGCCCACGTGGTCATCATTTTAGCAAAAAAATAACATCGGCGTGTATCGGCTATTTCTTGATTAAAAACACGCGGTGCGCCGGTTTTTCCGCCGCCGAATGCCGATTTTCCGATTTTTCAGCGTCTTTGACATGCTCTGCGGCACTACTGCAACGTTGTTTTAAAACACAGCCAACATTCCTGTTGGCATGGTTGCGGAGTGTTGTTTGGCGTTACTGGCGCGCATTGCGCAGATTGCCCGGCATCGCCCCGGTGCTGAAGTTGCTGCGCCAGGGATTGATGTCGAGGCCGCCGCGGCGCGTGTAGCGCGCATACACGGACAGTTTTTGCGGCTTGCACTGACGCAAGATATCGACAAAGATGCGCTCCACGCATTGTTCGTGGAATTCGTTGTGCTCGCGGAAACCGATCAGGTAGCGCAACAGGCTTTCCTGGTCGATCTGCGGTCCCGCGTACTCGATCTGCACGCTGCCCCAGTCGGGCTGGCCCGTCACCAGGCAATTCGATTTGAGCAAATGCGAGACGAGTTTTTCTTCCACCGGCGCTTCATCGAGCGCCGCCTTCAGGAGCAGCGGCGAGGGCGTATATTGCGTGATTTCCAGGTCCAGGCGGTCGAGCAGCACGCCGTCGAATTCGCCCATTTTCAGCTTGCCGAAATCGTCCTGCAAGGTCAGCTCCACTTGCACGGGCGCGCCGAAGCCCTTCGATAAATCCTGCTTGAGCAGGGCCAGCAACGCATCCGGGCTGTCCAGCCTGGTTTGGTTGAACGAATTTAAATAGAGCTTGAACGACTTCGATTCGATGATGTTCGGCGAATCGGCCGGCGCGCTGACCTTGGCAATGGCCACTTGCGGCTTGCCGCGCTGGTTCAGCCACGACAGCTCATAGGCATTCCAGATATCGAGGCCGAAGAACGGTAATGTGCCGTGCAATTCCAGCTCGTCGCGCTTGCCCTGGCGCGGAATGGAAAACAGCAGTTCCGGCGCGTAATCGGTGCGGTAGGCGGAGCTTTTGCCCAGCGGGGATTGTTCGGCGAGGTCGTTGGTGGTGGTCATGGTCGTGTGGCGTGAATTCAGTCAAGCACGCATGGTAGCCTAATTCTCCCGACGGCGAGTAGCCGCCGCCGGGAGGTGATGCTTACCCCAGGAACAGCTTATAGACGGGATTGCTGCTTTCATCCCAGTAACGGTAGCCCAGGGTATCGAGGAAGCGGGCGAATTCTCCCATTTCATCGGGCGGCACTTGCAGGCCGATCAGGATGCGGCCCACGTCGCCGCCCTGGCTGCGGTAGTGACATAGGGAAATATTCCAGTTCGGCGCCATGCTGTCGAGGAAGCGCATCAGGGCGCCCGGGCGCTCCGGGAACTCGAAGCGGTACAGCAGCTCGTCCTGCGCCAGCCGGCTCTTGCCGCCCACCAGGTGGCGGATGTGCGACTTGGCCAGCTCGTCGTGGGTCAGGTCCAGGGTCTTGAATTCGTGTTCCTCGAAAGTCTTCGCCAGCACGCTTGATTCATGTCGGTCGGCAATTTGAATGCCGACGAACACGTGCGCGGCTTTTTCATCGCTGATGCGGTAGTTAAATTCCGTCACGTTGCGCGCGCCGATGAGCGAGCAGAAACGCTTGAAACTGCCCCGCTGTTCGCGCATGGTGACGGCAAACACGGCTTCGCGGAATTCGCCCAGTTCGGCCCGTTCCGCGACAAAGCGCAAACGGTCGAAATTCATGTTCGCGCCGCTGGCGATGGTGACCAGGGTTTCATTGTTGACAGGGTGCTTGGTCAAGCTGGCCCGTTCCACATACGCCTTGGCGCCGGCGATGGCCAGCGCGCCGGACGGCTCCAGGATGCTGCGCGTATCCGTAAACACGTCCTTGATGGCGGCGCAGATGGCGTCCGTGTCGACGGTGATGATTTCATCGACATACGCCTGCACCAGGCGGAAGGTTTCCTCGCCGGCCAGGCGCACGGCCGTGCCGTCGGCAAACAGGCCCACGTCGGTCAGGGTCACGCGCTCGCCTGCTTTCAGCGAACGGGCCATGGCGTTCGAATCGACGCTTTGCACGCCGATGATCTTGATGTCGGGACGAATCTGTTTCACATAGGCAGCAATGCCGGCGATCAAGCCGCCGCCGCCGATGGGCGCGAAGATGGCGTGGATGGGGCCGGCGTGCTGGCGCAGGATTTCCATGCCGATCGTGCCCTGGCCGGCGATCACGTCCGGATCGTCGAACGGGTGCACGAAGGTCAGCTTCTGTTCCTTTTCCAGGGTCAGCGCATGGTTGTAGGCATCCGTGTACGACTCGCCGTGCAGCACCACTTCCACGTGCACGCCGCCGCGTCCCTTGACCGCCTCGACCTTCACCAGCGGCGTGGTGGTCGGCATGACGATGACGGCGCGGCAACCCATGCGCGCGGCCGACAGGGCCACGCCCTGGGCGTGGTTGCCGGCCGAGGCGCAAATCACGCCCCGTTTACGGTCCGCTTCGCTCAGCTTGGACATCTTGTTGTAGGCGCCACGAATCTTGAAACTGAACACGCTTTGCATGTCTTCGCGCTTGAAGTAAATCTGGTTGTTCAGGCGCTGCGACAGGGCAGGGGCCAGTTCCAGCGGCGTTTCGGTAGCGACGTCATAGACGCGGGCGGTCAGGATTTTCTTGAGGTAGTCGATGTTCATAGTCTGCAAGCAAGTGATTCTGGGCCAGAAAGGGTCTGGAGCGTGTCGGGCGATAGCGGCGGCGCCGCGGCGGATAGCCTGGCGACAATAATGCTCTGTGGAACTGCGGGCGGGTAGGCCTGTGCCGGCCGGCGCGGATTGTGCGGCGCGCAAGCTGCTCTTCATTATAATGGAGAGCCTTACTGCATCGCGAAGTGTTCCATGATCGAATCCGCAATCGCCTGGCTGCTGCAGCTGATCGCAGCACCGGAAGTCGGGCTGACATCGGTCTTTCTGATCAGCTTTATTTCCGCCACCCTCTTGCCGCTCGGCTCGGAACCGGCCGTGTTTGCCGTCATCAAGGCCAACCCCGCGTTGTTCTGGGCCACCATCGGCGTCGCCACCCTGGGCAACACCCTGGGCGGCGTCGTCGACTACTGGATGGGCTACCGGGCCAAGCAGGCGTTTGCCAAGGAACGCGACACGCGCTGGTTCCGCTGGCTGGCCCGCTATGGCGCCAAGACCATGCTGCTGGCCTGGCTGCCCATCGTGGGCGACCCGCTGTGCACCCTGGCCGGCTGGCTCAAGCTGCCGTTCTGGCCCAGCGTGGCCTACATGGCCGTCGGCAAGTGCGCGCGCTACCTGACCATGACGGGCTTGCTGCTGTATGTGCCCGATGGCGTATGGCACCGGATTGGACAAATGCTGGCGTAAAGTGGGCGCAAACGGGGCGTAATGCAACGCCGTTTTGCCCCATTTTTGGGCAGTTCGATAGTTTGCAGCAGACTCTGATTCTTGGCATTTTTGCGTCGAAAAATGATTAAAGCTGGTTTTTTATTCATGCAAAATAGGGCTTTTCCGTATTTGCTATGGTGACGGATGCGGTGCTTAAACCTTGGGCGGCATAAGGCTGTTCCCGCATGGTGCGGCGCAATAAGATAAAATGGGCCTTTAGGGTCCAGTCCACATCGTCACCACACTCCATGAACGCTCCCGCACATATCCAAGCTTTACTGGCAGAAACGCCGAATGGTCCCGCAGCAAGCCGCCTGCGCGAAATCCCGTATAACTACACGTCGTTTTCCGATCGCGAGATCGTCATACGCCTGTTGGGGGAGGACTCCTGGCGCCTGCTCGACGAGCTGCGCGGCGCCCGCCAGACGGGCCGTTCGGCCCGCATGCTGTACGAGGTGCTGGGCGACATCTGGGTCGTGCGCCGCAATCCCTACCTGCAGGATGACTTGCTCGACAATCCGAAGCGCCGCCAGGGCTTGATCGATGCCTTGCATCACCGCCTGGCCGAAGTCGACAAGCGCCGCCTGTCCATCGACGCAGCCGGCGGCGACGTGGCCGCCAGTGGCGAATCGCCCGAAGTGGCGCAAGCGCGCAGCGCCAATGTGGAGCTGCTGCTGAAAGCGGCCAGCAAGGCCGTGGCCGACTTTGGCGACGAATTCCGCAAGACCTACGACTTGCGCAAGCGCACGGTCAAGGTGCTGGGACGCTATACGGAAAAGCATAATGTGCGCTTCGACGGCATGACGCGCGTGTCGCACGTGACGGACGCCACCGACTGGCGCGTGGAATACCCGTTCGTCGTGCTCACGCCCGACACGGAAGAGGAAATGGCCGGCCTGGTGAAGGGCTGTATCGAGCTGGGGCTGACCATCATCCCGCGCGGCGGCGGCACCGGCTACACGGGCGGTGCGATTCCCCTGACGCCGATGTCGGCCGTCATCAACACGGAAAAACTCATCACCCTGGGCGCCGTGGAAATGACGGTCTTGCCGGGCCTCACGCACGAATACGCGACCATCAATTCGGGCGCCGGCGTGATCACGAATAAAGTGTCGGAAGCGGCGGAAAAGGCTGGTTTCGTGTTTGCCGTCGACCCGACGTCGGCGCACGCCTCTTGCATTGGCGGCAACGTCGCCATGAATGCGGGCGGCAAGAAAGCCGTGCTGTGGGGTACGGCGCTGGACAACCTGGCCTCGTGGCGCATGGTCGACCCGAACGGCGACTGGCTCGACGTCACGCGCCTCGACCATAACCTGGGCAAGATCCACGATATCGCACTGGCACGTTTCCAACTGGAATGGCGTCACCCGAGCACGCGCGACGCCACGAAACCGAACGCGCCGTTCAAGACGGAAATCCTGGAAATTCCTGGCCGCAAGTTCCGCAAGGAAGGCCTGGGCAAGGACGTCACCGATAAATTCCTCGCCGGCTTGCCGGGCATCCAGAAGGAAGGCTGCGACGGCCTGATCACGTCGGCGCGCTGGATTCTGCACAAGATGCCGAAGTTCGCCCGCACCGTCTGCCTGGAATTCTTCGGCCAGGCGCGCGACGCGATCCCGTCGATCGTGGAAATCAAGGATTACCTCGACGGCTTGCCGGCGAAAGGCGAGCAATACACGACCATCCGCCTGGCGGGCCTGGAACACCTGGACGAGCGCTACCTGCGCGCCGTCGGTTACGCCACCAAGTCGAAGCGGGGCGTGCTGCCGAAGATGGCCCTGTTCGGCGACATCGTCGGCGACGATGAAAATGCTGTCGCGCAAGCGGCGTCGGAAGTGGTGCGCATCGCCAACACCCGCGTGGGCGAAGGCTTTGTCGCCGTCAGTCCGGAAGCGCGCAAGAAATTCTGGCTCGACCGTGCTCGCACGGCGGCGATCGCCAAGCACACGAATGCGTTCAAGATCAATGAAGATGTCGTGATCCCGCTCAATCGCATGGGTGAATACACGGATGGTATCGAACGCATCAATATCGAGTTGTCGATCAAGAATAAACTGCAATTGGCCGAGGCCCTCAGCGAATTCTTTGGCAAGGGTAATTTGCCAGTAGGCAAGAGCGACGATGCGTCCGACGACCGGGTCGACGATGCGGAAATGCTGGGCGACCGCGCCGAGCAGGCGCAGCAGCTGTTGGCGCAAGTGACGAGCCGTTGGACCTATCTGCTGGCCCAGCTGGACCGTCCGTTGGCGGACGTGAAGGGTGAATTGGCCGAACTGGGCATGGAGCGCTTGCTGCCCGTGTTCGATGCGCGCCTGGAAACGCAGCCGGACGCCACCCTGTTCGACGTGGTGCAGGACCGCACCGTGCGCATTACCTGGAAGCAAGAGATCCGCGCCCAGCTGCGCCAGATCTTCAACGGCGCCGCGTTCAAACTGATTTTGGACGAGGCGACGGCCATCCACGCGCGCATCTTGCGTAGCCGCGTATTCGTCGCGCTGCACATGCATGCGGGCGATGGCAACGTGCACACGAACTTGCCCGTCAACTCGGACAATTACGAAATGCTGCAGGACGCCCACGAAGCCGTGGGCCGCATCATGATCCTGGCCCGCTCGCTCAATGGCGTGATTTCCGGCGAACACGGTATCGGCATCACCAAGCTGGAATTCCTGACGGAAGAAGAGATCGGCGAATTCCGCAGCTACAAGCAGCGCATCGATCCGGAAGGCCGTTTCAACAAGGGTAAATTGCTGAACCTGCCGGGCATGGGCGCCGACTTGCGCAATGCCTACACGCCATCGTTCGGCCTGATGGGGCATGAGTCCTTGATCATGCAGCAAAGCGATATCGGCGCCATCGCCGACAGCGTCAAGGATTGCTTGCGTTGCGGCAAGTGCAAACCCGTGTGCTCGACCCACGTGCCGCGCGCCAACTTGCTGTATTCGCCGCGCGACAAGATCTTGGCGACCTCGTCCCTGATCGAAGCCTTCCTGTACGAAGAACAGACGCGCCGCGGTATTTCCATCAAGCATTGGGAAGAGTTCGAGGACGTGGCCGACCACTGCACGGTCTGCCATAAATGCGTGACGCCTTGCCCCGTCAACATCGACTTTGGCGATGTGTCGATGAACATGCGCAATTTGCTGCGCAAGATGGACAAGAAGAGCTTCAATCCGGGCACCAAGGCCACGATGATGTTCCTCAACGCCACCGATCCCGTGACCATCAACGCCACGCGCAAGGTCATGATCGGCTGGGGTTACAAGGCGCAGCGCCTGGGCCATGACTTGCTGAAGAAATTTGCCAAGAAGCAAACCAAAGCGCCGCCGCCATCGACGGGCAAGCCGCCCGTCAAGGCGCAGGTGATTCATTTTATTAACAAAAAGATGCCGGGCAACCTGCCGAAGAAATCGGCACGCGCGCTGCTCGATATCGAAGACGATAAAGTCATCCCGATCATCCGCAATCCGAAGACGACGACGGCCGATACGGAAGCCGTGTTCTACTTCCCAGGTTGCGGTTCGGAACGTTTGTTCTCGCAAGTGGGCCTGGCTACGCAAGCGATGCTGTGGGAAGTGGGCGTACAGACGGTCTTGCCGCCGGGCTATTTGTGCTGCGGTTATCCGCAACGGGGCGCGGGCGAGTTCGACAAGGCCGAGAAGATGATGACGGATAACCGCGTCCTGTTCCACCGCATGGCCAATACGCTCAATTACCTGGACATCAAGACGGTGCTCGTGTCGTGCGGCACTTGCTACGACCAGCTGGCCACGTATCAGTTTGAAAAGATTTTCCCCGGCTGCCGCATCATGGATATCCATGAGTATTTGCTGGAGAAAAACGTCAAGCTGGAAGGCGTCAACGGCACCCGTTATATGTACCACGAGCCATGCCACAATCCGATGAAGCTGCAGGAATCGGGCAAGACCATCAATTCCCTGATCAGCACGGTAGACAACGTGAAGATCGAGAAGAATGACCGTTGCTGCGGCGAATCGGGTTCGCTGGCCGTCACGCGCCCGGACATCTCCACGCAAGTGCGTTTCCGCAAGGAAGAAGAGATGGTCAAGGGCGCCGACAAGCTGCGCGGCGACGGTTTCACGGGCGACGTCAAAATCCTCACCAGCTGCCCGTCGTGCCTGCAAGGCTTGTCGCGCTACAATGACGATTCGGGCACGACGGCCGATTACATCGTCGTCGAAATCGCCAAACACTTGCTGGGAGAGAACTGGATGCCGGATTATGTGAAACGCGCCAATGACGGCGGCATCGAACGGGTGCTCGTGTGATGTCCGCGAGTTGCGATCTGTGCAACTTGTTGGACGGCTATGCCAACAAGCAGGGTCTGGAGGCCTTGCTGTGGCGCAGCGAGCGCCTGTCCGTCGTGGCCGTCGACGATCCTGCCTATCCCGGCTTTTGCCGCGTGATCTGGAACAAGCACGTGAAGGAAATGACGGACTTGACGCCCGGCGAGCGCAATTACGTCATGGAAGTCGTGTGGCAAGTCGAACTGGCCGTGCGGGAAGTGATGCAGCCGGAAAAGGTGAATGTCGCCAGTTTCGGCAACATGACGCCGCACGTGCACTGGCACGTGATTCCCCGCTACCGCGACGACGCGCATTTCCCGAACCCCAGCTGGGCGGTGATCCAGCGCGAAACGGCGCCCGAGGTGCTGGCCGCGCGCCGCGCCCTGCTGCCGGCCTTGCGCGACGCCATCCTTCAACGTTTATCCGCATAAAGTATTGTCATGACTGAAAAAGCAGCAACACCCCAACCCACCGGCTTGACCGTGCACAACCAGTCGCGCGTGCTCGACGTGGCGTTCGACGACGGCAGCGAATTTGCCTTGCCGTTCGAATACCTGCGTGTGTACTCGCCGTCGGCCGAAGTGCAGGGCCATGGCAAGGGCCAGGAAACCTTGCAATTAGGTAAGCGCCTGGTCGGTATCACGGGTCTGGAGCCGGTCGGTAACTACGCCGTGCAGCCCACCTTCAGCGATGGCCACAATTCCGGCCTGTACACCTGGGCCTATCTGTACAAGCTGGGCGCCGAGCAAGCGACCCTGTGGCAGGATTACCTGGATCGCCTGGCAGCCGCCGGCTACCCGGGCGACAGCGGCCGCGATGCCAAGGCGGACATGACGGTCAAGCAATCTTCCGGCGGTCATGTTCATGGACCCAGTTGCGGTCATAAGCATTAATTAAAAATAATGCGGTAATCTTGTCGGATTGCCGCCGCCCCGTTCGTCGTATGGATGCCCGCGCTTGCGGGCATTTTTCTTTTGGAGAAGAGACTATGGAATACATGATCCTGATCTACGCCGACGAGGCGCGCTATGCCGCCATGGAGGAGGGCCAGATGGCCAGCCTGATGGCCGACTTTGCCCGCTATACGCAGGACCTGGAGGCGGCGGGCGTGATGCGCGGCGGCGCCGAGCTGGCGCCTGTGCGCAGCGCCACCAGCGTGCGTGTGCAAAACGGCAAGCCTGTCATCACGGATGGGCCGTTCGCGGAAACCAAGGAGCAGCTGGGCGGCTATTACCTGCTGGACTGCGCCCACCTGGACGAGGCGCTGGCCTGGGCCGCGCGTTGTCCGGCGGCTTCCCTGGGCACCATCGAAGTGCGGCCTGTCACGGCATAAACATGGCCGGTGACGCCATTGCGGCCGTCGAACACGTCTTTCGCCAGGAAAAGGGCAGGGTGCTGGCCGGCCTGATGCGGCGTTTCGGCGACCTGGGCCTGGCGGAAGATGTGTTGCAGGAGGCGTGCCGCAAGGCGCTGGAACTGTGGCCGCAGGCGGGCATCCCGTCCAATCCCGCGGCCTGGCTCAGCTCGGTGGCGCGCAACGCGGGCCTCGATCACGTGCGCCGCGCGGGCAAGAGCGTCAGCGAGGCCGAGGCCGTGCTGTCCTGCCTGCCGGCCGCCATGCTTGATGAAACGCAAGCCATCGAGGACGACCGCCTGCGCCTGCTGTTCATCTGCTGCCATCCCGCGCTGGCGCCCGAGGCGCAGGTGGCGCTGGCCTTGCGCACCCTGTGTGGCCTGTCCACGGGCGAGATCGCGCGCGCCTTCGGCTTGGCGGAAGCGGCCCTGTCGCAGCGGCTATTGCGCGCCAGGCGCAAGATCGCCGAAGCGCGCATCCCTTTCGAGTTGCCGCCGGCCCAGGATTGGCCGCAACGGCTGGCGCAAGTGCAGCATGTCATTTATCTGGTGTTTAGCGAAGGCTATTGCGCCAGCGGCGGCGATAGCCTGCTGCGCGCCGACCTGTGCGCGGAAGCGCTGCGCCTGGGGCGGCTGCTCGACAGCCTGCAGCCCGGCCAGCCGGAAGTACAGGGGCTATTGGCCTTGCTGCTGCTGCAGGCGTCGCGCGGCCCGGCCCGCCTCTCGCCCGAAGGCCAGTTGTTGACCCTGGAAGAGCAGGACCGGCGCCTGTGGCAGGGCGACCTGATTGCCGAAGGGCTGGCCGTGTTGGAGCAAGCCTTGCCGGCGCGCACGCCGGGCCCATACCAGTTGCAGGCGGCCATTGCCGCCTTGCACGCCAAGGCCGTCACGGCCAGCCAGACGGACTGGCGCCAGATCAGCGCCCTGTATGGCGCCTTGTTGCGGCACAAACCGGAACCCTTGATTTTGCTCAATGCCGTGATCGCCTGCGCGATGGCGCATGGCGCAGAGCACGGCCTGGCGTGGCTTGAACGCCTGGAAGCCGTGCCCAGCCTTGCCAATTCGCATTATCTGCACGCGGCCCGGGCCAACTTGCTGCGCCGCCAGGGCGACCGGCGGGGGGCGCTGGCGGCATATGCCCGGGCGGCCATGCTGGCCGCGAATGCGGTGGAAAGGCAATACCTTCTCCGGCGTCACGGGGAAATGCGCCTGCCGCTTGTATAATGCTCCCAAGTTCAAACAGACTGCCTACCATGACCAATACGACCCATTTCGGATACAAAACAGTTGCAGAAGACGACAAAGTGCGCGAAGTCGCCAAGGTGTTCCATTCCGTCGCTGCCAAATACGACGTGATGAATGACTTGATGTCGGGCGGGCTGCACCGTCTGTGGAAGACGTTTACCATTGCCAACGCGGGCGTGCGCCCCGGTTTCAAGGTGCTCGACATCGCCGGCGGCACGGGCGACCTGTCGAAGGCATTCGCCAAGCAGGCGGGCCCTACCGGCGAAGTCTGGTTGACCGATATCAATGAATCGATGTTGCGCGTAGGCCGCGACCGCCTCTTGAATCGCGGCTTGCTCACCCCCACCTTGTTGTGTGACGCGGAAAAACTGCCATTCCCCGACAATTATTTCGACCGGGTCAGCGTGGCCTTTGGCTTGCGCAACATGACGCACAAGGATGTGGCGCTGGCGGAAATGCGCCGCGTATTGAAACCGGGCGGCAAGCTGTTGGTGCTGGAGTTTTCCAAGGTGGCGGCGCCCCTGCAAAAGCCGTACGACCTGTATTCGTTCTCGGTCTTGCCGTGGTTCGGACAGAAAATCGCCGGCGATGCGGAAAGCTATCGCTACCTGGCAGAATCGATCCGCATGCATCCGGACCAGGAAACGCTGAAGACCATGATGGAAACGGCGGGCCTGGAGCGCGTGCAGTACTACAATTTGACGGCAGGCATTGCGGCTTTGCATACCGGCATCAAGATGTAACTCAAGCTGTAACTCACCAAGCCGGTGATTTTAGGAGATGGAATGAAATTGAAGAAATTTATGGTCGGCATGATGCTGGCCGCGACCACGGTATCCATGCTGGGCGAGGCGCTGGCCCGTCCCATGGGCGGTGGCCGTTCGTTTGGCCGCCAGTCGCAAAACGTGGGCCGCCAGGCGCCTGCGCCGGCACCAACCCCGGCGCCGGCCGCCGCGCCACGCCAGGCACAACCTGCGCCAGCCCCCGCACCGGCCCCTGCCGCCAAGGCACCGAGCCGCTGGAAGGGCTTGCTGGGCGGCGCCTTGCTGGGCCTGGGCCTGGGCGCGTTGCTGTCGCACTTTGGCCTGGGCGGCGCCCTGGCCAGCATGATCAGCACCCTGCTGATGGTGGCCTTGCTGGCCGGCGTGGCGTTCTTCATCTACCGCATGGTACGTGGCAAACGCGACAACAATGCAGGCGGCAATGCGCCGTTCGCCGGTTTTGGCGGCAACCAGCCTGCGCCAGCGGGCAACGTGCCTGACATCGGTTCGCGCATCCCGCCGCTGCCGCCGCTGCAACCCGTCTCGTCCGGCGTAGGCCTGGATAAGCCGGTCCCGGCTGCCGCGCCATGGGGCGTACCAAGCGACTTCGACAAGGACGCCTTCCTGCGCCACGCGAAAAGCAATTTCATTCGCCTGCAAGCGGCCTGGGACAAGGCGGACGTCAACGATATCCGCGAATTCACGTCGCCGGAAGTGTATGCGGAACTGCGCATGCAAATCCAGGAACGGGGCGCGCAGCCAGACTTTACGGATGTCGTCACCATCGATGCCGAACTGCTGGGAATCGAAACGAGCGTCAACGACTACCTGGCCAGCGTGAAGTTTACGGGCCTGATCCGTTCGGCGCCGGGCGCCGCAGCGGAACCGTTCGCGGAAGTGTGGAATATGTCGAAACCCGTCAGCGGCAATAGCGGCTGGGTTCTGGCAGGCATCCAGCAATTGAATTAATTGTAAAAACTTGCTGAATAATGGCTTAAGTCCATGCGGAATGCAGGATGCTTGACAGATATTTCCTGCTGAACTGGTAAGATCGAAACCGCCCACCTTGTTTGATGGGCGGTTTTTTCTTTTTGGGGGCGCGCGCGGCGCGCAGTATATAGATGGCACCACTTTCCGATCTCTCCCTGATGACGCCCGTCATCGCGACAATCAACCACTTGCTGGCGCAGGAGCCGTGGGCGCGCCAGCAACTGGCCGTGCACGCCGGCAAGCTGGCCTGCATCGACACGGGTGCCGTGGCCCTGCGCCTGCGCGTCGACAGCGCCGGCATGCTGGAGGCGGCGCCGGCCGACATGCCGGCCAACGTCACCATCCGCGTGAAATTGTCCGACGTGCCGCTGATCCTGCAAAACCGCGAGCGGGCGTTTTCCTACGTCAAGATCGAAGGCGATGCCGAGTTTGCCAATGCGATTTCCCAATTGAGCAAGGGCTTGCGCTGGGAAGCCGAGCACGACCTGGAAAAGGTCGTCGGCCCCATGCTGGCCACGCGCCTCGTTTCCGGCGCGAAGGATGCGGCCGCCTTTGTGCGCACGGGCCAGCAAAAGCTGGCGGAAAACGTGGCCGAATATTTTCTCGACGAACAGCCGATGCTGATCCGTCCTTCTACCCTGCAAGAGTATTCCGCTGGCGTGACGCGCGTGCGCGATGACGTCGAACGCCTGGCCAAGCGCCTTGCCCGGCTGGAAAAGGCGGCCGCCGCCGTCCAGCCGCAGCCCTCCTCACCGGATTTGTCTACATGATATTGAAATTCCTGCGCCTGTTTAAAATCATCCGTGTTTCCATCAAGTACGGCCTGGATGAGATAGCGATTTCTGGTCTGCAAGTTCCCCGCACCGCCAAATTGATCGACACCCTGATTTTCTGGCGCGACCTGTCGTCGCCACGGGGCTTGCGCCTGCGCTTGGCGCTGGAAGAGCTGGGCCCGATTTTCGTCAAATTCGGCCAGGTGCTGTCGACCCGGCGCGACCTGATGCCGCTCGACATCGCCGAAGAATTGGCGCGCCTGCAAGACCGGGTGCCGCCGTTCGATTCCGACCTGGCCATCGCACAGATCACCAAGTCCCTGGGCGCGCACCCGGACCAGCTGTTTGCCCGCTTCGAGCGCGAACCGGTGGCGTCCGCCTCGATTGCCCAGGTGCACTTCGCCACCCTGAAAGACGGCCGCGAAGTGGCCGTGAAGGTCTTGCGTCCAGGCATGAAAAAGCTGATCGACGAAGATGTGGCCCTGATGCACATCGCCGCCGATTGGACCAGCCGCCTGTGGGCCGACAGCAAGCGGCTGAAACCGAAAGAGGTGGTGGGCGAGTTCGACAAATACCTGCACGACGAGCTGGACCTGATGCGCGAGGCGGCCAACGCCAGCCAGCTGCGCCGCAACTTCGCCAACTCGGACTTGCTGCTGGTGCCGGAAATGCACTGGGATTACTGTTCCAGCAGCGTCATCGTCATGGAACGCATGTATGGCATTCCCGTGTCGCAGACGGAGCGCCTGGTGGCTGCCGGCGTGGACTTGCGTAAACTCTCCAGCGATGGCGTGGAGATTTTCTTCACGCAAGTGTTCCGCGATGGTTTTTTCCATGCGGACATGCATCCGGGCAATATTCTCGTGTCGATCGCGCCTGAGTCGTTTGGCCGCTACATCGCGCTGGACTTCGGCATCGTCGGCACCTTGAACGACTACGACAAGGATTATCTGTCGCAAAACTTCCTCGCCTTCTTCCGCCGCGACTACAAGCGCGTGGCCGAGGCGCATATCGAATCGGGCTGGGCGCCGAAGGATACGCGCGTCGATGAGCTGGAAGCGGCCGTGCGCGCCTGCTGCGAGCCGATCTTCGACCGTCCGCTGAAAGATATTTCCTTTGGGCAAGTGTTGCTGCGCCTGTTCCAGACCTCGCGCCGCTTCAATGTGGAAGTGCAGCCGCAACTGGTGCTGCTGCAAAAGACCCTGCTCAATATCGAGGGCCTGGGCCGCCAGCTGGATCCGGAACTGGACCTGTGGCAAACGGCCAAACCCTACCTGGAAAAATGGATGAGCAACCAGGTGGGGCCGCAAGGCTTCATGGAGCGCCTGCGCGCCGAGGCGCCTCGTTATGCGCACATCTTCCCGCAACTGCCGCGCTTGCTGCATCAGGCCTTGACGGTGCATGGCGAACCGCGCGAAAACGAGGTGGAACTGATGAAAACCTTGCTGGCGGAGCAACGCCAGACGAACCGCCTGCTGAGCTTTATCGTCTACTTCGTGGGCGCCTTTGCGCTCGGCGCGCTGGGCTTGCAAGTGTTCATGCGCTGGCATCAACTGCCGTTTTAAAGGCTGAGGACGTAAGTGATGGCTGACTTCCATACCCGTGACCCGCTCTCGCCCGCCTTCTGGGACGAGCGTTTCGAGAAGCAATTCACGCCCTGGGACCACGGCGGCGTGCCTGCGCGCCTGCGCAGCTTCGTTGCCGGCAGCCCGGCGCCGCTGCGCTGCCTGATTCCCGGCTGCGGCTCGGCGTATGAGCTGGTCTTCATGCTGGATCACGGCTGGGATGCCACGGCCATCGACTTTTCGCCAGCCGCCGTGGCCGCCGCGCGCGCCGTCGTCGGTGCGCGGGCAGGGCAGGTGGTGGAAGCGGATTTCTTTGCCTGGGAACCCGTTGCGCCGCTGGACCTGATCTATGAACGGGCTTTCCTGTGCGCCATGCCGCGCGCCATGTGGCCGCAAGTGGCGGCCCGCTGGGCGCAGCTGCTGGCGCCCGGTGCCATGCTGGCCGGTTACTTCTTCTTTGACGACAATGCCAAGGGGCCGCCGTTCGGCATATCCCGTGAGACACTGCAGGAATTGCTGGCGCCGCATTTCGATTGCCTGGCTGACGACGCCGTCGACGATTCCATCGCCGTCTTCGCCGGCAAGGAGCGCTGGATGAGCTGGCGCCGCCGGGCAGACTGAGGCGGGCGGGGCAATTTCCGCTGGCGACAAAGGAAAAGCTTTATAATTCAGGGTTTTTGATGATTTTCTCGGAGTAGAGATGCCGATTTACGCTTACCGTTGTGACGAGTGTGGTTTTGCCAAGGACGTCTTGCAAAAGATCTCCGATCCAGTACTGACGGTGTGCCTGTCGTGCGGCAAGCCCAGTTTCAAGAAACAATTGACGGCCGCCGGTTTCCAATTGAAGGGCACCGGCTGGTACGCGACCGATTTCCGCGGCGGCACGGCGCCTACCACGGCCATTCCGACGGGCCCCGCCGATAACGCCAAGCCTGCCCCGGCAGCAGAGAGCGCGCCTGCCGCGGCCCCTGCGCCCGCCCCGGCTGCCGCTGCGCCGAAAGCGGACTGAAAAGCGCGCCGCGCCGATACGATCCCTTACCGAGAAACCGATGCGTAAATACTTTATTACCGGATTACTGATTTTGGTGCCCCTGGCCATTACGGCCTGGGTCCTGAATCTGGTCATCAGCACGATGGACCAGTCGCTGTTGCTGGTGCCCGGCAGTACGCAGCCCAGCGTCTGGTTCGGCCGCCAGATTCCCGCGCTGAGCACCATTCCCGGCCTGGGCACGGTCTTGACGGTACTGATCGTGTTCTTCACGGGCTTGCTAACGAATAACCTGGTCGGCAATTACGTGGTGAAACTGTGGGAAAAATTGCTGCAACGCATACCCATCGTCAATTCCCTGTATTCGAGCGTCAAGCAAGTGTCGGATACCCTGTTTTCCCCGTCGGGCAATGCCTTCCGCAAGGCCGTGCTGGTGCCGTATCCGCACCAGAACTCCTGGACCATCGCTTTCCTGACCGGCGTGCCGGGCGGCGATGCGGCGAACCACCTGGTGGGCGACTATGTCAGCGTGTACGTGCCGACGACGCCGAATCCGACATCGGGCTTTTTCCTGATGATGAAGCGCAGCGATGTCGTCGAACTCGACATGAGCGTCGATGCGGCGCTCAAATATATCGTCTCGATGGGCGTGGTGGCGCCTGCGGAAGTTGTTGCTGTACCGGCCCCGGCAGCCAAAGAATAAAGGCAGGCGTCCCATGCGGGACGTGGCCGGATTGAACACTCACTAACCTGAACTGAGAATTTTATGTCTATGCGTACTGAATACTGCGGCCTCGTTACCGAAGCCATGCTGGGACAAACCGTCAGCCTGTGCGGCTGGGTACATCGCCGCCGCGACCACGGCAGCCTGATTTTCATCGACTTGCGCGACCGTGAAGGCCTGGTGCAAATCGTTTGCAACCCGGAACAAGCGGAGATGTTCAAGGTCGCCGAAGCCGTGCGCAACGAATTCTGCCTGCGCGTGACGGGCGTCGTGACCAACCGTATCGAAGGCACGATCAACAACAACTTGAAGTCGGGCAAGATCGAAGTGGTCTGCTCGGAGCTGGAAGTGCTAAACCCTTCCGTGCCCGTGCCGTTCCAGCTGGACGACGACAACCTGTCGGAAACGACGCGTCTGACGCACCGCGTGCTGGACCTGCGCCGCCCGCAAATGCAAAACAACCTGCGCCTGCGCTACAAGGTGACGATGGAAGTGCGCAAGTACCTCGACGCGCTGGGCTTCATCGACATCGAAACGCCGATGCTGACCAAGTCCACGCCAGAAGGCGCGCGCGACTACCTGGTGCCGTCGCGCGTGAACGCGGGCAGCTTCTTCGCCTTGCCGCAATCGCCACAGTTGTTCAAGCAACTGTTGATGGTCGCCAACTTCGACCGTTATTACCAGATCACCAAGTGCTTCCGCGACGAAGACTTGCGCGCTGACCGCCAGCCTGAATTCACGCAGATCGATTGCGAAACCTCGTTCCTGACGGAACAGGAAATCCGCGACCTGTTCGAAGACATGATCCGCGTCGTCTTCAAGAACACGCTGAACATCGACTTGCCGAACCCGTTCCCGGTGATGGATTTCGCCGAAGCGATGGGCCTGTACGGCTCCGACAAGCCGGACATGCGCGTCAAGCTGGCCTTCACGGACTTGACCGAAGTCATGAAGTCGGTCGAATTCAAGGTCTTCAACGGCGCCGCCAACATGAAGGGCGGCCGCGTGGTCGCCCTGCGCGTACCGCAAGGCGGCAGCATGCCCCGTTCGGAAATCGACGCCTACACCCAGTTCGTCGCCATCTACGGCGCCAAGGGTTTGGCTTACATCAAGGTCAACGAGAAAGCCAAGGGTCCTGAAGGCTTGCAGTCGCCGATCGTCAAGTTCCTGCCTGCCGACGTGCTGGCCACGATCCTGGAGCAGACGGGTGCGCAAGACGGCGACCTGATCTTCTTCGGCGCGGACAAGGCCAAGGTCGTCAACGACGCCATCGGCGCGCTGCGCGTGAAAATCGGTCACAGCGAGTTCGGCAAGAAAGCCGGCCTGTTCGAAGACGTGTGGAAGCCATTGTGGGTGGTCGACTTCCCGATGTTCGAGCACGACGAAGAAGCGGACCGCTGGACGGCGACCCACCATCCATTCACGGCGCCGAAAGACGGCCATGAAGACATGCTGGAAAGCGATCCGGGCGCCTGCATCGCCAAGGCCTACGACATGGTCTTGAACGGCTGGGAACTGGGTGGCGGTTCGATCCGTATTCACCGCGAAGAAGTGCAAAGCAAGGTCTTCCGCGCACTGAAGATCGACGCCGAAGAAGCGCAGCTGAAATTCGGCTTCCTGCTCGACGCCCTGCAATACGGCGCGCCACCGCATGGCGGCCTGGCATTCGGCCTGGACCGTATCGTGACCATGATGACGGGTTCCGAATCGATCCGCGACGTGATCGCCTTCCCGAAAACCCAGCGCGCGCAAGATTTGCTGACCCATGCGCCGTCGGAAGTTGACGAGAAGCAACTGCGCGAACTGCACATCCGTTTGCGCAGCACCGAGCCAAAAGTAGTGTAATGAAGCATGCGGCTGCCCAGGCAGCCGCTACCGTTTTACTTGCTGAGGCAAAAAAAGGCGCTGCGAGGCGCCTTTTTCATTCTTGATATGAGCCATAAAATTCCCGTTTCCGTGCTGGTCGTCATCCATACGGCTGACCTAGACGTCTTGCTGATCGAGCGCGCGGGCCAACCCGGTTTCTGGCAATCCGTGACGGGGTCCGTCGACGCCGTCGATGAACCGCTGCTGCTGACGGCCGCGCGCGAATTGGCTGAAGAAACCGGCATCGTTGTCGATGGGCACGATATCGTGCTGCGCGACTGGAACTTGTCGAATGTGTACGAGATTTATCCGATCTGGCGCCACCGCTATGCGCCGGGCGTGACGCGCAACACGGAACACGTGTTCAGCGTGCAAGTGCCGCGCGACATCGCCGTCACCCTGAGTCCGCGCGAGCATTTGCAGCACGCGTGGCTGCCGTATCTGGCGGCGGCCGACCGCTGTTTCTCGTCGTCCAACGCGGAAGCGATCTTGCAATTGCCGGCCATGACGGGTCTGGCGCGTCCTACCTGATTTCCCTAGAAAGCATTCCATGTTGAACTGGTTACATTTGACTACGCAGCAAAAACTGCTGGGCACCTTGGGCATCGTTTTTTGCCTGTGCTTTATCTTCCTGCTGTTCAGCTCCACCGTGCCCGGGCGCACGCCACCGATCGGCATGCCGCTGATGGCCATCGGCTGGCTGCTGCATCCGGGCGCATTTGCCAAGGGCAAGCGCACCGTGGCCTGGCGCGGCGCACCGTTGCTGGTGAAGATCGTCTGGGCGGCCGGCATTACCGCGCTGATCGTTAGCGTGACGGCGGGCATGGGACGCATGCTGGCCTGAGCCGCTGAAACTATTGTTATGTGGTATTATTGCTTTAATCGCAATCTCACTTCCTGACGAAAGGTGTCCATGCTGAACTGGTCTCAACTTTCTTTTCAGCAGCGCCTCTGGGGCGCCATATTTCTGTCCTGGGTCTTTGGCGCCCTGTATGCCGTGTGTTTTCCCGATCAGCCGCATGCCCGCCTGCCGCAGGCTGGCTTGCCCCTGCTGATGCTGGGATTTCTCCTGCACCCCCGCTGCTTTGCCGGCGGACGGGGCGCCTTCAGCTGGAGCAGCGCACCCGTGCTTGTGAAGGGCTTGTGGCTCATCGGCAGCGTGGTAGGCAGCATCAGCGCCGCCGATAGTTTGCTGGGAGCGATGGCAGGCAGATAAAGTGGGACTTGGGTGCGCACGCGCACCTACGCTGGCGCCGCGCGGGGCCCGTCTGGGAGTAGAATCAATGCATGAAAATCCGCGTAGCAACTTATAATATACACAAGGGTGTCTCCTCCGTGCGGGGCTTGCCCCGCGTGCATGCTTTAAAGCAGGCGATTGCCCTGTTTCATGCCGATGTTGTCTTTTTGCAAGAGGTGCAAGGCAAGCACGACCGCAACGCGGCCCGCTACGGCGCCGAGAAAAACGGCCACAAGCATTGGCCGGAAGCGTCGCAGCACGAGTTCTTTGCCGGCCCCGAGCACCATTCCGCCTACGGCATGAATGCCGTGTATGACCATGGCCACCATGGCAACGCCTTGCTGAGCAAGTTTCCCATCGCTTCGCAAACCAACCACGACGTGTCCGACCATGCCTACGAGCAACGCGGCATCCTGCATTGCGTGCTCAAGACGCCGCAGGCCGATGTGCATTGCTACGTCGTCCACCTGGGCCTGTTCGAGTCGGGGCGGGGCCGCCAGACGCAGGCGCTGATCGATGCCGTCATGGAATCGGCGCCGAATGGCGAGCCCGTCATCATTGCGGGCGATTTCAACGATTGGCGCAACACGCTCAGCGACAAGCTGCGCAATGCGCTTGGCGTGGTCGAGGTATTCGACCAGCGCGCGTCGAACTCGGCCCTGGGCGACCTGGTGCGCACCCTGGCGCGGCGCCAGACGAAAACGCCGATCCCCGTGCCGGCGCGTACCTTTCCCGCCGCCTTGCCGTGGTTCCGCCTGGACCGCATCTATGTGCGCGGTTTCCATGTGGAAGGCGCGCAAGTGATGCACGGCACCCTGTGGGCCAAATTGTCGGACCACGCGCCGATAGTTGCCGCTTTGAAACTCGCGTAGACTGCCGGCATGCGCACAGTCAATTTCATCGCCCACAACGACATCCAGCTGCTGTATTGCGGCACCGATTACTTCCCCGCGCTGATTGCCGCCATCGACGGCGCGCGCTCGGAAGTGTATTTTGAAACGTATATCTTTGCCGACGACGCCACGGGCGCCCTGGTGCTCGATGCGCTCAAGCGTGCGGCCGCGCGCGGCGTGCTGGTGTGCATGATCACGGACTGGTTCGGCACGGGCAACCGCCGGGTCAACGCCATGCATGCAGAGCTGGAAGCGGCTGGCGTGCACCACCGCATCTTCAATCCGTGGTTCCGGCGCGGCATCACGCGCACGCACCGCAAGATCTGCGTGGCCGATGGTGAAATCGCCTTGGTGGGCGGCATCAATATC
Source organism: Janthinobacterium sp. SUN100 (assembly GCF_030397705.1). Taxonomy (NCBI): domain Bacteria; kingdom Pseudomonadati; phylum Pseudomonadota; class Betaproteobacteria; order Burkholderiales; family Oxalobacteraceae; genus Janthinobacterium; species Janthinobacterium sp. SUN100. The sequence continues at coordinate 166,622 of NZ_JAPUBU010000003.1, read as the reverse complement.
AACGACGACATGTTTTGCGACTACGACCACAACATTAGCCTGGAAGCGCCGCGCTGGGATTTCGCCGTGCAGGTGAAGGGCCCGCTGGTGGACGCCATCCACGAGGAAGTGCAGGCGCAGTGGGCAAGATTGGGCAAGATGAACCTGGTGCGGCGTATCAAGCTGTACCGCAAGATGCGCGTCGTCAGCAAGGAGCTGGCGAAGAACCCCGTGGTGGCTGGCTTTGTCGTGCGCGATAACCTGCGCAACCGCCGCACCATCCAGCGCGCCTATCTGCAGGCGCTGGGCCAGGCGAGGAAAAGCGTGATGCTGGCCAACCCGTATTTCGCGCCCGGCCACAAGCTGCGCCGCGCCCTTGCCCAGGCGGCCCAGCGGGGCGTGGACGTGGTGCTGTTGATCGGCGTGGGCGAATTCCGCATGCAGGACGCCGTGGCGCACTCGTTTTATCCGAAGCTGCTGGCCGCCGGCGTGAAAATCGTCGAATACCGCAAGACGCAGCTGCACGCCAAGGTAGCCGTCGTTGACGATGACTGGGCGACGGTCGGCTCCAGCAATATCGATGCGCTGAGCCTGTTCCTGAACCAGGAAGCGAACGTGGTCATCAAGGACGTGGCGTTCGCGCAAAGCTTGCGCCAGCATATAGAGCAGGGCGTGGCCGACGGCATTGTGATTCACCAGGATGATTTCAAGCACATTGGCCGTTTCCGGCGCATCGGCTATGAAGCCGCGTTCCTCGTGTACCGGCTGGTGATGCGCATTTTTTCAGTAGGCAAGTACGCATGAACGAGATGACAACGGTAAGGCTGGACAAATGGCTGTGGGCGGCGCGCTTCTTCAAGACGCGCTCGCTGGCCAGCGAAGCCGTCGACACGGGGAAAGTCAAAGTGGGCGGCGAGCGCGTGAAACCGGCGCGCAGCCTGCGCGTGGGCGACGAGCTGGCCATCGACAATGGCGCGGAGACGTGGGAAGTGGCCGTGCTGGGCCTGTCCGACAAGCGCGGCGCGGCGCCTGTGGCGCGCCTGCTGTATGGCGAGACGCCGGCCAGCATCGCCCGCCGCGAGCAGCTGGCCGAGGAGCGCAAGCTGTTCCGCGAGCCGGGCACCACCATCAAGGGGCGGCCGACCAAGCGCGATCGCCGTCAATTGAGCAAGGCAGGCGACCTTTCCTGAGGCTCGCCTGATGTGGAGCGGCAAGGGCGCGCGACGCTTTTGCCCTCCTGAAATCGCTGTAAACACGCAGCCTGAAAATGCTGCGCTGCACCAATAGAACACCGGCTCTAAAGTTCCCGTTTGACTTTTACGTGGTAGTGGATAATAGTACGAGCGTTCGGATTTTTTCGAGGCGTGCTTTTTTTTTACCCTCGCTTCAGTCCGCCAAATCGGCAACATCACTTTTAGAACGGACCTCTTGAATACTTCAGTCAAATTCATGCGCAAGGGCGAACTGACCCGTGCAGCCATCCTCGACGTGGCGCTGGACCTGTCCAGCCGCGACGGCCTGGAAGGCCTGACCATTGGGTTGCTTGCGGACAAAATGAACATGAGCAAGTCGGGCGTGTTTGCCCACTTTGGCTCGCGCGAAGACTTGCAGATGGAAGTGCTGAAGCTTTACCACTATCGTTTCGAGCAAGAAGTCTTTTTTCCCAGCATGAAAGAACCACGCGGCATCCAGCGCCTGCAATCGATGTTTGCGCGCTGGGTCAAGCGGGTCAGCGTGGAAATCGCTTCCGGCTGCATCTATATCAGCGGCGCCGTCGAGTATGACGACCGTCCTGGTCCCATCCGCGAGGCCCTGGTGGCCATGGTACGGGCCTGGCAGGGCGCGCTGCTGCGCTGTGTCGAGCAATCGATCGCCACGGGCGACTTGAAAGCGGACACGGATGCCCAGCAGCTGGTGTACGAGATGTATGGCCTGATCCTGGCCCTGCATCACGATGCGCGCTTCCTGCGCGTGCCGGGCAGCATCGAACGGGCGCAAGCGGGCTTTGTCCGCCTGCTGGCGTCATACCAGAATTCCGTCACAAGCAAATAAGCCGTCAGGCAGTATCCGCAACAACGCACACGCACTTACAAGTACAACACTTTAGCTAATCGCCTTCAGGAGAAAATTATGGGTCAATACGTCGCGCCAATCCGGGATATGCAATTCGTCCTGCATGAGTTCCTGCAAGTGGAAGAAGAACTGAAGCAAATGCCGTCGTACGCCGACGTCGACGCCGACATCATCAACCAGGTACTGGAAGAGGGCGGCAAATTCACCTCCGAAGTATTGTTCCCGCTGAACCACTCCGGCGACCGCGAAGGCTGCCACCACGACCCCGTCACGAAAAGCGTGACCACGCCGAAAGGCTTCAAGGAAGCCTACAAGCAGTATGTCGAAGGCGGTTGGGCGGCCCTGGCGTGCGATCCGGAATACGGCGGCCAGGGCTTGCCTGTCGTGCTGAACAATTCGTTCTATGAAATGCTGAACTCGTCGAACCAGGCCTGGTCCATGTACCCGGGCCTGTCGCACGGCGCCTACGAGTGCCTGAAGGAACACGGCACCGACCACCAGAAGGAAGTGTATCTGCCGAAGCTGGTGTCGGGCGAATGGACGGGCACCATGTGCCTGACCGAACCGCACTGCGGCACCGACCTGGGCCTGCTGCGCTCGAAAGCGCTGCCTGAGGCGGACGGTTCCTGGACCATCACCGGCAACAAGATCTTCATCTCGGCCGGCGAGCACGACATGGCGGAAAACATCCTGCACCTGGTGCTGGCCCGCGTGCCGGACGCGCCGGAAGGCTCGAAAGGCATTTCGCTGTTCCTGGTGCCGAAATTCCTGCCGAACGCGGATGGAACTGTCGGCGAGCGCAATCCGATCACCTGCGGCGCCATTGAAGAAAAAATGGGCATCCACGGCAATTCGACCTGCCAGATGAACCTGGACGGCGCGAAAGGCTGGATCATCGGCCAGCCGAACAAGGGCCTGAACGCCATGTTCGTCTTCATGAACGCGGCCCGCCTGGGCGTGGGCATGCAGTCGCTGGGCCTGACGGAAATCGCTTACCAGAACGCGCTGATCTACGCCAAGGACCGCACGCAAATGCGTTCGCTGTCCGGCATCAAGAACCCGGAACTGCCGGCCGACCGCATCATCGTGCACCCTGACGTGCGCCGCATGCTGCTGACGGGTAAAGCCTACGCCGAAGGCGCGCGTGCTTTCACCTCCTATGTGGCGCTGCAGATCGACCGCGAACTGCACCACCCAGACGCCGACGTGCGCAAGGAAGCGGCCGATGAAGTGGCGCTGCTGACGCCTGTCATCAAGGCCTTCATCACCGACAACGCCTGGATCGCCACCTCGGACGCGATGCAAGTGTTCGGCGGCCACGGCTACATCTCGGAATGGGGCATGGAGCAGTATGTGCGCGACGCGCGCATCAACATGATCTACGAAGGCACGAACACGATCCAGTCGCTGGACCTGTTGGGCCGCAAGATCCTGGGCGACAACGGCGCCAAGCTGCGCAAGTTCGGTGAAAAGATCAAGGCTTTCGTCGAAGACAACGGTACCGATGAAGCGATGAGCGAATTCGTCACCCCACTGGGCGACCTGGGCGACAAAGTCACCAAGCTGACCATGGAAATCGGCATGAAGGCATTCCAGAATCCGGACGAAGTGGGCGCGGCATGCGTGCCTTACCTGCGCGTCGTCGGCCACATGATCTACAGCTATCTGTTCGCGCAGATGGCCAAGATCGCCCTCGAAAAAGAATCCAGCGGCGACAAGTTCTACACCGCCAAACTGGCTACCGCACGTTTCTACTTCGCCCGCTTGCAGCCTGAAACGGCAACCCTGATCCGTCAGGCGCGTTCCGGTTCGGCCAACCTGATGGCACTCGACGCAGACCTGTTCTAAGACTTGAGGAAAATATGACCAATTTCATCGTTAAAAAAGTAGCCGTCCTCGGCGCCGGCGTGATGGGCGCGCAGATCGCCGCCCATTGCATCAACGCGAAAGTGCCGGTCGTGCTGTTCGACCTGCCGGCCAAGGAAGGCCCGAAGAATGGCATCGTGCTGCGCGCCATCGAGAACCTGAAAAAGCTGTCGCCTGCGCCGCTGGGCAACAAGGATGACGCCGCGCTGATCCAGGTGGCCAACTACGAAGACAACCTGGACCTGCTGGCCGGTTGCGACCTGATCATCGAAGCCATCGCCGAGCGCATGGACTGGAAACACGACCTGTACCAAAAGGTGGCCCCGCACATCGGCCCGAACGCGATCTTCGCCTCGAACACCTCGGGCCTGTCGATCACCAAGCTGGCCGAAGGCTTCGACGCCGACCTGAAATCGCGCTACTGCGGCGTGCACTTCTTCAACCCGCCGCGCTATATGCACCTGGTCGAGATCATCCCGACCGAGTTCACCAAGCCGCAGATCGCCGATCAGCTGGAAGGCTTCCTGACCACCACCCTGGGCAAGGGCGTGGTCCGCGCCAAGGACACGCCGAACTTCATCGCCAACCGCGTTGGCGTATTCGGCATCCTGGCCATCGTGCATGAAGCCGAAAAATTCGGCCTGTCCGTGGACGTCGTCGATGATTTGACGGGCGCCAAGCTGGGCCGCGCCAAGTCGGGCACCTTCCGCACGGCGGACGTGGTCGGCCTGGACACCATGGGCCATGTGATCAAGACCATGCAGGACTACCTGCCGAACGATCCGTTCGCTGCCGTCTACAAGACGCCGGCCGTCCTGGCACAGCTGGTGGAAAAAGGCGCGCTGGGCCAGAAGAGCGGCGCAGGCTTCTACAAGAAGGTCGGCAAGGAAATCCAGCGCCTGGACTTCGCCACCGGTGAATACGTGGCCGGCGGCGCCAAGGCTGCCGACATCATCGCCCGCATCCTGAAGGAAAAGGATCCGGTCAAGAAGATGAAGGCGCTGCGCGAATCGACGAACCCGCAAGGCCAGTTCCTGTGGGCGATCTTCCGCGACGCTTTCCACTACATCGCCATCCACCTCGACACCGTGGCCGACAATGCGCGCGACATCGACTTCGCCATGCGCTGGGGCTTCGGCTGGAACGTGGGTCCGTTTGAAACGTGGCAGGCATCGAACTGGCTGCAAGTGGCCAACTGGGTCAAGGAAGACATCGACGCCGGCCACGCGCTGTGCAATGCACCGCTACCGGCATGGGTCTTCGAAGGCCCGGTCGCTGAAAAAGGCGGCGTGCATACGCCGGAAGGTTCGTATTCGGCCGTGTCGAACAGCTTCGTGCCACGTTCGACCCTGTCCGTGTACGACCGCCAGCCATTCCGCGCGCCAGTCCTGGGCAGCGGCGCCATCGACGGCAAGACCGCCGGCACCACCGTCTTCGAAGACGAATCCGTGCGCGTCTGGCATACGGGTGACGATGTGCTGATCATCTCGTTCAAGACCAAGATGCACGTGATTGGCGAAGGCGTGATTAACGGACTCAAGCTCGCGCTGGCTGAAGCCGAGAAGAACTTCAAGGGCCTGGTGATCTGGCACGCCGACGCAGCCGAAGGCGGCGCCTTCTCGGCCGGCGCCGACCTGCAATCGGCCCTGCCGGCGTTCATGCAAGGCGGCGTGAAAGCCGTCGATCCGATCATCGCCGAACTGCAGAACACCTTCATGTCGCTGAAATACGCGAATGTGCCGGTGATCGCCGCGGTCGCTGGCCTGGCACTGGGCGGCGGTTGCGAGCTGGCCTTGCACGCATCGAAGCGCGTGGCCTCGATCGAGTCGTACATCGGTCTGGTGGAAGTGGGCGTGGGCCTGATTCCAGCCGGCGGCGGCTTGAAGGAAGCGGCGCAGCGCGCCTACAAGGAAGCCAAGGGCAACGATATCCTGCAATTCCTGAAAACGGGCTTCACCAATGCAGCCACCGCCAACGTGTCGAAATCGGCGCTGGAAGCGAAGAAAATGGGCTACCTGAAGGAAGACGACGTGATCGTGTTCAACGCCTACGAGCTGCTGCACGTGGCCAAGGTCGAAGCGCGCGCCATGTTCGACGCGGGCTTCCGTCCGCAACTGCCGTCGCTGATCCAGGTGACGGGCCGTTACGGCTGGGGCACCATCAAGGCGCAGCTGGTCAACATGCGCGACGGCGGCTTCATTTCGGCGCACGATTTCAAGCTGGGCGAGATGATCGCCGAGATCGTATCGGGCGGCGACGTGGACCAGGGCAGCTTCGTCAGCGAACAGTGGCTGCTGGATATGGAACGCAAGGCATTCCTGGAGCTGTTGAACCATCCGAAAACCCAGGAACGGATCATGGGCATGATGCAGACCGGTAAACCGGTACGCAACTAAGCACAGCGTCGATGACGATCCTGTCCCTCGTTTTTAAAGTATTACTGCGCGTGAGGCCAAGCATGGTGTATGACCGTATCAAACAACAGATGATGGACACCTTGCCCTTCGTGCGGCTGCTGGGGATCAGCATCGACGACATCGGCGCCGGCACCTCGAAGGTGTCGCTGCCGGAAGATCCAAAACTGAATAATCACCTGGGCACGCAGCATGCGGGCGCCTTGTTTACCCTGGCCGAAACGGCTTCCGGCGCGGCCATGGCGGGCGGCTTCGCCGAGCTGATACTGGGCTTGCGCCCGGTGGCCAAGGAGTCGCGCATCCAGTACCAGAAGGTGGCCCGGGGCGCGACGCGCGCCGAAGGCCGGGTACCGGGCGACCTGGCTGCCTTGAAGGCGCAGCTGGCGCAGGATGGCAAGGTGGCGTTTCCCGTGGAAGTCGATATTTTCGACTCCGAAGGCACGCTGGCGGCACAGGTGACGGTGGACTGGTATTTGTCGCAGAAGCGATAAGCCTCTACCCCGGACATTCGACAGAACACGAACCTCGTTCAACATCTTTGAAAGAACAAAATGAGCAAACAACTTCAAGACGCGTACATCGTCTCTGCAACCCGGACCCCGATCGGCAAGGCGCCGCGCGGCATGTTCAGAAACACCCGCCCGGACGACCTGCTGGTGCGCGTGCTGCAATCGGCCCTGGCGCAAGCGCCTGGCCTGGACCCGGCGTTGATCACCGACGCCATCATCGGCTGCTCGTTCCCGGAAGCGGAGCAGGGCTTCAATATCGCGCGTAACTCGGTGCTGCTGGCCGGCTTGCCGAAAACCGTGGGCGGTGTCACCGTCAACCGCTACTGCGCTTCGGGCATCACGGCCATCGCCATGGCGGCCGACCGCATCCGCGTGGGCGAAGCCGACGTGATGATCGCCGGCGGCATCGAATCGATGTCGATGGTGCCGATGATGGGCCACCACCCGTCGATGAACCTCGACATGTTCAGCGACGAGAACATCGGCATGGCTTACGGCATGGGCCTGACGGCCGAAAAAGTGGCGCAGCAATGGAAAGTGTCGCGCGAACAGCAGGACGCGTTCTCCGTCGAATCGCACCGCCGCGCCATCGCCGCGCAGCAAGCCGGTTTCTTCAAGGCGGAAACGACGCCCGTGGAAATCATCACGCGCACGCCGAACCTGGCTACCGGCCAGGTGGATGTGACGCGCCGCACGGTCGACACCGACGAAGGCGCGCGCGCCGATTCGTCGATGGAGTCGCTGGCAAAACTGAAACCGGTCTTCGCGGCCAAGGGTTCCGTCACGGCCGCCAACAGCTCGCAGATGTCCGACGGCGCCGGCGCGCTGCTGATCGTCAGCGAAAAAATCCTGCGCGAGCACAACCTGACCCCGCTGGCGAAATTCTCGTCGTTCGCCGTGCGCGGCGTGCCGCCGGAAATCATGGGCATCGGTCCGAAATTCGCCATTCCTGCAGCATGTGCCGCCGCCGGCATCACGCAAGACCAGCTGGACTGGATCGAGCTGAACGAAGCGTTTGCCGCACAGGCGCTGGCCGTCATCGGCGACCTGGGTTTGGACCCATCGAAGGTCAACCCGATGGGCGGCGCGATCGCCCTGGGCCACCCGCTGGGCGCCACCGGCGCCATCCGCGCAGCCACCGTGATCCACGCGCTGCAGCGTACCAAGCAGAAGTACGGCATGGTCACGATGTGTGTGGGTGCCGGCATGGGCGCAGCAGGTATCTTTGAACGCGTCTAAGTTCGACGGGCTAAAGCAATAAAACAGGGCGCTGCGGGATTACCCCGGCGCCCTTTATCTTTTTGGAGACGACATGGATATTTTGTGCAGCAAGAGCGAGGGCATTCTGACCCTGGAATTCAATCGCCTGGAACGCAAGAATGCGATCACGGGCGCCATGTACCAGACCCTGGCCGATGCGCTGGTGGCGGCGGAGACGGACGACGACGTGCGCGCCATCCTGATCTGCGGCAAGCGCGAGATTTTCACGGCCGGTAACGACCTCGATGACTTCATGAAGACGGCGCGCCCGAAGGATGGCTCGCTCGACCATGACCGCCCCGTCTTCCAGTTCATGCGCGCCCTGTACGGCAGCAGCAAGCCCGTGGTGGCGGCCGTTTCCGGCCCGGCCATCGGCATCGGCACCACCTTGCTGATGCACTGCGACCTGGTCTACGCGGCCGACAATGCCAGCTTCTCGATGCCGTTCACGCAGCTGGGCCTGTGCCCGGAATTCGGTTCCAGCCTGCTGCTCACGCAACTGGCCGGCTACCCGCGCGCGGCGGAAAAGCTGATGCTGGGCGAGTCGTTCCCGGCCAGTGAAGCGCTGGAAATGGGCCTGGTGTCGAAAGTCGTGCCCTTGTACGAGCTGATGACCTTCGCGCAAGACCAGGCCGCCAAGCTGGTGGCTCTGCCAGCCGCCTCCATTCGCGCCACCAAGCGCCTGATGAAGCAAAGCCGCATGGAGCCGATGAAGGCCGCCATCGCCGACGAAAACAAACTGTTCAGCGCCATGCTGGGCGGCGCCGAGGCGAAGGAAGCGTTTACGGCCTTTTTCCAGAAGCGCAAGCCGGATTTCAAGCAGTTCAATTAAGCGCTTGTTTCAACACTGGCCTGCATGCCGGCCAGGATCAGGGCGACCGAGGCGTGCCAGTGCGTCTCGCCCACCGGCCGGCCCGCCAGCGCATAGCCGTGCAGGAAATCGACGAGCGCATCGCGCCCGTGCAAGCGGGTTTTCTTGCCCAGCGCGAGACCGTCGATGGCCAACTCGAACAGCGCCGTGAAGCGTTCGGCTACATCGGCTTGCTCCACCAGTCCGCGCGCCATCAGGCGCACGAAATACGGCGTGGCGCTGACCAGTTCCAGGTACAGCGCGCACAGCGCCCGCACCCGCCGTGGCGCTGCCTGGCGCCGCGTAAACGGCGGCTGGCGCGGGTCGAGCGCGGCAAAACGCTGCGCCATCAAGGCCAGCAACAATTCCTCTTTTCCCGCGTAGTAGTGATACAGGGCCATGGCGTCGACGCCCAGGCTCTGTGCCAGCGCGCGCATGGAAAACGCCTCGCCTTTTTCTTCCAGCAGGGCCAGGGCCGCGTGCAGGATGCTGGCGTTGTCCAGTGCGGGCAGGGAGCGGCGGGGACGACCCGCTCGGCGCACGGGAGATTCCATGGCTTGAAGTTTTGGGATTTTCATGGGCATAATTCTACACTGTAGAATTAAATCAAGGAGCACTCATGCAAAAACCTTTCGTCAGCGTTTTTCTCGGCATCAGCCTCGATGGCTGCATCGCCGGGGAAAACGGCGACCTGTCCTGGCTGGCCGAGTTGGCCCCCGACTCGCCCGACGCCACCGGCTACACGCAATTGATGGAGCAGCTCGATACCTTGCTGATCGGCCGCACCACCTACGACGCCGTGCTGGGCTTCGAGCCGTGGCCGTATGCGGGCAAGCGCGTGGTGGTATTGAGCCACCGCGACTTCGCGCCGCGTCATGGCGAGCAGCGCCGCGAAGGCAGCGTGCGGGAAGTGCTGCAGGGACTGGCAGCGGAGGGCTGCCGCCACGTGTACCTCGATGGCGGCGCCGTCATCCGCGCCGGCTTGCGCGATGGTGTCGTCGACAGCGTCACCTTGTCCGTGCTGCCCGTGGTGCTGGGCCGGGGCGTGCGCCTGTTCGAGGATGGCTTGCCGCGCAGCGACTGGCGCCTGGACGGCACGCGCGAACTGCCCAGCGGCGTGGTGCAGCTGCGCTATGGAAAACGTTAAGCCGCGCTGGCCAGGTCGACGATGAAGCCTGTGTCAAAACGTTCGTTCTCGGGCGTGCCGTCCGGCCGTTTGTAGCCGCAGGGGTTGCACACCACGCGGCAGTCCCGGATGCGGTAGTCGAGCGAGGCATGCATGTGGCCATGCACCCACAGGTCGGCTTGCGCCACCAGCGCGTCCAGCTGCGAGGCGAAGGCGGGCGAACCGAGGTTGTCTGCATACTGCGCTTCCACCGACAGCATCGATGGCGCCATGTGCGTGATGACGACCGTCTTGCCATCGAACGGTTGCGCCAGCTGCCGCTCCAGCCAGGCGCGGTGCTGCGCGTGCAGCTGCGCCGTGTCGCTGGCGCACAGCAGGCGGGGCGTGTCGCCGCCCGTGCTGATGCGCTTGTAATCGGGCATGTAGGCTTGCGCCGCGTTCAGCGCTTCTTCCCGGCGCTGCGCGCCGAACAGCAGGAAATCCGTCCATAGCGTGACGCCGAGGAAGCGCACGCCGTTCAGTACCACGGCGTCGCCGTCGAGCAGACGGATGTTGGCGCCGTGCGCATTCGCGCTGGCGCAGGCGTCGCGCACGGCGTCCTGCATGCGTTCGAGTTGGTGGCCGTAGCCTTCGTGGTTGCCGTGCACGTACAGCACGGGCAGGGCGCCGAAGGTGCGCGCGGCCCAGGCGACGGCATTGCTGCCCGTGTCGATGTCGCCGGCCAGGATCACCACGTCGGGGCGGCAGGCGGCAAGGTCGATGGCGGGCGTGTCTTCGCCCCAAACTTCCAGGTGCAGGTCGGACAGGATCAGCAAACGCATGGCATTGGGCGCGGCAAGGCGCACGGCAGTCAATGGGCCTCTATCGTAGCGCAAGTCGCCACGCCCGTCTGCTTGACCGCGCGAGGGTAGCGACGTTACCCTGTGGCATTAATTCATACTGCCTATCTTCCTGGAGCCGCATGCCGCCTTTCTTCTTTCCCAAGACCTTGCTCAGTATCGCGCTGGCCGCCATGGCGCTGCCGTTGACGGCGCATGCCGCCACCCCCGCCGTCGATCCTTTGACGCAGCCGATCGCCTCGCCGTATGCGGCGCAGTGGAACCGCCCGCAGCAACCGGCGCGCATCCATGGCGACACGTATTACGTGGGCGTGGGCGGCTTGAGCGTGGTGCTGATCGACACGCGCGAAGGCTTGATCCTCATCGATGGCGCATTGCCGCAATCGGTGGCCGCCATCAAGGAACATATCCTCGAGCTGGGCTTTCGCCTGCAAGACATCAAGTTCATCCTGAGTACGGAAGCGCATTTCGATCATTCGGGCGGCATCGCCGCCCTGGCCCGCGACAGCGGCGCGCAAGTGATCGCCAGCCCGCTGGGAGCGGAGGCGCTGCGCGCGGGAGCGGTGCTTGCCGCAGATCCGCAAGCGGGCGAAATCGATCCCATGCCGGCCGTGGAAAACGTGCGCGAGATCGCCGATGGCGAAACCCTGCAACTGGGCGACGTGACCATCACGGCGCGCCATACGCCTGGCCATACGCCAGGCAGCACCAGCTGGACCTGGGTGTCGTGCGAGGATGCGGAGCGTCAGGAATGCCTGAACGTGGTGTTTGGCGCGAGCCTCACGCCGGTGGCGGCCGACGACTTTCACTACTTGGGCGATGAACGCCATGCGGACCTGACGCCGGCCTTCCGCCGCGTCATGCAGGACTTCGCCAAGCTGCCGTGCGACATCCTGATCTCGGCCCACCCCGACCACTCCGGCGGTGACGTGAAGCTGACGCAACTGCTGGAAGGCGTCACGCCGAATCCCTTCATCGATGCGCAGGCGTGCAGCAACTACGCTGCCAAAAATGAAGCGAAGCTCGACGCCCGCATCGCCAAGGAACAAGCCATGGCCGGCGAGGCTGCGACAAAATAACAACGTTGGCGCATGCACCATGAAAATCGGTTGACGCACTGCAGCATACGGCGCAGAATCAGCGTCCGCAGTGCAGATTAACCAGATAAAGGAAAGGAAACCCATGTTCGAGCAGGCTGGCAGCAAATTGTACGACCACTAGCCCCGCGCATGACGCTCGGGGCCATCGGCAGCATTGCCGACCCCGAGCCGGTGTCCTTCAAACCCCGGTGAGGAAACTCGCCGGGGTTTTTTGTTTTGGACGACCGGATTGAAAGGAAATACCATGAAAATCAAAGTGAAAGCCACGCCCAAGCCGCGCAATCCGCTGGTGGCTGCCGCCAGGCTGCGCGGCGGCGCCGGCGCGCACCAGTCGGTAGCGTCGCCGCGCGCGGCGCGCCGGGCCGGCAAGCACCGCCTGCAGCAATGGCTGGCGGGCCGTCTCAAGCCTGACGATTAGCGGGCCGGCAGCTCGACGATGTAGTTCGGATCAAAAGCGGGATTTTGCGGCGTGCCGCTGCGCGTCCGGTAGCCGCAGGGGTTCGAGACGACGCGGCACGAGCCGATGCGGTAATCGCGCGAAGCGTGGATGTGGCCATGCACCCACAGGTCCGCCTGCGCGGCCAGCTCGTCCAGGCGCGAGGCATAGGCGGGCGAACAGCCTTCGCTGCCGTAGGCATCATCGACCGAGAGCAGCGACGGCGCCATGTGGCTGATGACGACGGTGCGGCCGTCACACGGTTGCGCCAGTTCGCGCGCCAGCCACGCTTTTTGCTGCGCGTGGAACATGGCCGTGTCGGCCGCGCGCAGCTTGCGAAAGCCCATGTTGGCCAGGCGGATGCGCTTGTAGTCGTTCATGACGGCTTCCGCGTCGCGCATGGCCGTCTGGCGCGTGTCGTCGCCCAGCAGGCGGAAATCCGTCCACAGGGTGGCGCCCAGGAAGCGCACGGCGTTACCCGCCTGGTCGGTGATGACGTGCGTGCCGCAGTCGAGGAAGTGCACGTTGTCCGTGGCGGCGCAGGCGCTGCGCAGCTCCTGGCGCACCTTGTCGAGGTGGTGGCCATAGCCTTCGTGGTTGCCATGCACGTACAGCACCGGCAGGCCCGCAAACGCGGTGGCGGCCCAGGCGACGGCGCGGGCGCCCGTGTCGATGTCGCCGGCCAGGATGACGGCATCGGGGCAGCTGAGCGCAAGGTCGCCTTGCGGCGCTTCGTCGCGCCACAGCTCATGGTGCAGGTCCGACAGGATCAATAAACGCATGCGGCATCCAGGCGATGGGAGGGTACGCCATCGTACCTGAAAACCCTCACTCTTCCTCCAGCGCGGCGAAGCCGTGCGCCAGGTAGTCGAGCAGCGCGCGCACGGCCGGCAGCAGGCCGCGCCGCGACGGGAACACGGCGTGGATGATTTCGCGCTGCGGCCGCCACTGCTCCATCAGTGGCAGCAGGCTGCCATCGGCTACCTGCTCGGTGATCATCATGGTCGGCAGCTGCACCACGCCCACGCCGGCCACGGCCGCGTCGCGCAGGGTCAGCATGTCGCCCGTGACGAAGCGCGGCACGTGGCGCAGCTGGGCGCGCGCGCCGTCCGGGCCATGCAAATCCCACTGGTAATGCTGTTGCGGCGTGCCCAGGGCCAGGCTGGGCCAGTCGGCCAGGTCGGCCGGTGCCTGCGGCGCGGGCGCGCCGGCGAACAGCAGCGGGCTGCCCACCATGCACTGGCTGCGCTCGGCCAGCACGCGCAGCACCAGGTCGCTGTCGGGCAGCGGCGGCGGGCGCACGCGGATGGCCACGTCGATGCCTTCGGCCACCAGGTCGACGCGGCGGTTGCTCGCTTCGAGCAGCAAGGTCACTTGGGGATGGTCGCGCATGAAACCGGCCAGCATGGGACCCACCAGTGTATGCAGCAGGGCGATGGGGCAGGACAGGCGCACCGTGCCGCGCGGCGCGGCCCGCGTCAACTCGATGGCTTCCTGCGCCGCCTCCGCTTCCACCAGCATGGCCTTGCAATGTTCGTAAAACGTCTGGCCCACGTCGGTGACGGAAAAATGCCGCGTCGTGCGCTGCAGCAGGCGCGCGCCGAGGCGCTCTTCCAGCAGGGCGATGCGCCGGCTCAGCTTGGATTTCGGCATGCCCAGCGCGCGCCCGGCCGGCGCGAAACCGCCATGGTCGACCACCTGCACAAAGTAATACAAATCATTCAGATCCTGCATGCTGCCTCCTTGATCGTTCTATTTTTAGAACGCTGATGGCATATTTTACCGTCTACCGCCTCCATTGTTGCAAGCGTATTCTGTCTTCATCGTAATGCAAACCCCAACAGGAGATCGAGATGAACACAGTCACAGGTATCTACAGCGCACCCCGCCAGCACTGGGTCGGCGACGGTTTCCCCGTGCGCTCGATGTTTTCGTATAACGGCCATGGCAAGCAGCTGAGCCCCTTCCTGCTGCTCGACTATGCCGGCCCTGCCGAGTTTGCGCCCGGCACCCGTCCGCCCGGCGTCGGCTCGCACCCGCACCGCGGCTTTGAAACGGTGACCATCGTCTACAAGGGCGAAGTGGCGCACCGCGATTCGACGGGCCAGGGCGGCGTGATTGGCCCCGGCGACGTGCAATGGATGACGGCCGGCGCCGGCATCCTGCATGAAGAATTTCACTCGCCTGCCTTCACGCAGTCGGGCGGCACCCTGGAAATGGTGCAGCTGTGGGTGAACCTGCCGGCGAAAAACAAGATGACGGCGCCCGGCTACCAGGCCATCACCAGCGGCACGATTCCCGTGGTGGCGCTGCCGGACGATGCCGGTTCCGTGCGCGTGATCGCCGGCGACTTCGACGGCCAGCATGGCCCGGCCCGCACGTTTTCGCCGATGCAGGTGTGGGACCTGCGCCTGGCCCAGGGCAAGCTGACGCAGCTGCCCGTGACCCGAGGCTGGAGCACGGCGCTGATCGTCCTGCACGGCACGGTGCTGGTCAACGGCGAGAGCGTGGTACGCGAAGCGCAGATGGCGCTGTTCGAGCGCGATGGCGACAGCATCAGCATCGAGGCGAACAACGACGCCGTGGTGCTGCTGCTGAGCGGCGAGCCGATTGACGAGCCCATCGTCGGCCATGGGCCCTTCGTCATGAACAGCGAAGCGGAAATCGCGCAGGCGTTCGAGGATTTCAACAGCGGCCGCTTCGCCCGCATCGAGAAGTAGTGTGTGCAGTACCCATGCCGCATCCCGCGGCATGGTTTTTTGAGGAGACCACCATGAGCACCCCCGCCAACTTCCAAGGTTTGCCCCCGATGATCGATCCCGATGACGCCGTCATGCTGCTGATCGACCACCAGAGCGGCTTGTTCCAGCTGGTGCGCGACATCGAGCAGCACGTGCTGCGCGGCCATGTCACGGCGCTGGCCAAGCTGTCGCGTCTGGCCAACATGCCGACTTTTACCACCGCTTCCGTACCCGACGGCCCGAACGGCCCCCTGATCCCGGAAATCCACCATTTCAACCCGGAAGCCGTCTACATCCCGCGCACGGGCCAGATCAATGCCTGGGACAATCCGGCCTGGGTCGATGCCATCGAAAAGACGGGCCGCAAGACCCTGCTGATCGCCGGCACGCTCACCAGCGTGTGCATGGCCTTCCCCACCATCAGCGCGCTGGCGGCCGGCTATAAGGTGTTTGCCATCATCGACGCCTCGGGCAACTGGTCGAAGATGGCCACCGACATCACCATGGCGCGCGTGACGCAGGCGGGCGCCGTGCCGATCGACACATATGCCGTGCTGGCGGAAGTGATGAGCACCTGGAACCGCGCCGACGCGATGGAATTCGCCGCCATCATGACGGACCATATCGTGCCGCCGTACCGCGCGCTGATCGAAAGCTACGACAAGGCGCAGGGCGTGCAAAAGAATGGCCGTGAAACGAAGCTGGAAATCCTGGAAGCGGCCAGCAAGGGCTGACCGCGGCTACGGTGCTTCGTAGCTGCTGCGTATCGCCGCCAGCGCGCCGCGCTGTTCCAGGCGCGTGATGGCGGCGTTCAGGCGCGCCAGGTCGTCGGCGCTGGTCGTGCGCGCATTGAGCATCAGGTGCACGGGGGCGCGCAGGATGAGGAAGGGCAGGGTGTTCAAGGCAACGCCCTGCAGGCGCGCTTCGTGGCGCACGGCCAGCACGTCGCCCAGCAGCAGGTCGGCGCGGCCCGCATCGAGCATGCGCACGCCTTGCTGGAAGCTGCCGAACGCATTCAGGCGGCCGGCCTTTTCCAGCGCCGGCCGGGCCGCCGCGTACTGCGCGCCATACCAGCCCACCTTGGGCGCCAGCAAGGTCGAGTTGCCGCGCATGAGCTGCGCGAAGCTGGCGATCTGGCGGTGGCCGGCGGGCGCGCCGGATTTGCTGAAGAGGCCCACGGCTTCGTCGCGATACGAGAGGGAAAAGCGGGCATAGGACTGGCGCTCCGGCGTCTCGGACGCGGCCAGCATCAGGTCCAGCCCCCCTTTTTGGAACAGCAACTGGCGCCGCGCGGTGGGCAATTCCGGCAAGGTGACCAGGGTGCACCGGGCTTCCTTGAAAATGGCTTGCAGCAACTCCAAGTCCAGGCCAGTAAAGCGGCCCCGGGCATCGCGGTAGATATACGGCGGCCACTGTTCCAGCGCCATCGTCATGCGGCAAGCCACGGCGGGCAGGGCAGTTATGCCGAGCATTGCCGCAAACAGGAGATGGCGCATGCGCATATGGAGGTTTCCAGGAGTTTCAACTTGATATTCAATTTGCCAGAATGGCCGCGGAAGTCAAGGGCTGAGGCTGCGGAAGGCGGGCCTGGTTCGCATTTCCTCGATGTTTGCGCGTTTTTTGCCGCTTTCCCCCATGGAAATCGCCTCCGGCTCGGCGAACACCGTGCAGTGTAATCGGCTATAGTGGCGCGGTGCCACCACTGCCCCGCAAAGGAAGACCGCTTGACTGCCCCGCTCGAGATCGCCGCCAATGTACTGATGACTGCCTCCATCATCCTGGCCGGACGCAATAATATTCATTCCTGGTGGATCGGCATGGTCGGCTGCGTGCTGTTTGCCGTGCTGTTTTTCCAGGTCAACCTGTACGCCGACGTGATGCTGCAACTGTTTTTCATCGTCACCTGCGTCATCGGCTGGCTGCAATGGCGGCGTGGCGCCGGCGGCAAGCCGTTGCCGATCACGCGCACGGGCTGGCGCAGCCTGGCGTGGGTGGTACCGGCCGGCATCGCCTCCGTGGTGATCTACGGCATGCTGTTGCACCGCTTTACGAATGCCTACGCGCCGTTCATCGATTCGGCAGTGTTGGTATTTAGCATCATCGCGCAATTCCTGCTGATGAGCCGGCGCATCGAAACCTGGGCTTTCTGGCTGCTGGTCAACACCGTGGCCGTGCCGCTGTACTACAGCCGCGGCCTGCACCTGACGGCCGTGCTGTATGCGGCTTACTGGGTCAATGCCGTGATTTCCTGGTACTGGTGGAGCGTGCAGGCGCGCCGGGCGGCGCTGGCGCCAGTGGCGCATGCCGATGCTTGAATGTTGTCAAACGACAAGTCCTTAGATTCAAATCGTATATACAATCAATTTTTAATTCGTTCACGCGATAAAGACACCGGGATATAGTGGCCTTTCCCCGCTTACCGGTGTCTTTTATGTTGCGTTCTACCCCTTCTGCCAGTTTTTACGCTACTTGTCATCAACTGACCATGCAATGCATGGCGCAGTGGATGCCGATGCGTGCCCGTCCACGCATCCCCTAAGTCACTCCATCCATTTCGTTGTCGTTTGCCCGCTGGCCCACCCGGTCCGCGTGCCCCTGCTCGGCCTTTTTTATCGGAAAAAGGCTGCAATCCCAATAAGAGGAAACCATGTTCAAACCACTCGCCATCAGTCTTGCCATCGCCGCTGCCTTTCCCGCTGTCACCACTCTTGCCCATGCCGAAGACGACATGCTGCGCGTGAATGTCACCGGATCGAATATCCGCGTCAGCGAAAAGGAGGGCGCCAGCGCCGTGCAGGTCATCACGGCCAAGGAATTGAAAGCCGGCGGCAAGACCAGCGTGTCGGACGTGCTGCGCGCCATCTCCGCCAACAGCGGCAACAGCTACAACGAACAATATACGGGCAGTTTCTCGGCCGGCACTTCGGGCCTGTCGCTGCGCGGCATCGGCCAGCAAAACACCCTGATCCTCGTGAATGGCCGCCGCGTGGCCAGCTATGCCACGGCGCAGGATTTGCAGCAGACCTTCGTCGACCTGAACAGCCTGCCGATGGCGGCCGTGCAGCGCATCGAGGTGCTCAAGGATGGCGCCTCGTCCGTGTACGGCTCCGACGCCGTGGCCGGCGTGGTCAACATCATCCTGTACAAGGAATTCACGGGCACGGACATCACGGCGCAATGGGGCGGCTCGACGCAAGGCACGGGCCAGCATGAAAAGAGCGCGGCGCTGCAAACGGGTTTCGGCAAGCTCGAGGAAGATGGCTACAGCGTGGTCTTCTCGGTCGACGCGCAGCAGCGCGACAAGCTGCAGCAAAGCGACGTGGCATGGCTGCGCGATGCCGATTACCGCAAGCAGCAGCGCGGCAGCCTGGGCTGGGCTGTCACGAATTACGCGGGTAACGATCCCACGCAGACCCTGGGCGGCGTGCGCGGCCCGCTGCAACTGGTGTCGTACAACGATATCAATCCCGATCGCAGCGGCCAGGTGCTGGCCTACAATCCGGCGCCGTATAAAACGCTGATTCCGGGCATCCAGCGCATCCACTCGTCGCTGCGCGGCACCCTCAAGCTGAACGCGGACACGGAAGCCTATGTCGACCTGCTGCACAGTTATTCGCGCGCCGACCAGACCTTCAGCGCGCCGTTGAGCGTGAATAACGCCACGCGCGTGTGGAACAACAGCACCAAGCTGCTCGACACCATCCCCGTGGTGCTGCCCGTGGGCCATCCGAACAATCCGGGCACGACGCCCTTGCCCTTCACGGCCACCCTGTTCGACCTGGGGCCGCGCCTGAAGCAGGACCGCGTCACCTTCTACCGCGCGCTGGCCGGCGCCAAGGGCACCTGGGCGGGCTGGGACTGGGATACGGCCGTGGCCCATTCCAGCAGCAAGCTGGAGGAAACGGTGCAGAACTTCGTCAACCGCTACGAATTCCAGAAAGTGCTGGCCGAAGGCAGCTACAATTTCTTTGATCAATCGCAAAACAGCGAAGCGGTGCGCAACCGCCTGCGCCTGTCGACCCTGCGCCCGGCCGAATCGACGCTCGACACGCTCGACTTCTCGGCGGCCAAGGATATCTGGGACTTGCCCGCGGGCCCGCTGGGCTTTGCCGCCGGCGCTCAATGGCGCCGCGAAAAGATGGATTCGCAAACCTCGACGGCCGTGCTGTCGGGCACGGAACTGCGCCCCGCGCTCAATATCATCAACGGCTCGCGCAATGTGTCGGCCCTGTTCGCCGAATTCAACGTGCCCGTCGTGAAGGATCTGTCCGTCAACGTGGCCGGCCGCGCCGACCATTACAGCGACTTCGGCAATGCATTTTCGCCGAAAGCCAGCGCGCGCTACCAGGCGGCGCCATGGTTGTTGCTGCGCGGCACTGTTTCACGCGCCTTCCGCGCGCCGTCGCTGCCGGAAATCACCGACAGCACGGCCGTCAGCTATACCAGCGTGATCGATGCCCGCGATCCGCTGACGCCGACGCAGGCGCGCGGCGTGACGGTGATGACGATCGCCAATCCGAACCTGCGCCCCGAGCGCTCGAAAAACCTGAACCTGGGCGTGGTGGTGTCGCCCACCAGCAGCTCGAGCATCGGCCTCGATTACTACCGTATCAAGCAGGATGGCGTGATCGGCACGGCCAGCGCCACCACCATCCTCGAGAAT
Source organism: Janthinobacterium sp. SUN100 (assembly GCF_030397705.1). Classification (NCBI taxonomy): domain Bacteria; kingdom Pseudomonadati; phylum Pseudomonadota; class Betaproteobacteria; order Burkholderiales; family Oxalobacteraceae; genus Janthinobacterium; species Janthinobacterium sp. SUN100. The sequence goes on along the minus strand of NZ_JAPUBU010000003.1, from coordinate 146,766 downwards.
GAAGGCACGGCGCCGCAACAGATCACGCGCGGCGCCGATGGACGCATCACGACCCTGTACCGCCAGTTCCGCAACCAGGGACAGCGCGAAGTGTCGGGCATCGATATCGACCTGCGCCAGCGCTTTGTCGACAAGGACTGGGGCAAGCTGACCCTGGCAGGCCAGCTGAGCCGCGTGCTGCGCTTTGCCGAGCCGCTGTCCGATGGTGCGCCGCTCACCAATGGCGCCGGCACCAATCACTTCGGTTCCATTCCGAAATGGCGCGGCGTCACATCGGCCACCTGGGAACAGGGGAAATGGTCGTCGACCCTGACCTGGAACTATGTGGGCAGCTATGCGCAGGAGACGCACCTCGATGAATCGGTGGCCGCCTTCAGCACCTTTGACGCGACCAGCAGCTGGCAGGTGACGCCACAGGCGAACGTTACCTTCATCGTGCAAAACCTGGCCAACAAGCGCGCGCCCTGGGACTATGCCTCCACCGGCTTTGACTTTACCCAGGCCGACCCGCGCGGACGCGTTGCGGCGCTCAAGCTGAACTACAAGTTCTAGCCGCCCGCCGCCTGCCGCTGGCCCGTCTGCTCCTGCAGGCGCTGGCGGTAGGCGCTGGGCGTGACACCCATGCGCTCGCGGAAGGCCGTGGCGAAGTTGCCCGCGTTGTGAAAGCCGATCAGCAAGGCGATATCCTGCACGTCGATGTCCGTCTGCTGCAGCAATTCCACGCCGCGGGCAATGCGCGCTTCGCGGATGAAGGCGAAGACCGTCATGCCCGTCTGCTCGCGGAACATCAGGGTCAGCTTTTCGCGGTAGGTGCCGACGCTGCGGGCGATTTCGGACAGGTTCGGCAGGCTGCCCAGGTTGTCGAGAATAAGTTGCTTAACGGCATTAACGAAGACCAGGTCGGGATGCTGCAGCTTGTCGCTGATCGGCGTCGTCGCCGGCAGGGTACTGTTGCTTTTACGCATCAATCCCAGGTGGATATGGATGCGCGCGGCCAATTCTTCCGGCGTGAACGGCTTCGAAATGTAGTCGACGCCCCCCACCTGCAAGCCCATGATGCGTTCCTTGGCGGCATCGGCGCCGCTGAGGAAGATCACGGGTATCTGTTCCGTTTCGGGATTGGCCTTGAGCAAACGGCACGCCGTGTAGCCATCCATCTCAGGCATGCGCACATCGAGCAGGATCAGGTCGGGGTGCGTGGCCAGTGCCAGCTGGTAGCCCTGGTAGCCGTTGAACGCGATGCTGAAACGATAGGGCTGCTCGCTGAGCAGCTCCATCAGCATGCGCTGCTCGAACGCGGAATCGTCCACGAGCAAGATGTTCTTTTTGATGGTTTCGCTGGTCAATGGCATGGCATGGATGACTTAACCAAATAACAAGTTGTGGCTTATTATGCCTCGCTTTTTCTTTTTTTTCTGCTTTTCTCGTGTTTCAAAAGATGTTTCTCCGCCAGAAGAAGCGCGGATTTCCCAGATCGCCAATAATTCATTCGTGCATTGATTTTAAGCAATGTCGATTGCTAAAAAATCTGTTTTGCCAATGCTGCAAAAAGTGCCGGAGTCCCCGGGTTCCTGACTCCCGGCACCTGTATTTTGTCGTCCTGGTTTGCGTGCCCAAGAAAACGCCGGCAATACCGTGACTATCCTCGACGCCCCTCAAATTGGCGGGCTCATTAATGATGTTCCATCATCAGGAGGTATCATGTTGCGAGTTATTTTCCCCCGTCTTATCGTTGCCGCCAGCGTGGCTATTGCCGCCACGGCGCTTCTGCCACGTGGCGCCGACGCAGCCGTGTATCTGAATGGCAGCGCCAGCACCACCTTCGACGTCACCCTGAAGATCATCGCCAATTGCACCATCGCGGCGGCCAATCTCGACTTTGGCCAAAGTCAGGGTGTACTGGCTACTGCCGTGAACGTCAATACGACCGTGAATGTCACCTGCACCAATACCACGCTGTATAACGTGGGCTTGACGGCGGGAACGGGCACCGGCTCGACCGGCACGACGCGCTACCTGAGCGGTACCGGCGGCAACCTGGGAACGGTGCAATTCAATCTGTACCAGACGGCCGGCAGCACCTTGTGGGGCGATACCCAGGGCACGAATACCGTCGGCGGCACCGGCAACGGCTCCTCGCAGCCGATTACGGTGTACGGCAATATTCCGCCGCAGGCGACACCGGCGCCCGACACCTACAAGTCGACCATCACGGCCACCGTTTACTTTTAAGCCAGGCGCCGCGTGAAGGCCGGTGTTGTTTCCCTGATGAAATGCGTGCTGGCGCTGCTGGCTTGCTGCGCCGCGGGCGCGCACGGTGCCAGCCTGCAGATTTCGCCGGTGACGCTCAATTTGCGCGCGGCGCAGAATGCGGCCGGCCTCACCCTGCAAAACCTCGGTGACCAACCCATCTACGGGCAAGTGCGGGTATTCGTCTGGGATCAGCGCGATGGCGAGGAAACGCTGGCGCCGACGCAGGAGCTGGTGGCCAGTCCGCCGATCGTCGAAATCGCCGCCAACAGCCGGCAGACCATCCGCCTCGTGCGTGCCCAGGCTGGCCCTGTTGCGCAGGAAAAGACGTATCGCGTGCTCATCGATGAAGTCAGCCGCGAGGATGAGGCGGGCCGCAGCGGCGTCGATATCCGCCTGCGCTATTCGGTGCCCGTGTTCGTGCTGCCGGCCGGTGCGCCGGGCAAGGAAGTGCTCGACTGGCAAGTTTTCCGCGAACAGGGCGAGTGGATGTTGCGCATCAAGAACAGCGGCAATTTCCATGCGCAGATCGGTGCGATGACGTTGACGAACCCGGCGGGCAAGGAGTTTGTCATCAGCAAGGGGCTGTTTGGTTATGTCTTGGCGGCACGCATGCGCGTCTGGCGCCTGCCCGTTGCCAGGGAGGCCGAACTGGATGGGCCGTTGAGTATTGCGGTAAATGTGAATGCCAAGGCACTCATTGCCAAGACTTCGACACCTTGAACATGGCTGCCATGACGGGGCGGCCTGCTGCGCGCCCCGGGCGCAAGCGGCCACACCATGAAACGCGCACTGGCAGCGTGGCTGTTGCTGGTCATGGCGCCGCTGGCCAGGGCCGATGGCGCGGCGGGCCTGACGGGCGCCGATCCGGGTCCTGCCAGCTTGCCCAGCGATCCGGCGGCGCCGAATGAACTGTATCTGGAGGTCACTGTGAATGCTGAATCAACCGGGCTGATCTTGCGCTTTACCCAGGTGGGCAAAGGCTTGCGCAGCAGTGTGGCGAACTTGCAGCAGCTGGGGCTGGACCCCGCGCGCCTGGTCGCACCCGGTCAGACCGAGGTGGCGCTCGACGCGATTCCCGGACTCAGCTATGAATATGATGCGGCACGCCAGAGCGTGTCGCTGCGGGTGGCGGACGACTTGCGCTCGCCTTACCGCATCAGCGCGCGCACGGCGGCGCAGACGCCGCCATCGACAGTCACGCCCGGTGCCGTCCTCAATTACGAAGCCTATGCGGAACTGGGCCGGACGCGGCGCGCCGCCATCTTCAACGACTTGCGCTACTTCAATGACAGCGGGGTCTTCAGCAATACCGGCACGGTGAACCTGGGGTCGGACCAGCGCAAGTACATGCGCTTTGACACCTTCTGGAGCCACGCCGACCCCGACACCTTGCAAACGTGGCAAGTGGGCGACCTGATTTCTTCGTCGCTGAGCTGGAGCCGCGCCGTGCGCGTCGGCGGCGTGCAGTGGCGCAAGAATTTCCAGCTGCGCCCCGACTTGCTGACCTTTCCCGTCGCTTCCGTCGATGGCACGGCGCTCGTGCCTTCGTCGCTGAGTCTGTATGTCAATGGCGTGCAGCAATATGCTGCCAGCGTGCCCAGCGGGCCATTTGTGCTGAACCAGGTGGCCGGCATCAATGGCGCAGGGCAAGCCACCATTATCACGCGCGATGCGCTGGGGCGCAGCGTGACGACCGTGCTGCCCCTGTATGTCGATACGCGCATGCTGGCCAGCGGCTTGAGCGATTACTCGGTCGAGGCGGGCGCCGTGCGGCGCGACTATGGCCGCCGCCTGTTCGGCTATGAGCGGCAACTGGTTGCCAGCGCTTCCGGCCGCCACGGCGTCAGCGACAGCTTCACCCTCGAAGGTCATGCGGAACTGGCCGCCGGCCTGTATCAGGCGGGGGCGGGCGCGCTGGTGCGGCTGGGCCAGGCGGGCGTGCTGAGCGGTTCGCTGTCGGCCAGCGCCGGCCGCAGCCGTGGTGCGCAGCTGGGTGCCGGCTATCAATACATGGGGCCGCGCTTCAGCGTCGATGTGCAAAGCGTGCGCGCCAGCGCCGGCTTTGGCGACCTGGCCTCGCGCGACGGCAGCCCCGTGGTGCGCGCGGCCGACCGCCTCACCGTCAGCTTGCCATTGCCTGCAGGAAGCAGTATCAGCAGCAGCTATATCAGCTACCGCACGCCTGGCGCGCCGCCATCGAAACTGGCTACCGTGGGCTATTCGGCCACCCTGTTCCACGGCCTGTTCTTCAACGCCAGCCTGTTCCAGGACTTGCGGCAACGCGAGAAGCGGGGCTTTTACTTTGGCTTGAGCATGGCCTTCGACAACAATCTGGCCCTCAGCGTGAACAGCAGCCGGCAAAACGGCGAGAGCGGCCGCAGCGTCAGCGCGCAGCGCGCGGCGGACTTTGGCGGCGGCTTCGGCTGGAGCGTGCAGGCTGGCACGGCGGGCAGCAATGCCTACCGGCAGGCGCAAGTGGAATACCTGGGCAACGACGGCCGCGTGAGCGCGCGCACGCAAAGCAGCAGCATGGGCAGTGCCTCCTCGCTGGGCGCGGCCGGCGCGCTGGTGCTGATGGATGGCCATGTCGAGGCGGCGCGCCAGGTGGGCAACGGTTTTGCGCTGGTCTCCACGGGCGGCGTGGGTAATATTCCTGTGCTGCATGAAAACCGCCAGATCGGCGTGACGGGCAGGGGCGGTTATCTGCTGGTGCCGAATTTGAATCCCTATGGCAATAACCAGGTCAGCATCGCCACGGATGAGCTTGATGTTGATGCGCGGGTGCCTGTGAGCAATATCAATGTCGTGCCGCAATACCTGGCGGGCGTGCTGGCGGCCTTTCCCATCGAGCGCTACAGCGCGGCCACCGTCATCGTCCAGGATGCGCAGGGCAAGGCGCTGGCCACGGGCTTGCCCGTGTTGCACGTGCAAAGCGGCAAGCAGACGGTGGTGGGATTCGACGGCATCGTTTTCGTCGACGACCTGCTCGAACAAAACGAGTTGCAAGTCGGCGAAGGCGACGGCGCATGCACGCTGCGTTTTGCCTATGTGCGTCCGGCCGCGGGCGGCTTGCCCGTGATCGGGCCGTTGCGCTGCGCCGCTGCCAGCGCCGGGGCAGGCCGCTGATGCGCCGCCTGCTGCTATGGCTGACCCTGCTGCTGGGCTGCGCCTGGGGCAGCGTGGCGCAGGCGGCCGATACCTGCACGGTCAGCGTGACGAATATCGATTTCGGCACCGTCAGCCCGATTTCCGGCACCGATTACGTGGCGCAGGCCACGGGGACCTTCAGCTGCCTGTTTGCGTCGCTGAACCTGGGGCAGTTGCTCACGCCCAATGCACAAGTGTGCATTTCGCTGGGGCTGGGCACGAATTCCACGTCGGCCTTGCCGCGCAAGCTGGGCAATGGCAGCAACCGCATGGAGTACAACGTGTACGTGGACAATTCGTATGCGACGGCGAAGATCTGGGGCGGCGCCGGCGTGGCGGGCGCGCCGTCGACCTTCGGCATGATCCTGTCGGCCGGCTTGCTGGCGCCGCCCGGCACGTATTCCACCACCTTTACCGTGTACGCGAAGATTCCTGCCGGCACCGCCCTGGCCGCCGTGCCCACGGTCGCCAACGCCAATACCGTCTATACGTCGAGCTTTGCCGGCGTCGGCACCTACACCTACACCACGTATGGCCTCGTCAACTTGCAGGGTTGCACGGCCACCAGCGGCAGCTTCGGTTTCACGGTGAATGCCACGGCCGTCAACGATTGCACCATCACGGCCACGCCGATGGCGTTTGCGAACGCCTCGATCCTGACGGGCAACCTGCGCAGCACCAGCACCTTGTCGGTGCGCTGCGTCAATAACAACGCTTACCAGATTGCCCTGAACGGCGGCAGCGTGGCGGCCAATGTGGCCAATCGGCAAATGAAGAACACGGTGACCACGGACAAGGTCAGCTATTTGCTGTCCGCCACCCTCGATGGTGCGCCATGGGGCGATGGCACGGCAGGCACGAGCATGGTGACGGGGACGGGAACGGGCGCCAGCGTGCCGCTGACGATCTACGGCCGCGTGCCGGCGCAGGTGTCGCCGCGCCCTGGCGATTACAAGGACACGGTGACGGCAACGATTTATTTCTAGAACGTGACGGTGACGAGGTCGGCGCCCGATGGCGTTGCCTGCTGGTGCAGAAAATAGGGCGTGTTGTGCTGGCAGCGCACCTGGGCGCTGCCGCGCTGCGAGACGATGGTGCACGCATCGTGGACGACGAAGGTGGCCTGGAACGATGCGGAAGAGACGGTACCGGCGGTGGTGGTCTGGCAAACGGCAAGGGCAAACAGGGCTGGCAGTACGGCAAGCTTCAAAGGAGTCATCTTGGATGCATCTGGCGAAAAACGGGCGTGGTCAGCGACGCCGCAGGGCAAGGCTGACACCGTTTTTCGTACCGGGTTGAGGGGGACAGAACGAGCCATGATTGTACTGGAACAAGAAAAGTGTGAGTTTGTGCGTATTTTCAGGCCGCCATCATGGGGTGAGCGTAGCTTTCAAGATGATAGTAACTAAGTTTCCGTATTGCAACTTAAATACTTTTTCGATTGTTGTGTTGAATCAACGTGAGGAGATGGTCATGAAACATACCAACTTTAATAATTTGCCTTGCCCGATCGCACGCAGCCTGGGCAAGGTGGGCGAATGGTGGAGCATCCTCATCCTGCGCGAAGCGTTTTACGGCAAGACGCGTTTCGACGAATTTGAAAAAAGCCTCAAGATTGCGCCCACCATCCTGACGCGCCGCCTGGCCGACCTGGTGGAGGGCGGCCTGATGACGCGCCGCCTGTATTGCGCCAAGCCGCCCCGCTACGACTATGTGCTGACCAAGTCCGGGCGCGCCTTCAAGCCCGTCTTGCTGGCGTTTATTGCCTGGGGTAATGAGAACTTCGCGCCCGAAGGCGCCAGCCTCGTCATCGCCAGCCGCGACACGGGCCTGGCCGCCGATCCGGTGCTGGTCGACGCCACGACGGGCTTGCCCATCAACGACGAGTACTACGCGTTCGCGCCAGGGCCTGCCGCCAGTGACAGCATGCGCAGCATCATCCTCGATGCGGAAAAAAGCAGCGGCATCGCGCCCAAGCCGAAGGCGCCGGCCGCCAACCGCGGCTGGGTGGCGGAAGGCCACCTGGCCTGAACACGAGTTGGCAGGCGAGCAGCAAGTTTGGCGTACAGCAAAGCGGACACGGCGGCATGGCGTTACTGTCGCACTATGCAACTCAAGTGCGGCGTACGCCCGGCTCGGCTGTACGGGCAGGGCGCCATCCGTGATCCGATGTCCGTTGAGGGAGTATTGCGATGAGCACACTGCAACAACACGTACGCCGCGCCGCCAGCGTGCTGGCGCTGGCCGTCCTGCTGGGCGCCTGTTCCCACGGCCCGCATCACCCGGGCGGCCATGACGTCACCTTGACGGGCGCGCAGGAAGTGCCGGCCAATACCAGCACGGCCAGCGGCAGCAGCAATATCCGCGTCGCCCACGACCGCAGCGTCAGCGGCGGCGTGCGCTACACGGGCATGGTGGCCACCGTCGCGCACATCCATGAAGCGCCCGCCGGCGCCAACGGCCCCGTCATCGTGCCGCTGGTGAAAACCGCCGAAGGCATGTTTGCCGTGTCGGCCGGCACCATGCTCACGCCGCCCCAGTATGCGAGCTACCAGGCCGGCAACCTGTATGTGAACGTGCACAGCGCCGCCTATCCGGCCGGCGAGATCCGCGCCCAGCTCAAGCCCTAGCGGGCCGCCTGCGTTTTTCCGAAAACCTCCTTGGGCCGCGCGAGCGGCCTTTTTTTGCGCCAGGCGGCCGGCCAGTGCAGCGCGCTACAATGGCGCTCCATGCTGACCATCCTCGCCATCACCTTTCCCTTCTTCGCCCTGGTGCTGTGCGGCTACCTGGCCGTGCGGCGCAAGCTGCTGCCGCTGGCCGCCATCGGCGGCTTGAACAGTTTTGTCCTGTACTTCGCGCTGCCCTGCATGCTGTATCGCTTCGGCGCCGCCACGCCCATCGCGCAGCTGCTCGACGCCAGCGTGTTCGGCGTCTACCTGCTGTGCGCCCTGATCATGGTGGGCGTCACCACAGCCATGACCCTGAGCCACCGCATCGACTGGAACAACGCCGCCTTCGGTGCGCTGGTGGCGGCCTTCCCGAATACGGGCTTCATGGGCGTGCCCCTGCTATTGACCTTGCTCGGTCCCCGCTCCTCGGGTCCCGTCATCGTCACCATCGTCGTCGACATGCTCATTACCAGCTCGCTGTGCATCGCCCTGTCGCGCATCGGCAGCGGCGGCGCGCATGGCAGCCGCGCCGCCGTCATGAATGCCCTGAAGGGCATGGTGGGCAATCCGATGCCGTGGGCCATTGTGCTGGGTGCCCTGTCGTCGTGGCTGGAACTGGCCTTGCCCAAGCCTTTGATGCAGACGGTGGGCCTGCTGGCCGACGCCGCCTCACCCGTCGCCCTGTTTACCATCGGCGCCGTGCTGGCCCGTTCGCAAATGAGCACGAGCGACCCGGCGCCACTGGGAGAGTATGTGCCCGTGGCGCTGAAAAAACTGCTGCTGCATCCGCTGCTGGTGTGGGGCACAGGCCATGCGGCCATCGCGCTGGGCGCGCCGCTCGATCCGTTTGCGCTGACCTGCATGGTGCTGGTGGCTTGCCTGCCCAGCGCCAGCAACGTCTCGCTGCTGTCGGAACGCTTCGGGGCGAACACTGCGCGTATCGCCCGCATCATCCTCGTGTCGACGGCGCTGTCGTTTCTGACGTTTTCGGCGGCCGTCAGCTGGCTGGCGTGAGGGTGGACTCGTTGTCCCGGGCCGCGCCTCGCGCCTTGCGCATCATCGTGAGCACTGCGCGGCGCGCATCGCCCGCATCATTCTGGTCTCGACGGCGCTGTCGTTTTTGACGTTTTCGGCGGCTGTCAGCTGGCTGGCGTGAGGGTGGACGCGTTGGCCCGGGCCGCGCCTCGCGCCTTGCGCATCATCGTGAGCACTGCGCAGCGCGCATCGCCCGCATCATTTTGGTCTCGACGGCGCTGTCGTTTTTGACGTTTTCGGCGGCCGTCAGCTGGCTGACTTGACGTTGGCGGCGATCAGCGCGCCCAGGGCCTGCGCCGCGCCGGCTTGCGTGTCCAGCGCCAGGCCATGCGCCATGCTGGCCTGGTCCTGCATGCTGCGGTTCTGCCCCAGCTTCCATTTGCCCGTGATGCGCGTGAGGGGAATCTCGATGCCGACGATGGCTTTCAAGAGTTTCTCGATGTAGCCGGCCGGCGCATCGCCCACCTTCCAAGGCGCGGCTTGATCTGCCTCATGGCGCGCCGTCAGGCGCTCCACCAATGCCAGCAGCCACGCCGCGTCGTCGATGGCGCGCAGGGGGCCGTGCGCGTGCACGACCGCGTAGTTGAAGGTGGGGACTTCCTTGCCGCTGCGCTGCTTTTCCGCATACCAGGCGGGCGTGATGTAGGCATGCGGCCCCTGGAAGATCACCATGCAGTCATCGCTCCCGCCGGCCGCGCGCCACAGCGGGTTGGCGCGCGCCACGTGGGCGCGCAGGATGCCGAATGGTGCCTCGGGCGTGGGCGCGGCGATCTCGAACGGCAGGTGGTCGGCGCACAGGCCATCGGCGCCATGGCGCACCAGCGCACCCAGCGGATGCGCGGCGATCAGGCCATGCAGCACCTCGAGGCGCTCTTCGCGGAAGGTGGCGGGCGTGTACATTTAGTGCGCTCCTTCCACGACCACGTCGGCCGTCAGCGAATTGGCGATGTAGCAGCGCTCGTGCGCGTCGTGGTGCAGGGCGGCCAGCGCCTCGGGCGAGGGCGGCGATCCCGCGAAGACGATGCGCGGACGCAGCACGATGCGCGTCATGGCCAGGCGCCCAGCGGCATTTTTTCCCAGTTCGCCGACGGCGTCGTCGCGGTAGTCGTCGATGACGTAGCCGCGCTGCGCTGCCAGCGACAGGAAGAACAGCATGTGGCAGCTCGACGTGGCAGCCACCAGCGCTTCTTCCGGATCGACGTTTTCCGCCACCGACATGGGCAGCGGCACGGACAGGGGCGACGACGAAGCGGGTACCGTCAGGCCGCCGTCGAACTGCCATTCATGGCCGCGGCTGTAGCGCTGGCCGGCGAAATCCTGGCCGTCACGCTGCCAGGCCACGGTGGCGAAAAACTGATGCATGGGTGCTCCGCAAGAGTAGAAGGGGGATGCACCATCTTAGCGCCAGTCTTGGCTATTTAAAACAGCCAATAAGTGCTATCTTGAAGCTACCAATTTAAGAATGCCACCATGCCAGTTTCCCACCTGCACCAGGTTATCGCCGCCTTGCCGCTGCAGCGCGGCGCCAGCGAGCCGCTGTTTCGCCAGCTGTATGCAGCCATCAAGGCCGCCATCCTCGATGGCCGCATGAGTCCCGGCATGCAGCTGCCGCCCACGCGCGACTTTTGCCGCCTGCTGGCCGTGTCGCGCCAGACGGTGCTCAATGCGTATGCGCAGCTGGCGGCCGAAGGCTATCTCGATGGCGCCGTGGGGCGCGGCACCTTTGTCAGTCGCGACGTTCCGCTGCCCGTCCCTGCCGCGGCGCCGGGCTTGCTGCGGCCCCTGTCGGCGCGCGGGCAGGGCGTGGTGGCGGCCATGCGCCAGGTGGCGTTCCACCGGGGGGCGCTGCGCGCCTTTCGCGTCGGCATGCCGCGCATCGACCATTTCCCGTTCGACGTGTGGAACCGCCTGGAAGCGCGGCGCTGGCGCCGGCCCGATCACCATTTCGGCTACAGCGACCCGGCCGGCTACCTGCCGCTGCGCGAACTGCTGTGCGTGTACCTGAAGGCGTCGCGCGGCGTCCAGTGCACGCCGCAGCAGATCGTCATCACCTCCGGCTCGCAGCAGGCGCTGTTCCTGCTGTCGACCATCCTGCTGGCGCCCGGTGACGCGGCCTGGATGGAGTCGCCCGGCTACCGGGGCGCCAGCGGCCCGCTGCGCGCGGCCGGCGCGCGCGTCTTTCCCGTTCCCGTCGATGCGCAGGGGCTCGACGTGGCGTATGGCGTGGCGCATTGCCCGCAGGCGAAGCTGGCCTACGTGACGCCATCGCACCAGATGCCGCTGGGCGTGAGCATGAGTTTGCCCCGCCGCCTGGCCTTGCTGGCCTGGGCCGCGCAAAACAAAGCCTGGCTGGTGGAAGACGATTACGACAGCGAATACCGCTACACGGGCGCGCCGCTGGCGTCCCTGCAAAGCCTGGACCGGGCCGGCTGCGTGGTGTACGTGGGCACCTTGTCGAAAGTGCTGTTCCCGGGCCTGCGCCTGGGCTACATGGTGGCGCCGCCCGCGCTGGCCGAAGCGCTGGTGCAGGCCAAGGCCGTGATGGACCGCCACACGGCCATCGTGCCGCAGATGGCGCTGGCCGACTTCATCGCCGAGGGCCACTTTGGCCGGCATATCCGCCGCACGCGCGACAGCAATGCCGAGCGGCGCGACCTGCTGGTGCGTGGCCTGGCGCGCGAACTCGACGATCAGCTCGCCTGCGGCCCGGCCGACAGCGGCCTGGAACTGTGCGCGTATTTCCGCGGCAGCCATGACGAGGAAGCGGTGTCGCGCGCGGGCCTGGCACGGGGCATCGAATTGCGTCCGCTGGGCCACTATGCCGACCCTGATGCCAGTGCCGCCTGCGCCACGCCGCCCGGGCTGCTGCTGGGCTTTGCGGCGATTCCCCCGGCCGAGATGGCGCACGGCTTGCTGGAACTGGGGCGCCTCCTGCGCGGCCGATAAACTATACTGAGACTTGCCTGCACATGAAGAACACGACCATGAATATTACCCGCTGCGCCTGGGCCAATCCGGCCAATCCCCGTTATCTCGATTACCACGATACGGAGTGGGGCGTGCCCTGCCACGACGAGCGCCGGCTGTTCGAGATGCTGAACCTGGAAGGCGCGCAGGCTGGCCTGAGCTGGGAAACCATCCTCAACAAGCGCGACACCTACCGCGCCGCCTTCGATAACTGGGATGCGGAAAAGATCGCCGCGTATGGCCCGGACAAGGTGGCGCAGCTGCTGCTCGACCCGGGCATCGTGCGCAACCGCCTGAAGGTGGCGGCGGCCATCACGAATGCGCAAGCCTATTTGCGCCTGCGCGCGGAAGGGCAGACCCTGGACAGCTTCCTGTGGGCGTATGTCGATGGCCAGCCCATCGTCAACAGCTGGCAGACCGGCGAGCGTCCCGCCAGGACGGCCTTGTCCGACAAACTGTCGAAAGATTTGCTCAAGCGGGGCTTCAAGTTCGTCGGTTCGACCATCATCTACGCCTACATGCAGGGTATCGGCATGGTCGACGACCATGCGCCCGCCTGCTTTTGCCGCGCGGGGCATTGATGCGCCGCGCGCTGGTCCTGCTCGACACGGATTTTGACGGCGCCCGCTTGCGTGCCGTTTGCGCGGCGCATGGCGGCCGCCGCCTGCATTACATCGCGCTGGCGCCGCGTCCCGTCGACGCCAACCACTTGCCCGAGCAGTGGCGCGCGCAGTGGCCGCCCTGCGTGCCGGGCCTGCACCGCATGGTCTCGCACGATGGCCTCGTCACGCTCGATGTGCTGATCGGCGAGCCCGATGCCTGCCTGGCGCAATTGTCGGCGCGTGTCGACGAAGTGCACCTGGCCTGGGTGCCGGCAGCCACGCCCGTGCTGGCGCGCCTGATGGTCGATGGCGCCCGCCTGCAGGCCGTGCACCTGGACGAGGCGCAGCGCATGGCGCTGCAAAAGAACGGTTTTGTCTTCGACGAGAGCCGCTTGCGCGCCATGTTTTATGCGCGGCGCGCAGAGCAGGTGGCTGCCGTGGCGCCCGAGCGGCGCGCTATCGTCATCGGCGCGGGCGTGGCCGGTGCGGCCGCCTGCGAACGCCTGGCCGCGCGCGGCTGGAAGGTGACCTTGATCGAACGCCACGCACGGCCGGCCAGCGAGGCGTCGGGCAACCTGGCCGGCATCTTCATGCCGCAGCTGTCGAAGGACGACAATATCGCCACGCGCCTGGTGCGCGCCGCCTACCTGTACTCGCTGCGCTACTGGCAAGATTTGGGCGGCATCGGCAGCGCTTTTGATGGCGCGCAATGCGGCGTGCTGCAACTGGCGCGCGATGACGCGCATGCGCAGGTGCAGCGGCAGATCGCCGCCAGCGGCCTGTATCCGCGCGAATTCGCCCGCTGGCTGGAAGCGCCCGAGGCGGCCTCCATGCTGGGCGCGCCGGCGCCCGATGGCGCCTGGTGGTTCGAACAGGGCGGCTGGGCGCGCCCGTCCTCCGTCTGCGCCGCCATGCTGGACGCTTGCGGCGCCTTGCTCACGCGGCGCTTTTCCAGTAGCGCCCTGCGCCTGGAACGCGGCGATCAGGAATGGCTGGTGCGCGATGCGCAAGGCACCCTGATCGCGGCCGCACCTACCGTCATCCTGGCGGCGGGTACGGGGGCCGTGGATGTCGAGCAAGCGGCCGGCCTGCCGCTGGACGCCGTGCGCGGGCAGGTCACGCACCTGGCCGAAGGCAGCTTGCCTTCGTTGCCGTTCGTCGTCTGCCGCGAAGCCTATATGACGCCGGCGCACCAGGGTGTCGTGTGCGTGGGCGCCAGCTACGATGCGGACGCGGACACCACGTTGCGCCCATCGAGCCAGGAAGAAAATATCGCGAAGATCGCCGACATCCTTGGCGTGGCCCCGTTCGAGGCGCCGCTGGCCGGGCGCACGGGCTTTCGCTGCGTGGCGCCGGACCGTTTGCCGTTGGCGGGCGCCTTGCCCGATCCCGGCGTGCCGGGCCGCTGCGAGCGCCTGCGCGACGTGCCCCGCTGGCCCGGCCTGTTCGGCTTGCTCGCTTATGCCTCGCGCGGCCTGATCTGGGCGCCGCTGGCGGCTGAGCTGCTGGCTTGCCAGCTGGAGGGCGAGCCGCTGCCGCTGGAGAGTCAATTGGCCGCCGCTTTGGACCCTGCGCGCTTCCTGCTGCGCGAGCGCCGCCGGAACGCCTGAAAAAGCCCATGGCGTTGTTGTCCTGCCTCGCCGTACGTTCGTACTGTCTTCGGCACTCCGCCTGGCCCTGGGCATTTCCAGACGCTCCCCCTTCGATTTCTCCATATACGTTTTTCAGCTTTCCAAACTCTTTTTAATTTGTTTTCCGAACAACATAAGTTCGCTACAGTGGACTCGTGCTGGTTTTTGACGACGGAATAAAGAGGTGGAAAGATGGCTGCTGAAGAACTGATTTTCGATCCCCGCGCCGCGCACGGCGAGGCGGCGTTTGACGAAGTGCTCAATCTCGCGCGTACCCAGGCGCAGGCGCAAGGCTTGCCGTATGCGGGCATCGTCAGTGCGCAGGATGCATGGCAGCTGGTGCAGGCCGGCAAAGCCGTGCTGGTCGACGTGCGCACGAATGAAGAACGTACCTTCGTCGGCTACGTGCCCGCCTCGCTGCACGTGGCGTGGGCGACCGGCACGTCCATGAACCGCAATCCCCGCTTTACGCGCGAACTGGAAGCGAAAGTGGGCGGCAAGGACGCCGTCGTGGTGCTGCTGTGCCGCAGCGGCAAGCGCTCGGCCGCAGCTGCCGAAGCGGCGGCCAAGGCCGGCTTCACGCACGTCTTCAATATCGCGCAAGGCTTCGAGGGCGACCTCGACGAGCAGCAGCAGCGGGGCCACAGCGGCGGCTGGCGCTGGCATGCGCTGCCCTGGCTGCAAGATTAAATCTCCCTTCAGGATCACCATGAACCAGCGAGCCATCCCCCCCGCCTCCCTAGCCGCGCAGCCGCAGTGGGAATTGCGCCAGATAGTCGATGAATTGCGCGCCGTGCGCGAGCAGTGGCGCGAAGGATTGGCCAGCAACCAGGAGTGCGGCGCGCGCGAGTTCCCGTCGCGCCAGCATTTGCGCGACATCGTCGGAGCCCTGTGCGCGGCCCTGTTCCCCATGCGCCTGGGGCCCCTCGACCTGCAGCAGGAGAGCGAGGATTTCTTTGTCGGCCACACGCTCGACACGACCCTGACGGGCTTGCACGAACAGGTGCGGCGCGAACTCAGTTACCACGCGCGCCAGCATGGCTTGCAGCAGACGGTGTCCATCGAACAGCAGGCGCTGGCCATCGTGCAGCGCTTCGCCCGCGCGCTGCCGCGCATCCGTGCCCAGCTCGACACGGACGTGGCGGCCGCCTTCCATGGCGACCCGGCTGCGCACAGCGTCGACGAAGTGCTGCTGTGCTATCCGGGCATCCTGGCCATCATCCATTACCGCCTGGCGCACACCTTGTATGCACTGGGCGCGCCGCTGGTGGCGCGCATCATCGCCGAAGTGGCCCATTCGCAGACGGGCATCGACATCCACCCGGGCGCCATCATCGGCAGCAGCTTTTTCATCGACCATGGCACGGGTGTGGTGATCGGCGAGACGGCCATCATCGGCGAACGCGTGCGCATCTATCAAGCCGTCACCCTGGGCGCCAAGCGCTTTCCCGCCGGCGCCGATGGCGTGCTGAAAAAGGGACTGGCGCGCCATCCCATCGTGCAGGACGACGTGGTCATCTACGCGGGCGCGACGATCCTGGGACGGGTGACCATCGGCCAGGGCTCCGTCATCGGCGGCAATGTCTGGCTGACCCGCAGCGTGGCGCCCGGCAGCCATGTCACGCAAGCGCATAACCAGCAGGAGGCGCCGGAGTTGCCCGCGTCATCCCACCCCGCTTTTGCCCACCACCCATGAGGACAGCATGTTGATCAAACAGTTTGGACTGGCCGTGCGCCAGTTGCGCGAAGGGCATGGCTGGTCGCAGGAGCGCCTGGCCGAAGCGGCCGACTTGAACCGCTCGTTCATCGGCGAAATCGAACGGGGCGCCGCCACGCCGTCGCTGCTGACGGTGGAAAAACTGGCCGGCGCGCTGGGCATCGGCCTGGCGGGATTGATGGCGCGCTGCGAGCCGGAATTGGTGGATTAAAGCGGGTCGATTAAACGCCGCGTTGATGGCGATAGCATGTTGAGAGAAGAGGGGAGACGCTTGATACTTTATTTGTTTTTCAGATAAGCATATTCACTTTTCTCATCAGGAGTAGTCATGGCAGAAGCAACAGAGAGCCAGTTCGCGCTGGGCGACAACGCCGCGCGCCAGCTGGCCAATGCAAGCAAGAGCGTCCCCCAGTTATCCACGATCACGCCGCGCTGGCTCGTGCACCTGCTGCAATGGCTGCCCGTGGAAGCGGGTATCTACCGCCTGAACCGCGTGAAAAACCCGAAGGATGTGCGCGTGGCCTGCTCGCAGCGCGACGAGTCGGAACTGCCGCAAACCTTCGTCGACTACGACGACCAGCCGCGCGAATACTTCCTCAATGCCGTCAGCACGGTGCTCGACGTGCACACGCGCGTGTCGGACCTGTACAGCAGCCCGCACGACCAGATCAAGGAGCAGCTGCGCCTGACCATCGAAACGATCAAGGAGCGCCAGGAAAGCGAATTGATCAACAATCCCGACTACGGCCTGCTGGCCAGCGTGCACGACGACCAGCGCATCTTTACCCTGACGGGCGCGCCCACGCCGGACGACCTCGACGAACTGCTGACCAAGGTGTGGAAGGAGCCGGGCTTTTTCCTCGCGCATCCGCTGGCGATTGCCGCCTTCGGCCGCGAATGCACGCGCCGCGGCGTGCCGCCGCCGACCGTCAGCCTGTTCGGTTCCCAGTTCCTCACGTGGCGCGGCGTGCCGCTGGTGCCGTCCGACAAACTGCCGATAGAAGACGGCAAGACGAAGATCATCCTGCTGCGCGCGGGCGAACAGCGCCAGGGCGTGATCGGCCTGTTCCAGCCTGGCCTGGCGGGCGAGCAAAGCCCGGGTCTGTCCGTGCGTTTCATGGGCATCAACCGCCACGCGATTTCGTCCTATCTGATTTCGCTGTATTGCTCGCTGGCCGTGCTGACCGACGATGCGCTGGCCGTACTGGAAGACGTGGAGATCGGTAAATACCATGACTACCCAGACACCTACAAGTGATGGCGCGGCGGGCTTGCCTGCCGTCCCGTTTTTACCCGACGAAGCGACCTTGAACCGTCTGGCGGGCGAGTTTTTTGCCCGCCTGCCGGGCTTGGACAAGTCGCCCAGCCTCGGCGGTTCCGGCAGCGTGCTCGATGCGGCTTCCCGCTATGCGAACCGTCCGCCGCCGCAACCCGGTCCTGCGTTCGCCGCCATCGCTCCCGGCGTGGCGACGGCGCAGGTGCCGCCCGTGACGGCGCCCCTGGAAGCGCCGATCGCGCCGGCCCCCGCGTCCGTGCCGACGCCGCGCTTGTCGGCGATCAATGCGCCAGCCGCGCCGTCGCCGTATTATTTTATCGGTGGCGCGCATGGTTATCCCGCGTCGGGCAATGGCCTTGATGGCCTGGCGCGGCAGGGGCAAGGGCAGGCAGCGCCCGATGATGTGCGGGGCCTGTTTGCCACGCCGCAGCAGGCGCCCGCGCGCCAGCTGCCCGTCTCGCCAGCCAGTGGCCAGCCCGCGTTCTATTTCCAGACCGAGCTGCCCTCGGCGACGACGCCTGGCCAGCACCAGACGCCGGCGCCGTTCGATGTACACGCCGTGCGGCGCGATTTTCCCGTGCTGGCCGAGCGGGTCAATGGCAAGCCGCTGGCCTGGTTCGACAATGCGGCCACCACGCACAAGCCGCAGTCGGTGATCGACCGCGTGTCGTATTTCTATGCGCACGAAAATTCGAACATCCATCGCGCGGCGCACGCGCTGGCGGCGCGCGCCAGCGATGCGTATGAAGCGGCACGCGCCAAGGTCGCCAGTTTTCTGGGCGCCGCCTCGGCCAATGAAATCATCTTCGTGCGGGGCGCCACGGAAGGCATCAACCTGGTCGCCAATACCTTTGGCCGCAAGTACATAGCCAGCGGCGACGAGATCATCGTCTCGCAGCTCGAACACCACGCCAACATCGTGCCGTGGCAGCAGCTGGCGGCGGAAAAGGGCGCGACATTGCGCGTGATTCCCGTCGACGACAGCGGGCAGATCATCCTTGATGAATTCCGCAAGCTGCTCAACGGGCGCACCAAGCTGGTGTCCGTGACGCAGGTGTCGAATGCGCTGGGGACGGTCACGCCCGTGGCGCAGATCATCGCGCTCGCGCATGCGGCCGGCGTGCGCGTGCTGGTCGACGGCGCGCAGGCCGTGTCGCACCTGCACGTGGACGTGCAGGCGCTGGGCGCGGATTTTTACGTGTTTTCGGGGCATAAAGTGTTCGGCCCGACGGGCATCGGCGCCGTGTATGGCAAGGCGGATTTGCTGGAGCAATTGCCGCCATGGCAGGGCGGCGGCAACATGATTGCCGACGTCACGTTCGAGCGCACCGTCTACCAGGGCGTGCCGAACCGTTTCGAGGCGGGCACGGGCAATATCGCCGATGCCGTGGGCCTGGGCGCGGCCATCGACTACGTGCAGCGCATCGGCCTGGAAAACATCGCCGCCTACGAGCACGCGCTGCTGGAATACGCGACGCACCAGTTGCAAGCCATTCCCGGCGTGCGCCTGATCGGCACGGCGCTGGACAAGGCCAGCGTGGCCTCGTTCGTGCTGGCCGGTTACGAGCCGGCGGAAGTGGGGCGCGCCCTCAATGACGAGGGTATCGCCGTGCGCTCGGGCCACCACTGCGCCCAGCCGATTCTGCGCCGCTTCGGCGTGGAAGCGACCGTGCGCCCTTCGTTCGCCTTCTACAACACGTATGAGGAAATCGACCGCATGATCGTCGTGGTCAGACGCCTGGCGGGCGCGCGCCGCTGATCTTGCCGCCTTGTCAAGCCGATGCCGCCCCTGCGCCAGCGGGGGCGGCATTGTTGCGTCATGTCACGGACTTTGCGCCTGGCTGGCAGGCGCCCGCAGGCTGGCGGTATAATTTATCCTTGGCAATATTCAAGCCGCGGCCCCCAAGGAGATATCCGGTGGAAGATCAACACAGCTCGCCCGAGCTTTTCCTGTTCCTGGCGTCGACCGTGCACGACATGAAAAACTCGATCAGCGTTGTCAGCGGCACCTTGGAGTCGCTGCTGGCGGCCGAGCAGGCCAAGCCCGCGCCCCAGGCCGACCCCGCCTACCTGCAGATGGCGCAGATGCTGTACCAGACCAAGCGCCTCAACGATAACCTGATCCAGCTGCTGGCCCTGTACAAGGAAGTGGGCAAGCCCGGCTACCCCTTCGACGTGCAGCCGCAACTGGTCAGCCAGGTCATCGACCAGGTGGTGGGCCAGGAAAAGATCCTGCTGGCCTCGAAAGGCATCCAGCTGGAGACGGCCTGTCCGTCCGAGCTGATCTGGACCCTCGATGAAGACCTGGTCATCGGCGTGCTCGCGCATGCGATCAACAACGCCATCCGCTACACGAAAGACACGATTCGCCTGTCGGTCTGCGAGGCCGATGGCTTGCTCGAACTGCGCGTGGAAGACAATGGCGACGGCTATACGCAGGCCTTGCTGGACGCGGGCAGCGCGGCCATGGATGGCATGGCGGCCGGCGTGAATTTTTCCACCAACAGCACGGGACTGGGCCTGTATTTTTCCAGCGAAGTGGCAAAGATGCACAAGCACCGGGGCAGCAGCGGCAGCATCGCCCTGGAAAATGGCGGCGCGCTGGGCGGCGGCTGTTTCATCCTGCGCCTGCCCTGAACGAGGAATCCATGACGACAGACAGCCACGCCACCGCCGCCGAAGCGGGCAGCACCGACTGGGCCGATAAACATTATCTGCTGGTCGACGATTTCATCGGCATCCGCATCCTGCTGCGCGAATCGCTGCGCAACCTGGGCGCGCGGCATATCGACCAGGCGGCCAGCGGCGGCGAAGCCATGAAGCTGCTGGCCAAGACGCGCTACGACGTGGTGCTGTGCGATTACAACCTGGGCGAAGGCAAGAATGGCCAGCAAGTGCTGGAAGAGACGCGCGTGCGCAACCTGACGGCGCCGTCGAGCGTCTGGCTGATGGTGTCGGCCGAAAAAAGCGTGGAATCCGTGATGGGCGCGGCCGAGCACCAGCCCGACGCCTACCTGATCAAGCCGATCACGGAAGGCGTGCTGCTGACGCGGCTGAACCGCGTGTGGCACAAGAAGCAGGTGTTCCGCGAAATCGACCAGGCTTGCATGGAAAAGGATTATCTGCGCGCCGCCAAGCTGTGCGACGCGCAGATCGAGGTCAACAAGCTGCACGAGCTGGAATTGCTGCGCATGAAGGCCAGTTTGCTGCTGAAAAGCGGCGAGCCGGAAAAGGCCCGCGCCGTGTACGAAAAAGTGCTGGCCGAGCGCGATTACAGCTGGGCCAAGGCGGGCCTGGGCAAGATACGCATGAATAACGGCGAACACGAGGCGGCGCGGCAGATATTCCAGGGCGTGATCGTCGAAAACAAGTATTACATCGACGCCTACGACCAGATGGCCGTCGCCTACCAGCTGATGGGCCAGCACGAGGAAGCGTGCGGCGTGCTGGAAAAGGCGGCGCGCCTGTCGCCCAATTCCGTGCCGCGCCAGCGCAACCTGGGACTGGCGGCCCTGAAAGTGGGCAATGTCAGCATGGCGGAAAAGGCTTTCCGCAAGTGTATTTCCATCGGCGAGTTTTCCGTCATGAAGACGCCGGACGCCTACCTGGGATTGGCGCGCGTGTGCGGCCTGAAGAAGGATGCGAAGGAGGCGCTGCAGTGGCTGCTGCTGGCGCAGCGCGAATTCTCGCCCGAACAGATCGGCCTGCGCGCGAAGATCACGGAAGGCATGGTGCACCACGAAACGGGCGATTACCGGCGCGCGCGCAAATGCGGCGACGAGCTCGAAGCCATGCTGCTGGAAGACCCGGCGCGGCCCGAGAAGGCCATCTGCATGGAACTGGCGACCCTGCTGTTCGCCGTCGGCGTCAAGGATGCGCCGGCCGGCCTGCTGTGCTACGTGGTGAAGAACAACCACGACAACCAGGTGGTGCAGGACGAAGTGCAAAAGATTTTCGACAAGGCGAAGATGGGCGATGAAGGCACGAGCCTGATCATCGCCTCGCGCAAGGAAGCGTCGGACCTGATGAACAAGGGCGTGCTGCTGTGGAAGACGGACAAGCTCAACGAAGCGGTCGCCTGGATGCGCGCGGCGCGCGAAAAACTGCCAAACAACTTGCGCATCCTGTTCAATTCCGCGCAAATCATCGTTTCCTTCCTGCAGCAGCGCGGGTTTCAGGCCGATTTGGCGGCTGAAGCCATGGAAGTGTTGTTGTATGTGGACAAAATTGCACCAGGGCAGCAGCGCTTCGCGCAATTGATGGAGCAACTGGTGCAGCTGACGCCGCCGCCCGGGCCGGAAGACGCCGTCGCGGCGCCGGAAAATGCGCCGCCGGCAGCGGAAAAAGGGGGGAAAGCCGTGCGTGAGCGTGCCGGATGATAAACTAGGGGCCAGCGTGGGTTCGCCCGTGCTTGAGTTGCTTTACAACAATAAGGAAGAAACTATGCGTGATGTGGTCAATGAAGTATACAAAAAAATGAAGGTCGGCGCCGTTGCCTGGGTACGCCCGGTCGCCGCCAAGGGAGACACGCTGGAAACATTCCAGTCTTCGTACGAGCACGCCAAGGCGCTGGCCGACGAAGGCCTGATCACGATCGGTGACGTAAAACGCCAGGCCGACAACATGATCGAGGCGATCCGCATTCATCGTATCGCCTGATCATATTGCCGGCTTGAAACATCAGGCCTTGCCTGGTGCTTTGGCCTTGGGTGCTGCGCGTTTCGCGGGCGCCTTGCGCAGCGGGGCCTTGGCCTTGGCTGCCGTGCCTGCTTCGGCAGGTTTGGCCGGCTTGCTGGCCGCTGGCTTGGCTTTGCTCACGCCGCCAAAGCTGGCCGCTGCCGCGCTGGCGGCGTCGGGCGACATCGCTGTCGAGACGGCCTGCGTGAACTGATCTTGTAACAAATTCCACCAGGCACTTGGATTGGCCAGCTGGGCTTCGGCCTGGCTGCCGGCATCGGCGGGCGCCGCCGCAGCGGGTGGCGGTGCGGGCGCAGGCGCCGGTTTCGGTTCAGGCGCCGCAGGTGCGGCTTGCTGGAAAAACGCGGAAGCGTAGGGCACCGATTCAAACACGGATTTTTCGCTGGCGCCGGGCTGGGTGATGGCTGCCGCCAGGGACGCGCCCATCGATTTCAAGGTGGCGATGGTGCCGCGCTGCACTTCCAGCGCCTGGATACTGCCGCGCAGCATGCTGGTGTTGAGGTTCAGCCATGCTTCGACGGCCTTCAAGTCATTGATTTTCTTGTCCAGCTCTTCCACCGACATGGTGGGCGCCGTGATGCCAGGCATGCCCATGCCGGGCACGCTCATGCTGCCCCACAGGTTTTTGACGAAGTCGAGCGTATCGGTCACAACTGCTGCGCCCGGCATTTGGGGCATTTGCGGGTTTGCCATGCGAAATCTCCTGGTAGGTGGATAGCCTTAGCGTAGCAGATATCGGCTTGCAACTGACGCAATGCCGCCAACATTTTCTTACATAAAACATTAAGAGTTGAGCACGGGCAAGAAGCGGGAAGCGGGGCGGAAGCGTTACACTACGGCCTATGATGCCTGACTCCTTCTTTTCGCCACCGCGCCGCCGCACCGTCATCTTTGTCGCGGTCATCGGCGTACTGCATTACGTGGCGTTGGAATGGCTCACCTCGCGCGCCAGCATGGTGCCGCTGGGACAGAATCATGCGCAGATGGTCAGCATGGCCTTGATCGCCGAGCCGCCCAAACCCCTGCCGGTGGTGCCGCTGCCGCCGCCCGAACTGCGGCCCGTGCCCAAGCCCAGGCCGCCGCCACCACCGCCGCCGACGGAGCTGGCGTCGAGCGAAACGCCGCAGTTGACGGCGCCCGTCAGCGACGTGCCGGAAGGCCCGGCCACGAGCGAGCCGGCCGCCGTGGCGGCTCCGGCCATCACGGCGCCGGCGCCCGCCGTGGCCGCCGCGCCCGCGCCGGCCAGCGAACCGCCGCCACCGCCCGTCGAGCAGGCACGCCACTACAAGACGAACGCGCCCGCTTCGGCCCAGTTCGACCTGCACGTGGACCGGCGCGATGCGGACGGCACCAAGTGGCAGGGCGTGGCCGCGATGGCGTGGGAAAACCGGGGCGACACGTATCAGCTGAAACTGGAAGTGGGCTTGAGCATGCTGATCACGCGCATCAACCTGCTGGTGCTGACGAGCGAGGGCCAGATCGATGGCAGCGGCATCGTGCCCGTCACGGCCACGGAGAAACGCAAGGGCCGCGCGCAAACGGCCACGCATTTCAACCGCGACGCCAAGGCCATCACGTTTTCGGCAACGACGGCCACGGCGCCATGGCAGGAAGGGGCGCAGGACAAGGCCACCGTGCCGTTCCAGCTGGCCGCCATCGGCCGTGCCGACGTCAACCAGCTGGTGGGCAATATCGACATTCTCGTCGGCGAGGAAAAGGAAGCGACCGTGTTCCGCTTCCACCTGGTGGGCGAGGAAGAACTGGACACGAAAATGGGCCGCCTGGTGACGTGGCACCTGCGCCGGCCGCCGAAGCCCGGCACGTATTCGTCGCAGCTCGATGTCTGGCTGGCGCCGTCCATGCAATGGTATCCAGTACAAATACGCAATACCGAAGCGAACGGGGCGCTGACCACGCAAACCGTGACCAAGATCTCCGTAAATGAATCAACAGGAAAATAAATGACTACTTTGACTACCTTGAAACGCGTCCTGGCTGCCAGCCTGCTGGCGGCCACCCTGACGCCCGCCATGGCGGCGGACGAGCCCGTGGACCATCCCGTCATCAAGCGCCCGTACAAGCTGGCGCCGTCGGCCGACCTCGTCTATTCGATCAAGGCGAAGCAGCGCGGCATTGCGCTGTCCGGCGAATCGGTCAGCAACTGGCGCGCCGGCGACGGCAAGTACTCGCTGCTGGCCGAAACCAAGGCTGCCCTGTTCGGCAAGATCCTGGAACAGCGCAGCGAAGGCACGGTCGACGATTACGGCCTGGCGCCGGCGCAGTTCGTGGAAAAACGTTTCCGCAAGGAAGCTGCCACGACCACCTTCAAGCGAGACAGCAAGAGCATCGTCTTCAGCGAAGGCGATGAAACGTATCCGCTGAAAGGCGGCGAGCAGGACCGCAACAGCACCGTCTGGCAACTGGTCAGCGTGGCGCGCGCCACCCCGGAAAAATTCACGCCCGGCTCGGAATGGAGCTTCTTCGTTGCCGGCCGCCATGACGCCGAACCGTGGACCTTCAAGGTCGTCAAGCAGGAGACGGTCGCCACCGGCCAGGGTCTGGTGGAAGCCGTGCACCTGGTCAAGGCGCCGCCGCCGGACAAGAAGGGCCAGCAAGTGGACCTGTGGCTGGCGCCGTCGCTGGAATGGTATCCCGTGAAGGTAACGTTCGCCGATGAAGACGGCGATTACGTCGAGCAAACCTTGCAAAAGATCGTCAGGAAGTAAGTGTTCACTAATGGCTTGGGGCCAGGCATGCCGTGTTTGGCCCCCCATTTCATCGTCCTGGCCCGGCACGGCGCACCTGCCGTGTTGCGCCATGTCCGCACCGCCCCCTCCCATGCGCTAAATTGCATGTCAGAACTGATATACTGACGCCCCCGCCCCGCAGCGCCGCGTTAGCCCGCAGCGCCGCCCGCTGAACACTCATCCGGAAAAGAATGATTGATATAATGGCAAGTGCAGCCGTGGCTACGGATGCAAATCAGACAGAGCAAGAGCATCACGATTCCTTGCAGGCGCATTTCCAGCCCAATATTTCGGCCGATGAAATTGAGCAAGTTTTTCACTTGAAGCGGGCGCAGCCCCTGCTGCAAGTGTTTACGGCCCTGTTCCACGGCGGTTTCGATGGCGTGTTGGTGCGTCTGCTGGTGTTGCGCGAGCTCGCGTCCGATGCGGCCACGTCCGCTTATACGCGTGCCGATATCAATACGAAACTCGCATATCTGTTGCCGGAAAGCCTGGAAACGGTCTTGCTGCGCCTGCGCTCGAACCAGTTGCTGGCCTGGGATGCGCAGCAGGGCGTGTACCGCGTGACCCCGATGGCGCGCAATGTGCTGTCCGCCATCGACAGCTTGCTGGGCCTGGGGCAGACGGAAGATGAAGCGGAAATGGGTTTCCTGCTGTCGCAGGTGGCGGGCGCGCAAGCCGTCGGTGGCGTGTCGGTCGAGCAACTGCAGCATTTGCTGGGCCGCCTGGTGGACTTGACGGAAGAATTTTCCGACGCGATTGCCTCCGGTTCCGAATTCCGCCTGCGCACGGCGCAAGCGAAGTGGAACATGGCGTGCGACTGGGTCGAGAAGGGTTCCGAGATCCTCGTGGCCATCACCTCCGATGAAAACGCGGACAGCGCCACGCACAAGGCGGCGCAGGCGATCGGCCGCGCGCAAAGTAAATTGCTGAACATGCAAGGCATGTTTTCGCGCGCCCTGAACCAGATCGAGCGCCAGCGGGTCCACCTGGGCCAGTCGGGCTTGTCGACCACGGATATCAAGCGCTGGCTCTTGCTGCATGACGACCTGGCCAGCCTGGCCGAGGGCGCCATCGACCAGCCTGTCGTGCCCCTGTTCTCCACGCCGGCCGAAATGATCGACGTGGCCGAAACGGAACTGCTGTCCGAACGGGCGGCGGGTGTCATCAACACGGGCCTGCCCAGCGGCGAGGACGCGCCCACCACCATCAGCGACGGTCCCGCCATGCAACTCGAACTCGATGACTTGCTCGAACGCCTGTCGAACTTCGCCAGCCTGGGCAATTTCCCCAGCATCGGCGAAGAAGGGCCGAAATCGGTGCCCGTGCAGGATTCCCTGTTGCCGGCCAGCTTTGCCGTGGCTTCGTACCGCGCCTCCATGCTGCCGCTGCTGGGCGACGTCTCCGAAGCGAGCTTGCAGGGATCCACGGCCGAACTGGCCCGTTTGCCGATTACCTTTACACCGACCGACGAGATGGTCCAACTGACCGACCCCCACGTGGCGGCCATGTCGATCGCCTCGCTTTCACTGAATGTTTCACTTGATTTAGATAGCGGCACCGCCGATGAATGACGATTCCCAAATCCTGATTGCGCGCCTGCTCACGCATCAAACCCTGCGCCGCGACGACAAGCTCGTCAAGCGCGTGCTGTCCGACGAGCTGTTCCGCGCCGAGATCGATGCGCGCCTGCTGGCCTGCGGCTTGAAACTGCTCGACAACGTGTACGCCGACCATGTCACCCTGGCACTGACGCGCACCATCGAGCCGAAGATTTTCGGCGCGCGCGACGTGTGGCAAAACAACAACTTCGGCCTGGCCCGCGATGGCGTGGCCTTGCTGGTGGTGCTGTGGGCGCAGATCATCCTGCCCAAGCGTGAACGCCAGGAAACGCACCAGCACGCGGACGACGACCAGAACGACATGTTTGGCACGGAAAAACCGCTGCCGCGCGCGGAAGACGCATCGATCGGCATTTCCTACAAGGCGCTGTTGTCGGACTTCGGCGACAAGCTGGGCAAGAAGACGCGCATGGACATGAACCTGGGCACCCTGGCCAAGCT
Organism: Janthinobacterium sp. SUN100; assembly: GCF_030397705.1. Taxonomy (NCBI): domain Bacteria; kingdom Pseudomonadati; phylum Pseudomonadota; class Betaproteobacteria; order Burkholderiales; family Oxalobacteraceae; genus Janthinobacterium; species Janthinobacterium sp. SUN100. The sequence goes on along the minus strand of NZ_JAPUBU010000003.1, from coordinate 119,961 downwards.
GGGCTTCATCGAGCGGCGCGGCGACTTCATCCTGGAAGGTCCGCTGCTGGACCTGATGATGGACACGGACGTCTTGAAAGAGCGCATCATCAACGGCGCCCTGGCCGACGTGTTCAAGCGGGCGCCGGCGCGCCTGGTGGCCGTCAGCGGCGATACATTGCCCGACGCCGACCTGGCGGACGACCTGTCCGCCGACATCGGCGACTTGCCCGACGACGGCGATGAGCCCGCGTCCGACCTCCCTCACTGAAAGCGCCCATGTTTCATATCAAATCACTTGAACTGGTGCACTGGGATTACTGGCAGCGCATCAAGAATATTCCGCTCGACGCGAAGATCATCACCATCGCGGGGCAGAACGGCTCGGGCAAGACCACCTTGCTCGACGCCTTGCGCACCCTGTTCGGCCTCGATTGCTCGATGGGGCGCACCTATAAACACTATGCGCGCCACTCTGGCCAGCAGACGGCCTGGCTGCGCGCCGTGGTCGACAACAAGAACGTGGGCAAGCAGCTGTCGAACCGTCCGTTCCGCAGTTCCGGCTTCTTCAGCGACGATGAAGTGACCCTGTTTTGCCAGATCCAGAAGAACGGCGGCGACTGGAAGCGCCAGTATCTGATGCGTCCGGGCAATGTGCAGATCGAGGACATCACGGACGCCAACGACTGGCTCGGTGTGGAAAACTACCGCAAGCGCCTGGCCAATGCGGGCCTCTCGCCCGCCATGTCGAAAGTGCTGGCGCTGGAGCAGGGCGAGACGGACAAATTGTGCGAATACGCGCCGCGCCAGCTGCTCGACCTCGTGTTCCAGGTGTTCGGCGACAAGGAAGTGCTGGACGCCTACGACGAAGCCAAGCGCCACCAGCGCGACACGGAAGTGGAGCTGAAGCGCTTCGAAACGGAACTGGAAGCGTCGAAGACCAACCTGGAAGGCTTGCGCCTGCGCGTGGCCAACTATCACCAGTGGGAAGGGCTGCATAAGGAGCGCCGCAACCTGCTGGAAGAAGTGCTGCCCAGCCTGCAGTACCACGAGGCGCGCGAAAAAGCGGCCACGGCCAGCCGGCAATTGCGCGATGCGCGCAAACCGATGGCGCAGGCGGACCAGCAGCTGACCGATAAACGCAATGCGCTGGCATCGCAGGCGAAGGCCCTGTCCGACGCGCAGATGAACGAAACCTTGCTGGAACAGGAATCGATCGGCTTGCAGAGCCGTTTGTCCTTGATCAATAGCAAGCTCAAACCGCTGGACAGCCTGCTGGAGCAGAAAGACCGTTTGCACAAGCTGGCGGCGGACTCGGGCAGCGACATCGCCGAAGTGGCGGCCCAGCTGGAACAGAAGGAAGCGCAATTGCTGCAGCAGCGCCAGCAGCGCGACGCCTTGGCGGCGCGCATCGCGGGCGAACAGGCAACCATTGCCGCGCTGCAAGGCAAGACGGCCATGCCGGAGCCGGACAACGTGCGCGGCATGCGCCGCGCGCTGCGCGATGCGGGCATTGGTCACGCGATGCTGTCGGATATCGTCGAAGTGACGGACAGCCGCTGGCAGGGCGCCGTCGAAGGCGTGCTGGGCGGTTACGCTTCGGTGGTGCTGCTGGACAAGGCCAAGGATGCGGCGGCCGCCTATCGTCTGGCCGAGAAGGAACGCTATCGCCACTTCATCGTGCCCGACCTGGTCACGGCGCCTGTCGCGAAAGACGAGAGCTTGCTGGCCGTGGTGAAATTTTCCGCGCCCGTACCCAGCTGGCTGATCGAGCAGCTGTCGCGCATTGCGCGCGTCGATTCCGTCGAAGCAGGTTTCAAGCTGGGCAACCACGAAGAGTGGATCACGCCCGAGGCGTACCACCGCGAACGCCGCGGCGGGCGCTCGCTGTTCGTGGAAGCGTCGCGCTACCGCTTCGGCCAGGCTGGCCGCAGCGGCCGCCTGGAAGCGCTGCTGCGCTCCCTGCCGGGCCTGGAAGGACAGGAAGACACCCTGACCCTGGCGATTTCGAAACTGGCGGCCGAAGTGGGCGCCTTGAAAGCGCGCATCGCCGGCGTCGACGCGGCCAAGGAACTCAGTGCCCGCCAGGAAGAGTTCGCCGAAGCGCTGCGCAATTCCAAGCCGCTCAAGGAAGAGCGCCTGGAAGTGGGTGGCCGCCTGGGCGAGCTGCAAAACCTGACGAAGAACGCCACCGTGGCGCGCACGCGTGCCGATACCGTGTGGCAAAACGCGCGCCTGGCCCTGTCCGAGGCGGAAGCGGGCTCGCGCCTCGGTTACAAGAAGCAAATCGAACAGCGCGCCGAGCATGCGCGCGCCTTGCTGGCCCTGCGCCATGCGTGGCGCCACTTGCCGAAAAGCTGGCGCCGTCCCGCACGCCGCGCGGCCCTCGTGGCCGAGCACCAGAATGCGCACCAGGTCGACTTGCGCGTGGCCAGCCTGCAAAACAGCCTGGCGCGCGACGACTGGGAACTCGACGCCACCGTCATCGACCAGCACCACCGCCTGTCGGACCAGTTGCATGGCCGCCAGTCGGAAACGGACGAACGCCGCTACCAGAACAACCGCGCCATCGAAGCGACGGGCAATGCCCGTGGCGCCTACATGGAGCGCTTGCGCTACACCATCAAGACCTACAGCAAGAACATCAAGGAGCTGGGCGAGCTGGCCGGCATCGAAGTACATGCCGACCCCGTGCGCCTGGAAAACGACGACGTGCAGCTGTCGCAGGCGGGCTTGCACGTGCGCTTCAAGTTCGACGGCAAGGGCGTCATCGGCATGAACGATGGCGAAGCGTCGGGCGGCCAGCAAGTGATGAAATCGCTGGTGCTGCTGATCGGCTTGCTGAAATCGGAAGACGGTTCCGGCGGCTTCGTCTTCATCGACGAACCGTTTGCCCACCTCGATATCCGCAACATTCAACTGGTCGGCGAATTCCTGAAAAACACGGAAGCGCAATACCTGATGACGACGCCGTTGACGCACAACACGGATGTCTACGATCCATCGGAACTGACCTTGATCACGAGCAAGAAGAAAAAGGATACCCAATGGGCGCAACCGATTTTCGTGCTGCAGCGCCGGGTCGATCCCGTCTCGGGCAGGGTGGCGTGATGCTGGTGCGCACCTTGCTGGCATCTGCCGCGCTGGCGCTGGCGTGTTCGGCGCCGGCCATGGCCAACGACGGCATCGGCTCCGTGAGCGCGGGAGGCATCCTGTTCGGCAAGACGGATGCCGTGGCCATGAAAAAGGAAGTGCTCAGCGTGAGTGCGGAATTGATCAAGGTCGAATACGAGTTCCTCAATGAGTCGAAAACGGATGTGGAAGAGACGATCTTCTTCCCGCTGCCCGAATACTCTTCCGGCTACCACGGCTCGCCCACGTATTATGGCCAGCCGCAGCAGTTTACCGTCGACGTTGACGGCAAGCGCAAGGACTATAAAACCACCTTCGTCGCCAAGCTCGACGCAGAGGACGTGACGGCCCGCTTGCGCCAGCTTGGCTTGTCCGATGCGCAAATTGCGTATTTCCCCTCGCACACGCCGTTCGACAAGAAAGTGGCGCCGCTGACGGCCGCGCAGAGCAAGATCATGATCCGCGAAGGCTTGCTGGCCCAGCTGTACGACGAGGAATGGGTGCCGGCCTGGACTGTGAAAGTCATCTACCTGTGGCAGCAGAAATTCCCTGCCGGCAAAGTCGTGCGCGTGCGCCATCAATATGCGCCGTTCGTTGCGGCCGGTCCCGGCGCGTCCTACCTGGGCGATGGCAATACATTTGAAAAGAAATACTGCGGCGACAAGGCCTTCTACAAGACGTGGAACCGCTTGGCGGCCCAGCAGGGCGAAAGCGGCTTCGTCAATGCCGTGTGGGTGTCGTACATTTTGACCACCGGCAATACGTGGAAGAATGGCATCGAAGACTTTACCTTGAACTTAATCAAGGGCAAGTCGGACGAGCTGGTCAGCCTGTGCTTCCCCGGTACGTTTACCAAAATCAACCCCACCACCTTGCAAGTCAAGCTGCGCAACTTCCATCCGAAGCAAGACCTGGACGTGTACTTCGGCAATGTCGAAGGCACGGTTAGCCACGACGGCGTGGCGCCGCAGATCCGGCCCTAGCTGCATGAGCAGGCAGGAAGCACTGGCGGCGCGCCTGCGCGCCATCGCCAGCGCCACGCCGTGGTGCATGCAAGCCCTGCACGCAGTGGCGCAGCTGGGCTTGCCCCATTGCTGCATCGGCGCCGGCGCCGTGCGCAACCTCGTGTGGGATGCCTTGCATGGCTACGCGCAAGCGTCGGCCTTGAGCGACGTCGACGTGGCGTATTTCGATGCCTGCGATATGCATCCGGAAAGCGAAACGCAGCTGCGCCAGCGCCTGGAAACCGTGCTGCCCGGCGTGCCGTGGGAGGTTTGCAACCAGGCGCGGGTGCACCTGTGGTTCGAAGACGCGTTCGGCTACGCCGTGCCGCCCCTGCTGTCGCTCGACGACGCCATCGCCACCTGGCCCGAGTTTGCCACCTCGGTTGGCATCTCGCTGCAGCCTGACGGCGGGATCGGCATCATCGCGCCGCATGGCCTCGACGACCTGTTCGATATGGTGGTGCGGCGCAACCCGGCGCGCATCAGCCTGGACGGCTATGTGCAGCGCCTGGCCAGCAAGGATTATGCGGCGCGCTGGCCGCGCGTCACCATCATCGCCTAGATAAAACGTGGTGTAAAACACAATTAAATGCACTGTGGATACAGATTGCCTATAATTGCCAATTTTCCAATAGTGTTTTCCTGATCCCATGTCCCTGTCGATTTCCATGCCGTTGCGCCGCCTCGGCCGCCTGTTCTGCCTTTCCTCCGTCCTCGTGGCGCCCGCCGCCTGGGCCGACAGCTATACCGATTTCCAGCAAGCCAGTGCCCGCCTGGAAGCGCTGATGGCCAAGGCCACGCTGCAAAGCGGCTTGCCGCGCCTCGGCGACCCTGAAGTGGCAGCGTTGATTGCCCGGATTACCGACGCGCCGGGCCTGTTCCGGGCGCCCGTCGCGGCGTTGCAGGACATCAACCCGAGCGTGGCCCTGTGCGAGCGGGCAACCAACATCGGCAAGGCGTATTACACGTTTGGCAGCGAGCGGCCGCTGCCGCTGTCCGGCGCCGAGTTGCAGCAGGCGCGCAATGACCAGGTAACGGAGAACCTGGCCAATTATGGCGATGAAATGAGTACTTTTTTTGCCTTTGGCATGCATTGCCATGCGCACTTGATTGGCTTGATGGAGCAGGAATTCAGTAGCCAGCCACTGCAGGTAGTGAGCGGTACGGAGCGCATGCGGGCGCGCGCCTTCAGCAAGGGCTCGACCACCCTGTATGTCGGCGTGGTGCAGTTCGTGCAAGTGCCGTTCTGGACCGTGGCGCAAAAGAAGCGCATGCTGGAAGCTGCGGCGCAGTACGCAACGCCGAACGTCGCGCTGATGGCGCCGCCGTTGCGCGAGCGTTTGCTGGGCAGCCTGGCTGATGCGGACAAGGACCTCGATCCCGCCCTGGCGCCGGCGCTGGCGACGATACGCCAGGCACTGTCGGTGACGACCTGCGAAGGCCTGTGCCAGTACTACTGACGGGATGACTTATTCGGGCGCCTGCAGCGGTTGGTTGCGCTGGCGCCAGCGCACCAGGCCCCACGCATACACGGCGTAGTAGCCGATGACGAGGCCGTAGGCGGCCATCGTCAGCGCGCTCTGGCCGAACGGTGGCGGCGGCACGGGCACGTCGGCGCGCGAGTTCAGGTAGATTTCCATGCCACGGTACAGCAGGCGGGCGATGAACAGCATCGTGATGGCCAGGCCCAGGTAGCGGTGCTGGGTAAAGAAAAAGTCCTTGCCGACCTGTTCGAAGCGCGTCAGCTTCAAGCCCAGCACCCCCAGCCAGCCGCCGGCCAGCGCGGCCGCGCCCAGGCTGGACAGGGGCAGGATGTCGAACTTCGTCGTCGTCGCCAGGAACAGCAGCAGCGCGGGGAAGGCGATCGCCACCGTCCAGTGCCGCCACAGCTGCGACTTCTGGCGCGCCACCAGTTTCTTCAGGCGCGAGTAGATGCGCCAGACCAGCAGCGGGACCAGTAACAGCAGGGCGAGGGTGGTGGTTTCCATGTATGCAATCGGGTACGGGTAAAACAGCGATTGTAAGCCAGATGGGGACGGGCGGCGATGCTTGTCAAACGGTAAAAGTTGCATGTTGACATTTACATGGCATGCAAGCACTATGCCTTGTCACGCCGTGCCGCCGGCCGCGGACGTCAAGCCGGCAGGCAAACATGGGCAGGCGGCGGGCATCTCGTGGTATGGTCTTCTTTTGTCCACCGGGAGGCCAGCCATGTCCGTCATCCATGCCCACCGCGCGCCCGACCCGGCGCCCGTCGATGAACCCATGCCGGCGCCGGAGCCGCAAGAAGCGCCCGGGCACCATCCGGGGCCCGTGCACCCGGTGCCGCAGGACGATCCCGTGCCGCACCCGCATCCCAGTTAATCTCGTCAAGAAAGGCTGTTTTAGATGGCAATTGTCAAGGAAGTCTACACACGCAAAGTCAGCGGAGAATCGTTCGACTATGAACTCGATTACACCCAGGGCACGGACGTGGCCTGGATTGCGCGCGTGTATCACGACGGCGTGCTGAAAGGTTCGCCCCATGGCGCGCTGACGGCCAACGTACTGTCCGGCCCTGCGCTGGAACAATACCTGCGTGCGTACGTCGAAGGCATGATCGAGCGGGGCCTCGACGTGGCCGAGTAAGTTTGCCTTTGCGGCAGATCAAAGAAAAGGGCGCCGAGGCGCCCTTTGTTGTTTCTGCATTTCAACGTCTGATTAGTCGAACGCCCACGTGTACAACACGTCCAGGGCATTGTTCGTGCCGGTCTGGAATTGCAGGGTGATGCGGCGGTTCAGCTTGTAACGCAGCTTGACCAGGCTCGTCGCCGTGCTCGTGCCTTGTTCGAACGTCAGGTAGGCGCGCGAGGACAGGCGCTTGCCGACGGTGACGACCGTGCTTTCCAGCCCTTGCGCCTGCGACAGGCCCACTTCGTCGAGTCCCAGCGAATTGGCCAGCTTGCCCTGCAAGCCGCCGCCGGAGCCGCCGAAGAGGGCGCCTGCTGCCGTCGTCAGCAAGGCCATTTCATCGCCGGCCGCCGTTTCCGCGCCGTGGCCCAGGATCAGCCAGGCCAGCTTGTCGCTGTCCGACACGCTCGGGGTAGACACCAGCTTGGCCGTCGGCGCCTGGGCCGTGCCGCGCACTTCCACGCCCGCTTCCACATTTGTTTCCGACAAGGCTTCGCCTTCGGGACGCTTGCGCACGGCCAGGATGTTCAGCGACGGGTTGTCGTAGGCGCCCGTGAAGGCGATCAAGCCCCGTTCGATCGACAGCTTTTGTCCATAGGCGGCGTATTGACCTGTGACAACCTTGATGCTGCCCGTCACGCGCGGCGCGGCGCGGTTGATGACCCTGGCGCGCACATTGCCCGCCAGGTCCGCATCGATGCCCATGCCGCGCAGGTGGAAGGCATTGCCCAGGTCAAATTCCAGGTCGATATTCAGGGGCAGCGACGGCGCTTCCTTGCTGCCCTTGACTTCCTTGCCCAGCACCACCACGTCGCTGCTTTGCGTGGGGGTATCCTGCGGCGCCAGTTCGATCAGCGCGCGGTTGGCCTTGAACTTGCCCTCGAAGCTGAAGCGCTTGTCGTTGCGGACCAGGGTGCTGTTGCCCGACAGGATCAAGGTGCGGTCGGGGCGCGACAGCGCCTGCAGCCGGTCCGCCATCAATTTCAGTTCCAGGCTCGCTTCGCCATTCGCAAAGCGTACCCAGCCATCTGCCTGTACCTTGCCATCGCCGCCGTCAAAGCTCAGGCGCTGCAATTGCAATTGATCGCCGGCCAGCTTGGCTTGCAGCACGCCATTGCGCAATTTCAAGCCCTGGTCGGCCCAGTTCACCAGCAGTTTGCTGCCGTTGATGTCGCCATTCAATTGCGGCGCGCCGATGGTGCCGCTGCCGGACAGCGCCACTTTCAAGGCGCCGCCCAGTTCCAGGCCTGGCTGGCCCGTCAGCGGCGCCAGCCAGGCCAGCGAATCGATGCTGGTCGTGCCCGTCAGGGAGAGGGCGCTGTCGTTGCTGATGCGCCCGCCCAGCATTTGCACGGTGGCATTGATATCGCTCTGCCCCGCGCGCGTGCCGTCCAGTTTCACGGCCAGGCGCAGTTGCTGGTTGGCAACATCCACGCGGGCGTCGAAGGTGCGCAAACCCAGCGCCAGCGGCTGCTCCACGCCCACCGTCACGTCGCCTTTTTCGCGGTAGATGTGCAACATGCCCGCCAGGGAGGGATCTTTCTGCTGCGCCGTCGGCACCTGCATGTCGAGCGACCACTGCGCGCCCAAGGTCAGGTCGCTGCGCGCATTGGCTTGCAGCGAGGGAATCACTTGCGCCAGATACGTCAGCGCCACGCCGGCCGCCTGGCCGGAACTGGTCCAGCGGGGACCGTTCTTGACCAGGCTTTGCATGGTGATGCTGCCCGCAGGCAATTTGATGGCGGTGTTGCCCACGCTGATCTGCTCCGGCTGGCCCAGGCCCGCCACGCCGCTGCCGGCAGGGCCCGCCACTTTCACGGGCACGGGCGCTTGCAGCACGAGCGCATAGCGGCCCTTGTTTTGCAGGCTGTCGATCGTGCCCGTCCAGCTGGCGCCGCTCTGGCTGCCGCGGATTTGCACGGTGGCATCGAAATCGTCGTTGCGCGCCGCCAGGCTCACGGTATGGCTGCCGCGCGTGCCCGTCGTGGCCAGGCGGGCGCTGCCCAGCTTGAAGGTGGGCGTGCTGTAGCCCGTGATGTCCAGGCTGCTGACCATGGGGTCGAGCGCGCCCTGGCCGGCGCCCACGCTGGCGCTGCCCTTGATGGATTTCAATTGCTGGTCGCCAAAGAAGGTCAGATCGCGGCCATCGAGCGTCAGCTGCGCGGCCGGCGCGTCCATCTTGCCGCTGACGGAGCCGGACGCTTGCAGCACGCCGGCAAAGCGGGGGCCCAGGGTCGACAGTTGCGGCGCATCAAGTTTCCACGTCAGCTTGTCCGTGGCGCCGCCCAGCGCGCCCTTGGCCAGCAGGCTGTTCGGCCCCAGGCGCAGTTCCGTATCCACGCTGTCGACCCGTTTCGCATTGGCCGACAGCTTGGCGTAGCCGGCCAGCGGGGCATTTTGCAAGGTCGATTCGCGCAGGGCCAGGTTGAGGGCCACTTGCCAGTCGCCGCTCAGGCGGCCGCTGCCGTTGAAATCCGCGTTGACGTTGCCGTTGGGCAGTGCAGCACCAAATGCGGCCGGGTTGATCTTTTGCAAGGAACCCGTCACTTTCAGTTCCGCTGCCTGCTTCGGTCCCGTCAAGCCCACGTCGCCGCTGGCATGGATGGCGCTGTCCGGCGCGGGACGCTTGCCGCTGGTTAAGCCAAGCCCTTTCGCATCGGCAACAAACGTCGTGCGCGGCTGCTGCATGGTGCCTTGCACCACGCCGCTGGCCAGCACGCTGCCCAGCAAGTCGGACTGCAGGGCGGACAGTTGCCGCGCATCGACGTTCCAGTTGAGTTTTTCGCCGGCGCCGCCGAAGTTGCCCTTGGCCGTCACGTTGTTCTTGCCCAGCGCCAATTGCACGTCGATGCCGCTGAAATGGGCCGCATCGGCCGTCAGCTTGCCCTTGCCGGACAGGGGCTGGTCGAGCAGCTTGCTGGGGCGCACGGTGAAGTCCGCATTCGCCAGCCATTGCGGAGCCACGTGGCCGCTGGCGCGCACGTCGAGGTTCAGGTCGGCCACGGGGAAGGCGCCGAAGTCGGCGGGATTGAGACGGCTGGTGCTGGCCACGGCCTTGAACGGTTGTTCATCCTTCAGGCTGATCTGGCCCGTCGCGTTGACGCTGCTTTTGCCCGCTTGCAAGGTCGCCTTGCGCAATTGCACGAGGGAATCGGCCAAAGTGGCTTCCACGTCCAGGCGCAGCTTGGCTTCGCCCAGCTTGGCGCGCAGGGTTTGTGTCTTGCCATCGCTGTCGAGCACGATATCGCCGACGATCTTGGTGCTGTTGATGCTGCTGTAAATGTGCTGCAAGTCGATCTTGTCTGTGTGCAAGGTCAGCTGCGCATTGCCGATGGGGGCATCGGCCGCGTCGCGGTTGAGCTTACCGCTGCCCGTGAATTTGCCTGCGGTGCCGAAATCGATGAGGGCCGACTCCAGGGTGGTGGCCGTCAGGGTGCCGCCCAATCTCGCCTCGAACTGACGCAGCGGCAGCTTTTGCTGGTCGATGGGGCCGGGTGTCGCGTGGTTGAGGATGGCCAGCTTGCCCGAGACGCTTTGCGCGCTTGGGCGCGTATCGATGGCGGCGTCGAGTTCCAGGCTCAGGTCCGCCTGCGGCAAGGTCGCGTCGAATTTGCCCGGATTGATGTTGCGGCCTTTGATGCTGGCCGAGCGCAGGATGATGACGGGGTCGAACGGCGCCAGCGCCAATTGGGCATCGGCCGTGGCCGCGCCCGCGCTGCCCTTGGCCGTGACGTTCAGCACATTCAGGTCGCCGCCCAGTTGCAGGGCCAGGGCGGCGGGTTTTTCGCCGGCGGCGGGGTTGATCTGCGTCAAGCCGGCTTTGCCTGACAGTTTGAACGGTTGCGTGGCGGCAATCGTCGCGCTGGCCGTGGCCTGGCCGAAGGGCGTGAGGGCCGAGGCGTCTTCCAGCTGCCATTGCGTCTTGTCGCCCGACAAGGTGAAATGGATCTTTTCAAATACCGTGTTGCCGCCCGGACTCACCAGGATCACCTTGTCCAGGCGCGCGTCGGCAATGCCGATCTTGAACGGCGAAGCCAGGCTGGCGGGCATCGTCGACGGTTCCTCGGAGGGCGCCGTGCTTTCCACGGACAGGCTGGCCACATGCAGTTCGCTGATCGCGATGCCTTCCGAGAAGAACTGGAACGGCGACCAGTTGATGTCGATATTCTCGGCCGTGATGTGCTGCGTCTTGCTGCGGTAGCTGACGTGGCCCAGGTGCATGCGGTTGTACAGCGAGCCGGATACGCCCGACACGGCGATTTCGCCGCCGCTGGCGCTGGCCACTTTTTGCACCAGCATTTGCAGGGTCGATTCGCGGCCCAGGAACCAGAAGGCGCCGCCCAGCAGCACGGCCAGGCTGGCGATGGCGATCAGCAGGTAGCGTACCCAGCGACGCGGTTTCTTCGCCGGAGGCGCCGGTGGCGGCGCGGCGCTGTTGGGGGACTCGGTAGTAATATCGGACATCAGAAAGTGAATCCCAGAGAGAAGTGCAAACGGTAAGCATGGACGGCGTGGCCATACGCCACGTCGACATTGATGGGGCCGACGGGGCTCTTGTAGCGCCCGCCCAGGCCGTAGCCCGATTTCGGCGTCATGGCCGCCTTCACGGTATCGGCCGCGTTGCCGGCGTCATAGAAGGCGGCAATGGCCCACTTCGGCTTGAACCAGTACTGGTATTCGGCGCTGCCGGTGAGCATGTAGCGCCCGCCGATGGTGGCGTCGCCTTCCTTCACGCCCAGTTCTTGGTAGCCATAGCCGCGCACGGACTGGTCACCGCCCGCGCGGAACAGGTAGACGGCCGGCACGCCGCGTTTTTCCTTCGAGCCCAGCGCGCCCATTTCGCCGCGCACGATCAGCTCGCCTTTTTCACCGAGCGGACGGTAATACACGGCCTTGCCGGCCACGCGCACGAAGCGCTCGTCCGTCAGCACGGGCAGCAGGGCGCCGCCCACCTGGGCGTTGATGACATAGCCCTTGGTGGGGAATAGCAGGCTGTCGAGGCTGCGCTTGGTGATGGCATAGGTCAGCGGCAAGCTCTTGCTGCGCGTCTGTTCCAGGCCCACGACGGTCTTGTCCTCGCTGAGGAACTCGAACGTCAGGCTGCGCTCGAGGTTGGTACCGCCCCAGTTGCGCTTGGCCGAGATGGTCGTGACGGCCGTGATTTCGTTGGAAATGTCGCTGCGCTCGAACGAGGCGCCCGCGCTGTCGTTGTAGCCGCGCTCGGTCGTTGGAAAGTAAAAATTGGCGTGCGCCGCCTGTTTCTTCGTTTCCATGGTGATCGCGCTCTTGAAGCGCGTGCCCCACACGTTCAGGTTGTCATAGTTGAGCTGGGCGCGATTGCCCGTGTTCGTACTGAAACCGAGACCGGCGCTGACGTTCTGCTGCTTGTTTTCCGTGACGCGCACCACCAGCGGCAGCAGCGGCGCGGGGCCGCGGTTGACGGGCTTGGCTTCGGCGGCGGCGCTGCCACCTTCGGCCTCGGCTTGCTGGCTTTCCTGGCCGGCCTCGATCTGCTCGCTGAGGATGCTGCTCATGTCGGCACTCACTTCCACGCTGGCAAAGTAGCCCGTGTCCTGCAGGCGCGCCTGCAACGATTGCAGCGCCGATTCGCTGTAGTACTCGCCCGGGCGTATCTTGTCGAGGTTGCGGATGATGCTGGGATCGTAGCGTTTCAAGCCTTCGATGCGCAGCTCGCCGAAGCGCAGCTCGGGGCCGCTGTCGAGCACCACCAGCAGCGAGACTTTATGCGTTTCCGGGTCGACCACGGCTTGCGTGTCGACCAGCTGGGCGCGCGGGTAGCGCGTCTGCACCACTTCGCGCAGCAGGGCGCGCTTGGCCGATTCCCAGTCGGCCTGGCGAAACACGCTGCCCGTCTTCAGGGACCAGCTGCGCTTCAGGGCTTCCGTATCGTAGGGCTCGCTGGCGGCCAGCGGCGGCGTGGGGTCGAAGCCGCGCAATTCCAGCTCGACCTTGTCGATGGTGACCGCCTGGCCCGGATCGACGTCGACGATGACGACGGGCTTGGCGCCCGACGTATCGACGCGCACCGTGACGACGGGCGTATAGTAGCCGGCCGTGGCGATGAGGTTCCTGGCTTGCTCCGGCGTATCACGGACGAGGCGCTGCAATTGCTCGCGGTCCATGCGCGGGTTGCCGCGGAAGCGTTCCAGGTCCAGGTTTTTTTCGAGCAACTCATCGAGGTCGCCCGGTGCATTGACCTTGACCTCGTACTGCAGCGGGGCGGGCGCCGCTTCCGTGGCGGCGCTGTCGGCGGGCGCATCTTGCGCGCTCTGTTGCCCCCCCTCCTGCGCGGCGGCCTGGGCGATGGGGAACAGCAAGATGACACTGCCGGCGGCCGCCAGTGTCAGTTGACCCATTGCTTTTGTCACTACTTGTGCCAAAATTCGTGGTCGTATCGCCTTGCCGGCAGCCGTATGCCGTATGGGTCGTGCAGAAAACATGGTGCTCCAGATAAGTAAATGCTGACTGCATGTTACCGGAATAGGTAAACTGATGGCGGACGAATAAGTATTTTTTGCATGGGGAATCTCGTTTCCCCGCGCACTATTGGACAGAACAAAACTCAAAGAAAGAAATTATGCTAGCAACGGACTCCGCACTGGTGCTCTTTAGCGGTGGACAAGATTCCACCACCTGCCTGGCCTGGGCCTTGAAACACTATAGCCGCGTGGAAACTATCGGCTTTGACTATGGACAGCGCCATGCGATCGAACTGACCGTGCGTCCCGGCGTGCTGGAACAGATGCGCCGGCAATCGCCCGAGTGGGACAGCCGCCTGGGCCAGGATCACATGATCGACCTGTCCCTGATTTCCGCCATTTCCGATACGGCCATGACGCAGAACGTCGAGATCGTCATGCAGGAAAACGGTTTGCCGAACACATTTGTTCCTGGACGCAACTTGCTGTTCATGACGGTGGCCGCCACCGTGGCGTACCGCCGCGGCTTGACGGTGCTGGTCGGCGGCATGTGCGAGACGGATTTTTCCGGCTATCCGGATTGCCGCGACGACACGATGAAGGCCCTGCAAGTGGCCCTGAACCTGGGCATGGATACGCGCCTGAAGCTGGAAACGCCGCTGATGTGGCTGGACAAGGCGCAAAGCTGGGACCTGGCGGAAGACCTGGGCGGCCAGCCGCTGGTCGACCTGATCCGCAGCGGCACGCATACGTGCTACCTGGGCGAGCGGGGAGAGTTGCACGACTGGGGCTATGGCTGCGGCACCTGCCCCGCCTGCGCCCTGCGCGCGAATGGTTACCAGCAGTACGCGGCGCGCAAGGCTGCGAAACTGGCCGCCAAATAAGCAGTTTGCGCCGTTTCTTCAAGCGGCGGGGCGGGGGACAAGGCCATGCTGTGGTTTTTGCCACAGGAGCGTCTTGCCATGAAATCCCTCTTTGCCGCGCTGTACGGCCCCGTGTTCTGGGCCGGCTTCATCGGCGCCGCCACCGTGCTGGTGGCGCTGTGCCAACTCCCCCTCCGGGTCTTGCCGCCCTTGCTGCTGCTGGCCCTGCTCACATCCTTCCTGGCTGAGCGTTACCTGCCGTATGACGGCGCGTGGAACCACGAGCATGGCGACGGCTGGCGCGACATTGCGCACGCGCTCGTCAATGAAGCGCTGTACCTGCTGGGCCTGGCCATCTTCCCCCTGCTGGCCGGGCACCTGGCGCTGGGGCCGTTCTGGCCCGGCCAGTTGCCGTTCTGGGCGCAGCTGCTGCTGGCCATCCTCATCGCCGACTGCGGTATCACGCTCGTGCATTACCTGAGCCACCGCTATTATTTTCTATGGAAACTACATGCCGTGCACCACAGCGTGACGCGCCTGTACGGTTTCAACGGCTGGATGAAACACCCGCTGCACCTGCTGCTGGAAGCGGCGGGCGGCATGCTGCCCTTGTTGCTGCTGGGCATACCGGAGCGTGTCATGGGCGTGCTGGCGTTTGCCGTGGCGATCCAGTTGCTCTTGCAGCACGCGAATGTCGACATGCGCATGGGGCCATTGCGTCACGTGTTTGCCTGGGCGCCATTGCACCGTTTTCACCACATGAAATACGGCACGGCGGGCGACGTGAATTTCGGCCTGTTCTTTACCTGCTGGGACCGCTTGCTGGGCACACGTTTCGACGCGCCCGGCTACCGCATGCGGGGCGAAGACCTGGGCATCGGCAGCCGTCCCGATTACCCGGCCGCGTACGGGGCGCAACTGCTGGAACCGTTCCGCGCGGAAGAGGGCGTGCGTGCACCCGAGTTGCCGGAAGGCTTGCGCGCGCCCCTCAATCGAGCAGCTTGACGTTGAGCTGGCGCAAGCTGCGGTCGGCGCGCACGCCGAACAGGCTGCGCATGGTGCGCGAAAAATGCGCGGCATCGGCAAAGCCGGCGCCGTGGGCCGCTTCCGTCAGGGTGCTGCCGAGCAAGATGAAACGGATGGCCAGGCGCAGGCGACGCCACAGCACCAGCCGCCGCACGGGCAAGCCCAGCTGGGCGCTGAACAGGCGTTCCAGCTGGCTCAGCGACAAATGCGCCGCCTCGGCCACGGCGGCCGCGCTGACCTTGCCTGACAACAACGCATCGACCTTGTCCAGCGCGCGCCGCAAGCGGGGATCGGGCAAGTGTTCGCGCGGCTGCGCCTGCAGCGCGGCGGCCAGGCTGTCCAGGCTGGGCATGCCTGCGCTGCCGGCTGCAGCCAGCAGGGCCGGGCCGCCCAGGCGCTGCGGTTCCGCATAGATGGTCAGCATGGGCGCCGGGGCGGCCAGGATGGCGTGCGGACGCAGGCTATCGACCAGCAAGTGCCGCGCCGTGTGGACGATGCCGTCGAGCTCGGCCGTGAAAGGCGCCCCGGTGCTCAGCATCAACTGGTGCGCATAATGGGCGTGGCTGGCCGTGGCGCCCGCCGCGCCATGCAAGATGGCGAAGTCCGGCGCCAGCCAGAGTGTTCCTTGCCAGCTATCCTGTTGCAAACGCGACTCCCAGGTGATGGATTGCGGGGCGATCATATCAGCGAGTGGTGGATTGTTTTCACGGCATCGAATTTTCCTGGAGCACACATCATTGCATTGGCGCAATGTGTGATTTTTTTAATACAATATTCAGCATTGCAAGGCCGCCCGCTGTAACGTACTATCATTCTCATCGACTACCGATGGTAGTCCTGCAGCCCGCCGCCAGCCACGTCGCTGGCCGTGAAGCGGTTTGATATCCGTTCTGCTTGTCATCCTGTCATGCCTACACGCGCGTCTACGTCGTGGTTTGCTGGGCCAGTGTCGCACTGGGTGGGACCGCGCGTGCTGGCCGCCCTGGTGCTGGCGCTGTGCCTGGGATTGACGTATGGCGCCTGGCGCAATGCCCACGATGCCAGCGAACAGCAGGTGCGGGCCGATTTCGATTTCCGCGTGCACGAGCTGGTCAACAACATCGCCGGCCGCATGCAGACCTATATCCAGGTGCTGCACGGGGTGCAGGGACTGTATGCCAGTTCGCAGGAAGTCACGCGCCGCGAATTTCATGCCTACTTGGCGGTGCAGCAGGTGGACCGCCACTTTCCCGGCATCCATGGCATCGGCTACCTGCCGCTGTTGTCCGGCGCGGCCCTGGCGCGGCATGAAGCGAGCGTGCGCGCGGAAGGCTATCCCGGCTATGCCGTGCGTCCGCACGGCCAGCGCGCCTGGTATGCGCCGATCACCTATCTGGAACCCTTGAGCGAGAGCAACCTGCTGGCCTTCGGCTACGATATCGGCTCCGAACCCGTGCGCCGCGCCGCGCTCGAACAGGCGCGCGACACGGGGCAAGCCGCCATGACGGGCAAGATCCACCTGGTGCAGGATGGCGGCAGCGCCCAGTCGCATGGTTTTCTCATCGTGCTGCCCGTGTATGAGAATAGCTTGCTGCATGGCAGCGTGGAGCAGCGGCGCGCCGCCTTGCGCGCCTGGGTATTTGCGCCATTTCGCATGGGCGACCTGATGGCTGGCGTGGGCGGCGAGAGCGCGCGCCAGCTGGACCTGGAAATCTATGATGGCGCGCAACTGGCCGAGGCGGCCCTGATGTATGACAGCTTGCCGGGCGCCTTGTCGTCTGCCGCCTCGGACAGCCTGGTGGCGCAGGAAACGATCACCATCGCCGGCCATGCCTGGACCTTGCGCGTGCGCGCCATGCCCGGTTTCGATGGCGAACTGCTGGCGCGGCCCCGCCTGGTGGCCTTGACCGGCTTGCTGGCCAGCATCGTGCTGGCGCTGACCGCCTGGCTGCTGGCGGCGGGCCGCGCCCGCGCCCAGGTGGCGCTGGCGCGTTCGAGCGAACTGACGGGCCAGCTGGAGCAGGGGCAGGCGAGCGTGCTGGCGATGGCCGAGGCGGCGCAACGCAGCCAGGCCATGCTGCGCAGCATCCTCGATTCGACCATCGACGGCATTCTGGTTGACAACATCGATGGCCGCATCTTCACGTCGAACCGGCGCTTCCGCGACCTGTGGCAAGTGCCCGACGCGCTCGACTGGCAAGCCGACGGCGCGGCGCTGGTGCGCCATGTGGAAAGCCAGCTGGAGCAGGCGGCGCCTTTCCTCGGAGCACGCGTCCATGCGCCGCACGGCCACCGCGAGCGGCGCGACGTGCTGCACCTGCGCGATGGGCGGGTGGTCGAGCAATATGTGCGCAGCATGCAACTGGGCAATGAACAGGCGCGCTTGTGGACCTTCCGCGATATCAGCGAGCGCAGCCAGATGGAGCGGCGCGAGCATACGCGGCGGCAAGTGCTGGAAATGCTGGCCACGGGCGCGCCGCTGGAACGGGTGCTGGAAAGCGTGGTGCTGAGCGTGCAAGCGGACCATCCTGCCATGCTGTGCAGCATCTTGCTGCTCGATGAAAGCCGCCACCGCCTGGTGCTGGGCGCGGCGCCGGGCTTGCCCGCGTTCTTCAACCTGGCCAGCCATGGCCATGACCTCGACACCCTGCAGGGCGTGCATGGCATCGCCGCGCAAGCCTTGCGCGATGACCTGCGCGTGATCGTGGGCGACTTGCACGCCGTTGCCGATGCGCAAGAGACGATGGAACTGGCGTGGCGGGCCCAGCTGCAATCGTGCTGGGCCGAACCCGTGCGTGGCGGCTCGGGCAAGCTGCTGGGCGTGCTGATGGCGTATCACCGCCAGCCCACCTTGCCGGGCGCGGCGCACCTGGCGCGGCTGAGCGAGGCGGCGCACCTGGCCGGCATGGCCATTGAGCAGGCGCAAGTGGCGCTGGCCCTGCGCGCCGGCGAAGCGCGTTTCCGCAGCCTGTACGACCATGCGCCCGTGGCCCTCTGGGAACAGGACTGGTCGGCCGTGCGCGCCGCGCTCGATGTTCTCGAGCAAGCGGGCGTGCGCGACCTGGGCGCCCATTTCCAGGCCCATCCGGAGGCGCTGCAGCGGCTGGCGGGGATGGTGCGCATCATCGATGCGAACGGCGCCGCGCTGGCGCAAGTGCGCGCCAACGAGGACGACCAGCGTCGCGGCGCGCTGGGCCTGGCGCAGAATTTCGACGACAGCGCCTTGCCGCGCTTTGGCGATGCGTTGCTGGCGCTGGCTGGCGGCGCCCACCTGTACGAGTGCGAGAGCAGCTTCGTGCGTCTCGATGGTGCGGCGCGGCAAAATGAATTGAGCTTGCTGGTGATGCCGGGCCATGCGGACAGCCTCGATTTCGTCATGGTGTCCTCGCTCGATATCACCGAGCGCAAGCGCATGAACGCGGAACTGCTGCAACTGGCCACCACGGATTTTTTGACCGGCTTGCCGAACCGGCGCCATTTCATGGCGGCGCTGGAAAACGAGCATGCGCGGCTGCAGCGCGAGCTGGCCAGCTGCGCCAGCGTGCTGATGCTCGACATCGATCACTTCAAGCGCGTCAACGACGAGTACGGCCACGCGGTGGGCGATGCCGTGCTGCGCCACCTGGGCGCACTGATGTGCCAGGCGCTGCGCAAGGTCGACGTGCCGGGCCGCGTGGGCGGCGAAGAATTCGCCATCTTGCTGCCTGGCACGGATCTGAGCGCCGCCGCCGTGTTTGCCGAACGGCTGCGCCGGCGCGTGGCGGAAAGTTCGCTGACCATCGATGGCGGCATTGTGATCACCATCACGGTGAGCATCGGCATGGCCGCCATGGCCGGTACCGATGCCGATTGCGATGCCGTGCTGGCGCGCGCCGACGAGGCGCTGTACCGGGCCAAGCGGGGCGGGCGCAACCGCATCGAACAGAATGACGGCGGCGGCGACGGTGTGCTCAGCAAGTTCATGGCGCAGTGATTACAGGCTGTGCTGACGCGCTTGCGCCTGCTTGCGGTTGCGGCTGACGATCAGCCAGACGATGGCGACGGGAATCAGCAGCGGCAGCAGCACGGGTGTGCTCAAGGCCAGCGCCAGCACCACGCAGAGCGCCACCACCGCGATCAGCACCACGCCCACGCCGGCCAGGACCACTCCCGTGATGACGGCTGCGCACACCACCGCGATGGCGGCGATCAGCAAGCCGCCGCCGGCAAACACCAGGCCGAACAGCCACTCCAGCGGCCCGTCGACATCGTCGCCGTTGAACTGCATGTGCATGTCGCTGCCACTGCCACTGCCGCTGATCTTGTCGAGGAACAGGCAGGCGAGCATGACGATGAGGATGAAGGTGAGCAATTTTTTCATGATAGGCCTCGGTGTGTGGGTGATGGGGTGTTGCATGCTCACACTGTAGGGATGCGCCCGGCTTGCCGCCAGCGGCGTGCGACAGGCTGTCATTTTCACGGTATGGAAGGCGCTGGGGGCCAGAAAAACACTGATCTGGAACAAGATTTCTTTTCTTGTAATGCGCGCAAGCCGTCCTATACTGAATACCTCAGTCTCGCAAGGAGGGCAACATGCTTTTGTTTGCAGATACCGGGGATCAATCGCTATCCCCCCCTGATCATCGCACCATGCGCCAGCGTAGCGCCACGCAGTCCTGCGCCGAGCCCGTCGGCGCGCCATCGGCGATACCGCCGATCATCATCAACCCCTTCAATTACCATGCGCCGCTGCCGGCCATCGACCCGCGCTGGGTACCGCCCGGTCCGCCGTTGACCTGGCCCAACCGGCCTGCCATGTCCATGTGCTGACAGCCGCCGTGGCGGCAGGCTGCCTCGTGTTGTATGACGTGCCGTCGCGCTTGCGGCAAGGCGGCACGGGTGGGCGTTTTCGACTATCATGCTAGCCCCGACCTTCCATCACGAGCACCGCCATGAGTACCGATTTCCCCGATTTTTCCGACGAAGCAGCCGAGCAGGACAACGACGCCCCGATCCAGGAGCCGCGCCTGTGGGTAGGCAATGGCTGGACGGCGCGCGTGATCAAGAACGAGGAAGATGAAGGCTGGGCCGTCGCCATGATCAAGGATGGCGAACCGGAGCCAGCGCTGGTGGGCCCGTGGACCATGGGCCGCGACAAGAAAAACCCGAAGCCGCTCGACGTCAACGCGTTCAACACGCTGGTCAAGACGGCCTCGGAAGTGCTGCGCCGCCACGAGCAGCAGCTGCATGCGCAATTGCACAAGAACCTGTTCGTCGCCACCGACGAGGGGCAGATCAAGGTGATGTTCGACATCGTCCCCGACGAAGACCACCCGTACGCGGAACTGAGCGCCTACGACGCCGACGGCGAACAGATTGCCAAGGTGCGTACCTCGGCCGCGTTCAAGTTCAATGCGACATCTGCCGCGAACTGGATCGAAGGCGGCTACCGCCGGCCGGGTTAAGCCGATTGCGGTAGCGCTTCCCTCTATTTACTCAGCTGTACCGCCGCGCCTTCGGGCGCGGTGCGCATTTCCACCTCGTCTTCCTTGCGGTACGCCAGCCGGTACAGCAGCGGCAGCACCAGCAGGGTCAAGGCCGTCGACGACAGGATGCCGCCGATCACCACGGTGGCCAGCGGCCGCTGCACTTCAGCCCCCGTGCCCGTGGCAATGGCCATCGGCACGAAGCCCAGCGAGGCCACCAGCGCCGTCATCAAGACGGGCCGCAGGCGCGTGATGGCCCCTACGCGTATCGCCTCCTGCAAGGGCATGCCCTGTTCGCGCAGCTGGCGGATGTAGGCGATCATCACCAGGCCGTTCAGCACGGCCACGCCGGACAGGGCGATGAAGCCCACGGCCGCCGAGATCGACATGGGAATGTCGCGCAGCCACAGGGCGACGATGCCGCCCGTCAAGGCGAACGGGATGCCGCTGAACACGAGCAAGCCATCCTTCACGTTGCCGAACATGGCGAACAGCAAGACGAAGACGAGGGCCAGCGCCACGGGTACCACCAGCTCCAGGCGTTTCGTGGCCGACTGCAATTGCTCGAACTGGCCGCCCCAGCTGGTCCAGTAGCCGGCGGGAATGGCCACCTGCGCTTGCAGCTGCTGCGTGGCGTCGGCCACGAACGAGCCGATGTCGCGGCCGCGCACATTCGCGCTGATGACGATGCGGCGCTTGCCGTCTTCGCGGCTGATCTGGTTCGGCCCCGGCGCCACTTGCAGGCTGGCCACTTCGCCGAGCGGGATGAAGCGCGCGCGGCCTTCCGCCGCCGCGCCCAGGGGCAGGGCGATGGGCAGGCGTTTCAGTTGCTCCAGGTCGCTGCGCAGGCTGTCGGGCAGGCGCACGACGATGTCGAAGCGGCGGTCGCCCTGGAACAGGGTGCCCGCTTCCTGCCCGCCGATGGCCGTGGCAATCGCCGACTGCACGTCGGCAATGTTGAGGCCATAGCGGGCCGTCTGCTCGCGGTCGATCTGCACCGTCAGCATGGGCAGCCCCGTCGTCTGCTCGACCTTCACTTCCGTGGCGCCCGGAATCTTGCCCAGCACACCGGCGATCTTCGCCGCCGTGCCGTCGAGGACAAGCATGTCGTCGCCGAACAGTTTCACGGCCACGTCGCTGCGCACGCCGGAAATCAGTTCATTGAAGCGCAGCTGGATCGGTTGCGAAAACTCGTAATTGTTGCCGGGCAAGCTGCTGGCCGTCGCTTCGATTTCCGCCAGCAATTGCCCGCGCGATTTCTTCGGTTCCGGCCACTGGTCGCGGGGCTTGAGCATGATGTAGCCGTCGGAAATATTCGGCGGCATGGGGTCAGAAGCGATCTCGGCCGTTCCCGTGCGGGCGAACACGCGCGCGATTTCCTTGTGGTTGCTCATCAGCTTGTTTTCCAGCTGTTGCTGCATGGCCAGCGATTGCGTCAGGCTGGTGCCGGGGATGCGCAGGGCCTGGATGGCGATGTCGCCCTCGTTCAGGCTGGGCACGAATTCGCTGCCCATGCGCGTAGCCAGCAAGCCCGACAGCACCACGGCCACCGCCGCGCCCGTCAGCACGACGGGCGTGTTGCGCATCACCTTGTCCAGCAGCGGCGCATACCAACGCTTGGCGGCGCGCATGATGGCGTTTTCCTTCTCCGCCACCTTGTCGCCGATAAACAGCGCCACGGCGGCCGGGATGAAGGTGATCGACAGCAGCATGGCGCCCAGCAGGGCGATGACGACCGTCAGGGCCATCGGCGTAAACATGTGGCCTTCCACGCCCGTCAGCGCGAAGATGGGCAGGTACACGACCATGATGATCAGCTGACCATACAGCAAGGGCCGGCGCGCCTCTTGCGATGCCGCAAACACTTCGTGAAAACGTTCTTGCAAGGTCAACGGCCGTCCCAGTTTTTGCTGCGCATGGGCCAGGCGGCGCACGCAGTTTTCCACGATCACCACGGCGCCATCGATGATGATGCCAAAGTCCAGCGCCCCCAAACTCATCAGGTTGGCGCTCACGTGGTATTGCACCATGCCCGTAAACGTGAACAGCATGGCCAGCGGAATCACCATGGCCGTGATGATTGCCGCGCGGATATTGCCAAGGAACAGGAACAGGATGGCGATCACCAGCACGGCCCCTTCCAGCAGGTTTTTCTTCACCGTATTGATGGCCTTGTCGACCAGCACCGTGCGGTCATACACGGTGACGGCGTGCACGCCTTTCGGCAGGCTGCGGTTGATCTCCACCATTTTCTTGTCGACGGCTTGCGAGACGGCGCGGCTGTTCTGGCCGATCAGCATGAACACCGTGCCCAGCACCACTTCACGGCCGTTTTCCGTGGCCGCGCCCGTGCGCAGCTCGCGCCCCAGCACCACGTCGGCCACGTCGCGGATGCGGATGGCCACGCCCTGCACATTGGCGACGACGATGTTGCCGAGGTCGTCCTTGGACGCCACCTGGCCCGGCGCGCGTATCAGCAGTTGCTCGCCCTGCCGTTCGATGTAGCCGGCGCCCACGTTGCTGTTGTTGCGCTCGAGCGCCGTCACCACGTCTTGCAGGCTGATGCCGTAGGCGGCCAGTTTTTCCGGGTAGGGCGCTACCTGGTATTGCTTGGCGTAGCCGCCGATGGCATTGATTTCCGTCACGCCCGTGACATTGCGCAACTGCGGCTTGATGATCCAGTCCTGGATTTCGCGCAAGTCCGTCGGCGTGTACGGCGTGCCGTCGGGCTTTTTCGCGCCGTCCTGCGTTTCCACCGTCCACAGGTAGATTTCGCCGAGGCCCGTGGAAACGGGGCCCATCTTCGGTGTGATGCCTGCTGGCAAGCTTTCCTTCGCTTCCTGCAAGCGCTCGTTGATCATCTGGCGCGCAAAATAGATGTCCGTGCCATCCTTGAAGATCACGGTCACTTGCGACAGGCCGTAGCGCGACAGCGAGCGCGTCTGCTCCAGGTTGGGCAAGCCGGCCATGGCCGTCTCGATGGGGAAGGTGACGCGCTGCTCGGTTTCCAGCGGCGAATAGCCGGCGGACTGGGTATTGATTTGCACCTGCACATTGGTGATGTCGGGCACGGCGTCGATGGGCAGCTTTTGATAGCTGTAGATGCCCAGGCCAGCCATGGCGGCCACGGCCAGCATCACCAGCCAGCGCTGGTCGATGGCAAAGCGGATCAAGCGTTCAAACATGATGGTTTCCTTAGCCTTGACGTGATCAGTGTTCGTGACCGGCGGAGTCCTTGCCCAGCTCGGACTTCAGGACGAAACTGCCTTGCGCTGCGTACGGCGTGCCGGCGGCCAGGCCCTGCTTGATGTGCGTCAAGCTGCCATCGCTGCGGCCCGGCACCACGGGCGTGGCCTGGTAGCCATCTTTCACCTGCACGAAGACGACGGGCTTGTCTTCCACCGTCTGGATGGCCGTGCTCTGCACGGTGACGGGCGCGTCCGCTTCGCCGGACACGACTTCCACCGTGACGAACAGGCCCGGGCGCCACGCCATGTCCGGGTTCAGCAAGCTGATGCGTGCCTTGGCCGTGCGCGTCTGTTCGCCCAGCAGCGCGCCCACATAGGTGATCGTGCCTTGCGCGCTGGCATCAAACGCGGACGCTTTCACCTCCGCCTTGCCTCCCATGCGCACGGTGGCCAGGTCTTTTGCCGGCACGGCGATTTCCGCCCACACGGTCGACAGGTCGGAAATGACGAAGATGTTCGCATCTTCCTTGACGGCTTCGCCCAGCGTGATGTGTTTTTCCAGCACCATGCCGTCGAACGGCGCGCGGATGTCGTAGCGGTTCAGCGGGCCCTTGCTGGTGGAGTTGGCACCCAGCGCGCTGAGCTTTTGCTGGGCATTCTGCACGGCGATTTCCGCTTCGCGCCACGCTTGCTGCGCCTGCAGATAATCTTGCTCGGCCGAGATTTTTTCGCGCCACAATTTTTCTTCGCGCTCATACGTGGAGCGGGCCAGCGACAGCCGCCGCTGCGCCGACAGCAGTGCGCTGCGCTGTTCCGACAGTTCCGTGCTGGCGATGACGGCCAGCACTTGCCCCTTTTTCACCAGCTGGCCCAGGTCGGCGTGCACGGCTTCCACCACGCCAGCCAGACGCGGCACGACGTGGGCCGTGCGGTCTTCATTGAAGCGTATTTCGCCGGGCAGGGCCACCGTCGTCTTGATGCGGCCGGGCGCGGCCGTGGCGATGACGACGCCGGCTGCGCGGCTTTGCGCAGCCGTCAATTCCAGCTTGCCTTCCACTTCTTCGTGGCCGTGTTCGTCTTTCTTTTCCACATGTGCTTCCGCCTTGGCGGCCGGAACTGCCGGGGCGCTGGATTTGCCCGTGCCAAGGATGAGAACGGCCAGCACGATGCCGGCGGCGGCGATGGAAGCGATGGCGATCGCCTGCTTTTTGTTGCGTGTGATGTTCATGGAGGGTGTTCCTTACAGAGGAGCTGGTGTGCCCAGCAGGCGCTCGATGTCGGCGGCGGCGTGCTGCGCTTCCGTCAGCGCGCGCAGGTATTGGTTTTTGGCTTGCAGCAAGGTGCGTTGGGCGTCGAGCACGTCGAGGAAGGCGAACTTGCCGAACTCGAATCCCTTGCTGGCCGCGTCGTAGGCGCTTTGCGCGCCAGGCAAGATGTCCTGGCGCAAGCTTTCCACGTCGAGCCTGGCCGTGGCCAGGCGTTCGCTGGCGGCGGCAACCTTCGTCTGCACATCGATGCGGGCGGCAGCCAGCTCGTCGCTGGCCTTGTCGCTGCGGCGCAAGGCGTCGAGCTTGTTGCCCGCATTGCGGTCGAACAGGGGCAGCGGCAGAGCCAGGCCGATGATGGCCTGGTTGCGGCCCAGCTCTTCCGAGCGCTTCATGCCGATGCTGAGCGTGACGTCGGGCGTGGCACGCCGCTGTTCCACGTCGAGCATGGCTTGCCGCTGGGCCAGTGCGCTTTGCGCGTGGCGCACGGCAGGGGCCTGGGCCATGCGCGCTGCCAGTTCGCTGGCGGCGGGCAGCTCCGGCAAGGTTTCCAGGCGTCCCTCTGCCAGTGTGAAGCGGGGCGTGGCATTGCCCCACAGGGCGGCCAGGCGCTGGCGGGCGCTGGCCAGGGTGCTGCGCGCCAGGTTCAGTTCCAGCCGCACGCTCGCTTCGGCCACCCTGGCGCGGGTTTCCTCGACCGGGGACGCCTTGCCGGCCGTCACCCTGCGCGCCGTGATGTCGCTGGCGCGCGCGGCCAGCGCCTGCGCGCTGTCGGCCAGGCGCAAGCCTTCCTGCGCGGCCAGCACGTCGACAAAGGCGGACGTGACGGCGGCGCGCGTGTCCGCCTGTTGCAGGGACAGGCCCGCCTGCGCCAGGTCTGCGCCGCGCTGGGCGACGGCCGTGCGCGCACCCCGCTTGCCGCCCAGCTCGATGAGCTGGTTGAGCTGCACGGTGGTGCTGCGCGTGGCGCGCCGCGTGTCTTCCAGCACGGTTTGCAATTCCGGGTTGGGCAAGGCGCGCGCCTGTTGCAGGGCGCCCCCTTGCGCCGCCAGTTCATGGCGGGCGGCCGACAGGGTGGCGTTGCCGCCCTCCGCCAGGGCCAGCGCGGCGGGCAGGGTCAATGGGCCGGCGGGCTCCTGCGGAGCTTGCGCATGGGCAATGTTGCCGGCCAGCAGGCCAGCAGAGAGTAGCAATAGATAAATGGATCGGTGCATCGAATTCTCCAAGGTATGGAAAAAGAATTCGACGGGACGCGCAGGCCTGCGCCCGGATTATCTCAGGGCGCGCATTGCGCTATGACAAAAGGGGACGTCCCGTCGGCCTAGATGGCCGACGACCAGTCGGGGCGTTTGGGAGCGTCCGGGATGTGGGAAGCGTAAAAGAAGGGGGAGGTGTCCGCGTTCACGGACGCCATGTCGCCGACGGGCAGGCTGGAGCCGGCCGGCAGCCATGCGTGGCCGATGCCATGGCAGACGTTGCAATCGCTGTGCGGCTGGCCCTTGGATTGCTTGTCAGTCTTGTCGGCCACGGGTTTCTTGTCCGCATCCGCCTTGTGCTGGTGGCTGTGGTGGCCCAAGTGCTGCGCCGCCTTGCCTTCCTCGTGCAGGCAATACGCGCTCGCCGCAGCCCAGGACATCTGGAGCGGAAGCACGAACAGCAGCAAAATGAGGAAGAATTTACGCATGGTGACGGCTATTGTACAGAAAGGCGGGCGGGCGTGCCCATGTCAGCGCGGCTGGGCGCGCCACGCTTTCAATTGCGCGGCGATGGCCTTGCCCTGGAACAGTTGCGGCTCGGAATGCTCTTCCGCTTCCATGCCGCCCTCGTTGAAATCGGCCGCTTCGCGCGCCTGCACCAGCACTTTGGCCTTGTCGAAGGCTTCCGTGAAGCTGCTGCTTTTCGGCAAGGCTTCCTTGAAATACGCTTCGCTGAAATACGTAAAATCGTTCTGGTCGTCGCAGCCGAACGAGGTGCGGTCGCTGCGCGCGGCCGTGATGATGAGGGTGTTGTCATCTTTCAAGGGGGCAATGAAGCCGCCCGCATAGCAGGCCGAGATCACGATGACTTTCCAGCGGATGCCGCTGTGCTTGAGCATGGACGCCAGCTCTTGCGCGGGCAGGCTGTGCAAGTCCATGCCGTTTTGCGCCAGCGCCAGTTCGTGCTCGGGCGAGCCGTGGCTGGTGAGGAACAGGAACAGGATGTCGTTGGCCTTGTCCATCTTCGCACCCAGCGCGTCGAGGCTGGCGGCGATGCTGGTGCGCGTGGCCATCGGCTGCTGCGCCACCGTGTTGCGGCTGTTGACGAGCATCAAGGAGCGGCCCACGGTGCCGTAATCGCGGTCGAACTGGCGCTGCACGAAGGCCGTTTCGCGGTGAAACACTTCCTGTGCGCCATCGCCGGCCACGCCCAGCAAATACAGATTGATCTTTTTCGCCGCATCGCGTGGCGCGATGCGGGCCAGGGCGCCGTCGAGCAAGGTGCGCTGGTTGTACAGGGCCAGCTCGATATTGTCGCGCGTGAGCTTGTCCAGGGCCGGATCGTCCAGCTGGCCTTCCGTCCAGTTGCCGCTGTCTTCGCGCCGGCCGTCCGCCTGCGCCACTGCATAGCGCAGCACGCCCTTGCCGTCGAACTGGCCATTCTTGAAGCCGCCCCGGTATTCGTCGCCCTCGGCCGTGCGCAGCACGCCCTGGCCCTCGAATTTCCAGTCCTTCAGCTCGCCTTCGTAGTGGATGCCGTCGCTGGTGGTGACGGTGGCCTTGCCCTGCACCTGGCCCTGGACGAATTCGCCTTCGAAGACGGTGCCGTCCGTGTCGGTCAGCTTGCCGGCGCCGTGCGGGCGCCAGTGCTTGAAATGGCCTTCGAAGGTGGCGCCGTCGGCACCCTGGAAGCGGCCCACGCCCTCGAAGCTGCCCTTGACGAAGTTGCCCGTGTAAATTTCGCCCTTGGGCGAGGTGTAGCGGCCGAGGCCGTCGAAGGCGCCCTGACTGAACGCGCCCGTGTATTCGACGCCGGACGCCTGGCGCAGCTTGCCCTGGCCGGAAAACACGCCGCGCGCGAAGCCCCCTTCGTAAAACGCGCCGCTCGCATATTCGAGCCGGCCCTGGCCATGCATCTTGCCCGCGACGAGGGGGCCGAAATAGCGTCCGCCATCGGCCGTTTCCGCCGCCGGCGCCTTGGCTGGCGCGGCGCACAGGGGCGGCATGCCCAGCGCGGCAAAGGCCAGCAGGCCGGCGAGGGTGTAGGGGCGAAGCGAGGCGCGTAGCGTGGCAGTCATGAGGACGGTCTGGTCTGTAGGAAGGGGCCTAGTCTGCCACTGTATTGCCAGCGTGGCAAATGCGCGCGTGGCGTGTGTTGCTCTGCCTCAAGGCAAGATTCTCCGTTTTATGCCGTGCCAAGGCTGGGCTGAACTGATAATATTGATTTTCAGAACATATACTTGCACAAGGTACATAGTCACCCATGGAAAGCCGCCTCAGCCGCCTGGAAGCCGTTCAAACCGTGTTGCTGGAAATCGGGCAGCGCTCGAGCACCTGCAGCGATATCAGTGAATTCCTGCAGGCGGTGCATGCGGCGCTGGGACGCATCATGTATGCGGCGAACTTCTATGTCGCGCTCAGCGACCGCGACGACGGCCTCGTGCGCTTTCCCTATTTTGTCGACGAATTCGACGCCGCGCCCGACCCGGACGAGGGCGTGCGTCTGGCCAGCGCCGCGCAGTCGCCCACGGCGTGGGTCATTGTCAACCGCAAGCAGCTGGTGATGACGGCCGACGACGACGCCATGCGCGCCATCGGCGGCGGCGCCTGGGGCGGGGGCACGGCGGCCGAGCACTGGATCGGCTGTCCGCTGCTGGACCAGCAGCACCAGGTGCTGGGCGCCATCGTCATCCAGAGCTACGACGCGCAGCACCGCTTCAGCCTGGAAGACCAGGCCCTGTTCGCGCTGATTGCCACGCACGTGTCGAGCGCGCTGCAAGGCATGCAAAGCATGGACCGGCTGGAAAAGGCGGTGCAGGAGCGCACGGCCCTGCTGGCGCACGAGGTGGCCGAGCGGCGCCGCGCGGAAAACCTGCAGCATGCGCTGTATGAAATCGCCAACCTGTCGGCGCAGGCATCCGATGCGACGACCCTGTACGCGCGCCTGCACGCCATCATCAGCGAGCTGGTGACGGCGAAGAATTTCCTCATCGCCCTGTACCACCCGGATAACAAGGACATCACGATCCCGTATTTCGTCGACGAAAAGGATGCGCAGGCGCCCGTAAAACGCTTTCATTACGGCATCGGCATGAGTTCCTATGTGCTGGCGCGGCGGCAAGCCTGCCTGCTCGATGCCGGCAGCTATGCGGCGCTGGTGGCCAGCGGCGAGATGGAAGAGCCGCTGGGCAATACCAGCATCGCCAGCTGGATGGGCGCGCCCATGCTGCTGGGCGACCGGAAATATGGCGTGATCATCGTGCAAAGCTATGACACATCCGTCGTGTATGGCCAGGCGGAACTGGACGTGTTGGCCTTCATGGCCAGCCACGTGGCCGTGGCGATGGCCCGCATCCAGGCCGACAGCGCCATGCGCCGCGCCAAGGAAGCGCTGGAAGAGCAGAACGCGGCCCTGAACAGCGCCCTGAGCGCCTTGCAGGAAGCGCAGTCGGAACTGGTGCGCCAGGAAAAACTGGCCTCGCTGGGGCGCCTGGTGGCGGGCGTGGCGCATGAAATCAATACGCCGCTGGGCATTTGCGTGACGGCTACCAGCCATTTGGTGCAGGAATTGAAGCTCACGCGCGAAGACCTGGAAGGCGGCCAGCTCGATGAAGATGGCTTGCGGCAATTTTTCGACATCATCGACCAGACCTTGCGCATCATGACGACGAACACGCAGCGCGCCGCGGCGCTGGTGCGCAGCTTCAAGCAGGTGGCTGTGGACCAGTCGTCGGACGAATTGCGCAGCTTCAACTTGCGCAAATACCTCGATGAAATCCTGCTGTCCTTGCAGCCCAAGCTGAAGGGCAAGCCCGTCAAGGTGGAGATCGATTGCGCGCCCGAGGTGCAGCTGCGCAGCTATCCGGGCGCCGTCTCGCAGATCGTCACGAACATGGTGGTCAATTCACTCGTGCATGGCTTTGTCGAAGGCGAGCCGGGCAAGATCAGGATCAGCGTGCGCACGGCCGGCGAGATGCTGGAACTCGATTACAGCGACGACGGCATGGGCATGGACAGCGCCACCCTGGGCCAGCTGTTCGACCCCTTCTTCACGACCAAGCGGGGCTCGGGCGGCAGCGGCCTGGGCGCGCATATCCTGTACAACCTGGTGACGGGGCCGCTGGGCGGCACGGTGAAGGTGGTCAGTGCGCCGGGGATGGGATTGCACTACAAGATACGCTTCCCGCTGGAACCGAAGAGCGCTTGAAAACCTGAAAACGGCGGGCCGGAGACGCGGGCCTGAGAAAATGCCGATGGCGGCGTTGCAGCTCCTTGCCGTACATGCGTACTGTCTGCGTCGCTGCGCCTTGCCCTCGACATTTTTCAGGTCCGCTTGGCCCGGAATGCCCGTCTTGGAGACCTGGGCCGAAGCGTGTTTTGCCGGCGTGCGTATTGCTCAGGGGGCACTTGGTTCTTGGACGAACTGCGTAATCCGGTCTGCTAGTCTGGAAAACGTTGATTCAACGCAAGCGCCGCATCGAGATTTGCAATCAGCAATTCCACATACTGCGGGTCCAGGTGGCTGCCGCTCACTTCGCGCAGGTAGCCCACCACGCGCTCCAGGGGCCAGGCGTCCTTGTAGCAGCGCTTGTGCATGAGGGCGTCGAAGACGTCGGCCACGGCGGCGATGCGCGCGTATTTGTGGATGTGCTCGCCGGCCAGGCCTTGCGGGTAGCCGCTGCCGTCGTATTTCTCGTGGTGCTGGTGGGCGATCACGGCGGCGGCCTTGAGCAGCGGACGCTGCGAGCCGTCGAGGATGGACATGCCCACCGTCGGATGCTGCTTCATGATTTCCCATTCGGCCGCGTCGAGCTTGCCGGGTTTCAGCAGCACGGCGTCGGGCGTGGAAATCTTGCCGATGTCATGCATGGGCGCCGCATGGCGCAGCACCATGGTTTCCTCCGCCGACATGCCGGAGGCTTGCGCCAGCAGCTGGCACACTTCGGCCATGCGGCGCACGTGGTTGCCCCCTTCGTGCGAACGCGATTCGACCACGTCGCCCAGGCGCAGGATCAGTTCGGCCTGGGTATCGGTGATTTCCTGCGTCAGCAGGATATTGTCGAAGGCGATGGCCACGCCCGAGCAGAACACTTCCAGCAGCTGCGCATCGAGGTCGGAGATTTCTTCCACGCCCTTGAGTACCAGCAAGGACGCCTTGCCGCTGCTGTTCGGGAAATAGCCGACATAGGTGTCGCCGTGCAGGCGCGAGATCTTGTTGCTCTTGGCGTCGTCCAGCTGCGACAGCAGGGACGGGCTGAGGATGCCGTCGTCCGTGTCGCCGATCTGCGCGAGGATTTCATAATCCTGTTCGCCCGAAATGGCGCTGGCGCCGCGCAGGCGCAGCAGCATGCTCGTTTCCAGGCGCAGCAGGGCGACGACTTGCTGCAGCAGGCCGCTGGCGAAGTCGCGCAGGTTGCGCTGCTTGAAGATGTGCGCCGAGGCGGCGATGACGCGCTCGAGTCCCTCGCGGTAATGGAGCTGGGCCTGACGAGCCTCTTCCACCTTCATGATGTCGCGGTAGGCGCGCAGGGCGGCAAAGGTGGTGGTGAACAGCTTGGTGCGGTCCAGTTCCGTCTTTTCCTTGTAGTCGTTGATGTCGTAGTTGACGATCACCCGTTCTTCCGGCGCCTGTCCCGGCTGCCCCGTACGCAGCACGATGCGCGTAAACTGGTTGCCCAGGTCTTCGCGCATCCAGCGCGCCACTTCCAGGCCGCTGTCTTCGCGCTCCATCACCACGTCGAGGAAGACCAGCGCGATGCCGTCTTCGCGCGCCAGCACCTGCTTGGCTTCGGCGCCGCTGTACGCATGCACGAAGCTCAGCGCGCGGCCTTCCAGGCGGAAACGGCTCAGCGTCAGTTCCGTGATGTCGTGGATGTCGGGTTCATCGTCGACGAGCAGGACTTTCCAGGGGGGTAACTTGGGCGAGGCTGAAGACAAAAATGACATAAGGACGAGTTCCGCTAAAAGGCATAACTGACGCAATGCTGAGACGCCTGCGCCAGACTAAGCTGTGCGCCACCACTGGCGTTGCGCGTTTTTCGGGCGCATTTTGTCGATTGTAGACTGACAGCTAAGTATTAACAATAAGCAAGAACAATTGACTAAAATCATGCAACATCCATGCCAAAAAGGCACTTTAAATCCATGCTGCTGACACTATCTATACTTTATCGCTTAGGCAACTATATTTTCAAGACAATACTTTGTTTTAGTTAATATTGCCAATGAATCTGTAAAAAAATACGGCGTCTTGCTGTTCTGGCGGAAAAGCGGAAAAGTAACAAGGTATGAATTACGCGCCAGAATGGAAGGTAGCGCGTTATATTAAACAAGCATAAGAAAGTGGCGCCATGCCACGCACATTTCCTGAAAGGGTACATCATGCAAAAGCAAACGACGCGCGCCCTGATCGCCGGTCTGGCCTTGCTGGCCAGCAGCGCGGCCTGGGCAGGAACGGAAGTGCATTTCAGCAAGCCGGATCAATTCACGGATGTACCGTTCGACCCGCACGAGCGGGAAGAGGTGTTGAAAGAACTGAGCCGGCATTTCGAAAAGCTGGGCGCATTGCTGCCACCCGGGCAGACCTTGAAAATCGACGTGACGGACGTGGACCTGGCGGGACGTGAAAATCCCAACCTGCGTGCCGGCCAGGATATCCGCGTCATGAATGGCCGGGTCGACTGGCCGCGCATGCGCCTGCACTATGTGCTGGAACAGAATGGCAAGGTCATCAGCAGCGCCGATGCCGCGCTGTCCGACATGTCTTACCTGAGCCGTATCAATCCTTACTTCAGCAATGAAAAGTTGCGTTATGAAAAGCTGATGATCGACGAATGGTATGCCGATACCTTTGGCATCAAGGTCAAGCGCAAGGCCCGCAAGTAGGCTGCGCGGCTGGGCGCCGGGCCTGCGCTGCACGAAACGTATTGCGCTCCGGAAATTTTCACTTCAGGCTATAGTCAAACGGGAAACAGGCAGATGCCGGCATTGCGGCAGCTGCCTGCCCGTGAACTTTCTGAAAGGAATGCATATGCGTATTTCCAGCATGACGAAGGCATGGATAGCCGCCTTGGCGCTGGCTGCTGGCAGCAGCGCCTGGGCAGGCGTCCAGGTGACGTTCGACAAGCCCGACGACTATTCCGATGTACCGTTCAGTTCGCGAGACCGGGAGCAGGTCCTGGAGGGCCTGGCCAATCACTTTAGCTGGCTGGGCAAGGGCTTGCCGCATGGACAGGAACTTCGGATCGAGATCACCGATGTCGACCTGGCGGGGCGCGAAGACCCGGCGCGCCGCGGCGCCTTCGATGTGCGCGTGATGACGGGCCGCGCGGACTGGCCGCGGCTGCGCTTGCGCTATACGCTCGAGCAGCAGGGCAAGGTCATCGCCAGCGGCAATGCCTACCTGTCGGACATGTCCTATTTGCAGCATATCAATCGTTATCCCAGCAACGATGCCTTGCGCTATGAAAAGCGCATGATCGACGATTGGTTCAAGAATACCTTCGGCGTCCAGCCCCAGGGTCGCAGCCGTCCCGTCATGACCTTGCAGCCGCGCGACGTTCAGCGCAAATAAGCGTGTTCGATGCGCGCCAGCTGGCCGCTTTGGCGCAGGGCCAGCAGGGCGGCATTCATCTGCGCGACGAAGTCGGCCTTGTAGGCCGGCGTGTTGCGCGCGCTGTAGGCGATATACGTGGCTTCGGACGACAATTCCAGCACTTCATGCAAGGCAAAGCCGTAACGGGCCAGTTCGCCGCCCAGCCGGCGCGCCGTGTGGCGTGCCGCGCCGCGGTCGCTGGCGTAGCAATCGATGCGCCGCAAGGCCAGTTTTTTCAGATTGGCTTCATTGCCCTTGGCCGCTTCCAGGCGCAGCAGTCCCTCGCGGGCCGGCGCCATCAGTTTTTCCGAGAGTAAAAAACCCGTATTGACGCCGATGGTCAGGCCGGCAAAGTCGGCGGGAAACCGCGTGCGCGGCGTGCGCATGACGGCGTCATGGCAAAACAGCACCACCGATTCGCGGTACAGCATGGCCGAATACGGCTGCACGTATGGCCGTTCCGTCTTGCGTCCGGGCGGAAACAGGCCGAAAACCTGGCCCTTTTCCAGCGCGTCGAGGCCCCGCTTCCAGGGGCGCGGCTGCAGTTCCAACCGGTAGCCGGGCATCGCGCTGGCCGCCTGGCGCAGGATATCGACATACATGCCCTTGAAGACGCCGTTTTCCACATAGCTGTACGGCGCATAGTCGTCGTCGCCGTACAGGATGACGGTTTGCGGCGCGGCATGGCCGATGCCGGGTGCGGCCATCGCGCAGACGGCGGCCAGCAGGCAGGCGCCGGCGCGGCGCAGGTCAATTTTACATATCATCCTGACAAGCATACAGGATGATGGCCGGAATGTACCGCGCCTCAATCGATCCAGTTCACCTGTGGGAACTTGCTGCCGAAATCTTCCGGCATGGGCACGACCTGGCTGAGCTTATAGTTGAAAAACACAAAGCCGGACTTGGCCATCGCGATCAGGGTGCTGTCGCGCGGACGCGTGATGCGGAAAGTGATGTCGCCGCCATACTTGTTGAAATCCATGACGCCCACTTCGAACAGCAACTGGTCGCGCGCATGGGCTTCGGCGCGGTAGGTGGTGGCCAGGTCGGTGACGATGATGCCGGTACCGTCCGCTTCGATGTCGCGCACGCCATATTCGAACAGGAAGCGGGCGCGGGCCTCGGAAATCATGGAAATCATGGAATCGTTGCCGAGATGGTTGCCGGCGTTGATGTCCGTCGTGCGTACCGTCAGTTGCGAGGAATAGCAGTACTGGTCTTCGGGAAATTCAAGTTTCAAACGGGCCATGGTGTTCTCTTGGGCTGGTGCGCAGGGCGCGGCGAAAATGCCAATTCTAGCCGGTTCCCCGCACCCCGTCGAAAAATGCCGCCCCAGGTGTGCGCCGCCATGACTGCTTGCGCGCGCTATTTACAGACGCTTATTTGCGTACGATCCGGTACACCTTGCCCGTGCCGCTCAGCATGTACAGCTCGTTTTGGCCATCCTGGCCGAACGAGACGATGTTGCCCACGTTCGCGATACCCCAGTCCGTCACGGCGGAGGCCGTGCCATTGCTGTAG
Source organism: Janthinobacterium sp. SUN100 (assembly GCF_030397705.1). Taxonomy (NCBI): domain Bacteria; kingdom Pseudomonadati; phylum Pseudomonadota; class Betaproteobacteria; order Burkholderiales; family Oxalobacteraceae; genus Janthinobacterium; species Janthinobacterium sp. SUN100. The sequence goes on along the minus strand of NZ_JAPUBU010000003.1, from coordinate 84,636 downwards.
CTGAAACTTTTCAGCCAGCCGCTGCAGTAGTCGGAATACAGGTATTGCCCCGCCAGTTCCGGCAGGGCTGCGCCCCGGTACACATAGCCGCCCGTGATCGAACAGCCGCCGGCCGTATCGTGGCCGTAGGTGATGACGGGCAAGACCAGCCCCGTCTGGTTGCAGCTGGGGCTGTTGTAGCACTGCGCGCCTTCCATGATGTTCCAGCCGTAGTTGTTGCTCGCCTGGCTCACGGGCCGCACGTCGACCTCTTCCCAGCTGGCCTGGCCCACATCGGCGATATACAGCAGCTGGGCCGGCACGTCGAAGGCGTAGCGCCACGGATTGCGCAAGCCGTAGGCCCAGATTTCAGGGCGTCCGCCCGCCGTGGCAAAGGGATTATCGGGTGGAATGGTGTACGGCTGGGCGACGCTGCTGGCGTTGACGTCCAGGCGCAGCAGTTTACCGAGCAGCACATTCGTGTTTTGCGCGTTGCCGGGCGGGTCGCCGCCGCTGCCGCCGTCGCCCGTGCCCGCATACAGATAGCCGTCCGGGCCAAAGCTGAGCAAGCCGCCATTGTGGTTGCTGAACGTGGGGTGGGCAATCGTGAGGATGCCCAGCGCCGACAGGGGATCGGCCACGTTGGCGTTGCCGGCCGACACTTGCCGCCGCTCGATGACGATGTCGCCGGCCAGGTTGGTGTAATAGATGAAGAAATAACCATTGCTGGCGTACTGCGGATGAAAGGCCAGCGACAGCAAGCCCCGTTCGCCGCTGGTGGTGGTGAGCGTACTGATGTCGAGGAAGGGCGTGGCCAGCAGGCTGCCGTTCTGCACCACGCGGATGCGGCCGGCCCGTTCGACAATGAACAAACGGCTGTCGCCCGGCGGCGCCGTGAGGAAGAGGGGAGCATCCAGTCCGCTGGCCACTTCCTGCAGGCGCAGGGCCAGCGGCGTGGCTGCCGCATACGTGACGCTGGCGCTGGCCGTCGCGCCCGCAGTGACTTGCACCTGCTGCGTGACGGGCGTGGGCGACAGCGTCCCCGTGCCTTGCGTCACGCTGGCGGCGCCAACCGCGTAGGCGCCGGGCGCCAGGCCGGTGAGCGTGGTGCTGGCCGTCAGCGTCTTGCTGTACGACGCAGGCCCCGTGACCGTGACGGCGCCCGCCACGCCGGCCGGCAAGCCGCCGATGGTGACCGTCAGGTTTCCCGTGGTGGCGCCCGGCGCAGGGTGGTGATGGCCGCCGCCACAGGCAGCCAGCAGCGCCAGGCAGCATGCCAGCAGCAGGGCCAGCCAGGGCGGCGGCAAGCGGGAAAGGAAATGGCGCATGTCAGTCTCCTGCGGGAACGACGCAATGGCTGCTCAAGAGGGGATGGGCTTGTGCCAAGAATGCGCGTCTTTGCGGCGGGAAGTTTGAGCTGGCGCAAACGTACGGTGGCATCGGACAAATGCGCCGCGTTTTCAGACAAGCGCGCCGGCACTTGCGCCACGGCGCCCGCCGGCGCCCGATAATGGCGCATCTGAAACCGAGCAGGAATGACACACATGAAAACCAAAGCCGCGATTGCCTGGAAAGCGGGCGCCCCGCTGACCATCGAAGAAGTCGACCTGGCCGGCCCGCGCGCCGGCGAAGTGCTGGTCGAGCTGAAAGCCACGGGCATCTGCCATACCGATTACTACACCCTGTCCGGCGCCGACCCGGAAGGCATCTTCCCCGCCATTCTCGGCCATGAAGGCGCCGGCGTCGTCGTCGACGTGGGCCCGGGCGTGACGACCCTGAAAAAGGATGACCACGTCATTCCCCTGTACACGCCGGAATGCCGACAGTGCAAATTCTGCCTGTCGCAAAAGACCAATCTGTGCCAGGCCATCCGCTCCACGCAGGGCCGCGGCCTGATGCCGGACGCCACCAGCCGCTTTTCGCTGAATGGCCAGCCGCTGTTTCACTACATGGGCACATCCACCTTCTCCAATTACATCGTTGTGCCGGAAATCGCCCTGGCGAAAATCCGCTCCGACGCGCCGTTCGACAAGGTGTGCTACATCGGCTGCGGCGTGACGACGGGCGTGGGCGCCGTGCTGTTCTCGGCCAAGGTCGAGGCGGGCGCCAACGTGGCCGTGTTCGGCCTGGGCGGCATCGGCCTGAACGTGATCCAGGCGGCGAAGATGGTGGGCGCCGATAAAATCATCGGCATCGACATCAATCCGGCGCGCCAGGCCATCGCGCGCAAGTTCGGCATGACGCATTTTATCAATCCGAACGAGGTGGAGAACGTCGTCGACGCCATCGTGCAACTGACGGATGGCGGCGCCGATTATTCGTTCGAGTGCGTCGGCAACACGACCCTGATGCGCCAGGCGCTCGAGTGCACGCACAAGGGCTGGGGCAAGTCCTTCATCATCGGCGTGGCGGCGGCGGGCCAGGAAATTTCCACGCGTCCATTCCAACTGGTGACGGGACGCGAATGGCGCGGTTCGGCCTTCGGCGGCGCGCGGGGCCGCACGGACGTGCCGAAGATCGTCGACTGGTATATGGAAGGCAAGCTCAACATTGACGACCTGATCACGCACCGCTTGCCGCTCGAACGCATCAACGAAGGTTTCGACCTGATGAAGAGCGGCGAATCGATCCGTTCCGTCGTGTTGTATTAATTTTATCTGACTGTACTCATTGCGCAACACTTGACGGACGGGGCAGGGCGGCGCGCTGTACTTCGCCGCGTGCCCCTGCTAGTGTGAAGACATCACCGCCTTGCTTCGGGAGCCGTCCATGTTTGCCACTGCCTACCTCGCGACCTTGCGCCGCATGCTGCCCGTCTTCCTCGGCGCGGCCCTGTCTTCCCTGTTGGCCTTGTGGTGGAGCAATGCCGCCAGCCTCGCCACGCCCGCCATCTGGCTGGCGCTGCTGGCCACGTATCTGCTGTGCGCACTCCTGTTTACGCCGCTGGCGCGGCAGAGCCGCCAACTGGCGACGCGCCACGTGCGTCACGGCAAGCCGCGCTGATACCCGCTGCGCCTAGCGCGCCGTGCTGGAAAAGCGCTCGCGGTAATCGCGCGGCGTGATGGCGAGTTTCTTTTGAAACAGGCGGCGCAGCCTGTCCTCGCTGTGCAAGCCCGCCTGTACGGCCACCTGTTTTAAGGAAGACACATTGTCTTCCAGCAAGCGACGCGCCACTTCAAAGCGGGCCGTGTCGATGAATTCCGTGGGACTGGTGCCCGTTTCGCGCTGGAACACGCGCGTGAAATTGCGCTCGCTCATGGCCAGCCTGGCCGCCAGCAGCGGCACGGTAAGCTCTTCGGCAAGATGCTCCATGATCCAGCCCTGCAACTGGCGGATGGTCGGGTGCGTCGTCATCTGGCTCGACAGGTGCACGGAAAACTGCGACTGGCCGCCGGGCCGCTTCAGATACACGACCAGGTCGCGCGCCACTTCCAGCGCGATATCGCGGCTGAAATCGTCTTCCACCAGGGCCAGCGCCAGGTCGATGCCGGCCGTCACGCCGGCCGACGTCCAGAATTTCCCTTCCCGCACAAAAATCGCATCGGCATTGACCTGTATCAATGGATAGCGCTGGCGCAGGCTGTCCACGGCGCTCCAGTGCGTGGCGGCGCTCTTGCCGTCGAGCACGCCGGCCTCGGCCAGGAAGAAGCAGCCCGTGCACAGGGCCGCGAGGGTATCGATGCGCGGCGCCGCCTCGGCCACCCAGGCGGCGAGGGCGGGAATGTCCTGCAAGACTTGCTCGACGTGGTGGCAGCCGACGATGACGGCCAGGTCGGGCAGCCGGTTCACATCGAGCGCCTTGCTGGCGTGCAGCGACATCAGGGTGTCCGACTCGACCGGGCCGACGGCTGTCGAGGCGATGCGCACGTCGTAGCCGCCGGGCAGATTGCGCAGGCGCAAATGGGTGTTGGCGTAGTCAAACACTTTCATGGCGCCGATGGCTTCGAGCGCCTTGAAGCCGGGATAGACGATGATGTCGACGGTGCGCAGGGGGAATTCTTTGGGGCTTTGCTTGATCATGCGATATGCGCGAGGGGGATAAATACTGCCATAATGCAACAACAGCGATGGCGTAGGTTAGCATGAAATAATCCGCGCGCCCGCTGGCTTCCCACCCACCGGATTCCTCGATATCGTGCGCTTACTCCACATTTTTGCCGCCCTGACATTGCTGCTGGGCTCAACCCTTGCCCACGCGGCCACGCTCAACTTCAATGGCGGCGCCGTCAGCGGCTGCACCCTGCCGGCGTCCAGCACCCAATATACTTGCGCCTCGCTGGCGCTGAGCTCTACCGACGTCATCGTCATCGGCAGCGCGTATGCCGTGACGGTCAACAGTTCCCTGGCGATGAGTTATAACCAGGGCTTGACGATGAGCGGCGACGCCACGCTGACGGTCAAGGGCAACCTGGATATCAAGGATATCAATCCGCCGAACCTGAAAGTAACGGGGGGCAACCTGACAGCCGAAGGCGGCACTTTCCTCATGGGCGCGCAGGAACAGACCGTCACGGCCAATATTTCGGCCACGACCATCAAAATGGGCTCGAACAACGTCAAGGTGACGGGCAAGATCAGCGCCAAGGGCCCGGTGGAAATTGCCTCGGGTTCCGTCATCAACGGGGCCATCAGCGGCACCGTCGTCAACATCCTGCCCGCCAGTACCCGCATCCAGGGCGATATCACGGCGACCACGTCGCTGACCATCGGTTCCGGCAGCCAGGTGACGGGCAACCTGAAATCGCCGACCATCGACTTGAAGGCCTCGGGCCTGCTCGTCACGGGCGACGTGGACGCGAGCAATTCTTTGACGATCGCCTCCGGCAATGGCATCAAGGGCAATGTGGACGCTGGCGAGGTGACCCTCGACTCGTCCAACGCCTATATCACAGGCAACGCCAAGGTCGACCACATCACTCTGGGCTGGCAGGGCCGGGTGCAGCAAACCATTACTTGCAAGGCGTATACGCCATCGAACCCGTGCAGTTGCGTGACGAACAACAGCGGCTGGGCCTTCAATGAACCGATGGGGCCGAAGTGCGGGCCCGGTACGCCGACCGGACTGCACCATTTCCAGATCGAGCACCCGCTGACGGCGCTCACTTGCCAGGTACCCACGGTGACGGTGACTGCCTGTGCCGATGCCAACTGCAGCGCGGTGTACAAGGGTAGTCCCAGCCCCAGCGTCACCGTCAGCCCGGGCGGCGTGCCGACGCAGATCGATACCAGCGGCGTCAATCCCAATGTCACGGTGCGCCAGACCACGGTGGGCATCGCCACCCTGAGCCTGGTCAGCACGCCCGCCACGACGGGCGCGCTGGTGTGCAAGAGCGGCGGCAATACGAGCAATTGCCAGATCAGCTTTCTCTCCAGCGGCTTCCAGGTAAGCGGCGTTCCGCGCTACGCGGAGGACGTGGCCGTACTGGAAATCAGCGCCTTGCAGACCTCGTCCGGCAACAGGGACGTGTGCGTGCCCATGTTTGCCAGCCAGACCAAGCAATTGAACCTGACTTGCGGGTACAGCAATCCGGACAAGGGAACATTGCCTGCGCGCATCTTTGACAGCGTCCAAAATAGCTATGTCGCCCTGGCTGGCAGCGACCAGAGCAGCTGCGCCGTGGCGAGCACCAAGGTGAATGTGACGTTTGGCGCCGATGGCGTGGCAAAGCCGAACATGCTGTATGCCGACGCGGGTGCGCTGATCCTGACGGCTGCCTACAAGCCGGACAGCGGCAGCGACAAAGGTTTGGACATGAAAGGCAACGGCACGGTCGTCGTGGCGCCGAAGAAATTTCTGTTCACGACGCTGGCGCCGATTCAGCGCGCGGGCCTGGCGGCAGCGCCCCTCGTGGCGGGGACGACCATCACGTTATCGGCCGTCAACGCGGCCGGTGCCGTGACGAAGAATTTCGGCAACGAAAGCGGTGTCGCCGTGCAAACAGTCGTGCTCGACCGTAATCTGCTGGCGCCGCTCTACACAGGCGTAGTCAATCCGCAGGTCAGCGGCGATCTCGATTTCGTGACGAAAGGGGGCATCATCACGGCGCCGCCGCTGGTCTGGCCAGAAGTGGGCAAGATCAATTTCACGGCCGCGCTGCAAAACGGTTATCTGGGCAGCAGCCTGACGTCGCCGGGGACGAGCGACCCCGTGCTCTTTTATCCGCACCACTTTGTGACGGAACTGGTCGTCAAGCAAGTGGACCTCCCGGGGGGGACGAAGACGGAGTTTCCTTTCCCGTGCAGCGCGCCGCTCGTGTGCGCCGGCAACCGCGCCGTGTATTCGCGCCAGCCCTTCGACCTGACCATCCGCGCCCAGACGGCCGCCGGCAACGAGACGAAGAACTTCGACGCCAGGAATGCCGACATCAACAAAACGCAGGTGCCGCTGGTCCCGTATGACGCGGCCACGGGGAACAACAAATATCCGCCCACGGCGCCATCGGGCAGCACGCTGACGGATGGGGCAACAGTACCTGCGGCCGTGACGGGCGTACCCGTCACCAGTTTTACCAATGGCGTTGCCACGCGCGCCATCGCCTACAGCTTCCCCGCCGCCTATGCCGTGCCCAAGGAGCCGACAGCGCTGGCATCGCCGACGGGGCTGCTGCTGCGCGCGACGTATGCCTATCCGGCGGCTGGCAATGTGAGCTCGGCGCCGGCCGATGGCAAGGAAGCGCAGCTGACCGTGTTCACGGGCCGCCTGATGGTGCCGCATGACTACGGTTCCGAGCGCTATCCCGTGCGCCTGGCCGTGCAGGCGCAGTACTGGGACGGCAAGACCTGGGTCACCAGTCTGCTGGACAGCATCAGCGCCTTCGGCAGCGCGCAGGTGGTGTTTGCCAATTGCAAGAAAACACTGGCGTGCAAGGACTTTGCATTTCCCGCTGGCACGACTATTACTTATACGTTCGACAAGGGCATCTTGCCGTCGAATAGACGCTTGATTGTGGCGGCGCCCGGCGCCGGCAAGACCGGCAGCGTCGATGTGTCCGTGCCCGGCATCGCGTACTTGCCCAGCACCGTGGGCACCGTCGTCTTTGGCGTCTTCAAGTCGGGCCCGGTGATTTACCTGCGCGAGATGTATTGAGCCAGGACAAAGGGTGGGCGCAGAAAGAGGGAAAAACCAGTAACATGCCTGGCTGTGGCATTCCCCCAACCTCAGACTGGAGTTTCTATGAGCACAACATCGCAGTGGATCGATATCGCCGGCCCGGACGGCAGCTTCCAGGCTTACCTGGCCGTGCCGCACGTGGGCAAGGGCCCCGCCATCATCCTGTTGCAGGAAATTTTCGGCGTCAACGAGCACATCCGCGCCGTGGCCGACCAGTACGCGGCCGATGGCTATGTGGTGCTGGTGCCTGACCTGTTCTGGCGCGCCGGTGCGCACATCGAACTGGGCTATGACGCGGACGGCTGGAAGCGCGCCGTCGAACTCATGCAGGCTACCGATAACGAACATGCCTTGAGCGATATCAAGGCCACCATCGCCGTCCTGCGCGCGCGTCCGGAAGTGACGGGCAAGCTGGCGTCCGTCGGCTACTGCTTCGGCGGCCGCTTGTCGTTCCAGACGGCCGCGGCTGGCCTGGTCGACGCGGCCATCGCCTATTACGGCGGCGGCATCCAGAACAAGCTGGACCTGGCCGACCGCATCCAGGTGCCGCTGCTCATGCATTTCGGCGGCCAGGACAGCCACATTCCGCCGGAAGCCGTGCAAAAGATCGCCGAACGCTTCGAAGACCGGCAAGACGTGGAAATCCATATCTACCCGGGCGCCGAGCACGGTTTCAACTGCACCCACCGCGACAGCTACCAGCAGCGCGCCGCCGCCCACGCGCACGGCAATTCCTTGATTTTCCTGGCGGAAAACCTGTAAGGCTGTCTCGCCAGGCCGGCCAGTCGTTATTCTCGAGCTCAATACGCGCCCAGCAACAAAGCCGCATGGGCGCTAAAATAGCGGCTGTGCCGGGCAACGCCCGGCAAACCTGGATGAGGAACCGAATTAAAGATGGCCCAAGTAATTGTTTCTGTAACATTGGCGGCAAGCGCCGAACGCGTGTGGGATTTTATCGGCGGCTTCCAGTCGCTGGCTGAATGGTCGAGTTCGATCAAGACCAGCCTGTCCGAACACGGCGGCCGCGTGCGCCGCCTGAAAACCACGGACGGCGCCATCATCGCCGAACGCCTGCAAAGCTACAGCGAGGCGGACAAGAGCTACAGCTACACCATCGTCTCGGGGCCGATCCCCGTCAAGAACTACCGCTCCACCCTGCGCGTCACGGGCGAGCCGGGCGGCGCTTCCTGCGTGGCGGAATGGGCTAGCGAGTTCGACGCGGCCGAAGGCGTGGAAGAAGTCATGGTGGGCGCGTTCCAGCACCTGTATGAAACGGCATTCATTGACTTAAAACGCATCATGGCAATTTGAATGAAAACACCGGCACAGGCCGGTGTTTTTCATGGTGCCTAGCGTTTCACCTTGCCAAACGCTTCGCCCTTGTTCCATGTAGGCAAATTCTTGTCGTTCGCCACTTCATAGCCGAGGTTCAGGGTGAATTGCGCCTGCTGCACCATGCCCGATAAATCCCACGACGGGTGGTATTCATCCGTTACCTGGTGGTAATCCTTCTTGAACGCCACCAGGCGCTCGCCGGACGCTTTCGGCTCCTTGACGAAGTCGAACGAGCCGTCGCCGGAAAACACGGCCGAACCCACGTTGAAGGCGGGCACGCCAGCCTTGGCAAACGCAAAATGGTCGGCCCGGTAAAACGCGCCGGACAGGTCGGGAATGGTGGGCGCCAGGCGCAGGCCTATGCGCTTGGCCACCTTGGCGGCGCTCGCGTACAGGCTGCTGCGCTCGGCGCCGGCCACGCCGATGTCGTGCGTCTTGCCGACGAAATTCATGCTGTCGAGGTTCAGGTCGGCGGCCGTTTTCGCCAGCGGCCACAGGGGCTTGCGCGTGTAGGCCGTGCTGCCCAGCATGCCCGTTTCCTCGCCGGCCGGCCACAGGAAGATCTGCGTGCGCCGTGCAGGTTGTTTTACCGCAACTTGCGCCATGGCCAGCAGGGCCGCCGCGCCCGAGGCATTGTCGATGGCGCCGTTGTAGATGTGGTCGCTTTGCCCTGAGCGGGCGCTGCCTTCGTCATCCTTGCCCAGGTGGTCCCAGTGGGCCGAGTAAATCACGGCTTCGTCCTTGAGTTTCGGGTCCGTGCCCGGCACGATGCCGGCCACGTTGAATTGCTCGATGCTGCGGATCTGGCTGTTCAAGACCACCTTGACCGTCGCGTTCAAGGCCACGGGACGGAACTCGCGCGTTTCCGCCTGCGCGCGCAAGGCGTCCAGGTCTTGTCCTCCCGCCTGGAACAGGGCGCGCGCCATGTCTTCCTGCAGCCAGCCTTCCATCGCATTGCCCGCGCCGGCCAGGTTGAAGCGTTCATGGCCGAAACCGTTGGCCGGCACCGACCACGGATACGACGCGGACGCCGTCGTGTGGATCAGCAGCACGCCGGCCGCGCCCTGGCGCAGCGCTTCCTCGTACTTGTAGACCCAGCGGCCGTACCAGGTCAGCGACTTGCCGGCAAAGCGGTTCGGCTCGGCAACGGTCGGCTGCGGGTCGTTGACCATCAGGATGACCATTTTTCCTTTTAAATCAGCACCCTTGAAGTCGTCCCACTGCTCTTCGGGGGCGCGGATGCCGTAGCCGGCGAACACGACGGGCGCGTCGAACGCCACTGTCTGCTGGCCATTCGCCGCGCCAAAGACGATGTCCTGGCCGAAGGCGGGGGACAAGGTCTTGCCGCCCGCGCTGAAGGTCACTGTGCTCGATGGCAATGCCTTGCTGCCGACGATGGTCAGCGCCTGACGATACGTGCCGTCCGGCAAGGGTTGCAAGCCGGCCACGGCCGCCTGCGTCTCCAGGTAGCGCACGGCCAGGTCGCCGCCGCGCTGGCCCGTGCCGCGTCCTTCCAGCAAGTCGTCGGCCAGGAAGGACAGGTGGGCGCGCAGGGGCGCCTCGGCAACGAGCGGTTGGGCGAGGGTAGCCGTGCTGAACAGGCTGGCGGCGAGGACGAAGGGAAAACGCATGACAACTCCAAAAGTGAATACGGGAAAGCAAAGCAGCGGTAATCTTACTCTACCGCAATGCTCTGGCGTAGCGCGCGGCGCGCGCCAGCCGATTGGGGCCACAATGGCTGCCGGTCCACCGACAAGGAGCGTTCCATGACTCGCCCTGACTTGCAATCGAGTAATACCCTGCGTACCGCCGACGGCACCTTGATCTACTACAAGGACTGGGGCAGCGGCCCGCCCGTCGTCTTCAGCCACGGCTGGCCCCTGTCGTCCGACGCCTGGGAAGACCAGATGTTCTATCTGGCCTCGCGCGGCTACCGCGTCATCGCGCACGACCGGCGCGGCCATGGCCGTTCCAGCCAGCCGTTCGGCGGCAACGACATGGATACCTATGCCGACGACCTGGCCGCCCTGATCGCCGCGCTGGACTTGACGGGCGCCACCCTCGTCGGCCATTCGACGGGCGGCGGCGAAGTGGCGCGCTACATCGGCCGCCACGGCACGCAGCGCCTGGCCGGCGCCGTGCTGGTGGGCGCCGTGCCGCCGCTGATGCTGCAGACGGCCGACAATCCGCTGGGCTTGCCGCTGTCCGCGTTCGACGCCATCCGCGCGGGCGTGCAGGCCGACCGCAGCCAGTTTTTCCGCGACTTGAGCGAGCCCTTCTATGGCTACAACCGGCCCGGTGCGGAGCCGTCGCAAGGCGTGCGAGACAGTTTCTGGCGGCAAGGCATGCAGGCGGGCATGCCGGCCGCCTACCTGTGCATCAAGCAGTTTTCGGAAATGGATTTCACGGGCGACCTGGCCAGATTCGACGTGCCGACCCTGGTGATCCATGGCGACGACGACCAGATCGTGCCGATCGCCGCCTCGGCGCGCCGCACTGCCGAACTCATCATCGGTAGCACATTGCTCGTGTATGCGGGCGCGCCGCACGGCCTGGCGACGACGCACAAGGATAGGCTGAACGAGGACTTGCTGGAGTTCTTGCGCACCTGAAACGGGGGCGGGCGCCGTGGCGGCGAGGCGCCCGCCGTAGCTGTTGCCACACAGAACAGGCGCAGCCGGCATATTGTTGTGTATCGTTTAATGTTGGCAAAATCACGCGCCCAATGCGTGCGGATCGCCGATTTTTCTGGCTTTTTTACGTAGATATGGCGCAAAAAACGGCGTTCTGCGGCATGCAGCCACCCGGTAAGGTCCAGTAAAGAGTAAACTAGCAGATACACTCTTTCGCATTGGGCGATTCGAGCGAACTTGTGAGTGATTTCATGTCTGATACACCAATTTCCTTATTTTCCGACCTTAACCTGAGCGAGCCGCTGATTCGCGCGCTCAAGGATGTCGGTTACGAAACACCGTCGCCTATCCAGGCGGCGACGATTCCATTATTGCTCGCGAACCGCGACGTGCTGGGTCAGGCGCAAACAGGCACGGGTAAGACCGCCGCCTTCGCCTTGCCGATCCTGTCGCGCATCGATCTGAAACAAAGCTCACCCCAAGCCCTGGTCCTGGCACCGACGCGCGAACTGGCCATCCAGGTCGCCGAAGCGTTCCAGGTGTACGCCGCCCACATCCCCGGCTTCCACGTGCTGCCGATCTACGGCGGCCAAAGCTACGGCCCGCAACTGTCGGCCCTGCGCCGCGGCGTGCACGTCGTCGTCGGTACGCCTGGCCGCGTCATCGATCACCTGGACAAGGGTTCGCTCGACCTGTCCAAGCTGAAAACCCTGGTGCTCGACGAAGCCGATGAAATGCTGCGCATGGGCTTTATCGACGACGTCGAACGCATCTTGCAAGAAACGCCGGAAGGCCATCAAACGGCCCTGTTCTCGGCCACCATGCCTTCCGTCATCAAGCGCATCGCCACCACCTACCTGGTGAACCCGGCCGAAGTGACGGTGGCCGCCAAGACGGGCACGGCCGACAACATCCGCCAGCGCTACTGGCTGGTGTCGGGCATGCACAAGCTCGACGCGCTGACCCGCATCCTGGAAGCGGAAGCGTTTGACGGCATGATCATCTTCGCCCGCACCAAGCTGGGCACGGAAGAGCTGGCCGGCAAGCTGCAAGCCCGTGGCTTCTCGGCTGCCGCCATCAATGGCGACATCCAGCAAGCCCAGCGCGAGCGCACGATCCAGCAGTTGAAAGACGGCAAGATCGACATTTTGGTCGCAACCGACGTGGCCGCCCGCGGCCTGGACGTCGAGCGCATCAGCCATGTCGTCAACTACGACGTGCCGCACGATCCGGAAAGCTATACCCACCGCATCGGCCGCACGGGCCGCGCCGGCCGCAGCGGCGAAGCGATCCTGTTCATCACCCCGCGTGAAAAGAACTTGCTCAAAGCCATCGAACGCTCGACCCGCCAGCCGATCGGCATGCTGGAACTGCCGACGATCCAGGCCGTCAACGACGTGCGTATCGCCAAGTTCAAGGAACAGATCAGCGAAACCCTGGCCTTGGGCGAACTGGAACAGTTCCAGTCGCTGATCGAAGATTTCGAACGCGAGCAAAACATTCCCGCCATCGAAATCGCCGCCGCCCTGGCGAAGATGGCGCGTGGCAATGTGCCTTTGTTGCTGGACAAAAACAAGGCGCGCGAGCAAGCCACGTGGCAAGACGACCGTCCTGCGCGCCAAGACCGCTTTGACCGCCCTGAACGCAATGACCGTTTCGAACGCAATGACCGCTTCGACCGTAACGAGCGCAGCGAGCGCCCGGCCTTCCCGAAAAAGGAACGCATCCAGCGTCCAGCCGACGCCGGCATGCAAACCTTCCGCATTGAGGTAGGTCATCAGCATGGCGTGAAGCCGGGCAATATCGTGGGCGCCATCGCCAACGAAGCGGGCATCGATTCGAAAAACATCGGCCGCATCGAAATCTATGACGACTACAGCGTCCTGGACTTGCCAGACAGCATGCCGAAAGAATTGCTGGATCAGCTGAAAACCGTGTGGGTGGCGGGCCAGCAGCTGCGCATCAGCCGCGACGGCGACGCACCGGACCTGGCGCCGCCAGCCGCGCCACGCAAGCCGTTCGCCGCCAAGTCCGCGCCAGCGTTCAAGGATGCGCCGGCGGACGCGGGCGAAGTTGCCCCGCGCGCGCCGAAGAAGGAACGTCCACGCCCGGGCGTGACGGCTTACCGCATCGAAGTGGGCCGTGAGCACGCCGTTACGCCAAGCAACATCGTCGGCGCGATCGCCAACGAAGCGAACCTGGAAGCCAAGCATATCGGCCGCATCGATATCTTTGACAACTACAGCGTGCTGGACTTGCCGGAAGGCATGCCGCCGGAAATCCTCGACCACCTGAAATCGGTCGTCGTTTCGGGGCAGAAACTGCGCATCAGCCTGGACGATGGCACGACGGAGCGCAAGCCTGCGCCGCCGCGTCCGAAGTCGCCACCCCGTAAAACGTACAAGTAAGCCATCCCCACGGGCGCTCCGGCGCCTGTGTCGCGGATTGGAGACACATCCCCCACTGGCGCATTCGCGCCAGTTTTTATTTTCCCTCAAGAAATAAACATGGTTGCCGCGTTATGGTTGGCGGCAGGTATTGCCATCTGCCGGCAATGGCCACGGCTCCTTTGCATATTTTTATCGGTGCAAACGCCATATTTATTGCCTGCTGCATCGATACATAATTTTTTATTAATTATTGTATATGCACGCAATTTAAATTTTGCATTTCAATAAAATCAATCAAGTTGAATCAAAGTAAATCCTAAAACATAAATGAATTGACTTTTATTAAATTGTTTGACTGGCGTCACTGTCGCCGAGGCGATATATCATGGGTGCTTGATGTGGTATATTGTTTTTATGTTTTTGTTATGCTAGTTGAAAAAAAATAGAGGAGCGACGATGCGGGTCAATACGCCAATCACGCAAAATGAATACGTATTAAATGAAGGCATGACGATTGTTTCCACCACGGATTTACAGGGAAACATCAATTACGCCAATCAGTATTTCATTGAAGTCAGCGGTTTTTCAGAAATGGAACTGCTGGGTGCGCCACAGAATATCCTGCGCCATCCCGATATGCCGGCCGAAGCGTTTGCCGACCTGTGGGACACCATCAAGACGGGCATGCCCTGGACCGGCATGGTCAAGAACCGCTGCAAGAATGGCGATTTCTATTGGGTCTTCGCCAATATCACGCCCGTCATCGAAAGCGGCCGCCCGATCGGCTATATGTCCGTGCGCACCAAGCCCACGCGCGAGCAGATCAACGAAGCGGCAGCCCTGTATAAAAGTTTCAAAGACGGCAATTCCGCCAACCTGGCGATCCGCAATGGCCGCGTCGTGCGCCAGGGCTGGGCCGCCAAGCTGGCCGAGTGGCGCAAGCTGAGCTTGTCGCAAGACCTGGCACTGCATTGCATCGTCTTCGGCGTGGTGCTGGCCATCCTCGGCTGCGCCGTGTGGAATATCGACGGCGACACGAGCACGGCCACGCGCAGCTGGCTCAGCGGTGCCGCCGCTGCCGCCGTGGCGCTGATGCTGTATTTCTGGGCCCATCTGCACAATTCCCTCGTCGCCCCGCTGGGCGACGCCATCACGGTGGCGCGCAAGATGGCCGGCGGTGACTTGACGGGCGTCATCGACAAGGTGCGCGACGATGACATGGGTCAATTGATGGCGGCCTTGCGCCAGACCAACATCAACTTGCACAGCATCATCGGCGACGTGCGCGCCAACTTCGAGGATATCCGCATCACCACGGCAGAAATTGCCACGGGCAATATGGACTTGTCCAGCCGCACGGAATCGCAGGCGTCCAGCCTGGAGCAGACGGCGGCCAGCATGGAAGAACTGACGTCGACCGTGCAAAACAGCGCCGACCATGTGGCCACGGCCAACGATCTGGCGGCGCAAGCGTCCACCGTGGCGGCCAAGGGCGGCACCATCGTCAGCGAAGTGGTCACCACGATGGATGAGATCAGCAGCTCGTCGCGCAAGATTCTCGACATTATCGGCTTGATCGACGGTATCGCCTTCCAGACGAATATCCTCGCCTTGAACGCGGCCGTGGAAGCGGCCCGTGCGGGCGAGCACGGTCGCGGCTTCGCCGTCGTGGCCGGCGAAGTGCGCAGCCTGGCGCAGCGTTCGGCAACGGCTGCGAAAGAGGTGAAAAACCTGATCGACCATTCGATCGCCACCGTGAACGCGGGCAGCGTGCTGACCAGCAACGCGGGTGCCACCATGGCGGAAGTGATCGCCTCGGTAGCCCGCGTGACGGAAGTGATGGACGAGATTTCCTCGACCACGCGCGAGCAGAACCAGGGCATCGGGCAAGTCAACCAGGCCGTCATCCACATGGATGGCATCACGCAGCAGAATGCGGCGCTGGTGGAGCAGGCGGCTGCGGCCGCCACCAACCTGGCGCAGCGCACCGACAGCGTGGCCCAGTCGATCGGCATCTTCAAGCTGAAGGCGTCGCCCAAGCGCAAGGTTGCCGGCGTGGGCCGCAGCGTGGGCGCGGGCGTCGCGTCGCGGGCCTTGCTGAAGGCACGATAAGCATGTCAGTCCCGCCAGCGCCATGCTGGCGGGAATCACTTCCGTACCCGGTACACCTCGCCGCCGCGCACCTGCTTCACCACCCCATCCCCGCCAAACAGAATCACATATTCCCCCTGCGCGCCCGAGGCCGCCGGATAGGTGTACATCCACACTTCCTTGCCGCTGTCGAAACGGATGGATGTGCTGTCGCCCAGCGCGGCGCGCACCTGTTCGCGCGTGCTGCTGCCCACTTGCACCGTCTGTTCCAGGGTGGCGTAGGGAACATTCTTGCTGGCTTGCAAGGCGCGCGTGCCGGAGCAGGCGGCCAGCAGCGTCAACAAGATCAGCGACAGCCACTTCATGGCGCCACCTCGTCCATGTAAGTAAATTCCAGCAGGGTGTCGTCCGGCCAGTTGCTATCCCACAAGGGCGCGTAATACGTGCGATCAAGCAAGACCTGGCAATCGCAATAGGGCAGCGAGGCGGGCGTTTGCTCGCCGCCCGCGTACAGCATGGTGAACGGCAGCGCCAGGCGGCGCTCGCCGTGCACGAGGGTCACGCCGAACAGGGGACGGTCCGTGAAGAACAGATAATTGCCATCCGGCTCGGAACACACTTTATCTGTGCTGTAGAGCATGCTGGACAGCCAGGCGATGATTTGCGGGTCGTTCGAGATCAGGCCGGAATCCATGCCGGCGCGGCATTCCAGGCGCAAGTCGCCCAGGCGCCGCGTGCCGGGCGGCAAGCCGGGCGTGATGACTTGCGCGCGCCAGCTCATGGTGGTGGCCTTGCGGTTGGCCAGCAGCACGGCGTCTTCACGCGCCGCTTGCGCATTGCGCACGGGGGCAAAGCTGTTGTCTTCGGCCAAGGGCAAGGGGATGCTGACCGTGTCGCCGGCGATGCGCAGCTGCACACCGGCCATGTCCACGCCGGGCTGGCGCGGCAGCAAGCGGAAGCGCAGCACGGCCTGCGGCGCCAGCGCATGGTCGCGTTCGAAGCGGTCCACGCCCTGCAGCATCTTGCGGTAGGACTTGTCGACGGGGTCGCGTGTGGCGTCCACCTTCACCTGCGGCACGGGCGCGGTTTGCGCCAGCGCAATAGGTCCATGGAGCAAGCCTATGATCAGCAGTAATCGATAAATACGCATGCCTGAATGCTACGCCTTTTTGCGCATCCGCCACGCACGGGTGGGCGTGTCTGTACTCGCTATCAGTATTCGCTGTATTTGCGCGCGTCGCCGCGCACCTGCTGCGCCGGGTATTTCTGTGCGTTCAGTTGCATCTTTTCCAGCACGGCCGCGTGCAGGTCGACGCCGCTCTTGTCGGCCAGGCGCACCAGGTACATCAGCACGTCGGCCAGTTCGTGGCGGATGCCCGTGCGCTTCGCCTCGTCCAGTTCGCTATCCGCGCCCGTGGCCAGCCACTGGTAGTGTTCCGCCAGTTCCGCCACTTCCACGGACAGGGCCATGGCCAGGTTTTTCGGCGTGTGGAACTGATCCCAGTCGCGTTCGTCGGCAAAGGCGCGCAGGCGCGCGCGGATGTCAAGCAGGCTGTCGGCGGGCGCGCTCATGCCGCCGCCTGCAACGGTTTTTCCATGAAGACACTGAATGGGTCGTCGGGATAGTCGCCGTACGGTCCGCGCCGCTGGTAGCCGTGGCGCGCGTACAGGGCGATCGCCTCGGGCTGGTGGATGCCCGTTTCCAGGGTCAGCAAGCGGCAGCCGCGCGCCAGCGCCTGTTCTTCCAGCAAGGCCAGCAAACGTTTCGCCAGGCCCAGTCCCCGGCTGTCCGGGTGCACGTACATGCGCTTGAGCTCGCCGAAAGCGGGCGTGACGACGATGGCGCCGCAGGCCCGTGCCGCGCCGGCCGCATCGCGGGCGACGGCAAACAGCAGGGTATCGGACGGCACGGACGCCAGGTCCAGCGAGTAGACGCACTCGGCCGGATACAGGGTCTGTTGATATGCATCAAGCTCGGCGATCAGGGTTTGCACGTCGGCTTGCTGCGGCGATTCCAGGCGGATGGTCATGGGGAGGTCGAATGAATGGGACTTCCCCCATGGTATCACTGCGGCCGCGCCAGGCGCAGCGTCAAGCCGATGGGCGACATCACAAAACCCATCAGTTCCTGCGCCTCGCCGCCATCGGGCGTGTCGACGCCGGCGATGTCGAAGCTGCCCAGCAGCATGGCCATGGCGATCTTGATTTCCAACAAGGCCAGGTAGCGGCCCGGACACGTGCGCAAGCCGGCGCCGAAGGGCATGGCGGCGCGCTTGTTGTTCGCCTCGCCGCCTTCGGCCAGCCAGCGCTCGGGCTGGAAGGCTTGCGCGTCGGGAAAGTGCGCATCGGACACCGTGTCGTGGCGCATCACGCACCACACGAGGGTGCCGGCCGGCACGGCGATATCGGCGATGACCGTGTCGCGCAGCGCCTCGACGGGCAGGAAGGGGGCCACGGGCTTGAGGCGCATGGCTTCGCTGGCGCAGGCGCCCAGGTAGTCGAGGCTATCCATCTGCTCGATCGTGAAGCGGGCCGCGTCGGGCGCCAGGCGCCGCACTTCATCGCGCGCCCGCGCCAGGCTGTGCGGATGGCGTTGCAACAGGTAAATCATCCAGGACAGCGTATTGGCCGTCGTATCCTCGCCCGCCAGCAGCATGGTCAGCACATTGCCGGCCACGGCGCGGTCGTTCACGCCGCTGTCCTTTTCGTCGGCGGCGGCGATCATCGCTTCGAGCAGGTTGGGCGGACGCTCGCGCCGTGCCGGGTCGCGCGCCATGCGCGTGCGCGCCTGCTGCACCAGGTCGGCCACGGCGGCGGACAGGGCCGCCACGTCGCGGTCCAGGCGGCGGTCGACGGGCAGCTTGACGTAGCGCCAGTACGGGAACATCGACAGGCTGCGCCGCGCCACGGCGGGCAGGATGGCGTCCATGTGGCGCTGGATCACGTCTTCGCCCGCTTCCAGCGTATTGACCTCGGTGCCGAAGGCGAGGCCGGCGATGATGTCGACCGTGTAGCGTTTCAGGTCGCCATCGAGGTCGATCGCTTGGCCTTGCGTGGCGGCAAGATGCCAGCGCCGCCGCAGGCGCTGCGCCACCGTCGCCAGCGCCGGGAAGTAGGCCTTGACGGCGCCGGGCGCCATGCCGGCCATGACCATGCGGCGCTGGTTGCGCCATTCCGTGCCCTCGGCCAGGAACAGGCCGGGGATGCCGCCCATTTCCTCGGAAACGATGGAACTGCTCAGGGGGCGGCGAAAGCCGTCGGGCCGGTCGCGCAGCACGGCGGCGACGGCCTCGCTGTCGGCCACCACCAGCACCAGGGTGCGGCCGAACCAGGCGCGCAGGTAGGGGCCGTAGCGCCGTACCCACTCTTCCACGTCGCGGTGGATGCGCGTGAGCTTGATCTGCAGGCTGTTGCCGACGATGGGCAGGGCGAATGGCCCCGGCAGGCGGCGAATCTGGCGCAGGGCCGTGGTGGCGGGCGCGGCGGGGTGATCGAGCGGGGGCATGGCGTACTCCTGGTGGATGGCGACAATGACTTCACTGTAGCGCGCTTGCGCGTCCGCGTCTTGAACGAATACGACATCGGGCGCGGCCGGAAATTGCCGGTACAATCGTCGCCATGCCTGCCGCCCCTACGCCCCTGACCCGCCTGATCGCGCCGCGCACGGCGCTCGCTTCCTGCGTGCGCGCCTTCCTCGTGCGCGACACCACGGGCTGCGCGCCGTTGCCGCCGGCGCAGCGCCTGAACCGCTTTCCCGCCGCGCCCATGTGCAGCATCGTCTGGACCGTCGCGGGCGACGTGGAAGCGGCAGCGCCGGGCCTGTCGCTGCGGGACGTGCGCATGCCGCCCGCGCTGTTCGGCGGCCCCCGTTCGTATCCGCTGGTCAGCTACAACCCCGGCCCCGTGCATACGTTTGTCGTGATGTTTTACCCGGCCGCCCTGCATGCGTTGACGGGCGTCTCGATGGATGGCTTGCTGGACCAGTTCCGCCCGCTCGACGCGCTGTTCGATGGGGACTGGCTGGCCCTGTCGGACGCCGTGCTGGCGGCGCCCGACGATGCGGTCCGCGTCAGGCTGGTGGAGGATTTTCTCGCGCCGCGCTGGGCGCTGGCGCGCAAGAGCGGCGACCATCCTGCCGGCGCCGTGCAGGACTGGGTGCGCCGCCTGGCCGTGCAGGCGGCATCGACGGGCCTGGCCAGCAGCGCGCGCAATATCGAGCGCCGCATCAAGGCCTGGGCCGGCCAGCCCATGCGCACCTTGCGCCGCATGCGCCGCGCGGAACAGCTGTTTCTCGACGAGCGCGGCGCCATCCTGCAGGGCACGGCGTCCTGGTCCGATGTCGCCGCCAGCGGCGGTTACGCCGACCAGGCCCATTTTTGCCGCGAGACGCGCGAAATCACGGGCTTGAGCCCCACCGAGCTGGCGCGCGCCATGCGCGACGATGAAAGCTACTGGATATACAGGGTGTGGAGTTGAACAGGATTTGTTACCCGGTGTAGACGACGCCTTTGCGCAAGGTCACTTCATGGTGCCCCGCGCCGGGCGCCATCATGGGGAAGCAGTTTTCCGCGCCATGCACGCGCACGTCGAGGAAGTACGGGCCCTCCGATGCCAGGCAGGCTGTCAATGCCGCATCGAGCTCCTCGCGCCGGCTCACCGTGTGCGCCTGCCAGCCGAACGCGCGCGCCAGGGCGACGAAATCGGGCAGCGCTTCCGTGTAGCTGTGGCTGTAGCGCCCGCCATGGATGAGTTCCTGCCACTGGCGCACCATGCCCATGTAGCCATTGTTCGACAACACCACTTTCACGGGCAGGCGGTGCTGCACGGCCGTGGCCAGTTCCTGGATATTCATCAAGATCGACGCATCGCCGCTGACGCACACGACGCGCTTGCCCGGATGGGCGATCTGCGCGCCGATGGCGGCCGGCAAGCCATAGCCCATGGTGCCGGCGCCGCCCGAGGTGAGCCAGCGGCGCGGCTGCTCGAAGCGCAAGTGCTGCGCCGCCCACATCTGGTGCTGGCCCACGTCGGTGGAAACAATGGCGTCGCCGCCGTCCATGCCGTCCAGCGCCGCCTGCAGGCGCCGCATCAGCGCCTGCGGCGCGATCACCTCCGGCGTATCGTCGAACGCCAGGCTGTCCTGGGCGCGCCAGGCGTCGATGCGCTGCCACCACGGCTGGCGGTCCGCCAGCAGGCGTCCGCGCAGCTGTGCCAGCAAGGCGGCCAATACGGGGGTGCAATCGCCGCGCAGGGCCACGTCGGCGCGCACCACCTTGTGTATGGAGGCCGGGTCGATGTCGATGTGGATGACCTTTGCGCCAGGACAAAACGCATCCAGGCGGCCCGTGACCCGGTCGTCGAAGCGGGCGCCGACGCAGACGATCAGATCCGCATGGTGCATGGCCAGGTTCGCTTCCAGGGTGCCGTGCATGCCCAGCATGCCGAGGAAGGCCGGGTGCGAGGCGGGAAAGGCGCCCAGGCCCAATAAGGTCAGGGTGCACGGCGCGGCGGCCAGTTTCACCAGTTGCTGGAAGGCGGCGCAGGCATCCAGGCCGGAATTGACGAGGCCGCCACCGCCATAGAACACGGGCTGGCGCGCGCCGGCGATCAGGCTGGCGGCCCGTTCCAGGTCGGCGGGCTGCGGCAGGGCGGCGGCAGATGCGGCGGGCGGCGGCGGCGCGTGCTGCGTGACGGGCGCCAGCTGCAGATCCTTGGGAAAATCGACCAGCACGGGGCCGGGCCGCCCCTGCGTGGCCTGGATAAATGCTTCGTGCACGACGGCGGCCGTTTCCTCGGCCGCGCGGATTTGCCGGTTCCACTTGGTGACGGGGCGCGAAATGCCCAGCGCGTCGCATTCCTGGAAGGCGTTGGTGCCGATGCTGGTGCTGGCCACCTGGCCGCTGATGCAGATGACGGGCACCGAATCGCACAGGGCGTCGAGCAAGCCCGTGGTGGTGTTGCTCATGCCGGGGCCGGACGTGACGAAGACGACGCCGGGCCGGCCCGTGCTGCGCGCATAGCCTTCGGCCGCGTGCACGGCCGCCTGTTCGTGGCGCACCAGCACGTGGCGCAAGCGGGGCTGCGCGTGCAGCGCGTCGTACAGGGGCAGCACGGCGCCGCCCGGGTAGCCGAAGACGGTGTCGACGCCCAGGGCCAGCAGGGTGTCGATCAGGGTGCTGGCGCCGTTGCGCGGCGCAAGATCGGCGGCGGGAGCGAGGAGGGGAGCGGGATCGGGTTTCATGGCCTTATTTTCTGCCTGATGCGGCAGAAAAGGCTGCTGGTTTTCTCGTATAGAATGCGATATTCAGCAAAATTTGCTGTGAAATAAGGATATGACAGAATGAAGCTGGACAAATTCGACCTCGCCATCCTGACGGCCCTGCAGCAGGATGCCCGCATCAGCCTGCATGACCTGAGCGCCAAGGTGGGCCTGACCTCGTCGCCGTGCTGGGCGCGCATCAAGCGCATGGAAGACGATGGCGTCATCGAAGGCTACACGGTGAACGTCAACGCGGCCAAGGTGGGGCTGGCCGACACCGTCATCGTGCAAGTGACCCTGGACGACCATTCCGACCAGGCATTGTTCGAATTCGGCCACGCGCTGGCCATGATCCCGGAAGTGCTGGAAGCGTTTCTTGTGTCCGGCGACTACGATTACTACCTGCGCATCGCCGTGAGCGACACGCGCGACTATGAACGCCTGCTGCGCGAGCGTTTATATAAAATTCCCGGCATCCGCCACAGCAAATCGAGTTTCGTGTTGCGCCAGCTCAAACAGAGTTATTTGCCCTTGCAACGCTAGTTCCCCCGCACGGCGGGAGTTTTTCCCTGGTTCCCCGATGGTGGCTGTCCGATACTGGACGCAATAAAAACCACGATAAAACTGGGGATACGCATGAAACTGACTTTATTGGCCGCCGCCGCCATGGCGCTGTGCCAGGCGCAGGCCGCCGACCTTGCCGCTGACGCCAGCCTGGCCGCGAGCCTGGCCACTTCGGGTGACTTGCCCACCGTCATCATCACGGGCAGCATGCCGCTGCCCACCGTGGACCAGCCGCGCGACACCCTGGCCGCGCCCGTGCAGACGGCCAGCGCGCAGCAGATCGCCCGCAGCGGCGCGCTCGACATCTCCGCCTTCCTGCGCCGCAACCTGGGCAGCGTGTATGTGAACGAGGTACAGAACAACCCGTTCCAACCCGACGTCAGCTACCGCGGCTACACGGCGTCGCCCCTGCTGGGCACGCCGCAAGGGTTGTCCGTCTACCTCGACGGCATGCGCCTGAACCAGCCGTTCGGCGACGTCGTCAGCTGGGACTTGATCCCGCGCATGGCCATCGCATCGCTGACCCTGATGCCGGGCTCGAATCCCCTGTTCGGCTTGAATACCCTGGGCGGCGCGCTGGCGCTGCAAACCAAGGATGGCCGCAGCAGTCCCGGCACGGCCATCGAAGCGCGCCTGGGTTCTGACAAACGGCGCGCCGTCGAGGTCGAGCATGGCGGCAGCAATGCGCAAGGCTGGCACTGGTATGTGACGGGCAACCGTTTCAAGGAAGACGGCTGGCGCGACGATTCGCCGTCCGACGTGCGCCAGGTGTTTGGCAAGCTGGGCTGGAGCGATGCGCGCACGGACATCGCCGTTACCGTGGCCCACGCGGACAATGCGCTGACGGGCAACGGCTTGCAGGAACAGCGCCTGCTGGCGCGCGATTACCGCAGCGTCTATACCAAGCCGGATTTGACGGAAAACAAGTCGACCCTGCTGAACCTGACGGGCAAGCACCAGGCCGGCGCGGCCTTGCTGCTGTCCGGCAATGTGTACTACCGCAAGATCGACACGCACACGTTCAATGGCGACTTGAACGACGAGTCGCTCGAGCAGTCCGTCTACCAGCCGGGAGCGGCCGAGCGGGCGGCCCTGGCGGCGGCCGGCTACACGGGCTTTCCCGCCAGCGGCGCGAACGCGGCCAATACGCCCTTCCCGAAATGGCGCTGCATCGCCAATGTGCTGCTGAACGACGAGCCGGCCGAAAAATGCAATGGCATGCTCAACCGCAGCCATACGCGGCAGGAAAACTATGGGTTTTCGGGCCAGTTCACCGCGCTGGCCGAGCTGGCGGGAGCGCGCCATGCCGTCACGGCCGGTGCCGCCTTCGATGCCAGCCACGCCACGTTCCGCCAGACGAGCCAGTTCGGCTACCTGAATCCGGACCGCAGCATCACGCCTGTGAACTTCTTTGCCGACGGCACGGAAATCGATGACGACGGCACGCCCGTCGACAACCGGGTCGACTTGAGCGGGCGCATGCGCACGTGGAGCGTGTATGCGAGCGACAGCATTGCGTTCAATCAAGATATTACCTTGACCGTCTCCGGCCGCTACAACCGCAGCACGGTGCGCAACCGCGACGCCATCACGCCAGGCGGCGGCAGCGGTTCGCTCGATGGCGACCACCGTTTCAGCCGCTTCAATCCCGCCATCGGCCTGGCATATGCGCCGGCCGCGGGCATCAGCGCGTATCTTGGCTACAACGAAGGCAGCCGTACGCCGACGGCCATCGAACTCGGTTGCGCCGACCCGGAAAACCCGTGCCGCCTGCCCAACGCCATGGCCGGCGACCCGCCATTAAAGCAAGTCATCACGAAGACGTGGGAAGCGGGCGTGCGCGGCCAGTGGGGCGAGGTGGCCCGCTGGAGCGCGGGCGTGTTCCGCGCGGAAAATCACGACGATATCCTGTTCGTGGCCGACAACCAGGCGGGGTTTGGCTATTTCAAGAATTTCGGCAAGACGCGCCACCAGGGCGTGGAGCTGGCGTTTGATGGCAAGGCGGGCATGCTGGACTTCGGCGTCAACTACACGTGGCTGCAGGCGACGTATCAAAGCCGGGAGCTCGTCAACGGCAGCGCCAACAGCAGCAGCGATGCGGACGCGCCCGGCCTGGAAGGCAATATCGTCATCACGCCCGGCAAGCGCATTCCCTTGACGCCCAGCCATATCCTGAAGGCGCACGTGGATATTCAGGGCGGACGCGACTGGACGCTGGGCCTGGCCATGACGGCCGTCTCCAGCGCGTATGCGCGCGGCAATGAAAACAATGCGCACCAGGCGGGAGGAATGTCGTACCTGGGCGCGGGCAAGAGCGGCGGCTATGCGGTGGTGGAATTGAACGGCAAATACCAGCTGACGCCCCGCCTCAGCGTGTTTGCCCAGGTGAATAACCTGTTCGACCGGAAATATGCGACGGCGGCCCAGCTGGGCGCGACGGGTTTCGACGCCAACGGCAATTTCGCCGCCCGCCCGCTGCCCGCCGTGAACGGCGAGTATCCGATGGTCAATGCGACGTTCTATGCGGCCGGCGCGCCGCGCAGCGTGAACGTGGGCGTGCGCTACGCGTTTTAAGGATGGACCTGCTCGATGATGCCATTGCGCAGGGCCAGGTGCACCAACGCGGCGGGGCCGGGCACGTCGAGCTTTTCCTTGATGCAAGTCTGGTGGTTGGCCACCGTCTTGCTGCTGACGTGCAGCAGGCGGGCGCAGTCGGCGGCGCTGCGGCCTTCGGCCAGCAGGCGGAAGATTTCGAATTCGCGCTGGCTCAGGCTGCTCAAGCGGTCCGCTTCCATGTTGGCCGTGCCTTGCAGCACGCCGGGCGCGCTGTGCGGATCCAGGTAGCGCCGGCCCGCGTGGGCGGCGCGCACGGCGTCGACCAGGTGTTCCGGGTCGGCCTGCTTGCTGACGAAGCCGCAGGCGCCGCCGTCAAACGCGCGCGCGATCAGCTGGGGCGTGTCGTGCATGGTAAACACCAGCACGCGGGCGCTCGCGTCGCGCGCGAGCAGTTTGCGCAGCAATTCCAGGCCGCCGATGCCGGGCATGGACAAATCCGTCACGCAGACGTCGGGCGCATGCTCCTGGTACAAGCCATACGCCGTTTCGCCATTGCCCGCCTCGGCCACGACGGCGATGTCGCCGCCCTGTTCCAGCAGGCGCCGGTAGCCCGTGCGTACCACGGGATGGTCGTCCACCAGCATCACGCGGATCGGCCGCATGCCGCTGTGCATGGCGTTCATGGCGCTCATGCCGCGCACCGTGCCGCCAGGGCCACTTCGATGCGCAAGCCGTTGCCCAGCGCGCTGATCCAGCGGATATGGCCGCGAAGGCCCGCCACGCGTTCGCGCATGCCCAGCATGCCGAAACCGTCTGCTGGCGTCTTGTCCTGGCGCAAACCCCGGCCATTGTCTTCGATGGCCAGGTGCAGCAAGCCGTGCGCATCGGCGCGCAATTCCACCGTGGCCCGGTCGGCGCCCGCGTGGCGCGCCACGTTCGTCAAGCCTTCCTGCACCAGGCGGTAGATGGCGGTGGCGGTGCTGTCGTCGAGGCCGGCGGGGATGGCGTGCGGCGCGAAATGGCAGGCGATGCCGTGCTGCTGGGCCCAGCTGTCGCACAGCGCCTGCAGCGCTGCTTCCAGGCCCAGGCTGTCGAGCACGGGCGGGCGCAGCCGGCGCAGCATCGTGCGCACCATCGCGTGCAGCGCTTCCGACGAGCGGGCGATGCTGGCGGCGCACGCCTGCACGTTCGCCTGGTCGCCATCGCGTGCGCGCAGGATGTAGCTGGCGGCGGCGCGGATGGCCGTGCAGTCCTGTCCCACTTCATCGTGCAGCTCGCGCGCCAGCGCGCAGCGCTCCTCTTCCTGCGCGCGCAGCAGGCGCTGCGTGAGGGCGCGGTTTTGCGCCAGCAGCAGCGCCACCTGGCGGCCGCGCCGCACGGCAAAGCCGGCCAGCGCCAGCACCAGCACCAGCAGGCTCAGGGCCAGTTCATCGAGCTGCCAATGTTCCTGGCGCCAGAGTGACTGCGTCAGCCGTTCGGCCAGGTCCAGCCTGGCGGCCAGCAGGAAAAAAGCCAGCGCCAGCGCACAGCACAGCAGGACGGTCCGGCGCGGCCGGGCGTGCGCGCTTGCCTGGGCGCCAAATTGATGGTGTTCCATGATGCTGCTCCCTGAGCACGGTCGATCTTCTTGTTGTGCAAGCTTCATGCCATCGGCGCAAGGGCGCGAGGGGCTGCTCATGTGGGGCGGAGGGGACAGGCAAGTGTTCCAGGATGGAACAGGTGTACCGCGATGTGACGGGGAGGACGACGCGACAGGCGCGGTTTTCGAGCTTATCCGAAGTCGGGCCGGCCCGCTGGCGTACGCGTCTGCAGTGCGCGCTCTTGTTGTTCAAATGTAACGTTGAGATTCCTCAAACTTTCATAGATAAAACAAAACAAAGTTTCGCGGAGTTAGATAAAAAATAAATAAATGATATTAAAAATATGATATTTGTTTTATGCGATTTGCTATATTTGTTGACACTTTTGTGAAAAAGCTGAAAGCGGGCGCCAGACCTGCCGACCTATCTATCCACAACAATCAAGGGAATAGAATGAATCGTTTATCACATGCGCGGGTATCGCCCGCCACCGCCAATCCGCCCGCTACCCGCGGTCGCGTCGCCGTCCTTGCCGCGCTGGCCACCTTGTCCGTGCTGGGCTCGGCGCCGGCCCTGGCCGGTGTCCTGACTTTCGACAACTTGCGTCCCGACGTGTATGAAAGCGGCCAGACGCTCAATACGTCGAGCTACAACCTGCTGTTCCTGGCCGACCCGACGACGGCGGCCGGCGGCGGCGTCAGCGGCGTGGGCGCCATCCTCGATGGCCGCGTGGGTTCGTCGTGCGATATCGCCGCCTGCCCGCAGGGCGCCAGCGGCAATTACCTGGCTATCCTCAACGATGGCGGCGTGAATTTCACGCGCGCCGACCACCAGGCATTCACCCTGGCCGGTTTCGATTATTCCTTTATCGCTCCCGTGTCCGGCTTGCCGAACCAGAATTGGGGCCAGCTGCAGCTGAGCGGCACCCTCAGCGACGGCCAGGTGATCAGCACCTCGCTGGCGTTTCCCGGCCAGGGCAGCGATGGCAATTACCATTTCCAGAGCGCTTCCCTGCTGGGCGGCTTCAGCAACTATGCGTTTACGGGCCTGAGCTTCAATGCGTGCATCTTCAACGACACGGGCGCGTGCAGCAATTCCCTCGATTTCCCCGCTTTCAACCAGGGCCAGTTTGCGCTCGACAATATCAATATCAGCGCCGTGCCGGAACCGTCGACCTACATGCTGATGCTGGCCGGACTGGGCGCCATCGGCATGCTGTCGCGCCGCCGCAGCGGCAAGTTCGCCGCCTCCACCGTGCAAGGAGCATGAGATGAAATTACGTCCCGTTTCACTCGGCATCCTCTTGCTGGCCGCCAGCCTGGCGCAAGCGGCGCAGGCGCAGGAACGCCGCTCCTACATCGTGCAACTGGTCGACAAGCCGGCCGCCACCTACACGGGCCAGGTCGACGGCCTGGCCGCCACCAAGCCGGCTCCGGGCGCGCGCATCAACGTGGGCGCCGCCGATGTGCAGGCCTATTTGAGTTACCTCGACACCAAACAGGCCGCCGTGGCCGGCACCGTCAGCGCGGCGGAAATCACGCACCAGTACAGCGTCGTCTTCAACGGCTTTTCCGCCTTGCTGACGGACGATGAAGTGCGCGCCCTGAAGAAAAACAGCGGCGTGGCCAGCATCAGCGCCGACTCCATCCTGCAGCTCGACACCAGCTACACGCCCAGCTTCCTGGGCCTGGACAAGCCGGGCGGTATCTGGGAGCAGCTGGGCGGCAAGGCGCACGCGGGCGAAGACATCATCATCGGCATCGTCGACAGCGGCATCTGGCCCGAGAACACGGCCTTTGCCGACCGCCTCGACGAGAATGGCGTGCCCAGCCACAGCGGCAACAACGTCGTGTATGGCGCGCCGCCGGCCAGCTGGCAGGGCACTTGCCAGACGGGCGAAGGCTTTAGCGCCGAGAATTGCAACAATAAGCTGATCGGCGCGCGCTACTACCGCGCCGCCACGTCGGCGCTGCACTGGACGGAATTCATGTCGCCGCGCGATTCCGTCGCCGGCCTGACGGGGCACGGCGGCCACGGCACGCACACGGCGTCCACGGCCGGCGGCAACAATGGCGCCCTGGCCACCTCGAACGGCGTGTCGCTGGGCAAGGCGTCCGGCATGGCGCCGCGCGCCCGCATCGCCGCCTATAAGGTGTGCTGGACGGCCGCCTCGACGGGCCGCAACGGCTGCGCCACGGCCGACAGCGTGGCCGCCATCGACCAGGCGGTCAAGGATGGCGTCAACGTCATCAACTTCTCCATCGGCCCGAACGCGGGCGGCGGCGCCTTCGACGAACCGACGGAAGTCGCCTTCCTCGGCGCGGCGGCGGCCGGCGTCTTCGTTGCCACGTCCGGCGGCAATTCCGGCCCGGCCACGCCCGCACCGGACGTGCCGGCGCCCGTCT
Organism: Janthinobacterium sp. SUN100; assembly: GCF_030397705.1. Classification (NCBI taxonomy): domain Bacteria; kingdom Pseudomonadati; phylum Pseudomonadota; class Betaproteobacteria; order Burkholderiales; family Oxalobacteraceae; genus Janthinobacterium; species Janthinobacterium sp. SUN100. The sequence goes on along the minus strand of NZ_JAPUBU010000003.1, from coordinate 55,733 downwards.
CGCACATCAGCCCATGGCTGGCAACGGTCGCCAATTCCACCCACAACCGCCTGTACGCGGCCAACGTCACTCTCAGCAATGGTACGAAACTGGAAGGCGCATCGAGCAATGCGAATACGCCGGCGCTGCCGCTGATCCAGTCGCGCGACGCGGGCCTGGCCGGCGTGCTGCCGACGGATGTCAACTTGCTGCGCTGCTTCGGCGTGGCCGATGCCACGTCGGCGTATCTGGACCCGGCGAAAGTGGCGGGCAAGATACTCGTGTGCGACCGTGGCGGCAACGTGCTGGTCAACAAGAGCGCGAACGCCAAAACGGCGGGCGCGGCGGGCGTGATCATCGCCAACGTGGCCGGCGGCGCCAACACCGTCATCAACCAGGCGCATGCGCTGTCGACCGTGCACCTGGCGCAGGCGCAGGGCGACGCGCTGAAGGCTTTCCTGGCGGCGACGCCCGACGGCACGGCGGCATTGGGCGAAATCCACACCACCGCCGACACGACGGTGCAGGCGCCGATCGTCAGCGACCGTTCCTCGCGCGGACCGAACGTGGCCAATGCGAACATCCTGAAACCGGATCTCTCGGCGCCCGGCACCAACGTGCTGGCCGGCGTGACGGCCGACCTGACGCAGGCGCAGCGCGATGCCGTGGCGGCGGGCGGCGTGGCGCCGGCGGCCGAGTGGGATTTCTATTCCGGCACTTCGATGGCCAGCCCGCACGTGGCCGGCGTGGCGGCATTGCTCAAGCAGCAGCATCCTGACTGGTCGCCCGCGGCTATCAAATCGGCGCTGATGACGACGGCCTTCAGCACGTATTCGGATGGCTTGAACGGTTCCGTGTCGTGGGATGCCACGGCGAAGACCTCGGGCCAGCTGCCGTGGGGCCAGGGCGCCGGCCACATCGCGCCGAACAGCGCGGCCGATCCGGGCCTCGTGTACGACATGTCGGAAATCGACTATGCGCGCTTCCTGTGCGGCCTGAACCTGAAGGTCTACAGCGCCGCCACGTGCCAGGCCATCGGTACGATCGCGGCCTATAACCTGAACCTGGCGTCGCTGACGGCGGCCAACGTGCTGGGCACGCAAACCCTGACGCGCACGGTGACCAACGTGGGCGCCAGCAGCGCCGTCTACAACGTCTCGGCCAGCTTGCCCGGCTACACGGTGGCGGTGACGCCTACCAGCCTGAACCTGGCGCCGGGCGCCAAGGGCCAGTTCCAGGTCAAGCTGACGCGCACCACGGCGCCGGCCAATACCTGGACCTACGGCGCCCTGAGCTGGACGGATGGCACGCACACGGTGCGCAGCCCGCTGACGGCGCGCGGCACGGCCCTGGTGGCCATTCCGCTGGTCAGCAGCGAAGCGGCCACGGGCAGCAAGGTACTGACCCTGGGCACGGGCTTCTCGGGCGCGCTGGTGGGCGTCAAGTCGGGTCTCGTCGAAGCCGTGCGCCAGGCGCGCACGATCGGCCAGGCGACGACGGGCGCCGCCGCATCGGCTGCCTGCAAGGCGGGCGGCGCCACTGGCGTGAACGTGCACAATGTGGTGATCCCGGCCGGCACCCTGGCGGCACGCTTTGCCACCTACGATGCCGAAACGACGGGCGGTGCAAATACCGACATGGACATGGAGGTCTACAACGCCGCCAATGTGCTGGTCGGCAGCAGCGGCAATGAAAGTTCCAATGAGCAAGTGGAACTGCGCCTGCCCGCCGCTGGCACCTACAAGGTGTGCGTGATCGGCTTTGCGCCGCAAAACGGCCAGGCCGACTACACCTTGTCGTCGTGGGTACTGGCGCCGGGCTTGTCGAATGGCGGCTTCAAGGCGCTGATGCCGGGCACGGCCTACACGGGCGGCACGGCGACTGTCTCGCTGAGCTGGTCCAACCTGGCCGAAGGCAAGCGCCACCTGGGCGCCGTCGGCTACCAGGTGGCTGGCGTGGTGCAGGGCGTGACGGTGGTCGAGGTCAATACCAACGATCCCGTGCCGCTGTTCCAGAACGCGCGCGGCGCCAAGCCGGTGCTGGCTGAGTAAACCGTGCTTTGCTTGAACGCAAGGCGTGCCTCCGGGCACGCTTTTTTTTATTTACCCACCCCCGTTCGGGAGGAATAGCACTTGCATGGCGGTAACGCCAACGGTATCTTGTCGGATAGCCATGGCTTTGTGCCCTGGCATTCTTGGGGAGTCGCGCGTGACCAGTTTCCGCACCAATACCGACCGCCTGCTGGAAGTGCGCCTGCAGGATGAAAAAGTGCTGGCGATTGCCGGCGCCATGGTCGCCTATACGGGCAGCATCAAATTTGAAAAATCCCTGCTCGGCGGCGAGGGCCTGTTCGGCGCGCTCAAGCGCAAGGTGACGAACGAAGGCATGTAGGTGATGCAGGCAGCCGGCACGGGCACCGTGTTTTTCGCGCAGAATGCGGCCGAGATCACCGTCATTCCGTTGACGGGTGAAAAGCTGACCATCGAAAGCAGCAGCTTGCTGGCCTACGACACGAGCCTGAAGACGGGCACCAGCTTTGCGGGCTTGCGCGGCGCCAGTTCGGGCCAGGGCCTGTTTTCCACCACCGTAGAAGGCCCCGGCAACCTGGCCGTCATTTCGCGCGGCAACCTGATCATGCTGGAAGTGACGCCTGCGCACCCGCTGCGCGTGGACCCGGACGCCTTCGTCGGCTTCAAGGGCGATATCCGCCAGGAATTCGTCTTTGACGTCAACTGGCGCACGATGATCGGCCAGAGCTCGGGCGAATCGTACCAGCACAAATTCACAGGCCAGGGCGTGGTGTTCATCCAGCCCGCCGAACGTTAAGTCAGCGAGGACCCGCGATGCCTGTCTATCAGCAAATCAATGAAAAGATGCTTGAGGTCAAACTCGGCAATGAAGAAGTGTTCGCGCGCAAGGGCGCCATGGTGTCCTACCAGGGCGACGTGGCGTTCAGCCGTTCCTTCCTGGCCGGCCAGGGCGTGCAAAGCCTGGCCATGCGCGCCGTCACGAACGAGGGCTATGCCCTGATGTCGGCGCGCGGCACGGGCAGCGTGTTTTACGCGCAGGGCGGCCTGTTCGTCACCATCGTCCCCGTGCGCGGCGAAACGTTTTATGTGGAAAGTGATTCCCTGCTGGCCTTCGATGCGCGCCTGACGGCCGGCACCATGTTCCTCGGCAACCAGGGCGGCGTGCAGGGCGTGGTGCGCGGCATGGCCTCGGGCCAGGGCTTGTTTACCACCACGCTGCAAGGCACGGGCGAAGTGGCAATTTTGTCGGACGGCAATGCCATCGGCTTGCCCGTTACGCCGGACGTGCCCGTGTTTGTCGACCCGCAAGCGTATATCGGCCACACGGGGCAGCTGAGCTCGACCATCGTCACGGACTTGAACTGGAAAACCTTCGTCGGCCAGGCGTCCGGCGAATCGTACCAGGTGAAATTCACGGGCCAGGGCACGGTCTACATCCAAGCGAGCGAAAGGTAAGCCATGACGATTTACAATCCCGATACCTTGCCGAAGAACGATAACCTGAACCGTTTTTCGTATGTCATCGACGTCAAGGAACAGATCTTCATTCGCAAGGGCAAGATGATTGCCTTCTATGGCGAGCTGCGCTTCGAAGCCATGGGCAGCAGCGTGCTTGACTTGATCGTGCGCAATGCCTTCAATGCACCGAAATACGTGCACCACTTTGTCGTGGCGCAAGGGCAAGGCCAGTTGATCCTGGGCGACAACGGCAACGACCTGGCGTGCTACGACCTGGACAACGCCAACATGACCATCCGCGCGAAAAACCTGCTGGGTTTTACGAAGGATGTGATTTGCCAGGAATCGACCTTGCCCGGTTATCTGACCATGATCGGCACGGGCAAGGTCATCGCCTCGTCGAACGGCCCCGTGCATTTCCTGGAATTGCCGTGCCGCGTGGATGAGCAGGCCGTGCTGGGTTGGGCCGATTGCCCCAGCCCGTCGTACCACTACGATTACGCCCACGTGCAGGGCTGGGCCTCGGCCGCCGGCGCGCTCACCGGTTTCAGTTTGTCGGGCGAGGAAAAGCAGATCGACTTCACGGGCGCCGGCACGGTGCTGGTGCAGTCGTCCGAGCTGGACGTGACGGGCAGTTCCGCCCTGATGCAGCTGCTGGCGCAATTGCCGCTGCTGGGCAAGGAAGACCTCGGTACCTTGAGTCTTTCTGTCCAGCAGCAGATGAAGGAACAGCGCTAAGCTGCTTTACGGCCGCGCCCAGCTTGGCGGCCGTTTTTCTAAAAAGGCAGTGACGCCTTCCTGCGCATCCTCTTCCATCATGTTGCGCGCCATCACGTCGCCCGCATACGCATACGCGTCGTCCAGCGGCAGCTGGCGCTGTTTGTAAAACATTTGCTTGCCGTAGCGGATGGCCGTCGGGCTTTTCGCCATGATCTGCTGCGCCAGGCGCGCCACGGCGTCGTCGAGCGCCGCGTCGGCCACCGTTTCGTTGATCAAGCCCCAGTCGGCGGCCGTGTCGGCGTCGATGAAGCGGCCCGTCACCAGCATGTCGAAGGCCCGCTTGGGCGACACATTGCGCGACAGGGCCACGGACGGCGTGGCGCAGAACAGGCCCACGTTGATGCCGGAGACGGCAAAGCGCGCGGACGCGCCCGCCACGGCCAGGTCGCAGCTGGCGACCAGCTGGCAGCCGGCCGCCGTGGCGATGCCGTGTACGCGGGCAATCACGGGCACGGGCAAGGCCTGGATGGCTTGCATCACGCGCGAGCATTGCGCGAACAGGGTTTGATAATACGCAAGCTGGCGCGTGGCCTGCATCTGGCGCAAGTCGTGGCCCGCGCAAAAGGCCTTGCCTTCGGCGGCCAGCACCACGCAGCGCACGTGCGGCTGCTGCGCGACGGCATCGAGCGCCTCTTGCAGCGCGGTCAGCATGGCTTCCGACAGGGCATTGAATTGTAGGGGACGGTTCAGGCGCAGGGTGACCAGGCCACCCTCGTCTTCGCGCAGCACCAGCGGCGCATCGTTATCCTGGGTTTCGGGTGTTGCGGTCATGCGGTCTCCCTGGCCTGATGGCCTTGTTTTTTTTAGGAAATCTTACTTGGCGGCATTGACGCTGCCGATGCCGGCGATCGACTTGTGCACGATCTTCGGCTTGCCGTAATACGTCAGTTCGCCCATGCCGCGCACCACGGCGTTCAGTTCGCCCGAGGAATACACCTTGACGGAGCCGATGCCTTCGAAATTGACGTCGACGTTTTTCGCCAGCAAGGCTTTCGTATCGACTTCGCCCACGCCTTGCGCCTTCAGGCGCAGCCAGTCGACCTGGCCATCGGCGGCCAGGCGGCCCGCGCCCTTGTAGCTGATGTCGACTCTTGGACCATTGAGCTTGGTCAATATCTTTTCGCCCGCGCCTTCCGCGATCAGCTTGCGCAAGGTGGGCATGGTGATGATGATGCGCGGGTCGCCTTCCGTTTTCTTGATGTCCTTGTCCTTCATGGAAATTTTCAGTTCGCCATCGACCACTTCCGTGATCACGCCGCTGAGGAATTTCTGGTCGCCGCGCAGCAGCAGGCTTTGCTCCTTGCCCGATTCGACTTCGATGCTGATGGGGCCGCGGATATCGATGGCGTTGAAGGCGCCGACCGTGCGGGTTTGCTCGTCGGCATGCGCGAGGGTGGAGAGGCAGGCAAGGGACAGGACTGACAACAGGAACAGAGGGCGCATGACGGTTTCCTTGAGTAGTTGATCAGTGTATTCTATTGTGCAACATCTCCATTGGGGAGAATTTTGCGACGAATGGCACAAATCGCGGCGCGGATGATACGGCTGCCAGCGGCCAGCCGCGCGCCCGGCAAGGCGCCGTTGGGCTATGCTGTGGCGTACCGCGTCCTGGAGACTGCATGAAAAATTACCACAAAGAAGATTATCCCGTCGCCGACATCCGGCGCTTCCTCGAACCGGGGCCGGTGGTGCTGGTCAGTTCAACGTGGCAGGGCGAAAGCGACGTCATGACCATGGCCTGGCACATGCTGATGGAATTCACGCCATCCTTGCTGGGCTGCTTCATTTCCGACGCGAACCACAGCTATGAAATGATCAAGCGCAGCATGGAATGCGTGATCAACCTGCCCACGGCCGACATGGTCGACCAGGTGGTCGCCATCGGCAATTGCAGCGGCGCAGACACGGACAAGTTCACGGCCTTCGGCCTGACGCCCCAGCCGGCCGAGCAGGTGGGCGCGCCCCTGATCGCCGAGTGCTACGCCAACTTCGAATGCAAGCTGGCCCAGGTGGCGGGCAATCCGAAGGGCGGCTTCTTCATTTTCGAGTGCGTGAAAGCCCACGTGGCCACCTCGCCCAAGTTGCCCGAAACCCTGCACTACCGTGGCAATGGCGAGTTCATGGTATCGGGCCGCACCATCAGCCGCAAGAGTCTGATGAAGCCTGAAATGTCGTAGGACACCTGACCAAACCTACTGCGCGTCGATATAGGCGGCCTGCGATGCTCACCGTACCCGAGTACGGTTGCGCTTCTCGGCCACCTCTCTCTTCCGCTCGCTACGGTTTTGTCAGGTGTCGTTAATTCTCAAGATGCTCCCCGTATCTGTCCTGGGGTTAAATGACACCCTGCGCCAGCATCGCATCGGCCACTTTCACGAAGCCGGCGATATTGGCGCCATCCACATAGCTGACGGAACCGTCCGCGCGCGTGCCGTATTGCTTGCATGCGGCGTGGATGCCTTGCATGATCTGCAGCAAACGCGCATCGACTTCTTCGCGCGGCCACGATATGCGGGCCGCGTTCTGGCTCATTTCCAGGCCGGATGTCGCCACGCCGCCCGCATTGCTGGCCTTGCCCGGCGCGTACAGCACGCCGGCCGCTTCGAAGGCCTTGGCGGCCTCGATGGTGGTGGGCATGTTGGCGCCTTCGGCCACGCATTGCACGCCATTGGCGATCAGGGTGCGCGCAGCGTCGATGTCCAGCTCGTTTTGCGTGGCGCAGGGCAGGGCGATGTCGACCGGCACATGCCATGGCGACACGCCCGCCTCGAAGCGCACGCCCGTGCGCGCGGCGTAATCGCTGACCCGGCCATACAAATGATTCTTGATTTCCATCAGGATGGCCAGCTTTTCCGGCGTGAAACCTTCCTCGTCGATGACGGTGCCGCTCGAATCGGAGACGGTGATGACTTTCGCGCCCATGGCCATGGCTTTTTCCACCGCGTATTGCGCCACGTTGCCCGAGCCGGACACGGACACGCGCATGCCTTCGAACGAGCGGCCCCGCGTTTTCAGCATTTCTTCGGCGAAATACACGGTGCCGTAGCCCGTCGCTTCCGGACGCATCAGCGAGCCGCCGAAGCTGGCGCCCTTGCCCGTGAACACGCAGTCGGCGCGGTTGCTGAGTTTTTTCATCATGCCGGCCATATAGCCCACTTCACGCCCGCCCACGCCGATGTCGCCGGCCGGCACGTCCGTGTCCGAACCCACATGGCGGAACAGTTCGCTCACGAAGGCTTGGCAGAAACGCATCACTTCGCCCGGGCTCTTGCCCTTCGGATCGAAATCGGCGCCGCCCTTGCCGCCGCCCATCGGTAACGTGGTCAGTGCATTCTTGAACGTTTGCTCGAAGGCGAGGAATTTCAGTACGGACAGGGTCACGGACGGGTGGAAGCGGATGCCGCCCTTGTACGGCCCGATGGCCATGCTGTGCTGGATGCGGTAGCCGCGATTGACTTGCACTTGCCCATGATCATCGACCCACGACACGCGGAACATCACCACGCGTTCCGGCTCGATCAAGCGTTCCAGCAAGCCTTGTTCCGCGTATTTCGGGTGCTGTTCCAGGAATGGCCACAAGCTCTCCATGACTTCGGTGACGGCTTGCAGAAACTCGGGTTGACCTGGATTGCGTGCGGCGACATGCTGGACATACTCGTGAGCAGATGCGTATTTCATCAGAATTCCATGGAGGTAATCGGTTATTTGGGCAACTATCATCGCAGATTTCGCACGAAAATGGTGCGGAAATTTGGTTTTGAGGGGTTTCTGCTACATTGTGGTGATTTTTTAGGGGTCTGCGGCCGATGCGAGTGGTAAACGACAACGCCAGCCCGAAGGCTGGCGTTGTCGTTGCGGATCGCCTGGTCAAGCCAGGGCAGGCGTCACCCCGCCATGCTGCGCAAGATCAAGCCCGTGATGTAGGCGCCGTAGGTGCCCAGCGCATAGCCGAGCACGGCCAGCAGCACGCCGACGGGCGCCAGGGCCGGGTGGAAGGCGCTGGCGATGACGGGGGCCGACGCGGCGCCGCCGATGTTCGCCTGCGAGCCCACGGCCATGAAGAACAGGGGTGCGCGGATCAGCTTGGCGACGAGCAGCATCAAGCCGCCATGCACGGCGATCCAGATCAGGCCCAGCAGGAACAAGAACGGCTTGTCGAGCAGCGCGCCGAGGTCCATGTGCATGCCGATGGTGGCCACCAGCACGTACAGCATGGCCGAGCCGATGGTCGATGCCCCCGCGCCTTCCAGGCTGCGCGCCCGGGTAAAGCTGAGCAGCAAGCCGAAGGTGGTGGCCAGCACGACGATCCAGAAGAAGTTCGACGTCAGGCTGTAATCCTGCAGGCGCCATGCGGCGGGCAAGGTATTGATCCAGCTGATGATGGGGGCGGCCAGGAAGTGCGACAGGCCCGTCACGCCCAGGCCCACGCCGAGGATGATCATGATGTCCGTCAGGGTGGCGACGCGCGCGTGCTGGGCGCGGTAACTTTCGATGCTGTCCTTGAGCGCATTGATGGCCGTCAAATCGGCACCCGTCCAGCGGTCGAAGGCGCCCGCGCGGCCTGCCAGGAACAGCAGCACGGCCGTCCAGACGTTGGCCACCAGCACGTCGACGGCGACGAACTGGCCGAACAGGGTGGCGTCCACTTCGAACACTTCCTTCATGGCCGCCTGGTTGGCGCCGCCGCCTATCCACGAGCCGGCGACGGTCGTCATGCCGCGCCAGGTGTCGCCGGCCACCGTTTCCGGGTGGATCAAACGCAAGGCTTCGAACGAGACGAGGGCGCCCAGCATCACGCCCAGGGTTCCCGTGAGGAACATGATGATGGCCTTGGGGCCGAGGCGGATGATGCCGCCGAAATCGATGGCCACGCACAGCAGCACGAGCGCGCTGGGCAGCAGGTAATCGCGCGCCACGGCGTACAGGCCGGACGTGTTGCCGTCGATGATGCCAAACGTGTTGAGCAGTGCCGGGATCAGGTAGCACATCAGCAGGGAGGGGATATACGTGTAAAACTTTTTCCAGAAGCCGTCCGGGCGGGAAGCGGTCCAGAAGACGGCCCCCAGGGTCATGGCGAGCAGGCCGAGGACGACGGCGTCATTGGCGATCAGGGCAGAGGTGGCAGGTGGCATCGGGGATTCCGGTGAACGTGTCAGGGACGCACGGGAATCCGATAAGGCCCCCGGGCGCAGGGTGGCCGTATCGTATAGCAATGTTGAAGCCTAAACAAATTATTTAGGCCGTGTCAGCGGGAATTTTTCTTGTCAAATCAAACACTTACATACTGGTTCGCCACCCCGTGCTCCAGACTGGCGGTTACAAATAGCGCGCCAGCAAGGCCTTGTCGAGGGCCCCGTCGAGTTCGATGCGCACGAAGTGGCCGCTGCCCGGCGCCACCTGGATCTCGCTGCCATCGTCGGCCAGCATGCGGGTAATGGTGAAGTCGCGGTTGCCGCCCGGATGCACGGCTTCGATGCGGTCGCCCACGGCGAAGCGGTTTTTCACGTCCACCCTGGCCCAGCCGTCCGTCACGCCCAGCACGTCGCCCACGTACTGGCTGCGGTCCGCCTCGGACGCGCCGCGCATGTAGTTCTGGTGCGCCTGCGTGTGGTGGCGCTGGTAGAAACCATCCGTATAGCCGCGGTTGGCCAAGCCTTGCAGCTGGCCCAGCAAGCCGATGTCGAAAGGCCGGCCCGCGATGGCGTCATCGATGGCCTGGCGGTAGACTTGCGCCGTGCGCGCCGCGTAGTACAGCGACTTGGTGCGGCCCTCGACCTTCAGCGAATCGACGCCGATTTTCACCAGGCGCTCGATGTGTTCCACGGCGCGCAAGTCCTTCGAGTTCATGATGTAGGTGCCGTGCTCGTCTTCGAGGATCGGCATCAGCTGGCCCGGACGCTGGGCTTCTTCAATTAAATATGGCTGGTCGGCCAGCGGGTGGCGCGGCTGCTGGTGCAGGGCGGAAAACGCGTTGTTGTCGGCCTCGGCCAGCGCCTGGTGGAATTCCAGCGGCACCACTTGCATGCCGCCCAGGTCGCCGCTGGCGTCTTCGGCGGCATTTTTCACTTTGTAATCCCAGCGGCAGGAATTCGTGCACGTGCCCTGGTTCGGGTCGCGGTGGTTGAAGTAGCCGGATAGCAGGCAGCGGCCCGAATAGGCGATGCACAGGGCGCCGTGGACGAATACTTCCAGTTCCATTTCCGGGCAGCGCTGGCGGATTTCCTCGATCTCGTCGAGCGACAGTTCGCGCGACAGGATCACGCGCGTCAAGCCCATGCGGTGCCAGAATTTCACGTCGGCCCAGTTGACGGCGTTCGCCTGCACGGACAGGTGCACGGGAATCTCCGGCCACTTGTCGCGCACCATCATGATCAGGCCCGGATCGGCCATGATCAGGGCGTCCGGGCGCATGGCGATCACCGGCTCCATGTCGCGCAAATACGTCTTCAGCTTGGCGTTGTGGGCGAAGATATTGCTGGCGACAAAGAATTGCTTGCCGCGCGCATGCGCGCCGTCAATTCCCTCCTGCAAGGCTTGCAAGGTCGAAAAATCGTTATTGCGCACGCGCAAACTGTAGCGGGGCTGGCCCGCGTAGACGGCGTCGGCGCCATAGTCGAAGGCGGCATGCATCTTGGCCAGGGAACCGGCAGGCAGGAGAAGTTCGGGAGCGTGGCGCATGGAGGAGGGGCAAAGCCGGCGATTGTAAGCGGGCGGCGAGCGCATTGCATTGCCCTGGATCAAGGGATTGCAAGGCGCTGCGCCGTGGCAGCCTAGGCGGCCGGACAGATGTTCTGGTTGGCGCGGAACAGGTTGGCGGGATCGTATTGCTTCTTGATGCGCGCCAGGCGCGGATAGTTCACGCCATACGCGTCGGCCGTGCGCCCGCTTTCATCCTCGGTCAGGAAATTGACGTACACGCTGCCCGTCGCATACGGCGCCGCGTCGTTGAAAAACTCGCGTGCCCAGGCGATGCAGCGCGCGTCATCGGCCGGCTCGTCCCAGCGCGTGTGCACGTTCATCACGTACAGGGCGTCGCGGTGCGGATAAGCCGTATCCTGGGGCGCCGGCCGGCTCGCCTGCGCGCCCAGCAGGCCGAGGAAGATTTCGCATTGCGGCGTCGGCAGCTTGCCGGCATGGCGGATGACGGTATCGATGGCCGCATCGCTGAGCTGCGTGAAGTTGTGCGATTTCCAGTAATTGCGCGCGCCCGGCGTGAGCAGGGCATCGAAGGCCTGTTGCCAGGCCGTGTACGGCATGCTGCCCAGGTGCATGCCCAGCGGCTGGCCGAAGCTGCCGATGCGCTCGATCGCTTCCTGCATGGCGGCAGATTGCACGGGTGAAAAGACGGGCAGGACCAGCACGTCCTGGCCGTGCACTTCCGGCGGCAGGAAGGGCAGCGGCGGCGCCTTGCGCAAGACGGCCCAGACGGTCAATGCATCGGGCATGCCGTCGACGAAATCGCGGTATTTCGTCAGCACCGCCTTGGCTTGCGCGTAGGGAAACACGATGAGGCCGGCCGTCACTTGCGGCCCCACCGGATGCAGCTGGAACTCGAAGCGCGTGACCACGCCGAAGTTGCCGCCGCCGCCGCGCAAGGCCCAGAACAGGTCGGGATGCTCCGTCGCGCTCGCATGCAGGAATTGTCCGTCGGCCGTGACGACGTCGGCCGTCAGCAGGTTGTCGGCCGCCAGGCCCAGCGTGCGGCTGAGCCAGCCAAAGCCGCCGCCTAGGGCCAGTCCTGCCACGCCCGTGGTGGAATTGATGCCCAGCGGCGTGGCCAGGCCGAACGCCTGGGCCTCGTGGTCGAAGTCGTGCAAGGTGGCCCCGCCTTCGACGTGGGCGCGGCGTTGTTGCGGATCGATATGCACCGAGCGCATGCCCGACAGGTCGATCACCAGGCCATCGTTGCACAGGGCGCTGCCGGCGATATTGTGGCCGCCGCCCCGCACGGCCAGGGGCAGGCCGTGGTCGCGCGCATATGCCAGCGCCGTGCGCACGTCGGCCGTGCCCGCGCAGCGCGCGATGAGGGCCGGATGCCGGTCGATCATCGCATTCCAGACGGCGCGCGCGCTGTCGTAGCCGGCGTCGTTCGTTTGTAACAGTTGCCCTCTCAATGAGGCTTGCAACTCATTGAGCTGGCCGTTCGTCAAGGTATTCATCGTGTACCTCCCAGCGGCTGCATGCGGTTATGGGTATGGTGACGGGAAGCAGGAGGACTGTCCCCGCGTGCCGGCCTGCATGCATCGTTTGCCAGCGCGTGGTTTCATGATAGGAAGGCACCAGACGGTACGCAAGCCCAGGTGCTGGCAAATGAAACAAGGAAGTGCGAGGGCTTGCGCTGCGACAGACGATGGGCCGCCTGAACGATGGGGCTGCCGCTTCAGGCGTAGGGCGTGCCCGCCATGGCGGCGTTCAATCCCGTGTGCCCGCGGTCTACCAGGGACAGGAAGCCGGCCTTGGCCAGTTGCGCGTCGCCATGTTGCGCGAAGGCACGGTGCGCTTCGATGAGGGCGGTGCTCCAGGTGGCCAGCAGCAGGCTGGCCGCCAGGCGGGCGAGGGGATCGTTCGCATCGCGCCCCGTGGCGTCGGCCAGCGCTTGCGCCACCACGTGCGCCAGCTCGTCGCGGATCGCCCGCGCCCGCGCTTTCAAGGTAGCGCTGGCCTCGATGGTGGCAATGAAGCCCTGGCCGGCGGCAGAAAACGTGAGATAGGGACTGTCCTCGGCCGCCAGGCGGTGCGCCAGCAGGCGCAGGGTTTCGACGGGAGCGATGGCGGGATCGCGCTGGCGCAGGGCGTCGCGCAGCAGTTCGCGTCCCTCTTCCTCGCGGTCGAAGAACATGTCTTCCTTGCGGGGAAAATGGTTGAACACCGTCATGCGTCCCACGCTGGCGGCCGCCGCGATCTCGTCCACCGTCACTTGCTCGAAGCCGTGCACGAAGAACAATCGCGTGGCGGCATTCGAGATGGCTTGCCGGGTGGCAAGGCGTTTGCGGGAGCGGAGGTCGGCAGGAATCGTCATGTTGCCCCGATCATACACGAAGTGTACTGAGTACAGATAATGCTTGATGGTGCGGCAAGATGGGGAATACTATTTATGTACTGAGTACATATTTAGATTGAGTATATGAAGAAATCCCTTCCCGTGGCGGCGCTGCCCGTCATTTTCGCCACTGTCGTGCTGGACGCCGTCGGCATCGGCCTGGTCTTCCCCATCCTGCCGGCGCTGCTGCGGGACGTCACGCATGCCGATAACGTGGCGCCGTATATCGGCATCATGACGGCCCTGTACGCGTTGATGCAGTTCATCTTTGCGCCGGTACTGGGCGCGTTGAGCGACCGCCTGGGCCGGCGTCCCGTGCTGCTGCTGTCGCTGGCGGGCGCGGCCGTCAATTACCTGTTCCTCGCCTTCGCGCCCAGCCTGTGGATGCTGTTGCTGGGGCGCGCCATCGCTGGGTTGACGAGTGCCAACGTTTCCGTGGCCACCGCCTACATCGCCGACATTTCTCCCGAGAACCAGCGGGCGCGCCGCTTCGGCTTGCTCAACGCCATGTTCGGCGCAGGCTTCATCATCGGCCCCGTGCTGGGCGGCGCGCTGGGCGATTACGGGCTGCGCCTGCCGTTCATGGCGGCAGCCGTCTTGAATGCGGGCAATCTGTTGCTGGCGTGGTTGAGCTTGCCCGAATCACGAACGCCGACACGCGGAAAAATCGACCTGGCGGCATTGCATCCCTTGCGCCCCTTGCGCTGGGTTTTCTCGGAGAAAAGCTTGCTGCCGATCACCGTCATCTTCTTTACCTTCAGCGCGGCCGGCGAAGTGTATGGTGTGTGCTGGGCCTTGTGGGGACACGACGCGTTCGCGTGGAACGGGCTGTGGATCGGCCTGTCGCTGGGCGCTTTTGGCGTGTGCCAGGCGCTGGCCCAGGCCTTCTTGCCCGGTCCGGCCGTGAAACTGCTGGGCGAACGCGCCACCATCCTGACGGGTATCGCCTGCGCCTGCGTCGCGCTGCTCGTCATGGCGTTTGCCACGCGCAGCTGGATGATCTTCGCCATCATGCCCGTGTTCGCCCTGGGCGGCATCGGCGCGCCGGCCTTGCAGTCGCTGGCGACGCGGCAAGTTGCCGAGGACCGGCAAGGCCAGTTCCAGGGCGTGCTGGCCTCGGCCGTGAGCCTGGCGTCCGTGCTGTGCCCGCTGGTGTTTTCCAGCATTTACTTTGGCGTCAGGGCGCACTGGCCCGGCGCCGTCTGGCTGTCCGTGATCGTCGTGTACGCGGCGCTGGTGCCGCTCGTGCTGGGCTTGCGCTTGCAGAAACCGGCGCAAGCCCTGGCAGGCTAGTGCGCGTGCGAGGCCCCGCTGCTGCCGGCCTGTCCCGTCATGGGCAGGTGTTCGGGCGGCATGCCGTCCTTGAACAGTTGACGCAGCTGCTGGCGCAGCTCCGGCGTGTCGTGGTGATGGTGTACCGAGACCGCGTGTTCCACGGCAATACCCAATAGCTCTTCCTCGCTGTCGGCCGAGATGGCCACCGAGCAATGTGTGTCGCTTGGAAATTCCCGGCAATCGATGAATTTGCGCGTCATGATCGACTCCTTTCTGCAAAGAGCGGGCACCGCGCCCGCTCCATTCAGTATAGGTCGCAAATTCGCCTAGGCGGCGCGGCTGCCGGTATCGGCCTCGTGCACGGGCAAGTGTGCCGGCTGCGCCGCGTCGGCCGGAAAATCGTCGACCTGGATCAAACCGTCGGCCAGGCGCGCATATTCCAGCAAGGTATTGTGCTCCTGGCAGCTGACGGCGCCTGCCGCCTTGGCTGCGGCCAGCCACTGTTGCATGGCGGACAAGCTTTGCGGCAGGTGCCGCAGGGCCGCGCCTGCGGGCGTGTCTTTCAGGCGTTTTTCGATGTGCAGCACGTCGGGCAGCAAGGCCAGCGCCCGCTCCGCGCAGGCGACGGGGTCTGCAGCGTCGCTGGCGACATGGCCGTCGGCCAGCAGCCGTTCGCGGTCGGCGCCCGGCGTTTGCAGGGCCAGCGCCACTTCACTGCCCAGTTCGTCGGATGGCGGATGGTGTGGCAGGCCAAACGGGAACAGCAGGGTGCGCAGCAGCACGGCCAGCCCGCGCGCGGGGAAATTGTCGAGCACGCCCGTCAAGCCTTGCTGGGCCTTGACCAGCGCATCTTGCAGCGACCAGTGCACATACGGCAGGTCGGCGGCGAAACGGCCATCGTCCTCGTAGCGCTTGAGCACGGATGAAGCCAGGTACAGCTGCGCCAGCACGTCGCCGAGGCGGGCGGACAGCCGTTCCCGGCGCTTGAGTTCGCCACCGAGCACGAACATCGACATATCCGTCATGACGGCAAACGCCGTCGACAGCCGCGTCAGGGCGCGGTAATAGGGCGCCAGTTCCGCGGCGCCGTCGTCGGGCACGGCTGCCAGGCGCGCGCCGCCCAGGCCGTACCACAGTCCCCGTGCCAGGTTGCCCAGGACAAAGCCCACGTGGCCAAAGAAGGCCGCATCGAAATCGTGCACGGCCTTGCGGCCGTCGCTTTCGCTGACGGCGGCCATTTCCCTGAGCACATAGGGATGCGCGCGGATGGCACCCTGACCGAAGATGATCAGGCTGCGCGTGAGGATGTTGGCGCCTTCGACGGTGATGGCGATGGGGATTTGCTGGTAGGCGCTGGCGAGGAAATTGTTCGGTCCCACGCAGATGCCCTTGCCGCCGAGAATGTCCATGCCATCGTTGACGAGCGCGCGCCCCCGTTCCGTGACGTGGTATTTGACGATGGCGGAAATGACGGCCGGCTTTTCGCCCAGGTCGACGGCGTGCGCGGCCAGGGTGCGGGCCGCATCCATCAAGTACAGGTTCGCGCCCATGCGGGCCAGCGCTTCCTGCACCCCTTCGAACTTGCCGATGGGCATGTTGAACTGGCGCCGCACGGCCGCATACGCGCCGGTGCCGCGCACGGCCATCTTGCCCATGCCGACGCTGGACGAGGGCAGAGAGATAGCGCGGCCGGCGGCCAGGCACTCCATCAGCATGCGCCATCCTTTCCCCACTTGCGCCTGGCCGCCGATGACCCAGTCGATGGGAATGAAGACGTCGTGGCCCGAGGTGGGACCGTTCTGGAACGCGGCGTTCAAGGGATGGTGGCGGCGGCCGATCACCACGCCGTCGTGGCTGGCGGGGATCAGGGCGCAAGTGATGCCGGGCGCATCGTTGTCGGAGAGCAAGTGTTCTGGATCGCTGGTCTGGAATGCCAGGCCCAGCAAGGTTGCCACGGGCGCCAGCGTGATGTAGCGCTTGTTCCACGTGAGGCGGAAACCGACAGTGGCGCGCCCTTCATGCATACCCATGCACACGACGCCCAGGTCGGGGATGGCGGCCGCGTCGGAACCCGCATACGGGCTGGTCAGCGCAAAGCAGGGAATCTCCGTGCCGGCAGCCAGGCGCGGCAGGTAGTAATCCTTCTGTTCTTCGGTGCCGTAGTGCAACAGCAGTTCGGCCGGCCCCAGCGAATTGGGCACCATCACGGTCACGGCCAGGGCCGAGCAGCGGCTCGACAGCTTCATCACCACTTGCGAATGCATGTAGGCGGAGAATTGCTTGCCGCCGTATTGTTTCGGGATGATCATGCCGAGGAAACCCTGGCTTTTCATGTAGTCCCAGGCTTGCGGTGGCAAGTCGAGTTGCTGCTGCGTTTCCCAGTCGTTGACCAGTTCGCACAGCCGCTCGACGTCGTGCTCAAGAAAGTGGCGCTCCTCGGCAGTGAGCATGGCACGGCCGTACGCCAGCAGCTTGGGCCAGTCGGGCCGGCCGGAAAACAGGTCCGCATCCCACCAGGTAGTGCCCGCCTCGAGCGCATCGCGTTCCGTCTCGGACATGGTCGGCAAGATGCGCTTGAACAGCGCGAGCAGGTGCGGCGCAAGCAAGGCGCGGCGCACGGGGCCGGGCGCAAACAGTAAAGCCAGGCCCAGCAGGGCCAGCATCAGTATGATCGTCAGCATGCGATATCTCCCTGTGTAATAACTACAGGGTAGGCCGATGCGGCCGATGTTACTGTGCGGTACTGCGCATACGCACAACGCCAACCGCAGGGGTTGGCGTTGTGGTGTCTGGCGCGAGGCGTATCAGCGTTGCGGAACGACAATCACCGTGTCGCCCGTCTTGCCCTTGGCGCCCGTGTCTCCTTTGGCGCCTTCATCGCCGGCAACACCAGCGTCGCCCTTGGCGCCATCGTTGCCTTGCATGCCGCTGTCGCCGGTCTGGCCCGTGGCGCCGGTGGCACCCGTCGCACCGGCAGGGGCTTCGGCGCCCTTGGCACCGGTAGCGCCGGCAGGACCAGGCGCGCCGGCAGGGCCGGGAACGACTTGTACGACGGTAGGCGCGGGTGGTGCTTCGCGCTGGCAAGCGGTCAGGGCGAGGGTAGAGGCGAGCGCGAGCAATATCAGGGTAGTTTTCATGATGCATCCTTTGGCAGTGTGCCGTGATGTACGGAACGGCTCGACGGCGTCGGGCGCGAGTTTCGCATGGCGGTATGACGGAGAGAATCGGATCAGGTAGCCGTTGCGCCGTGTCGCGCAGGGCGCTGGCGGCGGGAAGGGATGTGGTCTGCCTGCAGCATGGGCTTTTGGACAGCCGCAGTCCGTACGTTTGCGTACATAGCGGCGGGTGGGGTGGAGGTTTTGTGCAAGGACAAACAGCCAACCCGAAGGTTGCTGTGGCTGTTCAAATTGGAGTGGCAGCACCGCGACTGAGGGCCTGGTGCTGCCTGACACGCTTATTTGACGGTCAAATCTGCCTGGGCGGCAGGGGCCGGCGACGAGTCGCCACCACCGCCTCCGCCACCGCATGCAACGAGCACACACGCGCTAAATACAAGTGCCAGAGGCCTCATCGAACTTGTCCATTCTCAATAGTGACGCCTGTGCTGGCGCCGCCTTGAAACGGCCATGGCTGCGCCAGAGCCGGGCCTTTGATGTAACTTAAATCCAGGATGGTGACCGGATGGGCAGTTGGGAAAATTACAGCGTGACGGGTTCCGGCGTGAGCATGTAGCGCGTATATTTGCCATCCCCCAGGTCGCAGAAGCCTGCCGCCCACAAGCTGCCATCGGTCTTCTGGATGAAGGAGCATGCGCTGCCAGCCCATGCGGCGGCAATCCCGGTACCGACTTGCCGGAAGGCACCGCGATTGAATTGGCCATCGCCGAACTGGCCGTTGTTGCCATCGCCGCCTGCCCACAAGGTGCCGTCGGACTTGACGGCAAGCGCATAATAGGTGCCTGCCGAGATGCTGACGAAGCCATCTCCCACCTTGACTGGCGTGGCGGCAGTGGGCGTGGCGGCGGGCGACTGGTTGGGCGCGTTGCCGCCCCAGTTCCACAGCGAATGATCCGCCTTCAAGCCATAGACCGCATCGTAGCTGGTGGCAATCGCCATATAGCCATCCGCAATCTTGACCGGTGTAAATGGCTGGTCGGCCAGATTCTGCGTCCATGTCCACACCGAGCCATCGCGCTTGAGGCCCAGTGACGCCCCGCCACTGCCACGGGCGATATCCACGTAACCCGTGTCTATCATGCGCGGCGTCAGCTCAGGTTCGATGGCGTTGGGTTGCTGCAGGCTACGCGCGCCCCAGACCCACAGGCTGCCGTCTTTTTTCAGGGCTTCGGCGTTTTCGCCGGCGACGCTTCTCTCGCCTTTGACGACGACCTTGACGAAATCGCTGCCGATCTGCACAGGAGTGGCGTTTGAGCCGCTCGTGCCATTGCCCTGGATGCCTGCGTCATTGCTGTTGCCCCAGCTCCAAAGCGAGCCGTCTTTCTTGATGGCCAGGGTGGCAGCGATGCTGACTGCAACATCGGCGTAGCCGTCGCCGATCTTGACCGGCGCGGGCTGGAGAGGGTTCCAGCCCCAGAGTGTGCCATCAGATTTGAGGGCGGCGTAGCGCCAATTCAGGCTGGTGACGAATGCGGCAATCGCCTGATAGTCGACGGAGAGCTTGTGCAATGGCGATGCGGCGCCGGCGCTCGCGGACACGGCACCCTGGCGCGTTCCCGATTGCCCGGTCGGTGTGCAGCTGAATTGACGCTGCGTGCTGCTACCCCCGCTGAGCTCGGCGATGCCTGCGCAGTCCGTCAACGCAAACTGCATCTTGTCCGTCAGATTGCTGCCGGTAACAGTAAAGGTGGTGACCATGCCGATGTTGGCCCTGGCCGGCGAAACGGCGCTGACCTCGGGCGGCAGGGGTGTTGGCAGCGTTGGCGGTGTCGGGGGAGGAGCGGGAGGCGATGTCGGTGAAGTACTACCGCCGCCGCAGGCACTCAAGGCGAGCACCAAGCTGGTCGCTGAAACAAAACGCAAATGAGTCATGGGAATAGGGTTTATAAAATTGCATGATTGTAACTTAAGTCATATTGTCACACGGCATTATTGTTTTCGGCGCCAGCAAACAAAAACGCCACCCGAAGGTGGCGTTTTGATCAGTACTGCTGCATTCTTGCTGGCCCGGGGCGGAATCGAAGCAGCGGCACGAAGATGTGCCAAACAAGGCCCGGCCTACTGCGCGCTTTCCATGGATGCCACGGTGTCGAAAATATGCGCCAGCGCGCTTTCCATGGCGCCGGCGGTGGCGTCGCCGCTCTGGTTGGTGATGATGTAGACCCCGAGCTGATATTTGGGAACGATGTAGGCGTAGCCTTGCGCACGCGGCACACCGCCATGGTGGACGTAATGCGTGCCCAGCCGGCGATTCGTGCCGATGTTCCAGAAATAGGCAATGCTGAAGTCATCCTGAAAGCGTAGCAGCGGCTTGTGCGATTCGACGACGGCGGGATGGGCGCTCAATTGCAGGCGCAGGTACTTCGCCATATCCGGCATGGTCGACTTCAGGTTGCCGGCGGCCCCCCAGGGCAGTTGCGGCATCGGTGTCGTGATGACGGGATTGTCGCTGTGGTAGCCGGGCGCCAGCCGGCCGGCATCCCTGGCTGCGATTCTCAGCCTGGTATCGTGCATGCCGGCTTCGCGCGCGAGAAATTGCGTGAGCAGCACTTCATAGGGCATGCCGTAGATGGTTTCGAGCGCGTGCGCAACGAGTTCGGTGCCGGCGCTGGAATAGGCGTAGTCCTTGCCCAGCGGACCGTTGATGTTGACTGTATGTAAGTCCTGCCAGAATTGGGGTTGTCCGTAGTTGGCATAGGCTGCGTTGAGTTTTGCCGGCGTGGCGTGCGCCGTGAAATCCTGCAATACAGTGTTCACCTGCAATGGCAGCATGCCCGGCATATTGCTGGTGTGCGTGATCAAATGGCGCAAGCGCACGGGCTGCCCCTGC
This sequence comes from Janthinobacterium sp. SUN100, assembly GCF_030397705.1. Taxonomy (NCBI): domain Bacteria; kingdom Pseudomonadati; phylum Pseudomonadota; class Betaproteobacteria; order Burkholderiales; family Oxalobacteraceae; genus Janthinobacterium; species Janthinobacterium sp. SUN100. Next base: position 35,165 of record NZ_JAPUBU010000003.1, on the reverse strand, counting down.
GACTGCAGGTTCGGGTAGGCGGCCGGCAGGTATTTTTGTATGGGATCGTCGAGCGCCGCCTTCCCATCGAGCACCGCGTTCGCCAGCAGCAGGCCGGCAAAGGTTTTGCTGACTGAACCGATTTCATACAGCGTTGTATCGTTCGGGGGATTGGCCTTGCCGGTCTCCAGCTCGCCTTGATGCAGGATGAATTCCTGGCCGCGATAAACGACGGCTATCGAGGTCGCGTGCAGCAGTTTCGACTGCAGCAGGGTGGTCGCGGTCTGGTGCATTGCCGCAGGAATGTCATGCGCGGGCGCCGTGGCCGCGGGCTTGCAAGCTGCCAGCAGCAGTGTCATTCCTGTTGTGATTGCGGCGAGTCTGATCATCATGCGCACCATCCAGTGGGGAGGGGCATTCTCGCACAATGGGTTCGGCGGCGACAGAAAAAAGTCACGCGTACGGTTTTGCCAGAGGGGGGAACGGCGGTGCCGGACAAAAGAAAACGCCACCCGAAGGTGGCGTTTTTTTATTCTTGGTGGCCCGGGGCGGAATCGAACCACCGACACAAGGATTTTCAATCCTCTGCTCTACCGACTGAGCTACCAGGCCAAGGCGGCGAATTATAGCAGAAAGACTTTCCACCTGACCAGAGCTGGCTGTGTTCAAATGCAACAGATGGCCAAAACATGGTGTTTTGGCATCCTTGTATGACCGAAAGGGATGTGGCGATGCAGCGACGTATTGGAGTGCAAGGCCTGGCGGTGGCGGGCTTGTTCGGTTTGTTGTGCGGCGCGGCGCGGGCCGACGGGGTGGCCGAGCTGAACGCGGCGCTGGCGCGCTTGCAGGGGCAGATGCCGATCAAGGCGCAGGTCGAATCGAAAACTTGGCGCCGCGAAGGCGAGGGCAAGGCGGCGGAAGAGGATAGCGGCCAGGCCACGGTGGCGGTCGAGGGCGGGCCGGCGGGCTTGCAGGTGCTCTACAGTAAGGAACTGCTGGCGAAAGTGGAGGCCGAGCAGCGCGCCAAGGTGAAGGATCCGAAGGCCAAGGCGCCGATCGGCTTTGCGCTGGGGGAAATGAAGGCGACGGAGCTGCGCGCCATGGTGTCGGCGGCGGATGCCCTGTCGCGCGAGATCGAGGAAGCCGTGTTCAGCGGCGAAAAAATGGATGGCTACAAGGGCAAGCCGGCGCGCCTGCTCAGCTTTACCTTGTCGCTCGACAAGGTGCCTGAGAAAGACCGCAAGTATGTGAAGAAGTTCGAAGGCGGCCTCGATGTGTGGATCGCGGCGGACGGCACGCCGCTGGCCAGCCATTTCCACGTGGATGTGAGCGGGCGCGCCTTTGTCGTCATCAGCTTTACGCAAAAGACGGACGAGACGCGCCAGTATGGCGTCAGCGGCGACCATTTATTGCTCCTGCGCAAGGAAAGCAAGAATGCCATGTCGGGCGCGGGCGAGAAGGTGGAAAGCAAGATCGTCAAGACCTTGCAATTGCAGTCCTGACTGAACTGTTATAGAGCCTCATAAGCCGCTGAATCAGCGGCTTTTTTACATGGCCGAGTTGCCGCCCAGGCCGCTCTTTTGCAGCACGCAGCGCCCTGCCTGGCAAGTGGCGCCCGGGTCCGTGATGATGGCGCAGGTCGACATCATGCCGTCCGCCTGCTGCTGTTTGCGGCTCGCCTCGGCTTGCGCCTGGGCCAGTGCCTTGAGTTTTTTGCCGTCATTGCTTTTGCTGGACCACGCCAGATAACGCTCGGGGCCGCCGCAAGCCTTGGCGCCGATGGCGATGGTCTGGCATTGCTGGGTGGAATCGCAAGCGGCGGCGCCCACTTCCGCCTGGATCTGCGCCAGCAAGCCGGCATTGCCGGGGGCGGGCGGCGCATCATCTTGCGTGGGGGCGCTGCCGCAGGCGCTGGCGGCCAGCAGCAGGAAGCTGGCGCACGCGGCGCGCAGCAGGGCGGAGTAGGTTGGCGTTTGCATGCGTTCATCATGTGCCACGCTTGCGTAAATGGCAAGCGCGATTCGCACTTGGGCAGAACCTTGATCCCGGTCATTTTCCTTATTAACTAGTCAAAGTTAATATAAATCAACATCCAACCAGCGATGTACGGGTGGCAACCGGGCCGGTGCGCTGCATTCCCGCGCCGGCGCGCGCCGCCGATTCGGGAATGTTTCCAGGAGTTAGACTATGCGCCGCACCTTATCCCCCTTCCTCTTCATCGCCAGCCTGACTTTCGGCAACGTGCTGCACGCCGCCGACAAGGAGCCGATCCAGCCGATCACCGCCGCCAAGGTGGCCAATCCGGCCATGGTCGAGCTGGGCAAGAAACTGTTTTTCGATCCGCGCCTGTCGCGCTCGGGCTTTATCTCCTGCAATAGCTGCCATAACCTGAGCATGGGCGGCACGGACAACATCAAGACGTCGATCGGCCACAACTGGCAGCGCGGACCCATCAATTCGCCTACCGTGCTCAATTCCAGCATGAACGTGGCGCAATTCTGGGATGGCCGCGCCAAGGATTTGCAGGAGCAGGCGGGCGGCCCCATCGCCAATCCCGGTGAGATGGCTTTTACGCACGAGCTTGCCATCGACGTGCTGGCCTCGATTCCCGCTTACCGCGCGGAATTCAGGCAAGTGTTTGGCCAGGATAAATTGACCATCGAGCAAGTCACGCGCGCCATCGCCGCCTTTGAAGAGGTGCTGGTGACGCCCGGTTCCCGCTTCGACCAATGGCTGTCGGGCAAGAAGAGCGCGCTGACGAAAGACGAGCTGGCTGGCTACCAGCTGTTCAAATCGAGCGGCTGCATCGCCTGTCATAACGGTCCCGCCGTGGGCGGCAACACCTTCCAGAAGATGGGTGTTGTCGAGCCGTACAAGACGGCGATGACGGCGGAGGGACGCTCGGCCGTGACGGGCAAGGATGCGGACCGCTTCAATTTCAAGGTGCCGACCCTGCGCAACGTGGAGCTGACGTATCCCTACTTCCACGATGGCGAGGCGGCAACCCTGACGCAAGCCGTCGACGTGATGGGCCGCTTGCAGCTGGGCCGCACCTTTACGCCTGATGAAAATGGCAAGCTGGTGGCCTTCCTGAAAACCCTGACGGGCAAGCAGCCGCACATCGTGCTGCCGATCCTGCCGCCATCGTCGGACACGACGCCGCGGCCCGTGCCGTTTGACTGAATGAGTCCATGAAAAATGCCCGCATCAAGCGGGCATCGGGGTTTATTTCAATGTTCTCTGGAACAACTGATAGATGCGGCGGTACTCGTCATACCACGCTTCCGGCTGCACGAAGCCGTGGCGCTCCATCGGGTAGCTGGCCATTTCCCAGTTATCCTTTTTGAGCTCGATCAAGCGCTGCGACAGGCGTACGGAATCCTGATAGAACACGTTGTCGTCGATCATGCCGTGGGCGATCAGGAGATTGCCCGTCAGTTTGTCGGCGTATTCGATCGGCGACGAGATTTTATACGCTTGCGGATCGACGTCCGGCGTGTTCAGGATATTCGCCGTGTACTCGTGGTTGTAGGTGGTCCAGTCCGTCACTGGACGCAGCGCGGCGCCGGACTTGAAGATTTCCGGCGCGCGCATCAGGGCCATCAGGCTCATGAAGCCGCCATAGCTGCCGCCATAGATGCCCACGTTCTTGATGTCGCCCTGGTGCTGCTGCGCCAGCCAGTGGGCGCCGTCGATGAAATCTTCCAGTTCCGGGTGGCCCATCTGGCGGTAGATGGCCGTGCGCCAGGCGCTGCCGTAACCGAGCGAAGCGCGGTAATCGACGTCGAGCACGATGTAACCCTGCTCCACCAGCAGGTTGTGGAACATCTGTTCGCGGAAGTAGACGGGGTAGCGCTCGGTCACATTCTGCAGGTAGCCGGCGCCGTGCGCAAACATGACGATGGGATATTTCTTGCCCGCTTCCAGCTGGGCCGGGCGGTACAGCTTGGCCCAGATCGGCGCCGCGCCATGCGTGGACGGCAATTGCACCAGTTCCGGCATGACCCAGCTGCGCGCCTTGAAGGCGTCGCTGCGCGTATCCGTCAGGATACTGGCCTTGCCGCCGGCAACGGAAATCGTCGCCAGCTGGGCCGGCATATAGCTGGTCGAATAGCGCAGCAGCAGCTTGCCGTTATCGGGCGACAGGCCGAAGTTTTCCACGCCTTTCAAATTCGTCACTTCGCGCGCGCCGCCCTCCTTTGCCGTGCTGGCGCACACTTCATACGTGCCGGGCGCCTGCCGGTTGCACATGAAATACGCGGTTTTGCCGTCGCGGCTCCATTCGACGGCGCTCACTTCCCACTGGCCGCTGGTCAGGGCGCGTGCCGGGGCCGCGCCCGTTTTCGTGTACAGGTGGGCGTAGCCGCTTTCTTCGGACAAGTACCACAGGGTGGCGTTGTCGGGCAGCCAGCCGAATTCGTCGGCGCGGCGGTTGACCCAGGCTGCATCGCTGATGCGGTGCACGGGCACGAGGGCGGCGTTGGCCAGGTCGACGTTGGCGAGCCAGCCATCCTTGTTGTCGATGGCGCGGATGCGCACGGCTGCCTTGCCGCCGTCGTCGGTCCAGGCGATGCCGTCGCGCTGGGCGTCGATGCGCACGGCACGGTTGCCTTTCAGCGGCGGCAGCTTCTGTTCGGCGCGCATGGCGGCCAGCGGGTCGGTGGCGATGCCGGGCAGGTTATCGAAGGCGATGTCGCGCACCTGCCCCGTGCGCAGGTCGGCCAGTTTCAGGCTTTGCGCGATCGGCATGTTGCGGCCCACGCGCGTGCGTTCGTCGTCCGCTTCCGGATAGCCCGTTTCCGTGACGTAGCGGGCCAGTTTGCCCAGCTTGCCCTTTTCGGCGGCCTTGTCCTGCGTGACGAACAGCAGCCAGCGGCCGTCCGGCGACAGGGCGCTGCCGGAAATGGTGACTTTGTCGCCCAGGTAGATCGGTTCCGGTGCGCGCGTGGCGTCCAGGCGGCGCTCTTCATGGCGGCGTTCGCGGCTGGCGTCGCGGTCTTCCTTCTGGCGCGCCAGGTTGACGATCAGGCGCAGCTGCAGTTCGCGCAGGGCGTCCGCTTCCGGCTTGGCGTCCGGGTCCTTGACGGCGCGCAACAGGGCCACGGGGGCGCTCAGGCGGTCAAGCCGGTTCCAGCTGAACCAGTCTGTGCCGCTGCGGTATTGCACGGCGCCGCCGTCGGCGGAGTATTGCGGGTCGCTGATGGCGGACACGCCGCGCGTGATCTGGATCAAGGCGCCGCTTTTCAGGTCGCGCTCGAACAAGTCGCCGTTGCGCAGCAGGATGGCGCGCGTGCCGGCCCGGTTGACCACCATGTGCTGGCCGTCGAGATTGGCCAGCTGCGCATCGTCGACCTTCTTGCCGCTATTGAATTTGGCGTTCGCGCTCGGCAATTGATAGGTGTCGCGCAGGGGCGAGCCGAGGCGTTTCTGCTTGTAGTAGAGCTGGCCATTCCAGCCCCACCATGCCGCTTCGACGGGCGTGCCGATCCAGTCGGGATCGGCCATGGCCTGGTCCAGGGTGATGGGCGTGGGTGCGGTGGATGGAGCCGCATGGGCGGCGGGGAGCAGAGAGAGCAGCAGGAGCGGCAGCAGGGGAAGAACCAGACGCATCGGGGATCACTTTAATCAAAGGGGATGGTGAAGGTACAGGCTATGAGGCCGGTATTCTAGCGGAGGAGTTTCGTACAGGAAATGTCGGAAAGCTAAGCCTGATACCGGGCCAGCCAGGCCAGAAAGTCGTCCAGAGGCATGGGCCGCGCATACAGGTAGCCTTGCAAGCCGTCGCAATCGTGGGCGAGCAGGAAGTCGGCCTGCTCCTGCGTTTCCACGCCTTCGGCCACCACGCGCAAGCCCAGGTGGCGCGCCATGGCCAGTATCGCTTGCACGATGGCCGTGTCGCGCGCATCGTGCGGCGTGTCGTCGATGAAGCGCTTGTCGATTTTGAGTTCGTACAGCGGCATCGAGGTCAGGTAGGCGAGGCTGGAATAGCCGGTGCCGAAATCGTCGATGGAAAAGCGGATGCCCAGGGCCGCCAATTCGCGCATGCGCGCCAGCGAGGCGTCGCGCTGGTCGATCAGCAGGCCTTCCGTCAGTTCCAGGATCAGGGCGCCGGCCGGCGTGCCGTGTTCGGCCAGCGCCGCCTGCACGCGGGCGGCGAAATCGGGCTGGCGAAACTGGGCCGGACTGACATTTACAGACAGGGCGACGGGCTGCCCCGCCCGCGCCAGCAGGCTGGCGGCGCGGCACGCCTCGCGCAGTGCCCAGTGCCCGAGCCTGACGATCAGCCCCGATTCCTCGGCGATGGGAATGAAGATGCCGGGCGCGATATGGCTGCCGTCCGCCTGCGGCCAGCGCATCAGCAATTCGGCGCCCGTCACCCGGCCATGGCGGTCGACCTGCGGCTGCACGTGCATGCACAGTGCATGGGCATCGAGGGCGCGCGCCAGCGCCCGTTCCAGGGTCAGGCGGCGCTCCACGCCCGCCTGCATGGCCGCTTCAAAGAAGGCGATGCCGTTGCGTCCTTCCGCCTTGGCGCGGTACATGGCGATGTCCGCTTCGCGCAGCAGGTCGTGCGCCTGCTGGCCCGCCTTCGGCAGCAGGGTCACGCCGATGCTGGCGCTGCAATGATAGGACTGCCCGTCGATATCGAAGTCGCGCGCGATGGCGGCGCGGATTTTCTCGGCCACCTGGGCCGCCGCGCGGGCGGCGCTGTCGAGGTCTTCGGCCAGGTGCGCCAGCAGCACGACGAATTCATCGCCGCCGATGCGCGCCACCGTGTCGGCCTTGCGCATCAGCTGCGCCAGCCGTTCGCCGGCCAGGCGCAGCAGCGCGTCGCCGGTGGCGTGGCCGCGCGCGTCGTTGATGTGCTTGAAGTGGTCGAGGTCGATGAACATCAGCGCGCTGATGGTATTCCCTCGCGGCGCGGCGGCCAGCAGGTGGCCGATGCGGTCCATCAGCAGGCGCCGGTTGGGCAGGCCCGTCAGCACGTCGTAGAAGGCCAGGCGGTGGATGTCCGCTTCCGATTTCTTGCGCTCGTCGATTTCGCGCTCGACGGCCACCCAGTGCGTCTGCTTGCCGTCCGCATCCGTGAACGGCGCCAGCTCCGCTTCGACCCAGTACGCCTTGCCGGCCTTGTTGTAATTGAGCAATTCCGCCCTGGCCGGCTGGGCGTTGGCCATGGCGGCGGCGACGCGCGCCAGTTCGCCCGCATCGGTGGCGGGGCCCTGCTGGAACAGCAGGCTGCGGCCCAGCACTTCGGCGCGCGCATAGCCGCTGCTGCGCTCGAAGGCGTCGTTGACGAAGATGATGCGCGTGGCCGGCGCCGCGCCGCCGGGGGCATCGGTCACTTCGGCGAGCATCACCATGTCGTTCAGGCGGGCCAGCGCCGTGGCCGTCAAGCGCAGGTTGGCGTTCAGCTGCGACAGGGCCTGGCTGCTGCGTTCCAGGTGGCGCAGCAGGAAGGCGCAGGACAGGGTCAGCACGGCGGCGATGAACAGGAAGTTCAGGGCCACGATCAGCGCGCGCAGCACGGGGGAGTCGGGCACACCCTGCACGTGCAGGGCGACGTCGGGATGCAAGCCGAGGAAAAAGATGGTCAGCGAAGTCAGGGCCAGGGTCGACAAGGCTGGCCGCATCCCCAGCAGCAGGGCCGCCAGCACGGGCATGAGCATCATGTAGATCTGGCTGACGGGGCCGATTTTCAACAGCAGGCCCACGCCCACCAGGTAGGCGACGATGAGGAATTGCCACACGCGCCAGCGGTAGGGCATGGCGCGCAGATGCCAGATGAGACCGACCCAGCCGATGGCCAGCACGTCGAGGGCGACTATGGACCAGATAGCTTCGCGCGCCGCCAGCAAGGCGCTGGGGATGGCGGTGATGATGCCAAGCAGCAACACCACCTGCAGCAGGCGCGAAAAAATCTGTCCGCGCCAGTGCGCGAGATCGTTTGACGCGGCCACGCTGCCGTCCTTTCCCCAGGAGCTGTGCTGCCGAGCTGAGCAGTATGGTAAAAATATTACGCGCTATCTTTATGCATGTCATCTTGATCATTCGGCATGGTTGACTGCGCGGCTACCTGCGGGGCGCGTCGGGCCGCCTACTCCGTCTGCGCCGTGGGCCAGTAGTGGCTGTCCGGCGTGTCCCGCGCGCCGAAGATGGCCTGGCCGACCCGCACGACGGTGGCGCCTTCTTCGATGGCGATTTCATAATCGCCGGACATGCCCATCGACAGCTCGTCGAGGCCGATGCCAGGCGGGGCGTCCTGGCGCAGGCGGTCGCGCAGTTCGCGCAGTAGCACGAAGCAGCGGCGCACACGCACCGCTTCCGCCGACAACAGGGCCAATGTCATGAATCCGCGCACCCGCAGCGCCGGGAAGGCGGGCAGCTGGCGCAGGAAAGCAGCCACTTCGTCCGGCGGCAAGCCGTACTTGCTGGCTTCGCCCGACGTGTTCACTTGCACGAATACGTCGAGCCCGCGCCCTTCCGCCTGCAGGCGCCGTTCCAGCGCCTCGGCCACGCGCAGGCTGTCGAGGGCCTGGAACTCGCTGGCAAAGCGCGCCACCAGCTTGGCCTTGTTGGTCTGCAAATGGCCGATCACCGACCATTGCAGGTCGGCCAGGTCCGCCATCGCTTCCCACTTGCGGCCCGCTTCCTGCGGCTTGTTTTCCCCCAGCAGGCGGCAACCCGCGGCATAGGCCAGGCGCAGGCTTGCCTCGGGCTTGGTCTTGCTGACAGGCAGCAGGCGCACGCCGGCCGGATCGCGCCCGACCCGCTGGCATGCGGCCGCCATGCGCGCATGCACCGCCGCCAGATTGCGGCGGAAGTCGTCCACGGAAACGGCCTGCGGCCAGCGCCCATGCTGCGCGTGCATGGTGGGAGTGGGCAGGGGAGTGTCATTGTTCATGTGTCAGCCTTGTGTCAGCCTAATGAGCGGCAGGAGTCGCCGCAGTGATGTATGATTGTCCTATGCCAAAATATATCATGTCTGAGACCATCATGAAGATGACGGGGAAAACCGCGGCGCAGCTGTTCGACAGCATCCGCGCGCTGACGCAGGCGGGCGAACTGCCGCCGGGCCAGGCGCTGCCGACCGTGCGCGAGCTGGCGGCGACCTTGGGCGTCAACCGCAATACCGTGTCGCTGGCGTACAAGCGCCTGGTGACGGCCGGGATCGCGGTCACGCAAGGGCGCCTGGGCACGGCCATCCGCGCGCAGCGCGATCCCGGCGAGCAGGAAGGCTTGCTGCCCGGCTCGCCGCTGGCCGACCTGGGCGGCGGCAATCCGAACCTGGCCTGGTTGCCCGATATCGGCGCGGCCCTGGCGCGCAAGCCCTACCGTCCGCGCCTGTATGGCGAGGCCACGCTGGACCCGGCGCTGGAAGCCCTGGCGCGGCGCTGGCTGGCCGGCGATTGCCCTGAGGGCCACGACATCACCCTGACGAATGGGGCGGTCGATGCGGTCGAGCGCCTGCTGGGCGCGTACCTGGTCGCGGGCGACAAGGTGGCCGTGGAAGACCCGTGCTTCGTCAGCAGCATCAACACCTTGCGCATCGCGGGGCTGCACGCCGTTGGCGTGGCGGTCGATGCCGAGGGGATGCAGGCCGGGGCGCTGGAACGGGCGCTGGCGCAAGGCGCGCAAGCCGTCATTGTGACGCCGCGCGCGCACAACCCGACCGGCTGCAGCCTGAGCGCGGCGCGCGCGGACCAGCTGCGCGCGGTGCTGGCCGCTTATCCGCACGTGCTGGTCATCGTTGACGACCATTTTTCGCTGTTGTCCGTCGCCGGCTACCGGGACGTGATTCCCCCTGCCGCCCGGCGCTGGGCGCTGGTCCGTTCGGTATCGAAGATCTTCGGCCCCGACCTGCGCCTGGCCGTCGTCGCCAGCGACGGACAGACCGCCCGCCGCCTGCGCCTGCGCCTGGCGCCCGGCACGAACTGGGTCAGCCATCTCTTGCAGGATGCCGTGAGCGCCTGCCTGTCGTCGCCGGACGTGCTGGCGCAGGTGGCCCTGGCCCGCGCAGACTATGCGCGCCGCCGCGGCATCCTGGCCGATGCGCTGGCGGCGCAAGGCCTGGTTTGCGCCAGTCCCGCCGATGGCTTGAACCTGTGGCTGCCGCTGCCGGGCAGCAGCCAGGCGGCCGTGCTGGCGCTGGCCAGGCATGGCTGGCTGGTGCGCGGTGGTGAAGCGTTCGGCGTGCAGGCGCCGGCGCAGGGATTGCGGATCACCGTGTCGACCATGGATGAAGCGGGCGCGCAGGCGTTCGCCGGCGTGCTGGCTCAGGTGCTGGGCCGGCCATAGTTTTTTAATTCCTCGCCACAGAAAGGGAACATCATGAAAGTCCATTTCATCGTGCATGAAGCGTTCGAGGCGCCGGGCGCCTACGAGACATGGGTGCGCGAGCGCGGCTACGCGGCCACGTATTCCCGCGTCCACGCCCATGAGCCGCTGCCCCCGTCCATCGCGGACATCGACCTGCTGGTCGTCATGGGCGGGCCGCAGTCGCCGTCGACGACGCGCGAGGAATGCCCGCATTTCGACGCCGCGGCCGAACAGGCCCTGATTGCCGCATGTGCCGCGGCGGGCAAGGCGGTCGTCGGCGTCTGCCTGGGGGCGCAACTGATAGGCGCAGCCCTGGGAGCACGCCAGGCACACAGCCCTGAAAAGGAGATCGGCAAGTTTCCCGTCATGCTGACGGCGGAAGGGCGGGCGAACGACAAGTTTGCCCATTTCGGCGATGTGCTGGAAACCGGGCATTGGCATAGCGACATGCCGGGCCTGACTGACAGCGCGAAGGTCATCGCCTGTAGCGAAGGCTGCCCCCGCCAGATCATCGAATACGGCAAGCTGGTGTACGGCTTCCAGTGCCATATGGAGTTCACGCCGGAGGTGGTCGAACTGCTGATCGCCGCGTCGGAAGCCGAACTGGCCATGCTGGAGCCGCACCGCTTCGTGCAGCCGCCAGCGGTCTTGCGCAGCCACGACTGGCACGCCATGAACGGCCAGCTGTTCGGTTTCCTTGACCGCCTCATGCAGGCGTACGCATCGCCGTAAAAAAACGCCAGCGTCGACGCTGGCGTTGGGGGGGGGCAAACAGGCGAGGCGCTTATTTCTTCGGCGCGCTCAGGCATTCCTTCATGAAGGCTTTGCGGGCATCGCCCTTCATGTCCTTGGCGTCGACATTGCACGCTTTCATCTTGTTTTGCTGCGTCATGGCCGGTGCCGGCTTGGCGCTCAGGCATTCCTTCATGAAGGTCTTGCGTTCATCGCCTTTCTTGCCGGCGGCGTCCGCATTGCAGGTCGTCATCTTCGATTGTTGGGCCGTCTTGGCGACAGGCGCCGCTTCCGGTGCGGCGGCAAAGGCGGTGCTGGCAAACGCGGCGGCGATGCAGAGGGCGATTAATTGTTTCATGGCAAATCCTTGTAGACGCAGTCGGTGGAAGGGAGCGATGCAATCGGCAGACAATGCCGATATGCAAAACGTAACTAACTATATGACATTTATCAACAAAATTTCCACTCGAGTGTGTCTTTTTGTTACTGGCAGGCAGAAGGCGCCCGCCAGCCGGCCCGGGCAGCCATGTTGCGGCGGCAGCGCCCCTGTTTTTTGCTATGCTAGCGTCTTTCCACCGGCCGATGCCGCTGTCTTGGCCGGCGCACCCTCAATACGGAGTAGTTATGGTCTCGTTGCAAGAGCAGTTTTTAAAGGCCGGCCTGGTCGACAAGAAGAAGGTCAAGCTGGCCAACCAGGACAAGAGCAAGCAGAAAAAGGACGAGCGCAAGAGCGGCACGCAAAGCGTCGACGAAGTGCGCCTGGCCGCGCTCGAGACCCAGCGCAAGAATGCCGAGCGCGCGCGCGAACTGAACGCCCAGCGCGACGCGGCCGCCAACCAGAAGGCCATCGTGGCGCAGATCGCGCAAATGGTGCAAAAGAACCGCCAGAGCAAGGGCAACAACGGCGACGTGCCGTACAACTTCACATTTAATAACAAGATCGAGCGCATCTACGTGACGGCCGCCGTGCAAGCCCACCTGGTGGCGGGCCGCCTGGTCATCATCTGCCTGAACGGCGCCGTGGAACTGGTGCCGCGCATCATCGCCGACAAGATCGCCGAACGCGACCCCGCCATCGTCGTGCGCGTGAAACAGGCCAGCACGGAAGTGGACGAGGACGATCCGTATGCGGCGTTCCAGATTCCTGATGATTTGATGTGGTAAGAGGGATGTTTGCCCGGCGCTGACGGCGCTGGGGGAGTGGTTGCGGGCCGGAAACGGCCTGCGTATCGTGTAGACAGTCCACAAACAAAAACGCCACCCGAAGGTGGCGTTTTTGAATGTAAAACATATTCTTGGTGGCCCGGGGCGGAATCGAACCACCGACACAAGGATTTTCAATCCTCTGCTCTACCGACTGAGCTACCAGGCCAAGGTGGCGAATTATAGCAGACCAAAACGGGAATGCAAGAGCCGGCTGCGACTTTTCCCCGATTTCCTGCATGGGCATGGTCTTACTTGCCTGTGGATCAAATATGATTTGATATCAGCGGTATTTTTCTCAACAAAGAATGGGCGCATAGTGTGGCCATCGACATTGACTTGAGAGGATTACCGCATGAACGCCACCGCAAATCGCACCGCCATCCCTGAAATCGGCCTGGGCACCTTCCGTCTGCAGGGGCAGGTCGTCATCGATTCCGTCACCACGGGTCTCGACGTCGGCTACCGCCATATCGACACGGCGCAAATCTACGGCAACGAAGCCGAAGTGGGCCAGGCGCTCGCCGCCAGCCCCGTCCCGCGCGACGAACTGTTCGTCACCACCAAGATCTGGATCGAGAACCTGCAGCGCGACAAACTGATTCCCAGCCTGAAGGACAGCCTGCACAAGCTGCAATTGGAGCAACTGGACCTGACCCTGATCCACTGGCCGTCGCCGCAGGACGCCATTCCCGTCGCCGAATACATGGCGGCGCTGGCGGACGCCAAGGCGCAAGGGCTGACCAGGGCCATCGGCGTGTCGAATTTCACCAACGCGCAGCTGCGGCAAGCGATCGATACGGTGGGCGCATCGGAAATCGCCACGCAGCAAATCGAGATCCATCCGTTCCTGCAGAACCGCAAGGCGATCGATTTCGCGCGCAGCCAGGGCATCCACATCACGGCCTACATGCCGCTCGCGTACGGCAAGGTGGTCGTCGATCCCGTCATCATGGCCATCGCGGTAAAACATGGCGTGACGCCGACGCAAGTGGCGCTCAGTTGGTCGCTGCAGCAGGGCTTTGCCGTGATCCCGTCGTCCACCAAACGGGCCAACCTGGAAGCGAACCTGCATTTCCAGCGCATCATCCTGTCGCCGGACGAGATGGCGCAGATGGCCACGCTCGAGCGGGGCGAGCGCTTGGCCAACCCGGACGGCCTGGCGCCGCAGTGGGACTGATATGGGCGCCATGACCAAGCTTGGACAGGGCGGTTTCAGCATCGGCCTGGAACTGCCGCTCGATAATGACTGGACGTCCACGGGGCGCCAGGCGAATGCGGCATCGGTCCGCGTGCCGGGCGAACCGGATCTGCGCCAGCATGCGGAACTGGCAAAACTGGCCGACCGCCTGGGCTTCCGGGCGCTGTGGCTGCGCGACGTGCCTTTATATGACCCGTCGTTCGGCGACGCGGCCCAGGTCTTCGAGGTATTTACCTACCTGGGCTACCTGGCCGGCATCACGGAGAACATCTTGCTGGGCACGGCCGCCGTGGTGCTGCCCCTGCGCGAGCCTGTATTGACGTTAAAAGCGGCGGCCAGCGTCGACCAGTTGAGCGGCGGACGTTTGCTGCTGGGCGTGGCCAGCGGCGACCGTCCTGTCGAATATCCCGTCTTCGGCCGCGACTTCGAGCAGCGCGGCGCCGCGTTCCGCGAACAGGTGGCCATGCTGCGCGACTGGGGCGAGACGCATCTGCCGCCCGGCATCCGCCTGCTGCCCAAGCCGTCCGCGCCCTTGCCGCTGCTGGTGGCGGGGCTGGCGCAGCAGTCGCCCGCCTGGATAGGCGAGCAAATGGATGGCTGGCTCGCCTATCCGGGCACGCCGGACGACCATGCGCGGCGCTCGGCGCAATGGCGCGCCGTCGCCGGGGAAGATAAACCCTACGTCAGCTTCATCCACCTGGACCTGGACGAGGACCCGAATTTGCCGCTGCAGCGCTTCCGTTTTGGCGCACGCACGGGGCGCGAGGGTCTGATTGCCGAGTTGACGGCCATGCGCGACGCCGGCGTGCGGCACATCGGCTTGCAGCTGCGGCAGAACCGCCGCCCGCTGGCCGAGACGATGCAGGAGATCGCGGACCACGTGCTGCCCGTCTTTCATGGCATCGCTTGATCTGGGACACGCGTCCTGTACTTCCGGACTATCTGAAAAGGGTGGGGCAAACGCTATAATGGCCGCATGAACAGTCCCACTCCCCCTACCATGCGGCGCTTCATGCATAGCCACAGCGACGTTTGCATCGTCGGCAATGGCGCCATCGCGAAAACCACGGCGCTGGCGTTTGCCCAGGCAGGACAAAGCGTCACCCTGTTATCCCCGGTGAGCCCGCCTGCGCCCACATCCCCTTCGGCCGCCAAGCCGGTCGAAGCCAGCTGGGATGTGCGCGTGTATGCGCTCAATCACACGGCGCACCAGCTGCTGTCGTTGCTGAAGGTATGGGGCGCCCTGGAGGCCGACAGGGTGGCGCCCGTCGACGCCATGCTGGTCAACGGCGACGGCGCGCAGGCGGGCGGACTCGGTTTTGACGCGTATGGCGCCCATGTGGGCACGCTGGCGTGGATCATCGAAGACCGAAACCTGGGCCAGGCGCTGGACGCCGCCCTGAAATTTGCGCCGAATGTCAACGTGGTGCAGGGCCGCGCCAGCCGCCTGGAATGGACGAACGACTCGGCCATCGTGCATCTCGATGGCGGCGACACCATCACTTGCGCATTGGTAGTGGGCGCGGATGGCGCCCAGTCGTGGGTGCGGGGCCAGTGCGACATCGGCCTCGATTACCGCTCCTATGGTCAGCGCGGCGTGGTCAGCAACTTCGCCTGCGAAAAGCCGCACCATGGCGCGGCCCACCAGTGGTTCACGGGCAGCGAAGGCATCGTCGCGCTGCTGCCGCTGCCGGGCGACCGCGTCTCGCTGGTCTGGTCGGCGCCCGATGCGCTGGCCGACACCTTGATGGCCGAATCGGCCGACGCCCTGGCCGCGCGCCTGGCCGCCTACTGCCACGACAAACTGGGCAAGCTGACGCCGTTGCAGCCGGAGCTGGTGCGCGCCTTCCCATTGACCCTGATGCGCCCGCACGCCATGGTGGCGCCGCGCGTGGCCCTGGTGGGCGACGCCGCCCACGTGGTGCACCCGATGGCCGGCCACGGCATGAACCTGGGCTTTGCCGACGTGGCGCAGCTGGTCAAGACGATCGCCGAACGCGAAGCGCACCGCGGCATCGGCGACGAGCGCGTGCTGGCCCGCTATGCGCGCGCGCGCAAGGAAGACGTGCTGTTGATGCAGCTGGCCACCGATGGCCTGGCGCGATTATTTGGCGCCGACCTGGAGCCGTTGCGCGTGGTTCGCAATTTGGGATTAAACTTGCTGGATAAATTACCGGCCCTGAAGCGGAAAATGATCGCGCACGCATTGGGACATCAGTAAATATCAGCGAATCTTAAGATATCGCCGGATAATGGCAGGTGTGAAAATTCAAGGTCGCCGCAGCTGGTCTGCGGCGATCGTTTTGTCAAAGAGATAACGATGCCGGGCCAGGGGGCAGTTCCGCCAGGCGTTTCAAGTGGAGAAGTGATAGTGATAAAAATGAGCAGAATCGCATTGGTACTGGCCTCGGGCCTGATGATGTCGTGCGCCGGCGCGGAAACGCCAACGGAAGCGAACATCAAAAAGCTGATCGAGCCGCGCCTGGGCGAAGGCGCCAAGGTCGATTCGGTCAAGGAAACGCCGTACGGCGGCCTGTATGAAGTGCGCACGGGCGGCGACATCCTGTACACGGACAAGGCCGCGCAATACCTGTTCGTCGGCCACGTCTTCGACGCCAAGACGTCGCAAGACCTGACCAAGGTGCGCCTGGACGAAGTCAACCGCATCAAATTCTCCGACTTGCCGCTCGATTCCGCCATGAAGACCGTCAAGGGCAATGGCAAGCGCGTGATCGCCGTGTTCGAAGATCCGAACTGCGGCTATTGCAAGCGTTTCCGCCAGAACGCGCTGAAGGAAATCGACAACGTCACCGTCTATACCTTCATGTACAACATCCTGTCGCCGGATTCCATCGTCAAGTCGCGCAATGTCTGGTGCGCGCCGGACCGCAACAAGGCATGGGATGACTGGATGTTGAACGGCAAGGCGCCAGCCACGGTGGCCGCCACCTGCGCCAATCCGCATGAAAAAATCCTGGCCCTGGGCCAGCAATTACGCGTGTCGGGCACGCCTGCCATCTTCTTTGCCGACGGCAGCCGCATTCCGGGCGCAGTCGATGCGAAAACGCTGGAACAGAAATTCTCGACCATTAAGTAATCCGGGCTGTCGCCAGGAAGGCTGGACGGCGCGCCCTCGCAAGGCGCGCTTTTTTTTGCACTTTTTTCCGCTGTCGTATCATCAAGTGTTGTTTGTAGACGCCATAACAATTCAAAAAAGGAGAAGCAGCAGATGATTACCCTGAATATCAACGGACGCGACACGCAGGTCGATGCCGATCCTTCCACGCCCATCCTGTGGGCGCTGCGCGATAACCTGAACATGACGGGCACCAAGTTCGGCTGCGGCATGGCGCTGTGCGGCGCCTGCACGGTGCACCTCGACGGCCAGGCCATCCGCTCGTGCATCACGCCGATTTCCTCCGTCGGCACGCAAAAGATCACCACCATCGAAGCGATGGAAAACGACCAGGTGGGCAAAGCCGTGCAGGCGGCGTGGGTGCAGCACGACGTGCCGCAATGCGGCTACTGTCAAAGCGGCCAGGTGATGAGCGCGACGGCGCTGCTGCGCACCAACAAGGCGCCCAGCGATGCCGACATCGACGGCGCCATGAGCGGCAATATCTGCCGCTGCGGCACCTATCAACGGATCCGCGCGGCCATCAAGGACGCGGCCAAGACCCTGGCCTGAGGAGAGCGACATGCGTATCGAATGGTTGAATCAGGAAGCATTGCAGCATGGCGGGGTGACCCTGGGCGCGGCGCTGGCATCGGCCCCTGTTACCGTGGCCGATGGCGTGTCGCGGCGCGGTTTCATGAAGGCCGGCGCAGTGGCCGGGGGCGGCTTGATGCTGGGCTTTTTCCTGCCGGGCGCAGGCAAGCTGGCGCAGGCGGCCGATGCCGCACCCGCCAAGCCCGTGTACGCGCCAAACGCTTTCCTGCATATTGCCCCCGATAACACGGTGACGGTGCAGGTGAACCGGCTGGAATTCGGCCAGGGCGTGCAAACGAGCTTGCCCATGCTGATCGCCGAGGAACTCGACGCCGACTGGAGCCTGGTGCACGGCGCGCTGGCACCTGCTGGCGAGCAGTACAAGGATGCCGCCTATGGCATGCAGATGACGGGCGGTTCGGGCAGCATCGCCCATTCGTTTACGCAGTACCGCGAAATCGGCGCCAAGGCGCGCGCCATGCTGGTGGGCGCCGCCGCCGCGCAATGGAAAGTCAGTCCCGACCAGGTGCGCGCCGCCAAGGGCGTGCTGTATGGCCCCGGCGGACAAAAGGCCACGTTTGGCGAATTTGCCGACGCGGCGATGCGCCAGCCGGTGCCCGTCACCGTCAAGCTGAAGGACCCGCGCGACTTTGCCATCATCGGCAAACCCGTGAAACGCCTGGACGCGGCCGCCAAATCCACGGGCAAGCAGCAGTTCGGCATCGACTTCAAGCCGCCTGGCGCGAAAGTGGCCATGGTGGCGCGCCCGCCCGTGTTTGGTGCGAAAGTGGCGAAATTCGACACCAGCAAGGCGAAAGCCATCAAGGGCGTGCTGGACGTGCTGGAAGTCAAAACCGACCGTGGCGGCAGCGGCGTGGCCGTCATCGCCGAAGGCTACTGGCCGGCCAAACAGGGGCGCGACGCGCTGGTGATCGAATGGGACACGAGCGCCGTGGAAAAGGTCAGCAGCGACAAGCAGCTGGCCGCCTTCAAGGCGCTGGCGAAAACGCCGGGCACCGTCGCCAAACCTGCCGACATGGGCAAGCTGGCCTCGGCGCCGAAAAAGATCGAAGCCGTCTACGAATTTCCCTACCTGGCGCACGCGCCGATGGAGCCGCTCAATTGCGTCGTCGACCTGCAGGCAGACAAATGCACAATGTGGGTGGGTTCGCAATTCCAGACGGGCGACCAGGCGGCCATCGCGGCGACCTCCGGCCTGAAACCGGAGCAGGTGACCCTGCACACGATGATGGCCGGCGGCGGCTTCGGCCGGCGCGCCGTGCCCTCGTCCGACTACGTGGTCGAAGCCGTCAACGTCGCCAAGGCGTACCGGGCGGCGGGCAAGGGCGGCCCGTTAAAGCTGATGTGGAGCCGCGAGGATGACATCAAGGGCGGCTACTACCGGCCGTCGCACGTGCACCGCGCGCAGATCGGCCTCGACGCCAAAGGGAAAATCCTCGCCTGGGACCACACCATCGTGGGCCAGTCCATCATGGCCGGCACGCCGTTCGAAGCCTTCATGGTGAAAAATGGCGTCGACGGCACCATGGTCGAAGGCATGGGCGAGCCGTACACCCTGCCGATGAAACTGTCCGTGCACACGGTCAAGGCGAACGTGCCCGTGCTGTGGTGGCGTTCCGTCGGCTCGACGCATACGGCCTTCGTCATGGAAACTCTGATCGACGAAGCGGCGCACGTGGCGAAGATGGACCCCGTCGCCTATCGCAAGCAGCTGATCGACGCCAAGCATACGCGCCACATCGCCGCGCTGGACCTGGCCGTGGCCAAGTCCGGCTATGGCAAGAAGAAGCTGCCGAAAGGGCAGGCCTGGGGCGTGGCCATGCATGAATCGTTCAATTCCGTGGTGGCCTACGTGGTGACGGCGTCGGTGGTGCAAGGCGCGCCCAAGCTGCACCAGGTATGGGCGGGCGTGCATTGCAACCTGGCCGTCAATCCCCTGACGATCGAGGCGCAAGTGCAGGGCGCCGCGCTGATGGCGCTGGGCATGACGATTCCTGGCGCAGCCATCACGCTCAAGGATGGCGTGGTGGAGCAGCAGAACTTCGGCGACTACCCCGTGCCGCGCATGCCCGACATGCCGGTAATCGAGGTGCACCTGGTGCCGTCTGGCGATGCGCCGACGGGCATGGGCGAGCCAGGCGTGCCGCCGCTGGCGCCCGCCTTCGCCAACGCGCTGTTCGCGCTGACGGGCAAGCGCCTGCGCAAGCTGCCTTTTGATTTGGCGGCCGCATGACGGTAGCGGTTTTTTGAGCACGGTCGGCATCTTGCTGGCAGCCGGAAGGGGACGCAGGTTCGACCCTTCCGGCGTGCAGAACAAATTATTGCAGCCATTGGCGGAAGGACCGCACGCGGGTCTGCCGGTGGTGGTGGCGGCAGCGAGGAACATGCTGGCTGCCTTGCCGCGCGTGCTGGCCGTGGTGCGCCCCGACGATGCCGAGGTCGCGCGCCAGCTCGGTGCGCTGGGCTGCGAGGTACGCGTCTGCCATGATGCCGACACGGGCATGGCCGCCTCGCTCACCTGCGCCATCGGTCACGTGCGCGGCGCGCCGGGCTGGCTGATCGCCCTGGGCGACATGCCTAGTGTGGAAGCGGCTACAATCGCCGCCTTGTCGCACGCCATCGGCGATGGCGCGCGCATCGCCGTGCCCGTGTTCCAGGGACGGCGCGGCAATCCTGTCGCGTTCAGCGCCTTTCACTTGCCGCTGCTGCTGGCACTCGATGGCGACCAGGGCGCGCGCAGCATCGTCAACAGCCATGCCGTGTGCGAAGTAGCAGTGGACGACAGCGGCATCTTGCGCGATATTGATACACCTGACGATTTGTCGCCGGCGCCTGGCGCGCCTGGGCGATTGTAGAACATCCATGCCAGACACGAGGAAAACATGAAGAAAGCACCGATTCAAAAAATCACCGCCAAGGCGGGAGCCAAGGCAAGCGGCAAAGCCACAAGCAAAGCCGCGGCAAAAACCGCAGTGAAAACCGCACCGGCCGCCGGCATCATCTACAGCATTGCCGCAGCCGACCTGGCCGGTCACATGTTCAAGGTGACGTTGACCGTCAAGTCGCCGGCCGCCATCGGCCAGGTATTTGCCTTGCCGGCCTGGATTCCGGGCAGCTACATGATCCGCGAATTTTCGCGCAATATCGTCAGCATCCGCGCCGAGTCCGAGGGCAAGGCCGTGGCGCTGACCAAGCTGGACAAGCATTCGTGGCAAGCCGCCCCGTGCAAGGGCCCGTTGACCGTCGAGTATGACGTGTATGCCTGGGATTTGTCCGTGCGCGCCGCCCACCTGGACCAAAATCACGGCTTCTTCAACGGCACCAGCGTGTTCTTGCGCGTGCTGGGCCAGGAGGCCGAGCCGCATGAAGTGCATATCGTGCAGCCGAAGGATGCGGCCTGCAAGACGTGGAAAGTGGCCACCACCCTGCCGGAATTGAAAGCGAAACGTTATGGCTTCGGCAGCTACCAGGCGGCCAACTACGACGAGCTGATCGACCACCCGGTGGAGATGGGCGACTTCGCGCTGGCCACTTTCACCGCGCATGGCGTGCCGCACGATATCGTCGTCACGGGCAAGGTACCTAACCTGGACCTGGACCGCCTGTGCCGCGACCTGAAAGCCATCTGCGAAATGCAGATCGCCTTCTTCGAGCCGAAGACAAGGAAAGCGCCGATGGACCGCTATGTGTTCATGACCATGGCCGTCGGCGACGGATACGGCGGCCTGGAACACCGCGCCTCGACGGCGCTGATCTGCGCGCGTGCGGACCTGCCGACGACGGCTTCAAACAGCACGGAAGTCGGCGACGGCTACCTGAAATTCCTGGGCTTGTGCAGCCATGAGTACTTCCACACCTGGAACGTCAAGCGCATCAAGCCGGCCGCCTTCGCGCCGTACAACCTGCAGGCGGAAAGCTATTCGCCGCTGCTGTGGCTATTCGAGGGCTTCACCAGCTATTACGACGACCTGATGCTGGTGCGCGCGGGCCTGATCGACGAGGCAGCCTATTTCAAATTGCTGGGGAAAACCGTCAACAGCGTCTTGCGCGGCAGCGGCCGCACGAAGCAAAGCGTGGCCGATTCCAGCTTCGACGCCTGGGGCAAGTACTACCGCCAGGATGAAAACGCGCCGAACGCCATCGTCAGCTACTACACCAAGGGTTCGCTGATCGCGCTGGCCTTCGATCTGACACTGCGCACGAAGACGAATGGCGAAAAGTCGCTGGACGACGTGATGCAGGCCTTGTGGCAGCGTTATGGCCGCGATTTCTACAAGGGCAAGGGAGAAGGCAAGGGCCGCGGCGTGACGCCGGCCGAAGTCGAAGCCCTGTTCGATGAAATTGCCGGCACGCGCCTGAAACCGTTCTTCGAGCGCTACATCCGCGGCACGGACGATGTGCCGCTGGCGCGCCTGCTGGCGCCGTTCGGCGTGAAATACAGCGATGCGCGCAAGGCGGAAAAGGCCAGCCTGGACGTCAACCTGGGCCGCGACGGCAACGATGCCAAGCTGGCGCAGGTGCACCAGGGCGGCGCGGCGCACGTGGCCGGCCTGTCGGCGGGCGACGTGCTGGTGGCCATCGATGGCTTGCGCGTGACGGGTAACCCGGCCAACCTGGACACCTTGCTGGGCCGCTACGCCGTCGGCGCCAAGGTGGCCATCCACGCCTTCCGCCGCGACGAGCTGATGACGTTCACGGCCGTGCTGCAAGGCGACCGCGTGCCCGGCGTCAGTCTGGCGCTGCTGCCGGCGCCGAAGAAAGCCACGGGGCCGAAGCGTCCTAGTGCGGCATGATGCTCATGCGGTAAGACAGAAAACCGGCCGTCACTGGCCGGTTTTTTATTTCAAGCAGCAATTTCCCAAATGCAACTTATCCGGTGAAACTGGCGGCTTGCCATCATATTTACTGCAAATGAACTAATTTTTCTTTAACTAAACTAAAATTGCCGAACCGCTTCTTTTAGATCGCGCCCAACGTGCAAACCCTCGATCCTCGAACGATTATGCTGATGACGACCCTGATGTGCGGGGCGATGAGCATCGTCATGTTCTCGGTGTATCGCAGTTTCCGGCGCGAGGTGCATGGCCTGGGGCATTGGGCGGCCGGCTTGCTGTTGCTGGTGTGCGCGTCCCTGCTGTTCGGCACCCGCGAGGTGCTGCCGCCGGCATTGTCCATGATCGCGGCCAATGCGGCGCTGGTGGCCGGTATCGGCCTGTCGATGCTGGGCACGGAGAAATTCTTTGGCCTGGCGCCCAGCCGCCGCGCCTATCTGCTGATACTTGCCCTGGCCATCGCCGGCAATAGCTGGTGGTTGCTGGCGCAGCCCGATTTTTCGGCGCGCGTGGCGGTCTTTTCCCTGCTGGTCTTCCTGTTTTATGCGCGCCAGGTGCAACTGGTATGGCGCCATGGCGAGCGCCATTTCTCGAGTTTTTTCTTTGCCGCGCTGATGCTGATGCAAGCCGTCGTGGTGCTGGCGCGCGGCGTGTCTGCCTTGCTGCATGGCGGCGCCAGCGTGAACCTGACGGTGGCCGGCACGCCGGCCGGCATCTATCTGGCGGTCGCCAATTTCATGGCGCTGCTGCTGACGGTGGGCTTCATGACGATGGCGACGCGCCGCCTGCAGCAGATACTGGAGCGCCGCTCGACCCACGATCCGCTGACCCAGGTGCTGAACCGGCGCGGCTTTGGCGACGCCTATGCGCGCGAGATAGACAATCTGCGCCGCCGCCGCTTGCCGTTGACATTGCTCAGCATCGACCTCGATTACTTCAAATTGATCAATGACCGCCACGGTCACGCGGTGGGTGACCGGGTGCTGGCGCACGTGGCCACCGTTATCAAGGGCGCCTTGCGCGAATCGGATTGCGTGGCGCGTTTCGGCGGCGAGGAGTTCGTCGTGCTGATGCCGGACATGCCGGCGCATAATGCGTTGGGCGTGGCAGAACGCATCCGCGCCTTGCTGCGCGAGCCCAGTCATACAGGGCTGCCACCGTGTACGGTCAGTATCGGCGTCGCTTGCCAGGCGTCGGTGGTGGAAGGGCTGGAACAGCTGTTGTCGCGCGCCGATGCGGCCCTGTACCTGGCCAAGGAACGGGGACGCGACCGCATCGAACTCGATACCGCCGCGTTTACTGTGGACCGGACAAGGTCCGCAGCTGGAATTGGTACTGGTCGTTGAACAGGAAGGTTTCGGAGAAATCGAAGGTCCGGGCGTGGCGGTGCATCAGGTGTGACGCCGGCGGAAAGAGGGTGGGCACGCGCCGCACGGCGGCCAGCGCCGCGGCCGATGCTTCGCTGTCGCGCGAACGGTGCACGTGCACGCTTTTCAGCTCGCCGTCCGGGCCCACGCTCAGGTCGAGCACGACGATGGCCGGCAGCATGGGCGGCAGGCGCCCGCTGAACGTGTAGGCGGCGTTGGCCGCCATGATCTGCTGTGCCACCAGCGACTTGTAGGCGTCGATGCTGGCGGCCAGCTGTATCGCGGCCGGCGTGCGAGGGGGCGTGGACGTGGGCGTGCTCACCGCCGGCGGGGCCGCGGTCTGGCAGGCCGACAGCAGGCTGGCGGCGGCAAGGACGATAATTCCGTATCTCATGCTACCAGCCTACCATGGTTTAACCGAACAGGCGTTCCAGCTCCACGCCGGGGTCGGGCGCGCGCATGAACGCTTCGCCCACGAGGAAGCTGTGGATGTGCGCATCGCGCATGCGTTGCACGTCGGCCGTGCCGTGGATGCCCGATTCCGTGATGATCAATTTGTCTTGCGGGATGCGCGGTAACAGCTTGATGGTCGTGTCGAGCGACGTTTCGAAGGTGCGCAGGTTGCGGTTGTTGATGCCGATCAATGCGCTCTTGAGTTTCAGGGCCGCCGTCAGTTCGTCGCCATCGTGGCTTTCGATCAGCACGCCCATGCCCAGTTCGTGGGCGCACGCTTCCATCTCCGCCATCAGGCCATGGTCGAGCGCAGCGACGATCAGGAGGATGCAGTCGGCACCCATGGCGCGCGCTTCATAGATCTGGTACATGTCGACCATGAAATCCTTGCGCAGCACGGGGATGGCGCAGGCGGCGCGCGCCTGCTGCAGGTACTCCACGGATCCCTGGAAGAACTGTTCATCCGTCAGCACGGACAGGCAGGCCGCGCCATGCGCGGCATAGCTGGCGGCGATATCAGACGGGCGGAAGTCGGCGCGAATGACCCCTTTCGACGGCGACGCCTTTTTCACTTCGGCGATGATGCCGGGCTTGCCGGCGGCGATGTGCTGGCGCAGGCTCGCTTCGAAGCCGCGCAGGCCGGCGCGCAGGGCGCTGTCGCTTTCCACGTCGCCGCGCAGGCTGGCCAGGCTGCGGCGGGCCTTGGCCTTGGCCACTTCATCGGCTTTCACGGCCAGGATTTTATCGAGTATGTCGGACATGATGGTCGCTATTCTATAAAGGAGGGCGGCAGCTTACGCTTGTGCCGGGGTGCCCAGCTGTTGCGTGACCTGCACGAATTGCGCGAGTTTCGCCAGGGCCGCGCCCGAACTGACGGCGGTGCGCGCGCGCGCCAGGCCGTCTTCGATCGAACTGGCCACGCCGGCCGCGTACAGCGCCGTGCCCGCGTTCAGGGCGACGATGTCGGCGGCCGCACCGGGCTCGCCGCGCAGCGCTTCCATCATCTTGGCTTTCGATTCCACGGAATCGGCCACCTTCAGGTTGCGGCTGGCGATCATCGACATGCCGAAGTCTTCGGGATGGATTTCATATTCACGGATTTCGCCGTTGACCAGTTCACCGACCATGGTGGCCGCGCCCAGCGACACTTCATCCATGTTGTCGCGGCCATACACGACGATGGCGTGCTGCGCACCCAGGCGCTGCAGCACGCGCACCTGGATGCCGACCAGGTCGGCGTGGAACACGCCCATCAAAATATTCGGCGCGCCGGCGGGATTGGTCAAGGGGCCCAGGATATTGAAGATGGTGCGCACGCCCAGCTCGCGGCGCACGGGCGCCGCATGCTTCATGGCCGCGTGGTGATTCGGCGCGTACATGAAGCCGATGCCCGTTTGCGCGATCGACTGGGCGATCTGCTCGGGCTGCAGGTTGATGTTGACGCCCAGCGAGTCCAGCACGTCGGCGCTGCCGGACGAGGAAGACACGCTGCGCCCGCCATGCTTGGCCACGCGCGCGCCGGCGGCGGCGGCCACGAACATCGAGGCGGTGGAAATATTGAACGTGTGCGCGCCGTCACCGCCCGTGCCGACGATGTCGAGCAGGTTGGTGGTGTCGGCCATGGGCACCTTGGTGGAAAACTCGCGCATCACTTGCGCGGCGGCGGCGATTTCGCCGATGGTTTCCTTTTTCACGCGCAAGCCCATGGTGAGGGCGGCGATCATGGTGGGCGACATTTCGCCGGACATGATCTGGCGGAACAGGTACAGCATTTCGTCGTGAAAGATTTCGCGGTGTTCGATGCAGCGCAGCAGGGCTTCTTGTGGTGTGATCGGCATGATGCTTCCTTCTTCAATGATGGCGCAGGAGGACACTGATGGCACGCCGTGGCGTGCGCGGAAAATCAGCGCTCGAGAAAGTTCTTCAGCAGGGCGTGGCCGTGCTCCGAGAGGATCGATTCGGGGTGGAACTGCACGCCCTCGATATCGTATTCCCGGTGGCGCACGCCCATGATTTCGCCGTCGTCCGTCCACGCCGTCACTTCCAGGCAGGAAGGCAGCGAGGCGCGTTCGATCGCCAAAGAGTGGTAGCGGATCACTGTGAAGGGGCTGGGCAAGTCTTTGAAAACGCCCACGCCCGTATGCGCGATGAGGGAAGTCTTGCCATGCATGACTTGCTTGGCGCGGATGACGTTGCCGCCAAACGCTTCGCCGATGGCCTGGTGGCCCAGGCACACGCCCAGTATCGGTTTCTTGCCGGCGAAGTGCTTGAGCACTTCCACGGAAATGCCCGCCTGTGCCGGCGCTTTCGGACCGGGCGAGATGCAGATGCGGTCCGGGTTCAGCGCCTCGATCTGTGCGATCGTGATTTCATCGTTGCGGTAGACCCGCACGTCTTCGCCCAACTCGCCGAAATACTGCACGATGTTGTAGGTGAAGGAGTCGTAGTTGTCGATCATCAGCAGCATCTTAAAACCCTCCATCCAGGCCATCTTGCACTTGTTCGGCGGCGCGCAGTACGGCACGCGCCTTGTTTTCCGTTTCCTGCCATTCCATTTCGGGAATGGAGTCGGCCACGATGCCGGCCGCGGCCTGCACGTACA
This sequence comes from Janthinobacterium sp. SUN100, assembly GCF_030397705.1. Lineage (NCBI taxonomy): Bacteria > Pseudomonadati > Pseudomonadota > Betaproteobacteria > Burkholderiales > Oxalobacteraceae > Janthinobacterium > Janthinobacterium sp. SUN100. Next base: position 8,746 of record NZ_JAPUBU010000003.1, on the reverse strand, counting down.
GCATGCCGTCCTTGACCACGCCCGTGCGGATGGCGATCGCCACATCCATTTCGCCGCCAAACGACAGGTAGCCGCAGGCGCCGCCGTAGATGCCGCGCTTGGTGATTTCCAGTTCGTCGATCACTTCCATGGCGCGCACTTTCGGCGCGCCCGTCAGGGTGCCGGCGGGGAAGGTCGCGCGCAGCACGTCCAGGTTCGACAGGCCATCTTTCAGCTTGCCTTCCACGTTCGAAACGATGTGCTGCACGTGCGAGTATTTTTCGATGACCATGCGGTCGGTGACTTGCACGCTGCCTGTCTCGGCGATGCGGCCGATATCGTTGCGCGCCAGGTCGATCAGCATCACGTGCTCGGCGATCTCTTTCGGGTCGGCCAGCAGCTCGGCCGACAATTCGGCGTCGCGCTCTGGCGTGGCGCCGCGCGGACGGGTGCCGGCGATCGGGCGCAAGGTGACTTTCTTGCCGCCGTCCGCCGTCTTTTCGTTGCGCACCAGAATTTCCGGCGAGGCGCCGATGATCTGCATGTCACCGAAATTATAGAAGTACATATACGGCGACGGGTTGAGCGAACGCAAGGCGCGGTACAGTGTCAGCGGCGAATCGACGTAAGGTTTGCGGATGCGCTGGCCGATCTGCACCTGCATCAGGTCGCCCGCCATCACGTATTCATGCGCCTTGGCGACGGCCTTCAGGTAATCTTCCTTGGAAAAGTCGCGGATGGTTTCCGTGCGCACGGAAGCGCTGGTGACAGGCGCATCGACACCGCGGCGCAGCATCATGCGCAAGTCCTTCAGGCGCTGCTGCGCTTTCGAAAACGATTCGGGCTGCGTCGTGTCGGCGTAGACGATCAGGTAGAGCTTGCCGGACAGGTTGTCGATGACGGCCAGTTCTTCCGTCACCATCAGCTGGATGTCGGGCAGCTTCAAGTCGTCTTTCGGCGCGCCGCCGGCGAGTTTCTTCTCGATGTGGCGCACGGTGTCGTAGCCGAAGTAGCCGGCCAGGCCGCCGCAGAAGCGCGGCATGCCGGGGCGCAGGGCCACCTTGAAGCGCGACTGGAATTGTTCGATGAAGTCGAGCGGATTGCCTTCGTGTTCTTCGATTACGCTGCCGTTCTTGACGATTTCGGTGCGTTTGCCATAGCTGCGCAGCACGGTCGTGGCGGGCAAGCCGATGAAGGAATAGCGGCCGAAGCGTTCGCCGCCGACGACGGATTCGAGCAGGAAGGTGTTCTTGCCGCCTTGTTGCGCCTGTGCCAGTTTCAGGTACAGGGTGAGCGGGGTTTCCAGGTCGGCGAACGCTTCCGCGATCAGGGGGATGCGGTTGTAGCCTTGCTGGCCCAGCGATTTGAATTCGAGTTCGGTCATGTTTCTCTCCATGCCGTCAGGGTATGAGTGTGCATAGTGCACAAACCCTGCGGTGGGTTATCAAAAAACTTGCCGGGACACGCAACGTGCGCAACATGCGCAAACGACGTGTGTACAACCGGCAGCAATCGTAACGGCTCGGCCCTTAAGCCTGCCAGGATTGCCAGCGTCGCCAAAGCCAGGCCTCAATCGAGCCGGTTTGGGTGACATTGTGTTTTTTGATGAGAAACGTGTTCACGATATGGTGTTGGGTTTGGTCAGTATGCCGGTTAGTTTTGCATGCCAATAAAACGGGCTGCTTCGAGCAGTGTCTTTACTATACCATCGGAATCGGTATCGTGTATAGAGTGTCCGTGATTGTAGCCGTACGGTACCGTCAGTACGGGGCAAGCCGCAGCCCTGGCCGCTTGCGCGTCATTCGATGAGTCGCCGATGGCCACCACTTTGGATGGCGGCAGGTCGAAGTCCGCGCACACTTGCAGCAGCGGCATGGGGTGCGGTTTTTTCTGCGGCAGCGAATCGCCGCCATAGACGATCTCGAAATACTGATCCAGGTTTTTCAGTTTCAGCAGGGGCAGGGCGAAGGCGATCGGCTTGTTGGTGACGCAGGCCAGGCGCAGGCCCGCCGCCTTCATCGCCGACAATCCCGCTTCGACCTCCGGATACAGGGTGCTGAACTGGCCATTGATGGCCAGGTAGTGACGCTGGTAGCCCTCCATCGCCTGCTCGAAACGCTGTTCCACGCCGGCGTCATCGAAGTCGAGCGCCAGCACGGTGCGGATCAGGTTTTCCGAGCCCTTGCCCACCATCAACTTGATGGCATCGGCGCTGATGGGCGCCAGGTCCAGTTCGGCGCGCATGCCATTGATGGCGACATGAAAATCGGGCACGGTGTCGAGCATCGTGCCATCGAGGTCGATGATGGCGGCGCGCACGCCAGCCAGTACGTGGTCTTTCACCGTGCCCGCTTGCATCAGTTGCCCACCGTTTTGGCCAGTTCGGCGCGCATGGCGTCGATGACGGCCTTGTAGTCCGGCTTGCCGAAGATGGCCGAGCCGGCGACAAAGGTGTCGGCGCCGGCGGCGGCAGCGGCGGCGATGTTGTCGATCTTGATGCCGCCATCGACTTCCAGCATGATGTCACGGCCCGACTCGTCGATCATGCGGCGCGCTTCGGCGATTTTCTTCAGCGCTTGCGGAATGAAGGACTGGCCGCCGAAGCCCGGGTTGACGGACATGATCAGGATGATGTCGATCTTGTCCATCACGTGTTCCAGGTAATGCAGCGGCGTGCCCGGGTTGAAAACCAGGCCCGATTTGCAGCCATTGTCGCGGATCAACTGCAAGGAACGATCGACGTGATCCGACGCTTCCGGGTGAAAGGTGATGATGTTCGCGCCAGCCTTGGCGAAATCCGGGATAATGCGATCGACAGGCTTGACCATCAGATGCACATCGATGGGCACTTGCACGTGCGGGCGGATCGCTTCGCACACCAGCGGGCCGATGGTCAGGTTCGGCACGTAATGGTTATCCATCACGTCGAAGTGGATGATGTCGGCGCCGGCGGTAACGACGTTGCGCACTTCCTCGCCCAGGCGGGCAAAGTCGGCGGACAGGATGCTGGGAGCGATACGGAATGTTGTCATGGTGAAGTAGCCAAAGGATAGAAAATGCGATTTGCGCTATTTTACGCCTGACGCCGTTACCATGCCTCATTGAAGTACGGTGAAACACAGAATACGCATCGCGCGATGGCCAATGCGTCGCGCGCGACACACAATATGACTGGCAATGTCTGAAGAGGAATGACGATGGCGACTTATGAATTTACGGTAACGGTCAAAACGCAATATCTGCCCGATCAATCGGCACCGGACCAGGGGCGGCACGTGTTCAGCTACACGATCCGCGTCGTCAACACGGGCACGGCTGGCGCGCAACTGATTTCGCGCCACTGGGTCATCACGGATGCGAACAACAAGGTGGAAGAGGTGCGCGGCCTGGGCGCCGTCGGTCACCAGCCGCTGTTGCAGCCGGGCGAGCAATTCGAATATACGAGCGGCACCATGCTGGGCACGCCGCAAGGCTCGATGCACGGCGAATACTTCTGCGTGGCCGAAGACGGCCATCAGTTCGAAGCGCCGATTCCCGAGTTCGTGCTGTCGGTGCCGCGCACCCTGCATTAAGGAAACGCCGGGGGGGGCTTGCCCCCTTATTTCAGTTTTTCGGTGGCGTCCTGTTCTTCACTGAGCTGCTTGCGTGCCGGCGGTGCGGGCTTTTTGCCCGAATACATGGTCCACCAGACTATAAATGCCAGCAAGAAGAACGCCACCAGCGCCTCTATCATCAAGATCCACATACGCATCCCTATGTTATTTACCCGCAGCCCATTTACCAGCCGTCTGTTTACACGCGGTAGTCTACCTGTTTCAATCGGCGCCGTCGCGCTTGTCTTGTCCGCCTGCACCACGCCGCCCGTCGCGCCGCCCGCTGCTTCCAGCGGCAAGGCGCCCGCCATTGCGCCGACCGTCGTCAAGCCTGTGCCTGCCAAGCCGGCCGATGCCAAGGATGCCACGGACGTGGCGGCGCCCACCTTCGTGCCCGCCAAGTTTGCCGCCTTGCCAGGCTGGGCCCGCGACGACATGCGCGCCGCCTGGCCCGCCTTCATGGCTTCGTGCGGTGTGCTGGTGAAACGGCCGGACTGGAAGGAATCGTGCACCATTGCGCGCCAGGTCAATGCCGACAGCGACAAGGCCATCCGCCTGTTTTTCGAGACCTTCTTTGTGCCAAATCAAGTCGTCACCGCCGATGGCGCCAATACTGGACTGGTGACCGGTTATTACGAGCCATTGCTGCACGGCGCGCGCAAGCGTGGCGGCCCATATCAGACACCGCTGTACAAAGTGCCTGACGACTTGGTCTCGGTGGACTTGTCCGGCGTGTATCCGGAACTGAAAAACATGCGCTTGCGGGGCAAGCTGGTCGGCAAGAAGGTGATACCGTACGCAACCCGCGCCGATATCGAGCGCGCCACGTCCGTCACGGGCAAGGAATTGCTGTGGGTGGATGACGAAGTCGAGGCGTTCTTCCTGCAAGTGCAGGGTTCCGGGCGCGTGCAGCTGACCGATACGCAGGAAACCGTGCGCGTGGCGTACGCGGATCAAAACGGCCATCCGTATAAATCGATCGGCCGCTACCTGGTCGACAAGGGCGAGCTGACCCTGAGCCAGGCATCCGCGCAAGGCATCAAGGCGTGGATCGCGGGCCATCCCACGCGCAAGGATGAATTGTTCAACGCCAACCCGAGCTATGTCTTCTTCAAGGAAGAGCGCTTGCCCGATCCGAAAGTGGGGCCGAAGGGCGCGTTGGGCGTGCCGCTGACGCCGCAGCGCTCGGTAGCCATCGATTCGCGTTTCCTGCCGCTGGGTGCGCCCGTATTCTTGTCCACCACGCAAGCCAATAGCGAAATTCCCATGCAGCGCCTGGTGATGGCGCAGGATACGGGCGGCGCCATTCGCGGGCCGATCCGTGTCGATTATTTCTTTGGCTTTGGCGCGGAAGCGGCCGAGAATGCGGGCCGCATGAAACAGAGCGGCGCCGTGTGGGTGTTGTTGCCGAAGCAGGCGCCGGCGCGCTGAGTTTCTCGCGGCGCCGGGCGGGGATTGCGCTAGCGCAAGGTTAGCGCAGGACCATGACTGGCAGATGGGTATGCGCCAGCACTTTTTGCGTTTCGCTGCCCACGAACAGCTTGTTCAAACCCTTGCGGCCATGCGAGGCCATTAGGATGATGTCGCAATGGTAGGTTTGCGCCGCATTGACGATTTCATCGTGCGGGCTCGGCGATACGGCCACCACGCCTTCGAAAGGCACGCCGGCGTCACGCGCCGCTGCGCCGATCTTGTCGATGGCGCGTTGCGAGGCTTCCTGCATCTGCTGTTCATACAGGCTGGCGTCGAGCACGATGCCGCCGTCGGCCATCGGCGAGAACGGGAAGGGCTGCACCACGCTGATGGCGACCAGCTTGGCTTTGTTCAGCTGGGCGAAGGCGAGGGCGGTCTCGGCGGCTTTGTCGGACAACGGCGAACCGTCGGTGGGAAATAAGATGGCGTTAAACATGGCGTGCTCCTCAAGTGATGTAAGACAGCTTATGGATTTACATCAATTAAAACCTTGATATAAATCAAACCTCGCAGGCTTTGGCGTGAATAGTGTCGCCAAAGCAATCTTTTAGCAGTGTATGCCCGTTCATCGCTTCAGGTGCGCACGCTACGCAGCGGCGTGCCCCACACCATGGCGACCGTCAACAGGATGCTGCCGGCCGCGATACAGGCCAGGCCATTGCGCACGCCAAAGTGTTCCGCGATCCAGCCGGCGGCCAGCGCGCCCAGCGGCGCCGTCGCCACCGTCAGGAAGCGCATGGTCGACGTCATGCGGCCCAGCATGGGATCGGGCGTCACCTTCTGGCGCAGGCCCAGGTAGGGAATAAAGAACAGCATCACGCCGCAATCGAAAAAGAACATCAATATGGCATACGCCACGGCGCTGGCGGCCGCGCTGCCGAACAGTGCTGCCGGAATCGTCGGCGTCAGGGCAAAGCACACGGAGGTGGATGCCAGGCCGATCAGGATGGTGCGGCCGGCGCCGTAGCGCTTCGTCAATGGCTTGACGATGAAGGCGCTGAGTAGTACGCCGGCGCCGCCCAGCATCTGCGTCATGCCGAGCACGCCAGGACTCATGCCCAGATCGCGCGTGGCGAACAGCACCGTCAAGGCCATGCTGGCGTAAAACAGGAAGTGCCAGATGCCGGCGCCCCAGGCCAGCGCGCGCAGCAGCGGCTCGCGCCACACGAACAGCAAGCCGTCGGCGATGTCGCGCAAAGCGTGCTTGTCGGATGGCGCCGGGTGTGGGTCGCGCACGCTCATGGCGCGCAAATTGAAGACGGAAATCAGATAACCGCACGCCGTGCACAGGATGGCGACGGGCGCGGACAAGACCTGCACCAGCACGCCGGCCAGGCCGGGACCGATCAGGCGCGAAGCCGATTCGGTGGCGGCAAATTTCGACTGCGCATCGATCAAGCCATCGCGGCCCACGAGGAAAGTCAGAAACACCTGCTCGGCACCGCCGCCCACGACGAAGCCCGTGCCGATGATGAACCCTACTATATATAACCACGGCATCGACAGCACGCCGCACCAGTAAGCCACTGCCACGCTGGCCAGGGCCAGGCCGGACATGCTTTCGCTGAACAGCATGATCGGGTGCTTGCTGCGCCGGTCCAGCAGCACGCCGACGGGCAAACCGAACAGGGCGAACGGCAGCGCCTGCAAGGCAACCAGCACGCCCATCTGTTCCGGCGTCGCATGCAGTAACAGCACCGCGCACAGGGGCAGGGCCAGTGAGGTGATCTGGGCGCCGAAGCAATTGAGGCCGTTGCTGAACCACAGGCGGCGGAAATCGACGCTGGCGGCGCTGCCGTCGCCGCGCAGGTAATGGGCGCAGTACTGGAAGAGGGAGGAGAAAATATCTTGCTCGATATGAAAATGATCAGGCTCACAATAATAGCAGCGCACCTGCCGCGCCGCTGCCGTTAGCCGCTACAATCGTTGTCACCGTGTTCATCCAGAGGAGACTATATGCAATACGAAGACTTGATCATCGATATCCAGGACAAAGTGGCGGTCATCCGCCTGAATCGCCCGAAGGCCTTGAATGCCTTGAACGACAACATGATGAATGAGCTGGGCGACGCCTTGCTGAAGTTCGACGCGGATGACAATATCGGCTGCATCGTGCTCACTGGCAACGAAAAAGCGTTTGCCGCCGGCGCCGATATCGCCGCCATGGCCGATTACACCTACCCGGACACCTTTACCCAGGGCTACATCAGCCGCAACTGGGAACATATCTTGCGCGTGCGCAAACCTGTGGTGGGTGCGGTGGCCGGCTATGCGCTCGGTGGCGGTTGCGAACTGGCCATGATGTGCGATTTCCTGATCGCCGCCGACAGCGCCAAATTTGGCCAGCCGGAAATCAAGGTCGGCGTCACGCCGGGCGCGGGCGGCACGCAGCGTTTGCCGCGCGCCATCGGCAAGGCCAAGGCCATGGATCTGCTGTTGACGGCGCGCACCATCGATGCCGCCGAGGCGGAGCGCATCGGCCTGGTGTCGCGCGTCGTGCCGGCCGATAAGTTGCTGGAAGAAACCCTGTCTGCCGCCAAGACTATCGCCGCCATGCCGACCTCGGTGGCCATGATGATCAAGGATTGCGTCAACCGCGCCTTTGAAACCACCTTGACGGATGGTGTCGCCTACGAGCGCCGCTTGTTCCAGGCCGCCTTCGGTACGCCTGCACAAAAAGAAGGCATGCACGCTTTTCTGGAAAAGCGCTTGCCAAACTTCGACGGTCTTTGATATGATTCGCCTCCCCGATGAGACGCACTAGTTTGCGGCACAAAAGGGACAGCCTTCAGGGGCTGGGTAGTAAAAAAGAAGGTTGACGAAATGACCGAAACGCTTCATACTCTTCCTTCTTCGCAGCTGACAAACACAACGCTTTGTCGATAGCGCGAAAGCAGTAACCGAATACAGTTCTTTAACAATTAACAGTCGATAAGTGTGGGCATTTGATGTAAGTGCAGCAGCGATCTTCGGATTGCTGTAATACTTAAAATATCAAATGTTCACAAGAAATAATGAAATAGGCGCTACGAAAGTAGTGGCCTGTCAGTTTTTTGAGTGAGCGACCCGTTAGAAATAACGGTGCCGGTAAAACGGCAAAGTAACAGAGATTAAACTGAAGAGTTTGATCCTGGCTCAGATTGAACGCTGGCGGCATGCCTTACACATGCAAGTCGAACGGCAGCACGGAGCTTGCTCTGGTGGCGAGTGGCGAACGGGTGAGTAATATATCGGAACGTACCCTAGAGTGGGGGATAACGTAGCGAAAGTTACGCTAATACCGCATACGATCTAAGGATGAAAGTGGGGGATCGCAAGACCTCATGCTCGTGGAGCGGCCGATATCTGATTAGCTAGTTGGTAGGGTAAAAGCCTACCAAGGCATCGATCAGTAGCTGGTCTGAGAGGACGACCAGCCACACTGGAACTGAGACACGGTCCAGACTCCTACGGGAGGCAGCAGTGGGGAATTTTGGACAATGGGCGAAAGCCTGATCCAGCAATGCCGCGTGAGTGAAGAAGGCCTTCGGGTTGTAAAGCTCTTTTGTCAGGGAAGAAACGGTGAAGGCTAATATCCTTTGCTAATGACGGTACCTGAAGAATAAGCACCGGCTAACTACGTGCCAGCAGCCGCGGTAATACGTAGGGTGCAAGCGTTAATCGGAATTACTGGGCGTAAAGCGTGCGCAGGCGGTTTTGTA